>NZ_FNYY01000002.1 GCF_900109145.1 Marinovum algicola
GATGCGGGAACGTCTTCGCGAGATCATCCGCCAAACCTGCGCAGAACTCGACGTGCACATCGTCAAGGGCGTCGTGGCGCGTGACCATGTCCACATGTTCATCAGTGTGCCGCCGAAACTGGCCCTCGCCACGGTCATGCAACGTATCAAGGGTCGCTCTTCGCGCCGGGTCCAGATGGAGTTCCCCGAATTGCGAAAGCGCTACTGGGGCCGCCGGTTCTGGGCTCGTGGGTATTTCTCGACCACTTCGGGAAACGTGACCGACGACATCATACTTCAGTACCTCGAACTACATGGAAAACATGATGCTACCGGCGTCAGCCGGTAGTGGTTCACTTCAGGCACGTCGTCATAAAATTCGCTCTGAACACCGAATGCCGAACGAGGCATGTTGGCGCGATCAAGATCAGGAATTGGCGGCATGACACCCAAAACCGTTACACCTTAGGTCAGCCGCCGACGCCGGCATGGAATATACCCCGTTGACACCGTACCTCGGTACGGCGGTTAGAGTGCATTGGGAATCAGCAGTCCGAGGTGATCCCGATGCGCAGACAAATCCGAAAAATCCACAAGTATGCCGCCGTATTTCTGGCCCTGGGCCTCACAGCAGCGCCAGCGAGTGCCCAAACCGGCTCGATGTCCGAGGGATCGGAAATGACGCCGATGATGGACATGTCGGGCGGCATGGATATGGCTGACATTCCCCGTGTGCCACCTGTCTTCGGATATGCCACGGGAGAAGACATCCACTTCATCCATACGGAAGTCTCGGACCCCGGGATCGCCGGCATTCTGACCGACATGATGGGATCGCCTGTTCCGGTTGTCCCGTCATTGGCGGACATTCCGGCTGACCTCCTGGCGCCTGTCTATGTCTTCGAGAACGGGCTTCAGCCGGACGGCCCCCGTGGGCCGCTGGGTTTTCAGCCAGACGTGTTCGACCGACCGGCAGGCACCGAAGCCTATACGCCCCTGCGCAAGATCATGCTGGTGAACTGGTCGGACAGCACCGAGCCGCGCGTCCTGCGCTCTGCCGAAGCCGTTACCAAGGCCGAAGCGAACAACGAGATTCGCATCTCCGACAGCGGAATCGTCGTGAACATGCCGTTTCTCACTTGGCCTGACGGTTCCCGTTAGACCCCGCGTTTTCGGCCCGCTCGCCTCTTTCTCGTTTCTCGCTGAACGAGCGGGCCGAACCCGCCTGCCCGGCAAAAACGCCGGGCGGTCACCCCAAGAAACTCGACAAGGAGAATATCGATGAATGACCAAGCCCTGAACGATTGCATCCAGGCTTGCCTCGACTGCACCACCGCGTGTGAAACCTGCGTGGATTGCTGCCTTGGCGATGCGGCAATGTCGGACTGCCTTCGCCATTGTCTCGATTGCGCGGAGGTCTGCCAGGCCTGTGCGCGGGTCATGGCGCGCAAGTCGCCGATGTCGAAGAAGTGGTGCGCCCTTTGTGCCGAAATTTGCGAGGCCTGTGCCGCCGAGTGCGAGAAGCACGACAAAGAGGCTTGCCAGCGCTGCACCGAGGCCTGCCGTCGGTGCGCCGAAGCCTGCCACAAGATGGCTGCATAAGCCGACGCGCCGTGGCCGGGGGGGGCGTGCCATCCCCGGCCCGCAGCGCAAGAGCACAGCGTCGGTGGGCCAAACTCTCAAAGGATTGCTCGCCGGGCAGGCCGGTTCGGTTCGCGCATTTCAAGCCACTGTTGAAAACCCCAACCGGCGGGGCCGGAGATGGCTTCCCCACAAGCGCGACATCCGGCCGGGGCCGCCTTCAGGGCGATCCGGCCGATTTGCAGCAGGGCGGCGAGGGTGAGGGCCGTTGAGTTCGGGGGGTACGGACACAGCGCGCCCCGGGGTTGACCCGGGGCCCCTTGGGTGCGGGCAGACGAGAGACCGGATCATGAACTGAAAAGGGTCTGCGACCAGCTCCACGCGCCCCCCAGAAAATGCCCCGGAGGAAAGACACCCGCCGAGGTCTCCCGGGAGGGATGACGGAGGAAACGGGCAGACGCCCCTCCCCTCGACGCCAACAGGAGTCGCGGTTCAAGTATCGCTCTCAGGAAAATCGGGGAAAAGGTGACCGTGGCGGAGGAGGTGGGATTCGAACCCACGGTACGCTTTCACGCACGCCGGTTTTCAAGACCGGTGCATTCGACCACTCTGCCACTCCTCCGCGCTTCGCTTCGTTAAACGGCGGCAAGTGATTCTGCAAAGCGCTCTGATGCAGGATTTCCGCCGATCCGGCCTTGCGGGCCTTTTCTTGCATGCGGGCAGAGGATAAGCTGTCGGCGCGCGACATGGCGCAGGCAGTCTGGACAAGACCGGAAAACCGGCAAGGCCTCGGCAGAGGCACTCAAGGCGAAAAGGGCAAGATAATGATTTCTCAGCGAGTTTCCGCGGTCGGCCGATCCCCCATGCCGCGTGGCGCACGGGTGCTGCTGGCCGGCACCGCGATCTGGCTGCTGGCGGCCTGCGAGAACGGCGCACAGCTTCCCGGCTTTCTGCAATCCAAAGACAGCGCGGCCGCCGCCGCCCCGGCCAGCCGCGCGACCCGCCTGGTGGAGCGCGATGTCGAGGCGCCGGATGTGTTCCAGGTCACCGAAGGCGGGCTCTGGGACGGCCGGCCCTCGCTCGGCGGGGTCTGGGTGGCGCACCCGGATGTGCGCGAGCCCGAGCGGGTGATCATTCGCAACCCCTCGAACGGCAAGTTCGTGATCGGCGCGCTGTTCCGCAAGGAACGTGCCACCCCGGGGCCGGAGCTTCAGGTGTCCTCCGATGCTGCCGATGCGCTGGGCCTGGTGGCCGGCCAGCCGACCAACCTCAATGTCACCGCGCTGCGCCGCGAGAAGACGCCGGAAACCCCGCAGGTGCCCGAAACACTGGACCCTGCCGGCCTTGACGCGCCCGAGGCGATCACCGCGTCCGAGCTTGACGCCCCCGCCGCCAGCGCCGCCGCGGCGATCGCAGCCGCCCCCGCCACGCCGCCCAGGCCGAAACCGGCGCCGCAGGCCGCGAGCCTGGACAAACCCTATATCCAGCTCGGCATCTTCTCGATCGAGAAGAACGCCGAAAATACCGCCGCCGCCATGAAATCCCGCGGGTTGAACGCGATCATCAAGAAGCAGTCGAGCCAGGGCAAGACCTTCTGGCGGGTGCTTGTCGGCCCCGCCGCCAGCGCCGCGGAGCGCGCCGCCGCGCTCGGGACGATCAAGTCGGCGGGCTTTACCGATGCCTATGCCGTGACCAATTAACCGCCCCGCCGAGGGCCCTTGCCAATCGGACCTGCCATGACGAGACATTTCGCCGCCCCCCTCCTCGCCTTCGCGCTGGCCGCCTCGACGGCGCTGCCGCTGCATGCCTTCGAAACCCGCGCGCAATCGGCTTTCGTGGTCGACATGACCACCGGCACGGTGCTGCTGGCCAAGGATGCCGACACTCCGCTGCCGCCGGCGTCGATGTCCAAGCTGATGACGCTCTACATGGCCTTCGAGGCGATCCGCGACGGCCGGCTCGATCTTCAGGAAAAGCTGCCGGTGTCGGAACACGCGATGTCCTACGGCGGCTCGACCATGTTCCTCGACACCACCGACCGGGTCAGCGTCGAGGATCTGCTGCGCGGGATCATCGTGCTGTCGGGCAATGATGCCTGCGCGGTGATCGCCGAGGCGCTGAGCCCCGATGGCACCGAGGCCGGCTTTGCCCGCTACATGACGCGGCGGGCGCAACAGCTGGGCATGACCAATTCCACCTTCACCAATTCCAACGGCTGGCCCGCCGCAGGCCACCGCATGTCGACCCGGGATCTGGCGCTGATCGCCCGGCGGCTCATCGAGGATTTCCCCGAATTCTACCCGATGTTCGCCGAACGCACCTTTGCCTTCGACGGCCGCGCGCCGCAGAACGTCAGCAACCGCAACCCGTTGCTGCGGCTCGGCATCGGCGCCGACGGGCTCAAGACCGGCCACACCCAGGAGGCGGGTTATGGCCTCGTGGGCTCGGCCAAGCAGGATGAGCGCCGCATCGTCTTTGTCGTCTCGGGCCTCGACAGCGAACGGGCCCGGGCCGAGGAAAGCGAGCAGATCGTCAACTGGGCCTTCCGGCATTTCACCCAGTCCAAGGTCGCCGCCCAGGGCCAGGTGGTGGCCGAGGCCGATGTCTGGATGGGCTCGGAGATGAAAGTCGGCCTGGTGCCGGCCGAGGATATCGAAATGCTGGTGCCGGTACTGGCCAGCGGCAAGGTCAATGCCGAGGTCGTCTACAACACCCCGATCGAGGCGCCGGTGGCCAAGGGCGACCAGCTGGGCGAGATGATCATCTCGCTCGAGGGGCTGCCCGAGAAGACCGTGCCGCTGGTCGCGGATCGCGACGTCGCGGCGGGCGGTTTCATGAGCCGGGTGACGACAGCGGCCAAAGTGCTGCTCAAGCAATGGGGCGCCCCGGTGCCCGGCCTGGCCTCCTGACCCGCGCGCCCGGTGTTCATCTCTTTCGAAGGCATTGACGGATCGGGCAAATCCACCCAGGCCCGACGGCTGGCCGAGCACCTGCGGGCGCTGGGCCGCGAGGTGGTGCTGACCCGCGAGCCCGGTGGCTCGCCCGGCGCCGAGGAGATCCGCGCGCTGGTCTTGCGGGGCGATCCCGACCGCTGGTCGGCGGAGACCGAGATCCTGCTGTTCACCGCCGCGCGCCGTGATCACCTGGAGCGGACGATCCTGCCGGCGCTGGCGGCCGGCAAGGTGGTGATCTGCGACCGTTTCGCGGATTCGACGCGCATGTATCAGGGTCTCTCGCGCGGCGATCTGCGCGGCATCGTCGACCAGCTGCATGCGCTGATGATCGGCCGCGAGCCGGACCTGACGATCCTGATCGACATGGACCCGGCCCTCGGTCTGGCCCGCGCCAAGGGCCGCGGCGGCGTGGAAGAACGGTTCGAGGATTTCGGTGCCGGGTTGCAGGAGCAGATGCGGGCCGGCTTCCTGGCGCTGGCCGGCGAATTTCCGGATCGCTTTCGGGTGATTGACGGCGGCCGCGCGGTGGATGAGGTGGCGCAAGACGTCGCGGAGCTGGCGGCGCGCGAACGGCTCTGAGCTCCGGCAGTCCAACTGAGGGCGGCATCCACGGTGCCTCCCCGTCCCGGCCCCGCGCCGGGACCTCTCCCATGACGAACGGGACCTCTCCCGTGACGAACCACGGGGCCCCGGATCAGGTCCGGGGCAGGACACGCATGGCAATGCACCCACGCGCCGGCGCAGAGATCAGAGCAAACGGCGGTGGCCGCCGGTCCAGACGCCAGGCAGCCGCCACAACACCTCCCCGTCCCGGCCCCCGCGCCGGGACCTCTCTCATGACGAACGGGACCTTTCCCGTGACGAATCTCGGGGCCCCGGATCAGGTCCGCGGCGGGACACGCCTGGCAACGCACGCGAGCGTTTGCGCAGGGCCCAGAGCAAACGGCGGTGGCCGCCGGTCCAGGCGCGAGGCGGCCGCTACAGGACCTCCCCGTCCCGGCCCCCGCGCCGGGACCTCTCCCATGATGAACCACGGGGCCCCGGATCAGGTCCGGGGCGGGACATTCCCGGTAATGCACGTGCGCCCCCGCGCCGGTGCCGCCGCCAAAGGCCAGATCCCCCCTTCCGTCCGGCACGCCGTCGCACTACACCTGAGCACATGAGCGACGACCGTCCCCAGCCCGACCAGACCGAAGGCGCCCCCCACCCGCGCGACACCGCCCGGCTGATCGGCCAGGCCGCGGCCGAGCAGGCCTTTCTCGAGGCCGTCACCTCGGGCCGGCTGCACCATGGCTGGATGATCGCCGGGCCGCGCGGCACCGGCAAGGCGACGCTGGCCTGGCGCATCGCCCGACACCTGATCGCCCATCCGCCCAGCACGGCCGATGGCGGCCTGTTCGGCGCGCCGCCGCCCCGCTCGCTGGATATCCCCGAGGATCACCCGGTCGCCCGCCGCATCGCCGCCGGATCCGAGCCCGGGCTGTTCAAGCTCACCCGGCCCTGGGACGACCGCGCCAAGCGGCTCAAGGCCGAAATCACCGTCGACGAGGTGCGCAAACTGAAATCGCGCTTTGCGCTCTCGGCCGCGGATGGCGGCTGGCGGGTGGTGATCGTCGATGCCGCCGACGAGATGAACACCAGTGCCGCCAACGCCCTGCTGAAGCTGCTGGAAGAGCCGCCGGCGCGCGCCACGCTGCTGCTTGTCACCCACCAGCCCTCGGCGCTCCTGCCCACCATCCGCTCACGCTGCCGCATGTTGCACCTGCGCCCGCTCTCGCCGCCCGACATGGCCGCCGCGCTCGACCAGGCCGGCGTCGCCGTGCCCCCCGAGGAGGCCGAGGCACTGGCTGCGCTTTCGGCCGGTTCGGTCGGCGATGCGATCCGGCTGTCGCTCAACGAGGGGCCGAAGCTCTACACCGCGATCCTGACGCTGCTCGGCTCCCTGCCCCAGCTTGACCGGGCCCGTGCGCTGGCACTGGCCGAGGCCGCCACCGCGCGTGGCGCCGAGGACCGGGTCACCACAATCTTTTCGCTGCTTGACCTGGCGCTGATCCGGCTGGCCCGCGCCGGCGCCTCCGGCCAGATGCCACAGCCCGCCGCGGCGAGAAACGAGGCCGAGATCTTTGCCCGCCTCGCCCCCGATCTGCGCCGCGCCCGCGCCTGGGCCGAAATCGGTCAGCAGATTTCCGAGCGCAGCCGCCACGGCCGGGCGGTCAATCTTGACCCTGCCGCGCTCATCCTAGATACGATGATCAAACTCCAGAAAACGGCGTCCGACCTGGCCGCCTGAGGCGGATCATGAGCAACCCGAAGATCACCGACAGTCACACCCATCTCGATTTCCCCGATTTCGACGACGCGCGCGACGCCATTGTCGCCCGCGCCGTCGAGGCCGGGGTGCATCGCATGGTGACCATCTGCACGAAACTGAAGAACGAACCCGGGGTGCGGGCCCTGGCCGAGACCTACGATCCGGTCTTCTATGCCGCCGGCACCCACCCGATGAGCGCCGCCGACGAACCGCTGGCCACCGCCGATGCGCTGGTGGCGCTGGCCGATCATCCCAAGTTCGTCGGCATCGGCGAGACCGGGCTCGACTATCATTACACCTCCGAGAGCGCTGATATCCAAAAGAAATCCCTGCGCATCCATATCGAGGCGGCGCAGACGACCGGATTGCCGCTGATCATCCATGCCCGCGCCGCCGATGACGACATGGCCGAAATCCTTGCCGCCGAGCACCGCAATGCGCCGTTCTCCTGCGTGATGCATTGCTTCTCCTCGGGCGCCGCGCTGGCCAAACGCGCCCTCGACCTCGGCTTCTACCTGTCGATGTCGGGCATCACCGCCTTTCCGAAAAGCGCCGAGCTGCGCGATATCTTTGCCGGCGCCCCGCTCGACCGCATCCTGGTCGAGACCGACGCGCCGTATCTTGCGCCGCCGCCCCATCGGGGCAAGCGCAACGAGCCGGCCTATACCGCCCACACCGCCCGCAAGGCGGCGGAAACCTTCGGCCTCGACTACGGCGAATTCGCCGCCCGGACCGAAGCCAATTTCGAACGGCTTTTCACCAAGGCCGCCGCGTGGTCGCCGTCATGAGCGATCACTATCGGTTCACCATTCTCGGCTGCGGCTCGTCCGGTGGCGTGCCCCGGCTTGGCGGCCATTGGGGCGATTGCGACCCGGAGAACCCCAGAAACATCCGCCGCCGCTGCTCGATGCTGGTCGAGCGGGTGGGCCCGGGCGGCATCACCTCAGTGCTGATCGACACCTCGCCCGACCTGCGCAGCCAGTTGCTCGACACCGGCACCGGCCGGCTCGACGGGGTGATCTTTACCCATGCTCACGCCGATCACACCCATGGCATCGACGATCTGCGGATGATCGTCTTCAACATGAAGACCCGGCTGCCGGTCTGGGCCGACGGGCCGACGCAGGACGCGCTTCTGGCGCGGTTCGGCTATGCCTTCGCCCAGCCCGAGGGCTCGCCCTATCCGCCGATCCTCGACCTGCACACCATCGCCGGCGATGTCACCGTCGATGGCGCCGGCGGGCCGATCACCTTCACCCCGTTCGAGGTCAACCACGGATCGATCGACGCGCTGGGCTTTCGCATTGCCGGGTTGGCCTATGTGCCGGATGTCGCCGAGATCCCCGAGGCGGCCTGGCCGCTGCTCGAAGGGCTCGACATCTGGATCGTCGACGCGCTGCGCCGCAAACCGCATCCGACCCATGCCCATCTCGCGCGGACGCTCGAATGGATCACCCGCGCCGCGCCGCGGCGGGCGGTGCTGACCAACATGCATATCGATCTCGACTACGCCACGCTGGAGGCCGAAACCCCCGACCACATCACCCCGGCCTACGATCTCATGCAGCTGACACTTCCTGCATGACCTGGTGTTTCTTCTCTTTCCAAATACGCCCACGCCACGGCAGCCGCGGGGCGCAAGGCTGACATGCAGGCGCTGCTCGAGGTCATCCTGCCGGTCTTCCTGGTGATCGGCGCCGGCTATCTCGCCGTCTGGCGCCGCTGGATCAGCGACGGCGCCATCGATGGCCTGATGGATTTCACCCAGAAGATCGCCATCCCGGTGCTGTTGTTCCAGGCGATCTCGCGGCTCGATCTCGGGGCGCATTTCGACCTCGCGTTGCTGCTCAGTTTCTACACCGGGTCATTCACCGGCTTCGTCGTCGGACTGCTGGCGGGGCGCTATGTCTTCAAGCGCGCCTGGGAGGATTCGGTTGCCATCGGCTTCTGCTGCCTCTTTGCCAATTCGGTGATGCTCGGCATCGCCATCACCGAAAGCGCCTATGGCGCCGGGGCGCTGGGGCCGAACTATGCCATCGTGGCGCTGCATTCGCCCTTCTGCTACGGCCTCGGCATCACCGCGATG
This sequence comes from Marinovum algicola, assembly GCF_900109145.1. Classification (GTDB taxonomy): domain Bacteria; phylum Pseudomonadota; class Alphaproteobacteria; order Rhodobacterales; family Rhodobacteraceae; genus Marinovum; species Marinovum algicola. The sequence goes on from NZ_FNYY01000002.1 coordinate 8,912, forward strand.
GAGATCGCCCGTTCGCGCGGCACCCCGGCGCGGCAGATGCCGGCCAAGGTGCTCAAGGCAATGTTCCGCAACGCGCTGGTGATTGGCATCATGCTGGGCTTTGTGGTGAATTTCTCGGGCTTCGCGCTGCCGCAGGTGGCCACCGACGGGATCGATCTGGTGGTACGTGCGGCCATTCCCTGCGCGCTCTTTGGCATGGGCGGGGTCATGTACCGCTATCGTCCTGACGGAGATTTCCGCATTATCGCAATGGTCTGTGCCGTTTCCCTCATCCTGCACCCGACGATCACCTACACAATGGCGACGATCACCGGCCTGTCCACCGGGGCGCTCCGCTCGGCGGTGCTGACGGCGACCATGGCGCCGGGGATCAACACCTATGTCTTTGCCAATATGTACGGCGTGGCCAAGCGGGTGGCGGCCTCATCGGTGCTGATCGCCACCGGGCTGTCGATCCTGACGATCTGGGTCTGGCTGTCGCTCCTGCCCTGAGCCGGTGCGCCCGGTTGACTTGAGCCGAGCGGCCATGGCGCTGAGCAGGTCATAGACCGCCCCCGCCTCCGCCTGCCATTCGGTCACCGCGCGGCCCTGGGCCGCGATCACCGCCGCATCGCCGCGCGCCGCCGGCCCGGTCAGCGCCGCCTGCGGCCCCTTGGCCAGGACATTCGCGACCGTGCCCCGCAGCAGCGTCGCATGCAGGTCGGTCACCACCGCCGCGGGCACGCCGGCCTCGGCCCAGGCCTCTTGTGCGAGGCCCTGAAGCACGGTGGTGAAGTTGTTCGAAATCACCGCCGCCGCGTGATAGAGCGCCTTGGCCTCGCCGCGGATCGGAAAGCAGCGCGCGCCGAGCGTCGAAAAGACCTCCGAGAGCCGGTCTGCCGCCGCGCCCTCGATGCCGCAGAAACAGCCGGGGAACTGGCGCGCGGCGCTCGCCGGATCGGCGAAGGACAGCACCGGATGCGCGCTGCCGGTCTGCCAGCCGGCCTCTGCCAACGGCGCCAGCAGCGCCGCCGGGTGAAAGCCGCTGCAATGCGCCGCGACGGCCGGGGGAAGGCCCTGACGGGCGAGGTCACCGGCAACGCCGGCAAGCTGATCGTCGGGTACGGTGAGCAGAAACAGATCGGCCGGGCGCAGGTCTTCGAACCCGGTGATGGCGCGGCCGCCGCCGGCGAAATCCCGCGCCGCCGCTGCCGCATCCGGCCGCCGGGCGAGGATATCGGCAAGCTCGAAAACGCCGGAGCTGTGACCGAGGCGCAACAGCGTCTGCCCCACCCTGCCAGGGCCGATGACGGTGATCGAGAGGGGGCGGGTCATGCGAAAATCCTCTGCTCGGGGCGAGGAGTGGTGCGGGTGAAGGGACTTGAACCCCCACGCCTTGCGGCGCCAGAACCTAAATCTGGTGCGTCTACCAATTCCGCCACACCCGCATCCTTGCGCCCCGCGGAACCGCGCGCGCCCGCCGGTCTCTAGCAAAGCTCGAAAGAGGATGCGAGGGGATTTCGGATAGCGGCGCGAAAATATCAGGACATTTACCGGTTCTTGAGATAACCTGTGAAAAAAACAAAACAAGTAGTAGAGCAGGTAAGCCCATGAATCCCAACGTGGTCGGGCGCGCAGGTGAGCAGGTTGCCCAGCCGGACCTTGTCCGGCACCAAGAGCGCGCGAATTCCGAAATCAATGGCCTCATCGCCGGCACCCGGCTGTGGACGCTGGATGGCGAAATGCCGGTGCAATATCTCAGCCCCGGCGACCGCATCATCACCCGCGACACCGGCATGGCGCTGTTGCGCCAGGTCGTGCTGCGCGAGGTTCGCTGCGCCACGGTGCGGATCCGGGCCGGATCTCTGGGCCACACCCGCCCCGACACCGACCTGGTGCTGCCGGCCAGCCAACCGGTGCTGGTGCGCGACTGGCGCGCCGAGGCGCTGTTCGGCGCCAAGGAGGTGCTGGTGCCCGCCGCGCGGCTGGTGGACGGCCAGTTCATCACCCGGGGCGGACATGAAAAACTGCGCCTGATCGAGCTGCATTTCGACGCGCCGCATATCCTTTATGCCGATGGCATCGAAATCGCCTGCGGCACCCGGCAGCCCACAGCCTTGGGTGTGGCCTAGAGCGCGCGCAACACCGCGGGCAGCGCCTCGGGCAGATCCTCGGAAATCAGACCGGGGCCGAAATGCCGGGCGCAGGCAACATGCAGCCAGGCGGCGGTTTGCGCCGCCGGCATCGGGGCCATTCCGCGCGCCAGCAATCCGGTGACAAAGCCCGCCAGCACGTCGCCGGTGCCTGCCGTGGCCAGCCAGGGCGCGGCGCGATCATAGACCCCGGCATTGACCGCGACCCGCCCCTGCGGATCTGCGATCACCGTATCGGGGCCCTTGAACACCACCACACAGCCGGCGCGCCGGGCCGCATCGCGTGCGGCGTCTGCCTTGGAATAGGCCGGGCCCGCGTGCGGTGTATCGCCAAGCCGCGCCGCGAGATCGGGAAAAAGCCGGGCGAATTCGCCGTCATGCGGCGTCAGCACGCTGCGCGCGTGCAGCCGGGCAAACAGCGCCTCGGGATCGTCGCGATAGGCGGTCAGCGCATCGGCATCCAGCACCACGCCGCGCGCCGGCCGGGCGCGCTCTGCGGCCTGATCCAGCGCCACCGGCACCAGCGCCCGCGCCCTGTCGAGCCCCAGCCCCGGCCCGAGGCAGAGCGCGGTGATCCGCCCGTCCTCCAGCAGCGCGGCCAGCGCCGCACCATCCTCCACCCGCGTCATCATCAACCCGGTGATCTGGCCGGCCACTTCCATCTGCGCCGCCCCCGGCACGCCCAGCGTAACCAGGCCGGCGCCGATCCGCAGCGCGCCGCGCGCGGCCAGCCGCGCCGCGCCGGTCTTGCCGAAGCCGCCCGAGATCACCACCGCATGGCCGTGCGAGAACTTGTGCCCGCCACCCTTGGCAAGCGTTTCGGCCGGCGGCGCGTCCACCCGTCGCGCTGGGCCGGGGACCGCGTCCTGCGACGGCGCAAGTCCGATATCCTGCACCACCAGCGCGCCGCATGCCTCAGGCCCCTCGGCCAGCAGATGCCCCAGCCTCGGCCGGTGAAAACTGACCGTGAGATTGGCTCGCACCACGCGGCCCGGCGGATCGTCCCGATCCCGGCCTATGTAGCGCCCGCTGTCCGAACAGAGCCCGCTGGGCAGATCGACCGCCACCACCTGTGGCGCAGCGGCGGCCTGCCAGCGGCTCAGCACCGCCTGAACGCCCCGCAGGTCGCCGAGCGGCCGGGTCAGCCCGGTGCCGAAGAGCGCATCCACCGCCAGCGCGGTTTCGGGATGCGCCTCGAGATACCCGTCGAGCGATGTCTCCTCCAGCGGTCGCACCGCGCCAAGCGCGTGCCAGCGGTCATGGTTGGCGCGGGCATCCGGCGGCAGCTTTTCCGGATCGCCAAAGAGAAAAACCTCGACCGCCCAGCCCCGCGCCAGCAGCAGCCGCGCAATGACAAACCCGTCACCGCCATTGTTGCCCGGCCCGCAGAGCACCACCGCCCGCGGCGCGCCTTGCCCGAGCTCGGGCCAGATCCCGGGCCAGGTCTCGAGCACCGCCCTAACCACGCCGGCGCCGGCGCGCTCCATCAACTCCAGCCCGGTCACATCGCCCCGCGCAATCGCCGCCTGTTCGAGCGCGCGCATCTCTGCGCCGGTCAGCAATTCACTCATCGATCACCCCAAGATTCAATTCTGCTTGATTTATGTGCAAACCGCCCGTTCTTTGGGCGCATGGTTTTCGCGACCTGCCAAATCCGCCCCTCCCGAACCCTACACAATTGTAGCCCCCGGTGAGAAGTGGTCTGAGCGGCTCAACACCCTTTGCGAGGAGGCACCACATGAAGAAAATCGAGGCAATCATCAAGCCGTTCAAGCTTGATGAGGTCAAGGAGGCGCTGCAAGACGTTGGCGTCCAGGGCCTCAGCGTGGTCGAGGTCAAGGGCTTCGGACGGCAGAAAGGCCATACCGAGCTGTATCGCGGCGCGGAATATGTGGTGGATTTCCTGCCCAAGGTGAAGATCGAGGTGGTGCTGGACGACGATCAGGTCGACGGCGCGATCGAAGCCATCGTCGAGGCGGCCAAGACCGACAAGATCGGCGACGGCAAGATCTTTGTCACCCCGGTCGAACAGGCGATCCGCATCCGGACCGGCGAGACAGGCTCCGACGCGCTCTGACGCAGAGCCGCCTGCCCCGGGCTTGATCCGGGGCCTCCTGCAAGGCGTGACCACTCATCAGACCCCGGAGCGTCTCCGGGATCACGACACTGAAAAACCAATCAAGGGAATGACCAAATGAGCGCAAAAGACCTGCTCAAGCTGATCAAGGACGAGGACGTCGCCTATGTCGACATCCGCTTTACCGACCCGCGCGGCAAGCTCCAGCACGTGACCGTGATCGAAAGCGAAGTCGACGAGGATTTCCTCGAAGAGGGCTTCATGTTCGACGGCTCCTCCATCGCCGGCTGGAAATCGATCGAAGCCTCCGACATGAAGCTGATGCCCGATTGCGACAGCGCCTATATCGACCCGTTCTATGCCGAAAAGACCGTCTGCGTGCATTGCTCGGTGGTCGAGCCCGACACCAACGAGCCTTACAACCGCGACCCGCGCGGCACCGCCGAGAAGGCCGAGGCCTATCTGAAGTCCTCCGGCATCGGTGACATTTCCTACTGGGGCCCGGAAGCCGAGTTCTTCCTGTTCGACGACGTCCGCTTCTCGAACTCGATCAACAAGGTGTCCTACGAGGTCGACGCGCTCGACGCCTCCTGGAACACCGACACCGAATACGAGATGGGCAACACCGGCCACCGCCCCGGCATCAAGGGCGGCTACTTCCCGGTCAACCCGATCGACGACGGTCAGGACATCCGCTCCGAAATGCTCTCGACCATGAAGCGTCTGGGCATGAAGGTCGACAAGCACCACCACGAAGTGGCCTCGTGTCAGCACGAGCTGGGCCTGATCTTCGGTTCGCTCACCAAGCAGGCGGACGAGCTTCAGAAGTACAAATACGTGATCCACAACGTGGCCCAGGCCTACGGCAAATCGGCGACCTTCATGCCGAAGCCGATCTATGGCGACAACGGCACCGGCATGCACTGCAACATGTCGATCTGGAAAGACGGCAAACCGCTGTTTGCCGGCGACAAATACGCCGATCTGAGCCAGGAAGCGCTGTATTTCATCGGCGGCATCCTGAAGCACGCCAAGGCGCTCAATGCCTTCACCAATCCGTCGACCAACAGCTACAAGCGCCTGATCCCGGGCTTCGAGGCCCCCGTGCTGCGCGCCTATTCGGCCCGCAACCGCTCGGGTTGCGTGCGTATTCCGTGGACCGAGAACCCCAAGGCGAAACGTGTCGAAGCGCGCTTCCCCGATCCCTCGGCCAACCCCTACCTGTGCTTTGCCGCGCTGCTGATGGCCGGTCTCGACGGCATCACCAACAAGATCGATCCCGGCGAGGCGATGGACAAGAACCTCTACGACCTGCCGGCCGAAGAGCTCGAAGGCATCCCCACCGTCTGCGGCTCGCTCCGCGAGGCGATGCAAGAGCTGCAAGCCGATATGGACTTCCTGCTGGCCGGTGACGTTTTCACCAAGGACCAGATCGAAGGCTATATCGAGCTCAAGATGGAAGAGATCGAGCTCTATGAGCACACGCCGCACCCGGTCGAGTTCGGCATGTACTACAGCTGCTGAGGCTGCGCCGGGCCGAAGCCGGGCCTGGCACGCAATGCGGAAGGGCGTCCCTCGGGGCGCCCTTTTCGTTTTTCCGGAACGGCGCGATCTGTCTGCCCGAAAATTTCTGGACGCAATCCCCGCGCCCGCTACACTTCATGGCGAGAGATCACTTGCCACAAGGACATTTTCATGCGCCGTTTCACCATTGTTTTTTCAATTGTCGCGGGCCTCGCCGCTCCGGCCGTAGAGGCCGCACAATGCATCACCTCGAAAGGCGCCTTCTCGGGCTACAAGGCCGGGCTGGCGCAAGATGCCCAGGCCAGCGGCGTCGGCCCGCGCGGCATGCAGGCGCTGCAATCGGCGCAGCTCTCCGGCATCACCTGGCGGTTCGAATCCAATCCCTCCAGCCAGAGCGGCACCCTGCAAAGAGACCCCGCAACCTTCCTCGCCAAGCGTTCCGGCAGCTCTGCCGATGCCTTCATCCAGCGCACCCGTTCGCGCATGGCCAAAAACCCCAACACCTTCGCCTCGATCGAGCAGCGTTTTGGCGTGCCGGGCAGCGTGCTGGCCACGATCTGGGGGCTGGAGACAAGCTGGGGCGGCTATCTCGGCGAAACCCCGATCGTCGGCGGTGCGGTGACGCTGGCCTCTTACTGCCGCCGGCATCCCCGGTTCGAAAGCCACGCCATCGCGGCGCTGCAACTGGTCGATCGCAGCATCATCACTGCCAACACCCGCGGTGGCCCCTCGGGCGAATTGGGGCATATGCAATTCCTCGCCGGCAACTGGCTGCGCTATGGCGTCGACGGAAATGGCGATGGCCGGGCCGATCCCTACAACGCGGTCGATGCGCTGGCCTCGGCCGCCAATATGCTGGCCCGCAACGGCTGGCGCGCCGGCGCGCCCTTTGGCCAGGGCACCGCGAATTTCCGGGTTCTCTCGGCCTGGAACGACAGCGGCAACTACCAGCGCGCCATCGCCTATGCGGCCGAGCGCGCGCAATGATCTGACAGGGCCCACCCCTGCCAGAACGCCGGAAGCCCGGAGGTCTCACCACCCCCGGGCTTCTTCTCTTTCAAAATACGCCACCCCGCGCTCGACAAGGCTCCCGGCCCCGCCCGGCGACACGGCAGCAAAAGCCAGCCCACCGCCAGCCGTCCTCACATGTCAGGTAAAAATGCTCAGAACCGGCGCAGCGCCAGAACGGCGTTCAATCCGCCAAAGGCAAAGGCATTCGACAGCGCCACGTCGACATCGGCCTCACGCGCCTCGTTGGGCACCACGTCGAGCGCACATTCCGGGTCGGGTTCCTCATAGCCGATGGTGGGCGCAATCACCCCGTCGCGCACCGCCATGATGCAGGCCAGAAGCTCGACCGCGCCGGTGCCGCCGATCAGGTGACCGTGCATCGACTTGGTCGAAGAGATCATCAGCTTGTCGGCATGGGCGCCAAAGACATCGGCCACCGCCGCGCTTTCGGTCTTGTCGTTGGCGGCGGTGCCGGTGCCATGGGCGTTGATATAGCCCACTTCGGTCGCATCGACCCGTGCATCGACCAGCGCGCCGCGAATGGCCCGTGCGGCGCCGCTCTTGGACGGCATGACGATGTCCGAGGCATCCGAGGACATGGCAAAGCCCACGACTTCGGCGAGGATGTCGGCGCCGCGCTTGCGGGCGTGCTCCAGCTCTTCGAAAACAAAGACCGCCGCGCCCTCGCCCTGGACCATGCCGTTGCGGTTGGCCGAGAACGGCCGGCAGCCGTCCTTGGACATCACCCGCAGGCCTTCCCAGGCCTTGACGCCGCCAAAGCAGAGCATGGCCTCGGAGCCGCCGGTGACCATTGCCGGCGTCATGCCGCCTTGAACCATCTGGAAGGCAAGGCTCATCGCGTGGTTGCTGGATGCGCAGGCGGTGGACACGGTGAAGGACGGGCCCTTGAGGTTGAACTCCATCGACACATGGCTGGCCGCGGCATTGTTCATCAACTTGGGCACCACGAAGGGATGCACCCGGTTCTTGCCGTCCTCGTAGACCGAGCGGTAGTTTTCATCCAGCGTGTTCATGCCGCCGCCGGAATTGCCCAGGATCACCCCGGCCCGCGCCGCCAGTTCGTCGGTGAACTCCAGCCCCGACTGCGCCATGGCCTCGCGGCCGGCGACAAGCGTGAATTGGGTAAAGCGGTCATAGAGCGAGAGTTGCTGGCGATTGAACCAGGCCTCCGGGTCGAAATCGCGGACCTGTCCGCCGATCTTGATCGCCAGGCGGTCGAGATCGGCGATGTCGAGCGTGCCGATGCCGCAGCGTCCCTCGCGCATGGCCGCCATCGTGTCGGGCACATTCTGCCCCAGCGCATTGACGGTTCCGGCGCCGGTGATGACAACCCGTTTCATGACTTCCTGCCCCGCTCTGTTATCTGCTCAGGGCCTAGCCCTTTTGCTCGGCGATCAGCTTCTTGATGCCGGCAACGATGCTGCCGACCGACGAGATATCGAAATCGCTTTCGGTGGGCTCGTTCGCATTGAACGGGATCGAGATATCGAAGGCCTCTTCTATCGCAAAGATGCTCTCGACCAGCCCGAGACTGTCGATTCCCAGATCCTCGAGCGTATTGTCCATGGAGACATCGGATTTTTCCAGAACGGCCTGTTCCGCAATGATCTCGACAACCTTGTCCTTGACGTCCATCGGATGGTCTCCCCGCCTTGTGATCCTCCGGTGATTTAGTCGCTCTCGCCCTGCTTGGAAACCGCTTTTTTAAGCGCTGCGACATCCCGCATCAACCGGGGCAAGCGGCGGATTGCCTTGTAGCTTTCGGTCTGGACATCCATCTTTGTCGCCGGATACCCGAGCATGACGCGGCCGCTTGGCACGTTCGACAGGATCGTCGTGCCGCCGCCGCTGATCACGTTGTCGCCGATGAAAAGATTGTCGGCGATCCCGGTCTGGCCACCAAAGACGCAGTTGTTGCCGGTCTTGACCGAACCGGCAAAGCCAACGTGACCGCAGATCAGGCAATCCTTGCCGATGATGCAATTGTGGCCAATCTGCACGAGGTTGTCGATCTTGGTGCCGTCGCCGATCACGGTGTCGCGGACGGTGCCCCTGTCGATGCAGGTGTTCGAGCCCACCTCGACATCATTGCCGATGGTCACCCCGCCCAGAGAATGGATCCGGGCCCAGGATTGCGCCTTGGCTTCGCCCTGGTCGCCCAATGTCTCGCGGGCGCGTTCGGCGCCGCTCTTTTCCGGGGTGACAAAGCTGAAGCCGTCAGACCCGATCCGGGCGCCGGACTGCGCCATGAAATGCGCGCCGATGGTGACCCCATGCGCCACGGTTACCTGGGCATGCAGCAGCGCGTCTCCGCCCAGGCGCACCTCGGCCCCGATGTAACATTGCGGTCCGATCACCGACCGGGCGCCGATCACCGCATTTGGTCCGACCATGGCCAGCGGCCCGATGGTCACCCCTTCGCCGATCTCGGCCGAAGGGTCGATCACCGCGGTGGGATGGATGCCCTGAGGATAACGCGCTCCGGGGTCCATCATCTGCGACAGGCCCGCCAGCGCAAAACGCGGTCGTTGGGCAAAGATCGCCGCCTCAAGCCCCAACGCCTGCCAATCGGCGCCGGTCCAGAGCAGCGCGGCACGCGCCCTGCCCTGCGACAGGGTTTCGGCAAATTCGGGTTTCATCGCCAAGGCAAGGTGCTCTGGACCGGCCTCTGCCGGTTCCCGCACGGCCTCGATCGAAATGTCGGTGGCGCCTGCTGCCTCACAGCCGAGCGCCGCCGCAATGTCCTGTACCGTATAGGTCATCCTGCGCCTCGCAATCGTTGCGCAGCCCGGTCTAACCCTGAACCGAGGTCAACGCCACCCCTGCATTCTGAAGCGCGCGATAGACCATCGCATCGCGGCCGTAGATGTCGGCGCGGAACTTGAGCCGGCCTTTGGCATCGGTATAGGCGGTGCGATAGATCAGATGCACCGGCACCGGCTCATCCAGAGGAACGCGGATGTTCTGGCCCGATTGCAGGCGGGTCTGAAAGAAGTCGACAGGGTCGTCGGTCTGCCGCGACAGCAACTCATAGGCAAAGTCGAACGGATCGTTCAGCCGCACACAACCATGCGAGAAGGCCCGCACTTCGTTCGAGAACAGGCTCTTGGCCGGGGTGTCGTGCAGATAGATGTTGTATTTGTTGGGGAACATGAACTTGACCAGTCCCAGCGCGTTCTTGTCCGACGGCGGCTGGCGCAGGTTGAACGGGAAGGTCCGGCCGGAATAGCGGGCAAAGTTGATCGACGAACGCGGGACCACGCGGCCACGGCCGTCGATCACCTGCAAATGCCCCGCGGCATAGGGATTGCGCCGCATCGCCGGCAGATATTCCTCGGAGGCGATCGACCGGGGCACATTCCAGTACGGGTTGATCTCCATGTATTCCATGACGTCCGAGAACTCGGGCGTTTCGCGGTCGGGCGTGTCCTTGCCCACCACCGAGCGGGTCTCGAAGGTGACCTTGTCGTTGTCGATGATCCGCGCCTTGAAATCGGGGATGTTGACCAGCACGTGCCGCGCGCCGCGCGGCCGGTTGAACCAGCGTTCGCGCTCCATCGCCACCAGCACCGATTTCAGCCGTTCCGAGGCTGGCACGTTGATCGCCCGCAGGGTGGCGGCGCCGGCGACGCCGTCGGGCTCCAGTCCCTGATCGACCTGATAGTCCTGAACCGCCTTTTGCAGCGCATTGTCGTAGGTCGCCGAATTGGACCGGTCGAGGTAGCCCATGGCGATCAGCCGGTTGCGCAGCGCGACAACGGCTGCACCGCTGTCGCCGGGGCTGACCTTGTCGGTCTGCACCAGCGCGCCCCAGCCGCCCGAGGCCACCACCCGCTCAAGTTCGAACTTGGCGCGGATCAGGCGGGTATATTCGGCCGAGGTCGGCACGATGGTGCGAAAGAAGGCGTCTGGATCGCCGGAGGTGAAATCGCGCAGATAGGTGATCGGATCGCGCAGCGGCGCCTCGCGCTTGATTCCATTGGTGACCTTTTGCGGGTTCAGCACCCCGGTCTGCATATGGCGCGAGAACAGCACCAGCGTTTCGCTGAGTTCGACCTCGAGCGCACCGAGCGCCCGCTCGCCCTGCACCGAGGCCAGTTTGCCGCGCAGGACGTCGGGGTGGTACTTGTCGGCCGGCAGCCCGTAAAGGCTGGCGCGGGAAACCGCCTGCAAGAGTGCGGCGCGACGGGCGCGGTGGATGTCGCTGTCGCCGGTCCAGATCGGCGCGAACCCGGTCTCGCGATAGAACGCGGCGATGTCACGGTCCGCCGAGGCGGATTCCGCCACCGCCTGCTTGAAGGCGGTGACCTGCGCAAACGCGGGCTGAGACGGGAGGCCCAGTGTGGCAATCGCCAGGGCCACGCCTCCCATCAGCGATCTGAATCCACTGGCCTTTTGCGACTGCGTCATCCCGTCCCTCCGAAGCTCAATTAATTAAACAAGACAATAATTAGTCTGTCTTATCCCTCTGTCTACTCACATATTCTTAAGTACTGTAACGCACACTTCCGAGACTTTCCCATGAATTGACAGGGGACAAGAATCGGGGGTTTTGTGCGCATTCTTGCCGTGAAGTTTGAATATTGAGCAAGTTTTCGCCCAACTTTTGCGAGACGCCAGCCATGCGGGAATCTCCGGTTGGCGAAAAATCCCCAATGTGGCATACAGACCACGCATCTGGGGATGAGATGGCAGGTTCCGCGTAACATCGCGGGCTGAACTTTTAGAGAGCGACAGACAGGCGCAATACAACATGACAGAACTTCGCGGCAGCGGTATCTCGCGGCGTGGCCTATTGGGCGCGTTCGCGGCAACTTTGGTCACAGCGGCACCGACCTACTCCAACGCAGCAGGCTTCCTTCGCGGCGGCGGCGACATCCGACGCATAAAGATGTATTCGGCCCGGACGGGCGAACGGCTCGACATGATTTATTGGGTCGAGGGCGACTATATCAAGGATGCGGTCGAAGAGGTCCACAAATTCATGCGCGACTGGCGCACCAACGATGTGAAATACATCGACCTTCGTGCCATCGACATTCTGGCGGCCTCGCACAATCTGCTTGATGTGCCCGAGCCTTACATGCTGCTGTCGGGATACCGCAGCCCGAAAACCAATGCGATGCTGCGCGCCCGCTCCAGCGGCGTTGCCAAGAACTCGCTGCACCTCAAGGGCCAGGCGGCCGACGTGAGCCTCAAGGGCCGTTCGGTCAACCAGATCGCCAAGGCAGCCACCGCCTGTCGCGCAGGCGGCGTCGGCCGGTACTCCAGCTCGAACTTCGTGCACATGGATTGCGGCGCGGTCCGCTCCTGGGGCCGCTAACCTGGCTTCCACTGCCAGTCTGATTGACGCCGTCCATCTGGGCGGCGTTTTGTTTTTCTCCTCCGGTTTCGTCACACCGGGGCCCTGCCATCAAAGCTGCGCATCCGGGGAGATGGCGCAACAGACCTTGGCAGTCCACAGGCGGACGAACACAATAGAAATCGACAGGGCCGTCTGTCAAATTGTGATCCTGCGCTGCGGCATCACCGTGCTGTGACTGGCAAACCGGGTGATATATCCGCCCTTCCTCGTTACGTTCCATGTCCACAACCCACCAGATATCCGGAGGTTCCCAGTGCGTGCGTTTTTTTTGTCCGTGACCCTCGTTTTCCTGGCCGTGACCGCGCAGGCCCAGGACAAGCCGGCCATCGAGCGACAGTTTCAATCCTGGATCCAGTCAGAGATCTGGCCGCGCGCCCGGGCCAAGGGCGTCTCGCGCGCCACCTTTGACGCGGCCTTTTCAGGGGTCACGCTCAACTGGGATCTGCCGGATCTGGTGCCCCCCGGCACCGCGCCCGAGACCCCGAAACGTCAGCGGCAGGCCGAATTCGGCGCGCCGTCGAAGTACTTCAATCGCAACTCCATCGACGGCGCCACCCGCATCGGCAAGCAGATGGCGCAACGCCACGCCACCGCGCTGGCGCAGACCGAGCGGCGCACCGGCGTGCCGGGCCGCATCATCCTTGCCATCTGGGGCCGGGAAAGCGGCTATGGTCGGGTGGCGATCCCGCATAATGTCTTTCGCGTGCTGGGCACCAAGGGTTTCATGTCGACCCGCGCGGAATATTTCAGCGCCGAGTTGATCGCCGCGTTGCAGATCGCCGAAGCCGGTCACGCGCCGGAGAGCGCGATGAAGAGCAGCTGGGCCGGCGCGCTCGGCCAGCCGCAGTTCATGCCTTCGAGCTTTCTGAACTACGCCGCCGACGGCAATGGCGACCGCAAGGCCGACATCTGGCGCTCCGAGGCCGATACCATCGCCTCGATCGGCAATTATCTGGCCGAACACGGCTGGGTTGCCGGCCGCGACTGGGGGTTCGAGGTCATGGTGCCGGATGCGGTCTCCTGTACGCTGGAAGGCCCCGATCAGGGCCGCCCGATCGCCGATTGGGCCGCCATGGGCATCACCCGGGTCTCGGGCCGGCCCTTCCCGGCGCATGAGCTGCCCGGCGAAGGTTATCTGATGATGCCCGCCGGGCGGCATGGGCCGGCGTTCGTGGTGACGCCGAACTTCTACGTGCTCAAGGATTACAACACTTCCGACCTCTATGCGCTCTTTGTCGGCCATGTCGGCGACCGCATTCGTTTCAACGTCGGCGATTTCCGCCAGGCTTGGGGCCGGGTCGACAGGCTGTTCCGCTCCGACATCGCCGCCGCGCAGCGCTCGCTCGAGGCGATGGGCCATGACGTCGGCGGCGCCGACGGTCTGCCCGGCTACAAGACGCGCCGCTCGATCGGCCGCTGGCAGGAGGCCCGTGAGCGGCAAGCCACCTGCTTTCCCGACAAGGGCAATATCGCGGCGTTGGGGGGCTGATGGCCCCTGCCGTCAGGCGTTAAAGATGTTATCCGCCAAGTCGTCGAAATGCGTCAGGTTCGAGAAAGTTATGGTTTCGCTTCCGAAATCCGGAACAGCCACGCCGCTGCTTGTGTCGGCGAACATGGCGATCACCTCTGCCCCGGTCGTGGCCGGGCCAAGCAGCGCCACGCTGACGACAATGGCGTCCTGGAAATGTTCGAAATCGGAAATCGTGTCGTTGCCGCGCCCCGGTACAAAGAGGAACTCGTGGGCCCCGGTGCCTCCGCGCAGGTCGTCGTCGCCGGAACCGCCGGCGATCACGTCGCGCCCCTGATTGCCGTGGATCCTGTCGTTGCCATCTCCGCCCCGGAGCGTGTCGTCGCGCGGCCCCTGACAGGCAGTCATCGCCCGCCCCGCCCTCATGGGTCATGTTTGCGGCACCGCCCGCGATCATCACAAGATCCTCCGTCGCCGCCCGGCATCGATATTCTCCCGGTTCACGTCGGTTACGTTGACGGTGAATGTCTGGCTGCTCTGCGCCGCATCGCCGGTTGCGGTTTCCATGGCCGTGATCGCAACATCGATGCTGCTTTCCTGGTCGAAGTCGAATTTGTGCCCGCCAGGAGGCACAGTTCGAATTGCCCCGGGGGTGGCGGTCGCCCGCACGCCGAACCGGGGATCATCGACGGCCAGGCTGAAGGCGTCACCTTCGGGGTCTGACAGCGTAAAGGTACCAAGAACGATTTGGTTCGCGAACCAGCCTTCGACCAGCGTGTCAGTCTGGCCCGCACGCGACGGCCAACACTCGGAGAAAAACGGATTTTTAAGGGAAGTTTGGCGCACCTGAAAGGATTCGAACCTTTGGCCTCTGCCTTCGGAGGGCAGCGCTCTATCCAGCTGAGCTACAGGTGCGTGCAGGGCCCTCTATACTCAGAGTACGCGGGCGCTGCAATTGCAAATCGGCGTAAAATCGCGCCTCAGGCAAAGAGATCGTGCGCCAGCTCCAGCGCGTCGATCAGCGCGTCGACCTCGGCCTCGGTGTTGTACATGCCGAACGAGGCCCGGCAGGTCGCCGTCACGCCCAGATGATCCATCAACGGGCCGGCGCAATGGTGGCCGGCGCGCACCGCGACGCCTTTCTTGTCGAGAATGGTCGAGATGTCATGCGCATGCGCCGCGCCGTCGAGGGTGAAGGAAAAGATCGCCCCCTTGCCCGCCGCCTTGCCCTGGATCTGAAGCCAGTTCAGCCCGTCCAGCCGGCCGCGCGCATATTGGGTCAGCGCCGCTTCATGGGCGGCGATATTGTCCATGCCGTGGCCCATCATGTACTCCAGCGCCGCGCCAAGACCGATGGTCGCCACGATCGACGGGGTGCCGGCCTCGAACTTCATCGGCGGGTCGTTGTAGAGGATGCCGTCGCGATGCACCTCCTTGATCATGTCGCCGCCGCCCATGAAGGGGCGCATCTCGGCCATGCGCGCCTTTTTCATGAAGATCGCGCCGGAACCGGAGGGGCCATAGAGCTTGTGGCCGGTGATGGCATAGAAATCGCAGCCCAGCGCATCGACATCGACAGGCCCGTGCACCGCCGCCTGGCTGCCGTCGATCAGCGTGGCGATGCCGCGCTCGCGGGCGGCGGCGCAGATCGGCGCCACATCGACCCGCGTGCCAAGCACATTGGACATATGGGTCACCGCCACCAGCCTGGTTTTCGGCCCCATGGCGTCGATCACCTTTTGCGGGTCGAGCGATCCGTCGGCCTCGATCTCGACCCATTTGATCACCACTCCCTGGCGCTCGCGCAGGAAATGCCAGGGCACGATATTGGCATGGTGTTCCATCACCGAAAGGATGATCTCGTCGCCGGCCTCCAGCCGGGGCATCGCCCAGCCGTAGGCCACGGTGTTGATGCCCTCGGTGGTGCCGGTGTTGAGCACGATCTCGTCTTCGTCGGCCACGTTCAGAAAGCGCGCGATGGTGCCGCGCACGGCCTCGTATTTCTCGGTGGCGAGGTTCGACAGGTAAAACAGGCCCCGGTGCACATTGGCGTATTCCATCGAATAGGCCTGGGTCACCGCGTCGATCACGACCTTCGGTTTCTGCGCCGAGGCGCCATTGTCGAGATAGACCAGCGGCTTGCCATTGATCTCGCGTCCGAGGATCGGAAAGTCGGCCCGGATTGCGGCCACGTCATACATATGCGGATACTCCCACGGTGCTGGCCCCGATCAGCGAGAGCATCAGGACCAGGCCCAGAACGATGCCGATCCCCGCCAGCGCGATCACGCCCAAGGCCTTGAGCGGCGACCCGAAGCGGTGCGCCACATCGATGAAATTCACGAAGATCCAGAGGCCATAGAGGTTCACGGCCATCAGGAGGATGAGCGCCAGTCCCGGCGCCACAAGGGTCAGCACGGTGGCGACCAGTTGCACCACCAGCCGCAGCGCCTGAAGCCAGACGATTAGCACCAGCACATCGCCAAGCCCGCCTTCGCCGCCCAGCCAGTTGCCGGTAAAAGTGATGGCAAAAACCGTCACCACCGCGCCGCAGCCCAGCGTCAAGGCGAACATGAAAGGCGTCGCCATCATTGGCGGCAGCGGCGCGCTGGGCGGTGCCGCCAGGATGCCGAGGTGAAAGGCCAGCGCATTGAGCACGATCACCAGCACCAGCGCCTGCCAGAGCACCGGGCGCGGCAGATCGAGCACGATCAGCCGCGCCGCCGCCACACGCGGCGCCACCAGCGTTTCGGTCACCAGATCGCGCCAGCCGGTCCGGGTCATGTCTCTGGCCTTTCCGCTGCGCGCAGCCCGCCGATCCAGAACCACAGAAAGACGAGTAAGCTGATGAACTCCACCGCCTTGGGCCCCGGCCCGGCGCCGATGAACCCGGCCAGAAGACCGTTGAGCAGGATCAGCGGTGAGGCCGCCAAAAGCGCCCAGAAGAGCGCCAGACGCGCGCCGAAAAAGCTGCCCTGCCCGCCCAGGGCGCGAGCCAGAAGATGGCTGAGCGCCGCCAGACCGTAGAAGATCAGCGGCGCGATCATCACCCAGGCCAGCAGCGCGCCGCCCAGAAGCGGGTTGAGCTCCTGCCCGTCGAAATGCGCCTGACGCGCCAGCGGCGGCCATTGCGACACAAAGACCAGAAGGCAGCCCGCCATGAGAATGGCCAGCGCCCGGTCCTCGCGCTGGCCGCGCGCCAGCAGCCGGCACATCACTGCGCCGGGGCCGCGATAGGTGGCGACGATGTCCTGTGTGATAGCCATGGCGTCGTGTCAGTCCCGATGGCGGATGAGCCATCCCTCGATCCGGGCGGTGATCTCTTCGGCCAGCGCCTCGTTCTCGATCTCCTGCACCGCTTCGGCCAGAAAGGCCAGCGTCAGCAGGTTGACCGCCTGCGGCTCCGGCACGCCGCGCGAGCGCAGATAGAACAGCGCCTCCTCGTCGATCGCGCCGGAGGTGGAGCCATGCGAACAGGCCACGTCATCGGCATAGATCTCGAGCTCGGGCTTGGCGAGAAACTGGCTGTCCTCGTCGAGCAGCAGCGACTGGCTGATCTGGTAGCCATCGGTCTTTTGCGCGCCGGCCTTGACCAGGATCTTGCCCTGAAAGACGCCGGTGGCGCCGTTGCGGAGCACCTTCTTGAAGACCTGGCGGCTTTCGCAGTTCACCGCGTCATGGGTCACGAAGACGGTGTCATCGTGGTGAAAGTCACCGTCGCCGACACAGGCCCCGGCGACATGCGCCACCGCGTCGTCCCCGGTGAGCTCGATCACGCATTCATTGCGGGTCAGCACGCCGTTGGCGGTCAGGGTAAAGCTCTTGAACACCGATTCCGCGCCAAGACGGGCAAAGACATGCGTCACGGCCTGGCGCTCGTGGTCGCGGCCCTGGGTGCGGATGTGGTGCAGCCTGGCGCCATCGGCGACGTCGATCTCCATCACCTTGTTGAACCGCGCCGCCGCCGGGCCGTTCTCGAGAATGGTCACTTCGGCGCCGGCATCGACCTTGACCACATGGTGCAGCATCGCATCCGAGGTTTCGGATTTGTGCTCGTAGCAGATCGAGATCGGCTTGGACGGGGTGCCGGTCACGTGGATCAGCAGGCCGTCGGTGGCAAAGGCGGTGTTGAGCGCCGCCAGCGGGCGCTGCACCGGCACCTGGCCATTGGCCTCGAGCGTGCCGTAAAGCCCCTTGGCCCAGTGCAGATCGCTTCTGGTTTCGGCCAGGCGCTCGATCGTCACGCCTTCGAGCGCCAGATCGTCCGAAGCCTCGGCATCGAAGACCCCGTCGACAAAGACCAGATTGAGCCGCTCGACCTCGTCAAAGACCGGCGCTTCCTTGGGATCAAAGAGCGCGGCGCGCGGCGCCTCGGGCTGGGTCAGCGTGTCGGGGCGGGTGAATTTCCAGTATTCGTCGCGCCGTCCGGGCAGGCCCATTTCGCGCAACCGGCCCAGCGCAGACTGCCGCGCCGCATCCGACCAGCCGCCTACGGGCAGGTCGAGCGCCGCAATCCGCGCCTCGGTGGCATCCTGTTTGATTTGCGGAAGTGCCATTACGCCACCTCCTCCACCAGATGGGCATAGCCGCGCTCTTCGACCTCGAGCGCCAGGTCGGGCCCGCCGGTCTTGATGATGCGGCCGTTCGACATGATGTGCACCACGTCGGGTTTGATGTGGTCCAGCAGACGCTGGTAGTGGGTGATGACCAGGAAGCCCCGGCCCTCGTCGCGCAGCGCGTTGACGCCATCGGCCACCAGTTTCATCGCATCGACGTCAAGCCCCGAGTCGGTCTCGTCGAGGATGCACATCTTGGGCGCGAGCATCGCCATTTGCAGGATTTCGTTACGCTTTTTCTCGCCGCCCGAAAAGCCGACGTTGACCGGACGCTTCAGCATCTCGGCGTCGATCTTGAGATCCTTGGCCTTGGCCCGGATCAGCTTGAGGAATTCGGTGGCGTTGAGCTCTTCCTCGCCGCGCGCCTTGCGCTGCGCGTTGAGCGCGGTGCGCAGAAAGGTCATGTTGCCGACGCCGGGGATTTCCACCGGGTACTGGAACGCCAGAAACAGGCCCGCCGCGGCGCGCTCTTCCGGCTCCATGTCGAGCAGGTCATTGCCCTCCAGCGTCGCTTCGCCGTCGGTCACCTCATAGCCGTCGCGGCCCGAGAGAACGTAAGAGAGCGTCGATTTGCCAGAGCCGTTGGGGCCCATGATGGCATGCACCTTGCCGGCTTCGACCGTCAGGTCGACACCTTTGAGGATCTGCTTGTCCTCTTCTTCAAGTTTGACGTGCAGGTTCTTGATTTCCAGCATTTTTCTACCTCGTGTAAACGCGTGAAGGCAGCGCCGCCCCTTGGGGCTGCGCCGCGCTGATTTCGGATTTTTCGATTGTCAGGAAAGCGGAATGCTCACGCCGCGAAACAGGATCGATCCGGGTTCGCTCGCGGCGCGGGTGGCCTCGACCCACTCGGCCGAAAAGGCCATCGCAAAGACATCCGGCGCCATGTGCACCAGATTGTGCATCGTGGCCATCGCCACCGCGACGCCGGCAATCCTGACCGCCATGTGCCGTTTCGACGGGGCGGCAATGACCAGCGAGACGGTCGCCAGCACCGCCATCGCGCCGACGCCATCCAGCAGCATGCGGATGTCGCCGGTCATCTTGGAATCGGGCAGGCCGAACAGGTGATACCCGCCCAATTGCGACAGCACGAACGCCAGCAGGCCCAGCACAAAGCCGAAAAGGCCCGAGGGCGACGCCGTCCGACCGGTCTCCGGCGCGGCGCGCTTTTGCATCCGCCGGGCGCTCTTGTGGGTGATCCAGCAGGTCCCACTGCCGTCCGAGACCCCCGGTTGCGGCACCTGGCTCACCTGTCCGGAATTGATCCGGGAAATCCGGGCCTGAAAGCTCGCCTGCCCCTGCGTGCCGATCATGTCTGCTGCCTCTTGCGTCTTTTGTTTCTGCAACAGTTCGCGCAGGAAGGCGGCAGAAATGCGTCGGCATTGGCTTCAATGTGAGATAAATCACAGACATCACACCTCACCTTGCGTCAGCACATCGGCCGATTCGGCCGGTGCCTCGGCCTTGGGGGCGCTTGCGGCATAGGCTTCGGTGAGCCGATCCAGATCGCCGGCATCGCAGATCAGGTGGTTCTTGTTCAGCCGATAGCGCTGATGGGTCGCGAACAGCGCATAGCCCTGTGCCGTGACCCAGGCCAGAAAGTCCGCTTCGACGGCGTTGTCGACCTCGACCATCATCACCGGCCGCGCCCGCTCCAGCACGCCGCTCAGCCCGGCCAGAACCTGCATTTCCATACCTTCGACGTCGATCTTGATGAAATCCGGCGTCACACCCTCGAGCAGCGCGTCGCCGCGATGCACCTCGAGTTCACCCTGCCCCTCAAGCATCTTGGCGCCGCCAAGGTTGCGGTCTCGGTCCTGCATGGCAAAGCCGCCGCCCTGCGCATCCGACACGCCAACCCCCAGTTTCGAGAGATCGACCGTGTCGCGCAAGCCATTGACCAGCACGTTGCTCACCAGAAGCTCGAAGGCCTTGGGATTGGGCTCGAAGGGGATCACCCGCGACGCCCCCAGAAACAGCGCGGCAAACAGCGTGTGATTGCCGACATTGGCACCGATATCGACAAAGACGCCGCCCTTGGGGAAAACCGACGCCAGCCGCGACAGCTCACTCATCTCATAGAACTGCCCGCGCCGATGATTGCGCTGCACCGGGTCGTTCTTCATGTTGACGCAAAAGGTCACCGCCCGCTCCAGCACCCGTGCCTGCACGATCTGAAGCTTCACGCTCTCGACCGGACGGCCGAGGCGCAGACGCTTCTGGATACGTTTGATACGTGGGATCATCTCTGGTCGCCTGTGTTTGCGGGCGCGCGCGCCCTCTGCCTTCTGCCGTGGCATCGGTGGGCCAGAGGGCCCACCCCTGCCTCGTCTCAGCCGACAGAGCCTTCGAGCGAGATCGCCACCAGCTGCTGCGCCTCGAGCGCGAATTCCATCGGCAGCGCCTGAAGCACTTCCTTGGCAAAGCCGTTCACGATCAGCGCCACCGCTTCCTCTTCGTCCATTCCGCGCTGACGGCAATAGAACATCTGGTCGTCATCGACCTTGGAGGTTGTGGCCTCGTGCTCGACCCGCGAGGAATTGTTCTTCACCTCGATGTAGGGCACCGTATGTGCGCCGCATTTGTCGCCGATCAGCAGGCTGTCGCACTGGGTGTAATTGCGGCTGTTCTTGGCCTTCGGATGCATGCTGACCAGCCCGCGATAGGTGTTCTGCGCGAAACCGGCGCTGATCCCTTTCGACACGATGCGCGAGCGGGTGTTCTTGCCCAGGTGCACCATCTTGGTGCCGGTATCGGCCTGTTGGTAGTTGTTGGTGATGGCGATCGAATAGAACTCGCCCTGGCTGTCATCGCCGCGCAGGATGCAGGAGGGATATTTCCAGGTCACGGCAGAGCCGGTCTCGACCTGGGTCCACATGCATTTCGCCCGGTCGCCCCGGCAATCGGCGCGCTTGGTGACAAAGTTGTAGATCCCGCCCTTGCCGTTCTCATCCCCGGGGAACCAGTTCTGAACGGTGGAATATTTCACCTCGGCATCTTCCTCGACGATGATTTCCACCACCGCGGCATGCAGCTGCGAGGTGTCGCGCTGCGGCGCGGTGCAGCCTTCGAGGTAGGAGACGTAAGAGCCCTTGTCGGCAATGATCAGCGTCCGCTCGAACTGGCCGGTGTTCTCTGCGTTGATGCGGAAATAGGTGCTGAGCTCCATCGGGCAGCGCACGCCCGGCGGCACATAGACAAAGGAGCCGTCGGAGAAGACCGCGCTGTTCAGCGTGGCGTAGAAATTGTCGCTGACCGGCACCACGGATCCCAGGTATTTCTTGACCAGCTCGGGATGTTCGCGGATCGCCTCGGAGATCGAACAGAAGATCACGCCGGCCTTCTTGAGCTCTTTCTGGAAGGTCGTGCCGACCGAAACCGAATCGAACACCGCATCCACGGCCACCTTGCGGCCCTCGGCCGGGGCCTCCTCGGCGCCTTCGACACCGGCCAGGATCATCTGTTCCTTCAGCGGAATGCCCAGCTTCTCATAGGTCGCCAGCAGCGCCGGATCGACCTCGTCGAGCGATTTGGGCTTTTCCGTCATGCTCTTGGGACGGGCATAGTAATACTGGTTTTGGAAGTCGATCTCGGGGTAATCGACCATCGCCCAGTTCGGCTCCTTCTTGGTCAGCCAGCGTTCATAGGCCGCCAGCCGCCATTCAGTCATCCATTCCGGCTCTTCGTTCTTTTCCGAGATCAGCCGCACGATATCGGGGGTCAGCCCCTTGGGCGCATATTCCGTCTCGATCTCGGTTTCCCAGCCATATTTGTAGGTGCTGACCTCGCGAACCGCATCCACGGTCTCCTGGTCGACGCCTTCTTTGACCTGGGTCTGGTCAAGAGCTGCCATGATATCTACCTCCGGTGTCACGCCGCGCGGGCGCGATGCTTTTCATATGCTCTGCACCACGCTTCGGCAAAGCGCAGCACGTCGTCTTCCGTGTTCGAAGGGCCAAGGCTCACCCGGATCGCACAGGCGGCCTCTTGCTCTCCATATCCCATCGCGCGCAGCACGCGGCTGGATTTGACCTTGCCGCTGGAACAGGCCGAACCGGCGCTGATCGCGAAGCCGGCCAAATCCATCGCCATGACCTGCGTCTCGCCCTTCCAGCCCGGTGCGATCATGCAAAGGGTGTTGGGCAGGCGCGACGTCGATTTCCCGACTAAAATAATCTCTTTTTCCCGAGCCTCAATGGCTTTTTCTAGAATATTTCTAAGTTCCGCCACCCGCTCCCAGGTGCCATCGGCCAGATCGCGCGCCGCCTGTTCCGCGGCGGCGCCGAAACCGGCGATGCCGATCAGGTTCTCGGTGCCCGACCGGCGGCCCATTTCCTGGCCGCCGCCCCGGATCTGCGCCGCAACATCCAGCCCGCGCTGCAACACCAGCGCCCCCACGCCTTTCGGCCCGCCCAGCTTGTGCCCCGAGACCAGCGCCATCTGCGCCCCCGACCAGGCAAAGGAAAACGGCACCTTGCCAAAGGCCTGCACCGCATCGGTCAGCGCCAGCCCCGCCGGCAGGTCTTGCAGGATGCCGGTCTCGCTGTTGGCCGCCTGAAGCGCGGTTGCGGCGGGGTCCGCCACCGTCACCCGGCCCGCCGCATCCACCGGCAGCGCACCCTCGCTCCAGGCGCCGACACAATCATGCTCGATCGCCGCCGAGGCCAGCCCGCGGCCCGCCAGCGCCAACCCGGCCGCCTCGGTGGCGCCGGAGGTAAAGACGATATCCGCCTCGCCGGCACCAAGCGCCTCGGCGACCTGCCGCCGGGCGGTCTCGATCAGCCCCTTGGCGCGGCGGCCCTCGGAATGCACCGACGACGGGTTGCCCACCACCTCCATGGCGGCCAGCATCGCCCCGCGCGCGGCCGCACCGAGCGGCGCCGTGGCATTGTGATCGAGATAGACCCTAGGCACGCGCCGGCCCCTTCTTCTCTTTGCAAATACGCCGGGGGTCCGGGGGCAGAGCCCCCGAAACACGCGCCGCATGCCGCCCCGAACAACGCTCAGCCATCATCGACCACCGCAAACAATCCCGGCACCGCCGGACAGGGCGCCAGTTCGTTGCCGACGATATCCGACAGCCGGGTCTGGTGCAGAAACACATAGACATGCGCCGAAAGCCCCTCCCAGAGCCGGTTGGACAGCGATTGCGCCCGGCTGCCCGAGAGCCCGCCGCTGGCGCCGGCCCCCTTGTGCATCGCATCCACCGTCTCGTCCACCGCCCCGAGGATATCGACAACCCTGATCTCGGTGGTCGGCCGGGCCAGACGGTAGCCGCCGCCGGGGCCGCGCACCGAGGCGACAAGCTCGGCCCGGCGCAATTTGACAAAGAGCTGCTCGAGATAGGGCAGAGAAATATCCTGCCGCTGCGAGATCTCCCCCAACGTCACCAGGCGCCCCTCGGGCTGGAGTGCGATATCGACCAGCGCCACCATTGCATAGCGCCCCTTGGTACTCAGCTTCATTCGGTTCTCCCCAGGACGCCCGCCAGGCCAGTTGACCTCAGTAACCATTAGGCTTATCTGCCACAAGCCCCGTTCCGTTTCCGGCATCGGGTTTAGAACCATTCTAAGGTTAACGGACAATTGCGTCAACAATTGCCACACCTTTGCGAGGAGTACAGCCCGTTATGCCCGAGGTCATCTTTCCCGGTCCCGAAGGACGGCTCGAAGGCCGCTATCACCCCCAGAAAGAGCGGGACGCGCCGATCGCCATCGTGCTGCATCCGCATCCGCAGTTTGGCGGGACGATGAACAACAAGGTTGTCTACAACCTGCATTACGCCTTCTACAACATGGGCTTCACCGTGCTGCGGTTCAATTTCCGCGGCGTCGGCCGAAGCCAGGGCGAATACGATCAGGGCGTCGGCGAATTGTCCGATGCGGCCTCGGCGCTCGACTACCTGCAATCGATGAACAACAATTCCAAGCATTGCTGGGTCGCCGGCTTCTCCTTCGGCGCCTGGATCGGCATGCAACTGCTGATGCGCCGGCCCGAGATTACCGGCTTCGTCTCGGCCAGCCCGCCGGCCAACATGTACGATTTCTCCTTCCTCGCGCCCTGCCCCTCGTCGGGGCTGATCATCAACGGCACCGCCGACCGCGTCGCGCCGCCGTCCGACACCACGGCGCTGGTCGGCAAGCTGCACGA
This sequence comes from Marinovum algicola, assembly GCF_900109145.1. Taxonomy (GTDB): domain Bacteria; phylum Pseudomonadota; class Alphaproteobacteria; order Rhodobacterales; family Rhodobacteraceae; genus Marinovum; species Marinovum algicola. The sequence goes on from NZ_FNYY01000002.1 coordinate 33,279, forward strand.
GCAGAAGGGCATCACCATCACCCATGAAGAGATCGAGGGCTCGGGGCATTTCTTCGAGAACGATCACATGGACACAATGATCGGCACGGTCTCGGATTACGTCAAACGACGCCTGACCGAGACCTCGCGCTAGGGCCTGCCATGGGAGTGACCGAGGATCTGGCCGACGCCCTGGCCCGCGACGTGATCGAGGCGGCCGAGCTGATGGGCGACGAAACGCTTGTCGCCGAGACCGCCAAGATCATCGGTGCCTCCTCGACCACGGCCGAAGAGGCCTTTCTGACGGCCGTGCGCGTGCGCATGGCCGCCAAACGCGGCCGACGTTTCCTCGAAGACCGGCTGCGCGCCTTCGAGGCGAAGATCAAGGATCAGGGCTGAGGCGCGGCGCGACACGCAGCCAGATGCCATTGTCGGACCGCACCGTCAGATGCGCCACCGGCACCGGCGCCGGCCCCGCGCCAAGCGCGAAGCGGAAATGCCGCAGCAGGTAGGACAGCAGCAGCGGCCCTTCGACCATGGCAAACCCCGCCCCGGGACAGACCCGCGCGCCAGCGGAGAACGGCAGATAGGCCTCGCGCAGGCAGGTCTTGCCGTTATCGGTGGCGTAGCGTCCGGGATCGAATTCATCCGGCCGCTCCCAGAGCCGTTCGTGGCGATGCAGATGCCAGGGGCTCAGCACGATCTGGCTGCCCTTGGGCACCTCGCGGTCGCGGAAGCTTTCGGGGCAATGTGCCTCGCGCACCATCATCGGCACCGGCGGATAAAGCCTGAGCGCCTCGCGAAAGACATCGCGCGACAGCCGCAGCTTGGCCATGACACCGAAATCCGGCGCCGCTTGCGCTGAACCGTTCGCCTCGGGCAAAAGCTCCGGCAGACATTGCGCTTCTTCCGCCAAACGCTCCTGCCACTCCGGGTACAGCGCCAAGAGATAGAGCGTCCAGGCCAGGGCCGAGGCGCTGGTTTCATGGCCGGCAAGAAAGAAGATCGCCACCTGGTCGACCATTTCCTCGGTGGTAAAGGTCTCGCCGGTCTCGGGGTCGGGCGTGCTCATGATCTTGGTGGCAAGATCATCGGGGGCGGTGCCGGCCGCGATCTCGGCCATGCGCGCGGTGGTCAGCCGGGTGATCAGGCGGCGGATGGTCCTGGCCGACGCCCGGGTGTCGCGGCGAAAGAACCGCGGCATCCATTTCGGCAGCGGCACAAAGGCCGCGAGGTTCAGGATCGGCTGGCTGCGCTGGTAGTGGCGGAACTCGGCAAAGACCTGCGACGCGATCTCATGTTCGATCGGAATCGAGAACAGCGTGCGAAAGATCACGTCTGCGGCGGCATGGCTGGTCTCGGCCTCGACCTCCAGCGTCTCGCCGCTATGCGCCGCCATCCGCTGCACCGCCGCCTCCGCCGCGGCGCGCATCGCCGGAAAGCCGTGCCGCAGGCGCCCGCCTTCGAAAGCCGGGTCGATGATGCGGCGCTGGCGTTTCCAGGTCTCGCCATTGGTGACAAAGACCGAGTTGCCCAGAAGCGGCCGCAGCCCCTCGCCGATGCGGTCGGATTTCGGGAAATCATCGGCCCGCTCTTTCAGGACCGCCCGGACCAGGTCGGGCTGGTTGACGAGGAAGGAGCGAAAGAATGGCGTACGGAACTCGGCCATCCAGGCGCGATAAAGCCGCGCCGGCTGAGCCGAAAGGATATCCTTGCGAAACAGCGACATGTAACGCAGAAGCGACACCTTGTCGGCGCGCGCGGGCGGTTTTGGCGGGCGTTTCATGGCGCGGTCGAGGTAAATTTGTTGACCGGTCGGTCGATCACCGACCGCGACGAGCGGCGGTTACGATAGCGCGTGGCCAGGGTGTCCGGGCCGGCCGTGATCTGGAAATAATCGTAGTCGCCGGGGCGGTCGAAGGCGCAGAGATACTGGAAATGCAGCCGGAAAAACCGCCAGCGCAGCGCCCTCCAGCGCTCTGGCGAGAGCGTTTTGGTAAAGGCGGCCGAGAACACCAGCGGCCATTTCTTCGCCGGCCCCGCCACTCCGGTGACCGCCACCGGATCGCAGAGCGCAAAGGCGCAGCCGTCTCCGGGCGCGGTGACATCGACCCAGAAGATTTCGTCGCGTTCGGACAGATAGGCAAGATCGGCGCGCAGCCGCCAGGCGCGCGGCAGAAAGCTGACCATCGGCACCACATGGCCGAGGCTGAGAAAGCCCAGTGCTGGTCCGTCTGGGCGCACATGGCCGGCGCGGATCAGATCGGACAGCACCGACACGCCCAGATGCGCGCCCGAGGAATGGCCGATCACCAGAATCTCGTCGACCGGGTCATCGCAGGCCGCGGCAATGCTCTCGACAAATTCCGCGATCCGCGCCTCGAGCTCGGGGGGCATCGCGCCAAACGCGCGGGCGTTGTAGGAATAATCGTGCATCAGGTAATAGACAAAAAGCTTGCCGTCCCACCTTCTGAACTGTTCCAGCAGCGCCCAGGCCAGCGCCAGCCCCGCCGCTCCTCCTACCAGCGGCCCGAGCCAGCCGACCCAGGGCGAAAGCAGCAGCCCGAGCTTGACCGCGCCCCAGACCACCAGCGCCGCCAGCGCCGCCTCGAGCAGCAGCATCACCACAGGATAGAGCGCCGCGATCACCGGCCCCTTTTGCAGCCTGGCCAACCGCCAGAAGGCGCCCGAGCCGATATAGGCGATCGCGGTATAGATCATCCGCAAGTAGCTGATGAAAATGCCGTGGCCCATCGAATGCTTGACGATGTCGGACCAGACCAGCACCTCGACCTCGGTCTCGACCACGGCGCCGTCAAATTCGCCGGTGACATGCCAGCCGTAGTTGCGCGATTTGGCGCGCGGGCGCAACGCGATGTCATAGCCCGAGATCGCGGCCTGTCTGGCGGCCTCGCGCCGATAGAGCTCGCGGTAGCGGCGCGGGTGAATCGGGTCGTAGCCGGGGATATAGAACACCCGGCGCTTGCCGACCCTTCGCTTGTCGCCACTGCCCATCTGCCACTCACTCTTTTGCCCCCGATCCTAGCCCGGTTTCGTGGCGAGAGTAAGGCGCTGGACAAGCCTCGCGGCGGCTCCTAGACCTGAGCCATGCCCGAGACACTCGACGCCACCCACCTGCTCTGCCCCCTGCCCGTACTCAAGGCGCGCAAACGCCTGAAATCCATGGAAGATGGGGCAATCCTGGAGCTCCGCGCCGACGATCCGGCAGCGGTGGTGGACGTGCCGCATTTCTGCGCCGAAGCCGGCCATGCGCTGATCGAGACGCGCGCCGATGGCGCGGCCGAGATCTACGTGATCCGCAAGGGCGGCTGACCTCCCCAAATGCAAAAAGCCCCGGCGCATGGCCGGGGCTTTGCCTGATCAGCGGCCGATCGACCACCAGCCGCGTTTCTTCGGCTTGTCGGGGTCTTCCACTTCGGTCTCCTGCGCCACATCGGCGGTCTCGAGCACCGGCTCGGCCTTGGCCGTGGCGGGCTCCGGCGTCTCGGCCTCGGCCTGTTCCGGCTCCGCCGGGGCCTCGGGCTCGGGCTGGGCCTCGGGCTCTGCCGCGACGTCGGACTGCACCGGCTCTGCCGCAGGCGCATCCTCTGCCACAGGCGCGTCCTCTGCGATCGGTGCCTCGGGCTCTGTCGCCGGGGCCTCGGCCACCTCGTCCACTTGCGAAGCCTCGGCAGGGGCATCCACCGCTGCCGGTGCCGCTTCGGCCGCCGGCGTGTCCGCCGGCGCCTCTGCGGCGGGCTCAGCCTCGGCTGCCGGGGCCTCAGTCGCCTCGGGCGTCTCCGCTGCGGCCGCAGGTTCCGGCGCCGCCGCAGGCGCTTCGCTCACCTCTGCCGGGGCCTCGGCCGCCTCGGTGGCGGCACCTTCGGCAACCTGCGCCTCTGGCGCGGCTGTCTCGTCCGAACCGGTCTCTTCGGTCTTGGCGCGCGAGGATTTGCGGCGGCTGCTCGACGTGCGGCGGGTGCGCTTGGGCTTGTCGCCGCTGCTTTCCTCGTCCGCCGGGCTGGCCTCGGCCTCTTCTTTCGGAGCTTTGGCTTTCTTGTCGCCATCGGCCTGTTTGTCGCCATTGGCGTCCTTGTCGCCATTGTCGTCGTCAGACCCGTCCTGCCCATCGCCATTGTTCTCGTCCGACTTGGACTTCCGCCGACGCCGGCGCCGCCGGCGCTTCTTGGGCTTGGGGGTCTCTTCTTCGCCGGTCTCGGGGGTTTCGGCCGGTGCCTCTTCGGCGGCCTGGGCCTCTTCTTCCGGTTCCTCGGTGTCTTCGTCGACCAGATCCATGATCTTGGTGTCGGCCGAGACGACGGGCGCTTCGGCCACCTTGCGGGTGGCGGTTTTCAGCTTTTCGATGGTGAAATCAGGGCTGACCAGCGCCGGATCGCCCTCGACCCGCACGGCAATGCCATAGCGCGCCTCGATCATCGCGATATGTTCGCGCTTGGCGTTCATCAGGTAGTTAGCAATCGTCACCGGGCAGCGCACCAGCAGTTCTTTGCAGCGGCGGCGGGTGCCTTCCTCTTCGATCTGGCGCAGCACTTGCAGGGCAAGGCTGTCATCCGAACGGATGAGGCCGGTTCCGTGGCAATGCGGGCACGGCGCGGTGGTGGCCTCGATCATGCCGGGGCGCAGACGCTGGCGCGACATTTCCATCAGGCCAAAGCCGGAAATGCGGCCCACCTGGATGCGGGCCCGGTCGGTCTTGAGCTTGTCCTTCAGCTTCTTCTCGACGGCGGCGTTGTTCTTGCGCTCGTCCATGTCGATGAAGTCGATCACGATCAGCCCGGCAAGGTCGCGCAGCCGGAGCTGGCGCGCCACCTCTTCGGCGGCTTCCAGGTTGGTCTTGAGCGCGGTCTCCTCGATCGAGCCTTCCTTGGTCGCACGGCCGGAGTTGACGTCGATGGCGACAAGCGCCTCGGTGACGCCGATCACGATGTAGCCGCCGGACTTGAGCTGCACCGTCGGGTTGAACATCGCGCCGAGGTAGCTTTCTACCTGATAGCGGGCAAAAAGCGGCAGCTGGTCGCCGTATTGCTTCACGTTCTTGGCGTGGGACGGCATGATCATCTTCATGAAGTCCTTGGCGATGCGGTAGCCGCGCTCGCCCTCGACCAGAACCTCGTCGATGTCGCGACTGTAGAGATCGCGGATCGAACGTTTGATCAGGTCGCCTTCTTCATAGATCTTGGCCGGCGCGATTGATTTCAGCGTCAGCTCGCGGATCTGCTCCCACAGGCGTTGCAGGTATTCGTAGTCGCGCTTGATCTCGGATTTGGTGCGTTTGGCGCCGGCGGTGCGGATGATCAGCCCCGCGCCCTGCGGCACGTCGATCTCGTTGGCAATCTCTTTGAGCTTCTTGCGGTCGGGGGCATTGGTGATCTTGCGGCTGATGCCACCGCCACGCGCAGTGTTGGGCATGAGCACGCAATAGCGGCCCGCGAGCGAGAGATAGGTGGTCAGCGCTGCGCCCTTGTTGCCGCGCTCTTCCTTGACGACCTGCACCAGCAGGATCTGGCGCACCTTGATGACTTCCTGGATCTTGTAGCGGCGCGGGCGCGGTTTGCGCGGCGGGCGGATGTCTTCCTGATCGTCGTCATCGGCCACCGATTCGATATCGCTGTCCTTGTCGGCGGCATCGGGCTTGGCCGGGGTCTCGTCTTCGTCGTCCTCGGTCTCGACCTCGGGGGCATCGCCGGTCTTGGCGGTGTCGTCAGCCGGCGTCTCGGTCGCGGACACGTCAGCCGCCTCCGGCGCCTCTTCCGCCTCGTCTGCCGGCGTGTCCGATTGGGGGGCGGCCGCTTCGACGGTCTCTTCCGCCTGAGCAGCGTCCGCCGCCGGTGCCGTTTCCGCCGCCTCGGCTTCGGGCGCATCGCCGCCCTCGGGTTCCTCGACCGGGGTCTCGGCGACGGTCGCCATCGGCGACAGCCCTTCGAGCGTGTCCTCGCCATCACCGAGGTCGATGGTTTCCATCCCCTCGACTTCGCGGCTTTCGATCGCATCGGTATTGGCGGTCTTCTCTGCCTTCGAGGCTGACCGGCGGCGGCGCTTCTTGGGGCGCGCCGCTTCTTCCTCGTCCCGCGCCTTCATGGCCTCGGCATAGGCGCGTTCTTCCTCCATCAGCGCCTCGCGGTCGGCGACGGGGATCTGGTAATAGTCGGGATGGATCTCGGAAAAGGCAAGGAAGCCATGGCGGTTGCCGCCATAGTCGACGAAGGCCGCTTGCAGCGACGGCTCGACCCGTGTGACTTTTGCTAGATAGATATTGCCAGCGAGCTGGCGCTTGTTTTCCGATTCAAAGTCGAATTCCTCGACTTTGTTTCCGTCCACCACCACGACGCGGGTTTCTTCCGCGTGGGTGGCATCGATAAGCATTTTCTTGGCCATTGTACTTTCATGCTTTCCCACAAGCCCAAGGCCGCGCGGGATATCCCGGGCGGCGCGGCGGATTGCAGGAAATGTCCGATTGGGGCGATGGTGGACGCGGTCAGCACAGGCATGGGTGCGGGGCCCGTGATGGCCCCTGCTCTTGCCCTCTGAATTCTCGCGCGTTGCATCGCGTTTCTTCTCCGACGGTCTGGCGCACGCACCATCCGCCCGTTTGCGGCCCGCCGCTTTCACAGTCGGGCTGGTCTTACGATCGCCGCCACGTCAATCTGGCGGTCCGGCGATCAGATCGGTCTGTCTTGGAAGGTTCGGGGCATCTGGCCCGCGTGACTTCGAAAACAGCGAAACTCTCGGGCAGAGGGACTGCGCCCTTTTGCCTTCTGTCAACATAAGGTGGGAAGGCGGGCAAATACAATGGGCAATCGTCAGCCGCACCGGCCCTGCGACAAGAAACGCCGCTTTTGCCGGCGCCCGGGACAGCCGTCACCGCCCCCGCGCCGGTGGCGCGCCGCCGACCGAGAGGCCCGGATCAAGTCCGGGGCGCGGGGCCTGAAACCTCCACGCCCCGCCAAGTCCCTCAGCCCGCTGCGTTCAGCCGCTTGATCAGGCTCGAGGTGTCCCAGCGCCCGCCGCCGAGCTTCTGCACATCCTTGTAGAACTGATCGACCAGCGCCGTCACCGGCAGGCTCGCCCCCACCTCGTCGGCGGTCTTCAGACAGATCGCCAGGTCCTTGCGCATCCAGTCCACCGCGAACCCGTGTTCGAACTGATCCGCCAGCATGGTCTCGTAGCGGTTCGCCATCTGCCAGGAACCGGCGGCCCCGCCGCTGATCACATCGACCACCGCCGCACCGTCGAGCCCGGCCTTCTGGGCAAAATGCAGCCCCTCGGACAGCCCCTGCACCAGCCCGGCAATGCAGATCTGGTTGACCATCTTGGTCATCTGCCCGGCTCCGCTCTCGCCCAGCCGGCGGCAGGCCTTGGCATAGGCCGCGATCACAGGCTCGGCCCGGTCGTAGGCCGCCTGATCGCCGCCGCACATCACCGCCAGCTGGCCGTTCTCGGCGCCTGCCTGCCCGCCGGACACCGGCGCGTCGACAAAGGCGATGCCGCCAGCCTCGGCCGCGTCATAGAGCTCGCGCGTCACCGCCGCCGAGACCGTGGTGTGATCGACAAAGACCGTGCCCTCGTCCATTCCGGCAAAGGCGCCCTCTTCGCCCAGGCACACCGCCCGCAGGTCGTCGTCATTGCCGACGCAGGCCATCACGAACTCGGCGCCCCGGGCCGCCTCGGCCGGCGTCGGGGCACTGGCACCGCCATGCTCGCCGGCCCAGGCCTCGGCCTTGGCGGCGGTGCGGTTGTAGACGGTCACCTCGTGGCCCGCCTTGGCCAGATACCCGGCCATCGGATAGCCCATCACGCCCAATCCCAGAAATGCCAGTTTCGCCATGTCGTGTGCTCCCGCTTTTGTCTTGCATCCGTTTCCTTTAAGGGGTTCTCACCCGAGCCGGACGGGAAGACAAGAGGCAAGGCAAGGCGCAGATGGCAAGCTTATTCAAATGGCTGTTCAGGCTGGCAACGGCCCTCGTGGTGCTCTGCCTGCTGGCGGTGGCCGCGGTTTATTACCTCGCCTCGCGTTCGCTGCCCGATTACGACAAGGAGCTGGCGGTGCGCGGCATCGACGGACCGGTCGAGATCGTGCGCAACAATGCCAATGTGCCGCATATCTTCGGCGCCGGGGATGCGGATGTGTTCTTTGGCCTGGGCTATGCCCATGCGCAGGACCGGCTGTGGCAGATGGTGACCCTGCGCCGCACCGTGCAGGGCCGGCTGTCCGAAGTGTTTGGCCGTCGCACCCTGAGCACCGACACGCTGATGCGCCGGCTCGATCTCTATCCCCGCGCCACCCGGTCGGTGGCGGCGCAGGATGACCGCACCCTGGCGGCGCTGACGGCCTATGCGGCCGGCGTGAACGCCCGACTGGACGAGATCAACCGTTCGGCGCTGGGCCGCGGCGCGCCCGAGTTCTTTCTCTTCGAGGCGCCCATCGCGCCCTGGCAACCGGCCGATTCCATCGCGCTGATCAAGCTGCTGGCAGTGCAGCTCTCCGGCCAGATGCAGGAAGAGGTGCTGCGCGCCCGCACGTCGCTGCTCATCCCCGACGAGGACCGGCTGCGCGATATCCTGCCCGATGTGCCCGGCTCCGGCACCGCAGCGCTGCCGGAATATGCCGCCCTGGTGCCGGAGATCCGCAAGGGGCACCAGGATTATGCCCGCCTGCCGCGCGACCCGCTCTCACCCTTCGCGCCGCGCGGGCTGGCCGGGGCGTCGAACGCCTGGGCGGCGGCGCCCTCGCGCTCGGCCTCGGGCGGCACCCTGCTGGCCAATGACCCGCACCTGGGCTTTACCGCGCCGGCGATCTGGTATCTGGCGAGGCTCGAGCTTGAAACCGGCGGCGTGATCGGCGCCACGGTGCCCGGCGTGCCGGTGGTGATGGCCGGCAAGAGCCCCAATCTCGGCTGGGGTGTCACCTCGTCTTACCTCGACGATCAGGATCTCTATATCGAGCAGCTCAACCCCGACAATCCGCAGCAATACCGCACCCCCGGCGGCTTCAAGGATTTCGAGACCCGCCGTTCGATCGTCCGCATCAAGGATGAGGCGCCGGTCACCGTCACCCTGCGCTGGACCGACAATGGCCCGGTGCTGCCGGGCTCGCATTTCGATCTGGGCGCGATCACCCCCGCCGGCCATGTCGCCACGCTGGCCTGGACGGCGCTGAGCGATGCCGACACCTCGCTCAGCGCCGCCATGGGGCTGATGTACGCCCAGGATATCGACGCGGCGGTGGCCACCGGCAAGGATTTCGTTGCCCCGAGCCAGATGCTGACCCTGGCCGACAAGGAGGGCATCGCGCTGCAACTGGTCGGCCGCATGCCGCGCCGCTCCGAGCGCCACGAGAGCCAGGGCCGCCTGCCCACCAAGGGCTGGGCCGCCGAAAACCGCTGGCAGGGCAGTCTGCCGTATGAGGACAACCCCTCTTTCCTGCGCCCCGAGGGCGGCATTGTCGGCAATACCAACAACAAGGTGATCGACCGGCCCTTCCCAGAGCATGTCTCCTTCAATTGGGGCGACAGCCAGCGGATCGAACGCTGGACCCGGCTGATGCAGGGCCGCGAAGTGCACACCCGCGACAGTTTCACCGAGGCCCAGCTCGACACCGTCAGCTTTGCCGCCCGCTCGCTGCTGCCGCTGATCGGTGCCGATCTCTGGTTTACCGGCGAGGCCGCCCCGGCCGGCACCCTGGCCCGCCAGCGGCAGGTGGCGCTGACCCTGCTGGCGGATTGGAACGGCGAGATGAACGAACATCTGCCGGAACCGCTGATCTATGCCGCCTGGCTGCGCGCGTTGCAGGAAAGGCTGATCCGCGACGATCTCGGGCCGCTGGCGGATGAATACACCCATGTGGAGCCGCTGTTCATCGAACGGGTCTACCGCGACATCGACGGCGCCAGCGCCTGGTGCGACATCCTGCAATCCTCGCCCGAGGAGAGCTGCACCGATATCGCCCGCCTGGCGCTGGACGATGCGGTGGTCTGGCTGGAAGAGACCCACGGCCGCGACCTCTCGGCCCTGCGCTGGGGCGACGCGCATGAGGCGACCCATGATCACCCGGTGCTGGGCGAGGTGCCGGTGCTGCGCCATTTCGTCAATATTCGCCAGTCGACCTCGGGCGGCGACCATACGCTCTTGCGCGGCCGCACCCGCGGCACCGGAGCCAACCCCTATCTGAACGTGCATGGCGCTGGCTATCGCGGGGTCTACGACTTCGCCGATCCCGACAGTTCGGTCTTTATCACCTCGACCGGCCAGTCTGGCCACTTTCTGTCCCGCCACTACGACGATCTCGGCAGCCTGTGGCGGCGCGGCGAATATATCCCGATGTCACTGGATGAAGATCTCGCACGGGCGGCAGCAACGGGGGTGACACGGCTGATGCCGCAGTAGCTTTGCGGCACCTGATCGCCCCCGTTTGCGAGAGCCGCGCCATCGTCGACCCGGGTGGCGATACAACGGCCGTGAATGCCACTTCATCCCGGCCAGGCCCGTAACAGTTCGCGAAAGAACGCCGACAGCAGCCAAATTGCAGCCTCGGGAAGCGGGTCTGCGATGGCGCAGCAGCCTGCGCCCCGGCCCAGCCAACCCGCTACCGTACAGACCTTCACCGTCCCGGCCCTGCGCCGGGACCTCCCGGCCAGCCTCACACCGGCGCGTTCGGTTGCTTGCTCGGGCTGCGCCCCAGTTCCGCGCCCTACAGCCTTGCGAATTGCGCTTCCTGTTTGCGGCTCCAGGCCACCTTGAGCCGATAGCCGGTCTCGTCCTGCGCCTCGTCGGTCACCAGACCGCGCTCGAACAGCCAGGCGCGCTTGCGGCCCTCGCCGAAACCAAGCGCCACTTCGGTCTCGTGTTTTTCGGCCTCGAGCGCGCGGGTCACCGCATCGAGGAAATCCCCCATGCCGTCGCCGGTCACCGCCGAAAGCGTCACGATGGCATCGTCGCGGGCCGCGCGGGCCTGAAGCGCGGCCCGGTCCTCGGCGGCAATCCGGTCGATCTTGTTCCAGATCTCGAGCTGCGGGGTGCTGTCAGGCACCCCGAGGCTGCCCAGGATGGCGCGCACGTCCTCGGCCTGCTCTTCGCTGCCCTCATGGCTGATGTCGCGCACATGGCAGATCACATCCGCCGCCAGCACCTCTTCCAGCGTGGCGCGGAAGGCGGCGACCAGTTCGGTCGGCAGGTCCGAGATAAAGCCCACGGTGTCCGACAGGATCACCTCGAGCCCGTTGTCGAGTTCGACCGCGCGCATCGTCGGGTCGAGCGTAGCAAAGAGCATGTCCTTGGCCATGACCTCAGCCCCGGTCAGCCGGTTGAACAGCGTCGATTTGCCGGCGTTGGTATAGCCCACCAGCGCGACAATCGGAAACGGCACCTTGGCGCGGGCCTTGCGGTGCAGGTCGCGGGTCTTGACCACCTTGTCGAGCTGCCGGCGCAGGCGCACCAATTGATCGTCGATCGCCCGCCGGTCGGCCTCGATCTGGGTTTCGCCGGGGCCGCCGACAAAGCCGAGCCCGCCGCGCTGCCGCTCGAGGTGGGTCCAGGCGCGGACAAGGCGGGTGCGCTGATAAGACAGCGCCGCCATCTCGACCTGCAACACCCCCTCGCGGGTGGCGGCGCGGTCGGAAAAGATCTCGAGGATCAGCCCGGTGCGATCGAGCAACTTGACCCCCCAGTCCTTTTCGAGATTGCGCTGCTGCACCGGTGTCACCGGCCCGTCGACCAGCACCAATTCGACGTCCTCGGCCTTGAACCGGGCGCCCAGTTCCTCGATCTTGCCGGAGCCGAAGAGCTTGCCGGGCTGAACGTTTCTCAGGCCGACGACCTCGGCGCCCACCACCTCGAGATCAGGCAGCGCCGCGGCCAGGGCCACCGCCTCTGCCAGCGCCGGTTCGGGCGTGCGCCGGTCCTGATCGGACTTGATGTCGGGATGCAGGACCCAGGCACGGGTCACATGCGTGTCATGCTCTTTCAAGCGCCCTCGTCACCGTCATAAAGGTTGATCGGCTGGGCCGGCATGATCGTCGAGATCGCATGTTTGTACACCAGCTGCGACTGCCCGTCGCGGCGCAGCAGCACGCAGAAATTGTCGAACCAGGTGATCACGCCCTGAAGCTTGACGCCGTTGATCAGGAAAACCGTCACCGGAACCTTGGTCTTGCGCACGTGATTCAGGAACGCGTCCTGAAGGTTCTGTCTGTCCGAAGCCATACCTAAATTGCCTTTGTTCTTGCCGTAGTTGCCGCGGATCGGCCCCCTCACTGAGGCGCGAGTATGTCGTGCCAGCCAAGGGTTTTCCAGCCCCGAATGACGACAAATTATGCTGCGGTGCAGCAAAAGTCAATTGCGCCACAGGTTGGGCGACAAAAGCGCGATGATCGCCAGCGTTTCCAGCCGCCCCAGCACCATGGCCGCGCCATAGACCAGCTTGGCCCCGGCGTTGAGCTCGACCAGCACGATCGGCGCCTCCAGCGCCACGTCGGTCAGCGGCCCGGTTGTCGACAGCGCCGAGGTGGCCAGCACGATGGCGGCGTCGAAACGCACGCCAAAGCCGCCGAGAATCACCGTGATCGCCGCCAGCGAGATGGCGAAGAGCATGAAGAAGACCCAGGCCACAAAGGCGCCGTGCCGGCGGATGCGCCGGCTGACGGCGCGGGCATTGCCGACCGAGGAGGGATGTACCAGCCGTTCGATCTCGCGCCGGCCGTTGAGATAGAGCGCGAAGACCCTGAGCAGCTTGACCCCGCCGGCGGTGGTGGCCACGCCGCCACCGATCATGGCAAGCCCCAGAAGGATGATGCCCGGGTTGTCGAGGCCGGACCAACTGCGCGCGGCGGCCCAGTCGGCGCTTTCGAAGCCGGTGGTCGAGAGAAACGACAGCACGGTGAACATGCTGCCCCAGGCCGCACGGACGGCAGAGAACAGGTCGTCAACCTCGTCGACCTCGAAGGCCCCGGCCCAATGGCGCAGGATCAGAAAGCCGGGCACCAGCACCACCAGCAGCAGGCCCAGCCGGAACTCGGGGTCATGGCGCAGATCGGCGGCAGCGCCGGTGACGGTGTCATTGGTGAAGGTCAGCCGCGACAGCGAGAACAGCAGAAAGAGAAAGATCAGCCCCTCGCCGACAAAGCCGGCCGCACCGCTCTGCACCCCGCCGATTGGCGAAATGCCGGAGGTCGCCAGCGTCGAGGCGGCATGGCTGAAGGCCACCAGCGGCGCCTCGCCCGCCACCAGCAGCGTGATCCAGAGCGCCAGCGTCAGCCCGAAATAGACCGGGATCAGCCGCCACGAGGTCCGCATCAGCCGGGTCACCGGATCGGCGCCTTCCATGGTGGCGACGCGGGCTTCGCCACCGCCCGGCTCGGCGCTGGCGGTCACCTCGAAGCCGCCGAGATTGAGCGGCGCGAGGATCGCCGCCGCGGCGATCCACATCAGCAACCCGCCCATCCAGCCGACCAGCGCGCGCCAGAGATGCAGGGTGTCGGACAGCCGTTCCGGCGCAAACAGCGTCGCGCCGGTGGTGGTAAAGCTCGAGACCATCTCGAGATAGGCGTTGAGAAACGAGGTGGTGCGCAGCGCCTCGTGAAACGGCACCGCCATGATCAGCGGCAGCACGGTGAAGGCGCCCAGCAGCCCCAGCAGCTGGCGCAGGCCGGAACGGTTCTGCACCTGGTTCGAAATGGCGATGCCGACAAGGCTGACCAGGATCAGCGTCAGCAGGCCGGCATAAAAGAAGGTACGCGCCTGGTGAAACGCTTCCGAGGCCAGCGCATGCACCGCCGGAACCATCATCCACAGCCCGCAAAGCCCCACAAGCTGAAGAAAGAAGGGAAGGTTTTTCAGGGTGTTGAGCATCTAGAAAAAGTCGATCGAGACCTGGAGCAGGCGCTCCACCTCGGGGACATCCTTGGTCATCGAGAACAGCGCGATGACATTGCCCTCTTCGATCCTGAGCGCGCCTGTGGGCCGCATCACCTTGCCCTCCTGCAAGACCGCCCCCACCAGCACACCCTCGGGGAAATCGATGTCGCGGATGCGCTGGCCGGCGATCGGCGAGGTCGAAAGCACCTCGGCCTCGATCACCTCGGCCTCGGCATCGCCCACCGAATAGACACCGCGCACCCGGCCATGGCGGATGTGGCGCAGGATCGAGCTGACGGTGGTGGCGCGCGGGTTGATATAGGCGTCGATGCCCAGCGGCCCCATCAGCGGCACCAGCGTCGGATCGTTGATCAGCGCGATGGCAAAGGGACAGCCCTCGGCCTTGGCGCGCACCGCCGCCAGCATGTTGACCTTGTCGTCGTCGGTGACCGTCAGCACCGCGTCGGCGCGGTGGATATTGGCCTCTTTCAGCAGCGCCGCATCCAGACCGTCGCCATTGAGCACGATGGTCCGCTCGAGGATATCCGCCGCCCGTTCGGCGCATTTGCGGTTCTTCTCGATCACCTTGGCGCGGATCCGCTCGGCCCGGGATTCGAGCGCCTGCGCCACGGCGAGGCCGACATTGCCGCCGCCGACCAGCACCACGCGCTCCTGCTTGGTCTGGGTCTTGCCGAAGATCTCCATCGTGCGGGTCACGTCGTCGATGTGGCTCATCAGATAACAATCGTCGCCGGCAAAGAGCTGATCGCCGGGATCGGGCGCAAAGAGCGTGCCCTCGCGACGGATCGCCACCACCACCGACCGCAGGGTCGAGAACAGATCGGTGAGCTGGCGCAGCGGCGTGTTGAGCACCGGGCATTCGGCGGTGAGCCGAAGACCGAGAAACTGCGCCTTGCCGTCGAGGAAATGCTCGGTGTCGAAGGCGGCCGGCGCCGAAAGCCGTTGCAGCGCGGCGTCGGCGACCTCCTTCTCGGGCGAGATCACCACGTCGATCGGCATGTGATCGCGGCGGTAGAGATCGGAATAGATCGCGTCGAGATAGCTCTGAGAGCGCAGTCGCGCCACCTTGCGCGGGATGGCAAAGACCGAATGGGCCACCTGACAGGTGACCATGTTGACCTCGTCGGAATGGGTGGCGGCGATGATCATGTCGGCATCGCGCGCGCCGGCCCGGTCGAGAATGTCGGGATAGCTGGCAAAACCGGCAATGCCCTGCACGTCCAAGGTATCGGTGGCCCGGCGCACCAGGTCGGGGTTGCTGTCGACCACCGTGACATCGTTGCGCTCACCCGACAGATGACGCGCGATCTGCCAGCCGACCTGTCCGGCGCCACAGATGATAACTTTCATGGCTCAGGCTCCCCTGCCCCGATCGCGAAAATCATCCTTGGCAGATGCGTGCAAGAGCGTCAACGCGCTACGCGGATGGCGACGGGCCAGCTGTGGCAAATACGGCAAGCGGCCGCGTTCCGGCCGCCTCCCGGGCAAAAAGACTTGCAAAAGCCGCCCGAGATTGCTGTGACGCTGAAAACCTGCGCAGCCACACAGCGAGAGAGACCGCCGGATGACCCTGACGAAGACTAGCCTGAGAACCGTGACCCTGGTCTCGGCGCTCGCGATTCTGGCGAGCTGCGGACAACGCGACCGGTCGGCGCCGCGCCCCGACCCGCAGGCGCTGGAATGCATGACCCGGGCGATGTACTTCGAATCGAACCGCTCGAGCCGCGACGGCATGATCGGGGTGGGCACCGTGGTGATGAACCGCGTCGCCTCGGACGATTTCCCGGATACGGTCTGCGGCGTGGTCTCGCAGAAGAACCAGTTCGCGCCGGGCGTGATGACCCGCCCGATGACCGACCGGGGCCTGCCGCTGGCGCTGGAATCGGCGCGGGCGGTGCTGCAAGGCGAACGCCATCCGCTGATCACCAAAGGCCGGTTCTTCCACGCCGCCTATTACGTCGCGAACTACAACAACATCCATTATGTGGCGACCGCCGGCGGCAATGCGTTCTACGAAAAGCGCCGCCCGGAACTGGTGACCCGCCGCACCCCGCCGACCCAGATCGAAGGCCTGACCGGCGGCTGATCCCCCGTCCCGGGTGCGGGCCGGGTGTTTTCAGCGGGATTATGGCTCTTCGCGAGGACCGGGGCACTTCGCCGACCCAGAGGCCCCGGCGCGGGGCCGGGGCGCGGATCTCGGGCCAATTTCCCAACGCCCTGACCGGCGGCAGCGCCCCCCCCCCGTCCCGGGCCCGCCCCGGGACCTCTGGCCTTGAGGCCAAGACGCCGGGCCTACTGCCCGAAGCCCTGCATGGCCTTGAAATCCATCTTTTCCAGCGTGGCGAGCATGGTTTCGGTATCCGCGCCGGAGACCTGAACCAGAATGCGGTTGGCCACCAGCCCCATGATCTCGCCGTCCTGAATGGCGAATTTCTGGCGGTTCACCCGTTCGACCGTCAGCCCCATCATCGCGGCATTGTTGATCACCCCAGCCAGGCTCGCCACCATCGGATTGTCGGCCATGAGCTTGATGGCAAAGCGCTTGCCCTCGCCGGCATAGCTTGCCTCGGCGCCGACGCCACCGCCGATCATTGCCAGCCCCGGGGCCGCCTCTTCGTCGATCTCGCGGGTCCAACCTTCGGGCGCCGGCGGCAGAAAGGCGCTGAGCGCGCCGGTCTTGCGGCCAAGCAGCTGCTGCCTCGCGATGTCGATCTCATCGAGGGCGTATTGGATATCGCCCGCTTCATAGGCCGCGAGGGCGCTGTTCAGGGTGTCGGTGATCTCGTCGGCCGCCAGCGGCGTGGCAACAAGACAGGCGGCGGTCAGAAGGCCGGGGAAAATACGCATGAAAAATCTCGTGTGGTGCGGTTATTCGCGAAACCTGCCGCGAAGCGACGCGCAAGACAAGCCCGCCGCCGGGTGTCGGCTGTTCAGAGACCGAGCCGCGCCTTCTGTTGCGCTTGCCAGGCGCGCACCGCTTCCAGCGTTTCCCATTCATACCGCGGGTCTTCCGTCACCCGGCCGAACCACAGCCGCCCCTGGCCGATGCGCCAGGGATCGAGCAGCAGCCCCGCCTCCATCGGCCGGCCCCGGGCAGAGACCACCACCGAGACATGTTCGAGCCGGACGTTGCGGGCATTGGAAAAGCCGACGTGCAGATCGATGGTCCGCAGCCTCTCGGCATGCAGCGCCGCATAAAGCGCATTGGTCCAGTCGCGGCAGAGCCCCTTTTCGCGCAGGCCGTGGATCACCTTGAAATTGTGCTTCAGCGGCGGGTCGACCACCTGCCATTCCTCGGCCCAGTCGAGCGGCCGCAATACCGCGATCCGCGCGGTGCGCCCCGCCTCTTGCGCATCCACCTCCGGCCCCAGCGCCAGAAGCGCCCGGGTCAGCGCGGCGATCCGGGCCTCGCCGTTGCCGGTTTCGGCGAAACTCATCTGCGGCGCCGGCGCGCCGCAGCCGGCCGACAGCCCCAGCGCCGCGAGGCCCAGGGCCACGCGGCGCCGCGTCATCACTGCTGGCACCGGTCAGCCCGCCTGTGCCGCCGTCTCGCCGACCCGCGCCACCCTGGCACCGGATTTCGACGAGGTGACCACGCCCAGCGACTTCAGCTTGCGGTGCAGGGCCGAGCGCTCCATGCCGACAAACGAGGCGGTGCGGCTGATGTTGCCGCCGAAGCGGTTGATCTGGGTCAGCAGGTATTCCCGCTCGAAGGCCTCGCGCGCCTCGCGCAGCGGCAGGGTCGCCAGCGTGCCGGCCAGCACCACCCGGCCCTCTTCCTGCCCCGCCGGCGCATCCTGCGGCAGCTCATGGGCGTCGATCTCGCCCGTGCCGTCGCCAAGGATCAGCACCCGTTCGATCAGGTTCTTGAGCTGGCGGACGTTGCCCGGCCAGGTCATCGTCTGCATCAGGGCCACGGCCTCATCCGACAGGCTGCGCATCGGCAGGCCCTGGGTGTCGTGGCAGACCTTGATGAAATATTGTGCCAGCACCGGGATATCCTCGCGCCGTTCCTCAAGCGAGGGCACGGCGATCGGCACCACGTTGAGCCGGTGATAGAGCTCCTGGCGGAAGCGCTCGGCCTCGATCTCTTCTTCCAGGTTACGGTTGGTCGAAGAGATCACCCGCAGGTCCACCCGCACCTTGTCTGTGCCGCCGACGCGGGTGAACTGCTGATCGACCAGCACCCGCAGGATCTTGGACTGGGTGCCGAGCGGCATGTCGGCCACCTCGTCGAAGTAGATCACCCCGCCATGCGCCTGTTCCAGCAGGCCGGCCTCGACGCCGCGTTCGGCGCTCTCGCGGCCGAACAGCACCTCCTCCATGGTCTCGGGCTCGATCGAGGCGCAGTTGACGGTGATGAAAGGCGCCTCGGCGCGGGCGGAATGGGCATGGATGTAGCGCGCCGCCACCTCCTTGCCGCTGCCGGCCGGCCCGGTCAGCATCACCCGACCGTTGGATTTGGTCACCTTGTCGAGCTGGCCCAGCAACGCCCGGAACGCGGCGCTTTCGCCGACCATCTCGGCGGCGGTGCTTTCCTTGCGCTTGAGCTGCTGGTTCTCACGGCGCAGTCGCGATGTCTCCATCGCGCGGCGGATCACCACCAATAGCTGATCGATGTTGAACGGCTTCTCGATGAAGTCATAGGCGCCCTGCTTGATCGCGGCGACGGCGATCTCGATATTGCCATGGCCCGAGATGATCACCACCGGAATGCCCGGGTTGTCGCGCTTGACCGTCTTGAGGATGTCGATGCCGTCCATCCGGCTGTCCTTGAGCCAGATATCGAGGATCATCAGCGCCGGCGGCTCGTCGTTGAGCGCGGCCATGCATTCATCCGACCCGCCGGCAAGACGGGTGGTAAAGCCCTCATCTTCCAGAATATCCCCGATCAGCTCGCGGATATCGCGTTCGTCGTCGACAATTAGAATATCGCTCATTTGCTCGTTTCCCCTCGGTCCTCTTCACGCACACTGTCCAAATCCGCCGCCAAAGGCAGCCGGATCACGGCCATCGCCCCGGCAGCGGGCTGGCCGTCAAATCGCGGCGCGTCTTCCAGTGCAAGACTGCCGCCATGTTCCTCAATGATCTTCTTGACGATGGGCAGGCCCAGCCCGGTGCCCTTGTCGCGGGTCGTCACATAGGGCTCGAACAGCCGCGCGCGGTCTTCGGGCAGGCCGATGCCGTTGTCCATGATGTGGATCAGCGCCTGGCGGCCCTCGTCCTCGCAGGTGACGCGGATCATCGGCCTGTGGCCCTCGGGCGCGCCACGCTCTTGCAGGGTCTCGATGGCCTCGCCGGCGTTCTTGATCAGGTTGGTCAGCGCCTGGCTGATCATCGTGGCGTCGAGATCGGCCATCATCGGCCCTTCGGGCAGCGCCACGTCGAAGCGCACATCCGGCTGGCCGCTTTCCTGCAACAGCAGCGCGCCGCGCAGCAGGTCGACCACATCCTCCGGCGCGCGGTCGGGTTCCGGCATGCGGGCGAATTTCGAAAATTCGTCGACGATGCGCCGCAGGTCGTTGGTCTGGCGCACGATCACCCCGGTCAGCTCCTCGAGCTTGGCGGCGCTGGCCGCGTCGAGCTCGCGGCGGAACTTGCGATGGATGCGCTCGGCCGAAAGCTGGATCGGCGTCAGCGGGTTCTTGATTTCATGCGCGATGCGCCGCGCCACGTCGCCCCAGGCGGCCATGCGCTGCGCCGCCACCAGGTCGGACACATCGTCGAAGGCCACCACATAGCCTTCGAGCCCGCCGTCCTCGCGGCTTCGGGTGGCCATGCGCACCAGCAGGTTCTCCTGTCTGCCCTCGCGCACCACCTTGACCTCTTGCTGCACCACGTTGCGTTCGCCGGCGGCCAGTGCCTCGAACAGCGGGCCGAATTCCGGCACCGCCACATTCAGCGGCACGGTCTGGCGGTTTTCGCTCCAGCCCAGAAGCCGCTCGGCCGAGCGGTTGACGAAGGACACCCGCCCGGCATCGTCGAGCCCGACCACGCCTGACGTCACCGAGGACAGCACCGAATCGAACATCCTGCGGCGGCGTTCGATCTGGCGGGTGTTGTCGAGCAGGGTCTCGCGCTGGCCCTTGAGCTGACGGGTCATCTGGTTGAAATAGCGGCCGAGCATGGCGATCTCGTCGTCGCCTTCCTCTTCGCGCACCTGCACATCCAGATCGCCGGCACCGACCCGCTGCGCCGCGCCGGTCAGCCGGCCCACTGGCCGCGACAGCCGTTCGGCGAACCACAGGCCCAGCCAGGTGGCGGCCAGCACCAGCAACAGCGCAAAGCCCAGGTAGATCAGCGCGAAGTCGAACAGGCGCCGGCCGCGCTCGCTTTCCTGCTGCTGATAGAACTGCGCGGTCTGCTGGGTATCGTCGAGCAGGTCGAGCAGCTCGCCGTTGACGTTGCGGGAGATATAGAGATAGCGATCGGGAAATTCGCTGAGCGGCACGATGGCGCGAAACTCGCTGTTTTCCCAATCCTCGATCAGGCTCAGGCTGTTATCGCCCTGGCTGGCGGCGATCTGCGCCGCCGTGGGTTTCTCGAAATCGAACAGGTAGGACCGTTCGCCACGGGTGCGCAGTTCGCCGGTGCCGTCGATCAGATAGGCCTCGCGCAGCCCGCGCTGGATCAGCCCCTGCCCGTCGGTCAGCACCTTGCGCAGATTGGTCGTCGGATCGCGCAGCACAGTCGGACGCTGGGCATTGATATAGCCGGCCAGCGCGCGAGCGTCCTCGGCCAGATCCTCGCGCTGTTCGGCCTGATAGGCCTTGGCGGCCGAAAGCGACGCCCCCACCACCTGGCGCACCCTGTCCGAGAACCAGGTCTCGAGCCCGATGTTGATTGTCAGCACGGCAAAGACCGCCACCGTCACCGCCGGAATCAGCGCCATCAGTGCAAACACCCCGGTCAGCCGCAGGTGCAGCCGCGACCCGGCCGAACGCGCCCGCCGCGCCGCCACCATCCGCGCCACCCGTTGCAGCACCAGCGCCGCGATCAGCAGGACATAGACAAAATCCGCCAGCAGGATCAGCCGCAGCCCCGGCGCGCTGGCGCCCATATTGAGCGGCCCCATGACAAGAAAGGTGGCAAACGCCAGGCAAGGGCCCAGCACCACCAGCGCCAGGGTCGTGATGTTCTGGACCCGACGCTGACGCGCCCACCGCCGCAGCCCCTCCAGAGAGACCCGCCGAACCGGCGGAGTCCTGCCGCCCCCGTTCAAACCTCGCGCCGATGCATGTGCCCCAGTGGCCACAGACCGCCCTCACTCAGATGTGCCGCTTGCGCGGCGAACCGCCATATCCTGTGGCTCTCTCCCGTCCAACCACATGGGTTGCGACATCGGGGCCACTCATGTGGCTGTTTTACATCAACTTGCGGCGCCGTGTCACGGGAATATCGAGATCGGTGATTTTCTTGCGCAGCGTATTGCGGTTGATGCCGAGCAGTTCGGCGCATTTCGCCTGATTTCCGCCTGTGGCCTCGAGCGCGATTTCGATCAACGGGTATTCCACCTCCTTGAGAATACGCTGATAAAGCCCCGGCGGCGGCAGGAGCGCGCCATGCAGGTCGAAATACCGGCGCAGGTGGCGGGAAACTGCCGCCCCCAGCTTTTCGCTGCTGCCGCCCGAAAGCACCGGCTCCATCTCGGGTTGATTGCCAAGCACCAGCTCAACCTCGGTGCGGGTGATTTCCTCGGCCCGGCTGGTCAGACTCAGCCGGCGCACCGCGTTCTCCAGCTGGCGGACATTGCCCGGCCAGCTGTAGGCGCGAAACAGCTCGGCGGCATCGCCCGAAAGCCAGCGCTTGGGCGCGCCGTCGCGCTCGGCCCGCAGCAGGAAATGATCGGTCAGCAGGGCGATGTCCTCGACCCGTTCGCGCAGGCTCGGCACCTGGATCGAGGCGCCCGAGAGCCGATAGTAGAGATCCTGCCGCAGCCGCCCCTTGTCCAGCGCCTCGGCCAGGTCGCCCTGGCTGGTCGCCATGAAGCGCGGCACGTGGTCGCCGGGCGTGTCGATCATCCGCACGATCCGCGCCTGGATGTCATCGGGAATGTCGGTGATCTCGTCCAGCAGCAGCGTGCCGCCCTTGACCCGCGCCAGCACCCGCGCCGGGCCTTCGATGTCCTGCAACTCATTGCCGGTGACGGTGACAAACGGCAGCGTGCGCCGGTCGGAGAAGTCGTGAATGGCCCGCGCGATCAGGGACTTGCCGGTGCCACTTTCACCGGAAATCAGCACCGGAAGATCGGTGTTCATCACCCGCGCCACCAACCGGTAAAGCGCCTGCATCACCGGCGTCCTGCCGACCAGCGGCAATTCGTCCGGCTGATCGGGCACATCCGGCGCCGGCCGGGCCGGGGCGCTGCGCGCCTCGAGCGCCCGGGCGGTGCGCTTCATCAGATCCGGCAGATCGAAGGGCTTGGGCAGGTAATCATAGGCCTCGGCCTCGGCCGCCTGGATCGCCGTCATGATGGTGTTCTGCGCCGAGATCACGATGACCGGCAGGTCGGGTCGGTCCTGGCGGATTTTCGGAAGCATTTCCAACCCATTGCCATCCGGCATTGCAACGTCGGAGATGACCACGTCGCCCTTGCCCTCGCCGACCCAGCGCATCAGCGTGGTCAGCGACGAGGTGGCATGCACCTTGCAGCCCGCGCGGGTCAGCGCCTGGGTCAGCACCGTGCGGATGGTGCGGTCGTCGTCAGCAACCAGGATCGTGCCGTCCATGAGAAATCCTCCTAGGCTCTGCCCGCTGTGGCGCCCTTGGGCACCATCGGCAGGGAAATTCGAAAGACCGTGCGCCCGGGCACGGAAGTGACTGAAATCCAACCGTCATGGTCGGAAATGATCTTGCTCACCAGCGCCAGGCCCAGCCCGGTGCCATTCTCGCGGCCCGAGACAAACGGCTCGAAGATGTCGCCCTTGAGCGCTTCCGGCAGGCCCGGGCCATCGTCGATCACCTCGACCTGAAGCGGCAGGGTCTGGCCGGTGCCATCCGAACGCCGCAGGCGGAAGGCGCGTTCGTAATAGGTGTGCAGGCGAATGGTGCCGCCCTCGGGGCCGGCGGCCTCGGCGGCATTGCGGATCAGGTTCGAGATCACCTGCAAGAGCTGGTCGGCATCGCCCCAGACATGCGGCAGCGAGGGGTCGTAATCCTCGATGATCTTCATATGCGCCGCGGCACCCACCAGCGCAGAGCGCCGCGCCCGGTCGAGAACATCGTGGATATTGACCGATCCGCGCTCGGGCGCCGAGAGATTGCCGAATTGTTCGACCTGCTCCAGAAGCTTCACGATCCGCCGGGTCTCACCGACGATAAGGTCTGTCATTTCAAGATCTTCAGCGCTGAGATTCATGCTCAGAAGCTGCGCCGCGCCGGCGATCCCGGCCAGCGGATTCTTGATTTCATGGGCCAGCATCTCGGCCATGCCGATGGCGGATTTGGCGGCGGATTTCACCGAATGGCTCTGGGTCATCCGCCCCGCCAGCTCGCGTGGCGAAATCAGCAGCATCATGCCGCCGGCCGCGTCTTGCAGCGGCGCGACCTGTAGGTTGCACTGAAGCGGCGCGCGGTCGCCGGTGCCGACGTCCACATCATTGACGAACAGCGCGGTTCCCTGCGCCCTGGCGCGCCCGAGGCTTTCTTCCAACGGCGCGTCGACGGCCAGCCGGTCCCAGACCGGCTCGCCCCGAAGCGCCTTGGCCGAGGAGTTGAGAAAGCCCTCGGCGGCCGGGTTCACATCGACGATGCGGTCGCCGTCGTCGATCAGGATCGCCGGCACCGGCAGCGAAGACCAGACGGCATTGTCGGTGGTGGCGGCCGGCGCGGTCATGCGGCCACCTCGGTCTCTCCGGCCAGCGCCTCCGGCAGGCGCGTCAGCACTTCGGCCGGCGCCTTGCTGGTGAGAAGGACGCGGCGCAGCCCCGGCTCGGTCCCTGCGACATCCATGTACCAGCCCAGGTGCTTGCGCGCCACGCGCAGCCCGAGCTCCTTGCCGTAGAACATCAGCATCGCCTCGTAATGCCCTGCAACCATGTCAGAAAACGCCTTGCCTCGCGGAACTTCCGGGGCCGGTGTGCCAAAGAGATCATGCGCCATTTGCGCCAGTATCCATGGTCGGCCCTGAGCCCCGCGCCCGACCATCACCCCCTGAGCGCAGGATTTCGCCATTGCGTCAGCGGCTTGCGTGCTGGAAGTAATGTCACCATTGGCTATCACCGGGATATCGACGGCGGCGCTGACATTGGCGATTGCATCCCAGTCGGCGCGGCCCTTGTAGAACTGGCAGCGGGTCCGGCCGTGGATGGTGATCATCCTGACCCCCGCCTCCTGGGCGCGCCGCGCCAACTCCGGCGCGTTGAGCAGATTGTCGTCCCAGCCCAGCCGCGTCTTGAGCGTCACCGGCAGATCGACCGCGCCCACCACCGCCTCGATCAGCGTCAGCGCATGGTCGAGATCCTTCATCAGCGCCGAACCGGCCGCACCGGCCCCGCTGGCCGAAGTCACCTTCTTGGCCGGACAGCCCATGTTGATGTCGATCAGCCGGGCGCCATTGGCCTCGATCTGTCGGGCGGCCTCGGCCATCCAATGCGCCTCGCGGCCGGCGATCTGCACCGAGGTCGCCTCGATGCCATAGCCCAGCTCGGCCTTTTCGCGCACCCCGGGCTTGGCCTGCACCATCTCCTGGCTGGCCACCATTTCCGAGACAACCAGCCCGGCACCAAAGCTCTGGACGAGGTTGCGAAACGGCAAATCGGTGATCCCCGCCAAAGGCGCGAGGAAAACCGGGGGGTTGAGCGATAGGTCTGCCACCTGAATGGTCACGTGCTTAATCCTTGTGCATTCCCCTCCGGCCTAACCCCTGCCCGGGGCAACTTCAATCTTTGCCGCACTTTCTGCGACTGCGAAAAGGACGGCTGCCCAAAAAACGGGCAGCTTCCCGGGGGCAATTGCCGTTTGCTTCGGCAGGTCGTATCAGGCGGCCATGAAAATCGCAGCTTTGATTGTTGCCGCCGGGCGCGGCACCCGCGCAGGGCCCGGCGCGCCGAAACAATGGCGCCCGCTGGCCGGCCGGCGCGTTGTCGACTGGACGCTGGCGGCCTTTGACCGGCCCGATATTACCACGCGGGCGCTGGTGATTCACCCGGAAGACCGCGCCGAGGCTGCGGCGCTCGACGTGCGGCTGATCGACGGCGGCAAAACGCGGTCCGAAAGCGTGCGCCGCGGCCTCGAGGCGCTGGCCGGGGACCGCCCCGATCTGGTGTTGATCCACGACGTGGCGCGGCCCTGCGTGCCCGACGCGGTGATCGACGCGGTGATCGACGCGCTGGCCCATGCGCCCGGCGCCGCCCCGGCGCTCCCGGTGACCGATGCCCTCTGGACTGGCGCGACGGCCCGCGTCACCGGCACGCGCGACCGTGAGGGGCTTTTTCGCGCGCAGACGCCGCAGGGCTTTCACTTCGACGCCATCCTTGCCGCGCACCGCGCCCATACCACCGAGGCCGCCGATGACGTCGCCGTGGCGCGCGCATTCGGGCTGGACGTCGCCATCACCGCTGGCGCAGAAGAGAACCTGAAAATCACCCTGCCCGCCGATTTCGCGCGGGCCGAATCCCTGCTGAAAGGAGCCGCCGCGATGCGTATCGGCACAGGCTATGACGTGCACCAGTTCTGCGAGGGCGATCACGTGATGCTCTGCGGCGTGAAGCTGCCGCACGAGCGCGGGCTCAAGGGCCATTCCGACGCCGATGTCGGCATGCATGCGCTGACCGACGCGATTTATGGCGCCCTCGCACGGGGCGACATCGGCCAGCATTTTCCGCCCTCGGATCCGCAGTGGAAAGGCGCCGAAAGCCATATCTTCCTGCGCCATGCGGTTGATCTGGCAAAGGACATGGGATTCACCCTGGGCAACGCCGATATCACGCTTATCTGTGAACGGCCCAAGGTGGGCCCGCATTCGGAGCGGATGCGCCAGGCACTGGCAGAGATCATGGGGGTCGGGATGGATCAGGTTTCGGTCAAGGCGACCACGTCGGAGAAACTCGGCTTTACCGGCCGCGAAGAGGGCATTGCGGCACAGGCCAGCGTGCTTCTGGTGCCCGCATGAGCCGGTTGATCGCCACCTGGTTCTATTCCGGCTATCTTAAGCCCGCGCCGGGCACCTGGGGCTCGCTGGCTGCCCTGCCCTTTGCCTATGTGCTGCATCTGCTGGGCGGGCCCTGGCTTCTGCTGCTGGCGACTTTGGCGATTTTTGCCCTGGGCTATTGGGCGACCGGCCGCGAAACCGCCGGCAAGGCCGATCATGACCCATCGGAGATTGTCGTCGATGAGGTCGTCGGCCAATGGCTGGCGCTCTGGCCGGTGTCCTATGGCGCGGTCTTTGCCGGGGCGGATGTGCTGCGGCTCTGGCCGGGCATCCTTGCCGCCTTTCTGTTCTTTCGGCTGTTCGACATCTGGAAGCCGGGCCCGGTGGGCTGGGCCGACCGCAAGGGCGGGCCAATGGGCGTGATGCTGGACGATGTCTTTGCCGGCATCGCGGCCGGCGGCGTGGTCATCGTGCTGGCGGCACTGGCGCATCTGGTGCTGCTGACATGAGTCTTGCGGCGGGTCTTCTGGCGGCGGATCTTCTGGCGGCGGCGCGGCGGGCCGGCAAACGGGTGACCTGCGCCGAGAGCTGCACCGGTGGCATGGTGGCGGCGGCAATCACCGATCCGCCCGGTGCCTCGGACATCTTCGATTGCGGCTTTGTCACCTATTCCAACCAGACCAAGCAGGATCTGTTGGGGGTGCGGGCCGCCACCCTCGAGGCCCATGGCGCGGTCTCGGAACCGGTGGCGCGCGAAATGGCTCAGGGCGCGTTGCGGCGCGCAGGGGCCGATGCGGCGGTGTCGATCAGCGGCATTGCCGGGCCGGGCGGCGGCAACGCCGAGAAACCCGAAGGCCGGGTCTGCTTTGCCATTGCCACCGGTGCCAGCACCACCTGCGAGACGGTGGATTTCGGCGCACTGGGCCGCGACCGGGTGCGCGCGGCGGCGCGTGACCATGCGCTGGGCCTGCTTTTGCGCGCCCTGCACAGCAATTAATCATTTCGCCGGATTCATCGCCTAAAAATTCGTCACATCGTAAATGCCGTGCTTTTGTGCGGGCCTGAGCGCAGTTGCCGCTTTTTTTTGCAGCGGCTTTGCGGTTTTTCCCCGGAAACCGCACTCAGGAAGGAATTTCAGGCATGAACGGAGCCGATACCGCCTGGATCATCGTTGCAACTGCGCTGGTCCTCTTCATGACATTGCCGGGGCTTGCCCTGTTTTATGGCGGGCTTGTGCGCGCCCGCAATGTGCTCAGCGTCTTCATGCATTGCTATGCCATCGCCTGCCTGATGAGCGTGCTGTGGTTCGCGCTGGGCTATTCCATCGCCTTCGGCGGCGGCGACAGCGGGCTCTGGGGCGGGCTCGACAAGGTGCTGCTTCTGGGGCTGAGCGCCGATGACCTGGCCGGCACCCTGCCCGAGGTGCTGTTCTTTGCCTTCCAGATGACCTTTGCCATCATCACCCCGGCGCTGATCGTCGGTGCCTATGTCGAACGGGTGGGCTTTGGCTTTGTGCTGCTGTTCTCGGCGCTCTGGATGCTGTTGGTCTATGCGCCGGTGGTGCATTGGATCTGGGGCGGCGGCATGCTGTCGGATGGCGGCATCTTTGGCGAAACCGGGGTGCGGGATTTTGCCGGCGGCATCGTGGTGCACGAAACGGCCGGCCTCGCGGCGCTCTTGCTGGCGGTGTTTCTCGGGCCGCGGCGCAACAAGACCACGCCGCCGCACAACCCCGGTTTCGTGATGATCGGCGCGGCTATGCTATGGGTCGGCTGGTTCGGCTTCAACGGCGGCTCGCAGCTGGCGGCCGACGGCGGTGCTGCCATGGCGCTGACGGTGACGCACCTTTCGGCGGCGACGGCTTCGCTGACCTGGGCGCTCTGGGAAAAGATCAAGTTCGGCAAGGCCTCGCTGGTGGGCATGGTCACCGGCACCATCGCCGGCCTCGCCTCGATCACCCCGGCCTCGGGCTTTGTCGGCCCGGTCGAGGCGCTGATCATCGGTGCTGTGGCGGGTGTGCTCTGCCAGGAGGCGGTGAACCTGATCCGCAACACGCTCAAGATCGACGACACGCTCGACGTCTTTGCGGTGCACGGGGTCGGCGGCATCTTCGGCACCATCATGATCGCGGTCTTCGGCGCCGGCAGCTTTGCCGCGCAACTCGGATCGCTGGCGATCGTGGGTGTGTTCACCGTGGTGGTGACGGTAGTGCTGATCTTCGTGGTCAAGGCGATCACGCCGCTGCGGGTCGATGAAGAGACCGAGCACAGCGGGCTCGACATCATGGTGCATGGCGAACGGGCCTACGACCACGCGAGCTGAGGCGCCGCCCTGTCGCCTGACCGAAACATACAGACCGAGAAAAGGGCCCTGCGTGGGCCCTTTTTGCGTGCCGGGCCCGCATTTGGAACACCGGCGCCGGCGATCTTGTTGATCCCCTGAGCAAAATGCACAGAGGAAGGTCACGTCATGCAAAGTCACACCGCCCGCGTTCAGGACATCCCCATGCGCTGGGAAGAGAGCGGATCCGGCGATCCCGTCATCCTGGTTCACGGCATCCCCACCTGCCCCGCCCTCTGGCGCCATGTCGCGCCGCTGATCCAGAAACGGCGGGTGTTGGCCTGGGAGATGGTCGGCTACGGCAGCTCGATCCCGGAGGGCCGCGACCGCGATATCTCGGTGGCGGCGCAGGCCGGCTACCTGGCCGCCTGGATGGAGGATCAGGGCATCGCCCGCGCGGTGGTGGCAGGCCATGACCTGGGCGGCGGCGTGGCGCAGATCCTTGCGGCGCGGCACCCCGACAAGGTCAGCGGGCTCTTTCTGACCAATGCGATCTGTTACGAATCCTGGCCGGTGCCTGTGGTCAAGGCGGTGGCGGCCACCGGCTCGATCCTCAAACATGCGCCCGACGGCTCGGTGCGTCAGTTCATGAAGTTGATGTTCTCGAAAGGCCATGACGCCGCGGAGGCCCGCGCAGAGGCGCTGGAAACCCATGCGCCCTATTACGAGGCGCATGACGGGGCCGAAGCCTTCGTACGGCAGACCCAGTCGCTCGACAATGCCGATACCATGGCGGTGGCCGAAGACCTGCCGCGCCTCGGGATACCGGCGCGGATCGCCTGGGGGGCCGAGGACGAATTCCAGACGCTGGATTATGGCGAACGGCTGGCCCGCGATCTGAAGGCGCCCCTGCGCCGGATCGAAGGGGGCAAGCATTTTACCCCGGAAGACCACCCGCAGATCATCGCCGAAGAGATCAACGCGCTGATCCGCGAGGTCGAGGCGGCCGACCCGCCGGCCCGATAACACCGGCAGATCGGAGAGCGGGCCGTGGCGGCCCGGTTGCGCGGATCAGATCACCGCGTCAAAGCCCACGCTGGCCCTGGCCGGTTCCGACGCCGTCTTGGCATAGCCCTTGAGGGCTGTGCTCAGCGCCCCGGGCCGGTCCTCGGCGACGGTTTCCCGCGCGGCGAGAAGGTCCGACTTGGGGGTCTGGCCCAGCCCGTCGACCAGGCTGTTCATCTGGGTTTCGGCCTGCACCCGCAACGCCTGGGCGCGGGCCTGCGAGATATCGGTCGGGCGCTCGATGGCGGCCACCGGCGCGACCTTCTGGGTCACGACAACGGCGGGTTTCTCCGCGACCGGCGCCGCCGCATTGGCGCTGTCGGTGCTTTGCGCCGGGGCCGGCTCGGCCTTGGCGGGTTTGTTCTTGGCCTGGCTGTTCTCGGAAGGGCCCTTGTCCTTCTCGGCCTTTTGTTTTTCCTTGGTCTTCTGCTCCGCGGCGGGCATCGAAGATGCGCCCCCGAGCCCGAGGGATGATGTCAGCATGGCGATTTGTCTCCATAGTGGTTACCAAACCGTTGAATCGCCGATGATTGCGTCGGAAACGGGGCCAGTCTGTGGAGTTTTCAAAACATGTTAAACGCCGCCGGTGACAGCCGTGGGCTCAACCGTAAAGCTCTTCGGCGCGGGATTCGAAGGCGCGGACGATGCGGTGCATCGCCTCATTGAAGACCACGCCGATGATGCTTCGCAGGATGGCATTGCGGAACTCGAAATCGACGAAAAAGGACACGTCGCATCCGCCATCGGCACGGTCGGCGAAGCTCCAGTTGGACTTCATGTATTTGAACGGCCCGTCGAGGTATTCGGTGTCGATCTTCCGGGCCTCGGGCCAGAGCACGACGCGGCTGCCGAATTGTTCGCGGAAAACCTTGAAGGAGATCACCAGGTCGGCCTCCATCAGAACCGAGCCGTCGGCCTGCGGTGTTTCGCGGCGGATCCGCGCGGCGGCGCACCAGGGCAGGAACTCCGGGTAGCGGCCGACATCGGCAACCAGATCGTACATCTGCTGCGCGGTATACGGAAGGTGACGGGTTTCGGAATGGGTTGGCATCGGGCCCCGGATTTGTCATGACGGTTCGGGGCCCATGTCGCCCGAAGACCAACGGATTTCAAGGGGTGGCCCATGTCAGAGCGTCCTTATGTCATCGATCAGATGATCTCGGCCAAGACGATCGCGGCCCGCATCGAAGAGCTCTGCCGCGACATCCGGGGCGAGTTCTCGGACACGGAAAAGCTTGTGGTTGTGGGCCTGCTGCGCGGCTCCTTTGTGTTCATCGCCGATCTGGTGCGCGAGCTGCACATGCCAGTCGAGGTCGATTTCATCGAGGCCTCGTCTTATGGCGACGCGATGGAATCGAGCCGCGAAGTGCGGATTCTCAAAGACCTGCGTGGCGCCATCGAGGGGCGGGATGTGCTGGTGGTCGAGGATATCGTCGACACCGGCCACACGCTCAGCCATGTGATCTCCCTACTGACCTCGCGCCACCCGGCGCGGCTGCGGTCGATCGCCCTGCTCGACAAGCCGACCCGGCGCGAGGTGGATTTCCGCGCCGACTGGATCGGCTTCGAAATCCCCGATGAATTTGTTGTCGGCTACGGCATCGACTTTGCGCAACGCGACCGCAACCTGCCGTATATCGGCAAGGTCCGCTTTACCGAGTAGCGCCGATGCACTGGCTGTATCGCATGTCGCTCTGGGCCCGGCGCCCGCCATCGGCCAGACGGGTGATGCTGGTGCTGGCGGTGATTGCGGTCTGCCTTGCGATCTACGCCGTCGAACGCTGGGTTGGCTGGCCGGAGGCGCTGACCGCCGAGCGGCTGCGCTGGGGCGGCGGCGCGCTGCCGTGAGGTCAGGGGCCGGCCAGCGCCTCGGCCTGATCCGCCAGCACCTCGCGCACCACCGCCATGAACCGCGCCATGCGCGGTGAGCCCGCCAGATCGCGGTGGCAGAGCACCCAGATCGGGATCCGCATGCGCGGCAGGCCGCAGTGCACCGGCCGCAACTCGGGGCATTCCACCGCCAGAACATGCGGCAGGATGGCGATCCCCTGCCCCCGGACCGCCATTGCGCGCAAGGCCAGAAAACTGTCGGCGCAGGCAGCGATCCGGTCGGGCGCCACATGTTCGGCCATCCACTGCGCCGGGGCGGCCCGCGCCAGCGGCCCCGCGAGGCCCAGCCAGCGGCGGTCGTCCGGGTCGCGGGCATAGGCGCCGAACCCCAGTTCCGCCGCCGCCGCACCAGACATGTCGGACGGCCGCGTCAGCGAGGGCCGCACCGCCAGATCCGCCTGAAGCCGGCCCATGTCGAGATGCGCATTGTTTGACATCAGGCAGACCCGGTGCGGCGCCATGACGTCGGAGATCCGGCCCAGCCCGGCCGCCAGCACGCCGGTGCAGAAGGTATCCGTCGAGGTCAGCCGCAGCAGGTCGCCCGCCGCCGCGCCGCCGGCACGCAGCAGATCGCTGACCCGGCCCAGCGCAAGCGCCGCTTCTCGCGCCGCTTCGATCACGTCTGCGCGATCCGTCCGGAGCCGATAGCCTTGCTGCGAGCGTTCGAAAACCTCGGCGCCATGCGCGTCTTCGAAAGCCGAGATTCGGCGCAAAACCGTTGCATGGTTGACCCCGAGCCGCCGTGCCGCGCCGCTGACCGAGCCGGTTTCGGCCACCGACAACACGAATTTCAGGTCATCCCAATTGTCGTTGTGCATGAATGCGCACCTGTTTCGCAGGGTTTCGGAATATGTTTGTGATCCTTGCAGTGCATACTAAGCTCTGTTTTAGGCACCAACTTCGGGAAGGTACTGATGAAAAAGATTGTAACTGTTCTGGCCGCCACGGCAATTCTGTCCGGCGGCACTGTTGTCGCGCAGGAATACAAGAACCAGATCAAGGCCCGTCAGGGCACGATGTGGGTGATCGCGCTCAACCTTGGCACGCTGGGCGCGATGGCCAAGGGCGAGGCCGAATATGACGCCGAGGCCGCCACCACCGCCGCCGAGTCGATCCAGGCCGCGTCGAATATCCACGTTCCAGCGCTCTTTCCCGAAGGCTCCGACGGCGAGATGAACGAAGGTTCGACAGCCAAGGCATCGATCAGCCAGGACATCGCCGGTTTCAGCGAGAAATGGGCCGCGCTGGGCACCGCCGCCGACAAGGCCGTGGCCGAGGCCGGCACCGGCAAGGACGCGCTTGGCCCGGTGATGGGGGCGTTGGGCGGCGCCTGCAAATCCTGCCATGAAACCTATCGCATCCCGCAGTGACGGTGCTGAATGGTTAAGGTTCTGAGGCTGATTGTTCCGGCCGCGATTGTCGCGGCCGGGATTGCTTGGGTGATGACCGCACCGAAAACCGTGGCCGAGGACGCCTTTGCCAGCCCCGAGGGCGGCGAAGTGGCGCGCGGCGAGACGGTGTTTCGCGCCGCCGGCTGCGGCACCTGTCATGCCGCGCCCGGGGCCGAAGGCGACGACAAGCTGGTTCTGGCCGGCGGGCAGAGCTTTCCTTCGCCCTTCGGCGCCTTCACCGCGCCCAATATTTCGCCCGATCCCGACCATGGCATCGGCGAGTGGTCGCTTCAGGACCTCGCCAATGCGCTGCTGCACGGGGTATCGCCCGAGGGCGTGCATTATTTTCCGGCCTTTCCCTATACCTCGTACACCCATATGGGCGACCGCGACATTGTCGATCTCTACGCCTATCTTCAGACCCTGCCGGCCAGTTCCGCGCCGTCGCAGCCGCATGAGGTGGGCTTTCCCTTCAACATCCGCCGCAGCCTCGGCGGCTGGAAATTCCTGTTTCTCAAGGATGACTGGGTGATGGACGGCAACGATCTGGGGGCCGAGCTGACCCGCGGCCGCTACCTGGTGGAAGCGCTGGGTCATTGCGCCGAATGCCACACGCCGCGCAACGCGCTTGGCGGGCTCGACCGCAGCCGCTGGATGGCCGGGGCGCCCGACCCTTCGGGCAAGGGGACGATCCCGGCGCTGACACCGGACAAGCTCTCCTGGTCGGCCACCGACATCGCCTATTACCTCGAGAGCGGCTTTACGCCCGAGTTCGACAGCGCCGGGGGTCATATGGCGGCGGTGGTCGAGAATACCTCAAGACTGCCGGCGGAGGACCGTGCCGCAATTGCCGCATATGTCAAGGCATTGCCCGTGCCCGTGGCGGCAAGCACAGGCTATTAGATCAGAATCGGTGTAGGCTGTCTCCGGACCATATCTGGGGGGATATGATGCATGTGGTGATTGCCGGCGCCGGGCCAACCGGGCTGACGGCCGCTGTCGAGCTGGCCCGTCTTGGCGCGCGCGTCACGACGCTGGAAAAGCGCTCCGGCCCGTCCTATCTGTCGCGCGCGGTGGGGCTTCAGCCCCGCTCGCTCGAGATCCTCCGACCCTCGGGTGTGGCCGATGCCCTCCTGCGCGAAGCTGTGGGTTTTTCCGGCATCACCTTTCATTTGCGTGCCGAAGAGGTGGCGCGGCTGCCGCTGGGCTTCGACGCTGCCAGCCGGCTCTGGGGGCTGGCGCAGGACCGGACCGAGGCGCATCTCGAGACCGCGCTCACCCATTACGGAGAGATCGTGCGCTACGGCGTTGAATTCCGAGGGTTTTCCCAGGACGCCAAGGGCGTCAACGTCGAAACCGGCGATGGCCATCTCGAGGCTGACTACCTGATCGGCGCCGATGGCGTGCACAGCGCCGTCAGAGCGGCCATGGGGCTGGAATTCCGCGGCCGCGATCTGCCCGGCACGTGGTCGATCGCCGATGTGGATGCCGAAGGCTGGCCCGATCCGACGCGGTTCCAGGGCTTCCTGCTCGATCAGGGCGACGTGCTGGTGGTGGTGCCGCTGGAAGAATCCCGCTTTCGGGTGATCTCGTCGCGCGAAGATGCGCTGGCGGCCTTGCCGGTGCCGATGGACATCCGCCGGGTACGGCGGCGCGGCAATTTCACCGTCTCGGTGCGGCAGGTGAAGCGCTATCAGGAAGGCCGGGTGTTCCTTGCCGGGGATGCGGCACATTGCCATTCGCCGGTGGGCGGGCGCGGCATGAATCTCGGCATTGCCGATGCCGCCGACCTGGCGCAGCGGATCATCGACGGCTCCACCGACGGCTATACCGAGACCCGCCACCCCGAGGGCGCGCGGGTGCTGCGCCTGTCGGAACGCGGGCGCAAGATGCTGAACACCACAAGCGCCACGCGCCGCGGACTGGCGATCCGGGCGATGAAACTCGGCGCCGCGGTGCCGCCGGTCGGCCGGGCGATGGTGCGCCGGTTGGTGTCGGGATGAGCGCGGGGGATTGAGTGTGGGTGGCGTGAGGCGGGCTGGATGGCAACCCCGTCCAACGGGATTTCATCCGCGCCGCAGGTCATAACACCCGGCCACGACGCGGACCGCCTTCGGGCCGCGCCGCGCGACCGACGGTCACACCTTGGCGAGCCGCGCGTCGCGATTGGCCTTGAGCCGGGCGAAATCGTCGCCGGCGTGATAAGACGACCGGGTCAGCGGCGTGGCCGAGACCATCAGGAAGCCCTTGCCATAGGCCGATTTCTCGTAGGCCGCGAATTCATCGGGATGCACGAACCGCTCGACCCCGTGGTGTTTCGGCGTCGGCTGCAAATATTGCCCGATGGTCAGGAAATCCACATCCGCGGCGCGCATGTCGTCCATCACCTGGGTCACCGCCTGGCGGTCCTCGCCGAGGCCCACCATGATGCCGGATTTGGTAAAGATCGAGGGGTCGAGTTCCTTGACCCGCTGCAACAGGCGCAGGCTGTGGAAATAGCGCGCGCCGGGCCGCACCTCGGGATAGAGACCGGGCACCGTCTCGAGGTTGTGGTTGAAGACATCCGGCTTGGCGGCGACCACCACTTCGAGCACCTCGGGGGCGCATTTCAGGAAGTCCGGCGTCAGGATCTCGATCGTCGTGCCGGGCGAGCGATGGCGCACCGCGCGGATGGTCTGGGCAAAGTGATCGGCGCCGCCATCGGCCAGGTCGTCGCGGTCGACCGAGGTGATCACCACATGGTTGAGCCCCAGCTTGTCGACCGCATGCGCCACCCGGCCCGGCTCGAAAACATCGAGGTTTTCCGGGCGGCCGGTGGCGATGTTGCAGAAGGTGCAGCCGCGGGTGCAGATGTCGCCCATGATCATCATGGTGGCATGGCCCTGCGACCAGCATTCGCCGGCATTGGGGCAGCCGGCCTCTTCGCAGACCGTCACGAGGTTGTTCTCGCGCATGATCTTGCGGGTTTCGTTGTACCCTTCGCCGCCGGGCGCCTTGACGCGAATCCAGCTCGGCTTCTTTGGCTGCGCATTGTCCGGGCGATGGGCTTTTTCCGGATGGCGTTGCTCAGGGATCTTGAGGTCTCGCACGATTTATTCCCCGCGACGTTGGCTGATAGCGTGGCCTATAGCATAAGTGCTTGCAGTGAGCCATGCCAGTACGACATTGCTGCCATGCTGTCGCTCATCCCCAGTTCTCAAGTATTGCTCACTGCAAGTCAGATCTCCTAGACATCACTTGGATTCTGCACCTGCGAAGGGTTTACTTCGCGCGTGCGGCATTACATATCCGCCGGGCCGGAGCGACCGGCCCCAGACGATTGCCAGCGATTGACGGAGAGCAAGATGAAAACCGGATACAGACTTCCCGATGTGACCTTTCACACCCGCGTGCGCGACGACAGCCTCGAAGGGCCCAACCCCTTCCGCTGGGAAGACAAGACCACGGCGGATTATTTTGCCGGCAAGCGGGTGATCCTGTTCTCCCTGCCCGGTGCCTTCACCCCCACCTGCTCGACCTACCAGCTGCCCGGGTTCGAGAAGAACGCCGAGACCTTTGCCAACCATGGCATCGACGCGATCTACTGCATGTCGGTCAACGACAGCTTCGTGATGAACAAATGGGCGCAGGACCAGAAGCTCGAGACCGTCACCGTGATCCCCGACGGCTCGGGTGAATTCAGCCGCAAGATCGGTATGCTGGTGGCCAAGGACAACCTCGGCTTCGGCATGCGCTCCTGGCGCTATGCGGCCATCGTCAAGGATGGCGTAATCGAAGCCTGGTTCGAAGAACCCGGCCTGGCCGACAACCACGGCGAAGACCCCTATGGCGTCTCGTCGCCCGAGACCGTTCTGGAGTACCTGGCCGAAGACGCCAAGGGCGTCGCGGCGGAATAATCCGGGTTTCGGGGGCTCTGCCCCCGTCCTCGCAAGCGAGGACTCCCCCGGCGGTATTTGAGAAGAGAAGAAGGACTGGGGGGTGCCTCGGTCCTTTTTTGTATTTGGAAGATGGGCCTACAGGATCGGCCAGGGGCTGGTGGGTTTGGTGCGGCGCAGGACGAAATTGGTGTGGCTGGCGCGGACGAGGCCGGAGGCCAGGATGCCGCGCATCAGGAAATGCTCGAGATCCTCGGGATCCTTGGCGGCGATCTTCAGGATATAATCGCTCTCGCCGGTGACGCTGGCGCATTCGGTGATCCGGTCTTCGGTCTGCACCAGACGGTTGAAGGCGGCGATGGTGTCTTCGCGGTGATCCATCAGGGTGACAAAGACATAGGCCAGGGCATGAAGCCCCAGAAGCTTGGGATTGAGCCGCGCGGTATAGCCGGTGATCAGCCCGGCCTCTTCCATCCGCTTGATGCGCCGCCAGCAGGGCGAGGTGGAAAGCGCCACCTGCCCCGCGATCTCCTGGATGCTGGCCTTGCCGTCGGTTTGCAGCAGGTGGAGGATTCGACGGTCGGTGCCGTCGAGCGCGAGGGTCATCTTGCCTCTCTTTCCGCGAGTTTCAGGCAAATTTCCGCGAGTTTCAGGCAAATATTTCCGTCATTCTGCGCAGAGACGACAAGATGGGCAAGTTTTTCCCGGCAATCGGATGGAAAATACCCGGCAAGGAGGAGCCATCATGCCGAAATCCACCAGTTATGCCGCCAAGATCCCCGACGCCCAGGGCCATATCGCCTATGACGCCGAGGAAGACGCCGTCTGGCGCGACCTCTATGCCCGGCAATTGCCCAATGTGCAGGCGCATTCGGCGCGGGCCTACCTCGACGGTCTGGCGCGGGTCGGCCTGCCGGAGACCCGGGTGCCGCAATGCCCCGATGTCTCGGAGACGCTGCGGGCGCTGACCGGCTGGCAGGTGCAGCCGGTGCCGGCGCTCATTCCGTTTGGCAAATTCTTCTCGATGCTGGCCGAGCGGGCGTTTCCGGCGGCGTCCTTTATCCGCCGACGCGAGCATTTCGACTATATCGAGGAGCCCGACATCTTTCATGAGCTCTTCGGCCATACCCCGCTGCTGACCGATCCGCGCTTTGCCGGGTTCAGCCAGGCGATCGGCCAGGCCGGGCTGCGGGCCGGTCCCAAGGAGTATGCCTGGCTGATCCGGCTGTACTGGTTCTCGATCGAATTCGGCCTGGTGGTCGAGGATGGCGGTTACAAGGCGCTGGGATCGGGGCTGGCCTCGTCGGTGACCGAACTTCCCTGGAGCGTGCAGGACAAGGGCCCGGAGCGGCGGCCGTTCAACATTATCGACATCCTGCGCACGCCCTACCGGATCGACATTCATCAGCCGATCTATTTCGTGATCGAGGATCTCGACGATCTGTTTGCCGCCGCCGAGCGCGACCTGCTGGCGGATGTGCATGCGGCGCAGGCGCTGGGCCTGCATGCGCCGGCCTATCCGCCCAAAGATGACGCAGCCTGAGGAGCGCAGACCATGACAACCTGTAACATCGGTGGCGGCTGTTCACCGGACACGCCGACCATGTCACGACACGACGCCCAGGCGCAGCTCAAGACGCTGCATGCCGATTGGCAGCTGTCCGAGGATGGCAGCACGATCACCCGGCGGATTGCGGTGAAGGGATTTGCCAAGGCGGTCTATCACGCCAATCTCGCCGCCTGGATGGCCGACCGACACGGCCATCACCCCGACGTGGCCTTCGGCTGGGGTTATTGCGCGCTGAGTTACACCACCCACGAGGCCGGCGGGCTGACCGAGATCGACATCGCCTGCGCCAAGGAATTCGACGGGCTGCTGGCCTGAGCGTCAGCCGATCAGCGTGTCACCGCCCTGCACCTCGTCGTAGAACCGGCGCAGCCGTTGCAGGGCGATGCGCAGCACGATCTTGCCCGAGCGCGCCGACCAGCCCATGCGCTTTTCGGTCACTTCGAGGCCTTCGAGATAGCAGCAGCAGCGCAGCGCCACATCGCCAAGGCCGGGGCCGAGGTCGCCGAGCGCCCGGGCAACCCGGCGGCGGGCCTCGGTGCTGGCCAG
Organism: Marinovum algicola; assembly: GCF_900109145.1. Taxonomy (GTDB): domain Bacteria; phylum Pseudomonadota; class Alphaproteobacteria; order Rhodobacterales; family Rhodobacteraceae; genus Marinovum; species Marinovum algicola. The sequence goes on from NZ_FNYY01000002.1 coordinate 71,856, forward strand.
GGGGCCCTCGCCCGGGCCGCTGCCCTGGGTGCCGCCGGTCAGAAAGCTGTCCCAGTTCTGGGTGGTGCGGGCGGCCATCTGGGCAATCTCGAAATCCTCGCGCAGCCGTTCGCCGGCCGAGACCAGATCATCGGTCAGAAATCGCGCGCCGTCCTTGTCCCTGCGCCGCGCCAGCAAGGTGAGCGGCGTCTCATTGGCGCTGTAGCGGATGCGCTTGCGCGGCAACGGCGGCGCCACCGCCGACGGCGCGGCGGAAAACGGCGCCTGGGCCTCGGCCATGCCGCAGGCGCCGGCCTGCGCTCCGCTTTCGTCCTGCGCCAGAAGCCGGCTCAGCGCGGCGCGACCGGACGGGGTGATGTGATAGCGCGCGATCCGCCCCGGCACCTTGCAGGCGATCCATTCCTTCAGCGCCAGCGCCTCGGCAATCTGGGTGTCGACCACCGCGGTGCGCTGGGTGGTGCCGGAGGCGGTGTCGCGCACCACAACCGCCTTTTCCATGTCGGGCACCACCGCCAGTACGGCGCCGCTTTCGGTCAGCCGCCGCAGGATGCGCCGGGCCTCTCGGTCAAGGGTTTCGTCGTCGGTCTGGGTGCAGTCGCGCCGGGAGTGGGCCGCCATGGGTTCGCCTTTCGCAAAGGGCGCCTTGTCGGTGGTGGATTTCCCGAGCTGTCGCAATGCGGCATCGACCAGCGGATCGTCGCGCCGGTTTTCAAGCCGCCGCACCTGCCGCAAAACAGTAGAGGGATGGCATCCCGAAAGCCGCGCCAGCTGCCGCAGCGAGAGGCCATGCTCGACGTGACGGATGTAATGAGCCGCCGCCTCTGGCACCCAGCCGGGCCAATTCCCCGCGGCAGGCCAGTCGATCACCTTCGACGGTCCGAACTCAGTCTTGCACACGGCTCATATCCCACGATTTATCAAGATATCCACAACCTAAAGGCGACAAGGTTACTCGTTGGTTAATTGTTGCCGCATGGTGAACATCATTGTTTCCAAAGGATAAACAATTCTGACAGCGGCGCACTCTGCCGGGCGGCCGCACGCAACACCCGTGAAAAGTGTGAGACCTTTGGCGAAATCCTGCTTAACGAGAGGAACCGCCATGCAAGACGCCCTGACCATCCTGCGCCGGCTGCGCCGTCCCCGGCTTCTGATCCGGGCGGCGCGTGCCGGGCTGGCCGAGTATCGTCGTGACGTGCACCTGCGCCGCACGCTCGGAGGCGAGGCGCCGCAGCGCTGCGGGCCGGCGCTGATCCGGCTGATCGAGATCGAGACCGATCTCAATGATGCCCGACTTCGGAAATGCGCAAGCTACAGCGTCGCCCGCCATGTCGAGGTGCTGGTGGCGATGATGGGCGAGGCGCAGCTGCTGCGCCCCGCGCAATGAGACCGTTCAGGTAAAGCTGTCGGGCATCGAGGCCTTCTTGTTGGCGACATAGCCGGCCAGCGCCTCGTTGGCGCCCGGATCGATTGCCGGCTGCTGGTAGTCGCGCAGCATCCGCTCCACCCGCTCGGCGGCCAGGGTCATGGTGTCGCGGGCGCCCTCTTCGTCCCAGGTCTCGAACGGCTTGTAGTCGAACAGCTGGGTTTTCCAGAAGGCATCCTGGAAATTGGCCTGGGTATGGGCGCAGCCGAGGTAGTGGCCGCCGGGGCCGACCTCGCGGATCGCGTCCATCGCCTGGGCGTTTTCATCCGCCACCACGCCGGCGGCCATCTTGTGCAAGGTGCCGAGCTGGTCGGCGTCCATCACGAATTTCTCGAAGCTCGACACCAGCCCGCCTTCGAGCCAGCCGCAGGCATGCAGCATGAAATTGACCCCGCCCAGCAGCGCCGCGTTGAGCGTATGGGTCGTTTCGTAGGCGGCCTGGGCATCGGGCAGTTTCGACCCGCAGAGCCCACCGCCGGAGCGATAGGGCAGCCCCATGCGCCGCGCCAGCTGACCGGCGCCATAGAGGATCTGGCTGGCTTCGGGGGTGCCGAAGGTGGGCGCACCGGAGCCCATGTCGATCGAGGTCACGAAGGTGCCGAAGATCACCGGCGCGCCGGGGCGGATCAGCTGGGAATAGGCGATGCCGGCCAGCACCTCGGCCAGCACCTGGGTCAGCGTGCCCACGACGGACACCGGCGCCATCGCCCCGCCGACGATGAAGGGCGAGACGATGCAGGCCTGGTTGTTCCTTGCGTAGACCTCGAGCGCGCCCATCATCACGTCGTCGAAGGTCATCGGCGAGTTGACGTTGATCAGCGAGGTCATCACCGTGTTCTGCTGTACGAAGTCGCGGCCAAAGAGGATCTCGCACATCTCGACCGAATCCTGCGCCCGGCTGGGTTCGGTCACCGAGCCCATGAACGGCTTGTCCGAAAGCGTCATATGGGCGTGCAGCATGTCGAGATGGCGCTTGTTCACCGCCACGTCGGTGGGCTCGCAGACGGTGCCGCCGGAATGGTGCAGCCACTTCGACATGTAGCCCAACTTCACGAACTTGCGGAAATCCTCCATCGTCGCATAGCGGCGGCCACCGGCCATGTCGCGCACGAAGGGCGGGCCATAGACCGGCGCGCAGACAAGGCCCTTGCCGCCGATCACCACATTGCGCTCGGGGTTGCGGGCGTGTTGCGTAAAGGAGGATGGCGCCGTGGCGCAGAGCTTGCGGGCCAGGCCACGCGGAATATGCACCCGTTCCCCCTGGACATCGGCGCCGGCCTCTTTCCAGCGCGCGCAGGCGGCGGGGTTGTTGACGAAATTGACGCCGATCTCTTCCAGCAAGGTCTCGGCATTGGTCTCGATGATCTCGAGCACCTCTTCGGTCAGCACCTCGAAATTCGGGATGTTGCGCTCGATATATTTTGCCGTGTCAAAGCTCACGGCGGAGCGTGCCGCGCGCCGCGCGGCGCCGCCGCCGCCCCGTGCCCGCCTGCGAGTTGCTGCGTCTGACATGTGCTCACCCTTTCGATCTTGCCCGGGCGCTGCCGGTAATTACCCCGGATTTACAGCAGGGTCAGAACGACGCGTGTGGGAAATCCGCCCTTTGAGGCGGGAAAACGACATGCCGGGGCGATCAATCGGCTGTCGAGCGCAGCCGCCAGCCGGTCTGTTCCGGCAGAAAGACCTCGATCGCCGCGCTGGCCACCACCTGAGTGTCGCCCGCTAGATGGGGCACGTCCATGCCGCCCTTTTCCGCCGTGATCGCCACCGTGCCGAAAGGGAACTTGCCGGCCAAGGCCTGCGTCTCCACCGCTTCGGGGTGTTGCACGCCCAGCGTCACCTTGATCTGCACCGCCTCGGGCGGCAGGTTCAGCGTCTTGACCACATGCAGGCTGGAATGGCGCAGCGCATCGTCGATCGCCCGGCCGGCGGCCTTGGTGTAATCCGCGCCGTGCAGGTCGACGCCCTGCCCCATCTCGATGATCAGCCGCCTCATGCCGCCCGCTCCATGTCGAAGGAGACCGTCAGCGCGGCATGGGCGATCACCGTCGGATTGCCCGTCCCTTCGGGGCGCGGAATGTCGAGACCGCCGGCCACCACATCGAGTTCCGGCGCGCCATAGGGAAAGACCGCCGCCACCGCCGCGCGATCGACCTTGTCGGGCTGCTGCACGGCGATCCGCACCGATATCGCCATGTCGCTCTTGTCAAAACCGAAAAGCTCGGCGGCATTGATCGAATTGTGCCACAACGCGTTCTCCACGGCGCGTTTCGCCGCCTGGGTGTAATCGCCACGCCGCAGCGAGGTGCCCATGCCGAATTCCGTCAATATCCGTTCCATCGTGATCCTCCGTTTGCCGCAGGCAGGCACGAAGCGCGCCCAAAGGTCAACGGCCAATCGGATCCTTTGACCCGGGGCGCGGGGATGTGCATGATGGAGGCGGGGAGCGGGCAGAAACGGTGGCGCAATGACGACCCAGACCGAAGCCCGCACGGAGCGCGACGAACGCAAGACACTGACATCGCCGGAAATCACGGCGGTGGCGCACCTCTACCGTGGCGAGGTCTATCGCAGCACGATCTGGCGCACGCGGCTCGACACCACGACCAACTGGTCGGTGGTAACGCTGGGGGTGGCATTGTCGATTTCCTTCTCCTCGCCCGAGGCCTCGCCCTTGCCGCTGGTGCTGGTCGGCGTGCTGATCCTGCTGTTCCTGATGCTCGAGGCGCGGCGCTATCGCTATTTCAACGTCTGGCGGGCGCGCTGCCGCTGGCTCGAGACCCATTTCTATGCGCCGATGCTGCATGACGGCGATCTGCATCTCGAGGATCAATGGCAACAGACCCTGGCCGAGGACTACCTGCGTCCGCGCTATCATGTCGGCTTCTTCATCTCGGTCGGGCGACGCATCCGCAGCAATTACCTGTGGATCCTGCTGATCCAGACCCTGGCCTTTGCCGGCAAGATCGCGGTGCATCCGACCCCGGTGCAAAGCTGGGCCCAGGCGGTCGACCGTGCCAATGTCGGGCCGATCCCGGGCGAGCTGCTGTTTCTCGGCGGGTTCCTCTATGTCACGGTCTGGACCGGCATCGCCTATTGGTCCTATCAGAAAGACGCCGCGAAACACCGCCGGAGCGGCCGGCCCCGATCCGACAGCATGGGATGACCGTCCCGGACCCCGCTCCGGGACCTCGCGTCCCGGGATAACCTTTGGGTCCAGCGCGGCCGCTCACCGGGAGCCCCCGGATCTAGTCCGGGGCGCGCGGGGCGGATACCCGGCGGAGGATCCCCCGGCAAAACGCATTGACACTCTTGCCCTCTCCCCCGCGCGCGCCTAAAGCCCTGTCATGACCCAGGACACCCATGACCGCCTTCTGATCATCGACTTCGGCAGCCAGGTAACGCAGCTCATTGCGCGCCGCCTGCGCGAGCTCAACGTCTATTGCGAAATCCACCCCTACCAGAACGTGACCGACGCCTTTCTGGCCGAATTCGCGCCCAAGGCCGTGATCTTTTCCGGCGGGCCGGATTCGGTGATGCGCGACGGCTCGCCCCGGCCGCCAAAATCGGTCTATGGGCTGGGCGTGCCGATCCTGGGCATCTGTTACGGCCAGCAGGTCATGATGCAGGATCTGGGCGGCAAGGTCGAAGCCGGCGAACATGCCACGGCCGAGTTCGGCCGCGCCTGGGTGACCCCGGCAGAGACCCGCCCCGATCTGCTCACCGGCTGGTTCATGGATGGCTCGGGCCGCGAGCAGGTCTGGATGAGCCACGGCGACCATGTCTCTAAAATCGCACCCGGTTTCGCCGTCTACGGCACTTCGCCCGGCGCGCCCTTTGCCATCACCGCCGATCTCGAGCGGCGGTTCTATGCCGTGCAGTTCCACCCCGAGGTGCACCATACCCCCAACGGCAAGACGCTCTACGAGAATTTCGTGCGCGATGCCGGCTTCGAGGGCGACTGGACCATGGACGCCTATCGCGAGGAGGCGATCCGCAAGATTCGCGAACAGGTCGGCGACAAACAGGTGATCTGCGGGTTGTCCGGCGGCGTCGACAGCTCGGTCGCGGCGGTGCTGATCCACGAGGCGATCGGCGATCAGCTCACCTGCGTCTTTGTCGATCACGGCCTGCTGCGGCAGAACGAGGCCGAGGAAGTCGTGACGATGTTCCGCGACAACTACAACATTCCGCTGATCCACGCCGATGAATCCGAGCTGTTCCTGGGCGAGCTGGAGGGCCAGAGCGACCCCGAGACCAAGCGCAAGATCATCGGCAAGCTGTTCATCGACGTGTTCCAGAAATACGCCGGCGAGATCGAGGGCGCCGAGTTCCTGGCGCAGGGCACGCTCTATCCCGACGTGATCGAATCGGTGTCGTTTTCCGGCGGCCCCTCGGTGACGATCAAGTCGCACCACAACGTCGGCGGGTTGCCCGAGAAAATGGGGCTGAAGCTGGTCGAGCCGCTGCGCGAACTCTTCAAGGACGAGGTGCGCGCGCTGGGCCACGAGCTGGGTCTGCCGGCCTCCTTTATCGGCCGCCATCCCTTCCCCGGCCCGGGCCTCGCCATCCGTTGCCCCGGCGAGATCACCCGCGAAAAGCTCGAGATCCTGCGCAAGGCCGATGCCGTCTATATCGACCAGATCCGCAAGCACGGGCTTTATGACGAGATCTGGCAGGCCTTTGTCGCGATCCTGCCGGTGCGCACCGTGGGCGTGATGGGCGACGGCCGCACCTATGATTTCGCCTGTGCGCTGCGCGCCGTGACCTCGGTCGACGGGATGACGGCGGATTACTATCCGTTCAGCCATGATTTCCTGGGCGAAACCGCGACCCGGATCATCAACGAGGTCAAGGGAATCAACCGGGTGACCTATGATGTGACGTCGAAACCGCCGGGAACGATCGAATGGGAATGAGCGGGCGGTAAAGGCCCGTCCGGCGCCCTCGCAGAGTTCTGCGGGGGCGTTTTTGTTTCCGCGCCGCCGATCTGGCGGGAAGGCCCGCGCGCTACCCCGGCACCTTCGGCGGTGGCCGGCGGAAGATCTCGCGGAACATGCCGGGTGTCAGCGCCGACAGCGGGTTGACCGAGATCTTCGGCGCGCTGGCCTTGCCGCGCAGGTTGAAGTTGAAGCCGAACAGCCCCTCGCCCTTGCGCGAAAACAGCTGACCGACGAAATTGACCACATAGATCGGCGACAACACCCCCTGCATGTCCATCGTCTGGCTCGCCAGATCGTAATAGCCGTCCAGGCTGATCCCCATCGACGGGCCGACCGCGCTCGACCGGGTTAGGATCACCTGTTTCGGCGTCAGCCGGAATCGCGCCTCGACCTCGGGAAAGGAAATCCCCTGGCCGCCCAATTGCTCGAGCAGGCCGATCACCGAGATCGCGTTCAGCAGATCGGCCATCACCGGGGCATTGCGGATGCGGGTGTCGCGAATGTCGAGCTCGCCGTCGAAAGTGCCGGCGGCGCCGGTGGGCAACAGCTTGAGGTGGAAGGTGCCGCCATGCATGTTCTTGAGCAGTCCGGCATCGCGCAGCACCGCACCGGCATCCTCCGATTTGATCACGAAACGGCTGCCCTTGCCGGTCGGGCTGACGCTGCCGCGTACCGGCACACCGCCATTGAGCCGCGCGGTGAAATTGCCCTTCATCCCGCCGCTCAACGCGAAATCGCCGCGAAAATCGGTGAGCACGATGCCATCGGTCAATTGCAGCCGGTCGGGCGCCAGGGTGAGCGGCCCCGGTGCCGCGCCGCCGCGCGCGGATGTGCCGCCACCGCTGCCGCTGGTCGAGGTGAAGGGCGCGTTGCGCATGTCGATCCGGCCGCCCGAAACCTGCACCGCCGGGGCGCTGCCGCGCCCCCGCCCGGTCAGCGTCACCGGCGCGTCAAGCCAGCTGCCGGCGCGCAGCCGGGTGATCGCCAGCGACTGCAACCCGCCGCTCTCGCGTAGGGTCAGCCGGCCCTCGAGGTCGAGCCCGGGGCCGCTCAGTGCCAGCGAATCGACCCGCACCGGTTTTCCAAGCACACCGTCGATGGCCAGCGTGCCGGTGCGCGCCTGTCCCATCGACCAGCCGATGGCATCGAGCCGCAGCCCCAGCCCGGCAAGATCGGAGGTCAGGGAAAATTCCGGCGGCCTGCCCTTGGCCAGCGCCAGTTCCAGCCGCCCCTGGCCCTGTCCCGAGACCGAGCCGGGTGGCAGGGTGATATTGAACGTGTCGAGCGTCTCTTGCGACAGGGTCACATCCGCCACCACCTGCGATCCCGCTTCCGCCGCCCCCGGCCCCAACCCGGTTTCCCAGCTGCCGTCAAACGGCACGCCGGCCAGGGTGCCGGCGCCTTCGATCCGCAGGTGCCGGTTGCTGGCGGTAAAGCTCAGCGCCTTGGCGGCAAGCGGCTTTCCGGGCACGATCTGCCGGCTCGAAACGCCGAACCCCCGTCCCGCGACCGCAAAGCTCACCTCGCCCGGCGCGGGCTTTTTCTTCAGCGGGAATTCGATCTGCCCCGACGCCTGCACCCGGCCGTGGGCGAGATCGACCGGCCGGCCGGCCTTGTCCAGCGCGCGCATCGGTTCCTGGTTCAGCACCCAGAGCGCCGCATGCACCGGCCCGGCGGCCTTGAGCTGCACCTGCGCCGGGCCGCGCCGCACCCGGACATCGGGAATGGTAAAGACCGTCCCGGCCACATCCAGCGCCCCGCCCTCCTTCGCGGTCAGGCTGCCGCTGTCGACGCTGACCGCCAGCCGGTTGTTTTCGAACTGCAACAGACCCGATGCATCGGTGACCGGCGGCAGGGTCTTCATGAAGCGCACCCGCGCCTCGGCGACCTCGGCGCTGACAAAGAGATCGGGCGCCGCGCCGTCGGGATAGGCGCGCAGCCGCACCGCCATGTTGCGCAACCGGCCGTCCAGCACATTGGTGGCAACCCAGTCGCGGGTCTTGGGCTTGAAACCGGCGGGCCAGAGCCCCAACAGCCGGTCCGGCGCGATTTCGTCGAGCTGGCCCATGACCGAGATGTCCCAGCCCTCCGGCGCCGCCTCGACCCGGCCCCGCGCGCGCAGGGTCTGGCCGGTGTCGGACAGAGCCAGCCGGCCGATGCGCAACACGAAGGGATCGAGCGCCAGATGGAAATCGAGTGCCGCCGAGGTCAGCGTCTGCGGCGCATCGTACAGGCCCACCGGATTGGCGCTGATCCCGGCGAGGCTGACCTGCCCCTGCAAGGAAGACGGCAGGCCGCTGGCGGTCCCCTCGAGCACCGCGCTGCCGTCGCCGGTGGCGTTGATCCAGTCGCTGACCACCGCGATCTCGTTAAAGCGCAGGGTCTCTTCGGCGGGATCATAGGTGAAATAGGACCGGGCCGAGGTAAAGGGGATCGGCCGGGTGGCATCGCTGGGCTGGACCACGCCTTCGCCGATGCTGAGCGTCGCGCTGAGCGGGCCAAGCCGGCCGTCTTCGTGAAACGAGGTCCGCAGCGACCCCGAGATCGGCGCCCGAAGCACGCCGAGCCAGGCCAGCGCCGCGCTCTGGCTGGCAATGTCGCCCGAGGCCACATCGGTGACGCTGACCCCGAGGCTGACCGCGTTGGAACCGATCGCGCTTTCGCCGAATACCTCGAGCGTGGCGGCGTAGGAGCGGCCGCTGAGCAGCGCGAAATCGCCCCGCATCTGCAAGATCTCGCTTTCGCGCGACAGCGCCAGCCGGCCGCCGTCCACCGTCCAGCTGCGGCGCGCGCGGGCGTCCTGAAATTGCAGGGTGACGGCGTTGATCTCGATCTCCCGCAGGGCGGCGAACTGCGGCTGATAGACAAAGTCGTCGATCTTCTCGATCAACCCGTTGAGCCCGATCCCGGCCTCGCCCAGACCGTCGCCAAAGGCCAGGTCGAGCGCCCCGTCGGCGCCGCGCCGCAACCGCAGGAACACCCCGGCGACCGACACGCTGCGCGGCTGCAACCGGCCTTCGAATATCGCCCGCCGGGCGATCTTGATGTCGGCATGCGACAGTTCGAGCAGCAGCCGCCCGGTTTCGGCCTGGCGCAGCTCCACATCCTCGAGCGCGATTTCGGGGCGCAGGTCGGATTGCACGTATAGCGTCATCTCGCTGAAGCTCAGCTCGTACCCCGGCATCTGCCGTGCGAGACGCGCCTCGATCTCGGCGCGCAGCCAGTCGGGCGCGTTCAGCGGCTTGCCCAGCAGCGCCACGCCGCCCCAGACCAGCGACCCGGTCAGCAATGCGACCCAGAACACCATCCAGAGCGCGGCACGCGCCACAATCGCCCGCTTGCGGGGACCGCACCGCCGAACCGCTCTCGCCCCCTGATCGGGGCCGGTCTGTTGCGGGGTCGTATCGTCCTGTTCGCTGCTCACCGGCTGGGGCCGCCTCCCGAGAATTGACAAGCCTGTGTTTTTCTGGCCTGCCCGGCCCTAATATTGGGTGAAGGCCCGGCAACCAAGGGAAAGCGGAGCATATGACCACAGGCGTCCTTCAAACCGGCGAAATCGTGCCGGAGATCACCCTGCCACGCGATGGCGGCGAAACTGTGAACCTCGGCGCGCTGCGGCCCGCGCCGGTGGTGCTGTTTTTCTACCCCCGCGATCTGACTTCGGGCTGCACCAAGGAGGCGATCGCCTTTTCCGCCCTGCGCGCCGACTTCGAGGCGGCCGGGGCGCAGGTCTTCGGGATTTCCAAGGATTCGGTCCAAAGTCACGACAAGTTCGTTGCGAAACATGATCTGACTGTACCGCTTCTGTCGGACGAAGCTACGGATATCGCCGAGATTTTCGGCGTCTGGCAGGAAAAGAAGATGTACGGCAAGACCTTCATGGGCATCGTGCGTTCGACCTTCCTGATCGATGGCGAGGGCCGGCTGGCCCGCGAATGGCGCAAGGTCAAGGTCGATGGCCATGCCGAAGAGGTGCTGGACGCGGTGCGCGCCCTATGAGCCGCAGCCTCGCGGAGATGGCCACCGAGGTGCTGATCACCGCCGATGGCCGCGAAAAGACCCGGCTGTCGCGCGCCCATGCCGTAACCTGGCTGGCGGCGCGCGCTGAAGGCCGGCCGCTGCCGGTCGGCCGCGCCGCGCCGCCGCAGCGCCCGGCACGGCCCGAACAGCCCGAACTCCTGTCGCCGCGCGACGTGCCGAAACGCAAGCCCGGCAGCCCGGCGGGGCGTATCGCCCTGCTGCATGCGGTTGCACATATCGAACTCAATGCCGTCGATCTGCACTGGGATATCATTGCCCGCTTTATAGATACCGACTTTCCGCCCGGCTTCTACGATGACTGGGTGCGGGCGGCGGACGACGAATCCAAGCATTTCAACCTGATGTGCGACTGCCTCGAGGCCGAAGGCAGTTTCTATGGTGCGCTGCCGGCCCATGCCGGCATGTGGCGCGCCGCCGAGGATACCGCGGGTGACATTCTCGGGCGGCTGGCCGTGGTGCCGATGGTGCTCGAGGCGCGCGGGCTCGACGTGACGCCGGGCATGATCGAGATCTTCCGCAAGGCCGGCGCGACCCGGGCGGTCGAGGCGCTGGAGGTGATCTACAGCGAAGAAGTGGCGCATGTGGCCTATGGCTCGAAGTGGTTCCACTTTCTCTGCGGGCGGCACAATCTCGACCCGAAAGACGTGTTCCACGAGCTGGTCACAAAATATTTCAAAGGCCCGCTCAAACCGCCTTTCAACGAGGAAAAACGCGCCGAAGCCGGTCTTCCGCCGGATTTCTACTGGCCACTGACCGCCGAGGGCGCTGCCTAGCCCGCGGCGCCCGGTCGGCAAGACCGAAAGCGCTTACCTTACGCAACCCCTTCCGATATCGGCGAATATTCGCCCATTGCCGGGTTTGAGCGCCGCTTTGCCGAATCGCGCGGCTTGCAAACTTGCGCGTGTGTAAAGCTCTGGTTAAGGAAGCCTGAGGGGCAAAGTGCCGGGGACAGGCACCCTTGGACTGGACGAACAAGATAAGGGACGGCTGCGGTGCGGACACGGCTAGCAATCAGAATTCATGCGATCCTAGAGAGATACTTCCCGGAACGCCGTCTGTTCCTGCGATCGGACACCGACACCCGCTTCATCCGTCTGAAATCCGAAACCCAGTTCATCGCCTTCACCGGCTCGGCGCTGGTCATCGCCTGGTCGATCATCGCCACCGCCATCCTGCTGATGGATTCGATCGGCGCCGGAAACTTCCGCGAACAGGCCCGCCGCGACCAGCAGACCTATATGTCCCGTCTCAATTCGCTCAGCCAGGAACGCGACGCCCGCGCCTCGGACGCGCTGGCCGCGCAGGAGCGCTTCAACTCGGCGCTCGAACGGATCTCGCTGATGCAGAGCGAACTGCTCGGCTCGGAAATCCGCCGGCGTGAGCTGGAAACCGGCATCGAAGTCGTCCAGACCACCCTGCGCAACGTGATGTCCGACAAACGGGCGGTGGAAACCAAATTCGCCGCGCTTCAGGACGCGATGGAAAACGGCGGCCCGATGCCCGGCCATTCCGACATGGCCGACAGCGAAACCGTCGACCTGCTCGCCAATGCGCTGGAACGCACCGCGCAGGAACGCGACCGCGTGGTGGCCGACGCCCAGCAGGCGTTGATTGCCGCCGACGCCATGGCCACCGAACTGCGCAGCATGGAAGAGAAGAACGACGCCATCTTCCGCCAGCTCGAAGAGGCGATGACGATCTCGGTCACCCCGCTCGACAAGATGTTCAAGGCCGCCGGCATGAACCCCGACAACATCCTCGACAAGGTGCGGGCCGGCTATTCCGGCCAGGGCGGTCCGCTGATGCCGCTGAGCTTTTCCACCAAGGGCGGCGAGCTCACCGAAGACAGCAAGCGCGCCAACCGCATCCTCAACCAGATGGATCGGCTCAACCTCTATCGCATCGCCGCTGCCAAGGCGCCTTTTGCCAACCCGCTGAAGGATTCCTATCGCTTCACCAGCGGCTTCGGCTATCGTTGGGGCCGGCTGCACGCCGGTGCCGATTTCGCCAGCGCCCACGGCACCCCGATCTATTCCACCGCCGATGGCATCGTGGTCCATGCCGGCTGGCAGTCGGGCTATGGCAAGCTGGTCAAGATCCAGCATGAATTCGGCATCGAGACACGCTATGCGCATATGTCGAAAATCCGCGTGAAGAAGGGCCAAAGGGTCTCGCGCGGTGATCGCATCGGTGATATGGGAAACACAGGACGCTCCACCGGCACGCATCTGCACTATGAGGTCCGTGTTGGCGGCAAAGCCGTCAATCCAATGATTTATCTGAAGGCTGCGAAAGATGTTTTCTAAAAGCAAAATCAATGAGCCCGGCCCCAAGGCCGACGACGCTGCAAAGCCTGCGGCCGCAGAACAGAAGAAGCCCACAATGCCTCCACAGTCCGAATACAAGCCCTCCTCCGCGCCCAAGACCAAGCCGCCGGCGTCGGTCCTGTCGGCCGATCTGCACGTGGTCGGCAACATGAAGACCACCGGCGACATTCAGGTCGAGGGCACCGTCGAGGGCGATATTCGTGCCCACCTGCTGACCATCGGCGAAACCGCCACCATCAAGGGCGAATGCGTCGCGGATGACGTCGTCGTCAATGGCCGCATCGTCGGCCGGGTGCGCGGCCTCAAGGTGCGCCTGACCGCCACCGCGCGGGTCGAAGGCGACATCATCCACAAGACCATCGCGATCGAGAGCGGCGCGCATTTCGAAGGCTCGGTGCAGCGCCAGGACGACCCGCTGAACGCCAAGGGCAAGGCACCGGCGCAACAGCCGCAAGAGCAGCAGCAGCGCCCCGCCGGCCAATAAGCCCGGCCTCGCGTCGACCCGTACCGAATGAAAGTCCCGCCGCGTGCGGGGCTTTTCCGTTCCGCCGGCCGCTTCCGGCGAAACCGCGCCCGAGGCCGCAAAGGATGACCGGATGACCTTTCCCGATTTCATTACCAGCCAGCCCGGACTTGACCTGCCCTATCCAGAGGATGTGGTGCAAAGCGCCACCGTCCGGTCGAATGACAGGCTGGTGGTGTTTTTCACCTTCCTGAAGGACATGGACCTGCCTCTCCATGCCCACAAGGCACAATGGGGCAGCGTCGTCGAAGGCGAGATCGAACTGACCATCGGCGGCGAAACCCGCATCTATCGCCCCGGCGACAGTTATTCCATCGCCGCAGGCGTCGAACATGGCGCCCGGATCAAGGCCGGCACCCGGGTGATCGACGTCTTCGAAGAGCCCGACCGCTATCCGCTCAAGCCGTGACGGCGGTGGACCGCCCACCGCGTTGACAGTCGTTGCCCGACAGGCCGGGCAGAGCTAGGACCGCTGCATGAAACCCACCGCGTTGCTCACCGCCGCTGCCCTGGGACTGGCGCTCGCCAGCCCGCTTGGCGCGCATCCGCATATCTATATCGACACCGATTTCGACCTGGTCTTCGACACCGACGGCAAGCTTGCGGCGGTGCGTATCGACTGGGCCTACGACGATTTCTATTCGCTGCTGATGATCGAGGAAAACGGTCTCGACGCCGATGGCGACGGCACCCCGGAACAGGCCAGGCTCGACGCCTTTGCCGGCCAGGACGTCGATTGGGAAGCGGGCTTTCCGGGCCATTTCACCCTCGACGCCGCCGGCACGCCGCTGGCACTTGGCCCGCCCGAGGAGCACCGCGTGCGTTATGAGGACGGGCGGATCATCACGTCGCACCTGCGGCCGCTGGTGGCGCGTTTCGAGATCGACGCCGCGCCGCTGGTGGCCCGGTCCTATGACCCAACCTATTTTGTCGCCTATGACGTGCCCGAGACCCCGGGCAGCCAGGGTCGTGACGATTGCAGCCTGACCCGCAACGTCGCCTCGCGCGATGCGGCGATGAAGGAATACGGCGATCAGCTCGCGGCGGTGGACGCCAGCGACGATCCCTTCCAGGTGGTCGACCTGCCCGACATCGGCATCCTCTTTGCAGACAGTTTCGAGATTACATGCAACGCACCCTCCTGATCTTTCCCCTGCTGCTGGTGGCAGGCGCCACCTGGGCCGTGATGCAGGGCCATGACGATGCCCTCGTGCGCTGGGCCGCCGAGGGCCAGCGCGAGTTCCAGAACGCCCTGGCCGGCGCCCTGCGCGCGCTGCGCGCCGAAGAGCCCGGCGCGGTGCTGGCGCTGGTCGGGGTCTGCTTTGCCTATGGCTTCTTTCACGCCGTCGGCCCCGGCCATGGCAAGCTGCTGATCGGCGGCTACGGGCTGTCGCACCGCGTGCCGCTGGGCCGGCTCACGGTGATTTCGCTGCTGTCGTCGCTGGGCCAGGCGCTGAGCGCCATCGTGCTGGTGCTCTCCGGTCTGTTCCTGCTCGACTGGACCCGCAGCCAGCTCACCGACACCGCCGAAAAGGTCATGCTGCCGCTGAGCACCCTGGCGATCGGCCTGATCGGCGGCTGGCTGGCGCTGCGCGGCGCGCGCAAGCTCTGGCGGCTGCGTCGCGATCAGGCTCATGCCCACCACGGCTGCACCCATCGCCATGGGCCGACGCCGGAAGAGCTGCGCCGTGCCGGCGGGCTGCGCGACGCCCTGGTGCTGATCGCCGGCATCGCCGCGCGCCCCTGTTCGGGCGCGATCCTGCTGCTGGTGCTGAGCTGGCACATGGACATCCTCACCACCGGCATTCTCGGCGCCCTGGCGATGTCGCTGGGCACCGCCGCGCTGTCGATCCTGGTGGCCACGATCAGCGTCGTCGCCCGCGACAGCACCCTGCTGTCGCTGGCCGACACCCGCCGCGCGGCCCTGGTGCTGCCGATGATCGAACTGCTCGCCGGCGGCGCGATCCTGGCGATCTCGCTCCGGGTGATGGGCCTTCTGGCCTGAACAGGGACGGCCGCCGCACGCCCCCACCGTTGCCCGGCAAGCGACAGGTACAGACGCTCAGGCTTCGAGCTCGGCATCCCAGTAGAGAAAATCGACCCAGCTTTCATGCAGATGGTTGGGCGGGAACTTGCGGCCCATGTTGCGCAACTCTTCGGCGCCGGGCTGGCGCGGCGGCTTGCGCAGCGACATGCCGGCGCGGGCCAGCGACTTCGAACCCTTCTTGAGATTGCAGGGCGCGCAGGCGGCGACCACGTTCTGCCACGAGGTCACCCCGCCTGCGGCGCGCGGCACCACATGGTCAAAGGTCAGCTCGCGCTTGGTGCCGCAGTACTGGCAGCGGAATTCATCCCTCAGAAAAAGATTAAAGCGCGTGAAGGCCACGCGCTTTTGAGGTTTTACATAGTCTTTCAGGACAACGACGCTGGGTATCCTGATGGTGGTCGAGGGACTGCGGACCTCGTGGTCATATTCGGCCACGATATCCACCCGGTCGAGCCAGGCCGCCTTGATCGCGTCCTGCCAGGGCCAGAGCGACAGGGGATAATACGACAAAGGCCGGTAATCCGCGTTGAGCACCAGTGCCGGGTATTGCTTCAGCGCCGATGGCTCGCGTACAAAATCCGTCCTGAAATCACCGTCCATGGGTCGTCACATCCTCTTGTCCGCTCCAGTATGCCTCATGTCCGCGCTTCTTGGGATCGCTTTCGTTACTACGACTATATCTCGCGTTTCCAATCAGGCAAGCGCCTAAACATGGAGATTTGCCCTAGGGGTTAGGCCAGTTTGGTAACGTTGGCATGACGGCGGCTCACCCGGCGGCCAACCGCTCATGCCAGGCCCCTGTCGCTGACCCGGCCCGAGGCGATGGCGATCTCGCGCGCGGGGGCCAGGGCGGCGGCAAAGGCGCTGTCGTGGGTGACAAAGATCAGCGCGCCGTCATACTCGCCAAGCGCGCGTTCCACCGCCGCGATGGCCGCCAGGTCAAGATGGTTTGTGGGCTCATCCAGCAGCACCAGCTGCGGCGGCCGCGCCCGCCCCAGCGTCAGCGCCAGCCCCAGCCGCAGCCGCTCGCCGCCCGAAAGCCCGGCCAGCGGTTTGAGCGCCTCGCGGTTGCGAAACAGAAACCGCGCCAGCAGCGCCCGGCAGTCCTGTTCGCCCATTTCCGGCAATGTGCGGCGCGCCAGCGAAAGCACGTCGCCGGCTTGGCCCAGATGGCTCAGCCGCTGGTCGAGGTAGACACTATCCACCGGGCGCTCGATCCGACCCGACAGCGGCGGCAATCGCCCGGCGATCTGCCGCAGCAGCGTCGACTTGCCGCTGCCGTTGGCGCCGGAAAGCCGGACCCGCTCAGGCCCGCGCAGCTCGAAGGACAGTGGCGGCAGAAGCGCCCGGCCAGCCTGCCCCACCCCCAGGTCGCGGGCGCGCAGCACCAGCTTCTGCGCCGCCAGCCCGGTCGAGGGCAGGTCGAAACTGATCGCCCGGTCGCGCGCCACGCCGGCCTGTGCCGCCGCCAGCCGGGCCGCCGCCGTCGCCTGCTGTCGGGTCGCCAGCCGGCTCTGGCCGGCGCCGGCGGCTTCGGCCCCCTCCCGGGCCTTGTCGAGCAGCATCTTCGACTGCGAGCCATCGCGCAGCGCCCGGCCCTGCCGCGCCCGCCGGGCGGCGCGCATCTCGGCCGTCCGCGCTGCGCGCCGGGCCCGCGCCACCTCGGCGCCGGCCTGCTCCAGCTCGGCCGCGGCTCGGGCCTCGGCCGCCGCGCGCGCCGCGGCAAACGCGCTCCAGCCGCCGCCAAAGAGATGTACGCCACCCGGCGCCAGCTCGATGATCCGGTCGACCCGCTCGAGCAGCGCCCGGTCATGGCTGGCCACCAGCGCAATCCCCCGGTGCGTCGCCAGAAGCTCGGCCACCAGCGCGCGGCCCGCAGCATCGAGATCATTGGTCGGCTCGTCCAGCAGGACAATCCCCGGCCCGTCAAAAAACGCCGCCGCCAGCGCCGCCCGGCGTTGTTGCCCGCCGGAAAGCTCGGATAGCCCCCGCGCCGGCGCGACCGGCACCCCGGCCTGCGCCAGCGCCGCCGCCATCCGCTCTTCCAACGTCCAGTCGACAAGATCGTAATCCACCGGCGCCCCGGCCAGCGCCGCCTGCAACCGATCGAAGCCAGCGGCATCGAACAGGTCCGCCACCCGCGTGCCCTGGCGCGGCGCGAGCTGTGCCAGACGCCGCGGCGGCGTGCTGGCATGGATATGACCGGCGTGGGGATGCGCCCCGGCAATCGCCGCCAGCAGGCTGGATTTTCCGGTGCCATTGCCGCCCACCAGCCCGGTCACCCCGGCCTCGAGGCTCAGGGAAAAGGCTGCGATCAGCGGCGTGGCGTCAGGTCGGGCAAGGGCGGTTTCGGTAAATGTCAGAACAGGCATGGGGACTCCGGGAAACGGCGAGGATCAAGCGGCGGTGATACAAACCCTGATCCATCGTTTCGGTCTCCATGCTTGGACAATGCGGCCAGTCTAGCCCGGCCCGCCCCCTTGGCGCAACAGCGCCGATCCTGTAGCCTGCCGCCATGTCCATCCCCCCCAAGATCACCGGCGTTCTCGAAGCCGCGCTTTACGCGGCGGATCTCGACCGCGCCGAGGCCTTCTATCACGGCGTGCTGAACATGGAGGTCGTGCTGCGGCTGGAGCAGCGCCACGTGTTCTTTCGCGCCGGCCAGACCATCCTGCTGGTCTTCAACCCGGAAGAAACCGCCAAACCCTCGCAGAACACCCGGATGCCGGTGCCGGCCCATGGCGCCCACGGCCCCGGCCATGTCTGCTTTCGCGCTTCCCGCGATGAGATCAGCCGCTGGCGGGCGCATGTCCTGGACCAGGGCATTGCCGTCGACGCCGAGTTCGACTGGCCCAACGGCGCCCGCTCGCTCTACATCCGCGACCCGGCGGGAAACTCGGTGGAATTCGCCGAACCCCACCTCTGGTTCTGACCCGATCCGGGACCTCGTTCGATTGGAAACACCTCTGGGGTGGAGGCCGCAGGCCCGGGGGCAATGTCCCTCAAAAAATGTGGGCCAAGCCCTCTAAGTCGCGCAGCAGGCGCGGCGTCGCGTCAAAAGCCGCACTTGTCGCGCAGAAAGGCCAGCGCCACTCCCAAACCGTCGGGCGCGATGCCATGCGCCGTGCCCTTCATGATATGGGCAAAGACCTCCTTGAAGCCGGCCTTTTGCAAGGCCTCGGCCGCGTCGGGCAGCGATTGCGGCGGCACCACGTCGTCATGGTCGCCATGCACCAGCAGCACCGGCGGAAAGCTCACCGCCTCGTCCTCGAGCAACTCGGGCGCCAGCAGGCGGCCGGAAAAGCCCACCACACCGGCCACCGCATCCTCGCGTCGGGGCGCGACGTGCAGGCTCATCATCGTGCCTTGCGAAAACCCGAAGAGCGCCACCTGCTCGGGCAGCACATCCTCGTCCACCATCACCGAGTCGAGATAGGCATTGAGGTCTTCCGCCGCGCGCACCATGCCGGCCTCGGCTTCTTCCTGCGACGAACCGTCGATCCAGGGGATCGGAAACCACTGAAACCCCATCGGCGCCCCGGCGCAGGCCTCGGGCGCATCCGGCGCCAGAAACAGCGTGTCGGGCAGATGTTCGCTCAGCGGATCGGCCAGACCGAGAAGGTCGGCCCCGTTGGCGCCGTAACCATGCAGAAAAATCACCACCGACCGCAGCTCGCCCGAGGCGGGCTCCTTGCGACCGGACGTCAGAACACGAGTCATAGAATACCTTCCCTTGCCTTGGCATGCCTGTAGTAGGCCCAGAGCGCACGGGCCGCAACCGACCGCCAGGGCGACCAGGCTTCGGCCATCTGCCGCAGCGCGCGCTCCTTCGGCCGGTCCTCCAGACCGAATAGCAGCCGCGCCGATTCTTGCAGCGCGAGGTCGCCGGGGGCAAAGACATCGGCCCGGCCGAGCGAGAACATGGCATAGATCTCCGCCGTCCAGACGCCGATCCCCCTGACCGCCACCAGCGTCGCGATCACCTCCGCATCCGGCATCCGGCGCAGCGCGGCAAAGTCGATCTCCGCCGCCGCCAGTGCCCCGGCATAGGCCGCCTTCTGCCGGCTCAGCCCGAGATCGCGCAGGGCGCTTTCGTCGACCGCGCGGATTGCCTCCGGCGTCACCATGCCCGCCGCCTGCAACCGCGCCCAGATTGCCGCGGCCGAGGCGACCGAGACCTGCTGGCTGACGATCGCGCTCAGCAATTGCGCAAAGCCGTCCGGCCGGCGGCGCAGCGGCAGCGGGCCGCAGGCGTCAAGCGCCGGCGCAAACCGCGGATCGGCGCGGCGCAGCCAATCCGCGCCCTCAGCCACACAGGCGTCGGTCTCGATGATCCGGCCTAGCTCGCCCATTCTGCAATCCTCCTCCGGGCCGCCGCCACGTCGCGCACCACCGGCGCCGGCGGCAGGGGTTTCCGGTCGATCATGCCGACCCGCAGCCCGAGCCGCCGCGCGGCGGCGAGCTTGGGCCAGCCGCCGGGCCCGCCGGCATTGCGCAGGATCAGCCAGTCGATCCGAAGCCGCCGGAACAGCGCCACCTCGCCGGCCACCGAAAACGGCGAGGCGCCGCGCAGGAACCGGCCACGGGGCAGTGGAAAGGGATCGTGATGCTCCGACAATTGCCGGGTGAACACATAGGCCTCGCGCAGCGCGGCAAAGCGCGTCAGCCCTTCGCGGCCGGTGGCCAGAAACACCCGCGCACCGCGCGGCAGGTGACGCGCCGCCGCGGTCTCGTCGCGCAGCCGGACCCAGCGGTCGCGCCGGCCCGGCCGCCAGGCCGGCCGCTCCAGCCGCAGCAGATCGACGCCCAGCGCCCCGGCCACCCGGTGGGCGCAGAACGAGCTCTGCCAATCGTTGGGATGGCTGGCGTCGACGATCAGCCCGACCCCGGCCGCGACCCGCGCGGTCAGCGCCGCCTGCCCCAGCGGTTCGGGCAGCAGCGGGATCGGCCAGCCATGCGCCCGCCGCTCCGGGCCGGGCAGCATCACAGAGGCCCTTCCCCGCAAGCCGGGGGCCAGCGCCCGCGCCTCGGCAGAGCCGCCGATCAGCAGAATGTCAGTGCCCGATCGATGCATGTCGCGTCAGCCCTTCCGGGGCCGAGGATTGGCCGGTTCGCCGGCCGGGGTCAAGCACTCTGCCCGTGGCGCCCCGTTCGGGCAATCATTCCCCCCGGCGCGGCAATCCGAGAAAGAACCGCAGCATTTCCGCGCTCGCGTCGGGCCCCTCGGCATCGGTGTAGCTGCCCGCCGGTACGCCGCCCGACCAGGCATGGCCAAGACCGTCGATCTGCCAGTGTTCCATGGCCGGCGTGCCGTCGGCTGCCAGCACGCTGGTGCGGGTGAAACTGCGCCCGCCGGCATTTCCGCCATCGATCACCTCGGCCCCGCCGGGATGGGCCTGGCTGGCGATGCGGCCGCCATTGGCCGGGGCGACGGTGCTGTCGGCGCTGCCGTGAAAGACGATGGTGGGCAGCGGCGGGCCGGAGGCATCCTGCATTGCCGCCGGGCTTCCGGCCATGGCGGCAAAGGCACCATGCGCCGTGTTCGCGGCCTTGTACGGCAGCCCGGAATGCGCCCCCACGGCGGCAAAGAGATCGGGATAGCTGCGCCCGAGGATCACCGCCATCGCCGCCCCGGCCGAGAGCCCGGCGACAAAGACCTTGCCCGCCGGTACATCATGGCGCTCGTACAATTCGCGGGTCAGCCCGGCGAGGATCGCGGGCTCGCCCGCGCCCCGCTCCTGGTCGTCGGTGGAGAACCAGTTCCAGCAGGCATTCACATTGGCCGAACGCGGCTGGGCCGGATAGACGACGATCAGCCCGTGGTGATCCGCCAACCGGTTCATGCCGGTGCCAATGGCGAAATCAACCGGCGTCTGGGTGCACCCATGCAGCATCAGGATCAGCCCCCGCGGCCGGCCCGTCAGCCGCGGCAGATAGACCCGGTACTCGCGACGGCCGGCGGCACAGGCAAAGGTGCCGGCATCGAAGCGCGCGCCCTCGGACAGCGGCGCCTCCTCGGGCTCCGGCCCCGGCATGCCGATCCCCGGCATCCGGGCGGCGATATCGGCCAGGGTCTCGCCCAGCGCCTTGCGCGGGCTTTCGGCGCTCTGCGGATTGCCGCCAGCGGTATCTGCCGCAACCCCGCCAAACGAGGTGCGGAGCCTGTCGGCCGCCTCGGCCAAGGTGCTGCTCCGCAGGGCCTCTGTCGCCCGTTGCATGGCCGAGGAAAATCGAGAGTTCATTGCCCTCTCCTTGTCAGGGGATGCCGCCCGTCGCAATGTTCCGCGCCGTGCTGGCCTGTCGGTCATCCTGCGCGGCGGCCTGCGATGTTCATCATTAACTGCCGTTTCGGGCACAGGTATATCCCGGGACGGCCCGACCACAAGCTGCGGCGCACCGCCTGCCCGATATTTGCGCGCCGCCCGGTCGCTGGACACCCGCCCGTCAAAGGTGGCCGAGGACCGGGATGGCCGAGATGCAGTTTTGTGCAGGTCGGCCAGCCCGCTCCGCGCGATCGTCCGGGTTTTGCCTTGCGCCGCACTTTTGCCGGCGTCGCCGCCCCTACCGCTCGGCGTGTCGCACGGCCGTTTCCCTTGCCCGATGCCTTCGTCGGCAATGCTCAGCCCGGCGGCCCCGATCTCGACCGCCGCCGCCACAGACGATCCCGCGTCTCCTTTCCATGTGTGACGCGGGTCACCCAAGGCCGGGAAATCGGCGCTTGCCGCGCCCGGCGCGGCGGCTTACCGATTGCCTCATGACAGATCTTGCCGCTCCCACCCCCGCCGACAGCCGTGCCCGGCGCAATGTGGTCGTTCTTGTGCTCGCCCAGGCGATCCTCGGGGCGCAGATGCCGATGATCTTTACCATCGGCGGCCTGGCCGGGCAGTCGCTGGCTTCCAACGTCTGTTTTGCAACGCTGCCGATTTCGCTGATCGTGATCGGCTCGATGGTCACCGCGACGCCGATTTCCGCCTTCATGCAGCGCTATGGCCGGCGGGCGGGGTTTTTCGTCGGGGCGCTTGGCGGCGCGCTCGGCGGGTTGATCGGTGCCTACGCGCTTTATCTTCAGAGCTTCCCGCTCTTCCTCCTCGGCTCTTTCCTGACCGGGATCTACATGTCGGCGCAGGGCTTCTACCGCTTCGCCGCCGCCGACACCGCCTCGGACGATTTCCGCCCCAAGGCGATCTCCTATGTCATGGCCGGCGGCCTGGCCTCGGCGGTGATCGGCCCGCAGCTGGTCAAGCTCACCGCCGATGCCTATGTGATCCCCTTCCTCGGCACCTATGCCACGGTGATCGCCGTCAACCTGCTGGGCGCGCTGCTGTTTCTCTTCCTCGACATCCCCCGGCCGCCGGTGCCCGCAGCCGATGCCCCCAAGGGCCGGTCCCGCCGCGAACTGATCGCCACGCCGCGCATCGCGGTGGCGGTGATCTGCGCCATGGTGTCTTATGCGCTGATGAACCTGGTGATGACCTCGACGCCGCTGGCGGTTGTCGGCTGCGGCTTTGACAAGAACAACGCTGCCGACGTGGTCACCGCCCATGTGCTGGCAATGTTCGTGCCCTCGTTCTTTACCGGCCATCTGATCGCGCGCTTCGGGGTCGAACGGATCATGGGCCTGGGGCTGGTGATCCTCGCCGTCGCCGGTGGTGTCGGGCTGGCCGGCGTCGCGCTCGAGAATTTCTTTGTCGCGCTGGTGCTGCTCGGCCTCGGCTGGAACTTCGGCTTTATCGGCGCCACCACCATGCTCGCCGCCGCCCATGCGCCGGAGGAACGCGGCAAGATGCAGGGCCTCAATGACCTGATCGTCTTTGGCGGCGTCTCGGTGGCCTCGCTGGCCTCGGGCGGGCTGATGAATTGTTCCGGCGGCACGCCGCAGGCCGGGTGGACGGCCGTCAACATGGCGATGGTGCCCTTCCTGGTGCTGGCCGGCGGCGCGCTGCTCTGGCTGATGCTGCGGCCCCGGCCCGAAGCGGCCTGAGGCGGCCTGAGGCGGCCCGAGGCTCAGACCCCGCTGCGCAGGGCCCGCCAGATCAGCCGCGCCCGCTTGCCTGCGTCCGACAGGCCGAGGCTGCCCCGCGCCACCCGCCCGGGATCGGCCGTCACCTGTTTCAGCAGAGCCTCGGCCTGCCAGGTGCTGCGCAGCGCTACGCTCTGGGCCGGCGACACCGCCGCCCGCCCCCGCCGCAGCCGTTCCAGCGCCGCCGCCGCCAGCGCCCGCACCGCCTCTGGCCGCCCGTCT
Organism: Marinovum algicola; assembly: GCF_900109145.1. Lineage (GTDB taxonomy): Bacteria > Pseudomonadota > Alphaproteobacteria > Rhodobacterales > Rhodobacteraceae > Marinovum > Marinovum algicola. Next base: position 95,405 of record NZ_FNYY01000002.1, read on the forward strand.
ACCAGCGGCCGATGCCCCCGCGCCTCGAGCTCGGGCACGGCAACCAGGTAATGCGCCACCCCGGCGCCATAGGCGACGTCACGCACCGCCGCCTCATCCGGCGCACCATACCAAAGCGCGGCGGCATACAGCAGGTTGCCCGAGGTGGCCTCGATATAGGCCTCGAACTCCGACTCGCTGGCAAAGCCCTCGCGCCCGATATCCTGCCGCCGCGCGTCGATCAGCCCGTCGAGCAACGCGCCCTGCGCCGGCGTCAGCACCAGCGCCAGCGGCGTCACCACCTCGTGGCGCCGCACCAGCCCGCCGGCGGCGATCTCGGCCAGGGCGTCGCGCCACCATTGCAGCCGCATCTCGGCAATCATCGGCTCCTGGGTCATCCAGGGCGCCCGCGCCACCTCGAGGTTGAAGGCAAACAGCGGAAACAGCCGGGCCCGCGCCGCCACGTCACAGGACATCACCGCCATGAAACGGTCGGGATCGCCCTTTTCGACAAGGGCGGCGCAGGCATGCCAATCCGCCATCAGCCGGCGTCGCGGATCAGTTTCCAGCGGATCGCGTCGAGCAGCGCCTCCATCGAGGCATCGACGATGTTGGGCGAGACCCCGACCGTCGACCAGCGCCGCCCCTTGCCATCCTCGCAGTCGATGATCACCCGGGTCACCGCCTCGGTGCCGCCCTGGGTGATCCGCACCTTGAAATCCACCAGATGCATGTCGTCGATCGAGGCCTGGTACTTGCCCAGATCCCGCTTCAGCGCCTGGCTCAGCGCATTGACCGGCCCGCGATCGTTGCCCTCCTCGTCGTGGCTTTCGCTGACCGAGAGGATCTGCTCGCCGTCGATGGTCACCGCCACCACCGCCTCCGAGGCGCTGACGATGCTGCCCAGCGCATTGCGCCGCCGCTCCACCGTCACCCGGTAGCGGTCGAGCTCGAAGAACCGCCGCGCCTGGCCCAGCTCCTCGCGCGCCAGCAGCTCGAAGGAGGCCTGGGCGCCATCGTAGGAATAGCCGTCGGTCTCGCGCGCTTTGACCCGGTCGAGGATGCGGCCCAGCGCCGGATCGCCCTTTTCCACCGCCAGCCCGGCATCGGCCAGCCGCGTGCGCAGGTTCGACTGCCCGGCCTGGTTCGACATCGGGATGATGCGCGTATTGCCCACCACCTCCGGGTCGATATGCTCATAGGTCGCCGGATCCTTGAGGATGGCGCTGGCATGCAGGCCCGCCTTGTGGGCAAAGGCCGAGGCGCCCACATAAGCCGCCTGCCGCATCGGCACCCGGTTGAGAATCTCGTCCAGCATCCGGCTGACCCGCACCAGACCCGAAAGCGCCGCGCGCTCGACGCCGATCTCGAACAGATCGGCATAAGGCGCCTTGAGCAACAGGGTCGGGATCAGCGTCGTCAGATTGGCATTGCCGCAGCGCTCGCCCAGCCCGTTGAGCGTGCCCTGCACCTGCCGCGCCCCGGCCATGACCGCCGCCAGCGATCCGGCCACCGCCGTTTCGGTGTCGTTGTGGGTGTGGATGCCCAGCCTGTCGCCCGGGATCCCCGCCGCGATCACCTCCGCCACGATCCGTCCGATCTCTTCCGGCAGGGTGCCGCCATTGGTGTCGCAGAGCACCACCCAGCGCGCCCCGGCCGCAAGCGCCGCGCGGCAGGCCTCGAGCGCATAATCGGGATCGGATTTGTAGCCGTCGAAGAAATGCTCGGCATCGAACAGCGCCTCGCGCCCCTGGGCCACGATATGCGCCACCGAGCGGGCGATGTTCTCGGTGTTCTCGGCCTTGCTGATGCCCAGCGCCGCCTCGACGTGATAGGTGTGGCTCTTGCCCACCAGGCAAATGCTGCCGGTGCCGGCATTCATCACCGCCGCCAGAACATCGTCGTTCTCGGCGCTGATGCCGGCGCGCTTGGTCATGCCGAAGGCGGTCATTCGCGCCCGCGTCTGCGGCGCGGCTTCGAAAAACGCGCTGTCAGTCGGGTTGGCGCCGGGCCAGCCGCCCTCGATGTAATCCACGCCGAGCGCATCCAGCGCCTCGGCGATCCGCAGCTTCTCGGCGGTCGAGAACTGCACCCCCTGGGTCTGTTGCCCGTCGCGCAGGGTGGTGTCGTAAAGGTAAAGCCGTTCAGCCATGACAGCGCCCCATGCTTCTTCTGTTCAAAAATACCCGTCGGGGGGAGTCCGCCCCGGCGGAGGGGGGGCAGACAGCCCCCCGGCAACGCGCATCCCGCATCACAAGGCCTCCAGCTTGGCGGCGTCAAAGCCCGGTCCCGGCACCAGCTCGACGCCGGATTTGCTCATCCGCACCTCGACGCCGGCGGCAATCAGCCCCTGTTTCAGCGCATCGACACCAGAGAAATCCTTGCTCTCCATCGCCTGCGCGCGGGTCTCGTTGAAGCGGGCGACCAGCGCCGAAAGATCCACCTCGACGCGGTCCCAGCCGCCCAGCGCCTCGCCCAACAATCCGAGCAAGCCCGCCCCGGCCTTCAGCGCCGGGGCCTCCCCCTCGGTCGCCAGCCGGTGCAGCTCGGCAATCGCGCCGGCGGTGTTCAGATCATCGGCCAGGGCGGCAACCACCGTCTCGGGCAGCGCGCCCGGCTCGACGCCCTCGCAGAGCCCGCGCCACTTGCGCAGCGTGGCCTCCGCCTCATCCCGCTTCTTCACGGTCCAGTCCATCGGCTTGCCGTAATGGGTCGAGAGAAAGACAAAGCGGATCACCTCGCCCGGCACCCCCTCGTTCAAGAGATCCCGCACGGTAAAGAAATTGCCCAGCGACTTGGACATCTTCCGCCCCTCGACCTGCAACATCTCGTTGTGCAGCCAGACCCGGGCAAAATCGCCTTCGGGATGGGCGCAGCAGCTCTGGGCGATCTCGTTTTCATGATGCGGAAACATCAGGTCGTTGCCGCCGCCGTGAATGTCGAACGACACCCCGAGCAGCGCATGCGACATCGCCGAACATTCGATATGCCAGCCGGGGCGGCCACGGCCCCAGGGGCTCTCCCAGCCGGGCAGATCCCCGGACGAGGGTTTCCACAACACGAAATCCATCGGATTGCGCTTGTACGGCGCCACCTCGACGCGGGCGCCGGCAATCATGTCATCCACCGACCGGCCGGAGAGCGCGCCGTAATCCTTGTAGCTCTCGACCGAGAACAGCACATGGCCCTCAGCGGCATAGGCATGGCCCTTGGCGATCAGCCCTTCGATCATCTCGATCATCTCGCCGATATATTGCGTCGCCCGCGGCATCTTGCTGGGCTCCAGCGTGCCCAGCGCCGCCATGTCGTCGAGATACCATTGCGTGGTCTCGGCGGTGATCTCCTCGATACTGCGGCCGCTTTCGGCGGCGCGGGCGTTGATCTTGTCGTCGACGTCGGTGAAGTTGCGCACATAGGTCACATGGTCCGGCCCATAGACATGGCGCAGCAGCCGGAAGAGCACGTCGAACATGATCACATTGCGCGCGTTCCCCAGGTGGGCACGATCATAAACCGTTGGCCCGCAGAGATAAATCCGCACGTTTTCCGGATCGATCGGGGCAAAGACCTCTTTTCGGCGGGCCTTGGTATTGTGCAGTCTGATCTCGGTCATAACCTCTCCTCACGGGCGCGCAGGCGCTCGCGGCGGGCTTAGCAAGATCGGTTCACAAAGGAAAGAAAGAGCAGGCCCGCCGACAAGTGTCAGCGGATAATGCAGCAAATGATGATTGCCTGGATGCTCATGCGGCCCGACCTAGCACAGGACGTGCGCCGCGCCAAGCGCGGACTTGCCCCCGGCCGGCCTCTTGCGCGACTCGCCCGGCCGCCGCACCATGGGTGCCATGTCACGCGAGATGGTGAATGCGATCTGCGCCGCCATGCCCGGCGCCGAGGTCTCCGACCCTTGGGGCGGCGGCCACGACGCCTGGAAGGTCGGCGGCAAGATGTTCGCCTGTGTCGGCGCTCTGGGCGGCGGCGTCTCGGTCAAGACCGCCGATGTCGAGAGCGCCAGCGCGCTGATCGAGATCGGCCGGGCGGTCAAGGCACCGTACTTCCACCGCTCCTGGGTGCAGGTGCCTTTCGACCGCCTCGATCCCAAGGACATCACCAACGAGGAGCTGCGCGAACGGCTGGTGGCCTCCTACCGGATCGTGCGCGCGAAGCTGCCGAAAAAGGTGCAGGCCGGGCTCGACCCGGCGGAGTGATTGACATCCCGGCACGGCGCTGTCTGCATGGCGAAAAGTCGAAAGGGGCACGATATGCGGATATCCGACAGGTTGGCCACATTGGTGAGCGATGGCGACGGCTGGGGCGTGTTCTACAAGGCGCGCGCCCTGGTGGCCGAAGGCGTGGCGGTCACCGAGCTGACGATCGGCGAACATGACATCCCCACCCATCCCCGCATCCTCGAGGAAATGCACCGCGCGGCGCGGGGCGGCCATACCGGCTATGCCGCCGTGCCCGGCACCGATGCGCTGCGCGACAAGGTGGCGGCGCATGTCACCGAGCGCAGCGGCGTGCCCACCGGGCGCGGCAATGTGCTGATCACCCCGGGCGGACAATCCGGGCTGTTCGCGGCGCATATGCTGGCCTGCGCGCCGGGCGACCGGGGGCTGTTCATCGATCCCTATTACGCCACCTACCCCGGCACCATCCGCGCCGCCGGCGCCCTGCCGGTGCCGGTCGCGGCGCGTGCCGAGGATGGGTTCCAGCCCGATCCGGCGCGGATCGCGGCGTCGGCGGCGGGCGCGACCTCGCTGCTGATCAACACCCCCAACAATCCCACCGGCATCCTCTATGACCGCGACCGGCTGCAAGGGCTGGTCGATCTGACGCGCACGCGCGGTCTCTGGCTGATCTCGGACGAGGTCTATGACACCATGGTCTGGGACGGCCGGCACCTGAGCCCGCGCGCCCTGCCCGGTGCGCGCGATCACACGCTGGTGGTGGGCTCGATGTCGAAGAGCCACGCCATGACCGGCAGCCGCATCGGCTGGGTGATCGGCCCGGAGCCGGCGATCTCGGCGCTGATCGACCTGGCGACCCACACCACCTATGGCGTGCCGGGATATATCCAGGATGCGGCGCTTTTCGCGCTCGACGAAGGCGCCTGGCTGGAAGAGGAAATCGCCGCGCCCTTCCGCCGCCGCCGCGATCTGGCGGCGGGGATTGTCGCCGGTTGTCCGGTGGTGCAGAGCGCCCCGGCGCAGGGCGCGATGTACCTGATGCTCGACATCCGCCGCACCGGGCTCTCCGGGCTGGGGTTTGCCGAGGCGCTGCTCGACCGGCACCGCATTGCCGTCATGCCCGGCGAAAGCTTTGGCCGCGCCGCGGCCGGCCATGTGCGGGTGGCCCTGACGGTCGAGGATGCGGCGCTGGCCCGGGCGCTCGACGTGCTGCTGCGCTTTGCCGAAGACCTTTGCCGGGAGGCGGCGGAATGAGCAATCCGGTCAGTTCGATCCGCAATCTCGGCCCGGCGATGGAGGCGGCCTGCGCCCGCGCCGGCATCACCAGCGCCGACGCGCTGCGCGCGCTGGGGGCGGATGTGGCCTACGGCAAACTGATCGCCAGCGGCATGCGCTCGCATTTCATCGGCTATTACGTGCTGGTGATGGGGCTTCAGGGGCGGCCGTGGAACGATTGCCAGGGCGCGGAGAAACAGGCGCTGCGCCAACGTTTCGACGCGCTCAAGGCGGCACAAAAGCCCGCCGGGGCCCCTGACAGCGGCATCGAGCGCATCCTGGACGAGATCGGTGTGGTCGAGGCGGCGCGGCGGTGAAGTCCTGCGGACCCGCGGTCCGAGGGGCCTTGGCCGAAGAGGCCCCGGCGCGGGGGCCCGGGGCGGGTCAGGCGGGGAGTTTCATCCGGGCAAAGGCCCAGGCGGCGGCCATGTGGGTGATGGCAAAGCGCGGCGTACCGAGCGCGGCGTCGAGCTCTTCCGGGGTGGCGAAGCTCACTTCCATCTCTTCGAGATCGCCGGGGTCGGGTTCGGCCACCTTTTCGCAGTCGAGGGCGAGGAAATAACTGCCCGAACAGCCACGCTGGTTGCCGTTGTCGACATAAGTGCCCATCGGGATGAAGGCCCCGGCCCGATAGCCGGTTTCCTCCATCAGCTCACGGCGGCCGGCCGTTTCCGGGTCTTCGCCCGCGTCGACGAAACCGCCGGGAAAGGTGATCGAGACGCAGCGCGGGCCATGCTTGTATTGCTCGAGGATCAGGATGCGGCCCTCGGGTGTGACCGGCACGACCGAAACGAAGGGACGCAGGTGGACCTGATAGAAATCGTCGACCTGACGGCCATCGGGCAGTTCGACCGTCTCGCGCGCGACCTTGAGATACGGCGCGGCCTCGAAGACGATGTCCTTGCGGAGGGTTTTCCAATGCCTGTCAGCCATGTCCGGCGTCGCCCTGTGATTGTCTGAACGTCTTGAAACGGAAAACGCCGCCCCGGGACCGGGGCGGCAGCATTCATCGGGTCGGCGCGGACGGCTCAGCCGACCAGTTCGAGGCCCGAGAAGAAATAGGCGATCTCGACCGCGGCGGTTTCCGGCGCGTCGGAGCCGTGCACCGAGTTCTCGCCCACGGATTCGGCAAACTCGGCGCGCACGGTGCCCGGCGCCGCATCGGCGGGGTTGGTGGCGCCCATCACTTCGCGGTTCTTCTGGATGGCGTTGTCGCCTTCGAGCACCTGCACCACCACCGGCTCGGAGGCCATGAACGCGCAGAGTTCGTCGTAGAAGGGACGCTCGGCGTGCACTTCGTAGAACTTGCCGGCCTGGGCCTTGGTCAGCTGAATGCGCTTCTGCGCGACGATGCGCAGGCCGGCGTCCTCGAATTTGGCATTGATCTTGCCGGTGAGGTTGCGGCGGGTGGCATCGGGTTTGATGATGCTGAGCGTGCGTTGGGTTGCCATCGGGCGGTCTCCTGTTTGAGACCGGGGATATGCGCCCCGGCCGGTCTGAAATCGGGCGTGCGATAGCACGGGGGCTGCGGCATGGGAAGGGGGCTTTGCCCCCTCGGCCTGCGGCCTCACCCCCAGGAATATTTTCGGCCAGAAGAAGGGCCGGAGGTGGCTGGTGTGTGGGGCCCGGCTCTGCTAGAGCGCGGCCATGCTGACGATTGATGACATCTCCTATTCGGTGGAAGGGCGCCTGCTGCTTGACGGCGCCAGCGCGCGGATCCCCGCCGGCCACAAGGTCGGGCTGATCGGCCGCAACGGCACCGGCAAGACCACGCTGTTCCGGCTGATCCGCGGCGAGCTGGCGCTGGAAGGCGGGGCGATCACCCTGCCCCAGCGCGCCCGCATCGGCGGCGTGGCCCAGGAGGTGCCGGCCAACGAGGTGTCCCTGCTCGACACCGTGCTGGCCGCCGACACCGAGCGGGCGGCGCTGATGGCCGAGGCGGAGGAGGCCGTGGACGCCACCCGCATCGCCGAGGTCCAGACCCGGCTGGCCGATATCGACGCCTGGAGCGCCGAGGCGCGGGCCTCGTCGATCCTCAAGGGCCTGGGGTTCGACGATGCCGAGCAACTGATGCCCTGTTCGGCCTTTTCCGGCGGTTGGCGGATGCGGGTGGCACTGGCCGGCGTGCTCTTTGCCCAGCCCGACCTGCTCTTGCTCGACGAGCCGACCAACTATCTCGACCTCGAGGGCGCGCTCTGGCTGGAGAGCTATCTGGCGAAATATCCGCATACGGTGATCATCATCAGCCACGACCGCGGGCTATTGAACCGTGCCGTGGGCGCGATCCTGCATCTCGAAGATCGCCAGCTGACCTTCTACCAGGGCCCCTATGACCAGTTTGCCCGCCAGCGCGCCGAACAGCGTGCGGTACAGGCCTCGATGGCCAAGAAACAGCAGGCCCGGGTGGCGCATCTGCAAAGCTTTGTCGACCGGTTCCGCGCCAAGGCCTCGAAGGCCAAACAGGCGCAGGCGCGGCTGAAGATGATCGAGAAGATCGATCTGGTGGCGGCGCCGGAAGAGGTGGCGCGCCGGGTCTTCACCTTTCCGCAGCCCGAGGAGCTGTCGCCGCCGATCATCTCGATCGAGGGTGGCGAGACCGGCTATGACGACAAGCCGGTGCTGCGTGGGCTGAACCTGCGGATCGACCATGACGACCGCATCGCGCTCCTGGGCAAGAACGGCCAGGGCAAATCGACCCTGTCGAAGCTCCTGTCGGACCGGCTGCCGCTGATGGCGGGCAAGATGACCCGCTCGGCCAAGCTGCGGATCGGCTATTTCGCCCAGCACCAGGTCGACGAGCTGCATATCGACGAGACGCCGTTGCAACACCTGCAACGCGAGCGGCCCGAGACCCAGCAATCGAAGCTCCGGGCGCAGCTTGCCGGGTTCGGCCTGGGCGCCGATCAGGCCGAGACCGAGGTCGGCCGGCTGTCGGGCGGGCAGAAGGCGCGGCTCTCGCTGCTCTTGGCGACGCTCGACGCGCCGCATCTCCTGATCCTCGACGAACCGACCAACCACCTCGATATCGAGAGCCGCGAGGCGCTGGTCGAGGCGCTGACCGCCTATGGCGGCGCGGTGATCCTGGTCAGCCACGACATGCATCTGCTGTCGATGGTGGCCGACCGGCTCTGGCTGGTGTCGGATGGCGGGGTGAAACCCTTCGACGACGATCTCGAGGCCTATCGCAAGCTGCTGCTCTCCTCGGACAAGCCGGCGAAATCCGACAAGCCCAAACCGGCGAAGAAGGACGAGGCGCCGCGCCGCGCCACCCGCGAGAAGCTGATGGCGCTGCGCGCCGAGGTGCGCAAATGCGAGGACCGGGTGGAGAAGATCACCGACATGCATGGCAAGCTGTCGCGCAAGCTGGCCGATCCGGCGATCTACGACGCGGCCAAGACCGCCGAGCTGGCCGAGTGGAACCGCAAGTTCGCCGAGGTCGAGGAAGGGCTGAAGCGCGCCGAGGCGCTGTGGATGGCGGCGCTGGAGAAGCTGGAGAAAGTTGGCGGCTGAGCCTCCCACGGCGCGCCCCGGGCCTGACCCGGGGCCCCGCCCTCAAGCTGCCCTCTCGTGGCGATTGTGTCGCGGCACCCGCCGTGCCTGTCGTCTTCGCCCCTTGCCAAACCGCGCGCGCCGTGCTGCCTAGGGGCATGGACAGCGCCTTTCTCATCTCCGCCTTTGTCACGCTTTTCGTGGTGATCGATCCCGTCGGGCTGTCGCCGCTCTTTGTGGCCATGACCTCGGGCATGTCGCCCCGGGCCAGACGCGCCATCGCGGTGCGGGCCTGCGTGGTGGCGGTGGCGATCCTGGCGCTGTTCGGCGCTTTGGGGGAATCGGTGCTGGGCTTCATCGGCATCTCGATGCCCGCCTTCCGCATTGCCGGCGGGCTGCTGTTGTTTCTCACCGCGCTCGACATGCTGTTCGAGCGCCGCACCAAGCGCCGCGAGGACCGCGCCGAGGAGGCCGAGGACGAGGACGACGATCATGATCCGTCGGTCTTTCCGCTGGCGATCCCGCTGCTCGCCGGGCCCGGCTCGATCGCCTCGATGATCCTGCTGACCGGTGCGCGGCCGGGGATCGAGGGCTATCTCTGGGTGACTGGCGTGATGATAGCGGTGGTGGCCATCGCCTTCCTGCTGTTTCTGGCGTCGGGGCTGCTCGAGCGCGGACTGGGGCGCACCGGCATCGTGGTGGTGACGCGGCTCTTGGGCATGCTGCTGGCGGCGCTGGCGGTGCAATTCGTGCTCGACGGGCTGCGCGATTACGGGCTGGCCACCGGGCTGGCCTCGTAAAGCCGGCCCGCCCACCCTATGTCAGGGACAAAGGAGAGCACGCATGTCGGCCATGGACACCGGACAATTGATCTATCTCGTGATGCTGCTGGCTGCGGTGGTGTTCTGGTTTGTGGTGGCAAACCGGAATTCGATGGGCAAGGTGATGCAGCATGCCGCGCTCTGGGGGCTGATTTTCCTTGGCGCGATCGCGGCCGTCGGGCTCTGGGGCGATATCCGTCAGACGGTGGTGCCGCGGCAGGCGGTGTTTTCCGATCAGGGCCGGATCGAGGTGCCGCGCAGCCCCGACGGGCATTACTACCTGACGCTCGATGTCAACGGCCATCCGACCCGCTTTGTCGTCGACACCGGCGCCACGTCGATTGTCCTGCTGGAGGCGGATGCCCGGGCGGCGGGGATCGATCCGGCGCGGCTGAACTATTCCGGCACCGCGATGACCGCCAATGGCGCGGTGCGCACGGCGCGTGTGGTGCTGGACGAAATCGGGTTTGAAGAGATGACCGACCGGCGGGTGACCGCCTTTGTCAACGAAGGTGAAATGGCCGAGAGCCTGCTCGGCATGTCATATCTGCAACGCTTTGACCGGCTCGAGATCTCGGGCGGGCGGCTCATTCTGGAACGTTGAGGCCCGACAGCGCGGTCTCGAGGTCGTCGGCCCAGCCTTCGGCCAGCGGCAGAAGCTGATTTTCGGCGCGCAGCGCGGTGACAATGGCCAGCGCCTCGGTCAGATACGCGCGCGGGGTCGCGCCGCTCCGGGCCAGGTTGGACAGGGTCAGCGCGATGTCGTGGCGCCATCTGGCATTGGCCGGGTCGCGCTGCACCAGATCGCGCTGAATGGTCAACGCTTCGGCAAAGGCCTGCCGGGCTGCCGCCGCATCGCCCTGCCCCAGCGCGACCGAACCGAGATTGCCGTGGCTGTAGGCCAGATCCTGCCGCCAGAGCAGATTGTCAGGGTTCGCCGCCAGCAGTGCCGCGCGCAGGTCGCGGGCGGCGCCGAACGAGGCTGCGGCGGCGGCCAGATCGCCGCCGGTCTGCGCCAGCCCGCCCAGCCGGTCATGGCTGATGGCCAAGCTGCGCTGCCAGGCACGATTGTCCGGATCCTGCGCCAGAAGCGCCGTCGTCAGCCGCAGGCTCTCTTCGAAGGCCCGGCGCGCACCGGAGAGATCGCCGGAATTCCAGAGCGCCAGGCCCAGGAAATCGTGGCTGACCGCCAGATCGCTCTGCCAGACCGTATGCGCCGGGTTCTGCGCCACCAGGGCGCGCATCGGCGCCAGCCCCGCGCGAAAGGCATCCCCGGCTGCCTGCGGATCGCCCTGCGCCAGCGCCGCCTGCCCGATCTTGTTGTAGGTGATGGAAATATCGCGGCCCAGCCCGGCATTGGCGGCCGTCAGCGGCAGGAGCCGCGCCAGCGCGCGGTCATAGGCGCCGCGCGCCGCCGCCGCGTCGCCCAGCGCCAGCGCAATATCGCCGGCGAGGTTGTGGCTGATCGCGAGGTCGCGTTGCCATTGCGCATTGCCGGGGTCGTGCGCCGCCAGGCTCTCGCGCCCGGCAAGCGCGGCCGAATAAGCGGCCTGCGCCCCGGCCAGATCGCCCAGGCGTTGCAACACGTTGCCGTATTTCTCGAAAGCGATCGCCAGATCGCGTTTCAGCTCGGTATTGCCGGTATCCTGCCGCGCCAGAAGGCGCGAAAGCTCGAGCGCGGCCGCATACTGGGTCTGCGCCCCGGCCAGATCGCCCTGCGCCAGCGCGAGGTCGCCAAGCCGGGTGCGCAGGATCGAGATGTCGCGTTGCCAGAGCGGCTCGTCCGGCTGGGCGGCGCGCAACCCTTCGAAGAACGCAAGCGCGCGGTGGTAACCCGCCGCCGCCGATGCCGTTTCGCCCAGCGCTTCGGACACATCCGCCAGCCGCCGATGCGACAGGCCGAGACCGCGCTGCCAGGCGGTATTGGCCGGGTCTTGCGTCACCAGTGCCTCGGAAATCCGCAGCGCGGCGGCGAAGGCCTCGCGCGCCTCGGCCAGCGCGCCGAGATCGAGGCGGATCTGCCCCAGCCGCTCCTGCGAGATCGCGAGATCGCTCTGATACGACAGCCTATCCGGCGCGGCGGCGGCGACAGCGGCAATCACTGTCAGCGCCGCGTCGTACAGCGCGCCGGCCCCGGTCATGTCGCCGGAAAACCGCGCGACGTCGCCCAGACCGTTCTGCGCCACCCAAACCGCACGTTGCCGGGAAATATCCTCGGGCGCGGCGGCGCGGCGGGCCTCGGCCGCCGCCAGGCTCTGCCGAAACGCCTGGCCGGCGCCGACAAGATCGCCGGTGGTCATCAGCAGGCGGCCCAGTTGATCGGTGACCAGCCGAAGCTGGTCCGGCGTCTCGCCGCTCAGCGCCTGCGCCTCGGCAAACAGCGCGGCGGCGCGGCGGTAATCGGCAATCGCCAGATCACGGCGCAGATCGGCCTCGGCGGCGCGGGCGTTGAGACTGTGGGTTTCGGCCTCGGACAGCGTCCTGACGAGGTAGTTTTCCCGCAGCGCATCACGCGACCGGCTGTCGATCTCGGCCGCCTCGGTGAGACGCGCGCGGGCGGTCTCGAAGGCGCCGAGTTCGAGCTGGCGCTCGGCCTCCTGCCGCAGCGCGGTAACCGCCGGATCGTCCGACGCCAGGGTCGCCATATCCCGGCGCAGTTCGGTAAAGGCCAGGGCGGCGGCGGTCAGTTCGGCGGTCTGGTCGTTCGAAGGACGCCGCGCCAGATCGGCCGAGAGAAAGGCGCCATACAATGGCGCCAGCGGCATGTCGTTTTCCGCCGCGATGCGCTCGATCAGGCCGCGGTGGGCCGGTTGCAGCCCGGCCATGGCCAGCAGCAGCGACTCGCGTTCGGGCAGCTCGGTGGTGCCGCCGGCAAAGACCATCGCCGGCAGGCCGCTTTCGACATAGGGCAGCTGCTTGCCCCGGGTGCGGTCATAGACGTCCTGCTGCACCAGCGTCAGCACCTGGCGAATTTCCAGCCCCGGCGTCTCCAGGTGCCGGCTCAGCGCCTCGGTAAAGGGCGAGTTGTCGCCCGTGCCATCCGCCGCCGCCTGCCCCGGCGCGGCGGAAAAGGCATAGAGCAGGTTGTCGGCCCGCCCGAGCCGCGCCATCCCGGGGCTGACCTCGGGGCGCCGCGCCAGGCTCATCGCACCGCGCCCGGTGCTGCCGAAGGGATCAGTGCGGCAGGCATCGACGATCAGAAGCCCCACCGGCGCCACCCCTTGCAGCACCGCCGCCACCTCGTCGAGCGGCACGCCGCCGGCACGCAGCGCATCGAGGTTGTCGGCGGGGGCATCGACCGGCAAGAGCAGGTTCTGCCCCGCCACCTCCATGCCGTGGCCGGCAAAGAACACCAGCGCCACATCCGCGCCCGCCGCGTCATCGGCGAAATCCTCGAACGCGCGGCGCATCCGGCGCAGGTCGCGGTTGGTCTCGGTATAGACCTCGAAGCCGAGGGCGATCAGCCGGTCCTCGATGGCGCGGGCGTCGTTGACGGGGTTTTGCAGCGGCCGCAGCGCCTCGTATCGTTCCGCCGCAAGCACCAGCGCGGCCCGGGTTTCGGCCCAGGCAAACCCCGGCAGGACCAGCAAGAGAATCGACAAAAGAACACGCATGCCGCAGGGTAACCCGAGGGGCGTGGCGCTCAAATGATTTCTGCCGTCATCGAGGGCCCCGGCGACAGGGGAAGGACGGGTCATGAAACTGGGTGCATTTTCGGTGAGCCTCGCGGTCCGCGATCTGGCGGCGTCGCGGGTGTTTTACGAAAAGTTGGGGTTTTCGGCGGCCGGCGGGGAGGCCGAGCACGGCTACCTGATCATGCGGAACGAGGACGCCGTGATCGGCCTGTTCCAGGGGATGTTCGAGCGCAATATCCTGACCTTCAACCCCGGCTGGGATCAGGCGGCGCAGCCGGTGGCGGGCTTTGCCGACGTGCGGTCCTTGCAGGCCGAGTTGCAGGCGGCGGGGCTGAGCTTTGCGCAGCAGGCCGATCCCGAGGGCACCGGGCCGGCAAGTTTCATGGTGATCGATCCCGACGGCAACCCGGTGCTGGTGGACCAGCACGTCTGAGCGAGGCGCCGGACCGGCGGCCGCCCGTCGTGCCAGCGGCCTGCCCGCTTGGTGCGGGCCTCTCCCCGTCCCGGGCCCGCCCCGGGGCCTCGCGGTCACCACGGCGGGGCCCCGGATCGAAGTCCGGCGCGCGCGGGTTTGCATCGCCGCCCGCGACAGGCTCGGTCAGCCGCTTTCCGCTTTCTTCTCCCAGCGGCCCGAGGCCTCCGACCAGTATTGCGCCGCGCAGCCCGCTCCCGTCAGCGCCTTCCACTGGTCACGGGCCCGGTCCACCGCCTGCGGATCGCCGCCATCGAACAGCACGCAGACCCGTTCCAGCGCCCCCACCTCCTCGGGCGAGACCTCGGCGCCATCCACCATCATCAGGCATTGCGGATCGTTGCCCGCCGCCCCCGAGGTCAGCAGCACCGGTTGCAGCGCATCATGCGGCCCGCCGGCGCGGCCATGCGGCAGAAAGCTGTCGTCGGCCCCCTGCCAGAGCCGCTCGTCCAGCCAGTCGAGCCGTCCCTCGTCGGTGCCGCGCACCGCGACGCGCCAGCCGGCACCGCGGGCCTTTTCCAGCAGCATCGGCAAGGTCGCCTCGAGCGGCCGCTGCGTCAGGTGATAGAAGAACGCGGCGCCCAAGGCTCAGCCTTTCTCGAACCGGTCGCGCACCAGCCGGTCCAGCGCCATGACGCCCCAGCCCGTCGCGCCCTTGGGCGCCAGGTCGGTGTCCTTGGCGACCTGGGCCACACCGGCGATGTCGAGATGGATCCAGGGCGTCTCTTCCTTGACGAAGCGCTTGAGGAACTGCGCCGCGGTGATCGACCCGGCCGGCCGGCCGCCGACGTTCTTCATGTCGGCCTTCTGGCTCTTGAGCTGGTCGTCGTAGCTCTGGCCCAGCGGCAAACGCCAGGCGCCCTCGCATTCCGCCTCGGCCGATTTCAGGAAGTCGTTGCACAGGCTGTCGTTGTTCGAGAACACCCCGGCATTGTCATGGCCCAGCGCGATGATCACCGCCCCGGTCAGGGTCGCCAGATCGATCATCCCGGCCGGCTGGAAGGTTTCCTGCGCGTACCACATCACGTCGCAGAGCACCAAACGGCCCTCGGCGTCGGTGTTGATCACCTCGACGGTGTCGCCCTTCATGCTCTTGACGATATCGCCCGGCCGGGTGGCATTGCCTGAAGGCATGTTCTCGACGAGCCCCACCAGACCCACCACATTGGCCGGCGCCTTGCGCAGCGCCAGGGCCTTCATCACGCCGGAGACGACGCCGGCGCCGCCCATGTCCATCGTCATGTCTTCCATGCCGGCCGCCGGTTTCAACGAGATGCCGCCGGTGTCAAAGACCACGCCCTTGCCGACCAGGGCCAAAGGCGCCGTGTCCTGCGCGCCGCCCATCCATTTCATCACCACCACCTTGGAGGGGCTGTCGGAGCCCTGCCCAACGGCCAGGAGCGCGCCCATGCCCAGCTCGGCCAGCCGGTCCTCGTCGAGCACCTCGACCTCGACCCCCAGACCGCGCAACGCCTCGAGCCTCGTGGCGAACTCGGTGGTGGTCAGCACATTGGCCGGCTCGCTCACCAGATCGCGGGTAAAGAAGACCCCCTCGGCCACCGCCGCCATCGGGGTGAACTCCCCCTCCAGCTCGTCCGATTTCGAACACATGACGGTCAGGCTGGCTTCGCGCGGGGCGTCCTTGCCGGTCTTGTGATCGGCGAAGTCATAGCCGCGCAACGCCAGGCCCATGGCCAGATCGGCCATCTTGGCCCGGCCCCCGGCAAGAAGCAGAAGATCGGCCTCGCCGCGCGCCCGGGCCAGCGCCGCCCCGGCCTTGCGCGCGGTGGCCACGTCGGGGCGACGCGGCAGCTTGATCACATCGACCGCTTCGGCCTCCATCCCGGTGGGCGACGCCAGCGACTTGAGATCGCCGGGCTTCATGTCGGCAAAGGCGCGGCTTTCGGCAAAGCGGTTCAGCGCCTGCCGCATCAGCCGGTTGACCCGCCGCGCGCCGGGATCGAGCCGGCCCTCCTCGTCCAGGATCACGGCCACCCGCCCGGGCGCGGTGGCCACAAGGTCGAGGTCGGTCTCGGCAAAGGTGATCTTGGCGGGGCTGGTCATGGTCAGGTCTCCGGAGAACATTAACATTACGGTGAGTGCCACTAGTCCTAGTGCGCGGACCCCCGCTGAACCACCCCTTTATGTGTGCGCGCTGCCAATATCCAGTTTTCCCTAGGGGAGAAATCTTTTAGGGTCACGGAAAATGAAAAAAGGTTGGGGGACCTGTTGGCCAGATTCGACAGATACATGCTGTCGCAGCTCTTCATGCTTTTCGGCTTTTTCGCGCTGGTTCTGGTCGCGGTCTACTGGGTCAACCGGGCGGTGATCCTGTTCGACCAGCTGATCGCCGACGGGCACTCGGCCTTTGTCTTTCTCGAATTTACCGCCCTGTCGCTGCCGCAGGTGATCGGCATGGTTCTGCCGATGGCGACCTTCGCGGCGGCGATCTATGTCACCAACCGCCTGTCGGCAGACAGCGAGCTGACGGTAATGCAAGCGACCGGCTATTCGCCCTGGCGGCTGGCGCGGCCGGTGCTGATCTACGGGCTGCTGCTGGCGCTGATGATGTCGGTGCTGACCCATCTGCTGATCCCCGCCAGCCTCGAGAGGCTGAAAGAGCGCGAGCGCGAGATCGCCGGATCGATCAGCGCCCGGCTGCTGCGCGAAGGCACCTTTCTGCACCCGGCCGAAGGGGTGACGTTCTACATCCGCGAGATCTCGCCCGAGGGCGAGCTTGCCGATGTCTTTCTGTCGGATGTGCGCAACGCCAACCGCCACATCACCTATACCGCCGAAAAGGCCTATCTGCTGCGCGACGACGACGGCCCCAAGCTGATCATGCGCGACGGCATGGCCCAGGTACTCACACCCGACACCGGCCAGCTCTCGACCACCAATTTCGCCCAGTTCTCGCGCGATATCAGCGGCCTGATCGCCCAGAACGGCCAGGGTCCGCGCAAGCTGCGCTATGTGCCGACCTGGGAGACGCTGTTCGACACGCTGGCGGTAGCCGAAGAGGTCAACGATCCGCCGGGCGAGGTGCTGCTCGAGGGTCATCAGCGGATTTCCCAGGCGCTGGTCACCATCGTGGCGGCGCTGATCGGTCATTCGGCGCTTCTGGCCGGCGGGTTCAGCCGCTTCGGCGTCACCCGGCAGATCGTTCTGGCGGTGTTCCTGCTGGTGGTGGTGCAACTGGTCGAAGGCGCGATGACCGAGCCGGTCCGCGGTGACATGACGCTCTGGCCCCTGGCCTATGTGCATGTGGCGATCGGGCTGGTGATCGCCCTGGCGCTCTATTGGCGCGCCGATCATCCGGCGGCGTTTCGGCGCAGGCGGCCGAACGCGCCGGCGGCGGAGGGCGCGGCATGACGCTTCACACCTATTTCGCGCGCCGCTTCGCCACCATCTTCTGCGGCATGCTGGCGATCTTCTTTCTCTTCGTCATGCTGCTTGACCTGGTCGAGCAACTGCGCCGGTTCGACGAGGATGTGGGCTTTGCGCAGGTGTTGCAAGTCACCCTGCTCAACACCCCCGAAGGTCTCTATCAGATGCTGCCGCTGGTGATGATCCTCTCGGCGATTGCGCTCTGCCTGGCGCTGGCGCGGTCGTCGGAGCTGGTGGTCAGCCGCGCCGCCGGCCGCTCGGGCCTCTCGGCGCTGACCGGGCCGGTGATTGTCGCGGTGCTGATCGGCGGCCTCGCGGTGGCCGTCTTCAACCCGATCGTCGCCGCCACCTCGCAACGCTATCACGACCTGCGCGAACTCTATGACAGCGGCGGCACCTCGACGCTGTCGATCGGGCGCGAGGGGCTCTGGCTCCGGCAGGGCGACGTCATGGGCCAGACGGTGATCCATGCCGCGCGCTCCAATCCGACGGCGACGGTGCTGCATGACGTGACCTTCATCGCCTATGCAGCCGACGGCGGCCCGGTGCGGCGCATCGCGGCGGACGAGGCGGCATTGGCCACCGCGCAATGGGTGCTGAAGAACGCCAAGGTCTGGCCGTTGGTGGCCGGGCTCAACCCCGAGACCAACGCCGCCGTGCATGACGAGCTGCGCCTGCCCTCGACCCTGACGCAAGAGCGCATCCGCGACAGTTTCGGCAAGCCCTCGGCGGTGTCGATCTGGGATTTGCCCGAGTTCATCGCCCAGCTCGAAAACGCCGGATTCTCGGCCCGGCGTCACGCCGTCTGGCTCCAGATGGAGCTGGCACGACCGGTCTTTCTGGTCTCGATGGTGCTGCTCGGCGCCGCCTTTACCATGCGCCACGCCCGCTTTGGCGGCACCGGCCTGGCGGTGCTGACGGCGCTGCTGCTGGGCTTCGGGCTCTACTACCTGCGCAACTTCGCGCAGATCCTTGGCGAAAATGGCCAGGTTCCCGCCATTCTCGCCGCCTGGGCGCCTCCGGTGGCGGCGGTGCTGATCGGCCTCGGCCTCATACTTCACATGGAGGACGGCTGATGCTGCGCCGCCTGACTTTCGCGCTGTGTCTTGCGCTGACGCCCCTGGCCCTGCACGCGCAGGAGGCAGAGCCCGACCCGGCGCTGCTGGTGGCCGATACGGTGGTGGTGACGCCCGACGAACGGCTGATCGCCGAAGGCAATGTCGAGGCGCTTTACGACGGCACCCGCATCTGGGCGCGGCGGATCACCTATGTCAGCGAGACCGACAGCCTGATCATCGAAGGCCCGATCCGCATCGACGACGGCGAAAGCGTCGTCATCCTCGCCGATGCCGCCGAGCTGGATTCCGATCTGGAAAACGGGCTGCTCGGCGGCGCGCGCATGGTGCTCGATCAGCAGCTTCAGCTTGCCGCGGTGCAGCTGGCGCGGGTCGAGGGACGGTATACCCAGCTTTCCAAGGTCACCGTCACCTCCTGCCAGATCTGCGGGCCGAAAGGCGTGCCGCTCTGGTCGATCCGGGCGCGGCGGGCGATCCACGACGAAGAGGCGCAGCAGCTCTATTTCGATGGCGCCACCTTTCGGGTGCTCGACGTGCCGGTGATGTACATCCCGCGGCTGCGGCTGCCCGATCCGACGCTCGAGCGCGCGCGCGGCTTCCTGTTTCCCTCGATCCGCACCACGACCGAGCTGGGCAGCGGCATCAAGCTGCCATATTTCATTCCGCTCGGCGATCACGCCGACCTGACGGTGACGCCCTATCTGTCGCAGGAGACGCGCACACTCGAGCTGCGCTACCGGCAGGCCTTCGTCAACGGCGACATCGAACTGAACGGTGCGCTGACCCGCGACACCGTCCTGCCTGACGAGACACGCGCCTATCTCTTTGGCGAAGGGGTCTTCGATCTCGGCAACCGGTATGATCTGAGTTTCAACTTCGAGGTGACGTCCGACGAATCCTATCTTTCGGAATATGATTATTCCGGCAAGGACCGGCTCGACAGCGAGGTTTCTCTCAGCCGCACCACCCGCAACACCAACCTGCTGGCCGAGCTGGTGCATTACAACACGCTGCGCGACAACGAGCTGAACTCGACCCAGCCGACCATCATCCCGGATCTGCGCTACGAGCGCCGCTACCAGATGGCCAACGGCCTCGGTGGCGAGCTGCGGCTCGGGCTGCTGGGCCATAGCCACATCCGCTATTCCGAATCCGACGTGCGCGGCCGCGACGTGAGCCGCGCCGGAGCCGAGGCGACATGGCTCAACCAGTGGACCTTCGGCACCGGTCTCCAGATGGCGGCGCAGGCCGGCCTGGCGCTGGATCAATTCTCCACCGGGGACGACACCACCGTCACCGATGTCGACAACTCGGTCACCCCCTCGGCCGCCCTGACCTTTCGCTATCCGTTTCTGCGCAGCGCTGGCGGCGGCGCGCGCCAATTGCTCGAACCGGTGGCCCAGATCGGCTGGGTCGGCGGCCGCGATGCCGATGTGGCCAACGACGAAAGCACCCGGCAGGAGCTTGACGAAGGCAATCTGCTGTCGCTGTCGCGCTTTCCCGCCGAAGACCGGCGCGAGCGCGGCCTGGCTTCGGTGCTGGGGCTGCGCTTCCTGCACAAGGCGGCCAGCGGATGGGAAGCGGGGCTGGCGGTGGGCCGGGTCTATCGCAGCACGCAGAACGATGACTTCACCGCCACCTCGGGGCTCGACAATGCCGCCTCGGACTGGCTCTTCGCCACCCATTTCCGCAACACCGACGGGCTTTACATCCAGTCGCGAACGCTCTGGGACGAGCAGGGCGAAGTCAGCAAATCCGCCGCCCGCGGCGCCTGGGCGAACGACCGGATCGATCTTGGCGCCTCGTTCATCCTGCTGCCCGCCGACACCGACGAGGATCGGGACGAAAAGGTGGCGGAATGGACCTTTGACGGCTCTTACCGGTTCAACCGCCACTGGACCGTCTCCGGCGATGCGCAATACGACATCGCCGACAACCGCGCTGTCGAGGCCGGCCTCGGCCTCGCCTATCGCAACGAATGCATCGAGGCGGCGTTCACCGCCGACCGGACCTTTGCCGATTCATCCAATCTGGACCCTTTCACCACTTATGGTCTAACTGTAACGCTAAAAGGGTTCAGCACCGGCGGCGACGCCGGAAGCTACAGCAGGACATGCAAACAATGATTTCACGATTTTTCCGGACCGCGGCCGCGGCGCTTCTGATCGCGCCGCTGACGCCCCTGCCCGTTCCGGCCCAGGGGCTGTTCTCGCCGGCCATCAAGGTCGATGAAATGGTGATCACCAATTACGAGATCAATCAGCGCATGGCCTTTCTCGAAGTGCTGCGCGCGCCCGGCAACCCGCGTGATCTCGCCCGTGAACAGCTGATCGAGGACCGCCTCAAGCTGCGCGAGGCCGAGGCGCTGGGCATCACCGTTTCGCCCGAGCAGATCGCCGCCGGAATGGAGGAATTCGCCGGCCGCGCCAATCTGACCGCCGATCAGCTGATCGCCGAGCTGTCGGGGCTGGGCGTCTCGGCCGAGACCTTTCGCGATTTCGTCCGGGCCGGGGTGGCCTGGCGCGAGGTGGTGCGGGCGCGGTTTGCCGGATCGGCGCAGGTCAGCGAGGCCGAGATCGACCGCGCCCTGAACGCCGCCGGGGGCGGCTCTTCGGTGCGGGTGCTGCTGGCCGAGATCATCATGCCGGCCCCGCCCGCCGAAGCCGAGGCGGTGATGGCCCGGGCGCAGCGGATCGCGCGAACCACCTCGGAGGCCGAGTTCGCCGCCGCCGCACGGCAGTATTCCGCCACCGCCACCGCCCGTTCGGGCGGCAAGCTGCCCTGGCAGCAGATCGAGGATCTGCCGCCGGTGCTGCGGCCGCTGGTGCTGGAGCTCTCGCCCGGTGAAGTGACCGATCCGCTGGCCATTCCCAATGCCGTCGCGCTGTTCCAGCTGCGCGCGCTGGAAGAGACCGAATATGCCCCGCCGAGCTATTCGGCTGTGGAATACGCCGCCTATTACATGGCCGGCGGGCGCAGCGAGCAGACCCTGGCCCAGGCCGTCGGGATCACGGCCCGGATCGACACCTGCGACGATCTTTATGGCGTGGCCAAGGGGCAGCCCGAAGAGGTGCTCGACCGCAGCACCCTGCCGCCCGATCAGATCCCCGACGACATTGCCATCGAACTGGCCAAGCTCGACCCCGGCGAAACCTCGACCGCGCTGACCCGCGCGGGGGGCGAGACCCTGGTGCTTCTGATGCTCTGCGGCCGCAGCCCGGCGGTCGAAGAGGCGCCCGACCGCGAGGCCGTGACCACCGGCCTGCGCAACCGCCGCGTCGGCACCCTGTCCGAGAGCTTTCTGGAACAGCTGCGCGCCGATGCGCGGATCGTGGAACTGGAATGAGCCCGGCCCTGCCCGTTGCGCTGAGCTGCGGCGAGCCGGCGGGCGTCGGCCCGGAACTTGCGCTGCGCGCCTGGGAGGCGTTGCGCGACCGGGTGCCGTTCTTTCTGATCGGGGACGCCGGCCATCTTGGCCAGGGCGCGCCGCATGTGCGCATCGCCGACCCGGGCGAGGCGCCGGCGGCGATGGCGCGCGGCCTGCCGGTGCTGCACCGTGATTTCGGCCCGCCGGTGACGCCGGGCCAGCCCCAAGCCGCCCATGCGCAGCCGGTGATCGATGCGATCGCCGAAGGTGTTGCGCTGGTGATGGCCGGCCGCGCCCGGGCGCTCTGCACCGCGCCGATCCACAAGCAGGCGCTGGCCGAGGGGGCGGGGTTCGCCTATCCCGGCCACACCGAATACCTGGCCGCACTGGCCGGCGTGCGGCGGGTGGTGATGATGCTGGCCGCCCCGGCGCTGCGGGTGGTGCCGGTGACGATCCACATGGCACTGGCCGAGGTGACCGGGGCGCTGACGCCCGCCCTGCTGGAAGAGACCCTGCGCATCACCCATGACGGGCTGCGCCGGCGCTTCGGCCTGAGCGCCCCGCGGATCGCGGTGGCCGGCCTCAACCCCCATGCCGGAGAAGGCGGGCGGATGGGGCGCGAGGAGATCACCACCCTCGCCCCGGTGCTCGACCGGCTGCGGGCCGAAGGGTTCGACATCACCGGACCGCTGTCGGCCGACACGATGTTCCACCCGGCAGCCCGCGCGCGCTATGACGTGGCGGTCTGCATGTATCACGACCAGGCGCTGATCCCGATCAAGACGCTGGATTTCGACCGGGGGGTCAATGTGACGCTCGGCCTGCCTTTCCTGCGCACCTCTCCCGATCACGGCACCGCCTTCGACATCGCCGGCCAAGGCCTGGCCAACCCGGCGTCGCTGATCGCGGCACTTGAAATGGCGGGCGCGGCGGCGCCGCCGGCGTCGTGATGCGTATTTTTGAAAGAGAAGAAGCCTGATGGCCACGATTGACGACCTGCCGCCGCTGCGCGAGGTGATCACCGATCACGGGCTGGTGGCAAAAAAGGCGCTGGGGCAGAACTTCCTGCTCGACCTCAACCTTACCGCCAAGATCGCGCGGCTGGCCGGCGAGCTGTCGGGCTGCGACGTGCTCGAGATCGGCCCCGGCCCCGGCGGGCTGACCCGGGGCCTGCTGGCCGAGGGGGCGCGCAAGGTGCTGGCGATCGAAAAGGACGCGCGCTGCCTGCCCGCGCTGGCCGAGATCGGGGCGCGCTATCCCGGCCAGCTCGAGGTGATCAACGGCGATGCGCTGGAGATCGACCCCGGGCAATACCTGATGCCGCCGATCCGAATTGCCGCCAATCTGCCTTACAACGTCGGCACCGAGCTTCTGGTGCGTTGGCTGACGCCGCCGGAGTGGCCGCCGTTCTGGCAGTCGCTGACGCTGATGTTCCAGCGCGAGGTGGCACAGCGCATAGTGGCCGAACCGGGATCGAAAACCTATGGCCGCCTGGCAATCCTGTCGCAATGGCGCGCCGATCCGCGCATCGTGCTGCATCTGCCGCCCGAGGCCTTTTCGCCGCCGCCCAAGGTGTCTTCGGCGGTGGTGCATCTGACCGCCCTGCCCGCGCCGCGCTTTCCGGCCGATGCCAGGATCCTGCAAGAGGTGGTGGCGCGCGGCTTCAACCAGCGGCGCAAGATGCTACGGGCAAGCCTCAAGGGGCTGCATCCCGGCATCGAGGATCTGCTGCGCGCCGCCGGGATCAAACCCACCGAGCGGGCCGAGCAGGTCTCGCTCGAGGCCTTCTGCGCGCTGGCCCGCGAGGTGGAAGCCGCACGGCGCTGAGCCCGGCCGTTCTTGCTCCCCGTCCCGGACCCCGATCCGGGACCTCGCCGCCGTATCGCCCATCTGCCATGAGGCCCCGGACCCCGATCCGGGGCGCGTGGGATCCCGGGGGCGCAAAAGCAAAGGGCCGCTCCTCGGAGCGACCCTGTGCAATGTCATGTGTCAGGCGCCGCCGAGGTTATTCGGCCGCCTGCGACGGCTCGTCCTTGGCCGGGGCATCGGCGGAAGCGTCCTTGGCCGAGCTGTCCTTGGCCGGGGTGTCCTTGGCCGGGGTGTCCTTGGCAGCGGCGCGGCGCGTTGGCCGCTTGGCCGGGGTATCCTTGGCCGGGGTATCCTTGGCCGAGGCGTCCTTGGCAGAGGCATCCTTGGCCGGCGCCTCGCCGCCCGCCTCTCCCTCGGGCTTCTTGCGCGCCGGCTTGCGGCGGCTGCGCTTGGGCTTGTCTTCCTCGACCTTGCTCTCTGGCGTCTCGACCAGCGTGCTGTCGGCGTCGGTGTCGGAAACATCGAGCACATCGGGCTGCGGTGCCTCGCTCGGATCGGCGGCCTCGGAGGGCTGCGGATTGCCATTGCCGTTGCCGTTGCCGTTCGAGGATTCGCGCTCCTGCCGTTCGGCCCGCTCGCGATCGCGCTGCGCCTGCCGCTCGCGGTTCTGGCGCTCCTGCTCCTCGCGCTTGGCGTCCTGTTCCTTCTGCGCCTCGCCCAGAAGCCTCAGGTAATGCTCGGCGTGCTGCTGGAAATTTTCGGTCGCCACCCGGTCACCGGCCAACTGGGCATCGCGTGCCAGCTGGTTGTATTTGTCGATGATCTGCTGCGGCGTACCGCGCACCTTGCCTTCGGGCCCGGAGCTGTCGAAGACCCGGTTGATGATATTGCCACCAGAAGGCTTGTTGCGGTTCGATCGCGACCGCGACCGTGACTTGGATGATCTCATTATACTGTTATCCAGCCCGTTTTTGGATAGTCTCTAGCCGGTGTGCCAAACGCGATGCTATGGCGCGGTGCATTCGGCAATCATGCTCTTGTGCGGCGAGTGTCTCGCGGGGCGCAATACGCGACCCATCTGCGACGACACCCAAGCACTAACCACGACAAGCCCGGCCTTACAAGGGGGTAATTGTCGCATTCCCCGCCCGAAACCGCCAAAAGCGGCAGATTTGCACCGATTTCGAGCGAAATTCACTGAATCTTGCGAGCGCTAACGGCCCGGTCGCGGCCATCGAGATCCTGGATCACCACCACATCCGACAGCCCGCCCTCGCGCATCAGCACCGCCACGGGAAAGGCCTGCTGCCAGCCGATCTCGACCAGCAGCCGGCCGCCGGGTTCGAGAAACTGGCCGGCGCTGGCGGCAATGGCGCGATAGGCCGAGAGGCCGTCGGCCTCGTCGGTCAGCGCCAGGCGCGGCTCATGCGCCAGCTCCGGCGCCAGCGCCGTCATTTCGTGATCGGCGATGTATGGCGGGTTCGAGACGATCAGATCAAAGCTGCCGTCGACCTCGGCGAACCAGTCGCTCTGGCGCAGGAGCGCGCATTCCGACAGGCCCAGCATCGCCCGGTTGCGCGCCGCCACATCAAGCGCGGCGGGCGAGACATCGACCCCCAGCCCCCAGGCGCCCTGGCTTTCGGCCAGCAGCGTCAGCAGGATACAGCCCGTGCCGGTGCCGAGATCGAGCAGCCGTTCGAACGGCTGGGCCAGCGCCGCCTCGATCAGGGTTTCGGTTTCCGGCCGGGGGTCGAGCACATCCGGCGTGACCGCGAATTCGCGGCCGTAAAACATCCGCTTTCCAGTGAGATGCGAGACAGGTTCCCGGGCCGCCCGGCGCGTGATCAGATTGTCGAACCGCGCCGCCGCTTCGGGATCGACCGGCTCCGGTAGCACCAGCGTCAGCCGCCCGGCCTCTTGCCCCAGCGCATGTGCCAGAAGCCGGCGGGCATCGTTGCCGGCGCCGTCTATCCCGGCGGTCTTGAGCGCGCGCGTGCCGCGCGCCAGCAGTTCCGAGCCGGTCATTCCATCGCCGCCAACTGGGTCGCCTGGGCATCGGCCGTCAGCGCATCGACGATCTCGTCGAGATCGCCCTGCATCACCTGGTCGAGTTTGTAGAGCGTGAGGTTGATGCGATGATCGGTCATTCGGCCCTGCGGGAAATTATAGGTACGGATACGTTCGCTGCGGTCACCGGAGCCGACCTGGGATTTGCGGTCGGCGCTGCGTTCGCTGTCGACCCGGCTGCGCTCGAGGTCGTAAAGCCGCGTCTTGAGCACCTGCATGGCAATCTCGCGGTTGCGGTGCTGGCTCTTCTCGGAGCTGGTGACGACGATGCCGGTGGGGACATGGGTGATCCGCACGGCCGAATCGGTGGTGTTGACGTGCTGGCCGCCGGCGCCCGAGGCGCGCATGGTGTCTATGCGGATATCGCCGGCGTCGATCTGGATATCCACATCCTCGGCCTCTGGCAGCACCGCCACGGTGGCGGCCGAGGTATGGATGCGGCCGCCGCTTTCGGTGGTGGGCACGCGCTGGACGCGGTGCACGCCGGATTCGTATTTCAGCCGGGCAAAGACGCCCTCGCCTTTCACATGCGCCACCACTTCCTTGATGCCGCCCAGCTCGGTGGCGTTTTCCTCGATGATCTCGAAATTCCAGCCCCGGGCCTCGGCATAGCGCTGGTACATGCGCAGCAGATCGCCGGCAAAAAGCGCCGCCTCTTCGCCGCCGGTGCCGGGCCGGATTTCGACGATGGCGGGCCGGGCATCGGCCTCGTCGCGTGGCAGAAGCGCCAGTTGCAGCGCGTGCTCTGCCTCGGGCAGGCGCTTTTTCAGCACCGGCAGCTCCTCTTCCGCCAGCTCGCGCATGTCGGGATCGGCGAGCAGCGCCTCAGCCTCGGCCATGTCTTCCAGGAGCTGGCGCCAGGCGGCGATCTGGTCGACCACCGGCTTGAGATCGGAATATTCCTTGGCCAGCGCCGCGATCTCGCCAGCATCGGCGCCGGCGTTCATCCGGGCCTCCAGATATTGGAAACGGTCTTCGATCTGGCGCAGGCGGTCTTCGGGAATCATGCGGGGAGGCTTCTGCCGGTCAGAATTGTCAGGTTTGGGAGTTTCGTGATAAACTGCTCTCATGGTGAGAGGAAGTACCCTTTTGTGGCTGCTTGCGGCGCCTGCCCTGGCCGATGTGACCGGCCCGGGCGGACGCACCGTCGATTGTTACTGCACCGACCGAAACGGCGCCCGCGTGGAGCTGGGCCAGACCATCTGTCTTCAGGTCGATGGCCGCATGTTCATGGCGCAGTGTCAGATGTCGCTCAACGTGCCGATGTGGCGCGAGGTGGCGCAGGGCTGTCTCGGCGCCTCACAGAGCGGCGAGCCAACCCTCGATGCGGGCGCGGTTGACGCCAAGATCTGACTTGCCGTATCGCGCCCGGCTGAACACCTCGAGCTGCGCGCCCTGCGGCGTCTCGGTCAGACTGAGGGTGGTGTAATCGGGATACCCCATCAGCTTGCTGCGCGTGACATAGGTGATCCGTCCCTCTTCGAGCGAACCGGCCAGCACCTCGGTGCGGGGGGTGGCGCGAATGACGGCATCGAATGCGGCGAACCGCTCTTGCCCGCCCTCGGCCAGCGGTTCCCGGTAGACATGGCTGTTGGCGCCACCGTGGTGGCCCGGATCGGTGAGGCTCGAGGTGACATGCCAGCGCGCCGGGTCGTCGGGCGCGAAGCGCACCCAAACCGCCCCGGCCACCACCGCGCCGTCCAGAAACAGGAGGGCAATATATATGATCTTCATGTAGTTACGCGCCTTTCTTCAGGTGGTTCCAGCCCCAGAGACAGATCAGCTCTGTCGCCACATGGGCGCCGGCGATGGCGGTGGCGCCGGTGGTGTCAAAGGGTGGTGAGACCTCGACGATATCGCCGCCGACCATGTTGATGCCGGCCAGCGCGCGCAAAGCGACGGCGGCCTGCGCGGTGGTCAGCCCGCCCCAGACCGGCGTGCCGGTGCCGGGCGCATAGGCGGGATCGAGGCAATCGATGTCAAAGGTCAGGTAGGTCGGGCTGTCGCCGACGATCTCACGCACCCTGGCGGCGGTGTTTTTCGCCCCGTTTTCATGCACATCCCGCGCATCGATAAGGTGCATCCCGTGGCGATCCGGGTTGTCGGTGCGGATGCCCACATGCACCGAGCGCGAGGGATCGACCAGCCCCAGCTTGATCGCCTTGTAAAGAAAGGTGCCGTGGTCGATGCGGTCGAGATCGTCATCGGTCCAGGTGTCGGAATGGGCGTCGAACTGGATCACCGAAAGCGGACCGAAGACCTCGGCATAGGCCTTGAGGATCGGCAATGTGATGAAGTGATCGCCGCCCAGCGTCACCGTGCCGACGCCCTTGGCCAGGATGCCGGAAATATGGCGTTGCAGCGTTTCGGGAAATTCGGAGACCTTGGCATAATCGAAGGCAAGATCGCCGTAATCGACAATCTTGAGCTCTTCCATGGGGTTATATCCCCAACCATAGGGCGCGTCAGGGCTTTGCAGGGCGCTGGCCTCGCGAATGGCGCGCGGGCCGAAACGGCTGCCGGGGCGATTGGTCACCGCCTGATCGAAGGGCACGCCGGTCACCGCCAGGTCGACGCCGGAGAGATCCTTGCTGTAGCGCCGGCGCAGAAAGGAGGTGGCGCCGCCAAAGGTGTTCTCAAAGCCGAGCCCGGTGTAACTTTCCCGCGTAAACGCCTCGTCTACCTTGGTTTTTGCGTCTTCCAGCGCCATGGTCATTCCCCTTCGGATCGGCCGGTGTCTGGACTTCGTGCCCGCCCCGCGACAGGGTGCAGACAATCGCAAATGACCGGGGGCTGCAATGGCTGACGACGCTTTGATCCAGGATCCGCAGGGTGGCATGCCGCGGCTGCTCGAAATCATGCGGCGGCTGCGCGATCCCGAAACCGGCTGCCCCTGGGATATCGAACAGGATTTCAGCACCATCGCGCCCTACACCATCGAAGAGGCCTATGAGGTCGCCGATGCCATCGAACGGCAGGATTGGGGCGAACTGAAAGGCGAATTGGGCGATCTGCTGTTCCAGTCGGTGTTCCATGCGCAGATGGCGCAGGAGGCCGGGCTGTTCGACTTTGACGACGTGGCCAACACCATGTCCGACAAGATGGTGGCGCGGCATCCGCATGTGTTCGGCGCCGAGAGCCGCGAGAAGAGCCCCGAGCAGCAGACCCGCGACTGGGAGGCGATCAAGGCCGCGGAACGGGCGGAAAAGGCGCAGAAAGGCGCGCTCGATGGCGTCGCGGTCGGGCTGCCGGCACTGCTCCGCGCGTTCAAGTTGCAAAAACGCGCGGCGCGGGTGGGGTTTGACTGGCCCGAGACCGAACAGGTGCTCGACAAGATCGCCGAAGAGGCGCGCGAGCTGGTCGAGGCGCGCGAGAGCCTGCCGCAGGACAAGGTCGAAGAGGAGATGGGCGATCTGCTCTTTGTCATGGCCAATCTCGCACGGCATCTGGCGGTCGACCCCGAGGCCGCGCTGCGCCGGGCCAATGCAAAATTCACGCGCCGTTTCAAATCGATAGAGGCCGCACTTGCAGCGCAGGGCAGATCAACGGCCGACTCGGACCTGGACGAGATGGATGCGCTCTGGGACGCCGCCAAGGCGGCCGAACGGCGGGCCGCGGAATGATCCGTCCGCGCGCCGCCTGACACATTCTGGCGGCAAACCGCTTATGGACTCTCGGCGCCGCGATTGACAAGTTGGCGCGCAAACAGCCCTGCCCTGAACGAGGTCCCATGACCCAACGCAAGATCATCATCGACACCGACCCCGGACAGGACGACGCGGTGGCGATCCTTCTCGCTCTGGCCAGCCCCGAAGAGATCGAGGTGCTGGGCATCACCGCCGTGGCCGGCAACGTGCCTCTGGCGCTGACCGCCAAGAACGCCCGCATCGTCTGCGAACTGGCCGGCAAGCCGGAAACCCCGGTCTTTGCCGGCTGTGACAGCCCGATGAAACGGCGGCTGGTGACGGCCGAACATGTGCACGGCAAGACCGGGCTCGACGGGCCGGTGCTGTCCGATCCGACGATGGATTTGCAGGAAATGCACGCCGTGGATTTCATCATCGAGACCCTGCGATCCGAGCCCGAGGGCACGGTCACGCTTTGCCCGCTGGGCCCGCTGACCAATATCGCCACGGCCTTTGAACGGGCCCCCGACGTGGCCGCGCGGGTGCGCGAGATCGTGTTGATGGGCGGCGCCTATTTCGAGGTGGGCAACATCACGCCCGCCGCCGAGTTCAACATTTACGTCGACCCGGAAGCCGCTGATATCGTGTTCAAATCCGGCGCACCGATCACGGTGATGCCGCTGGACGTGACCCATAAGGCGCTGGTCACCAAGGCGCGCAACGACGCGTTCCGTGCTCTGGCAACGCCGGTCGGCGTGGCGGTGGCCGAGATGACCGATTTCTTCGAACGTTTCGACAAGGAGAAATACGGCTCTGACGGCGCGCCGCTGCATGACCCCTGCGTGATCGCCTGGCTGCTCAAGCCCGAGCTGTTTTCCGGTCGCAAGATCAATGTCGAGATCGAGACCGGCTCTGAACTGACGCTCGGCATGACCGTGGCGGATTGGTGGGGGGTGACCGACCGGCCGGCCAATGCGCTGTTCATCGGCGATGTGGATGGCGACGGCTTCTTTGCCCTGCTGACGGAAAGGCTGGCCCGCCTATGAGCACCAGATTGCACCTCGCCGGACCGGATGACATCGAACGGCTGATGCCGCTGACCGCCGCATTCTGCGCCGAGACCGGCCTCGAGACCGATGACGACCGGCGCCGCGCCGCCGTTCTGCCACTGCTCGAAGGCTCGCCGCATGGCGCAGTCTATCTGATCGGGCCGCAGAAGGCGCCGGTGGGCTATATCATCCTCAGCTTCGGCTGGTCGCTGGAGTTTGGCGGCATGGACGGCTTTGTCGACGAGCTCTACATCCGCCCCGCCGTGCGTGGCCGCGGCATGGCGACCGATGTGCTCTATTCCCTGCCGCGGGCGCTGCGCGATGCCGGGCTCAAGGCGCTGCATCTGGAGGTGAAGCGCGAGGACAAATCCGCCCAGCGGCTCTATCGCAAGGCGCATTTCGAGCTGCGGGACGGCTACTCCCTGATGTCGCTCAAACTGTAGGCTCTGGCTCTGTGGCGGGCCGCGTGCTACCGCTGAAGACACCGGGGCCAAGGCAGGTAGCACGATGAATTTTCTGCAAATCACATCCCTGCTGATTGTTCTGGCGGGGCTCTTTGGCGCGATCAACTATCTTGTCCTGAAGCTGCCCGCCGCGATCGGCATTCTGGTCGTGGCGCTGCTGGCCTCTTTCGGGATCATGGCGCTCGATCTGGCGCTGCCGGCGCTGGGGCTGGCCGATACGGTGCGGGCCACCGTGCAGGGGCTGGAGTTCTCCGACGCGCTGCTCGAAGGCATGCTGGGGCTGCTGCTCTTTGCCGGGGCGCTGCATGTGAAGCTCTCGGATCTGCGGGCGCAATGGCGGATCGTCTTTCTGATGGCGACGCTGGGTGTGGGCCTGTCTACGGTGATCGCGGGCTTCGGCTTTTTCTGGATCACCGGCATGCCGCTGCTGGTGGCGCTGGTCTTCGGCGCGCTGATCTCGCCCACCGATCCGGTGGCGGTGCTCGGGGTGCTGCGCGAGGCCAATCTGCGCAAGGAGCTGGAAACCAAGATCGCCGGCGAGTCGCTGTTCAATGACGGTGTCGGCTATGTGGTCTTTCTGGTGCTGGTCGGCCTCGCCTTTCCTGTCGGCGGCGCCCATGACGCCGGGCTCGAGGCGGCGGCGCTGCTGTTTGTTCAAGAGGCGCTTGGCGGCGCGGTGCTGGGGATCGTGCTGGGCTGGCTCACCTTCCGGCTGATGCGGCGGATCGACGATTATTCGCTCGAGGTGCTGCTGACGCTGGGGCTGGCCTTCGGCGGCTATGAGCTGGCGGTCTATCTCCATGTCTCGGCGCCGATCATGGCGGTCTGCGCCGGGCTGCTGATCGGCGATATCGGTGCCAAGCACGGCATGACTGAAGAGACCCGCAACTATGTCGATGCCTTCTGGAAGCTGATCGACGAGATCCTCAACGCCGTGCTGTTTCTGATGATCGGTTTCGAGGTCTTCGCCCTGGCCTTCGACGTCGGCGACCTGATGATCGGGGTGATGTCGATCGCGCTGGCGCTGGTGGCGCGGCTGCTGGCGGTGGCGGTGCCGGTGCTGGTGCTGCGCCCGTTCCGCAGCTTTCCGCGCGACGTGATCCCGATCATGACCTGGGGCGGGCTCAAGGGCGGCATCTCGGTCGCGCTGGCGCTGTCGCTGCCCGAAGGGGAATGGAAACCGGTGATCCTGACGGCGACCTATGTGGTGGTGATCTTCTCGATCATCGTTCAGGGCCTTAGCGTGACCCGACTGGCCAACCGGCTGGGCCGCGAGCCGGACCTCGTCTGATGGCGCTCTTTGTCTTCGATATCGACGCCGATGGACGGGCCCAGGCCGGCGCGCTGGATCAGGAGGCTGCCCGGGGGCACTGGCGCTGGGTGCATTTCGACCTGGCGGCGCCGGGCACGGTGGCGCGGGTCGGCCAGCTGGTTTCCGAAGAGGCGGCCGAGGTGCTTGTGCAGCCGGAAACCCGGCCGCGCTATCTGGGCCTGGGCGAGTCGCTGATCCTGATCCTGCGGGGGGCGAACTTCAACCCGGGGCAGCAGGCCGATGACATGGTCTCGCTGCGGCTCTGGGCCGGCCGCGACCTGGTGGTCACCCTGCGGCACCGGCCGATCTTTGCCGTGCGCGAATTGCAGGCCGATCTCGAGGCCGGCCATTGCCTGCCCGGCGGCCCCGGCGAACTGGTGGCCGAACTGACCGAGCGGTTGGTCGACCGGATCGAACAGGTCTCGCTCAAGCTTGACGATCAGGTCGATGCGCTGGAAGAGGCGATCCTCGATCCCGATTGCCCACCCGATGTGCTTGCGCCGCTGCCCGAACTGCGCCGCGCCTCGATCCGCCTGCTGCGCTACCTGCGGCCGCAGAGCGAGACCCTGCGCCGGCTCGAGGCCCGGCCACCGGACGGCCTCGCCCTGCCCCATGACGAGATCCGCGAGAGCGCCAACCGGGCGCAGCGCGCGCTCGAGGAACTGGACGCAGTGCACCAGCGGCTGGGGGCGCTGGCCGATCACCAATATGCCCAGAAGGCCGATCAGCTCTCGCGCAACGGCTACGGGCTGTCGGTGGTGGCGGCGATCTTTCTGCCGCTGGGGTTTGTCACCGGGCTGTTCGGCATGAACGTCGGCGGGCTGCCCTTTACCGACACGGCCTGGGGCTTTGCCATCGTCTGTTTCGGCATGGCCGGTTCGGTGATCCTGGTGCTGCTGGCGCTGCGCCTGTTGCGGCTGATCTGACGCCGGCGGGATTCCCCCCTTACTTGCGCGGCAAAACCTGCCAGAGTGGCAGCAATCCATTTCAACGGGAGGATATGACATGGGATTGATGGGCACTTTGGCCAAGGTTGCGCTGGGGTACGCCGCCGCACGCGGGGTGGATCACCTGAGCAGGAACCAGGGGCTCGGCGGCATGCTGGGCGGCGCGCAGGTGCCCTCGGGCGCGGCAAAGGCGCGCCAGAACCCGACCGCCGAGGCCTTGGGCCAGATGCCCGGCATGGAGCAGATGCGCGGCATGATGGCCCAGATGCGCGAGAGCGGCGCCCAGAGCATGACGCAGGCGCAGGACATGTTTGCCAGGATGGTGGGGGCCGGCGGCGGCGCCGGGATGAACCTGCAAGAGATGATGGGCAACATGATGGGCGGCGGCCAGAGCGCGGACGCCAAGGGCAGCGGGTTGCTCTCGGGCGCCGGCGGCGCGGGGCTGGCCGGGCTGCTCTCGATGGCCGGCGGCGCCGCGGCGGCCCAGGGCAAGGGCGTGGGCGCGATGCTCGACCAGGTTTCCGACACCCCCGGCGCGCCCGAGGCGGAAGCCGCCGCCGGGCTGATGCTGCGGGCGATGATCCAGGCGGCCAAGTCCGATGGCGGGATCGACGCGGCGGAAAAGAAGAAGATCCTCGAAACCGTGGGCGAGGATGCCGACGCCGAGAGCCTGGCTTTCGTCAAGAAACAGCTCTCCGCCGAGGTCGACCCCGAGGCTCTGGCCCGCGACACGCCGGACGCGCAGAAGATGCAGGTCTATTCGATGTCGCTGATGCCGATCCGCGTGGATACCGAGGCCGAGGCGCAATATCTCGACACCCTGGCCTCGGAACTCGGCCTCGATCAGCAGACGGTGAACATGCTGCATCTTCAGATGGGGGTGCAACCGCTCTACGCCTGAGCCGCCGTCCCGATCTTTCGCCCGGCCTCACCGCCGCCGGGCAATACCCTGCCGGCGCGGCCAATCGGCGCTCTTGCCCTTTTTCATCCATCTGCGTAAACCGCGCCGGACGACTTCAGGCAGGACGATCCCATGCCCCTTCTGGTGATGAAATTCGGCGGCACCTCCGTCGCCACGCTCGACCGTATCCGCCGCGCCGCCAAACGGGTGGGCGTGGAAGTGGCCAAGGGCTATGACGTGATCGTCATCGTCTCGGCCATGGCGGGCGAGACCAACAAGCTTGTCGGTCTGGTCAACGAGACCTCGCCGCTCTTTGATGCGCGCGAATACGATGCGATCGTGTCGTCCGGCGAGAATGTGACCGCCGGGCTGATGGCGCTGACGCTTCAGGAAATGGACGTGCCGGCGCGCAGCTGGCAGGGCTGGCAAGTGCCGCTCAAGACCACCAACGCCCATGCCGCGGCGCGGATCGTCGAGATCCCGACCGACAACATCTCGGCGAAATTCGCCGAGGGCATGCAGGTGGCCGTGGTCGCAGGGTTTCAGGGCATCGGCCCCGACGGCCGCGTCACCACCCTGGGCCGGGGCGGCTCGGACACCACGGCGGTGGCTTTTGCAGCCGCCTTCGGCGCCGAGCGCTGCGATATCTATACCGATGTGGACGGCGTCTATACCACCGACCCGCGCATCTGCGAAAAGGCCCGCAAACTCGACAAGATCGCCTTTGAGGAGATGCTGGAACTGGCCTCCCTGGGCGCCAAGGTGCTGCAAACCCGTTCCGTCGAACTGGCAATGCGCTATAACGTCAAACTGCGGGTGCTTTCGAGCTTCGAGGAAATGGACGACGCGGCCGGAACGCTCGTCTGCGATGAGGATGAAATCATGGAACTCAATGTCGTCTCTGGCGTGGCCTATTCCCGTGACGAGGCCAAGATGACCCTGATCTCGGTGGCCGACCGCCCCGGCATCGCCGCCGCGATCTTTGGCCCGCTGTCCGAGGCCGGCGTCAATGTCGACATGATCGTGCAGAACATCTCGGAAGAGGGCCGCACCGACATGACCTTCTCCTGCCCCACCGATCAGGTGAAACGGGCGGAAAAGGCGATGGCCGACGCCAAGGCCGCGGGCGCGATCAATTTCCACGATATCGTCGCCGACACCGGTGTCGCCAAGGTCTCGGTGGTGGGGATCGGCATGCGCAGCCATGCCGGTGTGGCAGCCAAGATGTTCAAGGTACTCTCGGATGAGGGGATCAACATCAAGGTCATTACAACTTCCGAGATAAAAATTTCCGTGCTGATCGACCGGAAATATATGGAACTCGCCGTGCAAGCGCTTCATGATGCCTTCGAACTGGAAAAGGCGGCCTGACGCCAAAGCCCTGCGACGGGCCTAGGCAAGTCGGGTCCGAACGGGGAGATCGGTGATGCGACACGCGGCTTTTGCCGTCGCTTTGGGTGCCTGCCTGCCGCTTTCGGCGGCGGCGGAGCCACTGTTCTTTTCCTCGGTCACCTCGAATGACATCGATTATATCCTGACCGATGACCCCGATGCGCTGGCCTGCCTTGTCGACCGCGGCGATGGCCGGCGCGAAATGCCGGACAAGCGCGGCGGCCCGCTGATGGCCGAGGGCGTGCATCTTTTTGATGCGCGCTATCTCGATGGCGCGATGGTGCCGATCTGGGCGCATCCCCGGCTGGGCGACCGCGACGCGGCTCTGGCGACGGTGACGCCGCTGGCCCATGCAATCGGCAAGCTGCCGGGGTTCATGCGCGCCAAGCTCGATCATGTGGTGCTGCTCGACGGCGACGAAAGCGCCTTTGCCGAGGATCGCGGGCGGTTCTTTGTGGTCTATGCCGAAAACCTCGCCCGCCGCATCGCCAGTCATGATCTGGAGGAAACGGTGTTTCACGAAAGCGTCCATGCCACGCTCGACCAGCCGCATGCCGCCTCAGAGGCCTGGCGCGCGGCGCAGCAGGCCGATGGCGGATTTCTCACCGGATATGGCGCCGAAAACCCGGACGGCGAGGATCTGGCCGAGACCCTGCTGATCGCCTATGCGGCGCTGCGCCATCCCGAACGGCTGCCCGCGGCGCTGACGGAACGGCTGCGCCGGCAGGTGCCGCACCGGCTCGCCTTTATCGAAAACCTGCTGACGCGGCTGGACCGGCCGGCGGCGATGCGCGACAGGGCCGCGGTTTGCGGTTAGACACAAGGGCCACACCGCGGCGTGACACCCGCCCATGACACTTCGGTCCGAATAAGGGGACATCGACATATGCCAGAAGGTACGGAAAGCGAAAGCCGCAAGCTTCTCAGACGCTTGCGCGACCTCATGGCGGAGGAAGCCGCCGGTCAGGAAAGGCTCGACAAGATCACCCATCTGACCGCGGATTCGATGAAGACCGAGGTCTGTTCGGTCTATCTGTTCCGCGACGAGGACACGCTCGAGCTTTGTGCCACCGAGGGTCTGAAGGCGGAAGCGGTGCACCAGACCCGGCTGCGTGTCGGCGAAGGCCTTGTCGGCCGGGTGGCGCGGCAGGGCAATATCGTCAACACCGCCAATGCGCCGCAGGCGCCCGGATTCCGCTACATGGCCGAGACCGGCGAGGAGATTTATTCCAGCTTCCTCGGCGTGCCGATCCAGCGGCTGGGCGAGATGCTCGGCGTGCTGGTGGTGCAGTCGAAAGAGGCGCGCGAATTCACCGCCGACGAGGTCTATGCGCTCGAGGTCGTCGCCATGGTGCTGGCCGAGATGGCCGAGCTGGGCGTCTTTGTCGGCGAGGGTGCGGCGCTTTCGGCGCGCCACACCCAGCCGCATCTGATCCGCGGCATCACCGGACAGGAAGGCGCGGCCGAAGGTTATGTCTGGCTGCACGAGCCGCGGGTGGTGGTCACCAATCCTATCGCCGACGATCCGCACCGCGAGCTGGAGCGGCTGAAAGAGGCGGTCGACGAGCTGCGCGTCGGCGTCGACCAGATGCTGGCCGGCGCCATGGGCGGCGATGCCGAACAGCTCGAAGTGCTTCAGGCCTATCGCATGTTCGCCAATTCGCGAAGCTGGATGCGCCGCATGGAGGAAGACATCTCGCGCGGTCTTTCGGCCGAGGCTGCCGTCGAGAAAGAGCAATCCGCCGCCCGCACCCGGTTGGGCCAGGTGCCCGACGCCTATCTGCGCGAACGGCTGCACGACCTCGACGACCTGTCGAACCGACTGTTGCGCATTCTGACCGGTCAGGGCAGCGCCACCGGTGCCGAGATGCCCGATGATCCGATCCTGATCGCCCGCAACATCGGGCCCGGCGAGCTCTTGGAATACGGCCGTCAGCTCAAGGGTATCGTGCTCGAGGAAGGCGCGGTCGGCAGCCATGCCGCCATTGTCGCGCGGGCGCTGGCGATCCCGCTGGTGCTTCAGGCCAGCCGCATCACCACCGAGGCGCTGAACGGCAATCACATCATGGTCGATGGCGATCAGGGGGTGGTGCACCTGCGTCCCGACGACAATGTCGTCACCGCCTTTCGCGACAAGATGGCGATGCTGCACAAGGCGCAGGAGCGCTATTCCTCGATCCGCGACAAGCCGGCCGAGACGCTTTGCGGAAAGACGATCTCGTTGCACATGAACGCCGGGCTGATGGCCGATCTGCCTTCGCTGGAAAGTTCGGCGGCTGAAGGCGTCGGCCTGTTCCGCACCGAATTGCAGTTCCTGATCCGCAACCAGATGCCCAAGCGGACAGAGCTGGCGCAGATCTATTCCGGCGTGCTCGATGCCGCCAAGGGCAAGCGCGTGGTGTTCCGCACGCTCGACATCGGCTCGGACAAGGTGCTGCCCTACATGAAGGCCACCGACGAGCCGAACCCGGCGCTGGGCTGGCGGGCGATCCGGGTGGCGCTTGACCGTCCCGGCGTGATGCGGATGCAATTGCAGGCGCTGCTGCGCGCGGCCAATGGCCGGCCGCTGTCGGTGATGTTCCCTTTCATCGCGCAATACAGCGAATACAAGCAGGCCCGCGCCGAGATGGACAAGGCGATCGAGCGCGAAAAGATTCTCGGCCACCCCCTGCCCTCCAAGCTCGAGGTCGGCGCCATGCTCGAGACGCCGTCGCTGGCCTTTGCGCCGAACGCGTTTTTCGAGGAAGTGGAATTCCTCTCGATCGGCGGCAATGATCTCAAGCAGTTCTTCTTTGCCGCCGACCGCGAAAACGAGCGGGTGCGGCGCCGCTACGACACGCTCAACACCTCGTTCCTGAGCCTGCTGGAGATGATCATCGCGCGGTGCGACAGCACCGGCACGCAGGTCAGCTTCTGCGGCGAGGATGCGGGCCGCCCGATCGAGGCGATCTGCATGGCGGCGATGGGTCTGCGGACCCTGTCGATGCGTCCGGCCTCGATCGGGCCGGTCAAGCATCTGCTGCGGCGCACCAACCTCGACGAGCTGCGCGAGGTGATCAATGCCGAACGCAAGCGCGGCGCGGAATCGGTGCGCGATGCGGTGATGGAATACCTGCGCACGCAATAAGCCAAGGGATCGCATGCCGCGCCCGGATTTCGCGCTATACTCAGCTTCGTCCCCTTTGGAATCGGAGCCATTGCCATGTTGCGTCTTGCCCTGTTCGCCAGCCTGCTTGCCGGTACAGCCCTGGCCGAGCCGGGCTATTTCCGGGTCACCGATGTTGCCTCGGACGACACGCTCAATGTCCGCGCCCTGCCGGATGCGCACAGCGAAGACATCGGCGATCTGGCCCATGATCAGACCGCCGTCGAGGTGATCGACACCGACGAAAGCGGCGATTGGGGCCGGATCGTCTGGGAAGAGAGCCACGGCTGGGTGGCGATGCGGTTTCTGGAGCCCGACGACATCGCGATGATCGGCCAAAGCCGCCTGCCGCAGGGGCTGTTGTGCAGCGGCACAGAGCCGTTCTGGTCGATCCGCTACACCGGCGACACCGCGCTCTATTCGGATTTCAACAACAATTCCGCGACCTTGCCGCTGACCGATCTGCTCACCGCCGCCGGTCGAACGGGCTTTCCGGCGCTTCTGCGTCATGGCACCGGCGACGCGACCTCGACCGCGGTGATCCGTGCACAGCTCTGCTCGGACGGCATGAGCGACCGCGATTACCCCTATGCGGTCAGTCTGATGATCGAGGCCGGCAAGGACCGGATCCTGTTTGACGGCTGCTGCCAGCTGCCGCTGGAAGCGGGATCGCATTAACCCGCGAAAGCGGAGTTGCCCCCTTTCCATTCCCGCCGCCATATGGTCCTGTCGCGCCATGTTTCGTTTCGCGACCCTGTCTCCCCTGTTCTCAGCGGCGCCCATTGTGGCGCGTGATCTGACGCGCGCCTGTGCCGTGGTGGCGAAATGAGCGAGACCGTCAAGGCGGCGTTCTGGATGATCGGCGCCATCGTGTCCTTTACCGCGATGGCGATTGCCGGCCGGGCGGTGAGCCTCGATCTCGATACCTTCGAGATCATGATGTACCGCAGCCTGATCGGCTTCGTCATCGTGATCACCGTGGCCCGCGCCACCGGCACTCTGGGCCAGGTGACACGACGCAACCTGGGCGTGCACACAATCCGCAACCTCAGCCATTTCGCGGGCCAGAACCTGTGGTTCTATTCGATCACTGCGATTCCATTGGCGCAGGTCTTCGCGCTCGAGTTCACCTCGCCGCTCTGGGTCATCGTGCTGTCGCCGCTGATCCTCGGCGAGCGGCTGACACGGGTGCGGGTGCTGGCGGCGAGTATCGGTTTCGTCGGCATCCTGATCGTCACCCGGCCCAACCCCGAGACATTGGAATTCGGTCAGCTCACGGCGGCAATTGCGGCCATCGGCTTTGCCGGATCGGCGGTGTTCACCCGGCTGTTGACCCGGACCGAAACGATCACCTGCATCCTGTTCTACCTGACTGTAATGCAAGCGATTTTCGGCGTCATCTGCGCCGGGTTCGATGGCGATATCGCACTGCCCACGGCGGCCAACCTGCCTTGGGTCGTGCTGATCGCCTTTGCCGGGCTGGTGGCGCATTTCTGCCTGACGACGGCGCTCAAGCTGGCGCCGGCGGCGGTCGTCATGCCGATCGATTTCGCCCGGCTTCCGGTGATCGCGCTGGTCGGCATGTGGTTCTACTCCGAACCGCTGGACCTCTTGGTCCTGCTGGGCGCGCTGGTCATCTTCGGCGGGAATTACCTCAATATCTGGTCCGCATCACGGGTTCGCGGGCCGGTGCGCGGAGTTGACGTAACAGAAAAGTAACGTCACGGAACAACCTAAAGTGTGACGTTGGGTCAGGAATTGACCGAAATCTGTCTCAGGAATTAGCGTTCAGCCAGGGAAGAGACAGGAAAATCCAGATGAAACATGTAGCAAGTGCCGCTTCTGCGGCCTGCCTTTTTGCAGGCATTGCTCAGGCCGGCGGCCTCGAGCGTGCGCGCCCCGCCGAGGCGATCCTTTTCGAGCAGGGCAATTACGTACAGTTCTCGTTTTCGCAGACCGATGCCGACGTGTCGGGCGACTATCCGGCCTTTGTCGGCGGCGGCAGCACCGGCGACATGTCGGACGCCACCCGGCACATTGGGTTCGGCCTCAAGATGGCGATCAACGACCGGCTCGATTTCGCCCTTCTGATGTCGCAGCCCTATGCGGCCGACGCGGCCTATGGCCAGGGCTTCTACGAGGGGCTGACCGCCAGGTGGAACAGCACCGCCGTCGATGCCATCGTGAAATACAACATGTCCGACCGCTTGTCGGTCTATGGCGGCGCGAGCCTGCTGACCTCTTCGGCCGACATCACCATTCCGGTGGCGCTGGGCAATATCGCCTCCGACCCCGACGGCCCGGCCCTGCTGGGCGGCGGCCCGCTGCCGGGCTCGATCGTCAGCGATTATTCGGCCTCCAGCTCGAAAGAGACCGACCTCGGCTTCATTCTTGGCACGGCCTATGAAATCCCCGATTTCGCCATGCGCGTGGCGCTAACCTATCGCTCCGAGATCGAACATGAATTCGACGCGCGCGAGACCTATACCCAGCTCAGCCTGCCGGGCGGCGTTCCGACCTTCTCGCCGGTGTCGACCACCACCGACACGCCGGTCATCATGCCGCAATCGGTGACCCTGGATTTCCAGTCGGGCGTGGCCCCCAAGACGCTGGTCTTCGGCTCGGTCAAATGGACCGAATGGTCGAAATGGCAGGTCAAGCCCGGCGCCTATGAATCGGAAACCGGCGGCGAGATCACCAGTTTCGACAATGACACCTTCACCTATCAACTGGGTGTCGGCCGTCAGCTCTCGGACCAATTCTCGGTCTTCGCCCGCGCCGGCTATGAATCCAAGAAAGGCGGCGAAAGCTCGCGCCTGTCGCCCACTGACGGCTATACCTCGATCGGTGTCGGCGGCAGCTACACCATGGGCAAGGCCAAGATCACCGCAGGTGTCGAACATGCCTGGCTGGGCGATGCGGAATCGGGCACGCCGACCGATTTCTCGGACAACACCGCCACCGGCTTTGGCATCTCTGTCGGCTTCGCATTCTGACGCCGATATAAAATCCGCTCACGGATTGGCCTCGCCTGCGTGCATCGCGGCGGGGCTTTTTCGTGGCGGGCGGGTGTGCTAGGCGAAGCGAACGTTCAGCGGGACCAAGAAGATGCTCTATTCAACTGCCGAAGACTGGCGCCAGGCGCCCAAGAAACGGGTGCTGTTCTTTGGCATGTCGGGCCTTGGAAAGACCCATGTTTCCAACATGTTGCGCGACAATGGCGCATGGTTCCACTATTCCATCGATTACCGCATCGGCACGCGCTACATGGGCGAATACATCGCCGACAACGCCAAGGCGCATGCCATGCAGGTGCCGTTCCTACGCGATCTGCTGCTGTCGGACAGCATCTACATCGGCTCCAATATCTCGTTCCACAACCTGACCCCGGTCTCGGCCTATCTGGGCAAGCCGGGCAACCCCGATCAGGGCGGTCTGCCGATGGCCGAATACACCCGGCGGCAGGATCAGTTTCGCCAGGCCGAGATCAACGCGCTGCTGGACACCGGTTATTTCATCGACCGGGCGCAGGCGCTTTATGATTACCCGCATTTCATCTGTGACACCGGCGGCTCAATCTGCGAATGGGTCGATCCCGAAG
Organism: Marinovum algicola; assembly: GCF_900109145.1. GTDB lineage: Bacteria > Pseudomonadota > Alphaproteobacteria > Rhodobacterales > Rhodobacteraceae > Marinovum > Marinovum algicola. Next base: position 137,406 of record NZ_FNYY01000002.1, read on the forward strand.
ACCCCGCCGATCCGGTGCTTTCGGCGCTGTCCGAGCGCACACTGATGATCTGGATCCAAGGCTCCGAGGCGCATACCCAGGAGCTGATCCGCCGGTTCAACCGCGCCCCCAAACCGATGGCCTACCAGCCCGCCTTCCTCGCCCGCTGCTGGCAGGAATATCTCGAGGTCGAGGGCTGTTGCGAAGGCGAGGTGAACCCCGATGCCTTCATCCGCTGGACCTATGGCCGGGCGCTGGCGCACCGCCAGCCGCTTTATGCCGCGATGGCGCGGAACTGGGGTGTGACGGTGACCGCCGACGAGATCGCCCAGGTGCGCGATCAGGCCGATTTCACCGATCTGATCGCCGGCGCGATCACCCGGTCAGCACGGCGCAGCTGACCGCTTGTGGCGCGCGCCGCTCTGGCCTATTTCTCTGACGCCACAGGAAAGGACACCCGATGCCCCTGAAACTGCCCAGTGATCTGCCCGCCTTCGACGTGCTCTCGCGCGAGGGTGTGATGGTCATGGCAGAGAAACAGGCCGAGCATCAGGACATCCGGCCGCTGCGCATCGGGTTGCTCAACCTGATGCCCAAGAAGATCGCCACCGAGACCCAATTCGCCCGGCTGATCGGCGCCTCGCCCTTGCAGATCGAGTTAACGCTGATCCGGATGAGCGAGCACGAGACCAAGACCACCTCGGCCGAGCATATGGAGAGCTTTTACCACCCGTTCCGAGAGGTGAAGGACTGGAAATTCGACGGGCTTATCATCACCGGGGCGCCGATCGAGCATCTGCCGTTCGAGGATGTGACCTATTGGGAAGAGCTCACGCAGATCTTCGACTGGACCCAGACCAACGTGCATTCCACCTTTGGCGTCTGCTGGGGCGGGATGGCGATGATCAACTATTTCCACGGGGTGCAGAAACATATCCTCGATCACAAGGCCTTCGGCTGCTTCCGCCATACAAACCTCGACCCCGCCTCGCCCTACCTGCGCGGCTTTTCCGACGAGTTCGTCATCCCGGTCAGCCGCTGGACCGAAATGCGCCAGCCCGAGATCGATGCCGCCAACGGGCTGCGTACCCTGTTGGGCAGCGACGAAGTCGGGCCCTGCCTGGTCGAGGATCCGAAGCGCCGGGCGCTCTATATCTTCAATCACTTCGAATATGACAGCGGCACGCTGAAGGAAGAATACGACCGTGACGTTGCCAATGGCACCGCGATCAACGTGCCGCGCAACTACTACCCCGGCGATGATCCCAGCAAAAAGCCGCAGAACCGCTGGCGCAGTCATGCCCATCTGCTCTACGGCAACTGGATCAGCGAACTCTATCTGACGACGCCCTTCGACATGGCCGAAATCGGTTCCAAGTCGACCGACCTCCGGGGCTGAGATGATCGCCAACCTCGCCTTCGCCCTGCTGACCGTGGCGCTCTTGGCCGGCGGCGTGTTCCTGATCGACCGGCGGGCGGATCTGCGAGAGGCCGAAGCCGAGGCGCAGTTTGGCCCCTCGGGCAAGCTGATCGACATCGACGGCACCACGGTGCATGCGCTGGTCACCGGCGCCGGCCCCGATCTGGTGCTGATCCATGGGGCCTCGGGCAATCTGCGCGATTTCAGCTTCGATCTGATCGAACCTCTGGCGCAGCATTACCGGGTGATCGCCCTGGACCGGCCGGGGCTGGGCTGGACCGATCGGCTGCACGACCGGGGTGAGACCCCCGGCGAACAGGCCCGTCTGTTACAGAAGGCCGCCGACCGGCTGGGCGTGACGAGGCCGCTGGTGCTGGGCCATTCCTTCGGCGGCGCGGTGGCGCTGGCCTGGGCGCTGGAACGCCCCGAAGAGACCGCCGGGCTGATCTTGCTGGGCGCGGTATCAAATCCCTGGCCCGGTGGGCTCGACACGCTGTACCACGTCAATTCCTCGCGCCTGGGCAGTGCATTGGTAGTGCCGCTGATTACCGCCTTCGCGCCGCTCGACCGGGTTCATGCCGCGCTCGAGGCGATTTTCAAGCCGCAACGCGTGCCTGTGGGCTATGCCCGCCACATCGGCGCCGGGCTGACAATGCGCCGCGACAGCCTGCGCGCCAATGCCCGCCAGATCACCCGGCTGCGGCCGCAGGTGGTGGAGATGTCGGAGCAATATCACCGGCTCGAGATGCCGCTGGAGATCCTGCACGGTGAGGCCGATACCATCGTGCCGCTGGAGATCCACTCCGAACCGCTGAGCCGCCAGGCGCCCGATGCCGACCTGCTGCGGATGCCCGGTGTCGGCCACATGCCGCATCACGCCGATCCGCATGCCGTGATCCAGGCGGTGCACCGCGCCGCCGCCCGCGCCGGGCTTCGTGAAGGGCATTAACATTGCAACACCTGGCCTAAGACGCCATATTTACGTGAAAATATGCGAGGCCCCATGGCACAACCTTTTGACGGTGCAATCAGTACCTACTTCGAAAACGAGGCCCCCAAGCCGATCCGTGATGCCATCCGGCGCGCTGAGAAAGGCGAGATGCTGTCGGAGGGCTACCCTTATTCCGACCGCATGCCGCGCAAGGCCTATGACAAGGCGATGAAGGCGCTGCAAATCGAGCTGGTCAAGCTTCAGGCCTGGGCCAAGGACAGCGGCGCGCGGGTGGCCGTGGTTTTTGAAGGCCGCGACGCCGCCGGCAAGGGCGGCACGATCAAGCGCTTTCGCGAGAACCTGAACCCCCGGGTCGCCCAGGTCGTGGCACTGTCGAAACCTTCGGACCGGGAAGCCGGACAATGGTATTTTCAGCGCTACGTCACCCGCCTGCCCACCGCCGGCGAGATCGTGCTGTTCGACCGGTCGTGGTACAACCGCGCGGTGGTGGAAAAGGTGTTCGATTTCTGCACCGAGGCGCAGCGCGCGCATTTCTTTCAGCAGGTGCCCGACTTCGAAAAGATGCTGTTGGATGACGGCATCATCCTGATCAAGCTCTGGCTCAACGTCGGCCGCGCCGAGCAATTGCGGCGCTTTCTCAGCCGCGAGAGCGACCCGCTCAAGCATTGGAAACTGAGCTGGATCGACGTCGAGGGGCTCAAGCGCTGGGATGCCTATACCGCGGCCATCGCCGAAACCTTCGAGCGCAGCCATACCGGGATTGCGCCCTGGACCGTGGTGCGCAGCGACGACAAGCGGCGCGCCCGGATCAATGCCATCCGCGCCGTGCTGCACCGGATCGATTATGCGAACAAGGACGCGGCCGCCATCGGGGCGGTGGATCCGCTGATCGCCGGCGGGCCGGATCTCTGGCAGGCCCGCGCACAAGATGCCTAAACGCGGCTATCACCACGGCAACCTGCGGCAGGCGCTGATCGACGCCGCCCTGAAGCTGATCGAAGACCGGGGGCCCACGGGCTTCACGCTCTCCGAGGCGGCAAAACAGGCGGGCGTCACCCCGGCTGCGGTCTATCGCCATTTCGAGGGGCGCGAGGACCTGATTGCCGAAGCCGCGCTTCAGGGCTACGAGATTTTCGCCGATGTCATGGATTACGCCTATGACAGCGGCAAACCCTCGGCGCTAGCCGCTTTCGAGGCCACGGGCCGGGCCTATCTGGCCTTTGCCCGCAAGCACCCCGGCCATTACATCGCGATGTTCGAAAGCGGCGTCTCGGTCAACAAGACACCGGATCTGGCTGCCGCCTCGGCGCGGGCGCGCGGCGTGCTGGAAAAGGCCGCCGAGGGTCTGTCGCAGCATATCCCCGCCGACAAGCGCCCGCCCGCCGCGATGTTCTCGGCGCATATCTGGGCCCTGAGCCACGGGGTGGTCGAGCTTTTCGCCCGCGGCTCGCCCGGCACCCGCAGCCCCTATCCGCCCGAAGAACTGCTTGAGGCCGGCATCGGGATTTACCTCAGGGGTCTTGGCCTGATCCCACCGGACGCGTAAGGCAGGCGCATGAGCGACAAGACCTTCTTCCTCGGCCTCGGTGGCCAGAAATGCGGATCGAGCTGGATTCAGGCGTATCTGAACCGCCAGCAAGGCGCCGATTTCGGCCGTCTCGGTGAATATCAGATCTGGGAGAGTGACCTCGGTTCGGTCTTTGCCCGCTACCGGCTGGCCGCGCCCTCGGGCTTTCAGATGCTGCGCGCCGAGGCCAAGCGGCGGCTGGGCATGACCGAGCCGGCCGACCATCTGCGCTGGCGGATGCAGCACGACCGGCAACAGTATTTCGCCTATTTCGAACAGTTGCTGAACCGGCCCGGCGTGACAATGACCGGCGACATCACCCCCAGCTATGCCGCCCTGCCCGCGCCGCTGCTGCAAAAGATCAAGGATGGCTTCGAAGGCCCCGGAATATCAGTGAAATGCCTGTTCTCGATGCGCGACCCGGTGTCCCGCATCCGGTCGCATTACCGGATGGACATCGACAAGGGCACGGCGCCGGAACCGGCGGATTTCGAGGCCGGGCTGCGCGGCTTTTATGCCAGCGCAGAGGCCGCGGCGCGGACGCGCTATGACATGACGCTCGAGGCGATGGAGACGGTCTTTGCACCGCAAGACCGGTTCATCTGCCTTTTCGAAGAACTGTTCACGCATGAGGGCATCGCCGATCTGGCGGCGTTTGCCGGCGTTCCGGCCGAGGCCGAGGCCGGGGGACAAAAGGTCAATGCCCGCGGCTCGGCCGGTGGCATCTCTGACGACCTGACCGCCGAAATCGCCCGGCATTACGCCCCGGTCTATGCCGCCGTCGCCCGGCGTCTGCCGCAGATCGCCCGGGTCTGGCCCAGCGCGCGGTTTCTCACCAGCGCATGAGCCCGGCGTCGATCAACTGCTGCGGCCCCTCGTAACGCAGCGAGTTCTCGTCGAGAAAGCTGCCCTTGCGGGCCTGCATCCGAGCCAGAAGCTCGGCGTAATAGCGGTATTTCGAGGCGCCATTGGCATGCGCCCCCCAGGCCCTGGCGCGGGCGATCTTGTCGGCGAACTGCGCGGTAAAGACAAAATGCGCCACGGTCAGCAGCACCGTGCTGCTGGGCGCGAGATTGGCGTAATGCGATCCGGTCAGCCGGCTTTCGGCGTTGCGCAACACCAGCGGCGTCTTGTGGCGCGGCGACTTCTGGAACTGTTGTGCCTTTTTCGCCCTGGAGGACATGTAAAGCCGTTGAAGCCCCCGGCGCTCCACCTTGGGTTCGATATCGAATTGCTTGAAAAGACGCGCTGTTTTCGATTTCCCCAAGAGCTCCGGCTGGCGCCCCGGCACCAGATCGACAAGCGCTTCGGCCTGGAAATACGGGTAGGCCTCGAGCAGCCCGTCAAAGCTTTTCGGCAGATCGCCCGAGAGCCCGGCAACGTTTTCCGGAAAGAATTCCACCACCGTGGCAATCGCCGAGGGCGCGCCTTCGGCCGCAAGCCGTGTCACCACCTTGGAGATCGAACTGACCCCGGGCGGCAGCAGCAGGAATTCGTCGGCATCGACATAGGCGACATAGGCGCCGTCGAAAAACAGATGCGGCAGGGCGATCTTGAAATAGGTGCCGGCGCGTTCCCTGCGGCTTTCGCCGTCGGGGTCGCGATAGGTGATCTCATCGCCAAAGCTGAGATCGGATTGCATGACCACGCAATCCGATTGCGCCGCGAGATAGGCGCTGGTGCCGTCGTCCGAGGCATCGTCGAAGATCAGGAATTGCTCGAAGCCGATGGCCCGATGATGCGCCAGGAAGGCCGGCAGGAAGCCCATCTCGTTCTTCATGGTGGAAAACAGCGTCAGCTTGCCGGCATCCACCTGCCCGCTTACCACCCGCGCCAATCGGCCCGCGTCTTCTATTCCGTATGCGCTCATGGCAGTGCCTTCGGATGTTGCGGGCCGCGCGTCAAGCCCCCTCGCCCCGCGCATGAAAAAGGCCGCCCCGAAAGGCGGCCTTTTCCGATACATGTCCGTAAAGCTTAACGCTTGGAGAACTGGAAGCTCCGGCGGGCCTTGCGGCGGCCGTATTTCTTCCGTTCCACAACCCGGCTGTCGCGGGTCAGGAAGCCGGCGGCTTTCAGCGCGCCGCGCAGCGAGGGATCGTAAAGTTGCAGCGCCTTGGAGATGCCGTGCTTGACCGCACCGGCCTGACCCGAGAGACCACCGCCCTTGACGGTTGCCTGCACGTCGAACTGGTCTTCGACACCGGCCACGGTAAAGGGCTGGCGCAGGATCATTTGCAGCACGGGACGCGCGAAATAGGTGTTCAGCTCGCGGCCATTGACCGAGACCTTGCCGGAGCCCGGCTTGATCCAGACACGGGCAACCGCGTCTTTCCGCTTGCCGGTGGCATAGGCCCGGCCGAGCTCGTCACGGACGGGTTCGCGCGGGGTTTCCACCTCGGTCACGGCTTCGACACCGCCGGTGACGGCGTTCAGGTCTTCCAGGGAATTCACTTGCTCAGCCATTATTTCGCCACCCGGGTGTTTTTCGAGTTCATGTTCTTGACGTCGAGCACTTCGGGCGACTGCGCCTCGTGGGGGTGCTCGGTGCCGGCATAGACGCGCAGGTTGGTCATCTGCTGGCGCGCCAGACGGTTGCCCGGCAGCATGCGCTTGACCGCCAGGGTCACGACGCGCTCGGGGTGGGCGCCCTCGAGGATCTGCTGTTTGGTGCGCGACTTGATGCCGCCCGGGTGGCCGGTGTGCCAATAGTGGTTTTCTTCGCGCTTCTTGCCGGTCAGCTGAACCTTGTCGGCATTGACGATGATGACATTGTCACCACAGTCCATGTGGGGCGTGAAGGAAGGCTTGTGCTTGCCGCGCAGGCGGGTGGCGACGATCGAGGCGAGACGGCCGAGCACCACGCCTTCGGCGTCGATGACGATCCATTTCTTCTCGATGTCTGCCGGAGTCGCAGAGAAGGTTTTCATATCGGGTCTACCCTTGGGTCTTGAGTTCCGACGCCTCGGGGAGACCCCGGCGCCAAATTCGATGGGCGGGTTATAAAGACTGCAAAGACACAGTCAAGATGCGTTAGCGCGAATTAATATAGCTATTTCAAATACTTGTAAATTAGGTATCTAAATACCCCATTCAGACACCGATATTTTCCGGCGGCTTGTCCAGCAACCGGCGCAGGCGCAGCATCGCATCCTCGAAAGAGGCCAGCGTCACCTCGGCATTGACGGCGATGCGTACCGCGTGGGGCACCCTCGCGTCGCGCATGGCGAAATCCTCGGCGCTGCGGATCTTGAGGCCCTGCGCCTCGGCTGCCTGGCAGAAGGCCGAGACCCGCCAGCCCTCGGGCAGACGCAGCCAGAAAAAGGGCACATCGGGGTTCCAAGTCAGATCGTAGCTGCCCAGGGTATTCACCCCGACGCGAATGTAACGCTCCACCTCGGTGCGAACCTCGGCCACCAGCCTGTCGGCCGACGCCGCGCCGAGCAAACGCCCGATCATCTCGGCCAGCGGGGTCGAGAGGCCGAAAAAGCCGTATTCGGCGGCGCGGCGCAGGGTGGTGTCGCTGCCTCGCGGCGCCACAGCAAAGCCGACCCGCAGCGCCGGGGTCAGCAGCTTGGAGATCGAAGCGATGTACCAGGTCTGATCCGGCAGCAGCATGCGATAGCCGGGCAGTCGCGTTTCGGACAGGCGGTAACAATCGTCCTCCAGAATGTTCAGCCCGCGCGCCCGCGCCACCTCGGCAATGGCTTCGCGGCGGTCGAGCGGGGTGTGCAGGCAGGTCGGGCTCTGCACCTCGGGCGAGGTGCAGAAAAGCTGCGCCGCATGGGTGCGCGCCAACCGGTCGAGCTCTTCCGGGATCACCCCCCTGGCGTCCATCGGCACCGGCACCACCTCGGCGCGCAACAGTTCGGCGGCACGGCGGAAACCCGGATAAGACAGCTCTTCGACCAGAATAACCGGCCGCCGCCCGCGCAGAACGCATTGCATCACCAAGGACACCGCATTCTGTCCGCCATGGGTAAAGACCAGCCGGTCGGGATCGACCGGCCCCAGCCGCGCGGTCGAGAGCCAGCGCGCCGCCGCCTGGCGCGCGCTGTCGGAGGCGCCGGCGGAGGGATAGTTGAGCAGATCGGTCGCATCGCTCTCGGCCACCTCGCGCAGGGTGCGGCGGATCGCGTCGACCTGGCCGACATCGGGCAATTGCGGGCTGAAAAGCGATACAATCCCGGTTTCGCGCGGCGGATTGCGGATCAGCAGGCGCGGCTCCGGCGCCGCCCTGTCGTCCTGCCCCGCCACAAAGGTGCCGCGCCCCACCTCGGCCCGCAACACGCCCTTGTCCGTCAGAACCGAATAGGCCCGCGCCACCGTGCCCGGGGTTATTTTCAGCTCCCATGCGAGATCCCGCACCGGCGGCAGCTTGTCACCCCGGGCAAGCTTGCCCTCGGCGATGGCGCTGCCGATCAACTCGGCCACGGCACGATATTTCGGACCGTCCATGCCGGAAATATCACCGATTGAAATTGTATCCATCACAATATTTCCATGGATCATTACACATGTTCAATGTATCAATTATCTACGGCAATTCGCCGCATTGTGTCAATACAATTCACGAAAGGATCTCCCATGGCACATCTCCAGCAGACCCCAGCGCAGGCAGCAGGCTTTCTTGACGGCCGTCCCCTGACCCCGATCGCATCGGTGGCGCTCAAGGCGGTCGTGGCGATTGCCAAGTGGGAGGCCCACCACCGCACCCGCACCAAGCTGAAACATCTCGATGATCACCTGCTCAGGGACATCGGCGTGACGCGCGATCTGGCCGAACGAGAGGCCGCTCGCCCGTTCTGGCAGGGGTAGATCCCTCTCCTGACAGACCTCTTCCTGGGCCCGGGGCGATGCCTCCGGGCCTTTTTTCTGCCGCCGCCAGGTGAGGCCCCCGTCCCGGGCCCCGCCCCGGGACCTCGTGGTCCCTTGCCCAGAGCCCCGACGCAGGTCCGGGCGCGCCTCAGCGCCCGGGCGGGATCGAATAGGTCAGGTTCGCCCGGGCGACCGGCGACGCCTGGCCTTCGGAATAGAGCAGGCAATCCACCACGCTCAGCGCCCGGCCGATCTTCAACAACCGGAACTGCCCCAGCACATCCGCCCCCGCCGCAGGCTTGCGCATGAAATCGATCGAGCAATTGGTTGTCACCGCCAGCGCCTGGCGCCCGATCCGCGACATCGTCGCAACATAGGCGCCGACATCGGCCAGCGCGAACATTGCCGGGCCCGAGACCGTGCCGCCGGGCCGCAGGTGCCGCTCCGAGGCATGCAGCCGCATCACCAGTACCTCCTCGTCGAGCCGGTCGATGGAGAACATCCCCTCGACCTGCGGAAAGACCTCGCTCAGAAACTCTGTCATCTCTTCGGCGTTCACGACGATTGTCATTCTTCCCTCTTGCGCTGTGTGACGCTAGGCTGCCGCCCAGGCCAAGGGAGGGCAAGATGGCGATTTTGGAACGTTGCGACACCGGGGCCGTGGCCCATTTGCGGATGAACGCGCCCGAGCGGCTGAACGCGCTGTCCGACGAAATGCTGGCCGAGCTCCAGGCCCAGATCGATGCCCTGCGCGCGGACACCAGCGTTCGCGCGGTGGTGATCTCCGGCGCCGGCAAGGCGTTCTGCGCCGGTCACGACCTCAAGCAGATGACCCGGGGGCGACAGGCCGAAGATGGTGGCAAGGCCTATTTCGCCGATCTCTTCGACCGCTGCGCCAGCGTGATGACCGGGCTGACCCGCCTGCCCCAGCCGGTGATCGCCCAGGTGCATGGCATCGCCACCGCCGCCGGTTGCCAGATGGTGGCAAGCTGCGACATGGCGGTCGCGGCCGAGGGCACGCGGTTTGGCGTCAACGGCGTCAACATCGGGTTGTTCTGCTCGACGCCGATGGTGGCGCTGACCCGCAATATCCCGCGCAAGAAGGCCTTTGAAATGCTCACCACCGGCCAGTTCATCGAAGCCGACGAAGCCGAGACCCTGGGCCTCGTCAACCGCGTCGTGCCCGCCGAGGCGCTCGAGGCCGAGGCCCGGGCGCTGGCCGAACAAGTCGCCGAAAAGCTGGGTACGGCGGTGCGCATCGGCAAACAGGCCTTCTACGCCCAGGCCGAGATGGGGCTCGACGCGGCCTATGCCTATACCGGCCAGGTCATGGTCGAGAACATGCTCGACCGCGATACCACCGAGGGCATCAGCGCCTTTCTGGATAAACGTCCCGCCAGCTGGCGGCAGTGACCCTTTGACAGCCCCGCCAAAAGGCGTATGTGAGCGCGCATGACACAAGAGCTTCATATCGTCGGCGGCGGCATGGCCGGATCCGAGGCCGCCTGGCAGGCCGCGCAACTGGGCGTCAATGTGGTGATCCACGAGATGCGCCCCAAGGTCGAAACCTTTGCCCATCGCACCGGCAATCTGGCCGAGATGGTCTGTTCCAATTCCTTCCGTTCGGATGACGACGAACAGAACGCCGTCGGCCTGCTGCATTGGGAAATGCGCGCGGCAGACGGCCTCATCATGGCCACCGCCGACCGTCACCGCCTGCCCGCCGGCGGTGCCCTGGCGGTCGACCGCGACCCCTTTGCCGAGGATGTGACCGCGGCGCTCAAGGCGCTGCCCAACGTTCGGGTGGAGTATGGCGAGATCACCGAGCTGCCGCGCGACGGCCAGTGGATCATCGCCACTGGCCCGCTGACCTCTTCGGCGCTGGGCCAGGCCATCGCCGCCGAGACCGGCGCCGATGCGCTCGCCTTCTTCGACGCCATCGCGCCGATCGTCTATGCCGAGAGCATCGACATGTCCAAGGCTTGGATGCAGTCGCGCTACGACAAGGGCGAGACCGAGGAAGAGCGCAAGGCCTATCTCAACTGCCCGATGGACCGCGCCCAATACGAGGCCTTCATCGACGCCCTGCTCGCCGCCGACAAGACCGAGTTCCACGACGGCGAGACGGCCGGCTATTTCGACGGCTGCCTGCCGATCGAGGTCATGGCCGAACGCGGCCGCGAGACCCTGCGCCATGGCCCGATGAAGCCCGTGGGCCTGACCAACCCGCATCAGCCCGACGTCAAGGCCCATGCGGTCGTCCAGTTGCGCCGGGATAACGCGCTGGGCACGCTCTACAATATCGTCGGCTTCCAGACCAAGATGAAATACGGCGCCCAGACCGAGGTGCTGCGGATGATCCCCGGGTTGGAAGAAGCGCGCTTTGCCCGGCTCGGCGGCATCCACCGCAACACCTTCCTCAACTCGCCGACCCTGCTGGATGCGCAGATGCGGCTGAAATCGCGGCCCAACATCCGCTTTGCCGGCCAGATCACCGGTGTCGAGGGCTATGTCGAGAGCGCCGCCATGGGGCTGTTGGCGGGACGCATGGCCGCCGCCGAAATCCTTGGCCGGCCGCTGCCCGAGGTGCCGCAGGACAGCGCCATGGGCGCGCTGATCCACCACATCACCGGCGGCGCCGAGGCCAAGACCTTTCAGCCGATGAACGTCAACTTCGGGCTGTTCCGCCCGGTCGACGGGCTCAAGGGCGGGCGCCGCGGCCGCAAGGACCGCTACAAGGCCTATACCGACCGCGCCAAAGCGGCCTGGCAGGACTGGCTCGGCGCGATGGCCAGCGCCGCCTGACCCCCGTGGCCTTTCGCACCCGCTTCGCCCCCTCGCCGACCGGGCCGCTGCATCTGGGCCACGCCTTCTCGGCGCTGACGGCCTATGACGCGGCGCAGGCGGCCGGCGGCAGCTTCCACTTGCGTCTCGACGACATCGATCAGAGCCGCGCCCGCCCGGAATGGGCGGCGCAGATCTGCGACGACCTGCACTGGCTGGGGCTAAGCTGGCCCGCGCCGGTCTGGCGCCAGTCCGACCGCCTCCCGCGCTACCGCGCCGCACTGGAGCGCCTCTGGCGCCGCGGGCTGCTCTATCCCTGCACCTGCACCCGGCGCGACATTCAGGCCGCCGCCAACGCCCCGCAGGAGGGCGCGCCGCGCTTTGGCCCCGACGGGCTGATCTATCCCGGCACCTGCCGGAACCGGCCCCGCAGCGGCCCGATGCCGCAGGATCAGGCGCTCAGGCTCGACATGAAGAAAGCCATGCAAGCCATTGGAGAGGCGGCTTTTCACGAAGAAACCTATTACCCCGGCCCGCGCGCCGTCACAGCCCGGCAGATGATCGACAGCGTCGGCGATGTGGTTCTGGCCCGCCGCGACATGGGCGCCGCCTATCACCTGGCCATCGTCGTCGACGACGCGGATCAGGAAATCAGCCATGTGATCCGCGGCCAGGATCTCTTTGATGCCACCGCGATCCATGTGGTCCTGCAACATCTGCTCGACTTTCCGACCCCGCGCTATCACCATCACCGGCTGATCCGCGACGCCTCTGGCAAGCGCCTTGCCAAGCGCGACGACGCCCGCGCCATCGCGCTCTATCGCAGCGAGGGCAAGCGCCCGGCCGACCTCCGCGCCATGGTCGGCCTTCCGCCCGCCTCTGCTTCTGTTTGAAAATACCGTTGGGGAACCCGCCCTGGCGGACGGGCGCAAAGCCCCCTCAGCGCTCCGGCTGCATCAGCTCGACCTCGGCGCCGCTGCGCACCTCGGTATAGAAACAGGTGCGGCGCCCGGTGTGGCAGGCGGCCCCGGTCTGGTTCACCGTCAGCAGCAGGCAATCGCGATCACAGTCGATCCGCAGGTTCACCAGCTCCTGCACATGGCCCGAGGTCTCGCCCTTGACCCAGAAGCTCTGTCGCGACCGCGACCAATAAGTCACCCGGCCGGTCGCCAACGTTCGTGCCACCGCCTCCTGGTTCATCCAGGCCATCATCAGCACTTCGCCGCTGGTGGCGTCCTGGGCAATCGCCGGAATCAGCCCGGCATCGTTGTAGACCAAGGTCGAAGGATCAAAGGACATGGGCGAAAAACCTTTTGCAAGAGCGCTCTGGACGCCTATTTAAGAAACGCAGGACAAAAGAGAAAGCCTCATGGCCGAAACCGATCTGATCAAGCTCTACTCCGCCCGCATTCTGGCGCTGGCCTCGGATATCCCCCACAGCGAACGGCTGGCGGCGCCCGAGGCCACGGTCAAGAAACGCTCGCCGCTCTGCGGCTCGACGGTGACGGTGGACGTGGTGATGAAGGAGGGCCGCGTCGCCGACTTCGGCCAGGACGTCAAGGCCTGTGCGCTGGGGCAATCGGCGGCCTCGGTGCTGGGCTCGGTGGTGATCGGGCGCAGCCCCGAAGAACTGGAAAAGGCCCAGGCGGAACTGCGCGCCATGCTGAAAGAGGGCGGCCCTATCCCCGCCGCCCCCTTCGACGGTTTCGAGGTGCTGGAGCCCGCGCGCGAGTACAAGAACCGCCACGCCTCGATCCTGCTGGCGCTCGAGGCCACCGCCGAAGCCGCGCGTGAGGCGCTGGCCGTGTCCGCCTGATCTCTCGTCGATCCAGGTTTTGATTGCACAAAAAAAGGCCGCCTTCCGAAGAAGGCGGCCAAGGCAAGCGCTCGCGTCCTAATGGGGGTGTTGAGGCAGACCCCGAGCTCCCATGGGGATTGGGAAGAGGCAGGTTCGCGCGGATCGGACAGGCGCGCGGAACGCGAGCGCAGGCAGGGAAATTCCTTCAGATAAAGGCCGGCAGATGCAGGCCCGCAACCAACAGAAACACAAGCGAAACGGCGCCCATGGCGTCGTGCAGAAAGCTGTGATCGAAACGACGGCGGCTCTTGGTCACTTTCTTGTGCATGGCGTGTCTCCGTTGCGGTGTTGTCTCTTTGTTCTCATATGGACAACGGTCTGTAAAGAACTTTTTGAGAACATCCGAGAACAAACCGCTAATGGAGACGCTAACCCACTGATATCAAACGAATGGCTTCATCCTGCCGCATCAGCCAGAGCAGAACGCGCGCCGCCCGTCCCCGGCCGCTCTCGAGCGTCGGATCGGTGGTCAGCAAGGCGCGGGCGTCGGTCTGGGCCGTGGCCATCAGACCGGTCTGGCTTTCCACATCCGCCACCCGAAACCGCGGCAGACCGGATTGCGCCGTGCCAATCACGTCACCGGCCCCGCGCATCTCCAGATCGGTTTCGGCGATGATGAAACCGTCCTCGGTATTGCGCAACGTTTCCAACCGCTTGCGCCCGCCTTCGCCAAGCGGCGCCTGGTAGAGCAGCAGGCAGGTCGAGGCCTGATCGCCACGGCCCACCCGGCCGCGCAGCTGGTGCAGTTGCGCCAGGCCAAAGGTCTCGGCGCGTTCGATCACCATGATGGTGGCATTGGGCACGTTCACGCCGACCTCGATCACCGTGGTCGCCACCAGCACCGAGGTTTCGCCGGCCTGGAACCGTGCCATTGCCGCGTCTTTCTCGGCCGGCGGCATCTGGCCGTGCACCAGCCCGACCCGGGCCTCGCCGAGCGCCGCGCGCAGCCGTTTGAACCGCTCTTCGGCGGCGGTCATGTCCGAGGTTTCGCTTTCCTCGACCAGCGGGCAGACCCAATAGACCTGCCGCCCGTCGTCTGCCGCCGCCCGAATGCGGCCCACCACCTCCTCCAGCCGTTCGGTCGAGATCAGCGCAGTGGTGATCGGCTTGCGCCCGGGCGGTTTTTCGTCAAGCACCGAGACATCCATGTCACCATATTGCGCCAGCGCGAGGCTGCGCGGGATCGGCGTCGCCGTCATCACCAGCACATCCGCCAGAATGCCCTTGGCCCCCAGCGCCAGCCGCTGCCGTACGCCGAAGCGGTGCTGTTCATCGATGACGGCCAGGCGCAGATCGCAAAAGGCCACATCCTCCTGAAACACCGCGTGGGTGCCGACAAGCACCTGAATTTTCCCGTTTTTCAACGCCTCCAGCTTGGCCGCCCGCTCGGCGCCCTTGTCCCGCCCGGTCAGCAGCTCGAGCACCACACCGGCGCTTGCCGCCAAGGGTTGCAACCCCTCGAGATGCTGCCGAGCCAGGATTTCGGTCGGCGCCATCATCACGCCCTGCCCGCCCGCCTCGACCGCGATCAGCAGCGCCATGAAGGCGACCAGGGTCTTGCCGGCGCCCACATCCCCCTGCAACAGCCGGTTCATCCGCTTGTCGCGCGCCATATCGCCGGCGATATCCGCAATCGCCCGGGTCTGTGCTCCGGTGGGCGCATAAGGTAAGGATTTCAATACTTTGCCCTGCAAGCCCCCGGTTCCGGAACTGGCCCGCCCGGCCGCTTTTCGGCGGTTCTGCCGGGCCAGTGCCAGGGTCATCTGATGGGCGAAAAGCTCGTCATAGGCCAGACGCACCCGCGCCGGATGCCCCGGTGAAAGCGTCGCCGCATCCGTCGGGGCATGCGCCTGGCTCAGCGCCTCGCCCCAGGAAGGCCAGCCCTCTTTCCCGAGAAGCGAGGGCTCGATCCATTCCGCCAGCTCGGGCGCCCGGGCCAGCGCCCCCTGCGCCGCCTTGTGCATCACCTTCTGCGTCACCCCGGCGGTCAGCGGATAGACCGGCTCGAAATCGGGGATGTCATGCGCCTCTTCCACCGGCAGGATGTGATCGGGGTGCACCATCTGGGCGATGCCGTCGAACAATTCGACCTTGCCCGAGACTACGCGGCGCGCGCCACTGGGGAGAATTTTACGCAGATAATCGCCCCGCGCATGGAAAAAGACGAGCTGGAACGAGGTCTGCGCGTCCTGCACCGTGATCCGATAGGCGCCGGAACGGCTGCGCGGCGCGGCATGGCGGCCGATCTCGACCTCGACGGTGACCACGCCGGGCAGATCGGCGCCCTGCACCGTGTCGCGCTTGCGCCGGTCGATGCCGGAATGCGGCAGGGTGAACAACAGGTCGCGCGGGGCCTCGATCGCCAGCCCGGCCAGCGACTTGGCGATCTTGGGGCCGACACCGGGCAGCGTCTCGAGATCCGCAAACAGCGGAAAAAGCGGCTCGGGCCGGCTGCTCATGCGCCGATCAGGGCCAGCCACCCGTCTTCGTCGAGCATGTCGATCCCCAGTTCGGCGGCTTTCTTGCCCTTCGATCCGGCCCCCGGCCCGGCGACCACCAGATCGGTCTTTTTCGACACCGACCCCGAGACCTTGGCGCCCAGGGCCTCGGCCCGGGCCTTGGCCTCGGCGCGGGTCATCTTTTCGAGGCTGCCAGTAAAGACGATGGTCATGCCGGCCACCGGGCTGCCCTCGACCGCGGGCCTGGCCGCGTCCTGGATATCAAGCTGCGCCACCAGCCTGTCGATTGCCGCGCGCTCGGCCTCTTGCCCGAAGGCGGCGACCAGCGAGGCAGCCATGACCTGGCCCACGCCATCGACGCCGAGCAGATCGTCCCAGGCCGGGCCCTCCATCGGCTGCGCCTCGGTCATCGCGCGGTCAAAGCTGGCCCAGGCGCCATAATGGCTGGCCAGGAGATTGGCCGATTGTTCGCCGACATGGCGGATGCCAAGGCCGAAGATCACCCGGCCCAGCGCAATCTTGCGCCGCTCGTCGATGGCATCGAACAGCTTCTGCGCCGATTTCTCGCCCCAGCCCTCGCGATTTTTCAGCTGCTGCATGCCCTGGCCAAAACGCGCGCGCAGGGTGAAGATATCGGCCGGCTCGGCGATCCAGCCGTCGCGATAGAATTGCTCGACCTGTTTAGCGCCGAGACCGTCGATGTCGAATGCCGAGCGCGAAACGAAATGCTTCAGCTTTTCAATCTGTTGCGCCGGGCAGATCAACCCGCCGGTACATCGGCGCACGGCGTCGCCTTCTTCGCGCACGGCCTCCGATCCGCATTCCGGGCACGTCTCCGGAAAGACATAGGGGGCGGTGTCCTCGGGGCGTTTGGACAGGTCGACATCGGCCACCTTGGGGATCACGTCGCCGGCGCGATAGATTTGCACCCAGTCGCCGATCCGGATGTCCTTGCCGCCGCGGATTTCGCCGCCGCGGCTGTCGCGCCCGGCGATGTAATCCTCGTTGTGCAGCGTCGCGTTGGAGACGACGACACCGCCCACCGTTACCGGCGTCAGCCGCGCCACCGGGCTGAGCGCGCCGGTACGACCGACCTGGATGTCGATCGCCTCGAGCCGCGTCCAGGCCAGTTCGGCAGGGAATTTATGCGCGATGGCCCAGCGCGGCGTGGTCGAGCGGAACCCCAGCCGCTCTTGCAGGTCGAGCCGGTCGATCTTGTAGACCACACCGTCGATGTCATAGCCCAGCGTCGCGCGCTGTTCCTCGATCTCGCGGTAGAGGGCGATCATCTCTGCCGGGGTGTCGCAGCGGCGGGTGAGCGCATTGGTCTGAAACCCCAGCTCCGCCAGCCTTTCGATGGCGCCCGATTGCGTTTCGGCCAGCGGGTTCGAGAGCACGCCCCAGCTGTAGGCGAAAAAGGCCAGCGGCCGGTCGCGGGTGATCTCGGGGTCGAGCTGACGCAGCGAGCCGGCGGCGGCATTGCGCGGATTGGCAAAGGTCTTGCCGCCGCGTTCGACCTGGCGCTTGTTGAGCGCCTCGAAATCGGCGTGGCGCATGTACACCTCGCCGCGCACCTCGAGCACCTCGGGCGCGCCGGTGAGCACCTCGGGGATGGTGTCGATGGTGCGGGCATTGACGGTGACATTCTCGCCCGTCTCGCCATCGCCTCGGGTGGCGGCAGTGACCAACGTGCCGTTTTCATAGCGCAGCGAGAGCGAGAGGCCGTCGATCTTGGGTTCGGCGGTATAGGCCAGCTGGGCATCGGCGGGCCAGTTCAGATAGCGGCGGATGCTGGCGTCGAATTCCAGCACGTCGGCATCGTCGAAGGCATTGCCGAGGCTCATCATCCGCACCTGGTGGCGGACCTTGGCAAAGCCTTCGGCCGGGGCGGCACCGACCTGATCAGAGGGGCTGTCGGCCCGTTTCAATTCCGGGAATCGCGTCTCGATCTCGGCGTTGCGGCGTTTGAGCGCATCGTAATCGGCGTCGGTGATCTCCGGCGCATCGGCGCCGTGATAGGCCAGATTGGCCGCAGTCAGCGCCTCGGCCAGCGCCGCGAGTTCCTCGCGTGCCTGATCTTCGGTCAATTCGGAAACTGCAATCTCGCGCGTCATCTAACCCCCCGCAAAGCTTCCCAAGTGATAGGGCGCGGGCGGCACAGGGTCCAGTCGGTTTGCGCGGTATCCGGTCAGGCGCCGATGGCAAGACGGTCGCCGCCGTCAAGCTCGCTCGGGCTGGGATC
This sequence comes from Marinovum algicola, assembly GCF_900109145.1. GTDB lineage: Bacteria > Pseudomonadota > Alphaproteobacteria > Rhodobacterales > Rhodobacteraceae > Marinovum > Marinovum algicola. The sequence continues at coordinate 155,482 of NZ_FNYY01000002.1, forward strand.
GCGCAGCACATAGCCCCGGCCCCAGACGGTCTCGATGTAATTGTCGCCACCGGTGGCATTGCTGAGTTTCTTGCGAAGTTTGCAAATGAAAACGTCGATGATTTTCAACTCCGGTTCATCCATTCCACCATAAAGATGGTTGAGAAACATTTCCTTGGTCAGGGTCGTGCCTTTGCGCAGGCTGAGCAATTCGAGCATCTGGTATTCCTTGCCGGTCAGATGCACCGGCCGCCCCGCCACCTCCACCGTCTTGGCATCGAGGTCGACCGAGACCTGGCCGGTGTGGATGACCGATTGCGAATGCCCCTTGGACCGGCGGATGATGGCGTGGATGCGGGCCACAAGCTCTTCGCGGTGAAACGGCTTGGTCAGGTAATCGTCGGCGCCAAAGCCGAACCCCTTGAGCTTGTTGTCGGTATCGTCGGCGCCCGAAAGGATCAGGATCGGCGTTTCCACCCGCGCCAGGCGCAGCTGGCGCAGCACCTCATGGCCGTTCATGTCCGGCAGCCCCAGATCGAGGAGGATCAGATCGTAGTCGTAGAGCTTGGCAAGATCGATCCCCTCTTCCCCGAGATCGGTGCAATAGACATTGAGATTGGCATGGGTCAACATCAATTCGATGCTCTTGGCCGTCGTTGGATCGTCCTCAACCAGCAACACTCGCATTTTCTTGTCTCCAATCAACAGCCCGGTTATCATCATAACCTGTGGCAGAAAGGTTAACCGACCGTTACCGTAGCAGGAGAACATGCATAGCACAACTCACGGTTGTCTGTATTTCTGCACAGCGGTTGCTTTCAAAGCGTCTTCGCCGAACTGTGTGACGGCCGTTACCCATTCTCTAAATTCCTCGGCCGAGATTGCATAGCGTTTCTGTGCCTCTTCCTGCGAAATCAGCCCGTAGATCACCCCGCGCACCACCGCCGCCTTGCGCGAAGCGACCCAGCGGCGGGTCTGTGCCGCGGGCAGATCGGCGCGCGTCATCACCGTGCCATCGGGCAAGGTGACGGCACGGGGACCATCGACTTTCTTCAGGTACATGGCGTTCTCGTCCAGCTCATTTGTCCCGAGCATGGGCGGAGGTGTTTAACCGCCGGTGAAAGCCGGTCTTGAGAGTGTCTCGGATTTTCCTATATTCTCGCGGACTTCCGAAATGGAGATTCGCATGTCCGCCCTTGCCACCGAGACGCTCAATTCCCTCGGCTTTGCCAAGCCCCCCTCGCAGACCCGCGTCGTCGTGGCGATGTCGGGCGGGGTCGACAGCTCTGTCGTCGCCGCCGAGCTGGCGCGCGAGGGCTATGACGTGGTGGGCATCACCCTGCAACTCTACGATCACGGCGCGGCCCTGGCCAAGAAAGGCGCCTGCTGCGCCGGCCGCGACATCCACGATGCCCGCCGGGTGGCCGAGGAAATGGGCTTTCCGCATTACGTGCTGGATTACGAGAACGTCTTTCGCGATGCGGTGATGGACGAGTTTGCCGACAGCTACCTGGGCGGCGCCACCCCGGTGCCCTGCATCCGCTGCAACGAGCGGGTCAAGTTCAAGGATCTGCTGGAAACCGCGCGCGATCTCGATGCCGATTGCATGGCCACCGGCCATTACATCCAGCGCAAGATGGGCGCGGCTGGCGCCGAGCTGCATTGCGCCGCCGATACGGTGCGCGATCAGAGCTATTTCCTGTTCTCCACCACCCAGGAACAGCTCGATTACCTGCGCTTTCCGCTGGGCCATCTGGAGAGCAAGGAAGACACCCGCAGGCTGGCGGCCAAACACGGGCTGCCGGTGGCCGACAAACCCGACAGTCAGGACATCTGCTTCGTGCCAGACGGCAACTACGCATCGGTTATCGAAAAACTGCGCCCCGGCGCGGCCGAACCGGGGCAGATCGTGCATGCCGATGGCCGGGTGCTGGGCGACCATGCCGGGGTGATCCATTACACCATCGGCCAGCGTCGCGGCCTGGGCATCGGCGGGCTGAGCGAGCCGCTTTACGTGGTCAGGCTCGATGTCGAGGCCAAGCAGGTGGTTGTCGGCCCCAAGCAGATGCTCTCGACCCGCACCATCCCGGTGCGCGAGGTCAACTGGCTGGGCGGTGGCGGCTTTGCCGACATGCAAGAGCGCGAGATCTCGGTCAAGGTGCGTTCGACTCGGCCGCCGCGCGCCGCGTTGCTGCGGCCGCTGTCGGAGACCGAGGCCGAGGTGGAACTGCTGACGCCGGAGGAAGGCGTCTCGCCCGGACAGGCCTGCGTTTTCTACGAAACCGGCGGCACACGGGTGCTGGGCGGCGGCTGGATCTGGCGCGGGCGGTAAGGCCCGACGGCAGTCTCCGTATCGGGTCGCGGAGGCCCGCAACTGCGTCCGTCAGGCCTGAACCAGATCGTAATGCGCGATACGGCGCGCCGCCACCAGCTCGGCCTCTTCCGGGGCGATATGCGGGCTGTCGTAATTCTCGCCGACAAAGGCCTTGAGCGCGTCGAGATCGCGCCAGACCATCACGAAGGCGAAGTCTCGCGGATGATCGGCGCGCGGCGCGCCGGGCAGCACCTCGACGATGCCGTCGGTCGCCCGCATCAACGGAATGGCGGTGTCATGAAAGAACCGGGCAAACTCCGCTTCCTTGCCGGGATGGGTGGTGACCTGAAATATGCGCATGATCATGCTGTGCCTCCTGTCGACCATGAAACCCCCAGTCTAGCACATCGCGCCCCGGCTCCTCGGCGCGTTCTCAAACCCTCGTGACAGCACTGACATGATCATGGCGCCGTGCCCGCCGGCCCCCTAGTCTCCGGGTATCGCCCCCTGGAAAGGACCGCCATGCCCACCGAACGTTTCACCTTCACGGGTCACTCCGGCGCGCCTCTGGCCGCGCGGCTCGATCTGCCGGACGGGCCGCATCTGGCCACGGCGCTCTTTGCGCATTGCTTCACCTGCTCCAAGGACATTCCGGCCGCGCGCCGCATCGCCGGCCGGCTGGCGGCCATGGGCATCGCCGTGTTGCGGTTTGATTTCACCGGGTTGGGCCAGTCGGAGGGCAGCTTTGCCGAGACCACATTTTCCAGCAATATCGAGGATCTGGAGGCTGCCTGTGCCGCGCTGTCCGATCGCGGGCTGACGCCCTCGCTGCTGATCGGCCATTCGCTGGGCGGCGCGGCGGTGCTGCGCGCGGCCGAGCGGCTGCCGTCGGTCAAGGCGGTGGCGACGCTGGGCGCGCCATTCGACCCCGGCCATGTCACCCAGAATTTCGGCGGCGCCCTGGACGAGATCGCCGCCTCCGGCGCGGCCGAGGTCACGCTTGGCGGCCACCGCATCGAGATCGGCCGCGACTTCGTCGAGGATGTCTCGGCGCAGTCGCTCGCGCCGGCCATCGCCGGGCTGCGCCGGGCGCTTCTGGTGCTGCATGCACCGCGGGACGAGGTGGTGGGGATCGAGAATGCCGCCAATATCTTCATGGCCGCGAAACATCCCAAGAGCTTCGTCACCCTCGACGATGCCGACCATCTGCTCAGCCGTCCCTGTGACGCGGAATATGCCGCCGAGGTGATCGCCGCCTGGACCGGGCGTTATCTCGACCTCAAGCCGCCCGCCCCGCCCCCCGGCGCGCCCGAGGGCATCGTGCGGGTTGCGGAGGCCGATGCCGATGGCTTTCTTCAAGACGTCAACGACGGCCCGTTCCACCACGTTCTGGCGGATGAGCCCGAGGCCTATGGCGGCACCAATCGCGGCATGTCGCCTTACGGCTTTCTCTCGGCCGGTCTCGGCGCCTGCACCTCGATGACGATCCGCATGTATGCCCGCCGCAAGGGCTGGCCGCTGACCCATGTCAGCGTCGATGTCTGTCATGACAAGGTGCATGCACAGGACGCGCAGTCCCGCAGCGACACCAAGGCCGATCACTTCAAGCGGCTGATCCGGCTGGAGGGTGACCTGAGCGCGGAGCAACGCGCCAAGCTGCTAGAGATCGCCGACAAATGCCCGGTGCACCGGACCCTGGAGCGGACCTCGGTGGTGATCACCGAGGCGGCGGAGTGACCGCCGGCCGATCCGTCGACAGATCGGCACTGAGCCATTGACGGATCGGGTCGCCCCCGGAAACCCCGGCGCCCTATTCCCAGACGATCTTGCTGCCCCAGCTGCGGAACAGCTGGCGCACCTTCGGCGTCATGAAGCCCTTGCCCTTGGCATATTGTGGCAGGGTGAAGGACGAGCCGGCGTTGACCTCGATCACCACCGGGCCGGCATCGGTCAGCGCGATGTCGGTGCTCTGATAGCGCAGCGGCGCATGCAGGCGCGCCACCCGTTCGTTGACCTTGCGCAGCGCCTCCCAATGCGGCAGGCGCTGGCCGAGGATCGCCTTGCCGGTTTCGGGGTGGGCTTCGAGATGGCGCAGTTCCGGCCCTTCGGATTGCACCAGCGTGCGGATTTCACCAGTCTCCGGGTCGATATCGCAGAGCATGTTGCCGTCGCGCCAGAAATTGTCGGCCTGGTTGCGCTGCGACGGCAACTTGAGCACCGCCGCCGGCACGAAGACGCCGTCGCCATCCACCATGTTGACCACCCGCACCGTGGCGGTGGTATCGGTATACTCGCGCAGAAAGCCGCAATTGCTGACAAATTTCTGCAAGATGAAGGCGTTTTCGCCGATGATGCTGGCAAAGAAATGCTCGTAGGACATCGGACCGTGGTCGCGCAGCATCAGCCCTTCGCAGTCGGCCGACAGGATGGTGAAGACGCCGACCGAGCCCAGCCCCCGCATGTTCTTGCCGAACAGCGGACCATCGAGCCCGCCGCCAATTGCCGCGCGCAATGTCTGCGGGCCGGATAGTGGCGCGCTGCCGTGATAGGCGCGGCCGGTCCGGTCGATCACCCCCAGGGTCTGCGGCACCGGCAGCCCGTCGGCCTCCAGCAGCTTGGCCGAAAGCCACTTGTCCTCGGTCACCGCAAACCAGTGCAAGTCGTTGACTTCGTGGATGATGGCGTTCTGCAACAGCCATGAGATGAATTCGCCGCGCTCCTGCTCGCTGTGGGCCTCGGCATCGTAGAGCCGGAACTTGACGTATTCGTCGAGCTCGATCTTCTGCCGCCCCTTGCGGAACTTGGCCGCTTCCATGCCGATACCGAAGGCGCCGCGCCCCGAGGCCCGCGCCGCATGGGCGATCAGCTCGGTCTTGTTGTATTCGTGTTTGGCGGAATACCTCTGCTGATCGCGGGCCACGATGGCCCCGGTCTCATGGCCTGCGGTGAGCGTTGCGTCGGACATGCCCTTATCCTCTTCGCCTTTTTTGCGGTCACTGACTTCATTTCCGCAACAATGGGGCGAAAATGGGGCCGGCCGTCGCCGCTTTGGGGAAAATTCCCCGAAACTTGCAGCAATGCCACGTCCTCTTGTCCCCCCGTCAGCTTGGGCGTATGACGCCGCGCAAACGCCCGTGACCAGCCCGAGAGGACGACCAGATGATCCCCCGCTATTCCCGCCCCGAGATGACCGCGATCTGGGAGCCCGCCACCAAGTTCCGCATCTGGTTCGAGATCGAGGCCCATGCCTGCGACGCGCAGGCCAAGCTCGGCGTGATCCCGCAGGAGAACGCCGATGCGGTGTGGAAGGCCAAGGACGTGGAATTCGACGTCGCCCGGATCGACGAGATCGAGGCGGTCACCAAACATGACGTCATCGCCTTTCTCACCCATCTGGCCGAACACGTGGGCAGCGAAGAGGCGCGGTTCGTGCATCAGGGCATGACCTCGTCGGATGTGCTCGACACCACGCTGAACGTGCAGCTTGTGCGCGCCTCCGACCTGCTGCTCAAAGGCATGGACCGGCTTCTGGCCGCGCTCAAGACCCGCGCGCTGGAGCACAAGGACACCGTGCGCGTCGGCCGCAGCCACGGCATCCATGCCGAGCCCACCACCATGGGGCTGACCTTCGCACGCTTCTATGCCGAGATGGACCGCAACCGCGCCCGCCTGGTGGCAGCGCGTGAAGAGATCGCCACCGGCGCGATCTCGGGCGCCGTCGGCACCTTCGCCAATATCGACCCGGCGGTCGAGGAACATGTCTGCGCGCAGATGGGTCTCTCGCCCGAGCCGATCAGCACGCAGGTGATCCCGCGCGACCGCCACGCCATGTTCTTTGCCGTGCTCGGCGTCATCGCCTCGTCGATCGAAAACATCGCGGTGGAAATCCGCCACATGCAGCGCACCGAGGTGCTGGAGGGCGCGGAATTCTTCTCGATGGGCCAGAAGGGCTCTTCGGCGATGCCGCACAAGAAGAACCCGGTGCTGACCGAGAACCTGACCGGCCTGGCGCGTCTGGTGCGCATGGCGGTGATCCCGGCAATGGAAAACGTGGCGCTCTGGCACGAACGCGACATCTCGCATTCCTCGGTCGAACGCGCCATCGGCCCGGATGCCACGATCACGCTTGACTTTGCCCTGCACCGGCTGGCCGGCGTGGTCGAGAAGATGCTGATCTTCCCCGACAACATGCTCGACAACATGAACAAGTTCCCCGGCCTGGTGATGAGCCAGCGGGTGCTTCTGGCGCTGACCCAGGCCGGCGTCTCGCGCGAGGATGCCTATGCCATGGTGCAGCGCAATGCGCTCAAGGTCTGGGAAGAGCGCGTCGATTTCCAGGAACAGCTTCTGGCCGACGATGCGGTCGTCGAGGCGCTGGGCGAGGACGGCATCAAGGAGAAATTCGACATGGGATATCACACCAAACATGTCGACACGATCTTCAAGCGGGTCTTCGGCGAAGGCTGATGCGCCCGGGGATTTTGAGCGAATCCCAGTCCATGTTACCCTTGGGGAACGGCGGAGCCCGCTCCGCCCGCACCCAGGGAGAGTTTCGATGTTCAAATCCGTAATCTGTGCCGTGTTTCTGACCGCGCTTCCGGTGATCGGCTATGCCAGTTGCTTTGGTGGCCATCAGGCGATGTCCTGCGCCGAAGGCACCGTCTGGGATCAGGCAGCCGGCGCCTGCGTCGAACGGACGACAAGCTGACAGCAAGCCGCGCCGCCATCGGTGCGGCTTCAGCATTTCTTCACCCTTCTCCGGCTATCTGAACCCCAGATTCTGCCGGAGACCCAGGGATGAGCGAACTCGCCACCACGAACAATCTGCCATCGGTCCGCGGCGCCACGGTCGGGGCCAATGCCGGTCGCTCGCGCGCCACCAGCCTGTCGCGCAAGCAGAAGGCCGCGATCATTGTGCGACTGCTGGTCAACGAGGGCACCGAGGTGCCGCTGTCCGAACTGCCCGAAGGCTTGCAGGAGGATCTGACCCAGCAGATGGGCGCCATGCGCTATGTCGACCGGGCGACCCTGGCCGATGTGGTCAGCGAATTCGCCGACGAGCTGGAATCGATCGGCCTGCATTTCGCCGGCGGCATCGCCGGGGCGCTGTCGGCGCTCGACGGCAAGATCTCGCCTCAGACCGCCGCCCGCCTGCGCAAGGAGGCCGGGGTGCGCCAGACCGGCGATCCCTGGATGCGCATCCGCGCCCTGCCCGCGCCGCGCCTGCTCGACTTCATCACCAGCGAAAGCACCGAGGTCGCGGCGGTCCTGCTGTCGAAGCTCGACACCGCGATGGCGGCGGACATCCTGTCGCAGATGGCGGGGCCAGAGGCGCGGCGGATCACCTATGCGGTCTCGCGCACCGCCAATGTGACGCCCGAGGCGGTGGACCGGATCGGGCTGTCGCTGGCCAGCCAGCTCGACCGTGATCCGGTGCGCGCTTTCAAGGCGGCGCCGGTGGCCCGGGTCGGCGCCATCCTCAACTCCTCGCCCGCCGCCACCCGCGACGCCCTGCTCAGCGGGCTCGAGGAACAGGACGAGACTTTCGCCGGGCAGGTGCGCAAGGCGATCTTTACCTTCGAGAACATCGGCGACCGGGTCCGTCCCGGCGATGTTCCCGTCATCATGCGCGAGGTCGATGCCGAGACCCTGGCCGCCGCGCTGGCCGCCGCCAGCGCCGGTGGGCTCGAGAAGATCGTCGAATTCCTGCTCGGCAACATGTCGAAACGCATGGCCGAAAGCCTGCGCGACGAAATGAACGAGGTGGGCGATCAGAAACCCAAGGCGGCGGAGGCGGCGATGAATGCGGTGGTGGCCGTGATCCGGCGGCAGGCCGATGCCGGCACCATCACCCTGATCACCGACGAGGAAGAGGCCTGATACCAAACGGCGTCAGCGCCAATGGACACCCCGGGAAAAGCGCCGTAAGCCTGACGCATGGCTTTCGCACAGATCCCCCGTCCCCGCACGGACGCCGCGCGCGGCATCCTCTTGATGATCGGCACCATGCTGCTGTTTTCCATCCTGGATGCCTGCGCCAAGGAGCTGACCACCCGGGTCGGCGTGCCGACCACGCTCTGGGCGCGTTATGCCGGGCAGACGATGATCGTCTTTCTTCTGGTCCTGCCCCGGCTGGGCGCGACGCTGCGCACCCGGTATCCGCTGCTCCAGCTTTTGCGCTCGATCTGCCTCTTTGCCGCGACTTTCTGCTTTTTCAACGGCCTGGCCCGTATCGGCCTGGCCGAAAACACAGCAATCATGGATCTGAACCCGGTGCTGATCACCCTGGGCGGCGCGCTGTTTCTGGGCGAAAAGATCGGGCTGCGCCGCGCCCTGGGCATCGGCGCCGCGCTGATCGGCGCGCTGATCATCATCCGCCCCGGCACCGATGTCTTCAGCCCGGCCGCGATCTTTCCGCTGGGCGCGGCGCTGTTCTTCTCGGCCTATGCCCTGCTCACCCGGTTTGTCGGCCGCGACGAGGATGCCTGGACCTCGCTGCTGTATACCGCGGCCTTCGGCGGCGTGGTGATGACGGGTCTGCTGCCGGTTGTCGGCGAAATGCCCAGCGACGCCACGTCCTTCGGGCTGATCGCGGTGATCGGCGGGATTGCCGCCGCCGGCCAGCTTCTGCTGATCCGCGCGCTTCAGATCGCCGAGGCCGGAACCCTGGCGCCTTTCACCTATTGCGGTCTGCTATTTGCCACCCTCTGGGGTGCGCTGATCTTTGGCGAATATCCGGACAGGGCCACCATCCTGGGCGCCTCGATCATCGTAGTGTCGGGAATTTACGTCTGGTATCGCGAGACCCACGCCAAACCGGCGTGATCACGGCAGGTTGCGGGCCGCCAGCATCGGGCCGTAACCCGCCTTTTGCACCAGGATCGCGGCAGAGCTCACCTCGGGAAGCTCGGTGCGGAATTCGGCGCTGCCGTCCCAGACACCCAGTTCCTGCCAGCTCTCGACGATATTGGCATAGCTGATCGTGCGCCCGGCATTCTCGCCCCGGGTGATCTCGACCGTCGCCTCGGGATCGTAATCCACCAGCATCACCTGGATCTCGCCGCTCACCTCACCGGTGGCGCGCAGGGTCAGAATGGTCTTGCCCCCCGCCGTCTCGAGCTCGAGCGCCACAGGCCGCGACCGCGCCTCGTGCAACGCGATCAGATCGCTAACATCCATCGGATGGTTGCCGACCACGTGATCGACGCCGTTGATGATCATCTGCGGCGTATAGATCATCCGCCGCCCCGCCGCCTTGGCATAGCCCTTCTGGCGCCGAGTGTGCCCGGGCAGGGCAAAGCGGTCTTTCCAGCCGATGTAATCCCAGTAATCCACATGCAACGCCAGCGCGATGACATCGTCGCGCGCCGCGAGTTTATGCAGCAACTCATCCGCGGGCGGACAGGCGGAACATCCCTGCGACGTGAATAGCTCGACCACCACCGGCGTTCCGGGTTCGGCCTCGGACTGCGCCCGCGCCTGTCCCGTGCTCAGAACCCCTGCCACCCCAAAGGCCGCAGCGCCAAGGATCAAGTTCAACCGCATTCAATTTCCCCGTTTCGTCGCATATGTCTACCTAAAGGCAGGCAGTTGAAATAACCAATCAAGGTTTTGCGATATCTCCGCGATGGTCAGGGCCGCGGCCCGTGTCGAAATAGTTGCATACAATCGCATACAAAGTGCCGCACCCCCCTTGATTGCACACCCCCGACAGGTCTATTGCACACACAGCGAAACCCCTTGGCATCATCGGAAGGGAGCCATTCCATGCCCATTACAGTCGGTCATGACAGCTCGAAGACCCGCAAGTCGATCTCGGCGGGCGGCAAGAGCCTGTCCTTTTATTCCATCCCCGCCGCGCAGGAGGCCGGGCTTGGTGATTTCTCCAAGCTGCCCGCCGCGCTGAAAGTGGTGCTGGAGAACATGCTCCGCTTCGAGGACGGCAAGACCGTCACCACCGACGACATCAAGGCCTTTGGCGACTGGGCCAAGGACGGCGGCAAGGGCACCCGCGAGCTGGCCTATCGCCCGGCCCGCGTGCTGATGCAGGATTTCACCGGCGTTCCCGCCGTGGTCGACCTCGCCGCCATGCGTGACGGCATCGTGGCCCTGGGCGGCGACCCGGAAAAGATCAACCCGCTGAACCCGGTCGATCTGGTCATCGACCACTCGGTGATGATCGACGAATTCGGCAACCCGCGCGCCTTCCAGATGAACGTCGACCGAGAGTATGAGCGCAACATGGAGCGCTACACCTTCCTGAAATGGGGCCAGTCGGCGTTCAACAACTTCCGCGTCGTGCCGCCGGGCACCGGCATCTGCCACCAGGTGAACCTGGAATACCTGTCGCAGACCATCTGGACCGATGTTGACCAGAACGGCGAGGAAGTGGCCTATCCCGACACGCTGGTGGGCACCGACAGCCACACCACCATGGTCAACGGCGCCGCCGTCCTGGGCTGGGGCGTGGGCGGGATCGAGGCCGAGGCCGCGATGCTGGGCCAGCCGATCTCGATGCTGATCCCCGAGGTCGTGGGCTTCAAGCTGACCGGCGCCATGGTCGAAGGCACCACCGGCACCGACCTCGTTCTGAAGGTTGTGGAAATGCTGCGCGCCAAGGGTGTTGTCGGCAAGTTCGTCGAATTCTACGGCGACGGCCTCGACAAGCTGCCGCTGGCCGACCGGGCGACCATCGCCAACATGGCGCCGGAATATGGCGCCACCTGCGGCTTCTTCCCGATCGACAACGAGACCCTGCGCTACCTGACCAACACCGGCCGCGACGAGGCCCGCGTGGCGCTTGTCGAAGCCTATGCCAAGGAAAACGGCATGTGGCGCGACGAGAGTTACGACCCGGTCTACACCGACACGCTCGAGCTTGACATGGGCACCATCGTGCCGGCGATCTCGGGCCCGAAACGGCCGCAGGACTACATTGCGCTCGATTCCGCTTCGACCGAATTTGCCAAATACATCAAGGGCCTGCGCGACGCGAAAGACACCACTCCGACTTCGGAAGTGCGCTGGGAAGGCGAAGGCGGCGCGCCCGAGCCGCAGGACATCCCCGGCGACGAAGGCCATCACAACAAAGGCTGGTACAAGACCGACGACGGCGCCTATCAGCTGCATGACGGCTCGATCGTGATCGCCTCGATCACCTCCTGCACCAACACCTCGAACCCCTATGTGATGATCGGCGCCGGTCTCGTCGCCCGCAAGGCGCGCGAGCTGGGCCTGACCCGCAAGCCCTGGGTCAAGACCTCGCTGGCACCGGGCTCGCAGGTGGTGTCGCACTACCTCGAAGCCGCCGGCCTGCAAGACGACCTCGACGCCATCGGCTTCAACCTCGTGGGCTATGGCTGCACCACCTGCATCGGCAACTCCGGCCCGCTGGAAGCGCCGATTTCCAAGGCGGTCAACGATTACGACCTGGTGGCGACCTCGGTGCTCTCGGGCAACCGTAACTTCGAAGGTCGGATTTCGCCGGACGTCCGCGCCAACTACCTGGCTTCGCCGCCGCTGGTGGTGGCCTATGCGCTGGTGGGTGACATGAATATCGACATCACCTCCGATCCGCTCGGCCAGGACAAGGACGGCAACGACGTCTATCTCAAGGACATCTGGCCCTCGGCCAAGGAAGTTTCCGATCTGGTGGAACAGACCGTGACCCGCGAGGCCTTCCAGTCGAAATACGCCGATGTCTTCAAGGGCGACGAGAAATGGCAGGGCGTGGAAACCACCGACGCCAAGACCTACGACTGGCCCGCCGCCTCGACCTATGTCCAGAACCCGCCTTACTTCCAGGGCATCACCATGGACACCAAGCAGATCGAGAACATCGAAGGCGCCAAGGTTCTGGCGCTGCTCGGCGACATGATCACCACCGACCACATCTCGCCGGCCGGGTCGTTCAAGGACACCACCCCCGCCGGTCAGTACCTGATCGAACGTCAGGTGCCGGTGCGTGAGTTCAACTCCTACGGCTCGCGTCGAGGCAACCACGAAGTCATGATGCGCGGCACATTCGCCAACATCCGCATCAAGAACGAGATGCTGGACGGCGTCGAAGGCGGCTATACCAAGGGCCCCGACGGCGAACAGACCTCGATCTTTGACGCGGCAATGGCGCATCAGGAGGCGGGCACACCGCTGGTGATCTTCGGTGGCGAGCAATATGGCGCCGGGTCGTCGCGCGACTGGGCTGCAAAGGGCACCGCGCTGCTGGGGGTGAAGGCCGTGATCGCCGAGAGCTTCGAGCGTATCCACCGCTCCAACCTCGTCGGCATGGGCGTCATCCCCTTCGAGTTCACCGATGGCGATACCCGCAAGACGCTGGGTCTGACCGGTGATGAAGAGGTCGCGATCCACGGGCTCGACGATGTGACGCCGGGCAAGATGGTGCCCTGCACCATCACGTTCGCCGATGGCAGCAGCAAGGAGATCACCCTGAAGTGCCGCATCGATACCGCGGTCGAGATCGAGTACATCGAAAACGGCGGCGTGCTGCATTACGTGCTGCGCAACCTGGCAAAATCGGCCTGAGACAGGCTTTCAGACGCAATCGGAACGGGCGCCAATCGGCGCCCGTTTCTGTTTCTTCGCCGCCTGTCCCGGGCCGCCGCACCTATTGGCGCAAGGCCAGATCCGTGGCGCGCCCGGCCCAGATCTCGTCGATCACCCCGTCGAGCGCGCGCCGCACCTCGACCGGGCCGCCGCCCTCTGCCAGCGTCCTGTGCAGCACGCGGCACTGCCGGAAGATCGCGTTCAGCCCGGTGCCCAGCCGCGGCGGCCATTGCGCGCGGGCATCGCCCAAGGCGATCCAGTTCACCATATCGCGCTCTGGCAGGCGCAGGCGGCGGTACTGCGGCGCGATGGTCGAGGTGCGGCGCACCAGCCGCGCCCCCGACGGCACCAGCGCGGCGATCCGTTCCGGAAAAACCTGCGCGATGTCGCTCACCGCGGTGATCGGCCGTGCCCCACCGCGCCCGCGCGACGCCGTGATCCGCAGGCGATGGCCGCGAATTTCGCCATAGAGCGCGCCGCAGGGGCCATCGAGTGCCGGACCGGACCATTGCACGCCCGGCCGCGCTTCGAGCAGCGCCAGCTCCAGCGTCTGGTAGAGCTTTACCCTGCCGGTGTCCTCGTATCCGATCTTCAGGCCCAGCCGGGCCAGCATCGGCAGCGTTGCCCGATGCGCCCCGGTGGCGTCGATCACCAGATCGAAGCACCCCTGCCCCTGCCGGCTGCCGGCGCAGAGCCGCGCGCCTTCGCGGCCGGTGATCTGCACGTCCCGCCAGGTCTCGAACGGGCGCCGGCCGATACAGATGTCCAGGGCCGCATCGACCGCCGCGCGGGACAGGCGCGGCGCGGTATACTCCGCGCAATCCGGGCCGGAAAAGCTGCGCCAGCGGCACTGCGGCTCCGTCCGCGCCGCGATCTCCTGCGCCAGGGACCGGTCCAGCACCGCTGCGGCCGGTCCCATCGTCGTCGCCAGGATATGCGAATGCCGCGCGGTGGGCGGTGGCCCGAGGCCCGGACGCGGCAAGGCCCGCACCACCCGCAGGCCAAGCCCCGAAAGCGCGATCGCCGCCAGCCGCGCGGCCGGCCCGTCGCCAAAAATCAAAACGTCCAACACGCGCTCCATCGGGCCTTCCGCGCCGCCGACACCGCGACGCGGCAACTTGCGGCAAGTATCCGCGCGCCATCGCTCCGCCGCAAGGCGGAACCGGAGGCCGCCGAAACCAGACCTTGTCTGATGACCGAAGCCGCGCTAGCCTGATGGTCTTTATCGCCTGTGCCGGCCGGAATATTTTTTTCCGGTCAACGGCTTTACGGGCAGCAATTGCGACAGATTCCATAGTCTCCGAGGGATATTAACATGGCTCAAGAAACCTTTGCCTTCTTTTACGAAGTCCAGGGCATGGCCCCGGGTGCCACCCATGGACCGGCCCAGAGCATATCCACCACCCTGGTCGAGCTTGCGTCGGACACCGGCGGCATCGATGGCAGCACCTCTCCGGGGGACGAGATCGACTGGTCGTCCTCGGGCTTTACCGGGCCGTTCACCTACATCGCCCTGACCCAGAACAACGAACCGATTGTCGAGGATTTCGATTCCGGCGTGCGTTTCGTCCTGTCGAACGACGGCACGCGAGAGTCCGATCCGGTCACCCCGAACTCGGCGCCCTACACCTATTGCTTTGCCGCCGGCACGCTGATCGCCACACCCTCCGGCGCGCAGCCGGTGGAAAATCTGAGCATCGGCGACGCGGTTCTCACGGCGGACGGCAAGACCGTCGCGGTCAAATGGCTCGGGCGCCAGACGCTCCGCAAGTTTCTCAACGGCACCCGCATCCAGCCCGTGCGCATCCAGGCCGGTGCCCTGGGCGACGGCCTGCCGCACCGCGATCTGACGGTCACCGGCGAGCATGGCCTGGTGTTCGAGGGGCTGGTGATCAATGCCGCGGCGCTGGTCAACGGCACCACGATCAATTGGGTGCCGCTGGCCGAGCTGGACGACAGCGTCACCTATTACCACGTCGAGACCGAGAACCACGATGTCATCCTCGCCGAAGGGGCCGCGGCCGAAACCTTCATCGACTACCTCGACCGGTGCGGCTTCGACAATTACCAGGAATACCTCGACCTTTATGGCGCCGAACGGGTGATCCACGAGATGCCCCTGCCGCGGATCAGCGCCGGGCGGCTGGTGCCCGGAGCGATCAAGGCGCTGCTTGGCAGCCGGGCGCCAGCGCCGCCCAACAGCCTGGCCGGATGATCGCCCCCTCTTCGCTGCCCCGTTGCGCGGCCGGCCCAGCGGGCCGCCAGGCAGGAGGGCCGCCCGTCGGGAAGTGCCCTCCGGCCGTCACACGAAATGCGCGCGGCGGCGGCATTTGACGGTTTTCCGCAAGTCCTGCCGGAAATTTGCGCACCCGCCCGCCCATCGCGTATTCGTGAGGCGACAGGTCGGGCTTTCCCCGTTTATCTGCCCTCAGCCCACGTAGAATTGGGCGCAAGAGGCAAAACATGGAAGTCACAAGATGAGAATGGTTTTGGTAGCAGTACAGGCGGCAATCCTTTTGATGCTCGCCGTGATCGGGGCGCAGGGCGATGACAGCCAGCGCGCCTCCTGCCCGGTCAATCAGCCCGGCGCCTATTGCGAGCGCTGAGCTTTCAACCGGTCCTCGATATCCTTGAGCTGGGCGCGGATGTTCCGTGCCCGCCAGACACTGGCCCCCACGATCAGCGCCAGCAGCACAAAGCTGACCCCGTAAGCCGAGAGCACGGCGCCCGCATATTTGCCAAGTTCAGGGATCATTGCATCCGCTCCCGTGCCAGCAGAGCGCGCATCCGGCGCGCGCGGATTTCCGTCTGGGTGCGGATCAGCACCAGCAACAGGAACAGCAGCACAAAGCCTGCCATCGCCACCAGCGCCGGCCACCAGAAGACATCGGCGACGTTTTCCTCGGCATCCAGCGACATCGACGCGCCCTGGTGCAGTCCCTGGTTCCAGAAATTCACCGCATAGCGCGACAGCACCGCAAAGACCGACCCCACGAGGCAGAGCACCGAGGTCAGATCGGCGGCGGTGTCATCGTTCTCGATTGCCGCCCAGAGCGCGATATAGCCGAGGTAGAACAGGAACAGGATCAGGAACGAGGTCAGCCGCGGATCCCAGGCCCACCAGGTGCCCCACATCGGCTGGCCCCAGATCGCCCCGGTCAGCAGCGCAATCAGCGTCATCACCATACCCACCGGCGCCGCCGCCCGGGCCGCCAGAGCGCTGACGTGATGCCTGCGGATGATCCAGATCAGCGAGGCCACCAGCATCATGAACCAGGCATTGATCGCCATCAGCGCCGCCGGCACATGCAGGTAGAAAATCTTGACGGTCGAGCCCTGGCGGTAGTCATCCGGGGTGAAGAAGAACCCCCAGATCAGCCCGATGGCCAGCGTGCCCAGCGACAGCACCCAGAGCGCCGGGATCACCCGGTCGCTGGTGTCGATGAATTTTTTCGGGTTCGCATATTCCCAGATCGAGGTCATGACGCATACCTATTCGTGAATGTGTGTGGGCGCCAGTGACAATTTCGTAGCCCCCCGCCCCGACGAGCGCCGATTGCCGCCCCTGCCCAAGCGCGGGAGTTCACCCCAAGGCATCTCACCGCAAGTTCACCCGCAGCACCGCCGCCGAGGCAAAGGGCAAGAGTGCAATCACCGCCAGCGAGATCCCCGCCAGCATCATCAAGGGGGTCTCGACGCCCATGCCCTCGGCCCCCCGCCGCGCCACCTCGGCGCCAAAGATCAGTGTCGGCACATAGAGCGGCAGCACCAGGAGCGACAGCAGCAGCCCGCCGCGCTTCAGCCCCACGGTTAGCGCCGCGCCGAAGGTGCCGATCACCGACAGCGCCGGCGTGCCCAGAAGCAGCGACAGGGTGAGCCAGAAAAACCCGGGCGCTGCCAGGTTCAGCAACACGCCAAAGACCGGCGCGGCGATCACCAGCGGCAGACCCGTGGTCAGCCAGTGCGCCAGGGCCTTGACCGAGACGATGCCCTCCATCGGCAGCGGCGCCGTGGCCAGCAGGTCGAGCGAGCCATCCTCCCAGTCGAGCGCGAGAATGCGATCGAGTGACAACAGGCAGGCCAGAAGCGCGCCGAGCCAGAGGATGCCCGGCGCGATCCGGCCCAGAAGCTCCGATTGCGGCCCGACCGCGAAGGGCACCAGAGTGACCACGATCAGGAAAAAGGCCAGGCCCAGGCCAAAGCCGCCCCCCGCCCGCACCGCGAGCGCCAGGTCGCGTTTCAGGAGTGGGATCACAAAAAGACCTCGTCGAAATCGTCATGCGCCTGCGGCCGGGCGCGAAACTGGCTGACATCCAGCGCATCGCCGTCGAGCCCCAGATCGATATGGGTGGCGATCAGCGCCGCGCCACCGGCGGCCAGATGCGCCCGCACCGCCGCGGCAAAAAGGCCCACGGCGTCGCGGTCGAGCGACACCGTGGGCTCGTCGAGCACCCAGACCGGACGTCCGGTCACCATCAGACGGGCCAGCCCCAGCCGCCGCTTCTGTCCGGCCGAAAGCTGCCCCGCTGCGCGGGTCTGCAAGGCGTCGAGCTCATAGGCAGAGAGCGCCGGTGCGATCTCGTCCCGGCCAAAGACCCGCGCCCAGAAGGTCAGGTTCTCGGCCACCGTCAGGGTCGATTTCAGCCCGTCGGCATGGGCGGCATAGGCCACGCGGTCCTCGGCGCCGGTCAGCGTGCCCTTGAGCGGCGGTTGCAGCCCGGCGACGGTCCGCAGCAGCGTCGTCTTGCCGATGCCATTGGGCCCGCGCAGCACCAGCGCGCGCTCGGGCGGCAGGTCAAAGCTCACCTCTTCGAGCACAGGAATGCCGCCACGGGTGACGGTCAGCGTATCGGCCTGCAAGATCATGGCGCGAGACTTGCCGAAAAGATCGGCCGCCAGCAAGCGCAGACGCGCGCCGGCGTCACTCTGCCGCTGCCACCAGCAAGGCTGCCAAGGCCACACGCCGGCCTTCAGACAGCAAAACGTTGTAGGTGCGGCAGGCGGCGGGCGAGGCCATGCACTCGACGCCCATCCCGGCCGCTTCAAGTTGCTGGCGCAAGTCGGCCGGCAGATGCGCGATTTCGGCGCCGGTGCCGATGAAGAGCACATCGGTCTGCCCGGCCAGGGCCAGCAGCGGCGCAGCATCGTCGAGCCCCTGCCAGAGGCGGGTGCCGGAGGCGGCGGTGATCACATGGCCCCGATGGACCTTGCCGCCGATGCGGAAGAAGCCGGGGCCATAGCCATCGACGGGTTCGGCGTCGGTGTAGGAGATCTCGTTCAGTCGCATGGGCAAGAGATAGCGGTATCGGCAGGCAAAGAAAAGATCCGCGGAAAATTCCGCAGGGCCCGAGCGGCAGGGGGACGCGGCAGGTTTGCGGGACAACGCCGCACCGCGCTGATAGGGTGGCGGCGCGCCATGCAACGGGGCATCGCGCAGCTCGGCCATGACAAGCCTCTCGCAGGCATCGGAGCGGCGATTGGCCGGTTTGCCGCCGCCAAGGGCTATACGCTGATCCGCAATCTCGCCAGCCACGGGGTCGGGCGGGCTCTGCACGAATATCCCGAGGAAATCGCCACCTGGCCGAACCGCGACCGGCGCCGCATGCATCACGGCCTGGTGCTGACGGTGGAGCCGTTCCTGTCGCGGGGCGGGCATATGGCCACCCAGGGTCACGATGGCTGGACGCTGTTCAGCCAACCCCGTGCCGCAACCGTGCAATACGAGCACACGGTCGTGGCCACCCGCAGCGCGCCGGTCATCGTCACGCGGCCTGGCTGAGCGGAGCCCCGGACCGGCGGCAAATCCGCGACTTTCTCCCGCCGCTTCGCTTGCAAACCGCCCCTGCCGCGCATAGGTTCCGGCAAAATTCGGCGGGGGCTCTCCCTGTCGCCCCTCATCTTGAAAGGACGCCTCCATGGAAGGCAATGCGATCGCGCAATTCATCCCGCTGATCCTGATCTTTGCGATCATGTATTTCCTGCTCATCCGCCCGCAGCAGAAAAAGATGAAGCAGCATCAGAACATGGTCAGCGCCCTGCGCCGCGGCGACCAGGTGGTCACCCAGGGCGGGCTGATCGGCAAGGTGACCAAGGTCAAGGATGACGGCAACGAAATCGAGGTCGAAATCGCCGATGGCGTCAAGGTGCGCGTGGTTCAGAACACCATCGCCCAGGTGCTCAACAAGACCGAGCCTGCCAATTCCTGACCTCTGAAAGGGGAGCGGCGAATGCTTCAAATCGATCTTTGGAAACGGGTGCTCATCTGGGCGCTCTGTGCGGCGGGGCTTTTCATGGCCCTGCCGAATGCGTTTTACAGCCGGGTGGAAGGCGTCAATGACGCCCGCGCCGCCATCGAGCTTCAGGGCGCAACCGCCGAACTGACCGACCAGGCCGCAGGCTGGCCGTCGTTCCTGCCGGCCTCTCTGGTCAACCTCGGGCTCGACCTGCGCGGTGGCGCCCATCTGCTGGCCGAAGTGCGCGTCGACGAGGTCTACGAGGCCCGGATCACCGCGCTCTGGCCCGAGGTGCGCGACACCCTGCGGCCGCTGCGCAGCGAGGTCGGCACCATCCGCCGGCAGAACGCGCCAGCCGACGAGCTGCACGTCAAGATCGGCAACCCCGCCGGCATGCAGGCGGCCATGGCCGCCGTGCGGGCACTGGCGCAGCCGGTGGTCTCGCTAACCGCGGCCGGCGAACAGGATTTGACGGTCCGCGGCCAGGACGACGTGCTGATCGTGAGCCTCTCGGACGCCGAAAAGCTCGCCACCGACGAGCGCACGGTGCAGCAATCGCTGGAAATCATCCGCCGCCGGATCGACGAGGTCGGCACCCGCGAACCCACCATCCAGCGCCAGGGCAGCGACCGCATCCTGATCCAGGTGCCGGGCCTCGGCTCGGCGCAGGAGCTCAAGGACATCATCGGCACCACCGCCCAGCTGACCTTTCAGCCGGTCATCAGCCGCACAACCGATGGCAGCACCGACGCCGGCATCGGCGAGGAGGTTCTGCCGTCGCTGGATGAAAGCGGCGTGTTCTATGTGCTCGAGGAAAACCCGGTGGTCACCGGCGAAGAGCTGACCGATGCCCAACCGTCCTTCGATCAGAACGGCCGCCCGGCCGTCAACTTCCGCTTCAACCCGTCGGGCGCGCGCAAGTTCGGCGATTACACCGCCGAGAACATCGGCAATCCCTTTGCCATCGTGCTCGATGACGAGGTGATCAGCGCCCCGGTGATCCAGAGCCACATTCCCGGCGGCTCGGGCATCATCACCGGCAATTTCACCGTCGAGGAATCGACCAACCTCGCCGTGCTGTTGCGCGCCGGCGCCCTGCCTGCCGGGCTCGACTTCCTCGAGGAACGGACCATCGGGCCGGAACTGGGGGCCGACAGCATCGAGGCCGGCAAGATCGCCACAATCGTGGCCTTTGCCGCCGTCCTGGTCTTCATGGCGCTGAGCTATGGTCTCTTCGGCATTTTCGCCAATGTCGCGCTGATCCTGAACATCGCGCTGATCTTTGGCCTGCTCAGCCTGATCGGAGCCACGCTGACCCTGCCGGGCATTGCCGGCATCGTGCTGACGGTGGGCATGGCGGTGGACGCCAACGTGCTGATCTTCGAACGCATCCGCGAAGAGCTCAAGACCGCGCGTGGCCCGGCCCGGGCGATCGAGCTGGGCTATGAAAAGGCACTCTCGGCGATTGTCGACGCCAATATCACCACCTTCATCACCGCCGTGATCCTGTTTGCCGTGGGCTCCGGCCCGGTGCGGGGCTTTTCCATCACGCTGGGTCTGGGTATTCTCACCTCGGTCTTCACCGCGATCTTCGTGACGCGGCTGATCATCGTGATGTGGTTCGAACGCCGCCGCCCCAAAACCATCGAGGTATAGGCCCATGCGTCTGAAACTAGTTCCGCAAGAGACCAACTGGGATTTCTTTTCCCGTCCCAAGCTCTGGCTTGGCATCTCTGTCGTGCTGATCGTGCTGGCCTTTGTCTCCTTCGGCCTGCGCGGGCTGAACTATGGCATCGATTTTCGTGGCGGCACGACGATCCGCACCGAAAGCGCCCAGCCGGTGGATGTCGGCGCCTATCGCGATGCGCTGACGCCGCTCGAGCTGGGGGATGTGGTGATCTCGGAGGTCTTCGATCCGACCTTCGATGCCGATCAGAATGTCGCCATGGTCCGCATCCAGGCGCAGGAAGGCCAGGAAAGCGTGACCGCCGAGGTCGTGGCCCAGGTCGAAGCCGCGCTTCAGTCCGTGGCATCCGACATCCGCTTCGTCTCGGTGGAATCGGTCGGGCCCAAGGTCTCGGGCGAGCTGATCCAGACGGCGGCGATTGCCGTGGTGCTCGCCATCGCGGCGGTGCTGGTCTACATCTGGCTGCGCTTCGAGTGGCAGTTCGCGCTTGGCGCGGTGGCGGCGCTGGTGCATGACGTGATCCTGACGATCGGGGTGTTTTCCGAGCTTCAGATCAAGTTCGACCTCGCCATCATCGCCGCCCTGCTCACCATCGTCGGCTATTCGCTGAACGATACCGTGGTGGTCTTTGACCGGGTGCGCGAGAACCTGATGAAGTTCAAGAAACGTCCGCTGCGCGAGGTGCTGAACCTCTCGATCAACGAGACCCTGAGCCGGACCTTCATGACCTCGCTGACCACGCTGCTTGCGCTGATCGCGCTCTTCGTGCTGGGCGGCGACGTGATCCGGGGCTTTGTCTTTGCGATGATCTGGGGCGTCGTGGTCGGCACCTATTCCTCGATCTTCGTGGCCTCGACCGTGCTGCTGATGCTGGGCGTCAAGCGCGACTGGAGCAAATCGCAGGACACCACCGGCAACCAGTTCGGCAACGTGGATGCCTGACTGGCTCGCTCCGGTGCTTGCCGTGCCGGGGCTGGGCTGGATGGTCTTTACCATCGCGGCCGCGGGCGTCGTCCGCGGCTTTACCGGCTTCGGAACAGCGCTGATCTTCGTGCCGGTGGCCGGCCAGTTCCTGCCGCCGGCCGATGTCATCCTGCTCATCACTCTCACCGGCGTCGGCTCGACCGTGGCACTGCTGCCGCGCGCCTGGAAGGATGCCGACAAGGCCGAGGTCGGACTGATGGCGCTCTGTGCCGTGCTGACGGTGCCGCTGGGCGTACAGGCGATGCAGGCGCTGCCGGAGACCTCGATCCGCTGGGTGGTCACCGCGATCTCGGGCGGCACGCTGTTGGCCTTGATGACCGGCTGGCGCTTTCGCGGCACGCTGGGGCGCGTCGGGCTGGGGATGATCGGGCTGGCGGCCGGGCTGATCGGCGGCATGACCGGGCTCACCGGTCCGGTGGTGATCCTCTTTTACCTCGCCGGGCTCAAGGCCGCGCGGGTGGTGCGGGCCAATACCATCCTCTATCTGGCGCTGCTCGACGTGGTGGTTTTTGCCAACCTGATCCTCGCCGGCCTGTCGAACCCGGCGATGATCGCCGTGGCCGTGGCGCTGGGGGTGCCTTACGTGGCGACCGCACTGATCGGCCAGCGTCTGTTCGACCCGGCCTATGAAACGGCCTATCGCCGGATCGCCTATGTGGTGATCGCGCTGGCCGTAGTCTCGGGCGCGCCGCTGCTGGACTGAGGCGGCCCCTACCGCTTTGCGCTCAGGTGTTGCATAACCTCGGCGCGACTCACACCAAACAGAGGACGAAGAGATGCACGACATCCGCGCCATCCGCGAAAATCCGGCTGCTTTTGATGCCGCCATGGCCCGCCGTGGAGTGGAAAACGCTTCGTCGTCCCTGCTCGAGATCGACGAGGCGCGTCGCGCCGCCATCCATGCGGCAGAGACCGCGCAGGCCGATCAGAAGGCCGCCGCCAAGCAGGTGGGCGCCGCCAAGGCCAAGGGCGACGAGGCCGAATTCGAACGGCTGCGCGCGCTGGTCGGCGAAAAGAAGGCCGAGGTCTCCGACATGCAGGCCCGCGCCAAGGAACTGGACCAGCAGCTCACCGATGCGCTGATGTCGATCCCCAACCTGCCGTATGACGATGTGCCCGAGGGCGCCGACGAGGACGACAACGTCGAAATCCGCCGCTGGGGCACGCCGCGCAGCTTCGATTTCACCCCGAAGGAGCATTACGACCTCGCGGGCGTCGCCGACGGCATGGATTTCGAGACCGCCGCCAAACTGTCGGGCAGCCGCTTCGTGGTGCTTTCGGGGGCGGTCGCCCGCATCCACCGGGCGTTGGCGCAGTTCATGGTCGACACCCATGTCGAGGAAAACGGCCTGACCGAAACCTGGACACCGGTGCTGGTCAAGGAAGAGATGATGTATGGCACCGGCCAGCTGCCCAAGTTCGGCGAAGACAGCTATCAGACCACCAATGGCTGGTGGCTGGTGCCGACCTCGGAAGTGACCCTGACCAATATCGTCAACGGCATGACGGTGGCCGAAAGTTATCTGCCCCGCCGCTACGTGGCGCATTCGCAGTGCTTCCGCTCCGAGGCGGGCAGCGCCGGGCGTGACACCGCCGGCATGCTGCGCCAGCATCAGTTCGAAAAGGTCGAGATGGTTTCGGTCACCCACCCCGAAAAGAGCCGCGACGAGCTCGACCGGATGACCGGCTGCGCCCAGGGCATTCTCGAGCGGCTGGGCCTGCCCTATCGCACCGTGGTGCTCTGCACCGGCGACATGGGCTTTGGCGCGCGGCGGACCCATGACATCGAGGTCTGGCTGCCCGGTCAGGACAGCTATCGCGAGATCAGCTCTGTCTCGGTCTGCGGCGATTTCCAGGCGCGGCGGATGAACGCCCGGATGAAGCCGGCGGACGGCGGCAAGCCCGAGTTCCTGCACACGCTCAACGGCTCGGGGCTTGCGGTGGGCCGGACGCTGATCGCGGTGCTCGAGAACGGCCAGCAGGCCGACGGCTCGGTGACGTTACCGGAGGTGCTGCACCCCTACCTTCGTGGCAAGACGACACTTTCTGCCGACGGCGCACTGGTCTGATCAAAAGCCTGACTTAAATGGTTAGGGCATGACACGTGCCCTTGCCATCTTGCTGTTTGCCGCCGCCATCGCCTTTGCGCTTGGTCCGTTCGCCGCGCCCGGCTTCAACGGTTTTGACGCCGGCCAATTCCCCGTTCCGCAGGAAAATCCGCCGGCCCAGCCGGCGGGCTACGCCTTTGCGATCTGGGGGCCGATCTATGTCTGGCTCATCCTCGGCGCCGGGTTTCAGCTTCTCAGGCGCCACGATGCACCGGATTGGGCACCGATGCGCCTGCCGCTCATCGTCTCGCTGGTGGTCGGCGCGCCCTGGCTCGCGGTGGCGCAGGTCAGCCCGCTCTGGGCAACCCTGCTGATCTGGGTGATGTGGGGCGGCGCGGTGCTGGCGCTGCTGCGTGCGCCAGTCCGGGACGGCGCGTTCGGGCATTGGCCGGTGGGGCTCTATGCCGGGTGGCTGACAGCGGCCTCCTGCGTCTCTCTGGCGCTGCTGCTGGCGGGCTACGGCGTCACCGATGCGCTGCTGGCGGCGCTGCTGACGCTCCCTCTGGCGGTGGTGCTGGCCGGAGGCGTGATCCTGCACCGGCCGGATGCGCCGGGCTTTCCGATCGCGGTGATCTGGGCGTTGATCGGCGTGCTGGTGGCCAATTGGCAGGATGGGCCGGTCGCGGTTCTGGTGGTGGTCATCATCGGGGCTCTCGCCCTTGCCGGTCTGGCGGTGCTGCGCCGGGCGCAGCCGACGGGGTAACATGGGGCGACGCCCTTCATGACGAAGGCGCCGCCCCCCGGTTTCGGTCAGGACCCGAGGGCCCGACCTGCGCCCGCCGTCATCGACGGCCGGCACAGGCCCCCACCCGAAACCGGTGTCCGGGTCATTCCGTGAGCAGCCCGGCCTCGAGCGCCACCGACAACTCATCTTCGCTGACATCACCGCTCTGATCGACGTCGATCTGGGCGAACACCTCGACCGTCATCTCGGGATAGGCGGCCTGCAACTCCTGCATCGAGAAGCTGCCATCCGCGTCGGTGTCTTCGACCGTCACCTGGGCCAGCGCAGGGCTTGCTGCGGCGAGGACAAAGGCTGCGAGAGTGAGGGATTTGGTGGTCATAATGGTACTCCTGTGGTTTCACTAACAGACAGCGATCTGCGCTGTCCCGGTCAATCTGGCTACCTTCACTTTGACCCACAACCCTCTGTTTACCCAAGAAAATCGGAAAACTCTCGACTGGCAAAGCCTTGCCATACGGTGGCAAGTTTCGGCCGAAAATCTGCGCGAAAAATCGCCTTTGGGTTGCGATACACCGGGCCGGCGGCAAGCCTCCGCCACCCAAATCGGCCGGTCCCCGCGCAAAAAGAGACCGCCGGAACCGAGGCGCGGTTCCGGCGGGTTTCAGCCGTCAAAATCGAGGTGTCGAAAGCCGCTACCGGTCGTCGGCCCGGCCCTTGCCAAGGTGCTTGCGCAGCTTCGAGGGGCCGGGTTTCTTGCGGCCCTTGTAGGGATTCTTGTCGCCCTGCCCGCGCAGCGTCAGCCGGATCGGCGTGCCGGGCATGTCGAATGTCTCGCGCAACCCGTTGACCAGATAGCGGGTGTAGCTTTCCGGCATCTTGTCGGGGTGCGAGCACATCACCACGAAGCCCGGCGGCCGGGTCTTGGCCTGAGTCATATATTTCAGCTTGATCCGGCGGCCCTGAGGTGCCGGCGGCGGATGCGCGGCGACCATGCCTTCGAGCCAGCGGTTGAGCTGGGCGGTGGTGACGCGGCGGTTCCAGATGTCATGCGCCCGGGCAATCGCGGCGTGCAGCCGGTCTAGCCCCTTGCCGGTCTTGGCCGAAACCGTGATCAGAGGCGCGCCCTTGAGCTGCGGCAGCAGCCGGGTGAAGGCCTCCTTGAGATCGCGCAGCTTCTGCTGCTTCTCCGGCTCCACATCCCACTTGTTGACCGCGACCACAACGGCCCGGCCCTCGCGTTCGGCCAGATCGGCAATCCGCAGGTCCTGCTGTTCGAACGGGATGGCGGCGTCGAGCAGAACCACCACCACCTCGGCGAATTTGACCGCGCGCAGCCCGTCCGAGACCGAGAGTTTCTCGAGCTTTTCCTGCACCCGCGCCTTCTTGCGCATGCCGGCGGTGTCGAAAATCCGGCAGGGCGTGCCGTTCCAGTCGATCTGAAGCGAAATGGCGTCGCGGGTGATCCCGGCTTCGGGGCCGGTCAGCAGGCGATCTTCGCCGAGAATCTGGTTGATCAGCGTCGATTTGCCCGCATTCGGCCGGCCGACCACCGCGATCTGCAAGGGTTTGCTTTTGGTCGGCGCATGGTCCGGCGCCGCCTCGGCGTCGACATCCACCGCCACATCGGTGTCGGGCGCATCCTCGACCCGGGTCAGCGCCAGTTCTTCCGTGATCGGCAGCAGCGCGGTGTAGAGATCATTGAGCCCTTCGCCATGTTCGGCAGACAGCCGGATCGGCTCGCCCAGCCCGAGGTTCCAGGCCTCGATCACACCGGCATCGGCGGCGGCGCCCTCGCCCTTGTTGGCGGCGACAAGGATGTGCTTGGCACGCTTGCGCAGGATCTCGGCGAACATCTCGTCCACCGGTGTCAGCCCGGTCCGGGCGTCGATCATGAACAGGCAGACATCGGCCATGTCGACGGCACGCTCGGTCAGCCGCCGCATCCGGCCCTGAAGGCTGTCGTCGGTGGCATCCTCGAGCCCGGCGGTGTCGATCACGGTAAACCGCAGGTCGGCCAGCCGCGCCTCGCCTTCGCGCAGATCCCGGGTCACGCCCGGCTGGTCGTCGACAAGCGCCAGGCGCTTGCCCACAAGGCGGTTGAACAGCGTGGATTTGCCCACATTGGGGCGGCCCACGATGGCGAGGGTAAAGGACATCTGTCTACACGGCTCCGGAACATATCAGACGCCCCGATACATCAGCCGCCCAAGGCCTGCAACTGGCCGTTTTTCGTCACGATATACATGACACCGCCCGCCACCACCGGATTGGTGGTCGCGCCGCCGGGGATTCCGGCGGTGCCGAGCAGCGCGCCACTGTCAGGATCAAAGGCCCGGAGGCGCCCGTCGCCGCCGGCCACGTAAAGCCGCCCGCCGGCCAGGATCGGCCCGTAGTTGCCATGGATCTCGTCGCGTTTGCGCGGCCGCTGGGTGGTATAGCCGGGCAGTTCGACAGACCAGACCTCGGCTCCGTCCGAAACGTTGACCCGCTTGAGCGCATTTCGGTCGGAGATGAAGAACACCGCGCCACCGGACACCCAGACCGGTTGCAGCGCTGCATCGCGCACCGTCCACTTGCGCGAGCCGGAGACCGCGTTGAGCGCCACCAGCCGGCCGCTGTGGTTCGAGACATAGACCGTATCGCCCACCACCACCGGATCGCCGGTGATGTCGCTGACCCGGTTGATGGCAAAACCGTTGCGGTTGCCCGCCAGCGTGGCGTTCCACATCCGCAGACCGCCCTTCTTGAAGGCGCCCTGCACGTCACCCGAGCCATAGCCGAAGATCACGAACTGATCGGTCACCGCCGGCGCCGGGCCGCCGTGCACGTTGTTGACATCTTCCAGCCCGTCGATCTGCCAGCGGATGCGGCCGGTGTCGGCCTCGAGCGCCCAGGCGGTGCGGTCGCCGGCCACCAGATAGACGATCTCGCCGTCATAGCTTGGCGCGGCGGTGCCGCTGGCCTGCAACTTCTGGCTCCAGATCTCGGCGCCGCTGGCCGGATCGAGCGCGGTGACCGTGCCGTAGCCGGAGGTGACATAAAGCCGCCCGCCGCCAATCGCCAGCCCGCCACCCGAGCCCTGCCCGGCGCCATCGCGTGCCGGTGCGAGATTGCGCGTCCAGAGGGTTTTGCCGGCCGTCGACGTGGCGCTGACCAGCGCTTCGCTGTCGAGGGTGAAGATGCGGCCGTCGGCGATCACCGGATCTGCGGTGATGCGCAATTTGCGAGTGTCGCCCTTGCCGATCGGCGCGGTCCAGAGCGTGCGCGGCGCAGAGCCGAAGGCCGGATGATCGGTGCGGGTGGCGGGTGTGCCATGGCCCTGAAGCCAGGATGCATTGCGTTGTACCGCCGGCAGCGCCAGCGCGTCCGCAGGCGCCGTCTCGGGCGCAAGCGAAGCCTCTTCGGCGCGGATCGGCTCGCGCTCGCCGGGCAGGATCACCTCGTTCTGCGTACAGGCCGCAACCAAGCAAAGCGCAGCCACGCCCAACACCGTCCTGTTCCTTGCCGTTTTCACCAAACCCGTCCCCGTCATTCTTTTACCGGTCGGCCTTTCGTCGGCCAAACCATTGACCTCACACGCTTCAGGCGGCGTCAAGCTCTCCGCCCAAGGCGACAATCACCTGAGAGACCCGCTGGCGCAAGCCCGCCGTCACCTCGGCATCGGCGAGGATGGACTGAAACCGCGCGATTGCGGCTTCGGTGTCACCGGTTTCCACCTCGATCAGCGCGATCTGCTCTTCCGCCAGCAGCCTCAGCGGGCTGCCGGCCCGGGCCAGCGCCTCGAAAGAAGTGCGACGTTCGCTGGCCTCGCGGCTGTCGGATTGCAGCAGCAGCATGCGAAAAGCCGCGATGTCCCGATAGATCTGCGGCACCTCGCCATTGGCGGCAATCGCGGCAAGGGTTTCGGCGGCGGCGGCCTCCTGCTCGGCACTCGCCTGTTCGGCAGCGGTCAGCAGGGCCAGAAGCGCCGTGCCACCGGCAGAGCCGGGCGCGACCTCGCCAAGGGCGGCAATCCGGGCCTCGGGTTCTTCGGTCTCGAGCGCGGCCAGCATCGAATCGCCAAGCGCCTCGGCCTCGGCTTGCTCTTGTGCGCGGGAATATTCCCGCCATGCCGCGCCGCCGACGATCAGCAGCACCAGCAGCACGCCGATCCAGCCGTACCGCTTGAGCAGCAGGAAAAGCCGGTCGCGGCGGACCTCTTCGGTCACTTCTTCGATGAAACTGTCGGTCTGGCTCACGTCACTGCCTCATGTCTTGCGCCGATGGTGCGGCGAGCGGGTCGATCCCGCCCCTCTTACCCCGGCCCGGTGCAAGTGCCAAGGGCCGGGCAACCGCTTCGAATCCCGGCGGCGCTGCGGCTTTATTGCAGCCTGGCAAGGAAAAGTATAAACTGAACTGGTCTGTTCAGCGTATCATCCTTATATGACCTCGGTAAGCGCAGGAGAGTGATCTGCTGCGCCGGATTTTGCGGTGTGTGAGACTCGAAGAAAGCATGGTATGCGACTTATCCCACTTTTGACGGCAATTGCCGTGTCAGCTTTTCTGGTGGTTGCCGTGTTGCAACGCGACGCCCTGTTCGATTTCGCGCGCGAAAATCACCTGGCGCTGGTGCTGGGCGATGCCCCTGAGGACGAGGCCGCCGCGTCCGAGCCGGAGGCAGAGCCGGAGCCCGTCCCGGAAACGCCGGCACCGCAGGGCGTGCGCGTGGTCGCGCGGCATTCGCAGGCCGAGGTGGTTGATACCGCCGTGATCCTGCGCGGCCAGACCGAGGCCGCCCGCGAAGTCAACGTGATGGCCGAAACCAGCGGTCTTGTTGTCTCGGACCCACTGCGCAAGGGCGCCTTTGTCGAACAGGGCCAGCTTTTGTGCGAGCTTGATCCCGGCACCCGCGGCGCCTCGCTCGACGAGGCGCTGGCGCGGCTGGAAGAGGCCGAGGCGCGGGTGCCCGGCATCGAGGCCGGGGTGCCCGAGGCCGAAGCCCGGCTGCAAGAGGCGCTGGCCCGTCTCGACGAGGCCGAAATCAATGCCCGCGCCGCCAAGGCGCTCAAGGAAGACGGTTTTTCCACCGACACCCGCGTCGCCGCGACCGCCGCCGCCGTGCGCAGCGCCGAAGCCTCGGTCAGCGCGGCCCGTGCCGGGCTCGAGATCGCGAAATCCGGCCTCAAGGGCGCGCAGGCCTCGATCCGCACCGCCGAGGCCGCCGTCGCCGCCGCCCGCAAGGAAATCGACCGGCTCGAGGTCAGGGCGCCGTTCGCTGGCCTGCTGGAATCGGACGCGGCCGAGCTTGGCACGCTGATGCAGCCCGGCGCGCTCTGCGCCACGATCATCCAGCTCGATCCGATCAAGCTGGTGGCCTATGTCCCGGAAACCGAAGTTGCCCGCGTCGAGCTTGGCGCCCTGGCCGGGGCCGAACTGGCCGAAGGCCGCGACGTGGCCGGCCAGGTCACTTTCCTGTCACGCTCGGCCGATCCCACCACCCGCACCTTCCGGGTCGAGATCACCGCCGCCAATCCCGATCTGAAGATCCGTGACGGTCAGACCGCCGAGATCGCCATTTCCACCGCCGGCGTTGCCGCGCATCTCCTGCCCGCCTCGGTCTTGACGCTGAACGATGACGGCACCCTCGGCATCCGCAGCGTCACCTCGGACAGCACCGCCGCCTTTCTGCCGGTCACTTTGCTGCGCGACACGCGCGAGGGCGTCTGGCTGGCCGGGCTGCCCGAAACGGTCGATGTCATCACCCTGGGGCAGGAATATGTCGAAAACGGTGTCAGGGTGATCCCCACCTATCGCGAGGCAACCGCGGAGGTCAGCCAATGACCGGCATGGTCGATTGGGCGGCTGACCGCGCGCGGATGGTTCTGGCCTTCATTGCCCTCTCGCTTCTGGCGGGGGGCTTTGCCTATGTGGGGCTGCCGAAAGAGGGTGAGCCGGATATCGAGATCCCGGCGCTCTTTGTCTCGGTCCCCTTCCCCGGGATTTCCGCCGCCGATGCCGAGACGCTGCTGGTCAAACCGATGGAAACCGAGCTTTCCGATCTCGACGGGCTGGAGACGCTCTCCGGCACCGCCGCCGAGGGTTATGCCGGCGTGGCGCTGGAGTTCGAGTTCGGCTGGGACAAGACCAAGGTCATGGCCGACGTCCGCGATGCGATGAAATCGGCCGAGGCGAATTTTCCCGATGGCGCCGAGCAATACACCATCAACGAGATCAACTTTTCCGAATTTCCCATCGTCATCGTCAACCTGACCGGCGCCGTGCCCGAACGCACCATGGCACGCGTCGCCGAGGATTTGCAGGACCGGATCGAGGGGCTCGACAGCGTGCTCGAGGCCGGGATCGCCGGCAAGCGCGACGAGATGCTCGAGGTGGTGATCGATCCGCTGCGGCTCGAGGCCTACAACGTCACGGCCGGCGAGCTGATCGGCGTGGTGCAGAACAACAACCAGTTGATTGCCGCCGGCGAGGTCGAAACCGCGCAGGGCACCTTCGCGGTCAAGATCCCCTCCTCCTTTGACGAGCCGCAGGACATCTTCAATCTGCCGGTCAAGACAAACGGCGACCGCGTGGTGACGCTGGGCGATCTGGCGCAGATCCAGCTCACCTTCGAAGACCGGCTTGGCACCGCCCGTTTCAACGGCGAGGAGACGGTGGCCCTTCAGGTGGTAAAGCGCAAGGGTTTCAACCTGATCGACACCGCAGCTCAGGTAAAGGAAGAGGTCGCCGCCGCGCAGGCCGACTGGCCGGACGAATTGCGCGCCGCCGTCGAAGTGGGCACCTCGAATGACCAGAGCCGGGTTGTCGCATCGATGGTCAGCCAGCTCGAGGGCTCGGTGCTGACCGCCATCGCGCTGGTGATGATCGTGGTGCTGGCGGCGCTCGGTACACGGCCGGCGCTGCTGGTCGGATTTGCCATTCCCACATCGTTCCTGCTCTGCTTCGTGCTTCTGGGCGTGATGGGCATCACGATTTCGAACATCGTCATGTTCGGGCTGATCCTTGCCGTCGGCATGCTCGTCGATGGCGCCATCGTGGTGGTCGAATATGCCGACAAGCGCATCCGCGACGGCGTCGGCCCGATGCATGCCTATGTCGAGGCGGCCAAGCGGATGTTCTGGCCGATCGTGTCGTCCACCGCCACGACGCTCTGTGCCTTCCTGCCGATGTTGTTCTGGCCCGGCATTCCCGGCGAGTTCATGGGCATGCTGCCGGTCACCCTGATCTTCGTGCTCTCGGCCTCGCTGATCGTGGCGCTGATCTACCTGCCGGTGATGGGCGGCGTGACCGGGCGGATGAGCCGGATGTTCGCCCGCTCGTCCGACTGGCTCGAGCGGCGTTTCCCGTGGATCGTCCGCGCCGCGCTGGTGCCGGTCTCGCTGATGGTGATCTTTGTCGGTGCCATGCAGGTGCTCAACCCCGCCTATCTCTTCGCCACGCCGCTGCAAGGCGCGCTGGCGGTGCTGCCCGGTGCGGCGATCTTTCTCGCCGGCGCCTTCATGGCCTCGGTCACGCTGGGCGCGGTCGAGTTTCACTGGCAGCGCAAGCGTATCCGCGCCGGCCGCCGCCGCACGCTCTTTGGCTGGTTCATCAAGCTGATCGCCGGCAACCCGATCATGCCCATCGTCACCGCCGCGGCGGTGCTGGGTTTTGTGATGTCGGTCTTTGGCTACTTCGGCGAGAACAACAGGGGCGTCGAATTCTTTGTCGAAAGCGAGCCGGAACAGGCCATCGTCTATGTGCTGGCGCGCGGCAATCTCTCGCTCGAGGAAAAGGATGCCATCGTCCGCCAGGCCGAGGACATCGTGCTGGCCCATCCCGGGGTCGATAATGCCTTTGCCTTTGCCGGGGACGGCGGGCTGAATTCCAACACCGGCGGCGCCGAGCCGCCAAAGGAAACCATCGGCCAGGTCCAGCTCGAGACCATCCCCTGGGAAGACCGCACCGACCGCCCCGATCTCGACGGCGATATCATCCTCGAGGAATTGCAGGCCGAGCTCGAGCAAATCCCCGGCGTGCGCATCGAGATCCTGGCCCAGGCGCGCGGCCCGGCCAGCGCCAAGCCGGTGCATCTGCGTCTCAAGGGCGACAATTGGGAAGACCTGATCGCCGCCACCGAAACCGCCCGCGCGCGGTTCGAGGCGACCCCGGGGCTGCACCTGGTCGAAGACACGCTGCCCCTGCCCGGCATCGACTGGCAGATCGACGTCGATGTCGAAAAGGCCGGCCGCTTCGGCGCCGATGTGGCTACCGTCGGCGCCATGGTGCAGCTCGTGACCCGCGGCATCCTGCTCGACACCATGCGGGTGGACAGCTCGGACGAAGAGATCGACATTCGCGTCCGCCTGCCCGAAGCCGACCGCGTGCTGTCGACGCTCGATACGCTCAAGGTCCGCACCGCCGATGGCCTGGTGCCGCTGTCGAATTTCGTCACCCGCCAGCCGGTCGCCAAACTGGCCGAGATCGCGCGTGTTGACCAGAAACGTTATTTCGACGTCAAGGCCGCCGTACGGCCCGGGCTGACCACCTTTGTCACCGGCGACGGCGAATCCGCCCGGATCCTCGCCCATGGCCGGGCCGTCCCGGAGGGCGAGACCGGCGACCTGACCGTCGGTGCCACCGATTATCTGATCGAGGGCTATGGCGACGGCCAGACGCTCGAGACGCTGAAGACCGCCGATCTGCGCGCCGTGCCGCTGACCGCCAATGAGCGTATCGCGCAGCTTACAGACTGGCTCGGGACCGCGCCGCTGGGGCCTGGCATCGAGACCGAATGGACCGGCGATCAGGAGGATCAGGAGGAAAGCCAGCAATTCCTGATGTCCGCCTTTGCCGGGGCGCTGGGGCTGATGTTCATCATCCTGCTGGCGCAGTTCAACAGCTTCTACAATTCGGTGCTGGTGCTCTTGGCCGTGGTGCTCTCGACCACCGGCGTGCTGATCGGCATGCTGGTAATGGATCAGACCTTCTCGATCATCATGACCGGCACCGGCATCGTCGCCCTCGCCGGCATCGTGGTGAACAACAACATTGTTCTGATCGACACCTATATGGAATATTCGCGCTACATGCCGCGGATCGAGGCCATCGTGCGCACCGCCGAGGACCGCATCCGCCCGGTGCTCCTGACCACGATCACCACCATGGCGGGCCTGGCACCGATGATGTTCGGGCTCAGCCTGGATTTCTGGGCCGGCGGCTATTCCATCGACAGCCCCACCGCGCTCTGGTGGAAACAGCTGGCCACTGCCGTGGTCTTTGGCCTTGGCATCGCCACGGTGCTGACGCTGGTGTTCACCCCCGCCATGCTGGCGATGCGGGTCTGGTTCTGGACCTATGTGTTCTGGTTCGCCCGTCTGCTGGCGCGGCTGGGTCAGGGCCGGTCGAGCCGGGCCGCCCGCGACTGGGCACTGAACCGCAAGGCGCGGCGGATCAAGCACCCGGAAATCCTCTGGGTCGACGATCCCGCGCCGCCCGCGCCCGCGCCGGCCGAGACGCAACCCGAATTGCCGCTGCGCGCGGCGGAATGAGCGGAGGGCCGGAGCCTCGAAGAATCCGGCCCTGAATTCTCAGGAATTCAGGCAGGATCCGCCGACATATCCTGCGCCGCCCCATCAGACGACCGAAAGACTTGCAAATGACAGCCACCGACGCGCAGCCCGCCGAGGACGCCAACGCCGCCATCGCCCGGGAGGAACGCCGTTCCGGCTGGCGCACCATCAACCGCGTCGCCCCCTACCTCTGGCCCGACGATCACCCCTGGGTCAAGAAACGCGTCATCGCCGCCATGGCGGTGCTGGTGCTGGCCAAGCTGATCGCCGTCGGCACGCCGATGCTTTACAAGGCGGCGGTCGACACCCTCGGAGGCGAAGGCTCGACCCTGCTGCTCGGCGCGGTGGGGCTCACCGTGGCCTATGGCATGGCGCGGCTGATGACCAACGGCTTTCAGCAGCTGCGCGACGCGCTCTTTGCGGCGGTCGGCCAGCGTGCCCTGCGGCAATTGGCGCTCGAGACCTTTACCCATATCCACCGGTTGTCGATGCGCTATCACATCACCCGCAAGACCGGCGGGCTGAGCCGCATCATCGAACGCGGGGTCAAGGGCGTCGAGTTCCTGCTGCGCTTCATGCTGTTCTCGGTCGGGCCTCTGGTGCTGGAACTGCTGCTGATCGCCGTGGTGCTGTTTTTCCTGTTCGACGTCTGGTACCTGGCCGTGGTGGCGGTGACCATCGCGCTTTATGTCTGGTTCACCTTCAAGGTCACCGAATGGCGGGTCAAACTGCGCCGCCAGATGAACGATCAGGACACCGACGCCAATCAGAAGGCGATCGACAGCCTGCTCAACTTCGAAACGGTCAAGTATTTCGGCGCCGAAGCCCGCGAGGCGGCGCGCTATGACCAGGCCATGGCAGGGTACGAACGCGCGGCCCTCAAGACCTCCTATTCACTGGCCTTCCTCAATTTCGGCCAGTCCTTCCTGATCACCGCCGGGCTGGTGGGGGTCATGGTGATGGCGGCGCTCGGGGTGCAGAACGGCGATCTGACGGTGGGCGATTTCGTCATGGTCAACGCCTACATGATCCAGATCACCATGCCGTTGAACTTTCTCGGCACCGTCTACCGCGAGATCCGCCAGAGCCTGGTCGATATGGGCGAGATGTTCGGCCTGCTCGAACAACCGGCCGAGATCGCTGACAAGCCCGGCGCGCCGGCGCTGCATGTTGCCGGCGGCACGGTGGCGCTAAATGACGTGCATTTCGGCTATGATCCGGCCCGGCCCATTCTCAAGGGGGTATCGGTCACCGCGCAGGCGGGCCAAAAGGTGGCCATCGTCGGCCCCTCGGGCTCTGGCAAGAGCACCATCGGCCGGCTGCTGTTCCGGTTCTACGACGTCACCGACGGGTCGCTCACCATCGACGGCCAGGACGTGCGCGACGTGACCCAGGACAGTCTGCATGACGCCATCGGCGTGGTGCCGCAGGACACGGTGCTGTTCAACGACTCGATCTATTACAACATCGAATATGGCCGCGAGGGGGCCAGCCGCGACGAGATCATCGCCGCCGCGAAATCCGCGCAGATCCACGACTTCATCAAGAGCCTGCCCGAAGGCTATGACACCATGGTCGGCGAACGCGGGCTCAAGCTCTCGGGCGGCGAGAAACAGCGCGTCGGCATCGCCCGCACCCTGCTCAAGAACCCGCCGATCCTGCTGTTGGACGAGGCCACCTCGGCGCTCGACAGCGAGACCGAACAGGAAATCCAGGGCGCGCTGGATCGCGCCGCCGAGGGGCGCACGGTGCTGATGATCGCGCACCGGCTCTCGACCGTGGCCGAGGCCGATCAGATCATCGTGTTGCAGGACGGCGAGATCGTCGAACGCGGCACCCATGCCGACCTGCTGGCGCGCGACGGCCGCTATGCCAGCCTCTGGCGGCGGCAACAGGCGGAAGCCGACGCCGCCTGAGGCCCCGGCCACTTGGGCCGAGAAGCGTTTACGTGGGCGGCGCGCCTACTCCGCCGCCTCCTCTGCCGGAAGGTCGAACACCTGCCCCGGATAGATCAGGTCGGGATCGCGGATCTGCCCCCGGTTGGCATCGAAGACCCGCACATAAAGGATGCCCTCGCCATAGCGGTCGCGGGCGATCTGCCAGAGGGTATTGCCCGGCTGAACGGTGACGATCCTGACCGGCCCGTCGCCCTCGGTGGCGTTTGACGCCTTGTCCAGCGCCTCGCGGTCCTCGCGCAGGAATGGTGTTTCGGCGCGCGAGGTGACCTCGCCCGCCCCGTCCACCTCGTCGACGCGCAGGGTATAGACCCCCTTGTCGACCTGTGGCAGCGTCACCCGCCAGGAGCCATCGGCGCGGACCCGCGACGTGGTGATCGGCGTGTTGTCCAGGTAGACCCGGACAAATCCGCCGGCCTCGCCGCCGGTGCCGCGCCCGGCAAGCGCAACATCGCCGGCGTTGTCATAGCTGATCGTGTCGATTGCCACCCGGTCCAGCACCTCCGGCCCGGTCAGCACCCGCACTCCTTCATTGTCCGAGGCCAGCAAGGTCGGTGGCGTCTCGGGTTCCGGCGCCGCCGGGATCTCCACCGCCTCCGGCACCGCGCGCAGCGGGTCGGTGTCGCGGCTGACCGTCGCGGCCACTTCGGCCACCGGATCGGCCGCGGTTGCCGCGGGCGCGGGCGCAACCAGCACCGGGGCGGCGCCGACCCCGGCGGGCGGCTCGGAGGTATCCGCGGCGGCGATGTCTTCGGACCGGTCCGCGCCGGCGGATGCCGGCGCCGAAGTGTCCACCGCGGCGGGGCGATCCGGCACTGCGGGGTCTGCCTCGTCCGGAGCCGGTTCCGTTACGGCCGCTGTCGCCACGGGCTCGGGCGCGGCGGGGGTCTGCACCGGGGGGTCGATCTGCTCCGGGCTGGCGGCGGCGCCCTCGGGCACGTCCAGCGCGGCCACGGCCTCTGTCGTGCGTTCCGGCTCGGGGCTTTCGTCTGCTGCCCCGGCAACAGGGCGCTCGGCCACCACTTCTGCGCTCGGGGTCTCCCCTGCGTCCGCCGCTGCGCCGCCATCGGAACCGGCAGGTTGCGGTTCTACGACTTCCGCGATGTCGCCGGCGGGCGCGATTTCCGCATCCGCTGCCGTTTCGGCGCCCTCCGCGTCGGGCAGAGCGGCGCGGTCACGCGGTTCGGATTCCACCGGTGTCTTCTCGGCCACGGCCTCGGGCGCCGGGGCCGCTTCATCGGGCGCGGCTTTGTCCACCGCGCCAAAGGGCGCGACGATGATCTCGGTCTTGGAAAAGACCTCCGTGTCGGCCAGCCCCGTGGCGAGGGTCATCAGCCGGGGCTGGCGGCTGGGCGGGATGCGCAGCAGGCTGACGAAACGGCCGTCGCTGCCCAAGGTGGTTTCGCCGATCTCGCCGCCATCGAGAAAGATCCGCACCGGCGCCCGGGCCGCGCCTTCGCCCGCCACGATCGCCGAGCCGTCGGGCTCGATCCGCACCAGATCGAAGGTCGGCGGCACAAGCGGCGGCGCGGCCTTGTCCACGGGCTCGGGTTCTGGCGGCGTCGGCTCTGCGGTTGCAGGATCCGGTGTGGGGTCGCTGTCGGGCAGTTCGGCAGTTTCGGCCTCTGGCACGGCCTCAGGGGCCTCGGCCCTTTCGGCGTCCGGTGCCGGGTCGGGGTCAGAGGCGATTGCGCCCGCGTTTTCCGGCGCGGCGCCGGCGTCCGGTGCAGGCTCTGGCGCGGCCACCGGCGCAGGCTCCTCCTCCGGCAGCTCGGCGATCTCGGCCTCCGGCGTTGGCTCGTCGTCCGGCATCTCGGCGCTCTCGGCCTCCGGCGCCGGGCCATTATCCGGCACCTCGGTTAGCTCGGCCTCCGGCACGGGGTCGCTGTCGGGCAGCTCGGCAAGCTCGGCTTCCGGTGCGGGGTCGCGGTCCGGCTTTTTGGCAGGCTCGGCCTCCGGCGCCGGGTCGCTGTCAACGCTCTCGACGACCGGCGCGGGCCCCGAGTCTTGCGCCTCGTCTTGCGCCGCGTCGCTCTCGGGCTTCGGCGTATTCGCGGGCTCGGGCGTGATCAGTGCCGCCGGGGTCTCGCGAGGCGTCTCGGGATCGCCATAGAGCGTCATGACCACATACCCCGCAATGGCCACAGCCGCGCCGGCCGCGCCTCCGCCCAGATATCCGATCCATTTCGCCATTTTGGTCCCCTTTGCGCGCATTGGGCAGTCCGGAGCGCGCGGCCCCCTAATTCCCGGCAGATGTCCTCAATTAACCGTGAAACCACTGGGAAAAAACGTACAAAACACTAGCAGGGGCGGTCATCACGGTCAAAATGTGGATTTCCGGCGACATTTTCGGACACCCTCCGCCCCGCAGCGGCCTGCGCGCGCCGCAGGACCGGCCGGGTGCGTTGACTTCCCATGCTGCACGCGCAACATGTCCAGAGATTACAGGACGACCGAGGCAGGAGCGAGTGACAATGACCGACATCTCTGTGTGCGTTTACTGCGGCTCGCGTGATGGCTCAGATCCGGCCTATGCCGAGGCCGCCGAAACGCTGGGCCGGGCGCTGGCCGACGAGAGCTGGCGGCTGGTCTACGGTGCCGGTGACGTCGGCCTCATGGGGCGCGTGGCGCGCAGCGCGCAGGATAGCGGCGGCGAGACCTTTGGCGTGATCCCCAAACACCTGCTGGATGTCGAAGTCGGCAAGCGCGATCTCTCGACCTTTGTCGTCACCGAAACCATGCACGAGCGCAAGAAGGTCATGCTGATGAACGCCAATGCGGTCATCCTGCTGCCCGGCGGCGCCGGATCGCTCGACGAATTCTTCGAGGTGCTGACATGGGCGCAGCTTGGCCTGCATGACAAGCCGGTGATCCTGCTGAACGTGGCGGGCTATTGGAACCCGTTGCTGGCGCTGCTCGATCACGTGATCGATCAGGGCTTTGCCGAAGCCTCGCTGCGCGCCTTCTGGGAACCGGCCGAAAACGTCGCCGATTGCGTGGCCAAGCTGCGCACCGCGCTGGGGCGCTGATCCCGTCCGGCTTTGGCCCGGACAGCTGCAACGAAAAGGCCCGCCCGTGGGAAACGGGCGGGCCAAAATTCAGCGTTCAGAAGCAATATCAGGCGCTTGCGAGACGTTCCGCGACATTTTCCCAGTTCACCAGGTTGTCGAGGAAGTTGTCGAGATACGCCGGGCGCTTGTTGCGGAAATCGATGTAATAGGAGTGCTCCCAGACGTCGCAGCCCAACAGCGCGGTCTGGTTGAAGCACAGCGGGTTGACGCCGTTTTCGGTCTTGGTGACTTTCAGCGAGCCGTCGGTATCGACAACCAGCCAGGCCCAGCCCGAGCCGAACTGACCGGCGCCGGCGGCGGCAAATTGCTTCTTGAACTCGTCGACCGAGCCGAAGCCATCCTTCAGGCGGCTTTCCAGCTCGCCCGGCAGGCTGGCGCTGTTCGGGCCCATCATTTCCCAGAACTGCATGTGGTTCCAGTGCTGCGACGCATTGTTGAAGATGCCCGATTGCGCCACGGCGTTGGCGTCATAGGTGCCCTTGACGATCTCTTCGAGCGTCTTGCCTTCCCACTCGGTGCCCGAGATCAGCTTGTTGCCGTTGTCGACATAGGCCTTGTGGTGGATGTCGTGGTGGTACTCGAGCGTTTCCTTGCTCATGCCTTGGCCGGCAAGGGCATCGTGCGCATAGGGAAGATCGGGAAGTTCGAAAGCCATGGGTACACCCCTTTTTCTTGATGGTCGCGTTCCCGGTATAAGTGAGCGCGTGCGGCGGAGAGGTCAACCCCTGCCGAGCGGGTTGACGCCCTTCGCCGTCCGAAGAAGCGGCGCGCCGGGTCGGCCGCGCCTGCCCCGTGGTCAGCCTAGTGGAATCCGACCGCCGATCCCGGCTGCGCCGCGGTCTTCAAAAGGTCGAAAACATAGCGCGCGACCGAGCGGAAGCAGATCACCTGCGCCGCGGTTTCGCTCCTCAGCCAGAAGGCCGCCGGCACCTGCGCCAGCCGCGAGCGGCGCAGCTCGCCCGGCGGCAGGACGGCGACCGACATATCCGCCGGCGTCAGCTTGGCCAGCACGTCACGCAACCCGCCGCCACGCAGTTCGAACATCGCGCGGGCATCGGAAACGTCGGTTACCAGCGCATGGTAGCTGTAAAGCAGCTTGTCCATCGAGGCGACGGCCTCGGCCGTCTCGTCATAGGGGCAGAGCACCAGCAGCTCGTCGGGCGCCATCCACAACAGGCCGCGCGCCCCTTCGCATTCGGCCGCGCGCTGGGCCGGCATGTCGACCCCGGCGACGCCGGTCGCGGCGTTCTTGAGCGGCGGCATGGCCAGATCGCCGCGCAATGAGATCATGCCCTGCGCCGGCATTTCCCGGACCGAGACCAGACCGTCGAACTGTGCCCCGCCAAGGGCGGTGACCGGTGTTGCCAGCGCCTCAGACATTCTGTTTCTCCCCGTCCTTGTCGTAGAAGACCGGATCCACGATCCGCGCCTCGATCATGGTTGTGCCGTCGGATTTGGCAAAGCGGATCACCTCGCCCATCCGGTCGGGCCCGTGCCGCACCAGCCCCATGGCGATGCCGCGACCCAGGGTCGGCGAATGATAGGATGAAGTCACCCGCCCCTGCACGTTACGCTGGCCATTGGCGTTTTCGCCCTCGTCCACCGCATAGGCGCCATCGGGCAGCACCGAGCCGTCGACAGTCTCGAGCCCGACCAGCTTCCAGCGGTCGTCGCGGGTCATGTCGGGTCGTTGCTGCGCGCGTTTGCCGAGATAGTCGGTTTTCTTCTTGGAAATCGCCCAGTCCAGCCCGAGATCCTGCGGGATCACCGTGCCGTCGGTCTCGTCGCCGATCATGATGAAGCCCTTTTCGGCGCGCATGATGTGCAGCGCCTCGGTGCCATAGGGCATGACGTCGAACTGCCGCCCAACGGTCATCAGCAGATCCCAGAGCTGGCGCGCATAGCCCGCCTTGACCGCGATCTCGAAGCTCAGCTCACCGGAAAACGAGATGCGGTAGATCCGCACCGGAATGCCGCCCAACTCGCCCTCGGCCCAGCCCATGAAGGGCAGTGTCTCCTGACTGACGTCCATGCCGCCGATCGCCTCGAGCAGCTTGCGCGCCTTGGGGCCGACCACGGCGATCTGGCCGAATTGCTCGGTGACATTGGCGGTATAGACCAGCCAGTCCCACCATTCGCATTGCAGCCAATCCTCCATCTGCGCGTGGATGTGATCGGCGCCGCCCGAGGTGGTGTGGCAGAGGAAGGTTTCATCATCGATCCGCGCCACGACCCCGTCATCGATCAGAAAGCCGTTTTCGTTGCACATCAGCCCATAGCGGCATTTGCCGGGTTTCAGCGTCGACATCATGTTGGTGTAGAGCATGTCGAGGAATTTTCCGGCATCCGGTCCCTTGACGACGATCTTGCCCAGGGTCGAGGCGTCGAGCAGCCCGAGGTTTTCGCGGGTGTTGGTCACTTCTCGCATGACCGCGTCGTGCGTGCTCTCTCCGGGACGCAGGATGGCGTAGGGCCGGCGCCACTGGCCCACCGGCTCCCATTCGGCGCCATTGGCGTCAAGCCAGCCGTGGATCGGGGTTTCGCGCACCGGCTGAAAAATTTCGGCCCGGGCCTGACCGGCGATCGCGCCCATGGAGATCGGCGTGTAAGGCGGGCGGAAAGTGGTGGTGCCGACCTCGGGTATCGTCGCGCCAAGCGCACCCGAAAGCGTCGCCAGCCCGTTGATATTGCTCAGCTTGCCCTGATCCGTGGCCATGCCCAGCGTGGTATAGCGCTTGGCGTGTTCGACGCTCTCGAATCCCTCGCGGGCAGCCAGTTGAACGTCAGAAACCTTGACGTCGTTCTGATAATCCAGCCAGGCCTTCATCCGGTGCTTGATGCTGGCACCCTGCGGCATCATCCAGACCGGCGCCAGCGGCGCTTCCGCCTCGGCGCTGGCCTGCGGCGCCGGCTCATCGCCAAGGCGCGCGGCATCGTCGAGTACCTCTTGCAGGCTCAACGCGCCATTGGCGGCGCCGACAACGGTGACCATCGGCCGGCCCTTCTCACCGGTTGGCGGCTGGTCGGGATCGGGCCGGAACATGACGCGGCTCTCGTCCCAGATCAGCTTGCCGCCGCAATGCGACCAGAGGTGCACCACCGGCGACCAGCCGCCCGACATGGCCACGGCCTCGCAGGCGATTTCCTCGATCACCGCACCGCCTTCGCCGGCATGGCTGCAAATCGCCACGCCGCGCACCCGCTTGCCGCCGATCACATGGTCGATGGCATGGCCTTGCAGGATGCGGATGCCCTTGGCGCGGGCCTCGGCCATCAGCGGGCTGTCTTTCGGCAGGACACGGGCATCGATGATCGCCGGCACGGCGAGCCCGGCGCGACGCAGGGCCAGAGCGGTGCGATAGGCATCGTCGTTGTTGGTGACCACGACGGTGCGGTCGCCGGGGCTGACCGCCCAGTTGACCACATAGTCGCGCACCGCCGAGGCCAGCATCACGCCGGGAATGTCGTTGCCGGCAAAGGGCAGCGGCCGTTCGATGGCTCCGGTGGCGGTGATGACCTGCCCGGCGCGGATCCGCCAGAGCCGGTGGCGCGGGCCCTTGGCCTGCGGTGCATGATCGCTCAGACGCTCGTAGGCCAGCACATAGCCATGGTCATAGACCCCTGCCCCCATGCAGCGACTGCGCAGGGTGACATTCTCCATCGCTTCGAGATCGGCCAGCAGCCGGGCCACATGGGCCTCGGTCGAATGGCCGTCGATCTCGCCGCCATCCACCGGCGCGCGCCCGCCCCAATGGGCGGATTGCTCGACCAGCAGCACCCGGCCGCCGGCCGCGCCCGCGCGTTTCGCCGCCTCGAGCCCGGCGAGGCCGCCGCCCACCACCAGCGTATCGACATGGGCATGGAAATGCTCGTAGGTGTCGGGATCGCGGGCCTCGGCATCCGGCGCGCGCCCCAGACCGGCGGATTTGCGGATGAACGGCTCGTAGACGTGTTTCCAGAAGGCGCGCGGCTTCATGAAGGTCTTGTAATAGAACCCCGCCGGCAGAAAGGCCGAAAAGGCGGCATTGACCGCGCCGATATCGGTTTCCAGGCTGGGCCAGTGGTTCTGGCTCTGCGCGCTCAGCCCGTCGAAAAGCTCGGTGGTGGTGGCGCGCTGGTTGGGCTCGAACCGGTGCCCCTCGCCCAGCCCCATCAGCGCATTGGGCTCTTCGCCGCCCGAGGCCACGATGCCGCGCGGACGGTGGTATTTGAACGAGCGGCCCACCAGCATCTGGTCATTGGCGAGCAGCGCCGAGG
Organism: Marinovum algicola; assembly: GCF_900109145.1. Taxonomy (GTDB): domain Bacteria; phylum Pseudomonadota; class Alphaproteobacteria; order Rhodobacterales; family Rhodobacteraceae; genus Marinovum; species Marinovum algicola. Next base: position 198,866 of record NZ_FNYY01000002.1, read on the forward strand.
CGAGGGTGTCGCCGGCATGGCCGGTCAGGCGCTTGCCGTTGAAGGTGAAGCTCTGCTGTTTCGAGCGGTCGATCAACCGGCCGCCGGTGGCGAGGCGTGTGCTCATGTGTCGGACCCTTTCGTGCGGGGCTGGCCGCTGACATGCGTATTGACGAGAAGTGAAGGCATCAGGAGGCGCGGGTCCAGCCCGGGCGCTTGTCGCGGATGGCGGCAAGGATGTGGTCGGGCGGCTCGGTGGTCTGCGCTTCGTAGGTGCCGAAAACCTCGAGTGTCCGGGTGTCGCGCGCCGCGAGGAACCACTTGCCGCAGCCATAGCCATGGCGCCAGCGTTCGAAATGCACGCCGCGCGGGTTGGCGCGGGAAAACAGGTAGTCGTGAAAGGCGTCGTCATCCGAGCCGGGGCCGTGGCGGGTGAGATGGGCCTCGCCGCCGGGGGTCAGCTCGGTTTCATCGGTCTGGACGTCGCAATAGGGGCAATGCAGGGTCAGCATGGCAGGCTCCGGTCTTGGCGCAGCAAAAGGCGGGCGCCAAGCGACGCCCGCCTTGCAGCTTGGTGGATCTGGATCGGGTCAGTCGGCCGCGACGGGCGCGGCATCATCGGCCAGCGGCTCTGTTGTGGCCGCAGGCGCATCGACGGCCTCGGCGCCGGTGATGTTGCCACCGGTGCCGGCAAAAGCCACCCAGAGGATGAGCAGCAGCACCAGCAAGGCAGCGACAATCCACATCCAAGGGCGGCCGCGCGGTGCGCGGGTGCGCAGCGGGTCGGTCCGAGGGATCGGGTCAGGCATGGGAAATCCTCCTTTCGCACTGCAAAAGATAGGTCGCCCAGGGGGGGCCGGACAGGGAGGCGCGCGGTCCTGGCGGGCGATGAGCCGGATTTCGCGGATGCGCACCCGAAAAATAGGCCGGCTTTGGCCGAAGCCATGCCGGTTTGCGGCCCCGGGACCGTCCCAGCGCCTCGGGCGTCCACCCGCTGACCCCACGCCGAAAGGCCCGGTGACGGCAGCGCCGCCGGGCCTTTCGCCGTACTGCGCCAGGCGTTACTGGCCTTCGGCGGCGTCTTCGACGGCCTCGCCCGCACCTTCGATGGCCTCGCCGGCGCCTTCGATGGTGACATTGACGTCATTGGTGCCGCCGGCCGGGCCGGGCACGTCGCCGCCGGCAAAGAGGAACCAGGCGATGATCGCCACGACAACGACCAGGATGCCGACGATAAAGGCCAGGCCGCTGTTGCCGCCCGAGCTGTTCGTGGTGGTTGTCGTCGTGGTGTTAAGGCGTTCGCGGTCGGTGTGGTCAACCATGTCAGGTCTCCTGTGAAGCGTTCGTTCACAGGGCAAACGTCAGGCCGGTGCCCGGGGTTCCCGGCGGCCCGACGAAATCGCGCCGCAGTGCGGAACTCCGCCGATGCGATCAATGCGCCACCCCCGCCGCGACGCTTTCGTCGATGAACCTCCCTTCGCGGAAGCGATCGAGCGAGAAGGCCTCGGTCAGCGGCGAATGGCCCTTGGCCATCAGCTCGGCCATGCCCCAGCCCGAGCCGGGGATCGCCTTGAAGCCGCCGGTGCCCCAGCCGCAATTGATGAAACAGCCCTCGAGCGGGGTTTTCGACAGGATCGGAGAACGGTCGCCGGTCATGTCGACGATGCCGCCCCATTGCCGCAGCATCTTGAGCCGCGAGATCATCGGGAAAGTTTCGATCAGCGCGCGCACGGTTTCCTCGATGTGATGAAAACTGCCGCGCTGGGTGTAGTTGTTGTAGCCGTCGGCGCCGCCGCCGATCACCATCTCGCCCTTGTCGGACTGGCTCATGTAGCCATGCACGGTATTGGCCATCACGACGACATCCATGCAGGGCTTGATCGGCTCGCTGACCAGCGCCTGAAGCGCCACCGATTCCACCGGCAGCCGGAACCCCGCCATCTCGGCCAGCACGCCGGAATGGCCGGCAACCACCAGGCCGAGTTTGTCGCAGGCGATCTCGCCCTTCGAGGTGGTCACGCCGGTGACCCGTCCGTCCTGCTGGCGCACGCCGGTGACTTCGCATTGCTGGATGATGTGCATGCCCATGGCCGAACAGGCACGGGCATAGCCCCAGGCCACCGCATCGTGGCGCGCGGTGCCGCCCCGGGCCTGCCAAAGCGCGCCGAGCACCGGATAGCGTGGCCCCTTGAGCTCGATGATCGGCACCAGTTCCTTGACACGGGCGGGCGAGATCCACTCCGTCTGCACCCCTTGAAGGGCATTGGCATGGGCGGTGCGCTGATAGCCGCGGATCTCGTGCTGGGTCTGGGCCAGCATCATCACGCCGCGCGGGCTGAACATCACGTTGTAGTTCAGGTCCTGGCTCATTGTCTCATAGAGCGACCGCGCCTTTTCGTAGATCGCGGCCGAGGGATCTTGCAGGTAGTTCGAGCGGATGATCGTGGTGTTGCGGCCGGTGTTGCCGCCGCCGAGCCAGCCCTTTTCGATCACCGCAACATTGGTGATGCCGAAATTCTTGCCAAGGTAATAGGCGGTCGCCAGCCCGTGTCCGCCGGCGCCGACGATGACCACATCATAGTGTTTCTTCGGCTCCGGTGAGGCCCAGGCGCGCTCCCATCCAAGGTGATAGCGCGCGGCTTCGCGGGCGACGGCAAAGGCTGAATATCGCTTCATCTGGCTCGAATCCCAATTGTGCCTGTCGGGGCTCTCTCTGTGGTGGTTCTAGAAGACTAGGCCAGTCTGCCCGCCTATCAAATCCGCCACAATGCCGATCAATCACGACATGGTGGGCCCTACAGGCTTTTCCCCTGCCCGCCCGGCGCGTTAGAGGGGTGTATGATCGTGGAAGATATCGCAGATTTCGCCAAAGCCCTGCCGCCGATGACGGCGATTGCCGGGCTTGACCTGGGCGACAAGACCATCGGGGTGGCCGTGTCCGACAGCTTCCGCTCGGTGGCGACGCCGCTGGAAACCATCCGGCGCAAGAAATTCGGGCTGGATGCCGCCCGGCTGCAAGAGATCCTTGCCGCGCGCGGCATTGGCGGGGTGATCCTGGGGCTGCCGCGCAACATGGACGGCTCCGAAGGGCCGCGTTGCCAATCCACTCGCGCCTTTGCGCGCAATTTTTCGCGGCTCTGGGACGGGCCGATCGGATTCTGGGATGAACGCCTTTCGACCGTCGCCGCCGAACGGGCGCTGCTCGAGGCGGATACGTCTCGGAAACGTCGCGCCGAGGTGATCGATCACGTCGCCGCCTCTTATATCCTGCAAGGGGTGCTGGACCGGATGCGCCATTTGGGGGGCGCATGACAAGAGGAGATCGGATGAAGGACGAGATCTGGAAACGCGACGAGATCGAAAGCCCCTGCGTGCAGATCTGTGTCATCCATCCCGAGGCGCGAATCTGCGCCGGCTGCCTGCGTTCGGTCGAGGAAATCACCCGCTGGTCAAAAATGCACTCGGAGGAACGCCGCGCCATCATGGACGAGCTGCCCAACCGGCGCGGCCACCTGAAAAAGCGTCGCGGCGGGCGCGCGGCACGTCAAGGGCGCAAGGGCTGAGCGTCGGTCAGCCGTCGCGTTCGAGCACCACATCCGCAGCGTTCAAGGTGCCGTAGGCGCCGGCGACGAAGACGGCGGTCAACCCGCCCTGGTCGTCTTCGAGCACAACGGCGGCATCCATGCCTTCGCTGCCGCTGGGTTCGATACTGACCTTGGTATCCTCGCCCATGCCCTCCGGCAGCATCAGCAGAAGCTGCTCGGCCCCGGCGGCGAAATCGGAGATCACCGGCACGTCGTCGTCCTCGGCCGGCTCGGCAACACTCTCGGCCTCCTCCGTCACGGTGTCGCTCTCGGGCTCTGGCGCCACGGTGTCGCTCTCGGGCTCTGACGCCGCGTCTTCATCGAGGGTCGGCTGCACGGCTGCATCGTCCTGGGCCACGTCTTCCGCGATCTCTTGCGGATAATCGTCAGCGTCGAGGCCTTCGGGCGGCACCATTAGCGCCTCCCAGTCGACCGACGTCTCGTCTTCTTCCGGCGCGTTGTCCGCGTCTGCGGCCGTCTCCCCGGCGGCGTCATCGCCGCCAGCGGAATCGGCGCCAGCCGAACCCGGCATGAATTTGGCCAGATCGAGCGAGGCGCCCATCCGGCGCACCTGGCTCAACAGGTCTTCGCCCTCGCCGCCTTCGTAATCCTCGCCGAGATCGTAATCCTTGGCCGCGGCCGATGCAGGTTCCGCCGCCGAATCCTCCGACTGACTTCCGATGCCGGTCATGCCGGCGATACCTGCCGCGGCCAGCCCGGTTCCCAACAGCATAAGCATTTCCAGCATGGGTCTCTCCTTTTGCCTCTGCGCCAAATTAGGCAGGCAATTGGGGACGAATTGGACGGAAATGAGATTGTTTCGGTTCAGGATATGGCAGAAATGCGCCGCCGGGCTTGCCGGCCGGTCAGCCCCAGATCGCCTTGCGCAGCATGTTGAGCGCCACCAGGATCAGGAAGGCGGCAAACACCCGTTTCAGCGGCTTGGGATCCATCGCATGGGCAATCCGCACGCCCAGCGGCGCGGTGATCAGGGTCATGGCGATGACAATGCCGAAGGCCACCAGGTTGACCGCGCCAAAAGTCAGCGGCGGCCGGTTGTCCGGCGCGATCTCGAGGAACAGGAACCCCGCCACAGAGGGCACCGCGATGATCACGCCAAAGCCCGCCGCCGTCGCCACCGCCCGGTGGATCGACACGTTGTACAGGCTCATCAAGGGCACGCCAAAGCTGCCGCCGCCAATCCCCATCAGCACCGAGAGAAAGCCCATCGCCGGCGACATCACCGCCCGCCGCAGCCCGCCCGGCATGGCATCCCCCAGCCGCCAATGGGCACGGCCAAAGCCCAGGTAGAGCCCGATCACGATGCCCAGGACGCCAAACAGCGCCTGCAAGGTCACCGACCGCAAGGACGCCGCCGCCAGCACCCCGAGCACCGCGCCGATGGCGATGCCCGGCGCCCAGGTCCGCAGAATGCCCCAATCCACCGCGCCCTTGCGGTTGTGACTCAGCACCGAACGCATCGAGGTGACGATGATCGTCGCCAGCGAGGTCGCCAGGCACATCTGCATCAGCTGCGGCCCGTCATAGCCAAGCGTCTGAAAGGCGTAGAAAAACGCCGGCACCAGCACGATACCGCCACCGACGCCAAGCAGCCCGGCCAGCACGCCGGCAAAGCCGCCGATCACGGTCAGCAGAACAAACATCTGGATCAGCAGCATCGTGTCGGGCATGGCCTGTCTCCTAAAGGGTCGGCTGGCCATACACCGTTGGGCGGCAAAGGAAAAGCCGCTCAGCCCGCGGCCGCCACTCCCTCGACCTCGGCCAATGCGCGCAGGACAAGTTCAGGCCCCGCGCCCTTTTGCGAGGCCCCTTCCGAAAGCACCCGCCGCCACTGCCGCGCCCCCGGCCGCCCGGCGAACAGCCCGAGCATGTGCCGGGTGATCTGGTGCAACCGGCCGCCCGCCCCCAGATGCGCCTCGATATAGGGCAGCATGGCGCGCACCGCTGCATCCGGCCCCGCAAGCCCGTCGGCCTGACCAAAGATCGCCGCGTCGGCCGTGCCGAGGACATCCCAGGGCTGGTGATAGGCGGCGCGCCCGATCATCACCCCGTCGAGCCCGGCATCGAGAAACGCCCGCGCCTGCGCCAGTGAGGCGATGCCGCCATTGACCGAAAGATGCAGCTGCGGAAACGCCGCCTTCATCTCCTGCACCAGCGGGTAGTCCAGCGGCGGGATATCGCGGTTTTCCTTGGGCGACAGCCCCTGCAACCAGGCCTTGCGGGCGTGAATCGCAAAGCGGCCCACCCCGGCCGCCGCCACCGTCTCGAGAAACGCCGGCAGCACCTCGCGCGGCTCCTGGTCATCGACACCGATGCGGCATTTCACCGTCACCTCGACATCCACCGCGGCGCGCATCGCGGAGCAGCACTCGGCCACCAGCTCGGGCTGCTTCATCAGCACCGCGCCGAAGGTGCCCGATTGCACCCGGTCCGAGGGGCAGCCGACATTGAGGTTGATCTCGTCATACCCCGCCTCGGCTCCCAGCCGCGCGGCCGCGGCCAGTTCTGCCGGATCCGACCCGCCCAGTTGCAGCGCGACGGGATGTTCTTCGGGCGAGAAGTCGAGCAGATGCACCGCCCCGCCCCTCACCAGCGCCGGCGCCGTCACCATCTCGGTATAAAGCAGGCTCTCACGGCTGAGCAGGCGGTGAAGGTAGCGACAATGGCGGTCGGTCCAGTCCATCATCGGGGCGACGGACAGGCGGGCAGCATTTTCAACATTACGTTTCAACGTCTTAACCTCAACACCGGGTGAGCCACATGTAGCACGTTCTGCGCGGGTTTCCGGGGATTTCGATTCTGGATTGCCACCGTGTAGCACACCGGCGCCGACAGGACACCGCGACTTCATGTTGCGCGGACAGCCCCATGAGGCACCTCCCTTCGCGCTCGGACCGAACCGAGGACAGCGGCATTCGAACCCGGAACAAAATTCGTCGCACACGAGCCGACTTCTTCTTCATGACCGTGAAGAAGGAACATTTTGACAGGATCACCGCGCAGCAGGCTGCCCGCCGCCGCGGGCCGCCCGAGGAGGCCGAATTGGCGGGCTTCATTGCGCAGGTCCCCTCCCCACCAGGACCACCCCGGACCGCCCGAGAAAGCCCGGCCGTTCCGGCGGGCCCGCGCTCCGCTGCGGCGGTTGGCGATCAAGGGCTTTGCGTTGTCCGGCGACATGCTCTAATCGGGACTCCCCGCCAGAGGGATCGGCCCACGGAAAGGATTTTGCCTTGCAAACCCCCTTTTATCTGATCGACAAGTCCTGCCTGCTGTCGAACCTGAAAAAGATCGCCTGGCTGCGCGAGGCCTCGGGGGCCAAGTCGCTTCTGGCGCTGAAATGTTTCGCCACCTGGTCTGTGTTCGATTTCATGGCCGGGTACATGGACGGATCGACCTCGTCCTCGCTCTACGAAGTGAAGCTGGGCCACGAAAAATTCGGCGGCGAGACCCATGCCTATTCCGTGGCCTACGCCGATGACGAGATCGACGAGGTGCTGGCGCATTGCGACAAGATCATCTTCAACTCCATCGGCCAGCTCGACCGGTTTGACACGGCCTCGGAAGGCCGGGTTCGTGGCCTGCGGGTCAATCCCGGCGTCTCGACCTCGGATTTCGATCTGGCCGATCCGGCGCGTCCGTTCAGCCGCCTGGGCGAACATGACCCGGCGCGCATCGCCGCCGTGGCCGACCGGATCAGCGGGCTGATGTTCCACAACAATTGCGAGAACGCGGATTTCGACCGCTTCGACGCGATGCTGACCCTGATCGAAGAGCGCTTTGGCGAGACCCTGCACCGGATGGCGTGGGTCAGCCTCGGCGGCGGCATCCATTTCACCGGGGCGGGCTATCCGCTAGAGCGGCTGGCCGCCCGGCTGCGGCAGTTCTCCGAGCGCTTCGGCGTGCAGGTCTACCTCGAACCCGGCGAGGCGGCGATCACCGGGGCGGCGACGCTCGAAGTCACGGTGCTCGACACGCTCTTCAACGGCAAGAACCTGGCCATCGTCGACAGTTCGATCGAGGCGCATATGCTCGATCTGCTGATCTACCGCGAGAACGCCAAAGTCGCGCCCGACACCGGCCCGCATGAATGGATGATCTGCGGCAAATCCTGCCTTGCGGGCGATATCTTCGGCGAATTCCGTTTCGACGCGCCGCTCGCGCCTGGCGACCGGATTTCGTTTCAGGATGCCGCCGGTTACACGATGGTCAAGAAAAACTGGTTCAACGGCGTAAAGATGCCCGGCATCGCGATCCGTGAACTCGACGGCAGCCTCACCAGGGTGCGCAACTTCGATTACGCGGATTTCCGGTCCGCGCTTTCCTGAGACGGGAAACCCCTTCTGGCAAATACATGAGGTCTGTTGAACACATGAAACGCAATGTTCTAATCATCGGTGCCGGCGGCGTCGCACAGGTCGTGGCGCATAAATGCGCGCAGAACAACGATGTGCTGGGCGATCTGCATATCGCCAGCCGCACGGTTTCGAAATGCCACGCGATCATACAGAGCGTGCATGACAAACAGGCGATGAAACAGGACGGCGTGTTCGAGGCCCATGCGGTCGACGCCATGGACAGCGATGCGGTCGCGGCGGTTCTGGACAAGACCGGCGCGCAGATCGTGATCAATGTCGGCTCGGCCTTCGTCAACATGACCGTGCTCGAGGCCTGCATCCGCACCGGGGCCGCCTATATCGACACCGCGATCCATGAAGACCCGGCCAAGATCTGCGAAACCCCGCCGTGGTATGCCAACTACGAATGGAAGCGCCGCGAGGATTGCGCCAAGGCCGGGGTGACCGCGCTGCTCGGCGCCGGCTTCGATCCCGGCATGGTCAATGCCTTTGCCCGCTTTGCCATCGACGAATTCATGGACGAGGTGACATCGATCGACATCGTCGACATCAACGCCGGCGATCACGGCAAGTATTTCTCGACCAACTTCGACCCCGAGATCAATTTCCGCGAATTCACCGGCACGGTCTACAGCTGGCAGGACGGCGCCTGGCAGAGCAACAAGATGTTCGAAGTCGGCCGCGACTGGGAACTGCCGGTGGTCGGCACGCAAAGGGCCTATATGTCTGGCCATGACGAGGTGCATTCGCTGGCGGTGAACTATCCGCAGGCGGATGTGCGGTTCTGGATGGGCTTCGGCGATCACTACATCAATGTCTTTACCGTGCTGCAAAACCTCGGGCTGCTGTCGGAACAGCCGGTGACCACCGCCGAGGGGCTCGAGGTGGTGCCGCTCAAGGTGGTCAAGGCGGTGCTGCCCGATCCTTCGACGCTGGCGCCGAATTACACCGGCAAGACCTGTATCGGCGATCTGGTCAAGGGCACCAGGGACGGCGAAGAGGTCGAAGTCTTTGTCTACAATGTCTCCGACCACGAAAAGGCCTATGCCGAGGTCGGCAGCCAGGGCATCTCTTACACCGCCGGGGTGCCGCCGGTGGCGATGGCGATGCTGGTGGCCGATGGCACTTATGACCACGGCGCCATGATGAATGTCGAAGAGCTTGCCCCCAAGCCGCTTTTTGCCCTGCTGGACCGGATCGGCCTGCCCACCCGGGTCAAGGATGCAAAGGGCGACCGGGAATGGCACCGCGCCTGAGCCGGAGACGGCGGCCCGCCGGCTGAAAGCAGGTGGCGGGCCTTCGGGCGGGAGCCATGCCTCCTGCCGCCGCGGATGATCTATGCCCGATAGACGTCGCTGCGTCCGATGTCGCCGGCCCGCGTCTTGCCGGCGAGGCCCATGGTGGTGCGCAGTTCCTTCTCCAGCAGGGTCAGGAGCTTTTCGATCCCCGGCTGCCCCATCGCCCCCAGCGCATAGACCATGGCCCGGCCCAGAAGAACGCCCGATGCGCCCAGGGCGCGGGCACGAAAGATATCCATGCCGGTGCGGACACCTGAATCGAGTATCAGCTCGACCCGGTCGCCCACCGCATCGGCGATCTGCGGCAGCCAGGAGATGGAGCTGCCCGCCCCGTCGAGTTGCCGGCCGCCGTGGTTCGACACCACGATGGTCTCGATCCCCATGTCGGCGGCAATGCGGGCGTCTTCGACGTCCATGACCCCCTTGAGGATCACCGGCCCGCCCCATTCCTTGCAGATCCAGGCCACGTCGTCCCAGTCCAGCGCCGGATCGACCATTTCCGCCGCCCAGGTCAGCAGGCTGGCCAGATCGTCGACCCCCTTGGCATGGCCGACCACATTGCCGAAGCTCAGCTTCGGCCCGGTCACCATGTCATAGGCCCAGCGGGGTTTGGTGGCGATATTGATCAGGTTCTTCAGGCCGGGCTTGATCGACAACCCGTTCTTGACGTCCTTGTGCCGCTGCCCCAGCATCGCGAGGTCCATCGTCACCACCAGTTGCGAACAGCCCGCCGCCTTGGCGCGGTGGATCAGGTCGTGCACGAACTCGCGGTCCTTGACCACGTAGAGCTGAAACCAGAACGGCGCGCCGGTGGCCTCGGCCACCTCTTCGACCGAGGCGATGGACATGGTTGACAGGATGAAGGGCACGCCGAATTGCTGTGCGGCCTTGGCTACCTTGATCTCGCCGCCGATGTTCTGGATGCCCAGCATGCCGACCGGCGCAAAGGCCACCGGCAACGCCGCCGCCTCGCCCGCCATCCGCGCCGATGTGTCGATCTCGGAAATATCGACGCCCACGCGCTGGCGGATGTTGAGCCGGGCGAAATCGCTCTCGTTGCGGCGGAAAGTGCTCTCGGAATAAGAGCCGCTTTCGGCGTAGTCATAGAACATCTTCGGCACGCGGGCCTTGTAGAGCTGGCGGAAATCCTCGGTGCAGGTGATTGTCATGCCGGGCGCCTCACGCCATGCCCACGGGGACGCGGTTGGGCTGGATGTCGTCGGGGCGCGACATCAGGATATCGGTCAGGTCGGATTGCAGCCGCGCATGATCCGGGTTGTCGAACAGATTGTACAATTCCTGCGGATCGGCCGCCAAGTCATACATCTCGCCGGCGCCGGATTGCAGATCCATGGTCAGTTTGGCAGTCTTCGAGCGCACCGTGCGCAGGCTGAGGCCGACGCCCACCCGCCCCGGCAGCAGTTCCCATTCGCTGAGCGCGCCGCCGCGGGTGCCCTCGCCCGAGATCACGTCGCGCATCGACCGGCCGTGGGTGTCCATCAGGCTGTCGGCGCCGGCCCAATCCATGAAGGTGGCGCCCAGATCGAGCGTCGACAACGGCTCGTGACTGACGCGGCCCACCGGCACATCCGGCCCCTTGATGATGGCCTTGACGTTGAGCAACCCCTCGAAGGGCATCGGCCCTTTCAGCACCAGCCCATGGTCGCCCAGCCAGTCGCCGTGATCGGCGGTGTAGACGATATAGGTGTTGTCGGCCAAACCCTGCGCCTCGAGCTCGGCGAGGATCCGGCCGACCGAATGGTCGATCAGCGCAAGCTGGCCATAGGTGTTGGCGATGACCTCGCGCAGATGCGCGTCGGACATTTCCGCCAGACGGGAATATTTCGCCCGGATCTCGGCGTGCTCCGCCGGGATCTCGGTTTCCACCGCCGCCTGGTGCCACCACGGGCGCCCCTCGAAATCGCGGGTCCGATGCTCGGGCAGGTCGACATCCTCGGGCCGGTGCAGCGAGGCCCAGGGCTCGGGGCAGTCGAACGGGTGGTGCGGATCGGGAAAGGAGACCCAGAGGCAGAAGGGCTTGCCATGGTCCTGCCTGAGAAAATCGACGGCGCGGTCGGCGATCCAGGTCGAGTTGTGCCAGGCCACCGGCAGCTTCGACGACCAGGTCTGCGGCGCCCCCTTGTGATCGCGTGTGCTTTCCCACAGCAGCTTGTTCTTCCAGGCGCCGCGGCCGTCGCCGTAATACCATTCCTCATAGGCCAGCCCGGCGGGCGGCTCTTCGGGCAGCCACCAGTTGTGGCCGATATGGACCAGCTCGGCATGGTCGAACCCCATGTAGGGCCCGCGCCAGCCCGCGGGCACGCGGGCCGACCCCGGGATCGACTCGACCGTGTCGCTGTCGCCAAAGACGTGATAGGTGGCGAAATGCGCCTTGCCGATCTTGGCGGTGTGATAGCCCGCGGCCGAAAGCGAGCCGGCAAAGCCCTTTTCACCGAGCTCCGGGTCAAGATCGATGCCGTTGTCATGCACCCCATGGGTGCGCGGCAGAAGTCCGGTCAGGATCGAGGCGCGCGCGGGCTGACAGACGACGCAGGGCGTCACCACGGTCTCGAGGCTGGTGCCCTCGCTGGCAAGCAGGTCGAGATGCGGTGTCTGCACCTTGCGGCCGCGGAAGCCGTAGCAATCGCCGCGCTGCTGATCGGAGGTGATGAAGAGGATGTTCGGGCGGGGCTTTTCTTCGGTCATGGGGTCTCCTAACGGGGGATCAGCAATCGGGGGTTGGCGTACCGCGCAGCCAGCCGGCGCCCAGCACGATGGCGGCGGACAGGGCCAGGAACAGCAGCGAAACGGGGCTGGAAAACAGGAACCAGGGGTCGCTGCCCGATGCCTCGAAGGCGTTTCGGATCGCGGTTTCCAGCGGGCCTGCGAGGATATAGGCGATGACGAAGGGCAGGATCGGCACCCCGGACTGGCGCATCAGGTAGCCGAGGACGCCAAAGCCCAGCAGGATGTAGACATCGCTCATCGCGCTGCCTTCGACATAGACCGAGGTAAGCGTCAGCAGCAGCACGATCGGCAGGAGCACCTGCTTGGGAATGCGGATCAGCCCGCCCAGCAGCCGCATGAACCATGCGCCGGTCAGCCAGTTCAGCAGATTGGCCACCACCATCAGCGTAAAGAGTGCAAAGGCCACGACCAGTTCGGGGTTCACCTCCTCGGCGGAAAAGCGGAATACTGCGGGCCCGGGATTGAACCCGCCGATGGTGTCGGCGGCGAGGATAATGAAGACGGCGGCGACATTGCCGGGAATGCCGAGCGACAGCGCCGGGATCAGGTTGGCGCCCGAGACGGCGGAATTGGCGGCCTCGGTGGCGGCAATCCCCTCCGGCGCGCCCTGGCCGAAAGCGGGCGTGCCGCGGTGCATCTTGCGGCCGGCGGTATAGCCCATGGCGGCGGCCAGCGTCGTGCCGATTCCGGGCAGCGCGCCGATCATCGTGCCGATGCTCATCGAGACGCCGATGAAGGGCAAGAGCCTGCGGCGCTCGGCAAGGCTCAGCGCGCTGTCACCCGGCGCGAGCTGTTCGGCTGCCGCCCGGCGGGCGCGTTTCGACAGGTACATCTCTTGCAGCGAGACAAGGATCTCGCCCACCACGAGCACGCCGATCACCACCGCGATGGTCGGCAGGCCCGGCGCCAGTACGTCGCTGCCCAGCGACAGCCGCGGATAACTGTCGGTGCCGGTGCCGATCGACGCCACGAAGAGCCCGAAACAGGCGGCCAGCAGGCCTTTCCAGGTGTCCTTGCCCACCACCACGGCGACAAAGGAGAGCGACAGGATCATCAGCGCGGCCTTTTCGGGCAGGCCGAGAAAGGCCTCGATGCTGATCGCCAGGAAGGGCGCGCAGACAAAGAGCACGATATCGGAAAAGCTGTCGCCGCTGACCGAGGCGAAATGCGCCACCCGCAGCGCCTTGCCGCCCTGGCCGTTTCTGGCCATCGGGTGGCCGTCGAGCGTGGTCATGAAGGCATCGGGCGTGCCCGGCGTGTTGAACAGGATCGCCGGCACCGCGCCGCCCAGCGTCGCGCCCTTCATGACGCCGACGAGAAAGCCCAGCACCGGCAGAAGCGCATCCGGGGTGAAGCCGAAGATCGAGATCAGGATCGGCAGCGCCAGAGCCATGACGAAAGGCCCGGAGAGCCCCGGCGTCGCGCCGATCAGCACGCCGGTGAAAAAGCCCAGCGCCACGAGGATCACCGGCCACGACAGGACAAGCGGTCCGAGCACCAGGGCCGGGTTGGCGGTGAAGGCCTCGAAGACCCCGGCGAGGATATAGTCGAACACACCCATCAGAAATCACCGTTCGGCGGCAGCAGAAGATTGTCGAACGGCAGGTCATAAAGCAGCGCGATCACCAGCGTCGCGACGAAGGCCAAGGCGGCCAATCGCCAGCTTGGGCGATGCTGCGAAAGCGCGATGAGGCCGAAGGTCATCACCGTGCCGCCCAGCGCGAAGCCCAGGTATTTCCACGGCGCCGTGGCGCGCAGCACCCGGTACGGGGTCTCGCCGCCGGTGACGATCCAGGCCAGGATCGGCCCGGTCAGCAGCATCAGCGCCAGCCCCGCCGCCAGGGTGGCGGCGAGCCAAGCAAGAAAGCGCGGATCGATGCGGCCGGCCGCCGGTTCGGCATCGCGCAGCAGGCTGCGCACCCCGATCACCGCCCCCGCCAGCGCCATGCCCGCCGCCGAGAACACCGGCAGCATGGCATCGCCGATCCGCACATTGCGGCGCCAGACGTCGATCACGCCGGTGTCGACGTCGAGCGGGATCCAGACGGCCAGCGCCAGCAGGGCAAAGCCGCAGCCCGTCAGGGCGACCGCGAGGTTGCGGAGGTGTCCTCTAGGTGTCATGGCGATGCTCCCGGTCTGGCTGCGATGGCTTATTCTGCGGTGGCGTCAAGCAGGGCTTCGGCGTCGGCCAGCTCCTGTTCGACAAAGCCGCGCGCCGCCTCGCCGGTTTTCACCTTCAAGGCAAAGACCCGGGTGATGAAGGCGTTGGACTTGGTGCCCTCGGAGCCGATCACGGTGGCGATGGCCTCTGACAAGGCGCCTTGCGCCGCCTCGGAGAGACCCGCCGGGGCAATGGCCACGAAGGTGGCGCCAAAGGCAAAATCGACCCCGATCTCGCTCAGCTCCTGCGCGTCGGGCGAAACGGCCAACGGCTGATCCTCGCCATTGGCGAGATTGCGCAGATCGCCGGATTCGACCCCGGCCTTCTGCGGGCCGGCGACCCAGCCGATATCCACGTCATCGGCGGTGATCGCGTTCAGCACCGCACGGCCCCCCTTGTAGCCCGAGACGATGTTGAACTCGACGTTATTGACCTTGCCGATGTAGTACGCCGCATCGGCAAGGCGCGGGGTCATGGTGCCAAAGGAAATACTCGCGCCCGATCTGGCGGCCTCGATCACCTCCGACATCGTGGTCCAGCCGCGCTCGGATTTGGCGACGATGCCCATCTGGGTGCCGGCGATGGTGCTGAGGTAGGTGAAATCGCCGGTGGTATAGCCGGGATCGCGCGCGGCCAGAACCCCATAGGCAAAGGTGTCGGTGATGCCGACGCCGATGGTCTGACCGTCCGGCGCGGCGTCCTTGACGGCGCGGGCCATGACCGCCCCGCCCGAACCCGGCAGGTTCTCGGGGATCAGCGTCCAGCCGTATTCGGCCTCGATGTCCTCGGCGATCAGGCGGGCGAGCGAATCCGCGCCGCCGCCGGCGGCAAAGCCGATCAGGACCTTGACCGGCCCGGTCGGCGCCCAGTCGGCGATGGCGGCGGATGCGGAAAGAAACACCGCGGCGGCGGTGGTGACGAGCGTTTTCATGTGTCCTCCCAAAGTTCGACAGTGTCGAATGGAAACACCATAAAACAGCCTTCATAGACACGGAAATATTAGTTACTTATGTTAGGTATGCCAAACTGGTTATAGCCCGCCATGCGCCCTCGCCTTCTCAGACAATTTCTCGCCATCTGTCGTCACGGCACGATGTCGGGTGCGGCACGGGAGCTGGGGATCGCGCAACCGGCGCTCAGCAAGCAGATGTCGCAGCTCGAGCATGAGCTGGATGCGCAGCTTTTCCAGCGCCATTCGCGCGGTGTGACGCTGACGCGCGCGGGCGAGAAGCTGCGGCAGGAGGCGGCCGAGCTGATCCGGCGGATGGAGGCGATCCGGCAGGCGATCCACACCGAAGCGGAAGATGTGACCGGCAAGGTGGTGGTGGCCGTCATTTCCTCGCTCGCCCCCACCCTCGCGACCGAGCTTTATCCGCGGCTGGAGCAGGAATATCCCGGCATCTCACTGCATATCGTCGATTTCCCTTCGGAACGCGCCGGCCAGGCCCTGCTGAACGAAGAGGCCGATCTGGCCGTCATGCCGAACGCCGCAACGGAATTCCCGCAGCTCCGTTCACGGCCGCTGTTCGAGGAAAGCTTTCACTTTCTCACCAAGGCCACGCCACGCGCCCCGGCCCGCACGATCCGGCTGTCGGAAGCGGCCGAACATCCGCTTGTGCTGCCGTTCCGCAGCCACGACCTGCGCCGTCGCATCGAGGAGGCCGCCGGCAGCATCGGCGTGACGCTGAACGTGAAATACCAAACCGGCAGCATCAACGTGATCGATGCCATGGTCGAACGCGGCATGGTGGCCAGCATCGTGCCGATGACCCATTGGCTGGACCGGATCGCCTCGGGCCAGGTCTCGGCGCGGCTGGTGACCGAGCCCGGCGTTTCGCGGGTGCATTCGCTCTGCCACCGGCCGGTCCGGGATCTGGCGCCGGCCACCAAGGTGGTGCACGACGTCATCATGACCGAGGTGCAATCGCTGGTCGCGGCGGGCAAGCTCTCGGGCAAGCCGGTGCGGGCCTGAAGACGGCGATAAACCGGAGAGACGACATTCGGAACACCGCTGTCGAATCCGGATCACCGCCACTTCGGCGCCGCCGATATGGGCAACCACCTCGTCGGGGTCGCCCTGAAATTCGAGGATGCCCGCGATGCGCGAGCCCTGATAGCCCTGTTCCAGCGGCGCGTCTGGCCAGTCGTAATCCATCCGGCGCACCGAAACCCGGTCGCCGCAGGCCGACAGGATGTGCTCTTCGAAGGTTTCCGACAGCATGAACCGGTCGTCGATGATCGCCACTTGCGTCGTCATGTGATGTGTTTCCTTGTGCTGGATTGGCTGTTCCTGGCCTGGCTGTGCCAAAGCGGCTGCATGAGGGCCCGCCCCTCGCGGAAGGCCGGGTAAAGCCTGTCGTATAGCGGGCCGAGATCGGGATCGGGCCGGACCGGCGCGCGCAGCAGCGGCCTGACCCAGGCGGCATCTGCCTCGGCCAGCGAGGCAAAGACCCCCGATTGCACCGCCGCGATCATCGCCGCCCCGGCGGCGCCGGCCTCGTCCCGCGCCACCGCGCGCACCGGGCGGTTCAGCGTCGCGGCCAGGATATGCACCAGTTGCGCCGAGCGCGCCGCGCCACCGGCCACCCGGATCTCTGCCGGCGTTTCGCCCATGGCGGCGTAACAATCGCGCGCCGCCATCGCCAGCCCCTCATAGACGCCGCGCAGCAGCTCGGCCCAGCCGACGCTGCGGTCGAGCCCGGTAAAGCTGGCCCTCGCGCAGGGATCGGAAAACGGCCCGCGTTCACCCGTCGTCGCGATGTAGGGATGATAGGTGACCGCGCCCGGCCGCGCGCCGGCGACCAGTTCGTCAAAGCCGGCGAGGATCTCGGCGCTGTCGCCCGGCCGACCGCCGGCGTGCAGCACATCGCGCGCGATGCCGGCGATCCAGTCGATGTTGATCGCCGCCGCCATGTTGGTCTGTACCTGGCCAAAGGCGTCGCCGGCCAGCGCCACGGTATAACCGGTCCGGTCCGGGTTCAGCACGATCTCATCGGCGCCGGCGGCAAACCGGGTGTGCACCCCGGTCGAACCGAGGATCGACAGCCCCGGCCGGGTATGCGGGTCACACAGCCCCGAAGCGATCCCCGAGGTCACGATGTCCATATAGCCGAGGCAGACCGTAAGGCCCTCGGGCAACCCGGTCTCGGCCGCCGCAGCGGCCCCCAGCGAATGCGCGGTCTCACTGCCATCGACAATCGGCGGTAGCAGATGCCGCAGCCCGTCAAGCGCCAGCGCCGAGATCACCGCATCGCTGTAGGCGCGGCTGCCGAACCCGAGATCGTCGAAGAGGATCACGAGGACATTGGGACTGTCAGGCCGGGCCCGCTTGACCTAGGGCCACCAGGGGGTTGAGCCCCGGTAGGCCCGGCCGATCTGGCCCTTGAAATCTTCGGTCACCGTATCGCTCGTGATGCTCATCATGTCTTTCCTTGGTTGGGCCTGAGGCCTTAGTTTCGCAGGGACTTGGCAGCCATCAGCACCTCGAGCGCGACCGGCTGCATGGATTCGAGATCGGGCACATCGTCATAGGCGCCCGCCGCCACCAGCACTTTGGCCCCGGCGATCAGCGTGTCTATCGTGGCGCCCGACTGCATGTCGGCGATGGCTTCGTCGAGGGTCTGGAAATCGCGCAGGCTGAAGGCATAGGCGGCGGTTTCCTTGTCGCCCTCGATGCCGGTGTCGGCGTAATATAGCGGCGCGAGGTCGACCGCCTTGTCCGGATTGTCTCGGATGAATTCATTGGCCTTGTAGACCGCATCGACGAATTTCGCCGCCGCCTCGGGATCGTCCTGCCAGAACCGGCTGTCGGGCCGCGATTGCGACAGCGCCACCGGCCATTTACCGCAGCGCTGGCAGGTGCATTCCGGCCCGCCGCGCAGATGGCCGCACCGTCACCCGATACGTCTGTGCGACGCCCGGGCCTCGGCGATGCGCAGTTGGTCCACCACATGGCGCCCGGCATCCTGAATGTGCTGATCCAGCACGGTCACCGCTGCCGCCACATCCTGCGCCTTGATCGCCGCGATCAGGGCCCGGTGTTCGGTGATGATCGCCTCCTGCCGGCCAATGGCGATCGGGATCCGCGTGCTGATCGAGCCGAGGATTTCGCGATGCTGCCTCCAGACGCCAAAGGCGACGCGGTTGTAATGCCGGTCATACATCGTTTCGTGAAACTGATGGTTGAGTTCGGTATGCCGCGCCTTGTCGGAAAAGTTCAGCGCCTCGATCTCGGACTGGATGCGCTCGAGCTCGGCGATGTCCTCGGCGCTGGCGGTTTCGACAAAGAACCGCAGCAGATAGGGCTCGAGCTGATAGCCGACCTCGGCCACGTCGCGCACGAACTCCATGTCGATCGGCCGCACCCGCGCGCCCTGGTTCGGCGTGATCAGCACCAGCCCTTCCCCCCGCAGCTGTTGCAGCGCTTCGCGCACCGGGTTGGTCGAGGTGTTGTGCGTTCTGGCCAGTTCGGACACCTTGAGGCGCGCATTCGCCTCCAGCGCGCCTGACAGGATGTCGTGCCGGATCGCGTCGTAGATCGAGGAAGAGGACGTGCCGGTGCCCTCCTTTTCTGCGGCAATTGCTATGGGACCGGTGTTGCTCATGAGAATCCGCAGATCGAGGAAAATTTGACGCCAAGGCTTTTCGCCAGTTTACGCATGAAGTATAACTTTTCGTACATTATTTCAAGAAGGATATCGGAATGCCCGTACCCAGATGCGTGGACGCGGCCAAGGCCGGATGCGGCGAAGGCGCGCTTTGGGACGTCACGCGAGGTTGCCTGTGGTGGGTCGACATCTCGGGCGAGGCATTGCATTGCTACGAACCGGCCACCGGTCGCGCCAGGCGCATCGCCCTGCCCTGGCTGATCAGCGCCCTGGCGCTGGACCAGAATGACGGCCTGCTGATCGCCACGGCCCGCGGGCTGGGCCGGGTCGATCCGGCGACGGGCGAGATTGCCCTCCTGCATGATCCCGAACCCGAGAGCCGGGGAAACCGGCTGAACGACATGATCGCCGGGCCGGACGGGGCGCTGTGGGTGGGCAGCATGTCCGAGGGCGCCAGAGGCCCGACCGGCAGCCTCTATCGCTATGACGCCGGCCGGCCGCGCGCGATGATGACGGGCACGACGATCTCGAACGGCCTCGGGTGGAGCCCGGACGGCAGCCGGCTCTACTTTGTCGACAGCGTACCTGGTGTGATGCATGTGCTGGAAAACGGCGCCTGGCGAGTCCTGCGGGCCTTTGACGCGCTCACCGGCAAACCGGATGGCATGGCGGTGGATGCGCGGGGCACCCTTTGGGTGGCGATCTGCGACCGCGGCCAGGTGCTGGGCCTGACACCCGACGGCGAGATCACGGCCCGGATCGACCTGCCCTGTGAAATCGTCACCAATTGCTGCTTTGGCGGCGACGATCTGCGCACGCTCTACATCACCACCGGCACCTTCAGCATGAGCGCGGCTGAGAAAGCCGCCAACCCCCAGGCCGGCGGGCTGTTCGCGGTGGAGATGGCGGTGCCCGGCACGGCGCCCTACCGCGCGCACTGGCCGGGCTGAGACCGGCAGGCTAGCGCAGGCGCAGCCCGGTCTCGCTGTCGAACAGCAGGGCGACGGCGGGATCGAAGCCCATGGTCAGCGCGCCGCCCTCGGTCGGCCTGGACGTGCCGCGCATCTCGACGATCACCGGATGGGTGTCCTGCGCGCCGGCCGCATAGGCATAAGACACGCCGCCAAGATTCTCGATCACCTCGATGTTCAGATCGACCTGTATCTGGCCGCCGGGCTCGAAATGCTCGGGCCGCAGGCCGATTTTCACCGCCTGCCCCGGCCGCAACGCCGCTGTGACGGCGACCGGCACGGCCACGCCGCCAAGACATGGCAAGGAGACCAGCGCCTGGCCGCTCTCGGTCCGCTCCACCACGCCCTCAAAGAAATTCATCCGCGGCGATCCGATGAACCCCGCCACAAAGAGATTGTCGGGGTCTTCGTAAAGCCGGGCCGGCGGCCCGGCCTGTTCGATCCGCCCATCGCGCAGCACCACGATCTTGTCGGCCATTGTCATCGCCTCGACCTGATCATGGGTGACATAGATCATCGTCGCGCCCAATTGCTTGTGCAGCTTGGCGATCTCGACCCGCATTTCCACGCGCAGTTCCGCATCGAGGTTCGACAGGGGTTCGTCGAACAGAAACACATCGGGCTGGCGCACGATGGCACGGCCGATGGCGACCCGCTGGCGCTGGCCGCCGGACAATGCCTTGGGCCTGCGGTCCATATAGTCGGTCAGCTTGAGAATCTGCGCCGCTTCATCGACCTTGCGGGTGATCTCTGCCTTGGGCGTGCCGCCGATCTTGAGCCCGAAGCTCATGTTCTCCCGCACCGTCATATGCGGATAGAGCGCGTAGGTCTGAAACACCATGGAAACGCCGCGCCGGGCCGGATCGGCATGGGTGACATCGCGGGTGCCGATGGTCATGCGGCCCTCGGTGGTGTCCTCGAGCCCGGCGATCATCCGCAAGAGCGTGGACTTGCCACAACCCGAGGGGCCGACAAAGACGCAGAAATCGCCATCCTCGACCTGCAAATCCACCCCGTGGATGACCTGTGTCGCGCCGTAGCGCTTGATCGCGTTGTTGAGCGCCAGTTCGGCCATCTCAATCCCTCCTCACATCGAATACATCCAGAAGCGCCGACATGGCGCGGTCGGCCATCACCTCAGACCCGTTCAGCGCCGCGCCCGCATCCGACAGCAGGAACACCGCCAACGCACCGATCTCGTCCACCGTGGTGACGGTGCCTTCGGGGTTGTAACGCCGGAACTGCGCCGCCAGGGTCGGGTCTTGCATCGCCGCATCGACGATCTCGGTGCGCACCAGCGCCGGGCAGATCGCATTGACGCGCACGCCCTGCGGACCCAGCGACCAGGCCATGGCGCGGGTCATCGCGGCAATGGCGGCCTTGGTGGCGGCATAGGCCTCGTGCCCGGGGTTGGTGGCGCGGGCGTGGACCGAAGACAGGTTGACGATCGCCCCGCCCCCGGCCCCGGTCATGATCCGCCCCGCCGCCTGGCAGCCGACCAGCACCGAACGCTGGTTGACCGTCCAGAGCGTTTCCATCTGCGCGCGGGTCATGTCGAGGAATGGCACCTTGATGGTGACACCGGCGTTGTTGACCATGCCGTCGAGCCGGCCTTCACGGGAATGGGCCTCGGAAATCGCAGCCTCGAACCCGTCGAGGTCGGTGACATCGACCTGCATGAAACGCGCGCCGAGTGCCTCCAGCCTGTCCCGGCCCGCGACATTTACATCGAAACCGGTCACCTCGGCCCCGGCCGCCCGGCAGGCGCGGGCAATGCCCAGGCCGATGCCCGCCCCCGCGCCGGTGACGATGATGTGCTTGCCGTCGAGGTTCATTTCACCGCTCCCGCCGTGGCCCCGGCCATGATCTTGCGTTGGAACAGGGCAAACATGATCAGCAGCGGCAGCGAGCCGAGAACTGCGGCCGGAAACAGCTTGGTCGGGTCTATCCCGGTGTTGCCGACGAACTTGTAGACCGCGATCATCACCGTCAGCTTGTCCTTGTCGGTCAGCAGCAGCAGCGGATAGATGAAATCGTTCCACACCATGATCATCACGAAAAGCGACAGTGTGGCCGTCACCGGCGCCAGCAAGGGCCGGATCACGTGCCAGAAGATCTGCCAGTTATTGCAATTGTCGAGCCGCGCGGCCTCTTCCAGCTCGATCGGAATGGCGGCGATGAAGCTGGTGTAGAAGAATACCGCCAGCGGCAGTTTCAGCGCGGCAAAGGCCAGCACGATGCCGAGATAGCTGTCGAGAAGCCCGAGATCGCGGAAGATCACGTAGATCGGGGTGATGGTGACAAAATTCGGCGTCGCCAGCCCCAGCGCCATGACCATGACGATCACGCGGCTGATGCGGTTTTCCAGGCGTGCCAGCGGATAGGCGGCCATGGCGCCGGCAAAGACCACCACGACGATCACCGAAAGCGTGATGCCCAGGGAGTTCAGCACCGACCGAAGATAGCCCATCGAGCTGAGCGCCGCCATGTAATTGCCCCAGTAAAGGCTGTCAGGCAGGCCCAGCGGGTCCTGCGCGATCTCGGTCGAGGTCTTGAAGGACATCATCACCATGTAGACCAGCGGCAGCAGCATAAGACCGACAAGGGCCAGCACGATACCATGCACGAGGATGGATTTCGCCCTGCGCCGGATTTGGTCCCAGTCCGCACCATGGTTTGCGCGCGGCGCGCTGTGTACATCTGTCATGCTCATTGCGCGTGCTCCCGATCCCGCAGGATCTTGTTCTGAAGGAAGGCCACCGCCAGCACGATCACCAGCATGACGATCGACAGCGCGCTGGCAAAGCCGAACTTGTACTGGCCAAAGAGGTTGTCGATGATGTCGATGGACAACAGCCGAGTGGCACCATCCGGCCCGCCCTTGGTCAGGATGAACGGCAGTTCGAAGGTCTTGAGCGTGCCGATGGTTGTCAGCATCACCGAGACGGTGATCGACGGCCCCAGCAGCGGCAGCTCGAGATACCGAAAGCGCTGCTATGAGGATGCGCCCTCGAGCCGCCCGGCTTCGTTGATCTCTTCGGGAATGCCGGCAAAGCCGGCCAGAAAGATGGCACAGGTGAAGCCGGTGAACATCCAGACCTGGGTGAAGGCCACGGAATAGAGCGCCAGCGCCGGATCGCCCAGCCAGTTTTGCTCCCAGCCGCCAAGCCCCAGATCGCGCAGCGCCACGTTGATGCCGCCGTTCAGGGGCGAATAGAGGAACTGCCAGACATACCCCACCACGACAAAAGACATCATCGCCGGGGTATAAAGCGCGGCGCGGCTGAAATTGCGGATCAGCGGCAACCGGTGCAGCATGGCGGCAAAGAACAGCCCCGTCACGGTCAGCGCCGAGACCACGATCACCGTATACCAAAGCGTCAGCCAGATTTCGCGGAGGTAGCGGTCACGGCCGAAGATGCGTTCGTAGTTGCGCCAGCCCACCTCCTTGGCCTCGCCGATGCCCTTGAAGTTGGTCAGGCTCATGTCGAAGGTCAGAATGATCGGGTGGACAAAGAACAGCCCGATCACCAGCAGCGCCGGTATGGTGAAAAGGTAAAGTGAGTGTCGCGCCCGCATGGCCCCCTCCTGCACTGTTGATGGTGGTGGTGGCCCAGCATGGTTGCGCCGGGCCACCCATGGGTCAGAGATTGTCTTCGACCACGTCATCCCAACGCTGCAACGTGTCCTCGTTGGGCTTGTCGATGTTCAGCAGGAAGCCGGTGATGCTGTCTTCCCACTCCGATTGCAGCGGCTTGGGAAAGGCCAGCGTCGAGAACGGCCAGAGGATCAGGCTGCCTGCGGCCCGGGCGGCGGTATAGGGGGCTGCCAGGTCCGGCATCGTGTCGCGGCCGCCGACATAGGGGCTGTAGGCGCCCTCGGCCTCGAGGAACACGCGCAGGTTTTCCTCTTCGGCGAAGAAATCGATCCAGGCACGCGCGGCCTCGGGATGTTCGGCGTCGCGCGGAATGGCCCAGCCCGGCCCCACCAGATCGAGCGCCAGGCCGTGATCGGAAAAGGCCGACGGCATCGGCGCGAACTGATAGGTCAGACCTTCGACATCGGAGAAGTTGCCGATGTTCCATGCGCCCTGCGGCAGGATCGCCACATTGCCGGCCCGAAACTCCTGCGGCGCGGTGGCCCAGGGGTCCAGCCCGGCCTGAAGCGCGGGGTCGAAACACTCGGCGGCCACAAGATCGCGCACCGAATCCAGCGACGCATTGAAATTGGCGTCCTCCACGAACATCCGCGCGCCCGTGCCGTATTCCGCTGGCGAGATGCCCTTGGGATCGATGCCGTTTGCGCCGACAAACAGCATGGCGGGAAAACCGCCGGCAAAGATCATCGGCGCGATCCCCTCTTCCGCCAGCGCCCGGCAGGCGGCCTTCAGCGCCTCGAGGGTGACCGGCGCGGTCTCGATCCCCACCTTGGCCAGCAGGTCCATGTTGACGAAATTGCCCATGCCGATGACTTCCAGCGGATAGACAAGGATCTGCCCGTCGCTTGTCATCACCTCGCGCACCGCTGGCACCATGCGGTCATACCAGGGGCTGTCGGTGCCCAGATCGGTCAGAAATCCCGCCCCGCCCCAGAGATCGACTAGCGCGCTGTCGACCATCGTCACATCCGGCGGATTGCCGCCTTGCAGACGCGGCGGGATCACCTTGTCCACATCCTTGCGCGCCACATAAGTCAGCTCGACCTCGATATCGGGGTGCGCGGCCTCGAATTTCTCGATCAGCCCGGGCAGCCCCGCGGGCTCGGCCTCATTGCCCTTCCAGGCAACCACATCAAGCACGGTCTGCGCCTGCGCCGCGCCGATCAGACCAGCGGTCAGGGTTGCCGCAATGCCAAAAGTACGAATCATTTCTGAAGCTCCTCTCTCTTCTGACATTTCGTACATTATATTTTTGGAATTGTACATCTTTCATAATATGTTTAACCTGAACTCACGGCAAAGCCTGCCCAGGCCCGATGCCAAGACCGACGCAAGGAGCCCTGTCATGACGCGAAAACCCAATGTCATCCTGATCTCGACCGATCAGCAGCGTGGCGATTGCATCGGCGCGGAGGGGCGCGGCGTCCGCACCCCCAACCTTGACCGGATCGGCCGGGCCGGGGTGCGGTTTTCCAGATGCATCACCCCGCATCCCATGTGTCAGGCGGCGCGGGCATCGATTCTGACCGGCAAGCTACCCTACAGCCACGGCGTGCGTGACAATGGCCGCGACCTGGACGAGGCGCTGGCCGCGGCGGGCCTCGGCGGCACCTTTGGCAAGGCCGGATATGCCACGCATTTCATCGGCAAGGCGCATCTCTCCAGCCAGCAGACCTTTGCGCCCACCGGCCGACCCGAATGTTACAAGAGCGCCGGCGATTTCGCCCCCGACTGGCGGGGCAGCTACATGGGGTTTGACGATGTGCAACTGATGCTGCGGCCGCATCACCACACCCAATGGTACGCGCCGCCCGAGGCGCTGCATTACGAATACTGGCTCGATCTGCACGGCGGCGGCCAGGCGCGCTGGGACCGGGCCAAGGACCGGCTGACGCCGGACACCGCGCATTTTCAGGCCTGGCGCTCGGCGCTGGAGGCGCCCTGGCATTCCTCGCCCTGGATCGGCGACCGCGCGATCGAGATGATCGAAAACAAGGATGACAGGCCGCTGATGGCCTGAGTGTCCTTTCCCGATCCGCACCCGCCCTTTCTGGCACCGAAACCCTGGTGCGACAGCTACACGCCCGAGGAGGTGACGATTGCCCGGCATTCCGAACTCGACCTGGAGAACCGCCCCTGGTGGCACCGCGCCTTTGTCGAGGACCGCGCCAGGCCGATCAACCAAGGCGCCGAGCACAATGCCGGCGGCATCGACTGGGGGCAGAAAGGCGAGCTGACCGACGCCGCCCTGCGCGACATCACCCGCATCTATTTCGGCATGATCTCTGCCGTCGACCATGAAGTCGGGCGTATCCTGCATGCGCTGGAGACCGCCGGCGAGCTGGACAATACCTATGTCATCTTCATCAGCGATCACGGTGAATGGCTGGGCGATCACGGGCTGCTGCTGAAGGGGCCGATGCTCTATGACGGGTTGCTGCGGGTGCCCTGCCTGATCCGCGGCCCCGGCATCCCCGGGGGCCGGGTCATCGATGATCCGGTCGGCACCGTGGATGTCCTTGCGACGGCGGCCGATCTTGCCGGGCTGGCCGCCCCGGAGGGGCATGGCCGCTCGTGGCGCGGGCTCTGGACCGGCCAGGAGAGCCGCGACTTCGCCCTGTCGGAGTACGAGGTGGACAGCCAGCGCTCGGCCGTGGATATGGATTTGATGACCGTCCGCAGCGCCCGCTGCCGCATGTCGATGGATCTGCGCACCGGGACCTGCGAGCTCTACGACCTGCACGACGACCCCGACGAGATGGTCAATCGCTTCGACGACCCCGCCTATGCCGCAATCCGGCGCGAGCATACCGACATGATCCGATCCCGGCCCGACGACAGGATCCCCGCCGCGCCGCGCGTCGGCTGGCACTGACGCCGCCAAAGGCCGGCGCGGTCAGCCCTTGCGGATCCGGTAGCGTTTCATCTTGCGATAGAGGGTCGGACGCGAGATGCCCAGCACCTGGGCGACCTTGGACAGATTGCCGTTTTCCGCAAGGATCGTCCGCCGGATGGCGCTCGCCTCGATGCTTTCCAGATCGCCGGAGTGGCCGCCGAGGATATGTTCGAGCGAATCCTCGGCGCCGCCTTCGAAATCGTCGAGGATCTCCGGCGGCAGGTCGCGCTCGGTCACCAGGCTGTCGGTCTTGATCAGGTAAAAACGCTGCACCGCGTTGCGCAGCTCGCGCACGTTGCCGGGCCATTGATAGCGCCTCAGCAGTTCCCGCACCTTGTCGGTAAAAGTCAGCGGCGCCTGGCCGGTCTCTTCGGCGTAATGCTGCGAGAAATGCTCCAGCAGCGCGATCACGTCATCGCCGCGTTCACGCAGCGGCGGCACTTCGATGGTCATCACGCCAAGGCGATAGAACAGGTCGCGGCGGAAATTGCCTTTCTCGATCTCCTGTCGCAGATCGCGGTTTGTCATCGCCACCAGCCGCACGTCGACCCGTCGGCGTTGGCTGTCGCCGATGCGATAGATCGCCCGCTGTTCCAGCGCCCGCAAAAGATAGGGTTGTAACTCGATCGGCATGTCGCCGATCTCATCGAGGCAGAGCACACCGCCATTGGCCAGCTCGAACTTGCCGGTGCGCCCGCCCTGCGCCGCACCGGTAAAGGCACCCTCGGCATAGCCGAACAGCTCCGCCCCGATCAGATCGCTGGAGATCGCGGCGCAGTTGACCGGCACATAAGGCGCCTTGTCATCAGGCAGACGGCTGTGGATCAGCCGCGCGAAGAGCTCTTTGCCGACGCCGGTCTCGCCATGGATCAGCACCGAGACATTGGCCAGCGCCGCCCGTTCGGCCAGACCCATGGCATCAACCATCTTGGGCGAGGTTCCGACGATCTGGATCTGCGCCTCGCTGACATTGGCGCGCGGCTTGATCTTGCAGGTTTCGCCTGCCTTGGGCCTGAGCGCGCTGCGATCCTTGAGAAACAGCGCCGCGCCACGAAACACGCCTTCGAGTTTGAGCCGCTCGATGCCCTCCGCCTCGACGTTCAGCGGCAGGAGCTTGGGAATGTCCTGATCCGACAGCCCCTCGAGCTTGGGCAACAGCTTGTGGCCCACCGAAAGCTCCTTGGCCTGGCGCAGCATGTCCTCTTCGAACCCGCGCCGGAACAGCACCCGGCCGGATTGATCGACCAGCACCACGCTTTCATGCGCGCGGCTGTAATCCGACACCAGGAAGGCCTCGAGCAGTTGCGTCCGCTCGACCTGTTTCTGCTCGGCCAGCGCAATCTCGATCTCGCGCGCGGCGGCCAACACCAGCGCCACATTATGCTGACGAAAGATCTGCGGCGGCCCCGAGAGGTCGACCACGCCGATGATCGTCTGGGTGAAGGGATCGAAGATCGGCGCCCCGGCGCAGGTCCAGGCCTGCACCCCTTCGGCGAAATGCTCGGTCGCATGCACATAGGCCGGTTTTCCGGTCTTGAGCGCGGTGCCGATGCCATTGGTTCCAATGGTCTTTTCACTCCAGTCGCCGCCCAGTTCCAGGTGGATCTCCTGGCCTTCGTCGAGCACATGAGCATCGCCGATGGCATCGATGATGACGCCCTGATCATCGGCCAGGATCAGGATTGTCCGGGCCTCCTTCAAATGCGGTTCCAGCCGTTTGAACGCCGCCGAGGCCGCCTTGCGCAGCGCGGTATTGCGCTCGCGCCTGAGGTGGATCTGTTGCTCATCATAGACCTTGCGCGACGCCAGGCTGGCGGCGTCGACACCGGAATCCCGGCTCCGGCGCCAGGAATCGAGGATCTCCTCGCGCACCTTCGGAGGCCGTTCATCGACCGAGGAGCCGGTGCTTACAAACCGTTCCCTGGCCTCGCGGGTGTCATATTCCGAATAGCTGGAACGGTCGGGCAATCCTTGCGGCCTCTTGCTTTTCGAGTCTGTCATCAGGGCCCCTTTGTCAGGCCTGGTTGCATGTCCTTCGGTCGGTTACGGATAACAAAGGCGCGGCGAATGGGTCATTCGTCGCGCGGCACAAGCACGTCTTCGAGGCGGTCCGCCAGGTCTCGGTCACTGAATGCATCGGTGATCTCGACCCCGTCGAGATGCGCCAGGGCGGCCTGCATCTCGGGGTCCAGCGGTGAAAAGAACCCGTTCTCGCTGCTGGCCAGCACAAAACGCTTCGAGAGGACGCTGCCGCGGATCTCGCCCAGCATCTGCATCTGGCGACCGGTCGATCTGTCGACCAGGACAACGCGGTTGTTCAGGCTCACCTTGACATAGGGCTCGGCCACATCGCTTGTCACCCGCGCCTTGAGGTCATGGATGATCAGCCCGTCGGGCTTGGGCGGCTCGCGGCGGCGCGCCTGATCGGCCTGCATCTTGCTAAAGCCGCCATTGCTGATCTGATCCGCCAGTTTGCGGATCGTGCCGGCATTCTGGGTCAGCAGACGCCGGGCCTTGACGTCTTCGAGACGCGGCCCCTCGCGTTTCGAGAAAATATCAACCACTGGTTTTCCTCCCGTGTTCATGTGTTAGCAGAAGGGCGCGCCCGATGCCAAAGCTTTAAGGTCGTAGGGCCATCGGCCCGCCCGGCCCTGCGATGCAGGGCGCCGCTCCTGCGGCGCGTGCCGGGGGCCATCTGCGCGGCCCCCGGCGGATGGGCTGCCCGGCAGAGACCTGCCGGATGCTGCCTCAGTCGAGATCGAACCGGTCAGCGTTCATCACCTTGGTCCAGGCGGCGACAAAATCACTGACAAAGAGCCCGGCGTTGTCCCGCCCGGCATAGACCTCGGCCAGCGCCCGAAGCTGCGAATTCGAGCCGAACACCAGATCGACACGCGAGGCGCTCCATTTCTTCGCGCCGCTGGCGCGGTCGCAGCCGTCAAACACCCGTTCGGCACCGTCGATCGGCAGCCATTCGATATCCATGTCGAGAATATTGGCGAAGAAATCGGCGCTGAGCGTGCCGGGACGGTCGGTCAGCACGCCGGTAGCGGTGCCGCCATGGGTCGCGCCGATCACACGCAGCCCGCCGACCAACGCCGTCAACTCGGGCGCGCTCAGCCCAAGAAGCTGCGCCTTGTCGACCAGCAGCGCCTCGGCGGGCACGGTATAGGCCGCCTTTTCGAAGTTGCGGAACCCGTCGGCAATCGGCTCCATCGGCTCGAAAGAGGCGGCGTCGGTCTGATCCTCCCTGGCGTCGGTGCGGCCCGGGGTGAAGGCCACCTGCACCTCATGGCCGCCGGCCCTGGCCGCTGCCTCCACCCCGGCGTTGCCGGCCAGCACGATGACATCGGCCAGCGAGACCTTCTTGCCTCCAGAGGTGCCGCCGTTGAAATCGGCGGCAAGTCCCTCCAGCACGTCGAGCACCCGCGCCAGCCGCGCCGGATCATTGGCCGCCCAGTCCTTTTGCGGCGCCAGTCGAAGACGCGCGCCATTGGCACCGCCGCGCTTGTCCGATCCGCGATAGCTCGATGCCGAAGCCCAGGCGACCCAGACGCAATCGGCCACCGACAGGCCCGAGCCGAGGATCTCCGCCTTCAGCGCGGCCGCGTCCCTGGCGTCGATCAGCGGATGATCGACCGGCGGCACCGGGTCCTGCCAGATCAGCTCTTCCGCCGGCACCTCCTTGCCGAGATACCGGGCCCGGGGCCCCATGTCGCGGTGGGTCAGCTTGAACCAGGCGCGGGCGAAGGCCTCGGCAAATTCCTCGGGGTTCTCGTGAAACCGCCGCGAGATCGCGCCAAAGGCCGGGTCCATGCGCATCGCCATGTCGGCGGTGGTCATCATCACCGGCACCCGGTCGCCCGAGCCATCGACCTGCGGCGCGTGGTCATCGTCGGTCAGCCCCCTGGCGTGCCAGATATGCGCCCCTGCCGGGCTTTTTGTCAGTTCCCAGTCATAGCCGAGCAGCAGGTCGAGATAGCCCATGTCCCATTGCGTCGGGTTGGCCGTCCAGGGCCCCTCGATGCCCGATGTGGTGGTGTCGACGCCCCGGCCGCTCTTGTGGCCGTTCTTCCAGCCGAACCCCATCTCCTGTACCGGGCAGCCCTCGGGCTCGGCGCCGACCAGTGCCGGATCGCCGGCGCCATGGGCCTTGCCGAAGGTGTGGCCGCCGGCGACCAGGGCGACGGTCTCTTCGTCATCCATCGCCATCCGGCCAAAGGTGTCGCGGATGTCACGCGCCGAGGCCAGCGGATCGGGCACGCCGTCGGGCCCCTCCGGGTTGACGTAGATCAGCCCCATCTGCACCGCGGCCAGCGGGTTTTCCAGCTCGCGCGCGCCGGAATAGCGGCTGTTGGGCCGGTCCGAGGTTGCCAGCCATTCCTCCTCGGCGCCCCAATAGGCATCCTCTTCGGGGGCCCAGATATCGGCGCGGCCGCCGCCAAAGCCGAAGGTCCGGCCGCCCATGCTCTCGATGGCGACATTGCCGGCCAGGATCATCAGGTCGGCCCAGGAGATCGCGTTGCCGTATTTCTCCTTGATCGGCCAGAGCAGTCGACGGGCCTTGTCGAGATTGCCGTTGTCGGGCCAGGAATTCAGAGGCGCAAAACGCTGGTTGCCGGTCGAGGCGCCGCCGCGCCCGTCGGCGGTGCGGTAGGTGCCGGCGCTGTGCCAGGCCATGCGGATGAAAAGCGGGCCGTAGTGGCCGTAATCCGCCGGCCACCACTGCTTGCTGTCGGTCATCAGCGCGGTCAGATCGGATTTCACCGCATCGAGATCGAGCGCCTTGAAAGCCGCGGCATAGTCAAAGCCCTCGGGCATCGGATCGGCCGCCGGCGGATGCTGGTGCAGCACCGACAGGTTGAGCTGGTTCGGCCACCAGTCGCGGTTGCTGCGCCCTGCCCGGTTCGTCGTGCCGTGCATCACTGGGCAACCGCCCACCGGCCGCAAATCGTTTCCATCCATGGTCTTGTCCCTTGTTACGTATCTTGGAGTGCCCCGGCGGCCGGTGGGGCCGCCGGGCATCGGTCTGTCAGGTGGTTTGCCGGTGTCTCATTTGAAACGCCCGGCGCGTTGCAGGACCTCGATCTCGTAGCCATCGGGGTCCTTGACGAAGAAGAAGCGCGCCAGCCGCCGGCCCGCGTGCCGGAAATCGACCAGCTTGCGCGGGGCAAGCCCTTCTGCCGCAAAGCGCGCATGCTCGGCCGCCACATCCGCGACGCTGAACGCGAGATGGCCGTAACCCGTGCCCAGATCGTAAGCCTCCTCGGTGCCCTTGTTGACGGTCAGCTCGAGCTCGAACGGCGTTTCGTCGTTCGACAGATAGATCAGCGTGAAATCGTCGAACTCGATCCGGTCGGCCACCTCGAGGCCAAAGGCCGCGCGGTAGAAGGCCACGGAGCGATCCGCGTCACGCACGCGGATCATCGAATGAATGGCTTTGGCCATGTCGCACCTCGGCGGTTGAAGCGTTGGGCCCTGCGGCCGTGACGGAAGGCAAACGACCGCAGGGCGGAGCGCCCGAGAAGGCGCTTCGGGGAGCCGGGCGGGTGATCAGGGTACGATCACGCCCCGCCCGGTGAACTTGCGATCCTTGAAATCGGTGATCGCCTGGTTGATGTTGGCCAGCTTGTATTCGGTCTGGTGCATCCTGACCTTGCCGTCGGCGTTCATCTCCATCAGCTCGACCAGCTCGACGAAATCGCCGACGAGGCTGCCGCCGATCTTGATCTCATTGGCCACCAGTTCCAGCGTCGGCACCCGCACCTCGCCACCGTAGCCCACCATGATCAGCTCGCCACCCTGGCGCAGCAGCCGCCAGCAGAGGTTTTCGGTGCCATGCTCGCCGACGAAATCGATGGCCACATGCGCACCGCCGCCCGTCAAATCCTTGACCTCCTCAATCAGGTTCGGCCCGCCATCCAGCACGATGTCTGCGCCCAAATCGCGGGCCAGCGCCTGCGCCGCCGGTTCGCGGTCGACGGCGATGACCCGCGCGCCACAGGTGTGTTTCAACACCTGAAGTGCGATATGGCCGAGCCCGCCAATCCCCAGGAGCAGCACGTAACCGCCGGGATTTAGCAGCTTGGCGGCCTTCTTGGCGGCGCGATAGGCGGTGATGCCCGCATCGGCCATCGGCGCCACCTCCAGCGGCGTGATGCCGGTGTTCAGCTTGATGATCGAGCGTTCGTTGGTCTTGAAATACTCGGCAAAGCCGCCGTCGAGGCCAAGCCCCGGAAACTTGCCGTGATCGCAGTACATGTCGTGGCCATAGCGGCAGCTCAGGCAGATGCCGCAGGCGTTGAACGGGTGACAGATCACCGCGTCACCGGGTTTGACCGAGGTGACATTGCTGCCCACGTCCTCGACCCAGCCGGCGTTTTCATGGCCCATGACATAGGGCAGAAGGTTGCCTTCGGTGTCCATGATGTCCTTCCAGACACCTTCGATGATATGCAGATCGGTGCGGCAGAGGCCGGCGGCGCCGACCTTGACGATCACCTCGTCAGGCGCCGCGATGGTCGGTGCGGCGACCTCCTCGATGGCCAGTTCGACGTTCATCGCGGGGTCGTATTCGTAGAGTCTCGCTGCTTTCATGGTCTTGTTCCTTGTGTCTGAACGGGGCCGGTCGGGCCGGCCCCGGGGGAGCACCAGCGCTCAGGCGCGGCCCAGCAGCTCGGCGCCGCCGCCGCGGGCCGGGCCTTCGGTGGGATCGGCCTCGCCCTCTTCGAGATCGCCGACCAGGGTTTCCGTGGTCAGGATCAGCGTCGCCACCGAGGCCGCATTGACCAGCGCCGAGGCCGGCACGCGGGCCGGATCGATGATGCCGGCGGCGTACATGTCGCCGAAGCTGCCGGTCGCGGCGTCATAGCCATGGCCCGCCGGGCCCTCGGCCACCGCCTGCGCCACCGCGGCGACGTCAGCCCCGGCATTGCGGGCGATGCGGCGCAACGGCTCGGTCAGGATCGAGCGCACCAATTGGATGCCCTTGGCCACGTCGCCCAGCGCGTCGAGCGTATCGAGGCAATCGGCGATCTGCGCCAGGGCCGTGCCGCCGCCGGCAACCACGCCATCCTCGGCCGCCGCCTGCACCGCGCAGAGCGCATCCTCGATCAGCTGGATCGTCCGCTTCTGCTCCACCGGCGTGAAGCCGCCGGCATAGATGATCGCGCTGCCGCCGGTAAGTTTCGACAGCCGCTCGCGCAGCTTGTCCTTGTCGATATTGGGCGGGGCATTGTCATGCTGGCGCTGCACCTGATTTCGCCTTGCGGTGATCGCAGCCGCATCGCCCTCGCCGCGCAGGATCGAGGTGCCGGAGGCATGGCAGCGCACGGTCTCGCAGCCGCCCAGTTGGGCGCGGGTGACATTCTCGATCTTCTTGCCGAGGTCGCGGGCCAGCACCTCGCCGCCGGTGAGGATTGCCAGATCGTCCATCATCGCGGTGCGCCAATGGCCGTATTCCGGCGGGTGCACGATCAGGAACTTACCGGCGCCGCCAGTGTCGAGCAGCCGCACAACCACCTCGGGCGCGATCTCCTCGGCGATGATCAGGAGCGGCCTGCCCTCCTCTTCGGCAATCGCGATCGCGGGGTCCAGCAGCTCGGGCTTGAGAATCTTCTGATCGGTCATCAGGATCAGCGGGTTGCGCAGCACCGCTTCCATGGTCTCGCGGTCGGTGACCATGTGGTGCGAGATGTAGCCGCGCTCGAAGGACATGCCTTCGACCACCTCCATCGTGGTGTCGATGGTGACGCCGAAATCGGCCGAAATCACGCCGTCGCGGCCGACCCGGCGATAGGCCTCGGCCACCAGTTCGCCGAGCTTGGGGTCGGTCGAGGACACCCGCGCCACCGCTTCGAGATATTCCGGGTGATCGTCGCAGTCGCGCGACGAGGCGTCGATGGCCGCCACCACGCGGTTGACGGCAAGGTCGATGCCCTTGCAGAGATCGACCGGCTTGACGCCATTGTCGGTCAGATCGACGCCGCGCTGGATCAGCGCATTGGCCAGCACGATGGCGGTGGTGGTGCCGTCGCCGGCGACGTCGTTGGTCTGCATCGAGACTTCGCGCACCACCTGGGCGCCCATGTTCTCGAACCGGTCGTTCAGCTCGATCTCGCAGGCGATGCTGACCCCGTCGCGGGTGACCAGCGGCGTACCGACCGGCCGGTCGACCATCGCGTTGAGCCCCTTGGGCCCGAGGGTGGGTTCCACCGCCGCCGCCAGCCGCGCGACACCGCGGGCCAGGCAGTTGCGGGCGGTCTTGCCGTGTACCATGAGTTTCGCCATATCTTCCTCCTTCGCCGCCGCGGATGCGGGGCGTCCTCCCTTGTTTTGTCGTGTGATGCCGGCCGCTTAGGTGGCCGTCACGCCCTCGTCGCGGGGCGGCACCCGCCCGGCGATGAAGTCGATCAGCTGCGGCCCGTCGGGCCCGATCTCGACTTCCTTGTAGCGCGTCTTGGCAAGCCCCCGGCAAAGCGCGCCGTTGAACTCCATGTTGATCCGGGTGCTGCGCAGCTTGGTCAGATGCGCGCGCAGCTCATGCGGCGCGATCTCGTCACCGTCCCAGGTGGGAAAGGCCAGGTCCTGCGGCTCTGATGCCAGCCCCTGCGCCAGCAGCAGGTCGAGGTAACGCGGCAATTGCCGCAGCTCCTCTTCACCGCTGAACGCCACCCGGCGCAGCGCGCCGAGCGTCATCGCGGTGATCTCTGCCGGTTCGTGGCCCAGCGCCTGAAGCCCCAAGAGCACCGTCTCCTGGCGCCGGTCGAAGGCCTTGGCGAGGAAGGTTTCCACCACCTCGTCCAGCCGCGCGCCGTCGCAGTACTCTGCGAAGATCTCGGTAAACGCGCGGCCGCTGTTGACGCCTTCGTTGACCTTGTCACCGAAGCAGTGATCGTTGAGCAGCACCTCGGCCTCGGCCACCCAGGGCAAGGCCATCACCTCGCGGCGGATGCCGAAGGCCATGAGAAAGGCGAAGTTCGGCGAGCACCAGTAGGTGGGAAGGCGAAACGCCACCCGCACCTTTCTGGCATCCGTCACCTCGACCGCTTCGACAAAGCCCATGTCGGTGATCGGTTCATCCAGCTCGGGGTCGGTCACGCCATCAAGACGCTCCCAGACCTCGAGCTCCAGTTCCTTTTTCAGATTGGCGACCAGCATGCCCCTACTCCGCCGCGATCTGCACGGGGGCGCCGGCCAGTTCGGCCTTCTTGGCGGCGACATCGATGCCGTAGAGTTTCGCCGCGTTGAGCCCGAGGATCTTCTCCTTGATTTCGTCGGTCAGCTGCACGCCGCCGCGCTCGGCCGAGATGTCATCGGGGATCTGATAGTCCATGAACTGATCGACCAGCCATTTCGGCGTCCAGATCGCATAGTCCGAGCCAAACAGGATCTTGTCCTCGCCCACCCACCAGAGCAGTTCGGCCATGACCTCGCCGAAGTAGCGCGGGCGGGAATGGATGAAGGGCATGGCCACGGCAAGCCCGGCATAGACATTGGTTTCCTGCGTGGCGATCCAGCAGAAATCGTCGAGCCGGGGCAGACCGCAATGTTCGACGATCCAGTTCAGGTTCTGGAAATCGGTGGCGGCGTAATCGACGTCATCGACGCTGAACGCATCCTTCGACAGCGGGATGATCGTCGGGCCCTTGTGGACGTGGATGTTCTTGATGCCCAGCTTGTCACACAGCTCGAAGCATTTGTAGGCAGCCGGATCGTTCAGCGCCCAGCCCTTGCTGTCACCGTTCCACTCGGCGGTGTACATCTTCACGCCGGAGATATCGTAGGTCTCCTTCATGTAATGGATGTATTCCAGCGCCTTCTCGCCATCGCGCGGATCGAAGCTGCCGTTGACGATGAAGCGCTCGGGGTGGCGCTTGGCCATCTCGTTCGAACGTTCCAGACAGCCGAAGCCCTTCTTGTAGAAGTCGCTCAGCACCGTGGTCTGGATGATCGCCATGTCATTGGGGCCGTCGACGAACAGGTCGCGATAGATGTCGTCTTCGCTGTATTTCTCAAACTTCGCCTTTTCCCAGAGCTGTTCCGGCGGGCTGAGGTTGGTGTGATAGGCGTAGAAACATTCGATGAACTGCTTGCCGTGCACATTGGCCTGGTTCTCGGGGCTGCCGTCCCAGAAATGGGTGTGGCCGTCGAGCACGAAGATCTCTTTTCCGTCCTTGGTCGTGTACATGGTGTCCTCCCTTGCGTGTGGCTGAGTTTGCTGTCGGCTCCGGGGTCGGGGTGCCGGACCCCGGAGCCGGTCATCCGCGAAACGCGGCGATCAGATGTATTCCATAACCTCGTTCATGTCGCCGAACAGGATCACGGTGTCGTCGTCGACGCGCACCATCCGCCCGTAGTGGGTGGAGGTATTGACCTCGAAGGTCTCGGCGGTCATCTCGCGACCGAGGTATTCGGTGATCTCGTCCATCTTGAAGATCAGCTTGCCCTCGCCGTCGATGCGGATGGTCGCCGGGTTGTAGGTGATCGTCACTCTGGGGTCGTTCTCCTCCATGAATTCGGCGATGGCGCGGGCCTCGACGCTGTCGTTCATGGTGACGCCGCATTGATGCGAGACTTCGCGCGAGGTCAGATCGATGTCCTTCATCGATTTGAAGATGTTCTGGTTCGACGCATTGCGCGCTACGGTAGACATATCTCTTTTCCTTTCAGAAGGTTACTCGAGCCCCAGCTCGGCGACGATGTGATCGAGGCGCTCTTTCGAGACCGCTTTCACGTCTTCGAAGGACACCGGCTTGGAATGCGGCTGCGACCAGATCGGCTGCAATGCGGCGGCGGCCTTTTCGGCCAGGGCGCCATGTTTCGCGAGCCAGGACTTGAAGAGCGCGCGGTTGTGCGGCCCGTGCTCTTCGTCATGCGCCAGCAGGTAGATCAGATCGACGGTATTGGCGAGATTGCGCTCGAAATCCGCCTCGGCGGCCGAAATCACCGGCGGGGTGATGAAATCATTGTTGGCCGCCGCCGCCTGCATGAAGAAGCCCGAGCGGACCAGCTCGCCCACCATCGGCTCGAACACGATGTTGATGGCGAAATACTGCTCGAGGTAATCCTCGGAGCCCATGATCGTCTCGATCGCCTCGCGGCAGGGCTGCCAGATCGGGTCCTCCAGCCAGGCCTGCTTGCCCAGTTCGTCCGACCAGCCGTCGATGTCCATGCCGATTTCGGCCAGATAGAGCGTGATGTCCTGGCTCAGGCGCATCTTGTAAGACGAATTGGTCAGCGTGGCATTGTTGATCATCTGGGTGTAGCCATAGCGCTGCGCCTGCATGAGCGAGGTGCCAAGGCCGAATTCCGCGTGTTTCCAAGCGCCCAGGTGCTTTTGCAGGATCATCTGCCAAGCCTTGTCAAAAGCCTTGTGCGCGCCGGCCTTGCGGGCATTGGCGATGACGTTCTGCACCATGGTCTCGATCTTGGACTGGCGCTGGTAATGGGTGCGTTCCCATTCCTGATCCGGGGCACGAAAGGCGTGCCAGTTCGACGACAGCGCGGCGGTGTTGTCCTTCCGATAGGCGCCGCCGCCCTTGCCGCCCTCGAATTCGATGATCCAGTTCTGGATCAGGTAGCGCTCGGGATCGGGCTGCACGTCGACGGTGACGTCCTCATAATGCGTCGCCCGCTTGCCGCGCGGCTCGAAGTAGTTGTATTTGCGGCTTTTCGAGCCGGCGAATTGCGCCGCGCCGGCAGCGCCGGATCCGACAGAACTTGATGTTGCTACCATGGTAGCCTCCCTTGTGTTGTGTTCACGTCACTAGCGTTCGACCCGTCTCAATGGGTCGAAGAACCGGAAGTGGGGGTGAACTTGTCGTAGAAGATGCGATCGGTGTCGAAGTCGTGCATGAAGAGCACCGGGGTCAGCGCGTCGATCATCGGCGGCGGGCCGCAGGCATAGACATCGCCCGCGCCGTCGATCCCCAGCTCCTTGAGATGGCTGTCGACGTATTCATGCACGAAGCCGCGCGCGC
This sequence comes from Marinovum algicola, assembly GCF_900109145.1. Taxonomy (GTDB): domain Bacteria; phylum Pseudomonadota; class Alphaproteobacteria; order Rhodobacterales; family Rhodobacteraceae; genus Marinovum; species Marinovum algicola. The sequence continues at coordinate 237,125 of NZ_FNYY01000002.1, forward strand.
CCTCCCATCCGTTGGCCTCGTCCTCGTGGCTCAGCACCGGGATGAACTCGACGGTTGGATGCGCGGCGGTCAGCGCGGCGATCTCGTCGAGCTTGAACAGGTCGCTTTGCGAGCGGGCGCCATAGTAGAAATAGACCGGGCGGTCCTCGCCGCTGGCGATGTGGTCGTTCAGGATCGACCAGACCGGTGACATGCCCGAGCCCGCGCCCACCAGGATCACCGGTCCCTGTCGGTCCTCGCGTCGGAAGCACATTCCGTAGGGGCCTTCGACGCGGACGTCGGCGCCGGCTTTGATGCCGCCGTCGTCAAGCTCGTTGCTGAACCGTCCGTCGGGGTATTTTTTGATGATGAAGCCGAGTTTCTGGGTTTCGCTCGGCGGATTTGCCATGGAGAACGAGCGTGTAATCTCCTCCCCCGCTTCGGTTTTGACCGTGATGTCGACATATTGGCCCGCCCAGAATTTCAAAGGCGCATCCAGTTCGATTTGAACCCCGCGAATGTCATGGGTGAGTTTCTGGAAGTCGACGATCTTGCCGGAGTATTGCTTGACCGGAATGGATTTCGACAGCACCTCCTCATCATAGTTGAGAAGTTCGATCTCGAGATCGCTGAACGCCAGCGACCGGCACATCAGGATATGGCCGCCGTCCTTTTCCATGTCGTTCAGCGCGAATGTGGAATAATTCTCCATCTCGCTCTCGCCGTCGAGCTGGACGCATTTGCAGGCCGAGCATTGGCCCTCCTTGCAGCCGTGCGGCAGGGCAATGCCCTGGCGGAACGCGGCGTCGAGGATGTATTCGCCGTCTTCGACCTCGAATTCCACACCGACCGGTTCCAATCGGACGTTATACGTGTCCGTCATCGTGTCCTCCCTTTCATCGACGCGCCGTCTGACGCCTCGGGGTGCGGGGGCCGGATGCGGCCCCCGCGGTCTGCGATCAGTTGCAGGGGTTGATGGTGAAGCCGGCCTGGTATTCGGCGATATGCGCCGCGCGGTCGGCCTCGTTCATGTTGCGCAGCATGTTCAGCGGCGAACGCAGGGTGTGGCCGCGCACATGCTCGAGCTTCCACATGTCCTTGTTGTCGAAGCGCAGGTGCGGCTGGGCGGTCAGGGTCTCGCCGTCGTCGCGGACGAAGTTGAGGTCCTTGATCGCATCCGCGAGATCCCAGCCGTCATAGACGCTTTCCCATTCGCGCTTGCCCGAGAACTTGCCCATTGCCGGGGTCGGCCGGCCCTGGAATTCATCAGAAAAGGCCTCGACCGCGGTCCAGCGGTCCAGCTCATGGGCAAAGGTGTGCAGCTCGCCGTCGATCTCGTCGACCACCATGTCCTCGCGGATCAGGCAGGGCACGAGGCAGGACCAGCAGCGGTGCGGATAGACATAGCCGGTGTCCTGATTGAAGGTGACGACGGTCTCGCCCGGCTTCGACAGCTTGGCGTACCATTTCCAGAACTCGCCGAACTCGGCGTACCAGCCCGGGTACTTGTGCTCGAACCACTCGAAGTCCTTCTCGGTCTGGGCCTCGATCCGCCAGAAGTTGACCGGCCAGCCGACGGCAAAGAACTGTGCGACCTTGTGGACGTAGTTCTTTTCGGTGATCCGCTTCCAGGCTTCCTGAACGTCGTCGTGGTGCACCTTCACGCCGTATTTCTCGAGCGGCAGCATGTAGGTCCGGTAGTAATCCTCGAAGATCCAGCGGTGCCACATCTCGGCGTAGGATTCCTTTTCCTTGTCGCGGTTGGTGGTGCCGTATTCGATGAACGTGCCGATGGCGGCGTCGACGATGGCATGGTTCTGCCAGAAGGCGTATTTCAGGTCGCGTTCCAGCAGAAGGTGGTTCTCGGGCTCCTTCAGCGCCGCCATCAGCAGCGAATGCCCGTTGCCGATGTGGCGGCTCTCGTCCGACTGGACCGAGAGGAACACCGTGGGCAGCGCATAGTCGCCATTGCGCGCCGCTTCCGACGGCATCGCCACGAAGAGCGTGTTGGTAAAGGCGGTCTCGGCCACGACGGTCAGATACATGCAGGCGGCGGTCATGGTGTCGCCGGTGATGAACCCCTCGCCGAACTGCCGGCCGATGGTGGTGGCGTAGCACTTGCCGAAGGCCTCTTCGGTGATGTCGAAACCGGCCGGATCGATGTAGTTCTCCATGTACCACTTCTTCAGGTTCATCTGAATCGTGGAGTGGCGGAATTCATCGACCATCTGCATGGTGAAGCCGGTGCGCAGGTCCTCGCCCGGCGACAGGCGCGCCACCATGGCCATCGAGCGCGCGGCCGAGATCTCGGGGAACGGGATGATCGCCAGAAAGAGCTTCATCCACTCGATCCAGCGGGGTTCGACATTGCGGAACATGTCACCGCGCAGGGCGGCATCCAGCGCGCCATAGACCCGGTTGTCCTTTTCCTCTTCCATCGGGAAGTAGGAGCGCAGGACCTGCTTCATCGGGTCGCGCGGGGCCTTGGTGATCTTGTAATCCGTCGGGAAGGTGCTGGCCTCCTGCACGTAAGACGGATTCCATCCGAGATCGGAGATCTTCTTGGTGGCCTCCCCAACCGAGATACCACGTTGCGACGTGATCTTGTTAAGCGTCAAAGTCATGCCATGAGCCTCCTTACAGCTCTGCGGCCGGGTGCCCGGCCTGTTGGCGGCTTTTGCCGTTTCGTTTGCGCGCCCGGGGGCGCCGGTTCTCGGCAAAGGTTGTGGAGATCGCGCTCCCGTCCTTCGTTCTTGCTGCCGCCCGTCCGGTGGACGCCGCGGCTTGTGCCCTACTTGTGGCAAGACCGGTTCCAGAATTCGGGCTTTGTAAAAGTCGCGCGGTATTTTTTCGCTAATACGCTGATATAGAACGTTTATTTTTGATGAAATTTCTTGCGCAGGTTTTCGGGCCTACGGTCGTGACGCGCCGAAAAGGGCCAGAGTGTCGCAGAACGTTACACCCTGTTTCAGCCGCGACATTACACCGCGTTACACCCGTCAGCGGCGGCCCGGTCAGGTATGCAACACGAAACGGCGCCCGGGTGAGCCGGACGCCGTTCTGTGTTCGGTCTCGGGAGGGAATGAGAGGTGGAGATCAGGCCCGCAGCCGGCGTTTTGCGGCTGCCGGAACCCCGATCTCCCGCCGGTAATTCGCCACCACCCGCCGCGAGATCGCGATGCCTTCGCCTTCCAGCAGCGCCGTCAGCCGCCGGTCGGACAGTGGCTGTCTCGGATTCTCGCCCGCCAGCAAGGCGCGAAGCCGTGCCTGCACCGCCGGTTTCGACTGTGTCGCCGCCGCCGAAGCCGCGCCGCCGAACAGCGTCCGTGCGGCGGTGATCCCGTTCGGACCCTCGATCAGAAGGCCGTTCAACACCCGGCTGACGGTGCTGAGATGAAACCCGGTCTCCGCCGCGATCTCGGACATGGTCATCGGTGCCAGCGCCGCCGGCCCGTCGCGGAAGAAGGCGCCCTGGCGCGCGACGATCTCGCCCACCACCTGCCGCAGGGCCGAACGGCGGATCGCCAGCGCCTGTTTCAGCGCCCGCGCCCGGGCCAGCGCCGCCCGCGTCTCGGCGCCGGTGCCGCGCGGCACACCGGAGATGGCGACATCCTCTTGCAAGGACGACAGGAATTCGATCTCCCAGCCATCGCCTGTGGGGGTCAGCCGGACATCGGGTTCACGCATCAGCGTCGGATCGCTGGAAAAGCCACTGCCCGGCTTGGGATCGAGCTGCCGCAGCTCCGCGAGGCAGGCCTGCACCGTCTCTGCCGCCAGCCCGGTGGCCGCCACCAGACCTGCCGGGCCGCCGGTTTCGAGCACCGGAAGATGGGACAGCACCAGCCGCATGGCCGCGCTCATCCTGTCGCGCTCTTCGAGTTGAAGCCGCAGACATTCCTGCAAGTCCCGCGCGAACAATCCCGCCGGCTCGACCCGTTTCTGCACCAGCCGCAGCGCCGCGGCGATCAGATCCTGTCCCAGCCCCAGCCCCTCGGCAATCTCGTCGACCCCGCGCCCGAGCCAGCCCGACGGCTCCAGCTCGGCGACCAGCGCGGTGATCACCCGGGCCATCAGCCCGCCCTGCCCGATCAGCCCGGTAAGCTCACGGAAAACGTGGTCATAAAGACTGTTGGCCTCCGCCACCGCCGCCATTTCAAGCACATCGGTGGCCCCGGGCGCCAGCGGTCGTGGCCGCAGCACCAGCATCGGATTGTCGCGAGCCGCCTCGGCCAGATGGGCGTCAAGCTCGGCCGCCGACATCTGCAACAGCCGCACCACCTGGCCCAGCCGGAATACCTGGCTTTGCCGTGCGCGCAGGTGCAGACCCGGCCTCATGTGCCCGCCTCCCGACAAAACACTGGCCCTGCGCCGCCCGGCCCGGCTATCCTCTGTGAACGAACCTCAGGGACCGCTGCGAGATGAGCCAACACCCCCCGATCGGCGGTATCGTGCCGCTTGACGGCGCCGCGCCCGAATTGTCCTATCCCGGTTTGTCGCCGCAGCTTCTGGCGCGGATTACCCAGCTCTGGTCGGCCGCCGGCCTCGATTTCGACAGCCATTGGCGCCTGGCCATCCGCAGCCTTCAGGGCTTTCGCGCACTGCCCCGCGTCGAGACCTCGGCCAGCAGCACCGATGTGGATCTCGTGTTCCTGTTCGATCAATCCGTGATCTGGGTGCGGGCCTTGCATGGTGCTGCCAATGCCGGGCGACAGCAGGGCACGCCGGGGCTGAGCCCGGCGCAATGGCACGGGCTGGCGGCGATCTCGGCGCGGCTGACCGAACAGCTGGCGGCGCTGCGCCTGCTGGCGCTGACCGACCTGCCGATGCCGGCGATGCAGATCGCGCGCGCGATCTCGGAAGATGTCGACATGGCGCTGGTGATCCTGATCCGCCGCAAACTGGCGGCGCGCTTTGCCGCCTGCCGCACCGCCGAAGAGGCCAGCGACTTCTGGCGGCGCCATATCGCCGGCGGCCGCGCCTTTCGCAGCATCTCGGAACGGCTTTATGCCGTGGGCATCGATCATTCCGCCGACACCGACTATGCCAAGTGGCGCAAATCGGTGCTGACGACGCTGGGGGCGGCGGTACACAGCAATGCGCTGTCCACCGGCGTGCCCGCCCGGCCGCAGGACCATGTTCTGCTGAACGGCGACTCGCTGCATTTTGCTACCTTCCGCATGCATGAGCTCTGCGCCTTTGCGCAATTGGTCGAACCCGCCCTGACCCGGGCGCTGAAAGCGGCGGCCCGCGACGAGACGCAGCCCAGCCCGCTGGCCGCCCTGGCCGCGCCGCTCTGCGACATTCTCGTCAATCAGATCCAGAGTCTTTCGGCGCCGCCCACCGCCCCCCGGCAGACGGCGAAACGTCACTAGTGCTTGACGTCCTGCGGCGTGCCGAGGCGGTTCTCCGCCACCCAGCGCGCCGCCAGAACCAGCGCGCCGGCGGCAAAATCCTTGCCGTGGTCCTCGACCATTTCCTCGGCCACCTTGGCCAGTTGCTGAAAGTAGCGGTCCTTGCTTTGCTCTTCCGTGGTCAGCGCTTGTGTCATGGGTCTCCCTCCCTGAAGTTTCGTCTTACTTGAACATGTTGTTCGGAAATGTCGCGATCGACAGCCCGCCGTCGGTGCCGCCAATGGCAAGATGCGCGCCATCGTCGGACCAGGCCAGCGCGGTCACCGCATCGCCAGTGCCCTCGCGCACCAGCATCTCGTCGCCATGGCCGATGCGGCAGAGCATCACCAGCCCGGTGCCATATCCCACCGCGCAGAGATCGCGGCTGGGGTGCACGGCGATCCGGTCCACCAGCGTCAGCCCCGGCTTGCCGGTCTCGATCGGCGTGCCGTCGTGGGTGCCGAACGGCAGATCGGGCAAGCGCCAGCCGACAACGCGAAAGGCCCCGGAGGCGACCATCGCATCGGCCGCCGGGCTGACAGCCACATTGTGCACCGGCGCCGGAAAATCGACGATGCGGTCGGCCGTGCCGGCCGCGACATCGACCAGCAGCAGCGCCTTGTCGCGGCAACCGCCCAGCAGCCAGCGCCCGCAGGGCGACCACGTCAGTTCGAGCAGATCGCCGGCACAGGCAATCGTCGAGCCAAGCGCCGGCTCTTTGACTCCCACAAGGCTCACCTGCCCGTCGCCCCAGCAGGCAAGCCGGGTTTCATCGGCCGAAACTGCAATCCGCGCGACCGCATGCGGCAGTTCGAGACAGGCGATCTCGGCGCCGCCCGCCTCGGCCAGAAGCGACAGCCGGCTGCCGAAACCCGCCGCCAGCAGGCCGGCCCGCGGCAGCGCCGCCAGCGCCGTCGGCGCCAAACGCGGGGCGGCGTTCATCGCCAGCACCTGGCCACGGGCGGTGGCGCGCCACAACAGGCCGGTTTCGGCATGGGCAAAGGCAAGCCCCTGATCGCCCAGGCGGCCGGGCCGGACCTCCAGCCGCGCGACCGGCACCTCGGTGATCACCGGCGGCGGCAGCGGCTTGGTTCTCGGGCGGATGTTGGCCCGTCCGGTATCGGCCTCGACCCGCACCCGGCTGTCCGGGCTTTCGGCGTCCTTGACCGAAACGAAGGCCAGCCGGCCATCCGCCAGCAGCGCCGAGAGCGCGCTGCCGCTGGCGTTGAAGGCCAGGCCTCTGACCTCGGTTTTCAGCGCCCATGTGCGGGCGATCAGATCGAAAAGCGTCATCGCTTGCGGCGGTTTGTGTTCGGTCATTCAACTGTCCTTCCTGACGGCGGCAGCCAGCTCTTCGTCGAGCGACGAGAGCGCCTGTTCCAACCGGGTGATCCTGTGGAGATTGTCATCCAGCGCGGCCGCGTTGCGCGCCATGGCCGCTTCGTGCTCGCTGTCGGTCACGCCGTCGCGGGCGTCTTTCATTTCGAGCACCATCATGCCGCTCGCCTTTTGGTTCAGCCGCATCTGTTCGGTATTGGCCTCCGCAATCGCCTGCGTGGCTGCCAGGCGGTCGCGGAGGATGGCGTCGATGTCGCGCAGCCGATCTGTCATGGCATCCCCCGGCCTTCGGCGGGCAAAGGGCCGGGCCAAGGCCGCACGTCTCCGGGGCCCCCGGACTGCTCCTGGGCCAAAGGTCTGTCGCGCATCGTCTCCCCTCCCCGGATGGCCGATGGTCTTGAGTGGCGAACAGGCTAGCCCAGCAACTGGGTGACGCAATGTTTTCGGGCGCGGCGGGCGGAATTCGCGGCATTTTCGGGCCGCGCGCCGCAAGAGTGTAAAGTTGCGTTACGCTTCCGTTCGCGCTGTGTAACGGCGCGTTCCACAGGTGGCCTCGCTGCATTGCGGAAGGCTTTTCCGGGTTGGCGGCCCGGGCGAATCAATTGCTTGATCCCGGGCATGGCCGAATGGGCTGCCCGTCCGGTGGCTGAGACCGGTCAACGGTAGGTGCGCGCCTCCATCGGCGTGGCCTCGATGGCGTCGAGGATGCCGTGCAACAACAGGTCTTCGGCGCGGTTCTTGACCGCCCGGCTGTTCCAGACAACATGCACGTCGATCGCCGGCAGATCGCTGTAGGGCGGCAATTGCCAGAGCAGCCCGTCGCGCACATCGCGCGCCGCCACATGCACCGGCAGCGGCCCGATGCCGAGGCCGGCGATGATCATTCGCCGCACCTCTTCGAGATGCGACGAGATGCCGGTGATGCGCTGGCCCAGCTCGGCCTGGGCGCGCATCAGCGTGACCGGCCGCAGCACGTCCTGAAGCCGGTCGGTCTCGAAGCTGACCGAGGCATGCCCGGCGAGATCGGCGAGGCTAAGATCGTCGCGCCCGAACAGCGGATGCGCCGGGCCGCAGAACAGCCCGAAGAATTCGCGGTAGAGCCGGCGGTACTCCAGCCGCGGATTGTGATCGCGCACCAGGCAGACCGCAAAGGAGGCGCGCTTGGCCATCACCTCGGCGATCGCATCGGCGCTGGAATGCACCTCGATCGACAGGCTGGCGCGCGGATGGGCGCGATGAAATTCGGCCAGCGCCTGATCGAGCAGCGGGCAGACCACATGGCTTGCGGCGCAGATCTTCACATGGCCCTGCACCTCGTCGGTCAGTTCGCGCACCAGCGTCGAGAGCCGCAGCACCGATCCGTTGATCTCGACCGCCTCGCGATAGAGCAGACGGCCGGCATCGGTCAGGGCGAAATGCCCCGGCGACCGGTCGACCAGCTTGCGACCCAACCGCTCTTCGAGCCGCCGCAGCGCCGCCGAAACCGACGGCTGCTTGAGCCGCAGGCGTTGCGCCGCCTCGGTGACAGACCGGCTGTCGGCCAGCACCACGAAGGTGCGCAGCAGGTTCCAGTCAAGCTCGCGGGCAATGCGCTCGGGTTCGAAATGCGGATCGTTGTCGGGGGCGTCGGGCCGATCAGGCGGGATCATAGATTTCATCTATATTGAAAATTCCGATTATCTATTTGATCTATGATTGCCCGCTTCGCATGCTTTGCGCAAGTTTCATCACACGAGAGAGCGGATGTCCGTCGAAGCCCGTGAGGCACGCCAACCCTGGATCCTACTGGCCCCTGCCCTCAGCGCGGTGACCCTGCTGCTTTTCGTGCCGCTGGTCTTTATCGTGGTCTACAGTTTCTGGCTGCGCAGCGCGACCGGTGCGGATCTGCCCGGCTTCCACCTCGACAACTGGCGCGAGGCGCTGACCGACCGGTTTTATCGCGACATCCTGATCTCGACCCTGCGGATTGCCGCCATCACAACGCTGGTCTGTGCGCTGATGGGCTATCCGGCGGCCTATTTCATTGCCCGCTCGCGCGGCAACAAGATGATCCTGCTGTTGCTGCTGATGCTGCCGTTCTGGATCAGCTACATCATCCGCACGATGAGCTGGATCAACATCCTCGGCGTCTCCGGCGCGCTCAACACACTGCTACTGGGCATCGGGGTCATCAGCGAGCCATTGAACATGCTCTACAACGAGGCGACCGTGATCCTCGGGCTGGTGCATTTCCTGCTGCCCTTCATGGTGCTCAATGTCTTTGTCTCGCTCGACGGCATCGACACCAATCTCGAGGATGCCGCCAATTCTCTGGGCGCCACGCGATGGCAGGCGTTCCTGCAAGTCACGCTGCCGCTGTCTCTGCCCGGCCTCGCCGCCGGCGGGCTGCTGTGTTTCGTGCTGGGCGCCGGCACCTATATCACGCCGCTGGTGCTGGGCGGGCCGCGCGACGCGATGTTTGCCAACCTGGTCTTCGAGGCGATCATCACCCAGCTCAACTGGCCGCTCGGCTCGGCGCTGAGCCTGATGCTTCTGGTGGTGCTCGGCGTGCTGGTGATGATCTACAACCGCTATCTCGGCATGGCGCAGTTGATGAAGGGGCTGGGCTGATGCGCTGGGGATGGCAGGCGATCCGACTCTGGACCGTGCTGGTCTATGGCTTCATGTTCCTGCCGGTTGCGGTGGTGGTGCTGCTGAGCTTCAACGCCAGCCAGTTCGGTGCCTTCCCGATGACCGGGTTTTCCCTGCGCTGGTTCGTCGAGCTGGCGCAGAACGACGCCATCATGCGCGCCTTTCGCACCTCGATCGTTCTGGGCCTGCTGACGGCGGCGATCTCGACCACGCTCGGGGTGCTGGCCAGCCTCGCCCTGGTGCGCTACCGGGTGCCGGGCGCCAATGCGATCTCGACCCTGCTGATCGCGCCGATCCTGGTGCCCGAGGTCGTGCTGGCGGTGGCGCTGCTGCTGTTCCTCAACTTTCTCGGCCTGCACAAGAGCTTTGCCCTGCTGCTCTTCGGCCATGTGATCTTTACCCTGCCCTTCGTGATCCTGGTGGTGCAGGCGCGGTTGATCGCCATCCGCCGCGACGTCGAGGAAGCGGCGATGAGCCTGGGCGCCAGCCCGGTGCAGGCCTTCTTTCAGATCACCCTGCCGCTGATGCTGCCAGCGGTGCTGGCCGGGGCGCTCTTTGCCTTCACCATCAGTTTCGACGACATCACCGGCACGCTGTTCTGGAAACCCGGCGGCGTCGAGACCGTGCCGACCCAGATTTTCGCCATGCTGCGCAATTCGATCAGCCCCGAGATCAACGCGCTTGGCACCGTGATGATTGTCATGACGGTCGGCCTGCCCCTGCTCGGGGCGGCGATCGCCCGACATCTCGCCCGCAAGAGCGGCACCTGAGAACCGCCTGCACCCATTCACCCGACAAGGAGACGACAATGACCCGAAAGATCGACAACACAACCCGATACGAACGGCTGCGCGAACGCTACATGAACGGCGGGCTGGAGCGCCGCCAGTTCCTCGGCCTGCTCGGCGCGGCCGGCGCGGCCTACGGGCTGGTGACGCCCTACCGCGCGCTGGCACAGACCGTAAGCCAGGTGCGCTTTGACGGCTGGGGCGGCGTGGTCTCCGAGGCACTGCGCGAAAACGCCTTTGACCCCTTTACCGCCAAGACCGGCATCGAGGTGGTCGATGGCACCTTTGGCGGCGCCGACGAATACCTGTCGCGGATCAAGGCCAGCCAGCCCGGCGAATTCAACATCGCCCATCTCTCGGGCGTGTTCGATTACGCGCGCTATCACAACCTCGGCCTCAGCAGCGAGTTGAACGAAGACAACATTCCCAACCTGAAATTCGTCATTCCCAAGCTGACCGAGGTGTTCCGCAAGGTGACCAACGGCACGCTGAGCTGTGTGCCCTACGACTACGGCACCACCGGGCTGGCCTACAACCGGGCCTATATCTCGGACGCGGAGATGCAGGAGAAAGGCGCGCGCATCCTCATCGACGAAGCCCACAAGGGCAAGATCGGCGGCTGGTCCGACTGGCGCACGCGGATGTGGTACGCGGCGCTGCAAACCGACCAGGATCCCAACGGCATCACCGACGAAGAGGCCGCCTGGGATGCCGTGCGCCAGCACCGCGACCTGGCGCTGAAGTACTGGAACTCGGGCGCCGAGCTGATGAGCCTGCTGGCAGAAGAGGAAATCCATGTCACCGAAGGCTGGTCGGGCCGGATCTTTGCCTTGCAGGAACAGGGCCATGACATCGGCTACATGGATCCGCCCAATGGCTTTGGCTGGCAGGAATGCATGTTCGTCATCAAGGGGTCGCCGATGGAGGCCTGCGAGGAGCTGCTGAACTTCATGCTGGCACCGGAGACCGCGATCGCCGTGGCCGAGGGCCAGAACTACCCGCCGGCGCTCGACCCGCAACAGATCGACCTCGGAGCCAAGATACCGACCCTGCCGGCCTTCGATCCCTCGGGCACGCTCGACGGGCTGACCTTTGCCGATCCGGCCTATTGGAACGGCCGCGAGGCCGATTGGTCGAAAACCTTCGGCCGCGTGCAGAAGGGCTACTGACACCTCCGCCCCCTCCGGTTGCCGGAGGGGGCCCTGACCGGAGACATTCCCCGTGAGTTCCGTCGTCCTCGACAATATCGTCAAGCGGTTCGGCAGCTTTACCGCCGTACACCCCACCAGCCTCGAGATCCCCGAAGGCACCTTCCTGACGCTTCTGGGCCCGTCGGGCTGTGGCAAGACCACCAATCTGCGGATGATCGCCGGATTGCTCGATCCGACCGAAGGCGAGATCCTGATTGGCGGGCGGCGGGTGAATGACGTGCCGATCCACAAGCGCAACCTCGGGATCGTGTTCCAGAACTATGCGCTCTTTCCGCACAAGAGCGTGGCCGACAACGTCGCCTTTGGCCTGAAATACCGCGATGTGCCGAAATCCGAGATCGCCGGCCGGGTGCAGGCGGCGCTCGATCTGGTGCAGCTGCCGGATGTCGGCGGGCGCTATCCGCGCGAACTTTCCGGCGGCCAGCAGCAGCGCATTGCCCTGGCCCGCGCCATCGTCATCGAACCCGATGTGCTGTTGCTCGACGAGCCGCTCTCGGCGCTTGATGCCAACCTGCGCGAGGACATGCGCGTCGAGCTCAAGCGCATCCAGGACAAGATCGGCGTGACCACGGTGTTTGTCACCCATGACCAGTCCGAGGCTCTGGCGATGTCCGACCGGATCGTCGTGATGAGCGCCGGACGGGTCGAACAGGTCGGCACCCCGGAAGAGGTCTACAACCGCCCGGCCAGCGAGTTCGTCGCCAATTTCCTCGGCGCCTCCAACATCCTCGAAAGCCGTTGCACCGACACCGGGCGCGATGCCGTGCAGCTCGACGTGCCGGTCTTTGGCGCCGTGCCGGTGCCGGTCGACAAGGCCCCCGAGGTGCGCCCCGGCCCGGCCAAGCTGGTGCTGCGCGCAGAAAAGCTTCTGTTGCTGGCCGAGGATGCCGAGGCGCCAGGCATGGTGACCGCCCCGGCCGTGGTGGAAACCGTGGATTACCAGGGCCAGACCGTGCGCTATTTCATCCGCGCCGGCGACCGGCAGTTGCAGGCGATCAACATGATCGACGGCCACCCCTTTGCCAAAGGCACCCAGGTCACCGCCGCCTTCCGCCCGAGGGACTGCGCCGGGCTGCCGGGGGCATGACATGAGCAATCTCTTCTACCAGGGCCGCGGCCGCAAGCCGGTGCTGGACCAGGCGCGCGGCGTCTATATGTGGGACAAGAACGGCCGCCGCTACCTTGATGGCTCTTCCGGTGCCATGGTCTGCAACATCGGCCATTCCAACGAGAACGTGCTGGCCGCGATGCGGCGGCAGATGGAGAAATCGACCTTCGGCTACCGCCTGCATTTCGAAACCGAAGCCTCCGAGACACTGGCCCGCCGGCTGGCCGGCAAGATGCCCGAGGGGCTGGACCGGGTGTTCTTTGTCTCGGGCGGCTCCGAGGCGGTGGAAAGCGCGCTGAAACTGGCGCGGCAACATGCGCTTGCCCGGGGCGCGCCGCGGCGCTGGAAGGTGATCTCGCGCCGCCCCTCCTATCACGGCTGTACCCTGGGCGCGCTGGCGGTCACCGGCTATGCGCCGCTGACCGAGCCCTTCGCGCCGATGATGCAACAAATGCCGATGATCCCGGCGCCGCGCGCCTATCTCGAGGGGTTCGACCCGACCGCCCGCGAGACCGGACAGCATTATGCCGACATGCTCGAGGCCCGGATCGAGGCCGAGGGGCCGGAAAGCGTGCTGGGCTTCATCCTCGAACCGATCGGCGGCGCCTCGACCGGGGCGCTGGTGCCGCCGCCGGGCTATCTCGAGCGGGTACGGGCGATCTGCGACCGCTTCGGGGTGCTGCTGATCGCCGACGAGGTGATGACCGGCGCCGGGCGCACCGGCGCCTTTCTCGGCGGCGATCACTGGGGCCTGCGGCCGGATATCTTGGTCATGTCCAAGGGGCTGGGCTCGGGCTATGCGCCGCTCGGGGCGATGGTGGCCGATCGGCGTCTGGTCGAGCCGGTGCTGGATGCCGGCGGCTTTGCCCATGGCTTCACCTATGCCGGCAATCCGCTGGCCTGCGCCGCCGGGCTGGCGGTGATGGAGGAGATCGACCGGCAGGACCTCTGCGCCAATGCCGCCGCCATGGGCGAAATCCTGTTGGCGCGGCTTGGCGGGCTGATGCAGCGCCACGAGATCATCGGCGACGTGCGCGGCAAGGGCCTGCTCACCGCCTTCGAATTCATGTCGGACCGCGCCACCAAGGCCCCCCTGCCGAAACATCTGAACGCCCATCAACGCTTTGTCGACATCGCCTACGACCGCGGGCTGATCGTCTATTCGCGCCGCACCCGTGACGGGCTCGAGGGCGATCACGTGCTTGTCTGCCCGCCGCTGATCCTGAACGGCGGCCATATCGATGAGCTGATCGACGGTCTGGATGGGGCGCTGGCCCAGCTCACGCAAGAGATCGCCCCGGCGATGGAGGCGCAGTGAGATGTCCAGGATCCTCATCACCTGCGCCATCACCGGATCGATCCACACGCCGTCGATGTCGCCACATCTGCCGGTGACGGCAGAAGAGATCGCCCGCCAGTCGATCGCGGCCGCCGAGGCCGGCGCGGCGATCCTGCACCTGCACGCCCGCGATCCCGAAACCGGCCGCCCCTCGTCCGATCCGGCGCATTTCATGGCTTTCCTGCCGCGGATCAAACAGGCCAGCGGCGCGGTGCTCAACATCACCACCGGCGGCAGCGCCACGATGACACTGGACGAACGGCTGGCGGCGCCGATCCGGGCCGAGCCCGAAATGTGCAGCCTCAACATGGGATCGATGAACTTTGCCCTCTACCCGGCGGCGGAGCGCGTCACGGAGTGGCAACACGACTGGGAAAAACCGTTCCTCGAAACCTCTGACGATCTGGTGTTCAAGAACACCCCGCGCGACATCGCCGGCATCCTGCGCCAATTGGGCCAGGAGCGCGGCGCGCGGTTCGAATTCGAATGCTACGACGTCGGCCATCTCTACATGCTGCGGCATTTCGCCGATCGCGGGCTTGTGGCGCCACCGTTCTTCATCCAGTTCGTCTTTGGCGTCCTCGGCGGCATCGGCCCCGACCCCGAGAACCTGACCCACATGAAGACCATCGCCGACAAGCTGTTCGGCGACGGTTACATGTTCTCGGTGCTGGCCGCCGGGCGGCACCAGCTGCCGATGGCGACCATGGCCGCCGCCATGGGCGGGCATGTGCGCGTCGGGCTGGAAGACAACCTGATGATCGCGCGCGGGCAATTGGCGCCCGGCAATGCGGCACAGGTCGACAAGATCCGCCGGATCGTCGAAGCGCTGGGCCGCGAGGTGGCCAGCCCCGGTGACGCCCGGCAGATGCTGGGCCTCAAGGGCGCTGACAGGACGGCGATTTGATGGCAGTGACACCAAAACCGGCCAGAGACGCCGCCCCGCATGAAGCGACCCCGCAAGAGGCCGCCCCAAAGGCCAAGGAGCAGATACGATGAAGGCCATCTTCGACCCCCGCCAATGGCACCACGACCCCAAGCATTTCATGGCCAATGGAGCGATCCGGCCCAACCCGGAACAGCCCCGCCGGATCGAGGTGCTGAAATCCGCCGCCGAAGAGGCCGGTTGTGACTTTCAGGCGCCTGCCGATGCCGGTCTCGGCCCGATTGCGGCGGTGCATACGCCGGAATATCTGACCTTTCTGGAAACCATCCACACCCGCTGGCGCCGGATCGAAGGTGCCGGCGAAGAGGTGATCCCCAACATCCACCCGGCCAACCGGCGCGACAGCTATCCGAAATCCGCCGTCGGTCAGGCCGGGTATCACCAGGCCGACACCGCTTGCCCGATCTCGCAAGGCACATGGGACGCGGCCTATTGGTCGGCCCAGAGCGCCGTCACCGGCGCCGATCTGCTGCGCGCGGGCGCGCAGGCCGCCTATGCGCTGTCGCGTCCGCCGGGCCATCACGCCTTTGCCGATCTTGCCGGCGGGTTCTGCTTTCTCAACAATTCAGGCATTGCCGCCGAACGACTGCGCGCCGCCGGGCTGCGCCCGGCGATCCTCGATGTCGACGTGCATCACGGCAATGGCACGCAGGGCATGTTCTACGAGCGCGACGACGTGCTCACGGTATCGATCCACGCCGATCCGGCGCGGTTCTACCCGTTTTTCTGGGGCCATGCCCAGGAGCGCGGCGCCGGTCGGGGCCTTGGCTGCAACCTCAACCTGCCACTGCCGCGCGGCACCAACGACGACGGCTTTCTCGAGGCGCTGACCACCGCATTGCAACGGGTGCGCAACTTCGGCACCGAGGCGCTGGTTGTGGCGCTTGGCCTCGACGCCTCGATCGACGATCCGTTCCAGGGGCTGGCGGTGACCCAGGACGGCTTTGCCAGGATCGGCGCGGCAATCGCCGCCACCGGCTTGCCGGTGCTCTTCGTGCAGGAGGGCGGCTATCTGTCCGACACGCTCGGGGCCAATCTGACGCGAACCCTGACCGGGTTTCAGGAGGCATCGTGACCCGGGCGGATGTTCTCATCATCGGCGGTGGCATCGCCGGAATTGGCGCCGGTGCCGAGCTTGCCGCCGATCGCTCGGTCTGCGTGCTCGAGGCCGAGCGGCAGATCGGCTATCACGCCACCGGCCGCTCGGCGGCGATCTTCATCCGCAACTACGGCAATGCCACCCTGCGCGCGCTCAATGCCGCCGCCGCCGGGTTTCTCGAAGCGCCCGAGGGGGTCTCGGAGCGCAGCCTGCTGTCGCCGCGCGGCGAGATGATGGTGGCGACCGAAGACGAACTGGACGCGCTCGAGGCCTATTGCAGCGGCGCCGAGGGGTTGGAGCGGCTGAGCCCCGCGCAGGCGGTCGAGCTGGTACCGATCCTGCGCCCCGAGATCATCGCCGGCGCCGCCATCGAGCGCGACGCCCAGGATATCGATGTCGACCGCATGCTGTCGGGCTATGCCCGGCTGCTGAAACAGCGCGGCAGCCGGGTCGAAACCGATGCCCCGGTCACGGCAATCCGCCGCGACGCCGGACTCTGGCAGGTGACCGCCGGCGGCCGGAGCTATCAGGCGCCGCTGCTGGTCAATGCCGCCGGCGCCTGGTCGGCGGCGGTTGCCCGGATGGCCGGCGCCACGCCGATCCCGCTGCACCCGTTGCGCCGCTCGGCCGCGATCCTGCCGGCGCCCGAGGGGTATGACCTGCGCGCCTGGCCGCTGTTCGTCTCGGCCTCCGAACGCTGGTATGCCAAGCCCGAGGCCGGCAAGCTGATGGTCAGCCCGGCCGACGAAGACCCGGTCGAGCCGCATGACGCCTGGGCCGATGACATGGTGCTGGCCGAAGGGCTGTACCGGTTCGAACAGGCGGTCAGCATTTCGGTCACCCGGGTCGAACACAGCTGGGCCGGGCTGCGCAGCTTTGCGCCCGATCGCACGCCGGTGGTTGGCCATGACCCCGAGTGCGAGGGGTTTTTCTGGCTGGCCGGCCAGGGCGGCTATGGCGTGCAGACCGCGCCGGCGCTGTCGCGGCTGACCGCCGATCTGGTCGCAGGCACCGCGCCGCAACTGGCCGATGCCGTGATCGCCGCGCTGGCGCCGGGCCGTTTCGCGGCCTGAGCAGCAGAGGCCCGTCCGGCACGGCTCCGACTTTTGGCGCATCGCCTTTTGCGGCGATCCGGCGTAGCATGTCGCCAGCCAAACCGAACGGAAGACATGATCGCACGCCATCACGTCGAGGAAATCGAGCGAGTTCTCGAAGGCGGCGCCACCGGGCGCGACAGCCAGGTCGCGGACTCGTGGAAACGCTGCGTCGAAGTCCATGGCCTCGATCCGGCCCGTGCCGATCCGGCGCATATCGTCACCGAAACCGAGCTGCGCGAGCATCGCATGCAGGCCGAGCGGATGATCGCCTCGGCCCGTTCCGGCCTGCAAAGCCTGTTCCGACAGGTGGCGCGGCAGAATTACACCGTGCTGCTGACCGACGCCAAAGGCGTTTGCGTCGATTTCTTTGGCGATCCCGATTTCGAGGATGATCTGCGCGGCGCCGGCTTGTTCATGGGGGCGAACTGGTCCGAGGATCTGGCCGGCACCAGCGCCGCCGGCGCCTGCATCGTGACCGGCGAGCCGGTGACGATCCATCAGGACGACCATTTCGGAAATGCCCATACCGCACTCTCCTGCACTGCCGCGCCGGTCTATGACAGCCTCGGGCAACTGGCTGCGGTGCTCGACATCTCGCTGTTGCAATCGCCGTCGCCGAAATCGAGCCAGAACCTGGCGATGAGCCTGGTGACCTCCTCGGCGCGGCGGGTCGAGATGGCGAACCTGATGGCGCAGAGCCGCCGCGAATGGGTGCTGCGCTTTTCCGCCAGCCCCGAGTTTCTCGATGTCGATCCCGAGGCGGCGGTGACGCTGGACGGAGCGGGGCGGATCATCGGCTTTACCCGGGGCGCCGAGAAAATGTTCCGGGGCGATGGCGGCTCGCTGCTCGGCCAGCGGCTCGAGACCCTGCTGGACCTCTCGGTCGACGACCTGCCCGATCTGATGCGCGACCGGCCGACCGAGGATCGTGTGGTCAACCTGCGCGACGGCGGCGCGCTGTTCGGCCACGCCATCGCGCCGCAGGCCCCCAGAACCGCAGGCGCTCTGACCCGCCGGCTGCGCCAGAGCGGCGGCCCGCTGGATGCGCTGGCCGGCGCCGATCCCGGCATGCAGCGCCTGCTGGCCAAGGCCGAACGGCTGGCGCCGACCGAGGTGCCGCTGCTGCTCTGTGGCGAAACCGGCAGCGGCAAGATGCGGCTGGCGCGGGCGGTCCATGTGGCCGGCGGCGCCCGGCGCAGCCTGATCGCGGTGGATTGCGCGGCGTTGACCCCGGAGAGCCTGCCCGACGCGCTGGGGCCCGCCGGTCCCTGCCGCGCCACGCTTCTGCTGCGGCGGGTCGAGGAACTGCCGCCAGCGGTGCAGCCGCTGCTGACCTCCCTGCTCGACGAACGCCCCGGGTTGCGGCCGGTGGCGACCTGCTGCACCGATCTGGCGCTGGCGATGCAGCAGGGGCGGTTCCACACGCCGCTGTTCTATCGCCTCACCGGCGCGACGCTGGCCCTGCCGCCGCTGCGCAAGCGGCAGGATCTGGGCTGGCTGCTCGACCGGCTGCTGCGGCGCCGGACCCAGGGCGAAAAACGCCTGTCACCGACCGCGCGGGCCGATCTGACCGGGCGGGTCTGGCCCGGCAACCTGCACGAGCTTGGCCGGCTGCTCGATGTCGCCGTGGCGCTCTGCGATGGCGAGGTGATCGACCTGCCCGATCTGCCGCCGCCGGCCGAGCAAGCCGTGGCGCCGGTCGCCGAGGAGAGCCTGGAATCAGTGCTGGAGGCCTGCGGCTGGAACATGTCCCGGGCGGCCCGCCGGCTGGGGGTGAACCGCTCGACCGTGCTGCGCCGCATGCGCCGGGCCGGCCTGACACCACCGGCCTGAGCCGCCCGGGGCCGCGCCGCTCACTCGCCGGCGGCCGCCTGCACTTCGCTGCGGGCGGCTTCGATATTGCCGATGGCATTGCGCAGATGGTCGATCAGCGCCGCGGAGGCCGCCGCGGCATCCCGCCGTTGCAGGGCATCGACGATGCCCTGGTGCTTGGCCATCTGCTGCTTGCGGTTGGCCCGCCGCTGGGACGAGACATATCGCGCCCGCCACAGCCGGGTGTTGTATTGATTGTGGGTTTCGATCAGCGGCGGATTATGCGCTGCCCGTACGATCGCACGGTGAAAATCCATATCCAGCCGGAACCGTTGAAGCCCGTCCTCGCCTTCGGCCATGTCGACCATCTGCCGATGCAGGGCCGCGATCTGCGCCAGTTCGGCTTCGGTGGCCTGGGCGCAGGCCTGCTCCCCCGCCAGCCCTTCGAGCGCGCCCTGGATCATCAGCCAATGCGACAGCGTCTCCATCGAGGGATCGGCCACCCTGAGACGGCCGTCGATGTAATCCACCAGCCCCTCGACCTCGAGCAGCCGGATGGCATCGCGCACCGGCGTGCGGCTGATCCCGAGCAGGGCCGAAAGCTCCCTCTCGTTCAGCGACAGGCCCGCCGGCAGCCGTTCGAGCAGGATCAGCTCGCGCAGCTTGTCGGCCGATTGCTCGGCCAGGCTCTTGGGCCGCTCGGCGGCCAGATTGTCGCCTATCAGGTCTTTCAAGGACATCTCTACCATACCCTCCTGCCGGCCGTCCTGCCGCAGATCATCTGCCTGCACCACAGCCAAGCCTATCGCTTCGCGTTTCCAGACAACAGACCGTGGCGCAGGATAACCGGGGTCTCCGACCGCCGCAAAACGCTGCCCGCAAATTCCGCCTTGTCTTGGTATACCAAAAACCGTATACCATGATTCATGTCAAGCACGAAACCCCGGAGGAGCGGGGGTCATCGTCAGACACCGGCACGTTCAGAGGAGGAACACATGCCCCTTTCCAAGCAGATCACCGGCGCCCTTGCCGGGCTGGCCCTGGCCGCAGCGGCGGCCCCCGCCCTGGCCGAGGGCTTCCCTGACGGCCCGATCGAGGTCATCAACAATTCCAAGCCCGGCGGCGGATCGGACATCTTCCTGCGGTTTGCGACCGAACGCGCCGGCGAGATCCTCGGCGGCGACTTCCTGCACCTGTCGAAAACCGGCGGCGTGGCCACCAACACGCTGAAATACGCCGCCGGCAAACCGGCCGACGGGCAGACCCTGTTCATCGTCAATGCCGGCACCGCGCTGACCATGATGCGTGGCACCGTCGATCTAACCAGGGACGACATCATTCCGCTGGTGCGCGGCACCGTCGATCCGGAATTCGTGGTGGTGAAAGCCGGTCGATTTGCCGATGCGGCGGAGTTCATCGACTATGTGCAGAACAACAGCGTCAAGCAGGCCGGCACCAAGGTCGGCGGCAATCCGCATGTCAGCGCCCTGATCTTCCGCAATGCGCTCGAGATGCAGAACCAAGTCTATGTGCCGTTCGAGAAATCCGGCGAGATCATCATCAACGTGATCAACGGCAATGTCGACGTGGCCCTGCTGAACTTCGACGAATTCGAATCCCAGGCCAAGGCCGGCCAGGTCGAGGCACTGGCGATCCTGACGCCGGAACGCTCGGCCAATTCGCCCGACATTCCCACCGGCCACGAAGTCGGCATGCCGGTCGATATCGAGGTGGTGCGCGGCATCGGCGTGCTCAAGGGCACTCCCGAACCGGTGATCGCCAAACTGGAAGCGGCGCTGATCCAGTCGATGAACAGCGAGGGCTATCTCGAATATCTCGCCGGGTCGGGCCAGGACGCCCGCAGCATTGCCGGGCGCGAGGTCTTCGGCGCACAGTTCGACAGGATGTATGATGGCTATCAGGCCGTCGCCAAGGAACTGATGGGCGGCTGAGGCCCCGGCCGGCCCGGACGCCTCCCCCCGGGCCGGCCGCCTTTCGCATTCCGTCTCAAGATACAGGACGCCCATGTCACACCCCGCCCACCGTACCATCGACCGCACCCGGCTTATCGAAGCGCTGGTCGTCATGGCCTTTGCCGTGGTCCTCTTTGCGGTGACCTTCAGCTTCAAGAAGGTGCCGCCGATCCTCGCCCAGGGCATTCAGCCCACGGTCTTTCCCCGCGCCATCCTGGCGATCATGTTCGGCCTCGGCGTGATCCAGGCCGTCACCGCGCTGCGGCCCTCGGCCGAGGAGTTGGAAATGCTCAAGCCGAAGGGGCCAATCCCGCTGATCGTGGTGCTGACCGCGGCGCTGCTGATCGGCTTTGTGGCACTGATGCCGGTGATCGGCACCTTCCCGGCGCTGGTGCTGTTCCTGCCCGCCCTGTCGCTGCTCTGGGGGGAACGCCGCTGGCGCCTTATGGCGCTCAGCTTTGCCGGCTTCGCGGGCTTTGTCTACCTGCTGTTCCGCCTGATCATGAACGTCCCCCTGCCCTGAGGATTGCACCCGATGGAACCCTTTCTGCTTGTCCTGCAATTCCTTGCGGACCCCTATAACCTCTTCATCATCGCCGCCGGCACGCTGGTCGGCCTGATCGTCGGCGCGCTGCCGGGGCTGGGCTCGGTCATCCTGATTGCGCTGATGCTGCCCTTCGTGGTCCGCATGGACCCGACCACCGGCATCGCGCTCTGTGCCATCGTCTATTGCGCCACCACCTATGGCGGCTCGATCACCGCCATCCTGATCAACACGCCGGGCACGCCAGCCGCGGCGATGACCACCTTTGACGGCTTTCCCATGGCCCAGAAAGGCGAGGCCGGCCGGGCGCTGGGCATCGCCACCTTCTCCAGCGCCATCGGCGGCATTCTCGGCATCCTGGTGATGATCGTGGCCACGCCGCTGCTGGCCCGCGTCGCCTATCACTTCGGCCCGGCCGAGTTCTTTGCGCTGGCGGTTTTCGGCATGTCGATGCTGGCCTCGATCAGCGGCAACTCGATGGTCAAGAACTTCATCGGCGGTGCCTTCGGCCTGCTGCTGGCCACCGTGGGCACCGATCTGACAACCGGGATCGAGCGCTTCACCTTCGGTCAGGCCGACCTTTACGAAGGCATTGCCGTGGTGCAGATCATGATCGGCATCTTTGCCGGCGGCGAATTGCTGCGCCAGGCCACCCAGACCAAGGTCAAACGCGAACTGGTGGCCGAGGGCGTGACCAAGCTGCCTTCGTTGCAGGACTTCAAGGCGATCTGGCGCACCGTGCTGCGCGCCACCGGCATCGGCACCTTCATCGGCATCCTGCCCGCCGAGGGCGGCAAGGTCGCGGCGATGATCGCCTATAACGAGGAAATGCGCTGGTCGAAACACAAGGACCAGTTCGGCAAGGGCGCAATCGAAGGCCTCGCCGCGCCCGAGGCCGCCAACAATGCCGCGACCGGCGGCACCATGGTGCCGACCCTGGCGCTGGGCATCCCCGGCGGCGGCTCGACCGCGATCATCCTGACCGCGATGCTGATCCTCGGGCTGCGGCCGGGCCCGGCGCTTTTTGCCGAACAGCCGGACCTGCTGGCCGGCATCTTCGGTGCCATGCTGGGGGCCAATATCTGCTTCCTGATCTACGGCATGGTCGGTGCCAAGTTCTTCAGCCGGATCACCCTGATCCCCACCACGATCCTCTGGCCCTGCGTGATCTGCCTTGCCGCGCTTGGCGCCTTCTCGTTGCAGCAGAGCATGTTCGACGTCGGCGTCATGGTCTTTTTCGCGATCCTCGGCTTCTTTCTCAACCGCCACGGCTTTGCCCCCGCACCCATCGTCATGGGGCTCATCCTGGGCGAGCTGATCGAAACCTCGCTGAAACAGAGCTACCTGATCTATGACGGCAATCTCTGGGCGATCCTGCAACAGCCGATCGCGCTGGTCTTCCTGCTGCTCTCGGTGGTCGGGATCTGCGGCCCGCTGATTGCCAAGGCGCTTGGCGCCTGGCGCGCCAACCAGGCCGCGCTTCCGACCGGCAACGACGAATGAACGGGGCGCCGGGCCGCCGGCGCGTCTCGCAACGCAAAGTTATGGAACGACTGATGACAGATACCCCCGTGATCCTCTCGACCCTCGGCGATGCCGGCGGCGTCGGCCCGGAACTGGTGGCCCGCACGCTGGACCACCCCGAGATCACCCGTGGCTGCAAACGCGTGATCGCGGGCCACCCCAGGATCTTCGACATGGGCCGCGAGGTGGCGGGCGTCGCCACCGACCTGCCCCGCTTCACCGATATCGAGGCCGCGATTGCCAGCCCCGATCCGGTGGTCTTCTACCACTTCGACACGCTGCACTACGGGGATATCGACGTCGGCAAGACCAGCGCCCAGGCCGGGCTGGCGGACTACCAGATCGGCTGTCACGCGGCCGATCTGTCGGCGGCCGGGCTGATCGACGCCTTTGTCTGGGCGCCGGTCAACAAGGCCTCGATCCACAAGGCGGGCCATCATTTCGAAGGCTACAAGGCCGGGATCGCCGATTACATGGGCTTTACCGAGCGCTCGACCGAGATCAACACCATCGGCCACCTCTGGACCACCCGCGTCACCTCTCACATCCCGATCTCGGCCATCGCCGGCGCGATCAGCGAAGACGCGATCCTCGATGTCCTCACCTATTTCGACCGCGAGTTGCGGCGCTTCGGCTATGCCGATCCGCGCATCGCGGTCTCGGGGCTGAACCCGCACAACGGCGACGAAGGCGCCTTTGGCCGCGAGGAGATCGACATCATCGCCCCCGCCATCGAAAAGGCCAAGGCCCGGGGCCTGAACGTCGCGGGGCCCTATCCCGCCGACACGATCTTTCTCACCGTGCAGGACGAGGGCATTCCCGCCGTGCTGTCGATGTATCACGACCAATGCCAGATCGCGACCAAGCTGATGGGGTTCGACGATGGCGTCACCTATTTCGGCGGGCTGCCCTTCATCCTGGCCACCCCCGCCCATGGCACCGCGTTTGACATCGCCGGGCAAGGCAAGGCGCGGCCCAATGCGATCCTCAAGGCGCATGAGCTGGCCCGCCGCGCGGCGCTGACCGCCAAGGGCCTGCCCCTCGGCGAAGGGGAAGCGGCATGAGCGATCAGCCCAATATCCTCTTTGTCCAGGCCGACCAACTGACCGCTTTCGTGCTGTCGATGTACCGCGACGACGCCCAGTCAAAGACGCCCAATCTCGATGCGCTGGCCGCCGAGGGCGTGGTGATGGAAAACGCCTATTCCAATTCACCCATCTGCTGCCCGGCGCGGGCCTCGCAATTCTCGGGCCGGTTGCCCTCGACGCATGAGGTCTGGGGCAACGGCGCCGAGTTCCGGGCCGAGATCCCCACCGTGGCGCATTTCCTGCGCGCGGCCGGGTATGAATGCGTGGTATCCGGCAAATGCCATTTCATCGGGCCGGACCAGTTGCACGGCTTTGACCGGCGGCTGACCACCGACATGTATCCCTCGGGCTTCGACTGGACCATTCCCTGGTCCTGGGGGCCGGTGCATCGCGAAGGCACCTCGGTCAAGAAACTGGCGGTCAGCGGGCTCTGCAAGACCAACAACCAGCTGCTTTACGACGCCGAGGTGCAGTACCGGTCGCTGGAATTCCTGCGGTCCCGTGTGCTGGAAAGCCACGATCAGCCGTGGTTCCTGCATGTCTCCTACACCCAGCCGCACGAGGCCTATCAATCGGTGCCGGAGTACTGGGGCCGCTACGACGACACCGAGATCGCCCTGCCCCGCATCCCTGCGGACGAGGCACCGCACCCGACCACCGAATGGCTGCACATCCACCACGGCATCGATCAGGCGCCGCCCTGCGACGACACCATCCGCGCCTCGCGCCGCGCCTATTACGCCATGATCTCGCATCTTGACGATTACGTCGGAGAGCTGGTGGCCGAGCTGAAGCACCTGGGCCTTTATGACGACACGGTGATCGTCTTCACCTCGGATCATGGCGACATGCTGGGCGAACGCGGCATGTGGTTCAAACGCAGCTTCTACGAAGGCTCGATGCAGGTGCCGATGATCTGGCACAACCCCAAGCGCATCGCGCCGGGGCGACGGGCCGAATGTGTCTCGCTGGCCGATCTCTGCCCGACCTTCGCCGAGCTTGGCGGTGCAAGGGAGACGTCGGACCGTTACGGCAGCGACCAGAGCGGCAGTTTCCTCGGCCTGCTGATGGCGCGCAGCGACAGCGTGAAAGACGAGGCGATTGCCGAGTATTTCGGTCCCGGCGTGATCGAGCCCTGGCTGGCGATCCGGCAGGGCGATTTCAAATACGCCTGGACGCGCAACGCGCCGGAACTGCTGTTCGACCTGGCCAGGGATCCCGACGAGCAAACCGACCTGTCGACCGATCCGGCGCACGCCGCGATCAAGACGCAGCTGAAGGACCGGCTGCTCGGCCGCTACGACGTCGAGGCGATGACCCGACGGGCCGCGAAGGAAAAGGAAACCCGCAGTTTCCTGCATGACGCGCTGTCGACCAATGGCGGCTATCACTGGGATTATCAGCCCCTTTTCGATGCCAGCCGGCAATATGTGCGCGGCGTCAACAAACCGGCCACGGTGTAAGCGATGACCAAGCAACCCAACATCCTGATGATCTATGCCGACCAGATGCGCTATGACTGCGCCGGGTTTTCCGGCAACCCCGACGTCAAGACCCCGCATCTCGACCGGCTGGCCAATGAAGGCACCTGCTTCGACGAGGCCTTCACCTCTTACCCGCTCTGCACACCGTTCCGCGCCTCGCTTCTGACCGGGAAATATGCCCACAAGGCGGGGCTCTATTCCAACCACTTCCCGATCGACACCGATCAGCCCTCGCTGGCGCCGATCCTCAATGCGCGGGGCTATCGGTCCGGCTACATCGGCAAGTGGCACCTCTACGGCGGGCCGAAACCGGGCTTTGTGCCGCCGGGGCCCGACCGCATGGGGTTCGATCATTTCGTCGGCTACAATCGCGGCCACTACTACATGGATGCGATCTTTTACCGCGACACCGACCAGCCCTATCGCTGCCGCCGCTACGAGCCGGATTTCCAGACGGATCACACCATCGAATTCATGCAGAGCGCCCGCGCCAAGGGCGACCCCTTCCTCGCCTACGTCTGCTTCGGCCCGCCGCATTTCCCGATGGACATGCCCGAGCACTGGCGGCGGATGTACGACCCCGACAAGATCACCCTGCCCAAGGGCACGCCGAACCCCGAGCTGCAAAAGCGCCGGGCCCAGGAACGTACCGCGCGCGACTTCGACGGCGATGACAACTTCGGCGAACGCTCCAAGGCCGACAAGATCGAGGGCCAGGACCCGGAGATCGAAACCGAGGCGCAGATCCGCAAGTTCGTGGCCGAGTATTACGGCATGATCTCCAACGTCGATCACAATGTCGGGCGGCTGCTGAACTGGCTGGATGCCCAGGGCATCGCGGAAGACACCATCGTCGTCTTCTTTTCTGACCACGGCGACATGCTGGGCCAGCACGGTAGCTATTGCGGGATCAAGCGGCAGGCCTATCGCGCCTCGGCGCAGGTGCCTTTGCTGATCCGCTATCCGGGCACGTTCGCCGCCGGCAAGCGGGTGACATCGCTGGTCGATGTGGCGGTGGACACCATGCCCACGCTGCTGGAGGCGTGCGGTGCCGAGGTTCCCGACAGTGTACAGGGCACCAGCTATCTCTCGCTGCTGGAGGGGGCAGAGGATATTCCCACCCGCGATCACGTGCAGTTCGAATTGATGAAAGCCGATTTCGGCGGCCGCAGCGAACGCCACGTCAAGCCCGAGCGCGGCATTCGCACCCCCGACTGGCTTTATGTGCGCAAGCAGGACCGGCCGCTCTACCTTTTCGATCAGACCGCCGACCGCGACGAGCTGATCAACCTCGTGGATGATCCGGCCTTTGGCGCGGTGCAGGCCGAACTCGATGCCCGGGTGGTGCGGAACATGGAGGAGACGGGCGACGCCTGGGGCCTCGAGATGGCGTTTCCGCCGCCTGGTTTCATGACCCATGCCGAGGGCGCCGCCTATCTCGAAACCACCGTCAAACCGGCGGCGATCGAGGTGCCCTGACCGGCCGGTTCGGCCGCTCAGAGCATATCGTTCTCGGCCAGGACCTTGCGTGCCACGCGGAAGCATTCCTGCGCCTGCGGCACGCCGCAGTAGATGCCCACCACATGGATGATGGCGCGGATCTCTTCCTTGCTGACCCCATTGTTGAGCGCGCCGCGGCAATGGATCTCCCATTCGGTCATCTTGCCCAGCGCGCCGATCATCGACAGGTTCATCATCGACCGGGTCTTGGCGTCGATCACCTCGTCGCCCCAGCCGAACCCCCAGCACCAGGCGGTCATCGCCTCCTGGAACGGCCGGGTAAAGTCATCGGCGGCGGCGAGGTTCTTCTCGACGTAGTCCGCGCCCAGCGTCGCCTCGCGTTGCGCCCGCCCCTTGAGGAAAAGATCTTCGTCGAAACTGCTCATGTCGGCTCCCTTCAGCTTGGCCGTTGGCCGGCCACCGGCCCCTGTCTACACCGCCGGATCGGCCATTGCGACCGTTCCTGCCGGCCGCCATCGGTCACCCGAGCAGGGTGTGCGGCAGTAAGCGCAGCGCCAGCCCGATCAGCCCGGCCAGGAACGCGGTCTCGGCCACCAGAAGCGCAACCGCCGGCAGACCGACATTGAGGATGTCCCGAGGCTGGGTCTTGAGGCCGACGGCGGCAATCGCGATCACCAGAAGCCAGCGCGAGGCCTCTGACGCGACCTGAACCAGCAGTTCCGGCACCAGCCCGGCGCTGCGCAGGGCGGCCAGCACCACGAACCCCAGCACAAAGACCGGCACCAGCGGCGGCCGGCGACCGTCGATCTCGCCGCCATTGGCAAAGCTGCGGATCGCGAGCGCCGCAATCACCACCACCGGCGCCAGCATGACAACCCGCAGGAGCTTGACCAGGGTGGCGACATTGCCGGTCTCTTCCGACACCGAGAAGCCGGCCCCCACCACCTGGGCCACGTCATGCACCGTTGCCCCGATGAAGATGCCGGTGGTGCGATCGTCGAAGCCGATGGCGGCGGCGAGCACCGGATAGACGATCATCGCCAATGTCGAAAGCAGCGTGACCGAGACCACGGTAAAGATCAGCCGCTCCTCCGAGCGCGCGTCGCGCGGCAGGATCGCGGCGATGGCCATGGCGGCCGAGGCGCCGCAGATCGCCACCGCCCCGGCCGACAGAAAGGCAAAGCGAAAGCGGAAGCCGAACAGCCGCGACACCGCAAGGCCGAAACCAATGGTTGCGACGACGGCGCCGACGATCATCAGCACCACCGGCCAGCCGAGGAGCGTCAGCACATCGGCGCTGATCCGCACCCCCAGCAGCGCCACGCCCAGCCGCAGCAATTGCCGCGAGCCGAAGTCGATGCCGCGTTTGCTCTGCGCCTCGGTGCCGAGGAAATTGAGCGAAATGCCGAACAGCAGCGCCAGCAGCATCGCGGGCGCGCCGTAGTGCTCGGCGACGAACTGGCTGGCCAGCGCGATGATGCCGGCGATCAGCACGCCGGGAAGCAGGGGCCGCAGGCGGCGTTCGAAGAGCCCGGCCGGGCCGGCTTGGCGATCAGTCATGGGGGTTGGCGAGTGTCCGTGCGAGAGCGAGATAGGAGCGCGGCACATCGATCCCGTGGTCACGGGCGCGGGCCAGCGCGGCGATGCGGCGGCTGCCCGGCAGGCGGCTGCCCTCGAGCGCGTCGATTGTGCGCAGGAGCCGGTCCAGCCGGGCGGCAAAGGCGGTGTCGTTGTCGGGCCGGATGGCCAGCAGGAACTGGCCGGCACCGGGCGGCGGCCCCTCGGCGTCAAAGAACGACGAGACTTCGGGGCTCTGGTTGGCGCCGGTCAGGGTGGCGGCGAGAATCTCGACCATCAGCGCCAGCGCGGTGCCCTTGGCCTCGCCGATCGGCAGCATCGATCCGGCAAGCGCGGCTTCGGGATCGGTTGTGGGCGCGCCTTCGGCATCGAGCGCCCAGCCCTCGGGGATAGGCCGGCCGGACTTGCGGGCATGCATGACCTTGCCGCGCGCCACCTTGGAAAGCGACAGGTCGATCACCAGCGGCGGGCCATCGCCGCGCGGCGCGGCAAAGGCGACGGGATTGGTGCCGAAAATCGGCGTCCGGGCCCCCCAGGGCGCAATCGCGGGCGGCGCATTGGCCACCATGATGGCGATCAGCCCACGCGCGGCCAGCTTCTCGACCTGCACCGACAGCGCGCCGCAATGGTGTGAATTCATCACCGACATGGTGGCCGTGCCATAAGACCGCGCCACCCGCGCGCCCCAGTCGATCGCCCGGTCGAGCGCCGGATAGGCAAAGCCGAAACCGGCATCGGTGCGCAGGCCGGTCTGGCTGGTCTTGCGCGAGGTGATCTCGGCGGCGGCCCGGATCTTGCCCGAGCGGACCTGGGCGACGTAATCCTCGAGCCGGGAAAAGCCGTGGCCAGACTGGCCTTCGGCCTCGGCCGCGACAAGCGCCCGGGCCACCGAGGCCGCCGTCGCCTCGGGCACGCGCTGCGCGCCCAGCACGCGGGTGATCAGCGCCTCTGCCTCGGCAAGGCTGATGGTTTCGGTCTCAAGCATGTCGGGAGCTTTCGTCGGTGCGGGCGGCGCGAGATGCGCCGCCCCGGGCCAGGTCAGGCGCTGCGATAGAGCTTGGTCATCGAGAACTCGCGATGGCCTAGCGCCTCGGCCGCGGTGTTGCGACCGTTCGCGGTCCGGCAGATCATCTCGATCAGCGCGTCGCCGGCCTCGTCGATGGTCTGTTCGCGGCGCAGGATGCCGGAGACATCGACGTCGACATGCTCGCTCATGGTGCGCACGGTGCGCGGGTTGGCGGTGATCTTGATCACCGGCACGATCGGGTTGCCCACGACGTTGCCCTGCCCGGTCGGGAAGGTGTGGATGACCGCGCCGCCGGCGGCCATCAGCGTCACGCATTCCGCGGCTGCCGAGGAGGAGTCCATGAAATAGAGACCATTGCCCGACTGCGGCGCCTCGGCCGGTTCGAGAATGTCGATGAACTGCGAGGTGCGGCCGATCTTCTCGAGGTTGCCCAGCGCCTTCTCCTCGATGGTGGTCAGGCCGCCTTCGATATTGCCCTTGGTGGGCTGGCTGTCGCTGAGGTCATCGGTCTGATGGGCAAAGATCACGTCGTCCTGGTAGGCCTTCCACATCTTGTGCCAGCGCTCGCCCACCTCTTCGTTGATCGCGCGTTTCTGGCAGATGTGCTCGGCGCCGGTGATCTCGGAGGTTTCGCCGAAAAAGCCGGTGATGCCCTCGGGCAGCAGCTTGTCGTACATGTTGCCGACCGTCGGGCAGGATCCGAGGCCGGTGGTGGTGTCGCTCTCGCCGCATTTGGTCGAGACCCAGAGCTCGGAAATCGAGCATTCCTCGCGTTGCACCTCGGTCGCCTTGTGAACGAAATCCTTGGCGGCCCAGCTGGCGGCCCGGATCGTCTCGAAATCGCCTTTCTGCTCGATCGAGAACTCGGCCACTTCCTTGCCGGTGGCGCGGATGCCGTCGGCGATGCGCTTGGTCCAGCCGGGCTCGATGCCGATCACCACGACAGAATGCACATTGGGGTTGGCGCCGGTGCCGATCATGGTACGGAAATGCACCTCGAGATCCTCGCCGAACTGCAACCGGCCATAGGCATGCGGGATCGCCAGCGTGCCCTTGACGTTGTTGGCAACCGCCTCGCAGGCGGCGTTGGAAATGTCGTCGACCGGCAGGATGACGACGTGGTTGCGGACACCGACCCGGCCGTTTTCACGGCGGTAGGCGCGCACTGTCATGTTGGAATATTTAGAGGCCATGGGGCTTTCCTTTATCGCGACCGTTTCGCTGCTGGAGAGGGGCTTACCAGCGCTTGGTTTTGCAGTTGTGGGTGTGGACATGGGCGCCTTTGGGGATGTCGGCGATGATCTTGCCGATGTCCTCGCCGTACTTGATGGCGGTGTCGCCTTCTTTGAGGTCCTTGAGCGCGACCTTGTGGCCGATCGGCACATCGGCGCCGGAGGTCAGTCGGAAGGTCGAATTGTCATGCGTGACGCAGACCAGCATGTCGGTGCCGGCGCTCAGGCCTTCGACCACGACGACACCGACGTTGTCGTCATGTTCGTGGACCAGCAGATGGGGGATTTCAGCCATGGTTCAGACTCCTTGATTGTCAGGTTGAAGGATGATTTTCGGCGCCGCGCTTTGCCCGGACCGAATGTCCCGGAACGCCGCGGCGCCGTCGGAAAGCGGGCGGATCTCGGTCCAGTCGAGCGGGCCGAGACGTCCGTCGAACAGGGCGGCCGCGGTGTCGCGAAAGTCCTGTGCGGTATAGGTATAGGTGCCGATGAAGGTGATCTCTTGCAGGGTCATGCGGCGCAGATCGAGCCCGCCCGCGTCCTCGCCCAGACCGATGTGCACGATCACCCCGCCGGGCTCGGCCAGCGCCGAGGCCGTGGCGCGGGTGACGGCAAACCCCACCGCATCGACGACGATCGGATGGGCGCCCTCGGCGGCCGGCACCGCCCGAAGCCCGCAGCGCTCGGTCAGATAGGCGCGGCGCGCGTCGTTGGGCTCGACCACGGTGACCTCATCTACCCCCATCGCCCGCAGTGCCAGCGCCGCGGCCAGGCCGATGGCCCCGCCGCCGAGGATCAG
Source organism: Marinovum algicola (assembly GCF_900109145.1). Lineage (GTDB taxonomy): Bacteria > Pseudomonadota > Alphaproteobacteria > Rhodobacterales > Rhodobacteraceae > Marinovum > Marinovum algicola. The sequence continues at coordinate 268,573 of NZ_FNYY01000002.1, forward strand.
CGCCCGCCGCTCGGCCGAAGGATGCAGCGCCGCCAGCCCGAGCCGCACCGCGTGCCAGCTCACCGCCAGCGGCTCGGCCAGCGCGGCCTTGGCCAGCGGCACGCCGTCCGGCACGGCGATCAGGTTGCGTTCGGGCATTCGCAGCAGATCGGCAAAGGCGCCCTCACGCGGCGGCATCGAGATGATCTGCCGTTCGGGGCAAAGGTTCTCGCGGCCGCTGGTGCAGGCCGGGCAGCCGCCGCAGGTGACCAGCGGATTGATCGTGACACGCGCGCCGTCACGCGGGCCGCCAACCACCGTTCCCGCCGCCTCGTGACCGAGGATCAGCGGCGCCGGGCGCCGGTTGTCATGCCCCAGCCAGGCATGCATGTCCGAGCCGCAGATGCCGACGCTCTCGACCCGGATCAGGGCCTCGCCTGCGCCCGGTTCGGGATCGGGGGCGTCGCGGTAGGTCAGGGTTTCGACATCGGTATAGACCAGAGCTTTCATTTCGCGGTGAACCCCCCGTCAAGCATGAGAACCTGCCCGGTCACGTAACGCGACGCATCCGAACACAAGAACCTGAGCGGCCCGTCGAGGTCTTCGGGTTCGCCATTGCGGCCGATGCAGGTCTGGGCGGCATTGCGGGCGGCCCGGTCAGGATCGTCGAACACGGCCGCAGTCAGCTCGGTGCGGAAAAAGCCCGGCGCGATGGCGTTGGCGGTGATGCCGTCGCCCGACCAGGCCTCGGCCATGGCGCGGGTGAGTTGGGTGACACCGCCCTTGGTGGCGCCATAGGCGATACCACCGGGAAAGGCGCGGAAAGATTGCAGCGAGGCAAAATTCACGATCCGCCCCCAGCCCCTGGCGCGCATCTCGGGCACCAGCCGCTGACTGAGAAAGAACGGTGCCGAAAGGTTGACCGCCAGCGTCGCGTCCCACCCCTCGGGGGTGACGTCATCGGCCGCCTGCCGGGTGTTGAGACCGGCGGCATGGACCACGATGTCGGGCGCGCCGAAAGGGGCCGAGATCCGGTCGACCAGCGCCGGCAGGCCGTCGCGGTCGGCCACGTCGCCTTCGACGGCGGCGCAGGCCCCGCCGGCCCCGGCCTGCCATTCCGCCAGCGCGCCGGCCCGCCGCGCCACGCCGATGACGCTGGCTCCGGCCCGCGCCAGGACCTCGGCCGCATGGCGGCCAAGCCCCGAGCTGGCGCCGGTGACGCAGGCCACCTTGCCGGCGACCGAGAAAAGGTCATCGCCCCGCATCGGCTCAGCCTTCCGCCGTCAGGTCGAAGGTCTCGTCTGGAAAGTACTTCTTCAGCCGGATGTCAGCGGTGCGGGCGTGGCCTTCCATTCCCTCGAGCCGCGCGATCCGCGCCGTGGCCTCGGCCACCGGGCGGGCGCCCTCCTTGGTGGCCCGCTGCCAGGTCACGATCTTCATGTACTTGTGCACGCTCAGGCCGCCGGTGTAGCTGGCCGCGCCCGAGGTCGGCAGAACGTGGTTGGTGCCCGAGGCCTTGTCGCCAAACGCCACGGTGGTTTCCTCGCCGAGGAAGAGCGAGCCGTAGCAGCTCAGCCGCTCCAGCCACCAGTCGAGATCGGCGGCCTGCACCGTCAGGTGCTCGGGCGCGTAGTCGTCGGAGGTGGCGGCCATTTCCTCACGGTCGGCGCAGACGATCACCTCGGCATAATCACGCCAGGCGGCGGTGGCATTATCGCGGTTCACCTCGGGCAGATCGTCGATCAGCAGCGGCACCAGGCGCATGACCTCTTCGGCCAGCGCGCGGTTGTCGGTGACCAGCCAGACCGGCGAGTTGTAGCCATGTTCGGCCTGGCCCACCAGATCGGCGGCAACCACCATCGGATCGGCGGTCTCGTCGGCCAGCACGAGGCTGTCGGTCGGACCGGCGATCATGTCGATGCCGACCCGGCCGAACAGCATGCGCTTGGCCTCAGCGACGAATTGATTGCCGGGGCCGACCAGGATGTTGGCCTTGGGCAGATCGAAGAGCCCGTAGGTCATCGCCGCCACCCCCTGCACGCCGCCCATGGCGAGGATCTTGTCGGCGCCGCAGACATGCGCGGCATAGATGATCGCCGGTGCGATGCCGATCTCGGGGCGCGGCGGCGAACATGCGACGATGTTCTTGCAGCCTGCCACCTTGGCGGTGGTCACCGTCATGATCGCGCTGGCGATGTGGCTGTAGCGCCCGCCGGGCACATAACAGCCCGCCGCATTCACCGGGATCGCCTTCTGCCCGGCGACAAAGCCCGGCACCACCTCGACCTCGAAATCCCGGACCGTGCCGAGCTGAGCCTCGGCAAACCGCTTGACGTTGGCGTGGCTGAACTCGATGTCACGCTTGAGCTTGTCCGGCACCTGCGCCGCGGCCGCGGCGATGGCCTCCGGCGAGAGGATGATCTCGCCTTCGTATTTGTCGAACTTCTTGGCATACGCCAGCGCCGCCTCGTCGCCACCGGCCTCGATCTCGTCGAGGATGCCGCGCACGATCTTCTTGGTGTCGGAGGCGTCGCTCTTGGAGGTCAGAGTGGCTTTTTTCAGGTATTCACGGGTCATGAGCTGGGCTCCTATTTGAAGATGTCAGGCAGAAGGATGGTGGAAATCGTCGGCAGATAGGCGATGAACAGGGTCACGATCAGCATGAAGAGCACGAAGGGGATGGCCCTGTAGGCGATCTTCAGGATCGACTCGCCGGTCAGCCCCGAGACGACAAAGAGGTTGAGCCCCAGAGGCGGCGTGATGAAGCCCACCCCCAGCGCAGTGATCATCATGATGCAGAACTGGATCTCGTTCATCCCGATGTCGTCGGCCAGCGGCTTGAGGATCGGCGCGAGGATGACGATGTTGGGCGTCGTCTCCATCACGCAGCCGGCGGCGATCAGGATGACAACCATCATTCCGATCAGCACCCAGGGTTCGCTGCTGACCGAGGTGGCGGCGGCGACAAAGCCCTGCGGCACCCCGAGGATGGCCAGCGCCTGCGCCAGCGGCAGCGAAAAGGCGATGATCGGCAGGATGATCCCGTTGACCTTGGCCGAGCTGACCAGCATCGAGGGGAAATCGGACAGTCTCAGGGTGCCGAGGATGAAGCCCATGATGATGGTCACCACCACCGCGGTGGCGCCGGCTTCGGTCGGGGTCATCCGCCCCGAGAAGATGCCGAAGAAGATGATGCCGGGCACGATAAAGGCATACCAGCCGGATTTCAGCGCCTTGCCGAGGTTCGTCAGGTATTCGCCCGCCGAGACGTTGCCGCCGCCCTCCCAGCCGTAAAGCCGGTTCATGATGATATTGGTGGCGAGGATCGACAGCAGGATGGCCAGGCCGGGGATCACGGCGGCCAGGAACAGCGTCGAGGCGGAAATCCCCAGCACCAGGCCGATGATGATATAGGCGATCGACGGCGGGATCAGGATGCCGGTGCAGGCCCCGGCGGCGACCAGCGCACAGGCATAGGGCCGCGGATAGCCGCTCTCGACCAGTCGGTTGATCGTCATCCGGCCGACGGCGGCGGCGCCGGCGGCGTCGGAGCCGGAGATCGCCGCGAACATGCCGCAGACCAGCACCGTGGCCGAGCCGAAACCGCCCTTGGCGAACTGTGTCAGCGCCTCGGCCACGTCGAGAAACTTGCGCGAGAGCCCGGTCCGCACCAGCACGTCGCCGGTCAGGATAAAGAGCGGCACGGCGGTCAGCGCGAAATGGTCGATTCCGTGGAACAGGCTCTCGCCCACCAGGCTCAGTGGCAGCGCGCCCGACAAGAGCAGCATCGCGATGGCCGAGGCGCCGATCGCCGCCCAGACCGGTACTGCCAGCGCCACCAGAAGCACGAAGAGGATCACAGGGCCGTAGAAATCCCAGCCGAGTTCGACGGTCTGATCGAGTTGGTTCCAAAGCATGGCCGTCTCCTCAGTCGAAAAGCTTGTCGCCTTCGTACACGGGGCGCCCGTGACGAAGATCGGTGAAGTCCCGGATGAAGGACTGAACGAGGCGCAGGATCACCAGGGCAAAGCCCAAGGGCACCGCTGAGAGGAACCAGACCTGACTGACCCGCAGACCGTGGGTGACCGAGCCGAACTTGGCCGAGACCAGCACCGTCTCGAACGACCAGTAAAAGGCGATCAGCGCCACGCCGAACATCACGGCATCGCCGAACAGGTAGAGCGCCGCCTTCACCCGCGGGCCGACATATTGCATCAGCACGTCGATGCGGATGTGACCGCGCTGGCGCACCGCCGCGGCGGCACCGATCCAGGCCAGGTAGATAAAGGAATAGCGGACGATCTCTTCGCCCCAGATCGAGGAATAGGACAGCACTTCGCGCCGCAGAACCTCGATGAACATGGTCACGACGAGCATCGTGTAGAAAACCAGAAGCAGCCAGCGTTCGGCGTTCTGATCGAGTTTCCGCAAGGCATTCGACATAAAAGTCTCCTGTGGTCGCGCGACGCGTCAGGCGCCGCCGACCGCTCCAGTTTGCAGTCAATCGAAGCGATGGGGCGGCCCGGGCCGCCCCTGTCAGAAGCCTCAGGCGTCGTGCACGTAGTAGCGGCCCATGGTGCCGGCCGCTTCTTCGAGCCGGTTGAAGGTCTCCATCGAACCGGCAAGCTCGACCTTGAAATCGTCCCATTCCGAGCGCTGGTAGCCGCCGGCGTCCTGCCATTCGGCAAGCTGGTCGTCGGTCAGCGTGTGGAACTCGACGCCCGATTTGGTCAGCTCGTACATCGCGTGGGCGCGCGCCGCCGGCACTTTGGCCAGGTTTTGCTGCGCGGTCATTTCGCCGGCGAATTCAATGCCTTCCTGCACGTCGGCGGGCAGCGCGTTGAACCATTCGAGGTTGACCGAATAGACCTGACTGTCAGGCACCGCCTGGGTAAAGGTGACATGGCTCAGGATGTCCTTGAAGCCAAAGACAAACAGCGCGCCGACCGAGGGATCGAGCGCATCGGCCACGCCCTGCTTGATCGCCGAAGGCGTCTCGCCCCAGGCCACCGGCGTCGGATTGGCGCCGACCATGCCGTAATATTGTTGCAGCATCTTCGAGCCCGGCACGCGGAATTTCACGCCTTTCAGATCGGCGGGCGTGATCACCTTGTTGCCGCCCTTGCGCACCGCCACGACCCGGGGATCGATCACCACGTAGAACAGCGGCTTGAAGCCGGCGGCCTCGATGCCGGGATGCACCTCGCCTTTCCAGGCGTCGGAATTGACCAGGTTGGTGAACCGCTGGTTCGAGCCGCAGAAATACGGCATGTTGATCAGATCGACGGCGCTGGCGAAGGGCGCGAAATTCGACAGCGAATGCTGCGCGCACTGGATCGTCCCGGTCTGCACCGCCTGCACCAGCGCGCCGCCGGCGCCAAGCTGGCCGCCGGGGGCAAGCTTGACGTAGACCTTGCCGTTGGTGGCGTTCTGGATGTTTTCCTTCAGGTCGAGCTGCATGATCGGATAGCTGCGCGACGCGCCCAGCACATAGGCGGTGGCCAGCGTCATCACGTGATCGGCGGCGGCCATGCGCTCTTTTTCCTCCCGGGCGGTCTGGGCCGCCGCCTCGCTCGACCAGAGCATGCCACCGGCACCGGCCACCAGCGCCGCGGTAAAGCTGCCGGAGCCGGCAAGTTTCAGAAAATTGCGGCGCCCCATCGCGGCGCGTTCAAGATTGTCACGATCCATGTTTTCCTCCCAAAATGGTTCGTTAGCTGCGGTCGGACTTCTCCGCCGCCTCTCGCCGAAGAATCGCGAGAACAAAGGTCACCGAGGCCGCAAACAGCAGCAGCATCTCCCCCACGTCCCCCAGAAACTGTGCGCCTCCCAAAGCGCCGACGAGCACGTTCGCGACAAAGACTGCAAACAGAGTGATTGCTGAGATCAGAAACACGGGCAGGTCCTTTCCACGACTCGGGCAAGACAAATGTAAGCGCTTACAGTCGCTCAATGCAAGCGCTTACATGACAAGCCGCGTGTTTTCCTGTTATATGCTTGTCAGCGATGTTTTTTTTATAGTGCCGCAAAGGCCGGAATCGGGAAAACTGATGGTTAAAGTGCCGAATCGACGTCAGGACAGCCGCCAGGGGAGCGACACGCCGAAACTCGAGGATGTCGCCGCCCGTGCCGGCGTTTCGACGGCAACGGTCTCGCGCTGCCTGAACAATCCGGCGGTGGTATCGGACGCCACCCGCAAGAAGGTGCTCGATGCGGTGCGCGCCATGGGCTACGCGCCGAATTTCGGGGCCCAGGCCCTGGCCGCCCGGCGCACCAACACCTTTGGCGCCATCGTCCCGACGATGGAAAACGCCATTTTCGCCCGCGGACTTCAGGCCTTTCAGGAGGCATTGCGGCAACAGGGCATCACCCTTCTGGTGGCCTCTTCCTCCTACAGCCCCGAACTCGAGGAACAGCAGATTCACAGCCTTGTCGCGCGCGGCGCCGATGCGCTGCTCCTGATCGGCCATGACCGGCCGCCAAAATGCTACAGCTTCCTGCAAAAGCGCCAGGTGCCCTATGTGATCGCCTGGGTCTACGACGGCGACGAAGGGCGGGTTTCAATCGGCTTCGACAATCGCAAGGCGATGAAATCCCTGGCCGACGCGGTTCTCGACCGGGGCCACCGCAGGCTGGCGCTGATCACCGCCGACCGCCGCAACAACGACCGCGCCCGGCAGCGGTCGCAGGGGCTGGTGGATGCGATGACGGCGCGCGGATTGGACCCGGAGACCCTGGCCGTCGTCGAGACGGCCTATTCCATCGCCAATGGTGCACAGGCGCTGGAGCAGCTCATGCACACCACCCCGCGCCCCACGGCCGTGATGTGCGGCAACGACGTGCTGGCGGCCGGCGCCCTGACCCAGGCCCGCAAGATGGGGCTCGACGTGCCCGGCGATCTGTCGATCACCGGCTTCGACGACATCGAGATCGCCGAGATCGTGACCCCGGCGCTGACCACCGTGCATGTGCCCCATCGCAACATGGGCAAGGGCGCGGCCAGTCTTCTGTTTGCGATGCGCGCCGGCGAAGACCCCGGCCCCAGCGTCGAGCTCGAGGCGACGGTTATCCTGCGCGACTCGCTGGGGCCGGCGCCCGACCGGGCCCCCTGACCTGCCGCACTCTCGGCGCTTGTCTCTGCGACCGGTCGATCTATAGTCGCGCCACCAGGTGCCCCGAGAGGGGAGAATCGGGAAGCCGGTGCAAGACCGGCGCGGGCCCGCCGCTGTGAGGGGGACCTGTCGGACATTTTGCCACCGGGCCCTGCGGCCCGGGAAGGCGTCCGCCGGGGAGGAACCCAAGCCAGAAGACCGGCCTGGTGACACCAGGTTCCGTGGCTGGACACCACGGGCCGCTGTCAGCCATGCGGAGGCCATACCATGCTGCACCCCCCCGCGCCCGCTCCGGCGCGCGTCTTCTCTTCTGCCGAACGCCGTGCGCTCTATGACGTCATCGCCGCGCGCCGCGATGTGCGCGACGAATTCCTGCCCGATCCGATCGCCCCGGACCGGCTGCGGCGGATACTCGAGGCCGGTCATGCCGCGCCGTCGGTCGGGCACATGCAACCCTGGAACTTCATCCTGATCCGCGACCCGGCGCAGAAACACCGCATCGCCAGCGCCTTTGCCGCCGCCAATGACGAGGCGGCGGAAATGTTTCCCGAAGAGCGGCAATCGACCTACCGGTCGCTGAAGCTCGAGGGCATCCGCAAGGCGCCGCTCAACATCGCGGTGACCTGCGACCGCACCCGGGGCGGCAAGGTGGTGCTCGGGCGCACCCACAATCGCGACATGGACCTCTATTCGACGGTCTGCGCGGTGCAGAACATGTGGCTTGCCGCCCGTGCCGAGGGCATCGGCATGGGCTGGGTCAGCATCTTTCGGCCCGACGATCTGCGCGCCATTCTCGGGCTGCCGGATCACGTCGAGATCGTCGCCTACCTCTGCCTCGGCCATGTCTCCGAGCTCTTCGACCGGCCCGAGCTGGCGGCGCGCGGCTGGCGGCAGACCCTGCCGCTCGACAGTCTGATCATGACCGACCGCTGGGAGCCGGCCGGCGCATGAGCGGCTCAGCCCGGCCAGAAGGTGGCCAGAACCGCCCAGCAGAACGCCTCGGCCAGAAGCTGCGTCGCGCCCAGAACGTCGCCGGTGATCCCGCCCAGCTTGCGCCGGGCCAGAACGCCGATGCCGGCGGCGATCACCGCGCAGGTCGCGACCAGCGCCGCCCCCTGCCAGCCCAGCGCCAGACCGGCCAGCAGCACCGCGGCGGCGGCGCTCAGCCGCGCCCGGCCGGAGCGCCCGGCCGCCATCCGGCCCAGGCCGTCGGAACGCGCGGCGGGCAGGGTCTCCTGCAAGCCGATCATGGCCACCCGGCTGAGCGCGCCGATGGCGAGGAACGGCGCCAGCCCGGCCGCCGCCCCGAGCGAAGCCAGCGCCGCCAGCCAGAGCGCGACGATCAGGATCAGCGCCAGGACACCGTAGCTGCCGACCCGGCTGTCGCGCATGATCTCGAGCGCATGGGCGCGGTCGCGCCCGCCGCCGATGCCGTCGGCGAAATCCGCCAGCCCGTCGAAATGCAGCGCGCCGGTGGCCAGCGCCAGCGCCGCCAGGGCGAGCACCGCCGCCACCGGGGCCGGAGCGCCCGACGCCAATGCGCCGGCATGCACCGCCCAGCCGATCAGCCCCAGCGCCAAACCGACCAGCGGAAAGGCCCAGCGCGCGTCGGCAAGGTTCGGCGCGGCGCCCTCGATCCGGCCGGCCGGCAGGCGCGAGAGCAGCATCAGCGCGACCCGGAACTCGCGCAGGGCAGCGTTCATCCGCCCGCGACCCCGGCCTCGGCAAAGGTCGCCATGCCGTTGTGGCATTCCAGCGCCGCGCGCAGCACGCTCAGCGCCACCGCCGCGCCGGAGCCCTCGCCCAACGCCATGTCGAGCGCCAGGATCGGCGCCTTGCCCATCGCCTCGAGCAGGCGGGCATGGCCCGGCTCGCGGCTGACATGGCCGACCAGACAATGGTCGAGCAGGCGCGGATCGGCGGCAAAGAGCGGCGCCGTGGCCGCGGTACAGATGAAGCCGTCGAGGATCACCGGAATGCGCCGCGCCCGCGCCGCCAGCACCGCGCCGCAGATCGCCGCCTGTTCGCGCCCGCCCAGCGCCGCCAGAAGGCCCAGCCCGCGCGCCGCCGCATGCCGGGCGCAAGCCGCCGCCACCGCGCGCTCCTTGCGCAGCAATCCGGCCTCGTCCGAGCCGGTGCCGCGCCCGATCCAGTCGCCCGCCGCTCCGCCAAAGGCGGCGCAGGCCAGCGCCGCCGCGACGGTGGAATTGCCGATGCCCATTTCGCCCAGCAGCACGATCTGTGCATCCTCGGCCACCGCCTCCGCACCGCGACGCATCTCGGCCAGGGTCTCGGCCTCGGTCATCGCCTCGGCCTGGGTGATGTCGCCGGTCGGCCGGTCGAGATCGCAGGCAATCACCGAAAGCTCGGCGCCGGCCACCCGGCAGAGCTGGTTGATCGCCGCGCCGCCGGCGGCGAAATTGGCGACCATCTGCGCCGTGACCTCCTGCGGAAAGGGGTTCACCCCCTGGGCGCAGACCCCGTGGTTGCCGGCAAAGACCAGCGCCTGCGCCCGGTCGATCGCCGGCCGCTCGACCCGCTGCCAGCCGGCCATGAAGATCGCCAGCTCCTCGAGCCGGCCCAGCGCGCCCGGCGGCTTGGTCAGGCTCATCTGCCGCGCGGTCGCGGCCTGTGCCGCTGCCGCATCCGCCACCGGCAGCGTCGCGGCCAGACCGGACAGCTCCGCGAAAGACGTGATGTCAGAAAGTATGCTCATTCGGTTTCACCCTCGTTGGATAGCCCGCCACCGCAAGCCAGACCTCGTCGCAGGCCTCGGCCATGGCCTGATTCATCCAGCCGGCGGCATCCCGAAACCGGCGCGCCAGGGCGTTTTCCGGCACGATGCCCATCCCGACCTCATTGGTGACAAAGATCACCGGCGCCTCCTGCCGGGCCGTCTCGGCCGCCAGCGCCCGCACTTCGGCGCGCCAGTCGGCCTCGGCCAGCAGCAGGTTCGTCATCCACAGCGTCAGGCAATCCACCAGCCGCGGCGGCCCGCCGGCGCTGTCGCTGCCGCGCAGCGCCGCGCAAAGATCGCGCGGGGCATGCAGGTTGTGCCAGTCTGCGCCGCGCCGGGCCTGATGCCGGGCGATCCGCTCGGCCATCTCGGTATCGCCGGGCCAGATTTCGGCGGTGGCGATATAGACGGCGCGGCCACAGGGCGCGAGCGCCTTGCGTTCCGCAAGGGTGGATTTGCCAGAGCGCGCGCCGCCGGTGATGAGGATCGACTTGTACATTTCCGCATGGAAAAACACCAAAATGAATGAATGTGAAGAACAAACCCGCCAGGCAGCCGCGAAACCCGGCGTCGCGGCAGAGCTGATCCTGCTGCGCCATGCCCCGGTGGCCACGCCCGGCCGGCTCTGCGGCCGCAGCGATCCTTCGGCGGCTCTGGTGGCGGCAGACATCGCCCGGCTGCGCGCCGCCCTGCCCCTGCCCGGCCGGGTGATGACCAGCCCCGCCCGACGCTGCCGGCAGACCGCCGCCGCGCTCTGGCCGGCGCAGGCCGCGCAGCCCGACGCGCGGCTCTGGGAGCAGGATTTCGGCGCCCACGAGGGGCTGCCCTACGATGCGCTTCCCGATCTCGGCCCGATGTCCGGCGCCGATCTGGCGCAATACGCCCCGCCCGGAGGCGAGAGTTTCGCCGATCTCTGCGCCCGGGTGGCGCCGGCGCTGGCCGAGCATGGACAGGCCGCCGCGCAGATGCCGGCGCCGCTGGTGCTGGTGGTGCATGCCGGGGTGATCCGCGCGGCGCTGTCGCAGGTGACCGGACTGCTTTCCGCCGGGCTGGCCTTCGAGGTCGCCACCCTCTCCGCCACGCGGCTGCGCTGCGGGCCCGAGGGGCCGGTCTCGGTGATCGGCGCGAACCTGGCATGAGCGGACCCGAGGTTTCCGTCGCCGGCCATTTCGGCGAATGGCTTCAGGGCCGCATTGGCCCGGAGGGCCCGGTGGCGCTGGTCACCCTGCCCTGCGCCGCGCTCCGCGTCGACACCCCGGGCCCGACGCCCCCGCCCTTCTCAGAGGCGCAGCTGACGGCCTTCGCCCGGGCGCTGGGCCTCTGCCCGGCCGGCACCGGCAGCCGGCGGCAGATGCCAGTCGGCGGCGGCGCCGGCGCCTCGACCGCGACGCTGGTGGCGCTGGCGCGGGTCTGGGGCTTCCGAGGCCCGCCGGAAGCGCTGGCCGCAGCCTGTATCGCGGTAGAAGGTGCCAGCGATCCGCTGATGTTCCCCCGGCCCGACCGGCTGCTCTGGGCCTCGCGTGCGGGCCGCGTGCTGCGCCCGCTGGCGCCGCCACCGCCCTGCGCCATCGTCGGCGGCTTCTTTGGCGCCGCCGAGCGTACCGACCCGGACGACAGCGACTTCGACGATATCACCGACCTGGTGGCAGACTGGGCGGCAGCGACCGAGGCCGGGGATCTGCGCCGCGTCGCCGCGCTGGCCAGCACTTCGGCGGCGCGATGCACCGCCCGGCGCGGCCCGGCAGCGGATCCGACGGCAGACCTGGCGCGCGCGCAGGGCGCACTGGGCTGGCTGCGGGCGCATACCGGCGCGGCCCGCGGGCTGATCTTTGCCCCCGGCACGGTGCCCGCCGGCGCGGTGCAGGCGCTGGCCGAGGCCGGGTTTCGGCAGAGGATCACCTTTCCGGCGGGGGGCGCATGAGTTTTGCCCTGATGATGCTGGCCGGCATGGCGCTCGATCTGGCCTTTGGCTGGCCCGATCGGCTGTTCGCGGCGATCGGCCATCCGGTCACCTGGCTGGGCCGGGCGATCTCCGCATTGGAGCGGCGGCTGAACAGCGGGCCCCGCCGCCGGAGGCTGATCGCCGGGGCGCTCACGGTCGCGGTGATCCTGACGCTGGCCGCCGTGCCGGCCTGGGCCGTCCAGGCGCTGTTGCCCGATACTCTGGCGGGCAGCCTGCTGGGCGCCATTCTGGCCTGGCCGCTGATCGCCCTGCGCGCAATGCACGATCATGTCGCCGCCGTGGCCCGGCCGCTGGCGCGCGGCAACCTTGCGGCGGCGCGTCAGGCAGTGGCGATGATCGTCGGCCGCGATCCGCGCCACCTCGACCCCGCCGGGGTGGCCCGCGCCGCCACCGAAAGCCTGGCCGAGAACAGCTCTGACGGGATTGTCGCGCCGCTGTTCTGGGGCGCGGTCGCCGGGCTGCCCGGAATTGCCGCCTACAAGGCGATCAACACGCTGGATTCGATGATCGGCCATCGCAACCCGCGCTACGAGGCCTTCGGCAAGGTCGCCGCCCGGATCGACGATCTCGCCAACCTGATCCCGGCGCGGCTGACCGGGGGGGTGTTCGCGCTGGCCTCGGGGCGCCACCTGCGGCACTGCCTGCGGGTGATGCGCCGCGACGCGCCGCGCCACCGGTCGCCCAATGCCGGCTGGCCCGAAGGCGCGATGGCGGCGGCGCTCGGGGTCCGGCTGTCGGGGCCGCGGATCTATGGCGACCGGATCGCCGAGGAACCCTGGCTCAACGCCGGCGCACCCGACCCGGGGCCCGAGGATCTCGGGCGGGCGCTGGCGCTCTACCGGCGCAGCATGGCGCTGCTGGCCCTTGCGCTCTGCGCGGCGATGTTGTTGGGGTGGCCGCGATGACCGATGCACCCCCTCCCAGAGATCACGGCGGCAATCTCGAGGCCGCGCTGGCCCGCTTTGGCGGCACCGCCCCGGCCTGGCTCGACCTGTCGACCGGCATCAACCCGGCGCCCTTTCCGGTGCCGGCGATCTCGCCCGAGGCCTGGGCCGCCCTGCCGCGCAAGCGCGCGATGGACGGGCTGATCGCCGCCGCCCGCCAGGCCTATGCCACGTCGGCCCGGATCCTGCCCACCCATGGCGCGCAGGGCGCCATTCAGCTTGTGCCCTGGCTGCGGCCGCCGGGCCGCGCCGCCGTGCTGTCGCCGACCTACAACGAACATGCCGCCGCGCTGCGCAGCGCCGGCTGGCAGGTGACGCCGGTGACCACGGCACAGGCGGCCGAGGGCGCCGATCTGGCGGTGGTGGTCAACCCCAACAACCCCGACGGCGGCCGCCTGTCGCCGGAGCGGCTGGAACAGGTGGCGGATACCGTCGGGCTGCTGATCGTCGACGAAAGCTTTGCCGATCCCGAGCCGGCGCTCTCGGTCGCGCCGCGACTTGGCGCGGCGCTGGCCAATGTCGTGGTGCTGCGGTCATTCGGCAAGTTCTACGGGCTGGCCGGCCTGCGGCTGGGCTTTGCCCTGGCGCAGGGGCCTCTGGCCACCCGGCTGGCCGAGCTGGCCGGGCCCTGGCCGATCTCGGGGCCCGCGATCGAGATCGCCAGCGCCGCCCTGACCGACACCGGCTGGCAGCAGGCAACCTGTCGCCGGCTGGCGCAGGACGCGGCGCGGCTCGACCGGCTGGCCGCCGCCTCAGGCTGGCCGCTGGTCGGTGGCACACCGCTGTTTCGCACCTATGCCGCGCCGGATGCGCAGGCGGCGCAGGACCGGCTGGCGGCGCATCACGTCTGGTCGCGGGTGTTTCCCTATTCGCAGCGGTGGATCCGCCTCGGGCTGCCACCGGCCGACCGCTGGCGGCAACTTGAACGGGCCTTCGCCACCGTCACCGCCTAACGCGCCAGCCCCAACAGGCCCGCCACGTCGAGATGCGTCTCGAGATGGTCCGCCAGCGCATCCAGCGTCGCCTCGACACCGTCATCATAGCCGAGATCCGAGGCCCGCGCGCCAAGCCGCGTCAGCCAGGCCCGGCGGAATCCATCATCGGCGAACATGCCGTGCAGATAGCTGCCGCTGACCAGACCATCGGCCGAACAGGCGCCTTCGGGCTGGCCCGCGATCTCGGCAAAGGGGCGCCGTCGGTCCGGGCCGTCGGAACGGCCGATGTGGATCTCGTAGCCGCAAAACGCCTGTTTCAACGTGGCATGGCACGCCTGCACCAGCCGCAGGCTCTTGTCGCCGCCCATCACCGTGGTGATGTCCAGAAGCCCCAGCCCCGGGGTCTCGCCCGGCGGCCCTTCGATGCCCTCTGGATCGGCCACAACCTGGCCCAGCATCTGATAGCCGCCGCAGATGCCGAGGATGCGGCCACCGCGCCGGCGATGCGCCGCTAAGTCGATATCCCAGCCCTGCCGGCGCAGGAAATCGAGATCGGCACGGGTCGATTTCGACCCCGGCAGGATGACCAGGTCCGCATCGCCCGGAATGGCCCGGCCCGGCGGCAGCATGGTGACCCGCGCCCCCGGTTCCTGCACCAGCGGATCGAGATCGTCGAAATTGGCGATCCGCGAGAACTGGAGACAGACCACATGCAGCCCGTCGCGGCCGCGCGGCGGCGCAATGTCGAGCGCATCCTCGGCCGGCAGCCGCCAGGCCTCGGGAAACCAGGGCGCGACGCCAAAGCCGCGCCAGCCGGTCTGCGCCTCGATCATCCGGTACCCGTCATCGAACAGTGTCGGATCGCCGCGGAACTTGTTGATCAGAAACCCGGCGATGCGGGCGCGGTCACCCTCGGGCAGCACCGCTTGGGTGCCGACGATCTGCGCGATCACCCCGCCCCGGTCGATGTCGCCACAGAGCACCACCGGCACCTCCGCCGCCTCGGCAAAGCCCATGTTGGCGATGTCGCCGCGCCGCAGGTTGACCTCGGCCGGGCTGCCCGCGCCCTCGACGATCACCAGATCATGCGCCGCCTTCAGGCGTTCGAAACTCTCGAGCACCGCCGCCATCAGCCGTGGTTTCATCTGGCCGTAGTCGCGCGCCCGCGCGGTGGTCAGACGCTTGCCCTGCACCACCACCTGGGCGCCGATATCGGTCTCGGGCTTGAGCAGCACCGGGTTCATGTCGACATGTGGCGCCAGGCCGCAGGCCAGCGCCTGAAGCGCCTGCGCCCGGCCGATCTCGCCGCCCTCGGGGGTCACGGCGGCATTGTTCGACATGTTCTGCGACTTGAACGGCGCCACGCTCAGCCCGCGCCGACGGGCGGCGCGGCAGAGCCCGGCCACCAGCATCGACTTGCCGACATTGGAGCCGGTGCCCTGGATCATCAGCGCCGGCATGCGACGGCTCCCCGGCTCAGAATTCCACGCCCTTCTGGGCCTTGATGCCATCGCGGAACGGATGTTTGACAAGCGTCATCTCGGTCACCAGATCCGCCGCCTCGATCAGCTCGGGCTTGGCATTGCGCCCGGTCAGGCAGACATGGGTCATCTCCGGCTTGCGGGTTTGCAGAAACGCGACCACGTCGTCGATATCGAGATAATCGTTGCGCAGCGCGATGTTGATCTCGTCGAGCAGCACGAACCGGATCTCGGGGTCGAGGATCTGGCTCTTGGCGATCTCCCAGCCGGCCTGCGCCGCGGCGATGTCGCGGGCGCGGTCCTGGGTTTCCCAGGTAAAGCCTTCTCCGGAAACGAAGAACCGGCATTCCTCGGCAAAGCGGTTGCGGATCATTTCGGCCTCGCCGGTGATCCAATTACCCTTGATGAACTGCACCACCGCGCAGGGCATGCCATGGGCGATACAGCGCAGGATCATCCCGAACCCCGAGGACGACTTGCCCTTGCCGGTGCCGGTATGCACGAGGATCAGGCCCTTCTCGTCGGTCTTGGTCGCCATCATGCGATCCCGCGCGGCCTTGATCTTCTTCATCTTCTCGGCGTGGCGCGCGTTTTTCTCTTCGATCATCCCCATCTCCGGACTTGACTCGTATACGGAATTCGTCCCATGTGCCCTGACGCTGGTGCCTGTGTAAACAGGTGAAAAGGGAATGTGTAACCCTGGTGCCCCGTGACGGGACGCCCGGGCGAAACGCAGCCGCCCCCGCGACCGTGAACGGAAAAGGGCGCTCGAAGCCACTGGCCTGACAGGCCGGGAAGGCAGAGCGACCGCCGGGCCCCGGGCCCAGAATTCCGTGAGCCGGGAGACCTGCCAGCCCGACTGATGAGACCGGACGGGGTGTGCCGGTGTCGGAGTGTGTCCGTTGCCGGCCACCATTCCGCCGATACCCCTGTCTGCCAAGCCGATGGGGCACGCGAGAATGAAAGACTCTGCGCACGAGCAGGACACCACCGCCACCACAACCGAGCTGCTGGTCTGCGTGACCTGCCGCCGCAAGGGCGCCGCGCCCGAGGATGACCGCCGCCCCGGCCAGGTGCTCTTTGACCGGATCACCGCCACCGGTGCGCCCGAAGGGCTGCGGGTGACGCCGGTGGAATGCCTGCAAAACTGTTCCAACGCCTGCACCGTCGCCCTGCGCGGCGGCGCCGGGAAATGGACCTATGTCTTTTCCAACGTCGACGAGACCGACGGCGCCGAAATGCTGCTGGCCGGCGCGGCGCAGTATCACGCGGCCGCCGACGGGGTGATTCCCTGGCGCGAACGGCCCGAGCATTTCAAGCGCAACTGCCTGACCCGCATTCCCCCGATCATTGCCACACCCAAGGACGCCTGACCCATGAGCGATCTCGCCAAACTCCCCGTCACCATCGTCACCGGCTTTCTCGGCGCCGGCAAGACGACGCTGATCACCCATCTAATGCAGAACCCCGGCGGCCGTCGGCTGGCGGTGGTGGTCAACGAATTCGGCGATGTCGGCGTCGATGGCGAGATCCTGCGGGGCTGCGCCATTCCCGACTGCCCGGCCGAGAACATCGTCGAACTTGCCAATGGCTGCATCTGCTGCACCGTGGCAGATGATTTCATCCCCACCATCGAGGCGCTGATGGCGCTCGACCCGCGCCCCGATCACATCCTGATCGAGACCTCGGGGCTCGCCCTGCCCAAGCCGCTGCTCAAGGCCTTCGAATGGCCGGCGATCCGTGCCCGCGTCACGGTCGACGGGGTGATCGCCCTGGCCGATGCCGAGGCGGTGGCGGCGGGCCGCTTTGCCCCCGACGTCGCGGCGGTGGATGCGCAGCGGCTGGCCGACGACAGCCTCGACCACGAAACGCCGCTGTCGGAGGTCTTCGAAGACCAGATCGCCTGCGCCGACATCGTGCTGCTGACCAAGCCCGACCTTGCCGGGCCGGAGGGCGTCGCCCGGGCCAGGGATCTGATCGCCGCCGAGGCGCCGCGGGTGCTGCCGGTGGTCGAGGTCGCCGAAGGCGCGGTCGATCCGCGCATCATCCTCGGCCTCGGCGCCGCCGCCGAGAGCGATCTCGACGCACGGCCCAGCCACCACGACACCCCGCATGACCACGATCACGAGGATTTCGAAAGCGTCGTCGTCGACCTCCCCGAGCTGGCCGATGCCGCCGATCTGGTCGCCGCGATCGAGCGCCTGGCCAAGAGCCACAACATCCTGCGGGTCAAGGGCCATGCCTCGGTTGCCGGCAAGCCGATGCGCCTGCTGGTGCAGGCGGTGGGCGCGCGGGTGCGCCACCAGTTCGACCGGCTCTGGGCCTCCGACGAGGCCCGCCGGGGCCGGCTGGTGGTGATCGCCGAACATGACGACCTGCGCCCGGAGGAAATCCGCGCCGCGCTGACCGACCTCGCGCCGCAGCCCGCGGAGTAACCCGCCGGTGCACGTCGTCTTTCGCGAAAGCCACGGGCTGGAGGATACCGGCACGCCGGTCGACCTGGGGCAAGACCCGGCCGATCTCGTCGTGCTGTCGTTCTCCGACAGCGACCTCGGGGCTTTCGCCGCCGCCTGGCATCGCGGCGGCGGGCCGGCCGGGGCGCTGCCGACGCTGCGGCTGGCCAGCCTCGCGGCCTTGCAGCATCCGCTGTCGGTCGACACCTACGTCGAACAGACGCTGGCCGGGGCCAAGGGCATCCTGGTCCGACTGATCGGCGGCGTGCCCTATTGGGATTACGGTCTGCGCCAGCTTTCCGCGCTGGCGCAGTCGCGCGGCATCGCGCTGGCCGTGCTGCCGGCGGACGGCCGCGAGGATGCCCGGCTCGACGCGGTCTCGACCCTGCCGGTCTCGACGCTCCGGCGGCTGGCGCATCTCTGCGACACCGGCGGCGCGGTGGCCGCACAGGCGGCGCTGGCGCAGCTGGCGCTGGCTTCGGGGCTCTATGCCGCTCCGGTCCCCGGCTCCAAGGCGTTGCCGCCAATGGGACTCTGGACGCCCGAGACCGGCGCGATGGCCCCCGATGCCGATCCGCCGCGCCCGGCACCGGTCCAGGACGGGCCGCTGGCGGGCCGCAAGCTTCTCTTGGTGTTCTACCGCTCCTATCTGGTGGCGGCCGACATGGCGCCGGTCGAGGCGCTGTTTGCCGCCTTCCGGGCCGCGGGCGCCGAAGTCATCGGGCTCTACGCACCCTCGCTCAAGCCGCCGGAACTGACCGAAGACCTGCGCGCCACGGTCAGCGCGCAATCGCCCGACGCCATTGTCAATCTCACCGCCTTTTCCGGCCGTGGCGCGGCCGGGGCCTCGGTGCTCGACGCCGCCGGCGTGCCGGTGTTTCAGGCGGCCCTCGCCACCTCGACGCACGCCGCCTGGCAAGCCGCCGAACGCGGGCTGTCGCCAGCCGATCTGGCGATGCATGTGGTGCTGCCGGAAGTCGACGGCCGGCTGATGGGTGGCGTGGTGTCGTTCAAGGCAGAGGCCGAGCGCGACCCCGACCTGCAATTCGCCCGCCGGCAACACAGGCCGGTGCCGGAGCGCATCGCCGCGCTGGTCGCGCGGGTCGGCGGCTGGCTGCGTCTCGCCGGGCGCGCTCCGGCGGAACGGCGGCTGGCGCTGGTGCTCTCGACCTATCCCGGCAAGCACTGGAACCTCGGCCATGCGGTGGGGCTCGACGCACCCGCCTCGGCCAAGGCGATCCTGTCCGATCTGCGCGCGGCGGGCCACGACATCGCCGAGGCCGGCGATCTCACCACGCGGTTGCAGAGCGACGCGATCAAGCTGCCGCTTGCGGCCTATCACGATGCCCTCGACCGCCTGCCCGAGCCGTTGCGCGACCAGCTTGCCGAGAGCTGGGGGCCGCCGGAGACGGATGCGCTCTGCCGTGACGGCGCCTTTCACTTTGCCGCCGTCGACCTCGGCGGCGCGCTGGTCGCCTTGCAGCCCGAGCGCGGCGAGACGCGGGCGCGCGACGACGACTACCACGATCTCTCGCGGGTGCCCCGCCACGGCTATGTCGCCTTTTACCTGATGCTTCAGAACCGTGCCGATGCGCTGATCCACATTGGCGCCCATGGCACGCTGGAATGGCTGCCCGGGAAATCCGTTGCCTTGTCCGAGACCTGCTGGCCCGAGGCGCTGACCGGCGCCTTGCCGGTGATCTATCCCTTCATCGTCAACGATCCCGGCGAGGCGGCGCAGGCCAAGCGGCGGATCGGCGCGGTGACGCTAGGCCATCTGCCACCGCCTCTGGCCGACAGCGACACGCCCGACCGGCTGGCCCATCTCGAGGCGCTGCTGGACGAGTTCTCCAATGCCGACGGGCTCGATCCACGCCGCCGCGACCGGCTTCAGGCCGATATCCGCGCCGAGGCGCAGGCGCGCGGCGTCGAGGACGACCTGGGCCTCGATCGCGCCAGCTCCACCGCCGAGGCGATCACCCGCATCGACCGCTTTGTCTGTGACATCAAGGAAAGCCAGTTCGGCGAGGGGCTGCATGTCTGGGGCCGCGCCGACAGCACCGATCCCTCCATCGCCGATGCCGTGGCGCAGGAACGGGCGGCGCTGCCGGCCGCGCTTGCCGGCCAGCGGATCGCGGGCGGGCCCTCGGGTTCGCCCTATCGCGGCCGCGCCGACGTGCTGCCCACCGGCCGCAACCTCTTTACCACCGATCCGCGTGCCGTGCCGACCCGATCGGCCTTTGCCCAGGGCGTGACACTGGCCGAAGAACTGGTGCGCCGGCATCTTCAGGACGAGGGCGACTGGCCACGCGGGCTGATCGTCGATCTCTGGGGCTCGGCCACCATGCGCACGGCGGGGGAGGAATTTGCCATGGCACTGCACCTGCTGGGTGTGCGGCCGGTCTGGGACGCCGGGTCGGAACGGGTCTCCGGCATCGAGGTGCTGCCGATCGCCGAGCTCGACCGGCCGCGCATTGACGTCACTCTGCGGGTCTCGGGCCTGTTCCGCGATGTCTTTCCGGCGCTGTCGGCGCTGTTTTCCCGCGCCGTGCGGGCCTTGGCGGCGCGCGACGAGGCGCCCGACTGGAACCCCTATGCCGGCCGCGAGGTCGGCGCGCGGGTCTACGGCCCGGCGCCGGGCAGCTTCGGGCTGGGGCTGGGCGATCTGCCCGACAGCTCCGGCGCGCCCGCCCGCGCCGCCGCCGGCGAGGCCTGGCTCCGGGCTTCAAGCTGGGCGCTGGACGGCGACAGCGCACGGCACGACAGCAGCGGCCTCCGCGACCGGGTGGCCGGGGCCGACAGCTTCGTGCACCTTCAGGACCTGCCCGAGACCGATCTTCTGCTGGCGGCCGATTACGCCGCGCATGAGGCCGGCTTTGCCGCCGCGCAGGGGGTGACCGGCGGCAACGCCCGGCTCTATCACCTTGACAGCACCCGCCCCGACCGGCCCCGTGCCCGCGCCCTGCCCGAGGAAATCGCCCGCGTGGTGCAGGCCCGCGCCGCCAATCCGCGCTGGATCGCCGGGATGCGACGGCACGGCTTTCGCGGCGCCGCCGAGATTGCCGCGACGCTCGAACATATGGCCGCCTTTGCCCATCTCGCCGGGGCGGTGGCGCCGCATCTCTTCGATCTCTATCATGCCGCGACGCTGGGCGACCCCGAGACCGAGGCCTTTCTGCGCGCCGCCAACCCCGGCGCCCATGCCGCGATGCAGGATCGGTTCCGCGCGCTCTGGCAGGCCGGACTCTGGCGGTCGCAGCGCAATTCCGTGCTGGCCGAAATGGCGGCCGCGACATGAGCGCGCCGCTGGTCAAGGGCTGGTGCCCCGGCGCCCATCGTCCGATGCGCTCGGGCGACGGCTTGGTGGTGCGGCTGCGGCCGTTTCGCGGCGAGGTCTCGGCGGTTCAGGTGCTGGCGCTCTGCGATCTGTCGCGGCGCTATGGCTCGGGGCTGATCGAGCTGACCTCGCGCGGCAACCTGCAAATCCGCGGCGTCTCATCCGAGGATCACCCGAAGCTCTTGCAGGCGCTTGACGGCCACGGCCTGATCGACAGCGACCCGGCGCAGGAAAGCCGCCGCAACATCCTCGTCGCCCCCGACCGCGCGGCAGGCGACCTGACCGACAGGCTTTATGACGGGCTGCTGGCCACCCTGCCCGGCCTGCCCCCCCTGCCCGAGAAGATGGGCGTCGTGCTCGACACCGGGGCCCGGGCGGTGCTGGGCGCCGGCTCCGGCGATTTCCGGTTCGAGCTGGCCACCGACGGCGGGCTGATCCTGCGTGCCGATGGCGCGGCGCGGGGCCGGAGGATTGCCGAAGATGGCGCCATGGCCGCGATGGCCGCGCTGGCGCAATGGTTTGTCGAGACCGGCGGCCGCACGGCCGGCCGGATGGCACGGCATCTGCGCCGCCAGCCCCTGCCGCAGTGCTGGCAGGAAGCCGCGCCACGGGCGCAATCCGCGCCGCCGGTGCCCGGCCCCGAAGCCGCGGATATGATCCTCGGCGCGCCTTTCGGCAGCCTGGAGGCCGCGGCGCTGGAGGCGGTGATGCGGAGGAGCGGCGCAGTGGCGCTGCGGCCGATGCTGGGCCGGCTGATCCGCCTGCGCCACGCCCGCGCCATCGCCGCGCCGGGCTTTGTCACCACGCCGGGGGCGCGGCTGCTCGAGGTGGACGCCTGCCCCGGTGCGCCGCTCTGCCCGCGCGCCACCGTCGACACCCGCGCTCTGGCGCGACAGCTCGCGCCGCGCACCCGTGGCCGCCTGCATGTCTCGGGCTGCGCCAAGGGCTGCGCCAATCCGCGCGCCGCCGATATCACCCTCGTGGGGCGCGATGGCGGCTTCGACCTTGTCCGCAACGGCACGGCGGCCGACCCGCCTGCGCGGCGCGGCCTTGCCCCTTCGCACCTCATTGACCTGATCGGAATGACCTGAATGCCCTACGATTACGAAAAGGATGGCGCCGCCATCTACAAGCAGAGTTTCGCGACGATCCGGGCCGAGGCCGATCTCGCCCGCTTCGACCCCGAGGAAGAGCCGATCGCGGTGCGGATGATCCATGCCGCCGGGCTCGTCGGCCTGGAGCGCGACATCCGCTTCTCGCCGGGCTTTGCCCGTGCCGCGCGGGCCGCGCTGGCCGCCGGTGCGCCCGTGTTCTGCGATGCGCGCATGGTCTCGGAGGGGGTCACCCGGCCGCGCCTGCCGGCCGACAACGCGGTGATCTGCACCCTGCAAGACCCGGCGGTGCCGGAACTCGCGCGCTACATGAACAACACCCGTTCGGCGGCGGCGCTCGAGCTCTGGCGGCCCCGGCTCGCCGGCGCGCTGGTGGCGATCGGCAATGCGCCGACGGCGCTGTTTCACCTGCTCAACATGCTCGAAGACCCCAACTGCCCGCGCCCGGCGGCGATTATCGGCTGCCCGGTGGGCTTTGTCGGCGCGATGGAAAGCAAGGCGGCGCTCTGGCAGGCGCAGCCGGTGCCCTGCTGCATCGTCGAGGGCCGGCTCGGCGGCAGCGCGATCACAGTCGCGGCGATCAACGCCATCGCGAGCCGCGCGGAATGACCGTGCAGCAGGAGGTCCGGGCGGCGGCGGCGCAGGCGGTGAAAGGCACGATCTGGGGGGTCGGCCTCGGGCCGGGCGATCCCGAGCTGATGTCGGTGCGCGCCGACCGGCTGTTGCGTGGCGCCAGCCACGTGGCCTATTTCCGCAAGGCCGGGCGCAGCGGCCAGGCGCGGCGCATCGTCGAGGGGATGCTGCCCGACGGCGTGGTCGAGATCGCCATGGAATATCCGGTGACCACGGAAATTCCGCTGACCGATCCGCGTTACAACGCGCTGCTCTCGGCCTTCTACAGCGACTGCACCACGCGATTGCAGGCGCTGGCCGAGGCCGGGCACGACGTGCTGGTTCTGGCCGAGGGCGATCCGTTCTTCTATGGCTCCTTCATGCACTTGCATGCCCGGCTGCGCGATCTGGTGCCGGTCCAAGTGGTGCCGGCGATCACCGGCATGGGCGCGGCCTGGGCCGCGACCGATGCGCCGATCACCTGGGGCGACGACGTGCTTGCCACGCTGATGGGCACCTTGCCGGAAGAGGTGCTGGTGACCCAGATGCAGCAGGCCGATGCGCTGGTCGTCATGAAGATCGGCCGCAATATCGACAAGATCCGCCGCGCCCTGCGCCGCGCCGGCCGTTTCGAGGCCGCCTGGCTGGTGGAATATGCCGCCATGCCCGATCAGACCGTGCAGCGTCTGTCCGAGGCCGAGGAAAGGATCACCCCCTATTTCTCGATCATCATCGTGCACGGACAGGGGCGCCGGCCATGAGCGGCTGGCTTGTCATCGCCGGTCTCGGCCCCGGGGCCGATGGCCTCGTCACCCCCGAGGTCCGTGCCGCGCTGGCCGAGGCGACCGACGTGGTGGGCTATATCCCCTATGTCGCCCGCGTGGCGCCACGGCCCGGGCTGACGCTGCATCCCTCGGACAATCGCGTCGAGATCGACCGGTCGCGCCATGCGCTGGAAATGGCCGCCGCTGGCCGGCGCGTGGTCGTCGTTTCATCCGGCGATCCCGGCGTCTTTGCCATGGCCTCGGCGGTTTTCGAGGCGCTCGAAGCCGGGCCGCCCGCCTGGCGCGACCTCGAGATCCGCGTGCTGCCGGGGATCACCGCGATGCTGGCCGCCGCCGCCCGCGCCGGGGCGCCGCTGGGGCATGATTTCTGCACCCTCAACCTCAGCGACAATCTCAAGCCCTGGGCGCTGATCGAAAAGCGCCTGCGCCTTGCCGTCGAGGCCGATTTCGCCATGGCCTTCTACAACCCGCGCTCGAAGTCGCGGCCCGACGGGTTCCGCCGCGCGCTCGACCTGCTCAAGACCGCCTGCGGCGATGCCCGGCCGGTGATCTTTGCCCGCGCCGTTTCAACCCCCGAGGAAGAGATCCGGGTGGTGCCGCTGCCGGAAACCACGCCCGAGATGGCCGATATGCGCACCCTGGTGATCGTCGGCGCCTCGACAACCCGGCTGATCGCGCGGCAGGGCGGTCCGATCGTCTATACCCCGCGTTCGGTGCCGGCATGAGCCAGCCAGCGCAGCACCTCCTCCGGGTCGTGGGTTTCCGGGCGCGGCGGGATCGCGGGCCGGTCGATCATGATCACCGGCAGGCCCAGCACCCGCGCGGCGGCGATCTTGGCAAAGGCGCCGCTGCCGCCGGAATTCTTGGACACCACCACCTCGATCCCGTGCCGGTCAAGCAGCGCGGCATCAGCCTCCTGCCGGAACGGGCCCCGGTCGACGATCACCGCATGGTCGGGAAAGGCGGGCGGCGTGACCGGCGGATCGACCAGCCGCAGCAGGTAGAAATGCTGCGGATTGACGGTGAAGGCCGGCAGATGCATGCGCCCCACCGCCAGCATCACCCGCGTCGCCGGGGTGTCCAGCGCCGCCACCGCGCCGGCGATATCACTCACCCGCGTCCAGCGGTCGGCGGCGGTCTGCTGCCAGCGCGCGCGGGTCAGCGCGATCAGCGGCACCGCGCGCGCGTCACAGGCGGCGACGGCATGTGCGCTCATCTGTGCGGCAAAAGGATGGGTGGCATCGATCACATGGCTGATCCGCGCCTCGGCAAGATAGCGCGCCAGCCCCTCGGCGCCGCCAAAGCCGCCGATCCGCAGCGGCAGCGCCTGCGCCGCCGGATTGGCAACACGGCCGGCCATCGACACGGTGCCGCGCAGCCCGGCCTCGGCCAGCCTTTGGCACAGCCGCGTGGCTTCGAGCGTGCCGCCCAGCACCAGAAGGTTCGGTTGCATGTCTGAGGCTCCCTGGCTCACCATCGTCGGTCTCGGCGAAGATGGCCCGGACGGGCTCTGCGCTGCAAGCCGAAGCGCGCTGGCGCGGGCGGAAATCGTCTTCGGCCCGCCGCGTCACCTGTCGCTTCTGCCGGCGCGCGAAACCGCACCCGGGGCCGAGCGGTTGGACTGGCCGGTGCCCTTCGCCGACGGCGTGACCCGGCTGATGGGCCTGCGCGGACGGCAGGTGGTGGTGCTGGCCTCCGGCGATCCTTTCTGGTTCGGCGCCGGCGCGGTGCTGGCGCGGCGGCTGTCGCGCGGCGAATGGCGGGCCTTTCCTGGCCGTGCGACCTTTTCGCTGGCGGCGGCACGCCTGGGCTGGCCGCTGGAACGCACCGCCTGCCTCGGCCTGCACGCCGCGCCGCTGGCCCGGCTGCGGCCGCAAATGGCACCGGGGCAGCGGCTGATCGTCCTTCTGCGCGATGGCACGGCGGTGGCCGAACTCTGCGACTATCTCGTCGCGCAGGGCTTTGGCGCCACCGGGCTGACGGTGATGGAATGCCTCGGCGGCCCGCGCGAGCGCCTCACCGAGAGCTGCGCCGAGGCGCTGGCCGATCAGAGCTTTGCCGCGCCGGTCTGTGTCGCGCTGGAGGTGGCGGGGCAAGGCGCGGTGCTGCCCCTGGCCTCGGGGCGGCCGGACAGCTGGTTCGACAATGACGGCCAGATCACCAAGCGGCCGATCCGGGCGCTGACCCTCTCGGCGCTGGCGCCCCGGCCGGGTGAGCATCTCTGGGACATCGGCGGCGGCTCGGGCTCGATCGGCATCGAATGGCTGCTTGCCGATCCGAGCCTGACCGCCACCACGATCGAGCCCCGCGCCGACCGGGCCGCCCGCATCGCCGGCAATGCCGCGCGTCTGGGTGTCGAGCAGTTGCAGGTCGTCACCGGCGCGGCGCCGGCGGCGCTGGACCGGTTGCCGCCGCCCGACGCGGTCTTTGTCGGCGGCGGGCTGGGGCCCGAGCTGCTGGCGCACCTGGTACGACTTCCCGGACGTCCGCGCCTTGTCGCCAATGCGGTGACGCTGGAGACCGAGGCGCTGCTCGTCGCGGCACAGGCGGAACACGGCGGCGACTTGCTGCGCGTCGCGCTGTCTTCGGTGGCGCCGATCGGGCCGAAACGCGGCTGGAAATCGGCCTATCCGGTGGTGCAATGGCGGTGGGCGCGATGATCGTCGCGGGCTTCGGATTTCGCCGCGATGCCAGTGCGGCGAGCCTGCGCGATGCCTTTGACCGGGCGCGCGGGGATCACCCCGTATCCGGCCTCGCCACCGCCGCCGACAAGGCCGGCACCGCGCAGTTCCGCGCCTTGTCGGCGGCGCTCGACCTGCCCGTCTGCCCCGTCGCGCCCGAGGCCCTGACGCCGCAGGCTACCCACACCCATTCGCCGCGCGTCGCGGCCGCGCGCGGCACCGGCTCGGTGGCCGAAGCCACCGCGCTGGCCGCCGCCGGCCCCGGCGCGCGGCTGCTCGCGCCCCGGATGATCTCCGCAGACCGCATGGCCAGCTGCGCGCTGGCCATGTCTCTCCCCGAAGGACAGACCCAATGACCGTTCACTTCATCGGCGCCGGCCCCGGCGCCCCCGATCTTCTGACCCTGCGCGGCCGCGACATCATCGCCGCCTGCCCGGTCTGCCTCTATGCCGGCTCGCTGGTGCCCGAGGCGATCCTGCAACATTGCCCGCCGGGCGCGCGCATCGTGAACACCGCGCCGCTCGACCTCGACCGGATCATCGACGAGATCCGCGATGCCCATGCCGCCGGTCAGGATGTGGCGCGGCTGCATTCCGGCGACCTCTCGGTCTGGTCGGCGATGGGCGAACAGATGCGCCGGCTCAAGGCGCTGGACATCCCGGTCTCGGTCACCCCCGGAGTGCCAGCTTTTGCCGCCGCCGCCGCCGCGCTTGGCGCCGAGCTGACGTTGCCCGGGCTGGCGCAATCGGTGGTATTGACCCGCACCCCCGGCCGTGCCTCCTCGATGCCCCAAGGCGAGAGCCTGACCAATTTCGCTGCCACAGGCGCGACGCTGGCCCTTCACCTCTCGATCCAGAAAATCGCCCGGGTCGTCGCCGATCTCACCCCCGCCTATGGCGCGGATTGCCCGGTGGCGGTGGTCTACCGCGCGAGCTGGCCGGACCAGAAGATCCTGCGCGGCACCCTGGCCGACATCGAGGCGCAACTTGACGGCGGCATCACCCGCACCGCGCTGATCCTCGTCGGCCCGGCGCTGGCCGGCGAAGGCTTTGACGAAAGCTGCCTCTATGCCGTCGACTACGACCGGCGCTACCGGCCGCAGAGCGCCGACAGCCCCTGGACCGACTGGACCCCCGACGCCGAGGGAGCCGCGACACATGGCTGATGTTCCCGGCCTGCTGATCTCGGCGCCCTCCTCGGGCACCGGCAAGACTACCGTCATGCTGGGGCTGTTGCGGGCGCTGGCCGAGGACGGCTTGCAGGTGCAGCCGTTCAAATCCGGCCCCGACTACATCGATCCGGCCTTTCACCGCGCCGCCAGCGGCCGCCACAGCTTCAACCTGGACGGCTGGGCGATGGGCGCCGGTCTGTGGCAGGCGATTGCTTCGCAGGCCGCGGGCGCCGATATCTGCGTCGCCGAGGGCTCGATGGGGCTCTACGACGGCGTCGCCACCCGCGGCCAGCAGGGCTTCGGCTCCAGCGCCGAGACGGCGCTGGCGATGGGCTGGCCGGTGGTGCTGGTGCTCGACGTCAGCGGTCAGGCGCAGAGCGCCGCCGCCACGGCGCTGGGCTTTCGGACCTACAGGCCCGAGCTGCCCTTTGCCGGGGTGATCCTCAACCGAGTCGCCTCGCCCCGGCACGAACGGCTGGCACGGCTGGGGATGGAGCAGGCCGGTCTGCCGGTGCTGGGCGTACTGCCCCGGCGCGGCGACCTTGCCCTGCCGGAGCGGCACCTGGGACTGATCCAGGCGGTCGAACATCCCGACCTCGAGGCTGCCATCGCCACCTATGCCGCCTTCCTGCGCGACCATGTCGACCTGGCCGCGCTGCGCGCTGCCGCGCGCGGCCTGCCGGTGCCGGACGCATCCGCCCTGCCGCCACCGCCGGCCCAGCGCATCGCCATTGCCCGGGATGCGGCGTTTTCCTTCACCTATCCGCATCTGCTTCAGGGCTGGCACGACGCCGGGGCCGAGATCCTGCCGTTCTCGCCTTTGGCCGACGAACCGCCCGATCCGCAGGCCGATGTGGTCTGGCTGCCCGGCGGCTATCCCGAGCTGCACGCCGGCCGGCTCGCCGCCGCCGAAAACTTCCGCGCCGGGCTGCGCCGCCACGCCGAGCGCCGGCCGGTGCATGGCGAATGCGGCGGATACATGGCGCTGGGCGCGGCGCTGATCGACAAACAGGGCACAGCCCACCGGATGGCCGGGCTGCTGGGGCTGGTCACCAGCTACGAGACGCGCAAGTTCCACCTGGGTTATCGCCGCGCGACGCTGAAGGCGCCGATGCCGGGCCATGCCGCCGGCACCGCGCTGCGCGGCCACGAATTCCACTATTCCACCATCCTCGAGCAGCCCGACGCACCGCTGGCGGCGGTCACCGATGCCGACGGCACGCCGGTGCCGGAAACCGGATCCCTGCGCGGCCGGGTCTCGGGCAGCTTCTTTCACCTCATCTCGGCCGAGGAGACGGCATGACGCAGGACACCCACCAGGGCATCGTCAGCTTCGTCAGCTCCGGCCCCGGCGATCCCGAGCTGCTGACCGTCAAGGCGGTGGATCGGCTGGGACGCGCCGATGCGGTGTTGTATGACGATCTGTCCTCCGGCCCGATCCTCGAGCTGGCCCGCGACGGCGCCGATCTTGTCGGCGTCGGCAAACGCGCCGGGCGGCCCTCGCCGCGACAGGATCACGTCAGCCGGCTGCTGGTGGATTACGCCCGCACCGGCCAACGCGTGGTACGGCTGAAATCCGGCGACAGCGGTATCTTCGGCCGGCTCGAAGAGGAGATCACGGCGCTCAAGGCAGCCGGGCTCGGCTATGAGATCATCCCCGGCGTGCCTTCGGCCTGTGCCGCCGCCGCCGCCGCCGGCATACCGCTGACCCGCCGGCTCACCGCGCGGCGGGTGCAATTCGCCACCGGCCATGACATCAGCGGGACCCTGCCGGAAGACGCCAACCTTGCCGCCCTGGCCGATCCCACGGCGGTGACCGCGATCTTCATGGGCAAACGCACCTTTCCCGGCCTCGCCGCCAAGCTCATCGCCCAGGGCCTGCCGCCCGACACCCCGGCGCTGCTCGCGGAATCGGTCAGCCGCCCCGACCAGAAACTGACCCGGCACAGCGTCGCCAGCCTCGCCGAGGCGCTGGCCCGCGAAACCGGCGACAAGGCCGGGCTCATCTTTTTCGGTCCACTGGCAGAGGAGTAAGGCAGACAGATCACAGACGCCGGGGACAGCCCCGGACCACAAGGAAAGCATGGTGCGCCGCGCGAGTGGCCACAGGGAACCGGGTGCAACTCCCGGACTGCCCCCGCAACTGTAAGCGGAGAGTGCCGAGGAACGTCCCACTGGCCGCGAGGCCGGGAAGGGCCGAGGCGCGATGACCCGCAAGTCAGGAGACCTGCCATGTGCCCCCTTTTCCACGCCCGCACGGGCAATTTCCGCTGCCGGAGGGGCAGCATCACGAGAAAGGAACTGACATGCATATCGAACCCGGCGTCGTTGACGGCGCCAAGATGACCTTCGCCTACACCACCGCCGCAGGGGCGGCGACCTATACCGCCAAGCAGACCGTGGACGATCTGTCGCGCACCAACTCCGGCGCCTTTGCCTTGCGGACTCTGCTTGCCACCATCGGCGCTCTGCTGTTTTTCGAAGTGCTTCCGAATTTCCCGGTCGGCATCTCGGAAGTGCATTTCATCCTCGGCTCGACTCTCTTCCTGTTGCTCGGCACGGCGCCGGCGGCGCTGGGCCTGGCGATCGGGCTGCTGATCCAGGGGCTGTTCTTTGCCCCCACCGACATGCCGATGTATTTCGTCAATGTCACCACGCTGCTGGTGCCGCTCTTTGCCGCCTCGGCGCTGGCGCGCCGGATCATCCCGCGTGACACCGCCTATGTCGATCTGGCCTACAAGGACATGCTCAAGCTCTCGGCCGTCTACCAGGGCGGTGTGGTGACCTGGGTCGCCTTCTGGGCGTTCTATGGCCAGGGCGTCACCGCCGCGACCTTCCAGTCGGTCTGGACCTTCGGCGCCGCCTACATGCTGGTGCTGCTGATCGAGCCGCTGGCCGACCTGGCCGCGCTGGCCGGGGCCAAGGCGCTGCGCGACACCGGCGTCGCGCGCCTGCTTGCACCGCGGCTCTACCGCTCGGCGTAACGCCGCACGGCCGCTGAACCGGTCCGGGGCGCGCACGCGCCCCGGACTTCTGCGTGAAAGGACATTCCGATGATCAAGGACCTCTGGCTGATCGGCATCGGCACCGGCAGCCCCGCCCATGTGACGCTGGAAGGCATGCAGGCGCTGCGCGAGGCCGCGATCATCCTGCTGCCGCTCAAGGGCGATGACAAACAGGATCTGGCGGCGCTGCGCTACGCCATCCTCGAGGCGGCGGGCAGCGACGCCGAGATTCGCACCTTCACCTATCCCGAGCGCGACCCGGCGCTGCCCTATGGCGCACGCGTCAGCGCCTGGCATGACGAGATCGCCCGCCGCTGGATCGCGGCGCTCGGCCCCGAGACGCCGCCGGGCCCGGTGGCCCTGATGGTCTGGGGCGATCCGGCGCTTTATGACAGCACGCTCAGGATCGCGCGGCGGCTGACGCCCTGCCCGCGCCTGCGCGTTGTGCCGGGCATCACCGCCGTGCAGGCGCTCACCGCCGCGCATGCGATCCCGCTCAACACCGTCGATGGCCCGATCCGGGTTACCACCGGGCGACAGCTCCGCTCCCATGGCTTCCCGCAGGACGAAGAAACCCTGGTGGTGATGCTCGATGGCGCTTGCAGCTTCCGCGACCTCGATCCCGCCGGTCTGCATATCTGGTGGGGCGCCTACCTCGGCAGCGAGGCGCAGCTGTTGCGCGCCGGGCCGCTGGCCGACACCGCCGCCGATATCACCGCCACCCGGGCCGAGGCCCGCGCCCGCCATGGCTGGATCATGGACACCTATCTGCTGCGTCGGTCCCCTGCCTGAGACCGTCCCGCCGCGGCCGGCGCCGGCCCGGCCTCAGGCCGCGACCAATGTGAGATCGAAGGTCACCTTCAGGTAATCGCCGGGCACCCTGCCGGACAGGTCGAAGCCCGTCGCCGGGAAACTGCCCGCCGGCATAGGCTGATAGCGCATCACCAGATCCGCGCGCACGCCGAACACCGTATCCTGATCGAGATAGGGGGCGTCCTCGGGAAAGACCTCGGTCACCAGCGGGCGGAAGCCCTCGGCCTCGGCAATGAAATGCAGGTGCGAGGGCCGCCAGGGATGGCGGCCGCAGGCGCGCAGAATGTCGCCCACCGGCCCATCCGAGGGCACGGTATATTCCACCGGCTTGACCGTGGTGAAGGCGTACCGTCCATCGGCGCCCACCGTCTGAAGCCCATGGAAATCATAGGTATCCTGTTCCGGGTCCTGGCTGGAATAAAGCCCGTTCGGCGCGGTCTGCCAGATGTCGAGCCGGGCGCCGGGGATCGGATTGCCCTCGGGGTCTTTCACCACGCCTTCGACCAGCAGCACCGGCGCCTCGGTCTCGCCCCGCAGATCTCCGCCCACCGGCAGCGGTGGCGAGCCGGAGATATGGAACGGCCCCAGCACCGAGGACGAGGTGCCCTCGGCCGTCGAATGCAGCATGTCGACCAGCGACGACAGGCCCAGCACATCCGAAAGCAGCACGAATTCATGCCGCTCGGCATCCGAAATCTCGCCGGCGCGCTCGAGAAAGGCGATCCCGGTCTGCCATTCCGCGTGGGTCAGGTTCACCTCCTTGGCAAAGGCATGCAGGTGGCGGACAAGGCTGGTCATCACTTCGCGCAGGCGGGGGTCGGTCTCTTCGCCCATGTAGCTGATGAAGGCGTCGGTGATGTTTTCCTGGGTGACATTGCGCATAGGGCAAACCTCTAATTCAGAATGGCAAGGCTGAGGGCGGGAAAGCGGATCAGCAGCACCAGCACCACCAGCATGACAAAGGCAAAGGGCAGCGCCCCGAGAAACACGTCCTTGAGCGAGATCCGCGCATCGTCGAGCGTGGCCTTGATGACAAAGCAGCTCAGCCCCAGCGGCGGCGTCAGCAGCCCGATCTCGGCCGCCACCACCGCGACAATGCCGAACCAGACCAGGCTGAGCCCCAGCGCCTCGATCAGCGGCAGGAACAGCGGCACCACGATCAGGATGATCGAGGCGGTGTCGAGGATGGTGCCGAGAAACAGCATCAGCACCACCAGCAGCACCATGATCCAGAAGAACGAGAACTCGTTGGCGGCCAGGATGGTCTGCAATTCGTTGGGCAGCCCGGCCAGCCCGAGCATCCGGGCATACATCGAGGCGGCGGTGATCAGAAACAGGATCGCGGCGGTGATATGGCCGGTCTCGATCACGGTTTCCCAGAAGCTGCGCCAGGTGATCCGGCGGCGCAGCGCCGCGATGACGATACCGAGAGCAGAGCCCGCCGCGCCGGCTTCGACCGGGGTGGTCCAGCCGGTGTAGATGCCGCCCAGCACGACGAGGATCAGACCGGCGATCGGCCCCAATTTCACCGCGATCTCGGACCAGGGCATCAGGGTCGCAGCTTCGACCTCGCGGCCACCGACAAAGCCCGGCGTCAGCCGCGCCATCAGCCAGATCGCCGCGACATATGCCGCTGCCAGCATCAGACCGGGCACCACGCCGGCCAGGAACATCTCGCCCACCGATTGCTCGGCCACGAAGGAATAGATGATCAGCATGGCCGAGGGCGGAATGATCATGCCCAGCACCGAAGAGCCCGCAACAACCCCCACGGCGAACCGCGGGTTGTAGTCGAAGTTCAGCATCTCGGGCACCGACATCTTGGAAAACACCGAGGCGCTGGCGATCGACGAGCCGGTGACCGCGGCAAACACCGCATTGGCCCCCACGGTCGCCATGCCGATGCCGCCGGTGATGCGGCGAAAGCCCTGGTTCATCACCGCATAGATATCGGCCCCCAGCCCCGCCTTGGAGACAATCAGCCCCATGAAGGTAAAGAGCGGAATCGTGGCAAAGGTGTATTCCATCGCACTGTCGCCGATGGCGATCTTGAGCAGCGCAAAGGACAGGTCGATGTTGTCGCGCATGATCCAGATGGCGAGAAAGCTCACCATTCCCAGCGCAATCGGGATATAGACCCCGAGATAGATCAGCACGATGATCGCGACGATCGAGAAAAGGCCAATTTCGACCGGCGTCATGATCCGCTTTCCAGTTCCGGTTGGTCATCGATCAGCGGGCGGGCGACATGCAGCAGGAAATGCACGACACAGAGCCCCGCGCTGAGCAGGATGACAAGCTTGACCGGCCACCAGGGCGCGGTGAACACCCCGGGCACGCCGAAATAATCCTGCGAGGCCCACATTTCCAGGAACTCGGGCCACATGGCATAGACCACCAGCGCCATGAAGATGGCGCTGATCAGGTCGATGGCACGGCTGAGCAGCCGGCCCTTGCGTGGCGCGCGCACCGCGAGCAGCCCCAGAAAGCCGTCGGATCGGGTCAGCCGGCCGACGCGGATGACGTCGGGCAGTTGCAGAAAGACGATGAGAACCATGGAGAATTGCACCACTTCCACCGCTCCGAGAAAGGGGCGATTGAACAATCCGCGGGCGATGATGTCATAATTCACCACCGCGACAAGCAGGACGACGACGAGGGTGCCGGCGGCATTGGCGGCCATCGCAATGCCGTCGGCAAGTCGTTTCACAGCGCTGCGCACCAGCTTTGCCTGACCGGGCTCAGTTGGTGGCCGCGTCGGCGGCCCAATCGCGCACCGGGGTAAAGCCCGCGTCTTTCAGCTTGGCCATGTAGGCCTGAAGCATCTCGGTGCCGGGCTGGCCGGAATCGTCCAGCCCCTTGGCCCATTCCGCCGCGATATTCGGCATCGCGTCGGCCCAGGCCGCGCGCTGGTCCTCCCCCAGTTCCGTGATCGTGCCGCCGGCGGCGACATAGGCGTTGCGGCTTTCCTCGGCGCGGTCCATGGCGATGCCCGCGACGTGATCGCGGTAGAGCACGGCGACCTCTTGCAGCGCCTCTTGCACCTCGGCCGGCAGCCCCTCCCAATAGTCCTTGTTCACGGTGATCGTCTTGGAATTCACCGCGCCAAGATCGGCGCGCAGCATATAGGGCGCGACCTCGGAGATCTTGAAGGTCGCCGCGGCTTCCGGCCAGAGCATGGCGTGATCGACAAGGCCGGTCTGCACCATGTTGTAGAAATCGGTCAACCCGCCGCGCACCCCGGCCGCGCCCTGGATGCCTTCGAGATAGCGCAGGTTCATGCCGGCGCCGGCAACCTTGTCACCCTCGATATCGGCCAGGCTCTCGACCGGCTCGCGCGAGAAGATCTGGTAGGTGTCAAGCACCACGCCGGTCGCCAGATAGACCTGGTTCTGCGCGTCGAACTCGGTTTGCATCGCCGGAAATTCCTTGGCGATCTCATCCACCGCCCTGGCCACGGCGCGGGCATCGGCGGCGACAAACGGCGTGGCCGCCGCAATCGCCTGGCTCGGCAGTTTCGAATTGTGAAAGATCGTCGTCACGATGCCGATGTCGCCCAGCCCGAGCTTGATGCCCTCGAGCACGCCCTTGGGCTTGACGATGGTGCCGCCATAGCTTTCCTGCCAGTCCATCTGGTAATTGCCGGTCTCGGCGAGCCGCTTGTCGACCTCGGGAATGAAGAAATTGGTGAACTCCTGCACCCAGAGCGCCCGGGCCGGATAGCCGTCGATCACCACCGCCTTGATCGTCTCGGTCGCGTATGCGGGCAAGGCCCCGGTGCTCAGCGCAAGCCCGAGCACCGCGCGTTTAGCGAATGAATTGAACATGTCAGTCTCCTCCCAAAGTGTGACGCGGGCGTTCAGCCCTTGCGCCAGGTGATGTTCAGGTCCGTTCCGGATCTTTCGAACAGTTTCGAGATCGCGCAAAATTTGGCGGTCTCCGCGGCCACGTTTTGCAGCTCTTCTTCGGTGCATGGCCCATCGGCGGCCACGGCCAGCCGGATGGCGGTAAAGGGCACGTCCACCTCCTCCATCAGAAGCACCCCGCGCCGATCGAAATCGACTTCCATGTCAAAGGCAAGATTGCCGATGTCGATGCCCAGGCTGTGGGCGCATTTGTGGCCGATCACATTGGTGCAACCGATCAGCGCCGCATAGGCGGTGGCAGTGGGTGACGGCCCGTCATTGGTGCCGCCGCGGGCCACCGGCTCGTCGATCACCACGGTGTTGCCGTCAATTTCGGCCTCACTGCGCGAGTGGCTGGTACCCCGGCCCGCCAGCTTGATCGTCATTTTGGTCTTTGGTCTGATCGCCATGGCGCCTCACAGGATTTCGCAGATATCGTCGAACGTAAACCGCGGCAGTTTCTGGAACAGCGCGCTTTCGTCGGCATAACCGAGATTGACCAGGAAATTGGATTTCCAGCCATTTTCGGCAAAGAACTCCTGGTCCACGATCTCGTTGGAAAAACCCGACATCGCCCCCACGTCGAGCCCGAGCGCCCGGGCCGCGATCATCAGATAGGCCCCTTGCAGCGTTGCGTTGCGGAAGGCGGTGATTTCGGCGTAATCCTCCTTGCCGTCGAACAGATGCTTGCGATCCTCGTGCGGGAACAGGAAATCCAGCCGTTGCCAGTAGAGCGGATCCCAAGCGACGATCGCGGTCACCGGCGCGGCGCGCATCTTGTCGATGTTCTTGGCCTTGAGCGATTTCGCCAGCCGGTCCTTGCCCGCCTCCGAGGTCACAAAGACAAAGCGTGCCGGGCAGGTGTTCATGCTGGTCGGCCCGGCGATGGTGATCTCGAACAGGGTACGCAGCAGATCCTCGCCAACCGGCCGGTCGGTCCAGGCGTAATGTGACCGCGCATCGCGCAGGATCAGATCGATGGCATCATCGTCCAGCCGGTCGACCCGCGCCCGCAGTGCCTGCACCGCCCGTTGCGCCTGCTGGCGGCGGATATCCGTGGGTTCACGCATCATTCCGCGGCTTCCCGTCCGATTTCGGCTTCGTCCACCACCGGGCTGGCACAGATGCCGATGCCCTCGATCTCGATCTCGACGGTTTCGCCGGGCTTGAGCCAGCGCGGCCTGGGTTTCTTGGCGTGGCCGACACCCGGCGGCGTTCCCATGGCGATGTGGTCGCCGGGCTGAAGCGTGGTATATTCCGAGATCGTGGCAATCGTCTGGGCCACCGACCAGATCATATTGCCGGTGTTCGAGCTTTGCAGGATCTCGGCGCCCACCCGGCTCTCGATCTTCAGCCCTGAGGCGCCTTCGGGCAGATCCTCCGGCGTCACCACGAACGGCCCGATGGCGCCGGTGGCGTCGAAATTCTTGCCCGGTGTCCATTGGTGTGTCTTGCGCTGGTAATCGCGCACCGAGCCGTCATTGAACACCGTATAGCCGAACACATGCTCCAGCGCCTGGGCTTCGGAAATATGCCGCCCGCCCTTGCCGATGATCACCATCAGCTCGGCCTCGTAATCCAGATGATCGGAACACCCCGGCCGCACCATCGGCTGGCCCGCCGCCATGATCGACTGTTGCCCGCGCATGAAAAGCGCCGGGTAGTCGGGAATCTCGTAACCGCCTTCCTTGATGTGATCGGTGTAGTTGAGACCGAGACAGATGATCGTCGGCGGTGCAGAGACCGGCAGCGCCGGCGTAATGTCGGACACCGCGACGCCCTTGGCGCCCCGCGCCAGCTCCCGGGCCTTTTCCTGGGCCTGTTCCAGCAACGACGGATCGGCGATCAGCGCCGCCAGGTCGTCCCCGATCCCGGTTACAGCCTCGGTCAAATTGACCGCCTTGTCCCCGTCGACCGCAAAGACGGCCCGTTTCCCGGATACACTTCCCACCAGCAGACGCATCGATTCCTCCAGCTTGATTGCAGATATTTTTGCCGATAAAAAATACTCAGGTCAAACAAAATCGATGTTTTTGAGTATGGAGGTCGAAAACATGCCAAAATGGAATGATTACATGTCCGAAGCCCGGTCGCGCGGCGCGCTGGCGCTGGAGCTTTTTGTGGTTCAATCGGTGCCGGCCGGCGATGGTGCCGACGTCAAAGCCGCGCTGCCCGATCATCTGGCCTATCAGGCCCGGCTCGAGGCTGAGGGCGTGCTGGTCTTTGCCGGGCCGATGTCGGACGAGAGCGGCGAGATGATGGAGGGCATGGGGCTGATCATCTATCGCGCGGCCTCGTTCGAGGCGGCGCGCAGTCTGGCCGAGAACGACCCGATGCACCGCGCCGGCGCGCGCAGCTTCACCCTGCGCCGCTGGTTGATCAACGAGGGATCGATCACCCTCTCCGTCGAGCTGTCGGGCCAAAACGTCAGCCTGACCTGAGACCGGCCCCCAGGCAGCCAAAGGGGGGGCCAAACCGCCCCCCCTTCCCTTACTGCTCGCATAGTTTGCCGTGACGGGCCACCGCGCGGCGGCCCGTCGGATCAGCGTTTCGCCGCGTAATAGGCGACGCGCCGTTCGAGGTAGGCCAGAAACTCGGCGATGGTGAACGCCAGCGCGAAGAGCACGATCAGAACGGCCCAGAAATGCGCCATCAGGAAGTTCGACGAATAGAGCTCAAACAGCGCGCCGAAGCCGACGATCGAGATCAGAAGCTGACCGATGATCACCCCCTTGACCGCCCGAATGACGCCGATGCGGACCCCGCCGAGGATCTCGGGCAGTGCGGCCCAGAAGTAGATCTTGAAGAAGGCGTCAGCCGGCGAGGCGCCGAAGGATTTCGCCATTTCGACCAGTGATCGGTTGATCTGTTTCACCCCCGCCCGCGAGTTCAGGATGATGATCCAGATCGCGAACAAGGTCGTGGTGATGATGATCGACTTCATGCCGAAGCCGAACAGCACCATCAGCACCGGGACCAATGCCGTCAGCGGAGCGCTGAGAAACACATTGACCCAAGGCAGCAGCAATTCGTCCAGCAGCCGCGAGCGCCCCATCAGGATGCCGACCGGAATGCCGATGAAGACGGCAAAGAACACCCCCACCACAAAGGCATAGCCGGTTTCGCCAAGCGCCTTGAGAAAGGCGGGCGTGCCGATGATCTCGAACAGCGTGGCCAGAACTTCCGACAGCGGCGGAACAAAGAAGGTCACGTCCAGCTGCCCGATCAGCTCCCAGAGCAGCCCCCAGATGATCAGCGAGGACATGCCGGGCAGGTTGTAGCCGAAGAGCTTCATGTCATCACTCCACGTAGCTGCGCAGCGAGGCCCAGATATCGTCGACGATATCGAGATATTCCGGGTCACGGCGGATCTGGTCGTGATCCTTGTGGCGAAAGCCCGAGGGGCGGATGATCTCGGACACCCGGCTTGGGCGCGGCAGAAGGATGGCGATCTGGTCCGAGACATAGACCGCCTCTTCGATCGAATGGGTAACGAAGATGAAGGTTTTGTTCTCGTTTTGCACCAGGCCCAGAAGGTCCTCCTGGAACTTGCGCCGGGTCTGCTCGTCGACCGCCGAGAAGGGTTCATCCATCAGCAACACCTTGGCATCGACCGACAGAGCGCGGGCCAGACCGACCCGCTGGCGCATGCCGCCGGACAGCTCGTGCGGGTAGCTGTTTTCGAACCCACCAAGCCCGACTTCCTTGATGTATTTCGCGGCGATGTCCTCGCGCTTGGACTTGTTGATGCTGCGCAGTTCCAGCCCG
Organism: Marinovum algicola; assembly: GCF_900109145.1. GTDB lineage: Bacteria > Pseudomonadota > Alphaproteobacteria > Rhodobacterales > Rhodobacteraceae > Marinovum > Marinovum algicola. The sequence goes on from NZ_FNYY01000002.1 coordinate 307,366, forward strand.
AAGGCGACGTTGCGCATCACCGTGGCCCAGGGCAGCAGCGCGAAATCCTGAAAGACAAAGGCGCGGTTCGGACCCGGGCCGGTCACCGGCTTGCCATTGACCTCGACCTCGCCCGAGGTCGGCTCCAGAAGGCCGGCGATGATCTTCAGCAATGTGGTCTTGCCGCAGCCCGAAGGCCCGAGCAGCGAGGTCAGCTGGCCGCGCGGAAACTCCAGCGTCAGATCCTTCAGCGCCTCGACCGCGCCATAGTTCTTCGAGATGTTTCGGACGGAGACAGCGATTTCGCTCAGAGCGGGTTCTGCCGTCGCAGGGGCTTCCTTAATCAGAGACATATCCACGGTCGTGTCCTTTGAAGAGGGTTTTTTCGGTGCGCTCCAGCAGGTTCAGAAACAGAACCGCAAGCACGATGATGGAAAAGATCGCCGCATACATGCTGGGGTAATCGGCAATCGAGCGGCTGAAGGTGATGATGTCGCCGACACCGGTTGGCGTGATCTTGAGTTCGGCCAGAATGGCGCCGATGAAACCGGCGGACACGCCAAGGCGCAGCCCCGAGAAGATCAGCGGCGAGGCGGCGGGAATGATGATCTTGATCAACATGTCGGTGCGCGTGCCGAGAAAGGATTTGCACATCTCCTTCATCGATTCCGGCGTGTGACGCACCGCGCTGGCAGTGTTCAGGACGATCACCGGCATGGCCATGATGCAGACCACAAAGACCTTGGACGTCAGCCCGATGCCATAGGCCATCACCAGAAGCGGGATCAGCGCGGCCAGTGGCGCCGATTGCATCACGATGAAGATCGGCGAGACCAGCCAGTCGAAGAATTTGCTGAGCCCGATCCAGAGCCCGAGCCCGATGCCCAGGACGGTGGAGATCGCAACGCCGACGACAAGCGGCCGCAGGGTTTCGGCATAGGCCTCCCACAGCCGCCCGTCCAAGGCCATATTGCCCAGCGCGGCCATGGATTCGAGGAAGGTGGGAAAGGCGTAGCTGACAGGTATTCTGCCGGCGATCTCCCACGCGCCGAAGATGATGACGGCAGACAGGATTTTCAGATAGAGCGAACGGTTCGCCATGGGGTGATGTCCCCTATTGTGGGATGAAAGGGTGCAATCCGGGCCGCAGGCGGCTCGGATTGCGCGTCGGAGATCAGTTCATCGCATTGTCGAGCGGCGCGAGATACCAGAAGTCCTCGATATTCAGGTCCGACGGATCGCCTTCGAGCTGACCCGCCGCCGAGTACCATTCGAGATCGGCATTGGCCGCGACCCTGCCGCCGCCATCCTTGGAATACAGCCCGGCGTCGACCGCATCGCCGTAAAAGCCGTCAAGCTCGCCCAGGATCTGTTCGGGCAACTGGCCGATCGGACCGTCGGGATTGGTCTCGCGGCGGATGATCGTCGGATCCTCGTGCATGTCGCGATAGGTGCTGAGCAGGGCATCGACAAAGATCTGCACGTCTTCCTCGTTGTTCTGGATCCAGTCGAGATTGGCGAACAGCGCCTCATCCGACGCCTCAACCTCGAACATCTCGAGCACGTTGAACCGGTCGGCCTCGGGGCTGCGCATCAGCTTGTTGGTGTTCGACAGGTCGATGATCGTGGCGTCCGCCTGGCCGCCAAGCAGCGCCGCCACCCGGTTCGACGATCCCGGCACGTAGGACCGTTCGCCGAATTCGATGCCCAGCCGCTCCTCGATCACATTGGCGATGGAATCGGTGCCGCCGCCCCGCGAATGCAGCAGGATCGGCTCTCCATCGAGATCCTCGAGCTCTTCGTATTTGGTGGTCGTGACCGGGAAGAACTTCAGCTTGGACAGCTGGAAGATAATCCGGATCGGCGCCCGGGACCGTTGCATCGCCGCATAGGGCGTGCCGAAGCCGATATCCATCTGGCCACTCAGCACCGCCTGGATGGCAAGCTCTTCATCCGAGAAAGCGGTCCATTCATAGTCCAGCCCGTTGGCCTTGGCACGTTCCAGCGCGACGAAGAAAGCTGCCAGCTCATCGGATGGCGTCTCGGCCAGGGCAATCTTGATCGTGTCCGCCTCGGCGAGTGCCGGCAGCATCAGGCCGCCGGCCATCACCGCCCCGGCGATCCACGCCGTGGTCTTGCGCAGTAGATGTTTCATCGTGTTCCTCCCTTGGATTTTGCTTTGGTCCCTACCGAGGGCGGGTGCGGATTTTCCGTCTTCCCCCCTGTCGGCCTGCTCTCAGATCTCCCCGAACAGGCGCGCCGACACCGATCCGATATGCCGGCGCATGGCATCATGCGCCCCCATCGGATCGCGCGCCTCGACGGCGGCGGCGATTTTCCTGTGCTCCTCGAAACTGGTGTGGCTGCGCGGCGGGCGGATGCTTTCGCGCACCACCCTGCGCCAGGCCACGTTGCGCTGAACCTTGTTCATCTGGTCATAGAGCGTGACCAGCAAAAGATTGTCCGAGGCCACCGCCACCGCATGGTGAAAGGCGTCGTCATGCGCCTCGTACTCGGCCCAGGTCTCTGCCTGTTCGCAGCTTTCGACCGCCTGCATGATCTGAGCCACCGCGCGGCCCGAGGCATTGACCGCCGCCTCGCGGGCGATGGCCGGCTCGATGCTCAACCGGGCGCGCATCACCTTGACCGGGGTCAGATGGTGGCCGATGTCGGGCAATTCCAGCACGTCCCTGGCAGATTTGGGCTCGGCCAGAAAGGTGCCCTTGCCCACGTGCCGCCAGATCAGCCCCTCATGTTCAAGCGCTTCCAGCGCCCGGCGCAGCGTGGTGCGCGTCATTCCCAATGCGCCGATCAGATCCCGCTCTGCCGGAAGCCGGTCACCGGGCGCATAACCGCCCGCGTCGATAAAGGCTTTCAGACTGTCCACGCTGGCCTCGCGGCTAATGTGCATTGGTTTGTCCATTTCGCTGTCTAACCTCAGATTGATCAACCAATTCTGAGATATTGGATCGATTATGGCCGATCAATCCTATATTGCAAGAAATAAAATCGATATTATCGCAGTCTCTTCGGATTGATCCAAAATTGATCTGAGCTTATGACTTTAGCAACGAATCAAAAAACCTGGAGGAACCATGCCCGATTACATCATCGAACCGCCGCAGCCCGTGGGGCTGCCGATTGCCGGCAACGATGCCCTGTTCCCGGTGCGCAGGGTCTATTGCATCGGGCGCAATTACGCCGCGCACGCCATCGAGATGGGCGACGACCCCGACCGCGACCCGCCGTTCTTCTTCCAGAAGAATCCCGACAATCTCGATCCTTCGGGAAAATTCCCCTACCCCACAAAGTCCGACGACGTGCATTACGAGGCCGAGATGGCCGTTGCGCTCAAGACCGGCGGCGTCAACATTCCGGTCGATTCGGCGCTCGACCATGTCTTCGGCTACGCGCTGTCGCTCGACATGACGCGGCGCGACCTCCAGGGCGCGGCCAAGAAGAAGGGCCGCCCCTGGGAAGTGGGCAAGGCCTTCGAGCGATCGGCCCCGATCGGGCCGATCCTGCCGGCCTCGGACATCGGCCACCCCTCCGAGGGGCGGCTCGAACTGACGGTGAATGGCGAGACCAAGCAGGAAGGCGACCTGAACCAGATGATCTGGAAGGTGCCGGAGATGATTTCCTATCTGTCGGACCATTTCGAACTGGCGCCAGGCGACGTGATTCTCTCGGGCACGCCCGCCGGCGTCGGCCCGATCACCAGAGGCGATGTCATGGAACTGAGCATCGAGGGCCTCGGCAGCCTGAAAATCCCGGTCGTCTGATCCCAGCCACCTGACAGGGGCCGCCCCCGCCGGGCGGCCCGCATCCAAGCGGAGCCCGCCATGAGCCAGACCCTCGCCACCCTGATCGCGGCGCATGCCGCCACCGCCCCGGCCATCGGCGCACCCGGGCGCGACTGGCTGACCTACGGCGCCCTGCGCGACCTGACCGGCGAGGTCGGCGCGGCCCTGCACGGCCAGGGCATCGGTCGGGGCGACCGGGTCGCCATCGTGCTGCCCAACGGGCCCGAGATGGCCACCGCCTTTGTCACCATCGCCCAGACCGCCACCGCGGCACCGCTGAACCCGGCCTACCGGCAGGAGGAATACGAGTTCTACCTCGAAGACCTCAAGGCCAAGGCGCTGGTGGTGGCCGCGGAATACGACGGCCCGGCCCTACCCGCCGCCGCCCGGTTCGGCATCCGGGTGCTGCGGCTGACCGCCTCGGCGCGCGATCCCGCCGGCACCTTCACGCTGTCGACCGAGACCGCCGGCGACAGGTGCGACACCACCGCGCCCGAGGCCGACGACACCGCCCTGATCCTGCACACCTCCGGCACGACCTCGCGGCCCAAGATCGTGCCCCTGCTGCACGCCAACGTCGCCGCCTCGGCGCGAAACGTCAGCGCCTCGCTGGACCTGACGCCGGAGGATTGCTGCCTGAACGTCATGCCGCTGTTTCACATTCACGGGCTGATTGCCGCGGTCTCGGCCTCGCTTGCCGCCGGCGCGCGGATCAGCTGCGCTTCGGGCTTCAATGCGCTGAAGTTCTTTGCCCAGCTCGACGAGGTTCGGCCCAGCTGGTTCACAGCGGTGCCGACCATGCACCAAGCGATCCTGTCCCGCGCCGCCCGCAACAGCGAGATCATCGCGCGGGCGCCGGTGCGGTTCCTGCGGTCGTCCTCCGCCTCGCTGCCGGCGCCGGTGATGCAAGAGCTGACGGCCACTTTCGGCGCGCCGGTGATCGAGGCCTATGGCATGACCGAAGCCGCGCATCAGATGTGCTGCAACCCGCTGCCGCCCCGCGCCCAGAAGCCCGGATCGGTCGGCATTGCCGCCGGGCCGGAAGTGGCGATTGCCGACGAGACGGAAAACCGCCTGCTCGACCGCGCCGCCACCGGCGAGATCGTCATCAGCGGCCCGAATGTCACCCCGGGCTATGAGGGCAACCCCAAGGCCAATGCCGAAAATTTTTTCGAGGCCGGGGGCAAGCGCTGGTTCCGCACCGGCGATCAGGGGGCCTTCGACGCCGAAGGCTATCTCCGGTTGACCGGCCGGCTGAAGGAGATCATCAATCGCGGCGGCGAAAAAATAAGCCCGCTCGAGGTCGACGCCGCGCTGTTGAGCCACCCCGAGATTGCCCAGGTCGTCTGTTTTGCCGTGCCGCATCCGAAACTCGGCGAAGAGATCGCCGCGGCGGCGGTTCTCGCGGAAGGGTCGTCGCTCGACGAGCAGGGCATCCGCGCCTTCGCCGCCGAACGCTTGGCCGATTTCAAGGTGCCCCGCCGCGTCCTCCTGCTCGACGAGATCCCCAAGGGCGCGACCGGCAAGATCCAGCGCATCGGCATGGCCGAAACGCTGGGCCTGATGGAGGCCGACGCATGAAGATCTGCATCTTTGGCGCCGGGGCCATCGGCGGCTACATGGGCGTCAAGCTCGCGCAGGCCGGAGCCGATGTCAGCCTGGTCGCGCGCGGGCCGCATCTGGCCGCGATGCAGGCAAACGGGCTGACCCTGCACGAAAACGACAAAGCCCCGGTCACCGTGCCGGTCACCGCGTCCGACGACCCGGCGGCGCTGGGGGTACAGGATTACGTGATCGTCACCCTCAAGGCGCATTCCGTGCCGCCGGTGGTGACCCGGATGACCCCTCTGATCGGCGCCGACACCACCATCGTCAGCGGCGTGAACGGTGTACCGTGGTGGTATTTTCACAAACATGGCGGCGCATTCGAAGGCACGAGGCTTGCCTCGGTCGACCCCGGCGACGCGCAATGGAACGGCTTTGGCCCCGACCGGGTACTGGGCTGCGTCGTCTATCCGGCGGCCGAGGTCACCCGGCCCGGCGTCATCACGCATATCGAAGGCAATCGCTTTTCGCTTGGCGAGCCGGACGGCACGAAATCCGACCGCGCGCTGGCGCTGTCCAGGGCCCTTGCGGCGGCCGGTCTGAAAGCGCCGGTGCGCCCCCGCATCCGCGATGAAATCTGGGTCAAGCTTTGGGGCAACCTGTCTTTCAATCCGATCTCGGCGCTGACCCATGCCACGCTTGAGGTGCTCTGCACCGATCCCGGTACGCGGGCGGTCGCGCGCGGCATGATGCGCGAAGCGCAGGAGATCGCCGAGAAGCTGGGGGTGAAATTCCCCATCGATGTCGAACGCCGGATCGATGGCGGCGCGGCAGTGGGGGCGCATCGCACCTCGATGTGGCAGGATCTCGACGCCGGCCGGCCGATGGAAATCGATGCCTTGGTTGGGGCGGTCCAGGAACTCGGGCGGTTGACGGACACTCCCACGCCGACGCTCGACACCGTGCTCGCGCTGGTCGCCCTGCGCGGCCGCGTGGCCGGCCTGTATCACTAGCCCCCGTCACATTCACTCCGCTGGAGCGGCGCCTGAAGAGCGCCGGAAAATCCCAGACCGCGCCCCGGGCCAAGGCGGTCGCAGCGCACTCTGGGATATTGAATGCCTCCGAAATATCGATAATATTGCTCAAGGAGGCGGAAATGAACACACATGAACCAGATATCGGCGCTCCTTCGGGCTCGGCGACGAACCGGGCCTACGAGAGATTGCGAAGCATGATCGTCATCGGCGAGCTGAAGCCCGGCGAAAAGCTCAAGATCGACGGGCTGCGCAAGCGGCTCGACACCGGCGCCTCGCCCATTCGCGAAGCGCTCAGCCTTCTGACCTCCGACAACCTGGTTGAACGCATCGACCAGCGAGGCTTTCGCACGGCAGAGATCAGCGCCGAGAATTTCCGCGAGATTCTGCGTCTCCGCTGCGTTCTGGAAGACATGGCACTGCGCGAAAGCATCGCGCATTTCACCCAGGACTGGGAAGAGACGGTCGTGCTCGCGCATCATCGGATGCAACGATCCCAGGCAGCCGGCAGCGCCGATTTCGAGGATCTGCACAAGGCCTTTCACATGACGCTGCTGGCCAATGCCCCCTCGCCCATCCTGCTCAAGTTCTGCTCGCAATTGTACGATCTGAACATCCGTTACCGTTTCCTCGCCGGAAAGGCGCTGGAATATCAGCAGCGGGACGTGGCCGAGGAACACGCCGGCATCCTGGCCGCCGCCATCGCCCGCGACGCCGATACCGCAAGCACGCGGCTGCTCGATCACTACAAGCTGACCGGCGAATTCCTGGCCGGATTGCTGGGCGACGGGACCTTCGGCTGACGGTCGTCGCATCCCGCCGGCTGACCGGTCACCGCCGGCGCATGGCACCCCGGGGCGAACGCCCGCGCCTTTCCAAGCCGGCGGCCGGGGTCAGTGGGTCAGCACCTGATCGAGAAAGCTTCGCGTGCGCGGGTTTTTCGGCGCGGTAAAGAAGCTCTCGGGATCGTTTTCCTCGATGATCTCGCCGGCATCCATGAACAGCACCCGATCGGCCACCTTGCGGGCAAAGCCCATCTCGTGGGTGACGCAGATCATCGTCATGCCCTCTTGCGCCAGGGTCACCATGACGTCGAGTACCTCGCCGATCATCTCGGGATCGAGCGCCGAGGTCGGCTCGTCGAAGAGCAGAATCTCGGGTTTCATGCAGAGCGCCCGGGCGATGGCCACCCGCTGCTGCTGCCCGCCCGAAAGCTGGCCGGGGTATTTGCGCGCCTGATTGCCGATCTGGACCTTGTCGAGAAAGCGCATGGCGGTCTCTTCCGCCTCGGCCTGCGGCAGCTTGCGCGCCAGCATCGGTGCCAGGGTGCAGTTCTCGAGGATGCTGAGATGCGGGAACAGGTTGAAATGCTGAAAGCACATCCCCACCTCGCGGCGCATTTCCTCGATATTGGGTGCGTCGGCGAGGATCGGCTCGCCGTTCACCAGGATCTCGCCGGACTGGTGCTCCTCGAGCTGGTTGATGGTGCGGATCATGGTCGACTTGCCCGAGCCCGACGGCCCGCAGACAACGATCTTCTCGCCCTTGGCCACCGAGAGGGTGACATCGCGCAGCGCGTGATAGGAGCCGTACCACTTGTTGACATTTCGCATTTCGACGGCGGGGGTCATCGGCATTCTCCTCAGGCTGCGGGCGCTTCGGCCGCGGTGATGATGATCTCGACCTTCAGCGCATCGCGGGCCAGACGCGCCTCGCCACAGGCCCGCGCCGGGGCCCGGCCCTCGGGCACCCAGGCATCCCAGACCGCGTTCATCTCGGCGAAATCCGCCATGTCGGCGAGCCAGACGATGGCTTGCAGGATGTGGCCGCGGTCCGATCCGGCCTCGGCCAGAAGAGCATCGATGCGCGCCAGGCAGTCGCGGGTCTGCGCGCTCACGCCGTCGCCGGCGCCGACCTGACCGCAGAGGTAGATGGTGCCGTTGTGCTTGACGATCTTGCTCATCCGGGGACCGGTGTGAAGACGCTCTATCATGCGGAATGTCCTATCAGGTTGCGGGCTTTCAGCGCCGCGGTGATTTCATCGAGAATGGCCGGGTCGTCGATTGCCGCCGGCATCTTGAAGCTGGCGCCGTCGGCGATCTTCTGTACCGTGCCGCGCAGCACCTTGCCCGAGCGGGTCTTGGGCAGGCGCTTGACCTCGAGCGCGCATTTGAAGGCCGCCACCGCGCCGATTTTTGCGCGCACCAGCTGCACCAGCTCGCGTTCCAACTCTGCCGGATCGCGGTCGGCGCCGTCGTTGGTGACGAAAAAGCCCAGCGGCATCTGCCCCTTGAGCGCATCCGCCTTGCCGACCACCGCGCATTCGGCAATGTCGGCATGGCTGGCAATCACCTCCTCCATCGCCCCGGTCGACAGCCGGTGGCCGGCGACATTGATGATGTCATCGGTGCGCGCCATGATGAAGACATAGCCATCCTCGTCGATCACGCCGGCATCCGAGGTGGCGTAATAGCCGGGAAACTCCTGCATGTAGGAACTGAGGAAGCGCTCCGGCGCGTTCCACAGCGTCGGAAAGCCCGAAGGCGGCAGCGGCAGCTTGCAGGCGATATTTCCCAGCGTGCCGGGCGCCACCTCCTGGCCGTCGTCGTCGAGCACCCGGATGTCATAGCCCGGCATCGGTTTGCCCGGAGAGCCGAGCTTGACCGGAAAGGCCCCCAGCCCGACCGGATTGCCCGACATCGGCCAGCCGGTCTCGGTTTGCCACCAGTGATCGATCACCGGGCGATCGAGTTTCTCCTGCGCCCATTCGATCGTCGCCGGATCCGAGCGTTCCCCGGCCAGAAAGAGGGTGCGGAACCGGCTCAGGTCATAATCGCCGATCCGCGCGCCTGCCGGGTCTTCCTTGCGGACCGCGCGCAGCGCCGTCGGCGCGGTAAAGAGCGCGACAACCCCGTGATCGCGGATCACCCGCCAGAAGGCGCCGGCATCGGGTGTGCCGACCGGTTTGCCCTCATAGACCACGGTCGTCGCACCATGCAGCAGGGGCCCGTAGCAGATGTAGGAATGGCCGACGACCCAGCCGACGTCGGAGGCCGCCCAGAACACCTCGCCCGGCTGCACGCCGTAGTGGTGCTGCATCGTCCATTTCAGCGCCACCATATGGCCGCCATTATCGCGTACCACGCCCTTGGGCTGGCCGGTGGTGCCCGAAGTGTAGAGGATATAAAGCGGATCGGTCGCCGCGACCTCGACGCATTCCGTGCCTTCGCCGGCGGCGACGGCGGCCCTCACCGCCGCGGCATAATCGACGTCGCGGCCCGGGGTCAGATCGCAGCGCAGGGTCTCCCTTTGCAGGATCACGCAATGCGCGGGCTTGTGCTCCGAGAGCGAGATCGCCTCGTCGAGCAAGGGCTTGTAGGCGATCACCCGCCCCGGCTCGATCCCGCAGGAGGCCGAGATCACCGCGCGGGGCGTCGCATCCTCGATCCGCGTGGCCAGCTCGGCCGCCGCGAAGCCGCCGAAAACCACCGAATGCACCGCGCCCAGACGGGCGCAGGCCAGCATGGCAAAGACCGCCTCGGCCACCATCGGCATGTAGATCACCACGCGGTCACCCTTGGCCACGCCCATGCCCCGCAACACCGAGGCCAGCGCGCTGACCTGCGCCTGCACCTCGGCGTAGGTATGCCGCGTCACCTGCCCGGTCACCGGGCTGTCGTGGATCACCGCCAGCCGGTCGCCGTGGCCGTCCGCGACATGGCGGTCGACGCAATTGTAGCAGGTGTTGCAGGTTGCGCCGTCGAACCAGCGGCCGTAAACCCCGCTGTCGGGATTGAAGACGGAGGTCGCCGGAGTGAACCAGTCGATCTCCTTTGCCGCCTCCTGCCAGAAGCCCTGGGGATCGGCCTGCCACGCGGCATAGGTTTCAGCGTATCGGGACATGGAATGACGCCTCTAGCAGGTGTAGTTCAGGCCGAGGCGACCGCCATCGACGTAGATCGTCTCGCCGGTGATGTAGCTGGCCTTTTTCGAGCAGAGGAAGGCCACCACGTCGCCGATCTCGCGGGCCGAGCCGGCGCGGCCCAGCGGGGTACGCGACATGGCCACCTTGAAGGCCTCGGGGTTGGCGTTGACGCGGATGTTGTGCTTGGCCAGCGCCAGCGAGGCCGCCTTGGTCAGCTGCATGACGCCGCCCTTGGAGGCGCAATAGGCCGGGATCGCCGGGATCGCCACCTGGGCATTGATCGACGACATGTTGACGATGGCGCCTTCAATGCCGTTTTCCACCATGCTCCGCGCCGCCGTCTGGGTCGCCAGGAAAACGCCGCGCAGGTTGATGTCGATCACCCGCTCCCAGCTGTCCAGATCGTAGCTCAGGAAATCGCCCGGCATGGCGACACCGGCGTTGTTGACCAGCGCCGAGAGCGGCCCGTGGTCCTCGGCGATGCGGGCGAACATTGCCTCGATCTGGCTGACATCGCCCATGTCGCAGGTGATGGCGGCCACGGCGCCCAGCTTGTCGCCGGCCTCGGCCACGCCTTCGGCGTTGATATCAGCGAGGATCACGTCAAAGCCGTCTTCCTTGAGGGCCTCGGCGCAGGCATAGCCGATGCCCTGGGCGCCGCCGGTGATCAGTGCGAGAGGTGTCTGCGTCATCATCTTATCCTTTGTATCCATAGTCCTGTTCGGCCTGCTCCGGCGCGATCAGCCCGGCGCGCAGGTCGTCTGCCACCCGGCTCGGGTCGCGATCCTCGGGCGCGCCATAGCCGCCGCCGCCCGGCAGGCTGAGCCGCAGGCGCTGGCCGTTCCTGACCAGCTGCCGGCCCTTGCTGCGCAGCTGCGTGCCATCGGCCAGTTCCACCCGGCCCGGCGCACCCGCGCCGCCACCGTCGCGCCCCTGCGCCGGATTGTCGACCCGGTCGAACATGGCGTTGAAATAGAAATCATAGCCCGCGCGCGCCTCGATCTCGATGATCTGGCCCAGCCCGCCGCGCTGCGCCCCGGCGCCGCCGGAGCCTTCGCGCAGATCCTTGCGCCAGACGGTGATCGGGCCGACATGTTCCGTCGCCTCGACGCTCATCGTCGAGACGCCGGACGGGAAGGCCGTGGCCGACAGCCCGTCGAGCGCGGGGCGCGCGCCGGTGCCGCCCGAGTTGAACATCAGCACCTCGCGCCCCGGCAGCCCGCTGTCGGGATCGCTGGGCCGGGCGGAAATCTGGATGTTCCAGAGCGCGCTGGCCCCCTCGGCCGGCACGGTGTTCGGCAGCGCCTGATGCAACGCGCCCAGCACCACATCGGGCACCAGATGGCCCAGAACGTGGCGCACCGAGACCGGCGCCGGCCGTTTGGCGGCGAGGATGCAACCTTCCGGCGCGGTGATCTCGAAGGGCTCCAGCGAACCGGTGTTGTTGGGCACCTGCGGAGCGATGGCGCATTTCAGACCATAACAGGCATAGGCGCGGGTATAGACCTCGGGACAGTTCACCCCGAAGCGGCTCATTCCCGAAGTGCCGGCGAAATCGGCCTTCAGGCTGTCGCCGTCGATGTCGAGCTGCACCTGCATCCGCACCGGCGCGTCATAGCCGTCAACCTGCATCTGGTGGCTGAATTGCCCGTCAGGCACCTGGGCGATGGCCTCGCGGGTGGCCTTGCGGCTGGCGTCGATGATGAAGTCGGACAGGCCGTCGAGATCGGCAATGCCGAACTCGCCCATCATCGCCTGCAACCGCCGATCGCCGGCCTCGTTGCAGGCCGCCAGCGAATACATGTCGCCCACCACCTGATCGGGCTCGCGCACATTGGCGCGCACCAGGCGGATCAGCTCGCGCGCCACTGTGCCGCGTTCGGCGAATTTCATGATCGGGATCAGCAGGCCCTCTTCATAGACCTCGTTGCCGTCCGGGCCAAAGCCGCGCCCGCCGATGTCGACCACATGCGCGGTGCAGGCGAAAAAGCCGATGTGTCGACCGTCGCGGAACGAGGGCGAGACGACGGTGATATCATGCAGGTGGCCGGTGCCCATCCAGGGATCATTGGTGATGAAGACATCGCCTTCGAAGATGTTCTGCGGCCCGATCTCGCGCACGAAATGGGTGACGCTTTCGGCCATGGCATTCACATGCCCCGGCGTGCCGGTCACCGCCTGCGCCATCATCCGGCCCTGCCGGTCGAACAGCCCGGCCGAAAGATCGCCGGCTTCTCGCACCGAGGTCGAGAACGCGGTGCGGATCAGCGTTGTCGCCTGTTCCTCCACCACCGCGATCAGGCGGTTCCACATGATCTGATAGTCAATGGCTGTCGGGGTCATGCGATATCTCCCTTGCGGATCAGGCGCAGGCTGCCGTCGCCCTGGCCGACGCAGCGATAGCCCGAGGTGACGATGGTTGTGGTTTCGTTCTCGACGATGATCGCCGGGCCGTCGACGGCGCAGCCGGCAGCCATCTCGGCGCGGTCGACCTCGCGCGCCTCGACAGTCTGGCGCAGGGCGGCATCGTAGAACTGGCGCTTGCGCCGGGCGGTGACCCCGGCGCCGCACGCATGGCGCGCCACCGGCGGGGTTTCCGGCAACACCGAGGCCACCACCAGCGACCAATTGGTGATCTCGATGCCCAGACCCTCGATCACCCGGCCGAAGAGCGTGCGATAGGCAGTCTCGAAGGCGGTGAGGATCTCGTCCTTGTCACCGTCGGCAAATGTTTTGTAGGGCAGCACCACGGGGATCTCCCAGCCCTGCCCCGCATAGCGCATGAAGGCGGTGAGCCGGGTCGTGGTTTCCGCCGCCTCGGCCCCGGCGGCGACAAAGGCCGTCGCCTCCTCTTCCAGCTCGGCCAGCGCGGCATTGACGCCGGCGGCGTCGAAAGCATCGAGCCGCTGGAACAGCCCCCGCGTCGCCTCGTAGCTGAACGGTGCCTTGAGGAACCCGATGGCCGAGCCGACCCCGGCCCCCGGCGGGATGATCAGTTCGGCAATCCCCAGCTTCTCGGCCAGCCGGCAGGCATGCAGCGGCGCGCCGCCGCCAAAGCCGATCATGGTGAAATGCTCGATGTCGCGGCCGTTTTCCACGGTGTGGACGCGGGCGGCATTGGCCATGTTCTCGTCGACCATCTCGGTCACGCCGAAGGCCGCGTCAGAGGCGCTCATCCCGAGGTTTTCGGCCAGCCGGGTGGCCACGGAGGTCTCCGAGGCCGCCACCGACAGCGGGATCGCGCCGCCGGCGAAATTCTCGGGGTCGAGCCGGCCGAGCAGCAGATTGGCATCGGTCACTGTCGGCTCCTGGCCACCTTTGCCGTAACAGGCCGGTCCCGGCTCGGAGCCAGCCGAGCGCGGCCCCACCTGGATGCGGCCGAGCGCGTCGATCGAGGCGATCGAGCCGCCCCCCGCCCCGATCTCGACCATCTCGACGACCGGGGTCGAAACCGTCATGCCGGAGCCTTTCTTGAACCGATAGGTGCGCGCCACCTCGAAGGTATTGGCGGTCTTCGGCGCGCCGTCCTCGATCAGGCAGATCTTGGCGGTGGTGCCGCCCATGTCGAAGGAGAGTACCGAGTCGAGCTTATGGCCGCGGGCGAAATCGGCGGCAAAGATCGCGCCGCCCGCCGGGCCGGATTCGAGCAGCCGGACCGGCTGTTCCGCCGCCACCTCGACCGAGATCAGCCCGCCGCCGGAATGCAGCATGAAGACCGGCGCCGTGACCCCGGCCTCGCCCAGCCGGTGCACCAGCCGGCCGAGGTAATCGGCGACCTGCGGCTGTACATAGGCATTGGCGATCACCGTGTTGAACCGCGGCAGCTCGCGCATCTGCGGCGAGATCACCGAGGAGAGCGAGATCGACAGCTCCGGCGCGGCGGCGCGCAGCGCCTCGGCGATCTGGCGTTCGTGGGCGTCATTGGCATAGGCGTGCATCAGCCCGATGGCCACCGCCTCGTAGCCGCCCTCCAGCACCCGCTGCACCATCGCATCGACCTCGGCGGCGGCCAGCGGCAGCAGCACCTCGCCTTCGGGGCCCATGCGTTCGCTCAGGGTAAAGCGATCCTCGCGCGGCACCAGCGGCTTGGGCAGCGAGAGGTTCAGGTCGTATTGCTCGAAGCGGTTTTCCGAGCGCATCTCGATGACGTCGCGAAAGCCCTCGGTGGTGATGAAGGCCAGCCGCGCACCGCGCCGTTCGATCAGCGCATTGGTGACCAGCGTGGTGCCGTGAATCACCTGGCCGATCCGGCCGAGGGCGATGCCGGCCTTGTCGGCGGCAATCGAGATGCCGTCGAGGATGGCCTGTTCCGGCTGGGAGTAATTGGTCAGCACCTTGCAGGTCGACAGACCTTCGGGATGGGCGAGCGCGACGTCGGTGAAGGTGCCGCCGATGTCGACGCCGACGCGGATCATGGGATTGGTCATGGGTCAGATGGCCTTGAGTAGCTGGTTGGCGGTAAAGGCGGATTGATAGAGCCGCGACATCAGGGGCGCCGCCGGCACCGTGGACATCTCGGTCATCGGCAGCGGCAGATCGGCACGGTCCATGCCGGTCAGCAGCCCGGCCATGGTTTCGCCGAACATGGTGCCGGTGGTGATGCCGCGCCCGTTGTAGCCTATCGGGGTAAAGAGGTTGGGTGCAAGCTCGTGAATCCGTGGCAAATGGTCGGGGGTCATGGCGATCTGGCCGTGCCAGGCCTCCTCGAATTCGACCGGGCCGAGCTTGGGGAAGAGCCGGGCAATCTGCTTTCTGGCCCAGCGATGCGACAGCCCACGATCCTTGTGCCCCATGACCTTGCCCATGGAGCCGATCAACAGCCGGTCATAGGCGTCGCGGCGCACGTTGAACATGATCTGCCCGGTGTCCCAGACGCCCTGCCGGCCGGGCAGGATGTAGCTGGCCTCCGGCCCCAGCGGCCGGGTCGCCAGCTGGAAATAGTTGATGATCGTGTAGATGCGTTTGAGCCCGGGCCAGAGATCGTCGGAATAGGCATTGGTGCCCAGCACCACCGCCTTGGCGGTGATCACGCCCTTCGTGGTCTCGACCTTCCACAGGTCGCCGTCGCGGTGCAGCCGGGTGGCGCGCAGGCCGGTGCTGATCTTGGCCCCGGCGCCCAGCGCGGCGCGCGCCAGCCCCCGGCAATAACCCATCGGGTTGATGGTGCCGCAGCGGTGATCGACCAGACCGCCGTGGAAATGATCGGTGCCGATCAACCGGGATACCTCGTCACGGCCCAGAAGATCGACCGGTTCGCCCAGCCGCTGCCATTCCTTGTGCCGGTCCTGAAGATCGGCAAAACCGCTGGGGCCATGGGCGGCGTGAATGGTGCCGGTGCGGGTCACCTCGCAGCGAATCTGGTGTTTCTCGATCAGCGAAAAGACATATTCCGGCCCCTTGCCGAAGCGCTTGATGAAGCGCGGGCCATAGGTGTCGCCCAGCTGCTCACGCACCTTGCGGGGCGGCAGCCAGAGCGCGGCATTGACCAGCCCGACATTGCGGCCCGAGCCGCCATAGCCGATCTGCTCGGCCTCGATCACATGCGCCGAAAGTCCCTTTTCGGCGCAGTGCAGCGCGGTCGACAGACCGGTAAAGCCGCCGCCGACGATGGCCACATCCACCGAGACGTCGCCATCCAGCGGCGCACGATAGTCGGGCTCCTGCGCAGAGGCGTCCCAGAGCGATATTGCGTCCTGTGCGGTCATGTATCGAATCTCCTTCTGCGAGGGGCTGTCCTCTCTGCGCAAAGGCTTGCATGGGTGCCGCCAGTGTGTCAATATACGAAATATCAGTTCTATATATCAGCACAATTCAGAACGAAGGAAAGACCATGGCACAGCTCAAGACCTCTTCGGCCCAGATGGTGGCCGATGCCCGCGCCCGTATCGAAGAGATTGAAACCGGCGACCTGATCGCCATGCTGGACGATCCGAATGTCGTGGTGGTTGATATCCGCGACGTGCGCGAGCGCCAGCGCAGCGGCTATATCCCGGGCAGCTTTCACGCGCCGCGCGGGATGATCGAATTCTGGGTCGACCCGGACAGCCCCTATTTCAAGGACATCTTTGCGCAGGAGGACAAGAAATTCGTCTTCCACTGCGCCTCGGGCTGGCGTTCGGCGCTGACCACGGCCACGCTTCAGGACATGGGGTTCGAGGCCGCGCACCTGAAAGACGGCTTCTCGACCTGGGAGAAACAGGGCGGCCCGGTGGAATTCCCCGAACCGAAATCCTGAGACGGACGCGCACAGTCCGGACGCACGCGCATCTCAACACCCGTCCCGGACCTGCTCCGGGACCTCGCCCTTAACCGGCCAGAGGCCCCGGATCCCGTCCGGGGCGCGTCTCCTCCGCGCGCAAGCCCGCGTCGTGACGCCCGGGCGCCGCCCGCTGCTAACGGCTGCCCAGCTTGGCCGAGACCGAGCGGGCCGCATGCGCCACCAGCGCGCCGAAACGTTCTTCGCCGCCCTCCGGCATGTTGATGTCGGGCAGCGAGATGCCCAGCGCGCCGACCGGCTCGCCGCCCGGCAGGGTGATGGCGGCGCCAAAGCTCAGGATGCGGTCGCGAAACTCGCCGGTGTCATAGGCAAAGCCGCGCTTGAGCGTGCGCCCGAGATCGGCCTCGAGCGCGCCCGGATCGGTCAGCGTCCGGTCGGTGTGCCGCGTCAGCGCGGGGCCGATCTGATCGCGCAGCTTGTCGTAATCGGCCGCCAGAATGGCCTTGCCGGTGCCGACGCAATGCAGCGGCGCGGTGCCGCCGATGGCGTTCCACGAGCGGATCGGTTTCTGACTGTCGACCTTGTCGATATAGACCACCGAGAGCCCCTCGCGCACCGCCAGATAGACCGTCTCGCCGGTTTCCTGCGACAGGAAGGACAGTTCGGGCGCCGCCAGCTCCCGCAGGTTCAGATTCTCGACCGAGGCCCGCCCGACCCGCCAGGTCTTGAGCGTGGCGGAATAGGTCTTGTCGGGCAGGTGCTGCACATAGCCCAGCGTCACCAGCGTTTGCAGCAGGCGAAAGGTGTTGGACTTGGTCAGCCCCAGCTCCTTGGACAGATCGGTGACACCCTTGCCCTCTTGCGAGGCGACGAGGTTTTCGAGGATCGACAGGCCCTTTGACAGCGTCGAATCCACCTTGGGCTCTTTCGGGGCGTCCATGTTCATGTCTGTCGGATCCTGTTTTTGTCTTGTTATCAGTTATGGTGCCGCGTCGAAAGCCGGCGGATCATGCGCCTCGACCGGCGGCGGCGTGCCCTCGAACCGGCGAACCTCGACCCGCGCGGAATGCGCCGCCGGGCTCTGGGTCAGCGACGAGGTGCGCAGGTCATGGGTCAGCACGTTGGGGTTGCCGTGGCGGTCGCGGGCCTGGGGGGCGGCAAAATCCGGATCCCACCAGGCACCGGTCCAGAGAAAGACGCAGCCGGGGTGCACCTCGTCGGTGACCCGTGCCCCCGCCAGACAGCGCCCGCGCGCATTGTAGAGTTCGACCACCGCCCCCTCGGCGATGCCGCGCGCCTGCGCATCCTCGGGATGGATCAGCACCGGCTCGCGCCCCGCCACCTTGTGGCTGAGGCTGTAGGCGCCATTGTCGAGCTGGCTGTGCAGCCGGGTCTTGGGCTGGCCCGAGAGCAACGCCAGCGGGTACGCCGCGCCCTGCCCCGCGGCCAGATCGCGCGGCGGGAACCACGCGGGATGGCCCTTGCAGTCGGGCAGGTCAAAGCCGGCGATGGTCTCGGAAAATATCTCGATGCGGCCGCTGGGCGTCGGCAACGGATGCGCCTCGAGGTCGGCGCGATACCCGGCGAGAAAGACCTGATCGGGGCTCGGGTCGTCCAGCGCGATCACGTCACCGGCGAGAAAGCTCTCCCAGTCCGGCAGGTCAAAGCCCTTCTCCCGCCCCCGGCTGCGGGTCAGTTCCCAGATCTCGTGCAGCCAGCCGTCGGCGGTCTTGCCTTCGGTGAAATCCTCGGCCACGCCCAGCCGCGCGGCGAGATCGGCGTAGATGTCATATTCCACCCGCGCCTCGCCCACGGGCGCCACCAGCCGCGGCATCGGCACCAGCGCATTGTCGGATTTGCCGGCGCCGAAATCGGTCCGCTCCTGCGCGGCGGCCACCGGCAGCACGATATCGGCATGGCGCGCCGTGGCGGTCCAGTTGACCTCGTTGACGATCACCGTATCGGGCGTCTGGAAGGCGCGATGCAGCCGGTTCAGATCCTGATGGTGGTGGAACGGATTTCCCCCGGCCCACCAGACCAGCCGCGCCTCGGGAAAGGTGCGCGTTTCGCCCTGATAACGATAGCTGCCGCCGGGGTTGAGCAGCATCTCGCTGATCATTGCGACCGGAATGAAATCGGTGACCGGGTTCACCCCCTGAGAGATCGTGCCCCAGCGGAACGGGCGCTCGATATTGCCGATATTGGCGTTGACCCCGTAACCCACGGTATAGCCGCCGCCGGGCAGGCCGATCTGCCCCAGCATCGCCGCCAGCGTCACCGCCATCCACATCGGCTGTTCGCCGTAATCCGTGCGCTGCACACCGGCCGCGACCGAGATCATGGTGCGCCCCGCCGCCATCCGCCGGGCCAGCGCGCGGATGCGCTCGGCCGCGACGCCGGTCTGCGCCTCGGCCCAGTCCGCATCCTTGGCCACGCCATCCGCGGCGCCGGTCAGATAGGCCTCGATCCGGTCGAAGCCGACGGTGTAACGCGCCAGAAAAGCCGGGTCGTGCAGCCCCTCGCGCAGCAAGGTATGCGCCAGCCCCAGCATCAGAGCGGTGTCGGAGCCGGGCCGCGCCGGCATCCATTCGGCCCGCAGCACTTCGGCGGCATCGCTTCGCAGCGGGCTGATGTTGACGAAGGAGACACCGTTTTCGACGCAGGCCGCGAGGTTGCCCGCCATTCGGTGACGCGAGACCCCGCCATCGCTGACCTGGGTGTTGCGCAGCGCCATGCCGCCGAACATCACCACCAGATCGGCGTGTTTCGCGATCACCGGCCAGCGCGTCGCCTGGGCCACATGGCTGCGATAGGGGCCGACGATATGCGGCATCAGACCAAGCGCGGCATTGTAGCTGTAATTGCCCTCGGAGCGGACAAAGCCGCCGATGGTGTTGAGGAACCGCTTGAGCTGGCTCTGCGCGTGATGGAACCGCCCGGCGCTCGACCAGCCGTAAGAGCCGGCAAAGATACCGCGGTTGCCATGGGCCGCGCGCACGCGGGTGAGCTCGGCGGCGATCAGGTCGAGCGCCCGTTCCCAGCTGACCTCGACAAAGCTGTCCTGGCCACGCGGCACCGCGCCGGGCCTGCCCGCCAGCCAGCTCTTGCGCACCGCCGGGCGGCGCACCCGCGCCCTGCCATGCAGGCTGCCGGGGATATTGGCGTTGATCTCCGAGGCTGCGGGATCCGCCGGGTGGCCCGCCACCGATACAACGCGTCCGCCCTCGATCGTCGCCAGCCCGACACCCCAATGGCTTGCCGTCAGCTTTGTCTGTCGTTCGCTCATGACCTTCACCTGTGTGCCGATATACAAAACGATTATGCCATATATTGACACACCCAGCGCGGACTGTCATCTTCTAATTCGACACATCAGCGCGAGACCAACATGCCGCATCCCCCTGCCCCCCTTGCCGATGCCCTGGTTCAGACCGGCCGCCCCGCGCGCGTCGAGGGCCGCCACGTCAATTTGCCGATCGAGCTCGGATCCACAATGGTATTCGACAGTCTGGCCGCTTTCGAGGCCGCCCGGGACGCCCGCTATGACAGTGGCACGCTGTATTACGGACGTTATGGCAATACTGCGGTCTTCGAGCTGGAACAGGCGCTGGCAGAGCTCGAACAGGCGGCGGGCGTGACGCTCACCTCCTCCGGGGTCGCCGCGATCAGCCTGACCTTGATGACCTTTGTCCGCCCCGGCGCGCATCTGCTGGTGGCCGACCATGTCTATGGCAACACCCGTGCCTTCTGTGACGGGGTGCTGGCGCGCATGGGGGTCGAAACCGAGTATTTCGATCCGATGATCGGCGCCAGCATTGCCGGGCTGATCCGCGACACCACCTGCGCGGTGATGTTCGAGGCGCCGGGCTCGGGCACCTTCGAGGTGCCCGACATCCCCGCCATCGCCGGCGCCGCGCGGGCGGCTGGCGTGCCCTCGGTGCTGGACGGCACCTGGGCCACGCCGGTCAATTGCCGGGCGCTGCGCCTCGGCGTCGATGTGGTGGTGGCCTCGCTGTCGAAATACCTCAGCGGCCATTCCGATTGCATGATGGGCATGATCGCCAGCACCACCGCCCATGCACGGGACATCCGCAAGACGGTGATGGAGGTGGGCGACAAGACCGGCGGTCAGGAGGTGTTCCTGGCGCTGCGCGGCCTGCGCACGCTGAAACTGCGGATGGCGCATTTCGACGCCGCCGGGCGCGAGATGGCGGCCTGGCTGGCCGCGCAGCCACAGGTAAAACGGGTGCTGCATCCGGCCTTTCCCGACTGCCCCGGACACGAGCACTGGAAACGCGATTTCACCGGCGCTGCGGGGCTTTTTGCGGTGGTCTTCCACCCCTGCTCCGATGCGCAGATCGCCGCCTTCGTCGATGCGCTGCATCACTTCGGCATCGGCGTCAGCTGGGGCGGTTACGAGAGCCTCGTGCTGCCGGTCACCCCGCAACGCAGCGCCGGGACATGGGCCGAGGATGGCCAGCTTGTCCGTTTCAACATCGGGCTGGAAGAGACCGCGAGCCTGAAGGCCGATCTCGCCGCCGCCCTCCCGCTTCTGAACCCCGCATCGGAGTGAACATGCACAACAAGATCGACCATTTCGCCATCGGCACACAGAGCCTCGACGAGGGCGTCGCGGTGCTGCAAGAGACGCTGGGCGTCACCGTGCCGCGCGGCGGCAAACACGACGCGATGAGCACCCACAACTGCGTCATGCAATCCGGCAACGAGAGCTTTCTCGAACTGATCGCCATCGACCCCGAGGCGCCCGATCCCGGCCGCACCCGCTGGTTCACGCTCGACGATCCCGCCACCCGGGCGCGGCTCGCCGCGCGGCCCCGCGCGCTTTGCTGGGTGGTGGGGACCGACGATCTCGACGCGGTGATCGCCGCCAGCCCGGTCGATCTGGGCGAAGTGGTGCCCTTTGCCCGCGGCGAGCGGTCCTGGCGACTGACGGTGCCAGCGGATGGCAGCCTGCCGATGGGCGGGCTGCTGCCGGCCTTCATCGAATGGTCGCCCGGTCCGCATCCCAGCGCCGGCCAGCAGGACCTTGGCGTTCGGCTGAAAACGGTGCGGCTGTCGCATCCCGATCCCGAGGCTCTGACGGATATGCTGAAGGCCTTGCGGGTGGATCATCTGGCCGAGGTGCGCCAGGGCGAGGCGGCGCTGTCCTTTGCGCTCGAAACACCGCAGGGGACCGTGGTGCTCGACTGACGACAGGTGCCGCGCAGAGAAGAGCCCGAAGCCGTCGCAGGACGGTTTCGGGCTTTCTCTTTGCGCATGCCGCGCCGGCTCAATTCGGAAACCAGGTGCCCGGGCGGGGCGCAGACGTCGCGCCCCTCCCCGCATCACCGCTCGGACAAGGTCATCCGCCGCTTCAGATACTCGCCATATTGACCGAGCGAAAAGATGAACACCCAATAGATCGCCGCCACGAAGAGATAGACCTCGATGTAATAGGGCGCCCACTCCGCGGTGCCAAAGGCCGTCTTGCCCGAGGCCAGGATGTCGAAGAAGCCGATGATCGTCACGATCGCGGTTTCCTTGAAGGTCACGACCACCATGTTGATCGTCGAGGGCAAGGCATGGCGAAAGACCTGCGGCAACACGATCCGCCCGAGGATGCTCCAATAGCCCAGACCCAGCGCCTTGCCGGCCTCGACCTGGCCTTTGGGGATCGCCTGGAACCCGCCGCGAAACACCTCGGCCTGATAGCAGGCAAAGAACAGCGCGAAGGCGATGATCACCCGCCAGATCTTGTCGCCCTCGAGCCAGGACGGCAGGAACAGAGGCACCACCACGGCGGCGGTGAACAGCGTGGTCACCAGCGGCAGCGACCGGATGGTGTCGATCAGCCCCATGGCAAACCAACGCACCACCGGCATCTCCGACCGGCGCATCAGCGCCAGCCCGAGCCCCATCGGCATGCCGAGCAGCACCACCGCGGCAAACAGAAAGAGCGTCAGCGACAGCCCGCCCCAGCCATCAGTGGTCACCTGCGGCAAGCCCAGCAGGCTGCCCTCCATCAACAGGTAGTAGCTCGCGAATCCCAGTACCCAGAGCGCCGCCAGCCGCCGCGCCTGCCACATCGCCGGCAGGCAGGACAGCACCACCGTGGCGATGATCGCCAGCGCCGCCAGCGCCGAGCGCCAGTGTTCCCCGAAGGGATAGGTGCCGAACAGGATCAGCCGGTGGCGCGCGTCGATCACCGCCCAGCAGGCGCCGCCCTGGCCGCAGGCTTCGACGTTCTCCTGGCGCCAGACCGCGCGCAGCACCGCCCAGTCAAGAAAGCTCCAGGCGATCCAGCCCAGCACGACAAAGACGATCACCGAGATCGCCAGCGAGCCGGGCGAGCCGAAACCGCGCTTGAGAAACAGCCGGCGCGAGGTCTCGAAACGGCTGGGCGGGATGATTTCGGCAACGGCCATCTCAGTGCTCCTTCAATTGCAGGCGGGCGTTCAGCCAGTTGGTGAACAGCGCGATGGAATAGTTGATGGCGAGGAAGGTGAGCATCAGCATCGCGATCAGCTCGAGCGTCTGGCCCGACTGGCTGATCGCATTGACGGTGATGTAGAACAGGTCGGAAAAGCCGATGGCGATGCCGATGGTGGTGGCCTTCATCATGAAGATCCACTGGTTGCCCAGCGGCGGGATGATGCTGCGCAGCGCCATCGGCACCTTGATCCGCGACCAGATCGCCGCCCGGCTCAGCCCCAGCGCCTGCCCCGCCTCGACCAGCCCGCGCGGCACCTGCGCCAGACCGCCGCGCACGATCTCGGCCACATAGGCGCTGCCATAGAGCGTGATCGCGGCGATCAGCGCAAAGAGCTCGATCGGCACAGAGATGCCGCCGGTGAACCGCAGCCCCTGAAGCTCCGGCAACGACAAGAGGCTTTCGCCCTCGGGCCGCAGCACCAGCGCCACCGCCAGTGCCAGCCCCAGGCTGCCGCCGGCCCAAAGCGCCAGCCCGCGCCAGAAAACCGGCCGCGCCAGGATCAGCGCCACGCCAAGGGCCAGCGAGGCCAGGAGCAGCGCCACCGCCACCGTCGGACTGACGTTGAGCCCGGGCAGCATCGCGCCGCGCCCCGACAGAAAGGCCACATCCCCCAGGCTCACCGCCTGTCGCGGACCGCCCATGTGGATCAGGATGGCGTACAGGAAGATCGCTTGCAGGATCAGCGGGATATTGCGGAAGATCTGCACATAGACGCTTGCGGCAAAGCGCAGCGCCGGGTGGCGGACATCGCGCATCGTGCCGATCAGAAAGCCGAAGATCGTGGTGGTGACGATGCAGATGAACCCCACGAAAAGCGTGTTCAGCAAGCCGATGAACAGGGTGTAGGCATAGCTGTCGTTGATCGAGCGTTCGACCAGCGAAAAAGAATAGTTCCAGCCGGTGCCCCGCTCGAGAAAGCCGAAGCCGCTGGTCATGTTCAACCGGGTCAGGTTGTATTGCGCGTTCGAAACCGCGCCCCAGACCGCCAGAAGCGTGACGACGACCAGCGCCGCCTGCATCCCCAGCCTGCGGTATCTGGCCCTTGCCCGAAGTTGCTCTGCCGCTGTCATGTCGTCCCCCGGAAAATGCGCTCTGCGGCGCCGCCCCGACCGGGGCGGCGCCTGGGTGTGTCGTGATGTCTAGTCGAGGATCGGGGCGTAGAGAACACCGCCATGGCTCCACAGGTTGTTCAGCCCCCGCTCCAGCTTGTAGGGGCTGTCCTTGCCGAGATTGCGGTCGTAGATCTCGCCGAAATTGCCGACCGCGGCGATCATTTCCCGCGCCCAGCTGTCTCGCATGCCCAGACGTTCGCCAATGCCCGGTTCGGCGCCCAGAAGGCGGGCGACCCGCGGGTTGGGCGGGGTTGCGGCCATCTCTTCGACGTTTTCGGAGGTGACGCCCTCTTCCTCGGCGATCAGCAGCGCGGCCAGCATCCAGTTGACCACATCGACGAAGTTCTCGTCGCCCTGGCGCATCGCGGCCGCGATCGGTTCGGCCGAGAGCTGATCGTCGAGGATCACATGCGCATCCGGGTTGTCGATCTCGGTGGCGCGCAGCACGGCGAGGAACGGCCCCCAGGCGGCGAAGGCATCGCAACGATTGGCCAGGTAGGCCGAGCGCAGCTCTGCGGCGCTTTCATAGCTGACCATGTTGTGTTCGATGTTCTCGGTGTTGAGGTAGTTGGCCACCAGCCGCTCGATGGTGGTGCCGGCCTCGACGCAGATCGTGCCGCCGGCCAGACCAGAGGCCTCGGTCACCCCCAGGTCGCCATGCGCCATGAGCTGGGCACCGCCAAAGAAATACGGCAGGCTGAATTGCAGCCCCTGCTCGGTGTCGCGGCCCATGGTCCAGCCTGTGGCCTTGATGATGACGTCGACATCGCCGGATTGCAGCGCCGGAAAGCGCTGCGCCCAGCTCAGAGGCACGATCTGGTTCTTGGTCGGATCGCCAAGGATGGCGGTGGTCAGCGCGCGGCAGAGGTCGATGTCGAGCCCCTTCCATTCGTTGTTGTCGTTGACCTCGACAAAGCCGAAATAGCTGCCGTTGTGACCCGAGCACAGCAAGGTGCCGCGCTCTTCGATCTGTTTCACCGTCTCGCTTTGCGCGGCCGCCATCTGCGGTGCCGCGAGACTTGCCGCCACGATGGCCCCAGCCGCCAGAAACTTGCTCATGATTGACTTCCCCATTGTTCCATATTTCGGCACGCATGTGCTGTCATACAGAATGTTACCGAATTTCCTTTGAGTCAACAGTTTTCCTTCCCGGCCGGGCGCCACCGGCGGGCAACGGCCCGGCCGCGGCGCCCTGCCGTGCCGGGGAGCGGGTAAAATTTGGGCGTGTGGTGAAGCGGTTGCGCAATGCAGGGGCAGAGCCGGATCGGCCGGGCCTCAGATCACCGCGTCTTCGGTGATCGGACGCCGGGCAAGGATGCGATCGTAGTGGAAGGGCGACAGGTCCAGCGTGCGATAGGCGCCATGGGTCAGCCATTCCGCCGTCCCGCGCCCCATCGCCGGAGATTGTTGCAGCCCGTGGCCGGAAAAGCCGTTGAGGAAGATGAAATTCGCCAGCTCCGGGTGCGGGCCGGTAATCGCGTTGTGGTCGAAGGTGTTCATCGCGTAATGCCCGGCCCATTGCGCCGTTACCTTGATCGCCTCGAACTGCGGGATGCGGGCGGCGAGGATCGGCCAGACGCGATCTTCCCAGAGCGCGAAATCCATGTCGAAATCGTCCGGTGCCACCGCCGGGTCGGCGACTTCATGCGCCCCGCATTGATAGGAGCCGCCGCCGTTCTCGCGCACATGCACACCCGAGGGGTCGATCGTCAGCGGCAGGTCGCGGTCCAGCGGCTGCGCCGCCTTGAACACCCAAGTATAGCGTTTGCGCGGCTCCACCGGCAGGTCGAGCCCTGCCATCCGCGCCGTCAGCGCCGCGCGCGGACCGGTGGCATTGACCAGCTGGCCGCAGGCGATCACCTCGCCCGATTTCAGCGTCACGCTTTCGACCCGGGTGCCGGCGGCATTGCGGGTGATCGCCACCACCTCGTTCTCGATGTATTCGACGCCGCGTTCGCGCGATTGCCGGCGAAACCAGTCGAACACCGCCGCTCCCTCCCAATAGCCCTCGTCGACGCGGTTGATCGAGCCGAGGACAAGATCATCGACCCGGTAGAATGGATAGGCCGCCGCGATCTCCTCGGGGGTCAGCAGCTCGGTCGCCGCCCCGGCCGCAAGCTGCACCTTCTGATTGCGGCGCAGCACCTCGGCGAACTCCTCGGTGTCGGCAAGATACATGTAGCCGAAGGCGCGAACTGACAACGCCGGAACACGGGCATCGCCGCCCATGTAGCTGCGCATGTTCTTGACGAAGTCGGCGGCAAACTGGCTGATCCGCACGTTGAGCTCGGTCGAGAACTGCTGCCGCATGCAGCTGTTGGTATGGGCGGTGGAGCAGAACTGATAGCTGGTGTCGCGTTCCACTACCAAAACGCGGCCGTCGAAGTCCTTGTCATCGCTCAGAAACCAGGCGGTCGAGGCGCCCATGATCGCGCCGCCAACGATGACCACGTCATAGCTCGCCCGGTTCGGGGCCTCCGTCCTGCCCGCCATCACAGCTCTCCCTGACTGCCGCTCTCGACGGGGCCAGCTTCGCTGTAAAAGACGCGCCTTGCAATCAGTCCGGCACCGCCTCTTCGCCAGAGATCGCGCCGCTGATCAGGTTGGCCCGCATCAGCCGCTGCGCCAGGGTGCCCTTGGGCACGGCAATTGCCGCCAGATAGGCCGCGCGCGCCTCGGCCGTCTCGCGGGCGATCCGCACCGCTTGCGCGGCCTCGACCGGGGCAAAGCGCAGCTTGTCGCCGGCGCGCAGCTGGCTCAGCCGGCCGATGTCATCGCCGATCACCGTGGCGATCTTGGGATAGCCGCCGGTGGTCTGGTGATCCGCCAGAAGCACCGTCGGCACCCCATCCCCGGCCACCTGGACCGCACCGCGGGTGATCGGCTCGGACGGGATCGAGAGCGCGCCGGCACTAGGCAGCTCTGGCCCCGAAAGCCGCACGCCCATGCGGTCGAAGGCATTGGTCAGCGCGAAGGGTTCGGACCGGAAGGCCGCCAGCGCCGCGGCGGTGAAATGTCGGTCCTGCGGCCCCAGCACCACCCGCATCTGCCGGTCCTCGGGCAGAAAGTCGGGCCGGGCGATGGCGCCGTGGCGGTCCTCGCGCAGCCGCGCCTCATCGACCTCGATCACCTGTCCCGCCGACAGCGCACCGCCGCCAAACCCCGAGGTCGAATGCGTCGCCGAGCTGCCCAGCCAGCTTTCGGCCGCGACCTCGCCGGCCAGCGCCAGATAGGCCCAGCTGCCGCTCTTGCCCGGGCGGATCGACAGGCTGTCGCCCTGCTCCAGCGCGAGGATGCTCCAGCAGGGTACGGCCGCGCTGCCATGCTCGACCGTGAAATCGCCGCCGGTCACCGCCACCGAAAGCGCGCCTTCGGTGCATTCCAGCACCAGCCCGCCCATCGACACTTCGATCAGCGTCGCGCCGGGCGCATTGCCCAGCGCCACATTCGCCGCCGTCGCCGCCAGCCGGTCCATCGGCCCCGAGGCCGAAACGCCGAATCGCATCTGCCCCGGCCGGCCGCCGTCCTGAAACGTGACAAGCGGCCCGGCAAACCGCACCTTCAAGCTGGCCTGGGTCATGCGGTGCCTCCCTTGCACAGCGTCTCGTATCGGTCTCGGTCGATGCGGGCAAAGCGCACCCGATCGCCGACGTCGAACAGAAAGGGCCGCTCGGGATCGTTGCGCAGGATCTCGGTGGGCGAGCGGCCGATGATCGACCAGCCGGTCGGCATGGTCAGCGTGGTGACTAGACACTGCGGCCCGGCAATCAGCACGCTGCCGGCCGGAATATCACGCAGCGCCTTGGGCTTGCGCGGCAATTGCAGTGCCTCGGGCACGCCCGACAGATAGGCATAGCCCGGCGCGAAGCCATACATGCCGACGCGGTATTCCGCTGCCAGATGCTGTTCGATCACCGCCTCGGGGCTCAGGCCCGCCGCCTTGGCCACCGCCGCGAGATCGGGGGCGAGATCGTCGTCGTAACAAACCAGCACCTCCCGTTCGGCGCCCGGCACCTGCGCGGCCGCGCCCTCCTGCAACAGCGCCCGGACCGCCTGTTCCATCTCGGCATGATCGGTGACCACCGGATCGAAGGTGATCATCAGATTGACGAAGGCCGGCACGGTTTCCAGAAGCCCCTGCGGCGCGGCGGCATGGATCGCGCTGTCGAGCTGCTGGACCCGCGCGGTCAGGGCGTCGCTGATCTCGTCGCCGAGCTGCACCATAAGCGCGTGATCGGAGACCGGGGTGAAGGTGACGGCGGCCATCAGACCTCTCCGAAGGCGGCGAAGGTGACCCCCTCGGCCTCGAGCCGCGCGCGGACCCCGCGCGCCATGGCCACCGCGCCGGGGCTGTCGCCATGCACGCAGATCGACTGCGCCGCCAGCTTGATCGGCGCGCCGTCGATCACCGGCATCAGCCCGGTCCGCAAGAAGGAAATCAGCCGGTCCGCCGCCGCGCCGGCGTCCTCGATCATCGCGCCGGGCTGGCCGCGCGGCACCAATTGCCCGCTGCTGAGATAGCCGCGATCGGCGAAGATTTCGGAATAGACCGGAACACCGGCCGCGCGCGCGGCCGTTTCGGTGCAGGTGCCGGAAATCGCCAGGATCGCCAGCCGATCGTCGATCTGCCGCACCGCCGCGGCAATCGCCCGCGCGACGTCGATGTCGCGTGCCGCCAGGTTGCCCAGCGCGCCATGCGGCTTGACGTAGCGCACCGTGACCGGCACCAGCCGCGCCACCGCCATCAGCGCGCCGATCTGCGCCGCCACCATGCGCCCGATCTCCTCGGGCGGCATGGGAATCACCCGCCGGCCAAAACCTTCGCGGTCGTTGAACCCGGGATGCGCGCCCACGGCGACGCCCTTGGCGGCGGCCAGTTTCAACGCGGTGTACATCGTCTCGGGGTCGCTGGCATGGCCGCCGCAGGCGATATTGGCGCTGTTGACGAGGTCCAGCATCGCCGCGTCGTCGCCCATCCGCCAGGGGCCAAAGCCTTCGCCCAGGTCCGCGTTCAAATCGATGCGCATGCCGTTCTCCCTGTTGGTAAAAGCCCCTGCCCAATGGCATAAGACGCGACGCCGGAATTGGCCAGCGTTGCCGAGACCCGAATTTGCGCTTATGTCACGCGGTCAGGATGGCCAAGGGGGCACCGGGGTGAATACGCGATTTCTGGAAACCTTCGTCACGGTGGCCAATCTGGGCAGCTTCCGTGCCGCCGCCGACCGGCTCAATGTCAGCCAGGCCACCGTGTCGAGCCGGATCTCGGCGCTGGAGACCGAGCTGGGCGTCGATCTCTTCGACCGCGAATTCCATGCCACGCGGATCACCGTCGCCGGGGCGCTGATCCTCGACAAGGCGCAGGACATCCTCGCCGCCGAACGCAAGCTGCACATGACGCTTTCGGATCCGGCCACCGCCGCCGGGCGGGTGCGTCTGGGGCTGGTGTCCTCGGTGGTGCACACCTGGCTCTGCGATCTGATCGAAGAGGTCGCGCGCTGTTATCCGCGGCTCGAGATGGAGCTGACCATCGAGCCCACACCCAACATTGCCGCCGCCTTCGACCGCGGCACGCTCGACATGCTGCTGACCACCGAAGACCGGCACGACGCCACCAGCACCTGCGCCGATCTGCCGCCGCTGGCCATGGGCTGGTTCGGCCCGGCGGGGATGCGCGGCGAGGCGCTGGAGCTGGCCGATGTGGTGACCGGCCCGCTGATCACCTTTACCCGCAATTCGCGCCCGCATGCCAATGTGCTGGCGCTGTTCGAACAGGCCGGGCTGCGGCCCTCGATGGTGCATTGCGTCACCTCGCTGGCGGCCATCGCCCGGCTGACCGAACGCGGCATCGGCATCGCCACCCTGCCGCGCGGCTGCGATCTCTCGGGGCCGGGGCTGTGTGAACTCGATGTCAATGCCACCCTGCCGCCGCTGCCGCTCTATTGCGTCTGGCGGCGCAGCTCGGACGCGGCGATCTATCAGGCGATCGCCGATCTGGCGCGGGGCTGCGCCGAACAGCATCAGCTGCGTTCCCGGCGCCCCACCACCGAGGGCTGAGGCCCGGGACCGGAACCGGGCCGGAACCAGCCTGAAATCGCCTTGATCGGAAAACCCGATCACCCCCCCCTGAAAAATCCCGTTTGTGGAAATCGCAGCCAGCGGCGAGGGTGCGGCAACAGCAATCGACAGGGCCCGACCCACCCCGGACCACGGAACTCCCCCCGTGCCCCGGGCCGGGAGAGGTCTGTTCAGAGATCAGGACGCAGCATGACCCGTATCCGCCCCACCGACCAGGCCCAACTCTTTGTCTGGAGCGACATCGACCCCGATCACGAAGGCGATTTCAACCAGTGGTACGACCGCGAGCACATGGAGGAACGCGTCCGCATCGAGGGGTTCACCGGCGCGCGCCGCTACCGCGCGGTTTCCGGCGCGGCGCGGCGTTACCTGGCGCTCTACCGCGCCGGCAGCCTGGCCGATTTCACCTCGGCCGCCTATCAGAAGGCCTTTACCAAGCAGACCCAATGGTCGGTCACCAACTTCGGCCGCATGTCCAACACCCGACGCCGGGTGATGCATGTGGCGCAGGAAGGCGGCTTTGGCTGGGGCGCGGCCCTGGCGTTGGTCGAACTGGCGCCGGGCGCGGTGAAGGACGAGACCCTGCGCGCGGTGATGGAGGGGCTGATGGCCGAGCCGGGCGTGATGCGGGTGCATTACATGCAGCCCGATGAAGCGCTGTCGACGCCGCTGCCGTCGGAATCCACCGAAGGCCGGGTGCTTGCGCCCTGCCTGGCGGTTGACGTCACCTCGGAACCGATTGCAGAAGCCACCCTGCGCCAACTTACCGAACGCTTTGGCGGCGCCGTGCGTGAGGCCGAGACCTTCCGCCTGATGTGGGCGCTGGACGAGCACGACCTGCCGCCGCTCGAAGACTGACATTCCCCCTGCCCCGCCCGGGCTTCGGACGGGGCACAATAACCACCACCAACCCAACCTGGAGACATTATGAAACATTTCCTCATTGGCACAGCGATTGCCGCCCTGACCGCCGGTCTGACGCAGGCCGAAACCTGGAAGATGTCGGCCGATGCGCCCGACGGCAACTATCTGACCAAGAACATCCGCGCCTTTGCCGATGACGTCGCCCGCCTCTCCGACGGCGCGCTCGAGATCGACGTCGTGTCGAATTCGGTCCTGCTCAAGCGCCCCGAGCTCAAGCGCGGGGTACAGCGCGGCATCGTGCCGATCGGCGAAGTGCTGATCTCGGCGCTGGGCAACGAGGACGCGGTCTATTCCGCCGATGCCGTGCCGCTTCTGGCCACCACCTTCGACGAGGCGCGCGCGCTCTGGGAAGCTTCGCGGCCGATCTACGAAGAGAAACTGGCCGAGGATGGCCTTGTCCTGCTCTATGCCGCGCCCTGGCCGCCGCAGGGCATCTACATGAACCAGGAGGTGACCGATGCCACGTCCTTCGAGGGTGTGAAGTTCCGCGCCTACAACCCCTCGACCGCGCGTCTGGCCGAGCTTCTGGGCGCCGTGCCGGCGACCATCGCCACCTCGGAGATCAGCCAGGCCTTCTCGACCGGCGTGATCAACGGCATGATCACCTCGCCCTCGACCGGCGTCGACAGCCAAGCCTGGGATTTCGTCTCGCATTACTACGACGTGCAGGCCTTCATCCCCAAGAACATGGTGATCGTGAAAAAATCCGCCTATGACGCGCTCTCCGAAGACGTGCAGGCCGCGCTCGAGGAAGCCGCCGAACTGGCCGAGGATCGCGGTTTCGAAATGGCCGCAACCGCCACCACCGAGGCGACCCAGACCATGGCCGACAACGGCATGACCGTGCTGCCGACGCCCGAGGGGCTGGCCACCGATTTCGAGGAGATCGCCGCCACGATGCGCGCCGAATGGCTGGACCAGGCCGGCGAGAACGGTCAGACGATCGTTGACGCGCTGAACTGATCCCCCTCCGGCCCGGGCTGACCTGCCCGGGCCTCTCTGCAATCCGGCCGCGGCGCCCGCGCGCGCCCCGGCCGCTGTCCTGAAAAGGAGCCTGCCGCCATGGTGCTCACCCGCCACCTATTCACCTTCTGCGGAGCCCTGGCCGCGCTGTCCCTTTTGGGGATTGCCGCGCTGATCCTGGCGCAGATCGGCCTGCGCCTGATGGGCAGCCAGATCCCCTCGGCCGACGATTTCGCCGCCTGGGGGCTCAGCGCCTCGATCTTTCTGGCGCTGCCCGCCGCGCTGCTCCATGGCGACCACATCCGCGTCACCTCGCTGCGTCAGCTTCTGCCCGCCCGGCTGGGCCATGGTGCCGACATCCTTGCCGCCGGATTCGCCACCGGGATGATGGCCTGGGTGGCCTGGGCGATCTTTGGCTATGTCGCGGAAAGCTGGACCTACAATGACGTCAGCCAGGGCATCGTCGCAGTGCCGTTGTGGATTCCGCAATCGGCGATGGTGCTGGGCTCGGTGCTCTTCGCGCTGGCCTTTGCCGAACGCACCCTGCGGCTGATCCTCGGCCTGCCGGTCGAACGTGACGACATCTCCGAACAAGCGCGGGGCGAATGACCATGGATATCCTGACACAATCCGCCGTTCTGGTGGTGACCCTTCTGCTTCTGCTCGGCCTCGGCATCTGGGTTGGCGTGGCGCTTCTGGCGTCGGCGGTGGTGATCTTCGTCATGTTCACCTCGACCCCGGTCGATGCCATCCTCGGCACCACCATGTGGGCGCATTCGGCCAGCTGGACGCTGACCGCCCTGCCGCTCTTCATCTGGATGGGCGAGATTCTCTATCGTACGCGGCTGGCCGAAGACCTCTTTGCCGGGCTCGCGCCCTGGGTCGGCCGGCTGCCCGGCGGGCTGGCACATGTCAACGTGGCGGGCTGCGGCATCTTTGCGGCCGTCTCAGGCTCTTCCGCCGCCACCACCGCCACCGTCGGCCGCATCTCGCTGCCCGAGCTGAAGGCCCGCGGCTATGCCGACCGGCTGGCGATCGGCTCGCTGGCGGGCTCGGGCACGCTCGGCCTGCTGATCCCGCCGTCGGTGGTGATGATCGTCTATGGCGTGGCCGCCCAGGTCTCGATCAACCGGCTGTTCATCGCCGGCGTGGTGCCCGGGCTGATGCTGATGGCGCTGTTCTCGGGCTATATCGCGATCTGGTCGCGGATGAACCCCGACGGCGTCCCCGCCCCCGAAGACAGCATCCCGTTGGGCGAGCGCCTGCGCCGGCTGCGACTGCTGCTGCCGGTCGTGGGGCTGATCATCGGTGTGATCGGCTCGATCTATGCCGGTGTCGCCACCGCCACCGAGGCCGCCGCCATCGGCGTGGCCGGCGCCCTGCTGATCGCGCTGATCGGCGGCACGCTCAACCTCTCCACCTTCACCGCGTCGCTGATGGGCGCAACCCGCACCTCGGCGATGATCGGGCTGATCCTGCTGGGCGCGGCCTTCCTGACCTCGGCGATGAGCTTTTCCGGCCTGCCGGCGCAGCTGGCCGAGATCATCTCGGCCAGCGGCCTGGGCGCGCCGGGGCTGATTGCGGTGCTGACGGTGTTCTTCGTGCTGCTGGGCTGTTTCCTCGACGGTATCTCGATAGTCGTGCTGACCACCTCGGTGGTGATGCCGGCCATCGCCGCCGTGGGCGTCGATCCGGTGTGGTTCGGGGTCTATCTGATCATCGTGGTGGAAATGGCGCAGATCACGCCGCCGCTGGGCTTCAACCTCTTCGTGATCCAGAACCTGACCGGGCGCTCGATCTTCGAAATCACCCGGATGATCGTGCCCTATTTCCTGATCCTGGTGCTGGCGGTGATCCTGCTGACCGCCTTCCCCGGCATAGCCACCTGGCTTGTCGAACAGACCCTGTGAGGCCCGTGATGACCGATACCCCCCAGACGAGGCTCGACGCCGCGCGCGCCCGCGCCAAGGCCCCCGACTTCACCCGCGTCTTCGACGATCCGGTCAGCGGCGACGGCCCGCTTTCGGGCCTGACCGTCGCGGTCAAGGATCTGTTCGACGTCCAGGGCCAGGTCACCCCGGCCGGCACCCGGGTCCGGGCCGGGGATGCGCCCGCGACCGAGGATGCCGCCACCGTGGCCCGGCTGCGGGCGGCGGGGGCCGGTCTGATCGGCCATGCCAACATGACCGAGCTGGCCTATTCCGGTCTCGGGCTGAACCCGCATTACGGCACGCCGCTGACCCCCTTGCGCGACGGCTGCATCGCCGGCGGCTCGACTTCCGGCGGCGCCTCGGCCGTGGCGCGCGGGGTGGCCGATATCGCCCTTGGCACCGACACCGGCGGTTCGGCGCGCATTCCCGCCGCCTTCTGCGGGCTCTATGGCGTCAAACCCACCGCCAGCAGCATTTCGCACGCCGGTGCGGTGCCGCTTTCGCATTCGCTCGACAGCGTCGGGGTGATGACCCGCGAAATCGGCCTGTTGCGCCCGGTGCTGAACGTGCTGCGCGACACCCCGCTGCCCGCCGCGCCGATGCCGCGGGCGGTGGTGGTGCCGCAGAATTTCGGGCTCGACGACGTGGAGCCCGAGGTCATGGCGGCCTTCGAGACCGGGCTCACGGCGCTCGCCGCCGCCGGCGTCGCCGTGCGTCGCCTGTCGCTCGATATCTTCGAGCGCTACCGTGCCCTGCCGGTCTGGCAGTTCTCGGCGGTGGAATCCCGCGCCCATCACGGCGCACATTACGACAGCGCCCGCGACCGGCTTGACCCGCGCGTCGCCTCGCGCATGGCCCGCGCCGACGGGGTAAGCGCGATCGACTTTGCCCGCACCCTCGCCGCGCGCGACGCGTTGATCGCCGAGGCAGAGCGGCTGTTTTCCGATACCCCCGTGGTGCTGCCGACGGTGGCCCTGCTGCCGCCGAGGCTGGCCGCGCTGGAGGACGATGCGACCTATGACCGGACCAACCTGCTGGCCCTGCGCAACACCAGCTTCGGCAACCTGATCGACGGTTGTTCGGTCAGCCTGCCGCTGACCGACACCCCCGGCGCCGGGCTGATGCTGACCGCCGCCCGGGGCCGCGACGCGGCGCTGCTGACCCTGGCCGAAACCCTCGCGGGCCGGCTGTGACCCCGCGCCCGCCGGCCTTCGTGGCGCTGGGTGCCCGGCGCTACCGGGTGGCGCATGTGCCGCTCGAAGGGGTCACCGACCTGGCCGTCACAGGCGGACGGATCGTGGTGCTCCGGCGGCGCATTCCGGAGCTGGTGGAACTGGCTTTCGACGGCACCATTCTGGCCGAGCGCGACCTGTCGGATTTCGTCTGCGGTCACGGGCTGCGCGCACTGGGCGGGGCTGCGGCCGGGGTCCTGGCCGCCACCGACATGGACGGCCACAAGATCGCCCTGCTCGGTCCCGATCTGCACACGCGCGAGCAGCTGCACTGCGACGCGCGTCCAGGGCTGGGCCGACCGTTCAACCATCCCTGCGACTGCGCCGAGGGGCCGGACGGCCGGCTCTATGTCGCCGATGGCTATGGCAACAGCGCGGTACATGTCTTTGCACCCGACCGGACCCATCTGGCCAGCTTCGGCCAGCCCGGGCACGGCGCCGGCGACTTCTCCACCCCGCACAGCCTGCTGTTTGACGGCCAAGGCCGGCTTTGCGTCGCCGACCGCGAGAACAACCGGGTGCAGCGCTTTGATGCCGAGGGCCGCTACATCGACGAGATCGGCGGGCTGCACAAACCGATGGCGCTGGCGCTCATGCCGGATGGCACGCTGCTGGTCACCGACCAGACGCCGCGGCTTTCGGGATATGACGCCGCCGGCCGGCTTACCGGGCGCTGCCGCACCTTCTCGACCTATGGCCACGGGCTCGCGGTCTGCGAGGACGGCACCGTGGTGATTGCCGAGATGGCGCCCGACCGGGTGACCTTCCTGCGCCCGGTGGCGGGCTGAGCTACAGCCGGTCCAGCGTGCTCAACAGGGCGGTATAAGAAATCGGCTTGATCAGCAGCGGCGCGCCACGGCGCGGATCGTCCTCGGCACCGGAAAGCTCCTGCCCGGAGACCACGACAAAGGGAATGCCGTTCTCCCGCAACCAGGCCGCCACCGGCTCCGACGTGCCCTCGGCCAGCGTCCAGTCGAGGACCGCGAGGTCGGGCCGTTCGCTTTCCAGCCGGGCCAGCGCGCTCTGGCTGTCGCGGAACTCGCCGAAGCGGGCGAAACCCCCCTCTTCCAGCGTGGCGGCCAGGTCCATCGCGATGATCACGTCGTCCTCGACGATCATCACCGACCGCGCCGGGGCCGGCGCCTCGGGTGACGGCCGCAACACTTCGGAGGGGCTCGGGCCGGGCGTATCGGCCTGCCGGGGATAACTCAGGTCAAACCGGATGCCCTCGGGCCCGACCTCGCGCCGCATTTCGCCGCCGAGCTGTCCCTTGACCACCTCGTGCAGCAGCACCGATCCATAGCCTTCCTGTCCGTCCGAGACGGCGGGACCGTTGGTGGGCACCCCGGTTTCATGCCAGCAGACGTCAAGCCGGCTGGTGTCGGGCAATGCCCAGCTCAGCGCGAGCCGGCCGTCGGAGGTGCTGAGAAACCCGTGTTTGAGCGCATTTGTCGTCAGCTCGTGCAGCACCATGGCGAGCACCTGCGCCTCGGTCGGGCTGAGCGCCACCTGCGGGCCGGACATCTCGATCCGGTCAAAGACATCCGGGCCAAAGGGCGCCAGTTCCTCTTCAGCCAGTTCCTGAAAGGTGACATTCACCCAGCGCTTCTGCCCCAGCAGACCATGCACCCGCGACAACGCCGCGAAACGCCCCTCCAGATCGGCCTTGACCTGCGCCACGTCGTCGCCGGTGGTCATCCGGGTGACCGACTGGACCACCGCCAGAAGATTGCGCGCCCGGTGATCGATCTCGCTGGCCATCACTCGTTCGCGTTCGCGGCCGCGCTCGCGCTCGATCCAGCCCATCGTCGTTTCCAGCACCCGCTCGATGGCCGAGATATCGAAGGCCGAGATCACGCGTTCCTTGTGCCATTGCACCCCGATGACCGAGGTCACCTCGCCGTTTTCGACCCAGGGCACTCCCAGCCCCTGCACCACGCCCACCCGCTCCAGGTACTCGCGGCTGGCCGGTTCGAGATCGGCGTCGCTCAGCGCCGCGGCGGTCACCTCACCCGACAGGATCTTTTCCTGAAGGCTCACCCCGACCTGCGACGGCATGGCGATTTCCGCCGAGGGCGGCGTGCCCTCGGCGCACCACTCATAGATCATCGCAAAGGCCACCTGGCCTTCGATTTGCGTCCGCTCGCGCAGGCCGACGCGGCAGGCCCCGAGCAGCTCGCCGAGTTTGGCCAGCGAAAAGCGCAAGGCCTGGTCCGGCGAAGGCGCGGTGCGAAAGGCATTGTTGGCGGCGACGAGGAATTCGGCATTGCGGCGCTGGATCACGTTCTCGGTGATCTCGCTGCCCGAGTTGAAGACGCCGGTAATTCCGCCGTCCGCGTCGCGCAGCGGGGTGAAGCTGTAATTCCACCAGGTCTCCTCCTCGATGCCATGGCGCCGCATCGGCAGCATCTGCTCCTGCGCGAAGAGCCCCTGCCCCTGTTCGATCACCTGGGCGAATTGCGGGTCGATGATGTGCCAGATGTCCGACCAGACCTCGCGCGCCGGCTGGCCCAACGCCGCCGGATGCCGCGGCCCGGGAATCGGCGCCCAGGCGTCGTTGTAGAGCAGGCGCAGCTCCGGCCCCCAATAAATCGCCGTGGGAAAGGCCGAGTTGAGGCAGATCGACAGCGCGGCGCGCAGCGATTGCGGCCAGTCGGCGGGCGGCCCGAACGGATGGCTGGCCCAGTCAAAGGCGCGGATCCGCTGCGCCATCTCGCCCTCACCGGCGAGAAAATCCATCGGGTTCAATTCGTTCCTGCCCTCGCCTTGCAAACCTGGCCCTCACTGCTGCATACCTCTTGCCCGCCGGATCATTCTGTCAAGCGCCCGGAGACCGCGTTACAGATAGGGCAAGCCCCCCTCTTGACCAGTTCTCCCGGTCGCGTCCACCCCCGGCAGCGATCCGCCCCACGCGGCCGCCCTCAGGCGATCCGCCCGCGCTGGCCGCTGGGCGAGATGCCGAAGGAGCGGCGATAGAGCCGGGTGAAATGGCCGAGGCTCTGAAAGCCGCAGGCGACCGCGATCTCGGAAACCGACATTTCGGTCTGCAACAGCAGGTGCCGCGCCCGGTCGAGCCGCAGCTCCATGTAGTAGCGCCCCGGCGACGTGTTGAAATAGCGGCCGAAAAGCCGCTCGAGTTGGCGCACCGAAATGCCCAGATCCTGCGCGATCAGCATCGGCGAGACCGGCTCTTCCAGCGCGCCGCGCATGATCTCGATGGCGCGGGCGACATGCGGATTGCGCATGCCGTGGCGCGATTGCAGCGAAATGCGCTGCGCCACCCCCGCCTCGCGCGCGCCGGCATAGACCATCATGTCCGACACCGCGACCGAGAGGTCATAGCCGTGATCCCTCTCGATCAGGTGCAGCATCAGGTCGGCGGTGGCCGAGCCGCCCGAGGCGGTGACATGTTTCTCGTCGGCCACGAAGACACAGCGCTCCAGGGCGACCTCGGGGAACCGCTCGGCAAAGGCATCGTGGTATTCCCAATGGATTGCCGCCTTCATGCCGTCGAGAAAGCCGGCCTGCGCCAGCACCCAGGCTCCGGAACAGAGCGCGCCGATCCGCACCCCGGTCGATCGCGCCCGGCGCAGCGCCGCCAGCAGCGCCGGCGTGATCTGCCCGGTCATCCCCAGCCCGGAAATGACGAACAACCGGTCGGCCCGTGGCACCGCGCCAAAGCCATGCGCCACCAGCGTGACCGACCCATTGGAGGCGCGCGAGGAGATGCCGTCTTCGGAGGCATAGGACCAGGCATAGAGATCCCGGCCGGAAATCAGGTTGGCGATGCGCAAGGGCTCGATGGCGCAGGCCAGCGTCAGATGGGTGTGATCCTCGACCAGAAGAAAGACGAAATGCTGCGCGGCCATGCTGACTGCTCTCCTTGGGATGATGCATTTTACATGTCGCACAACATTATACAATGTGTATAAACTTGGTCAGAGGGCGGATTCGCCCGAAATTCCGCAAGAGCCCGAGGATGCCGATGGCCGCCGATACCAAGACCACCAAGGCGATGCTCTACGAGCATCTGCGCATGGAGATCCTCTCGACCCGCCTGCCCCCCGGTCACGATATCGACGAGGCGCGGCTCTCGGCCGAGTTCGCGCTGTCGCGCACGCCGCTGCGCGAAGTGCTGCGGCAGCTGGCCGGCGAGGGCTTTGTCGTATTGCGCGAGAACCGCGGCGCGCGGGTGACCGACATGTCCTTTGCCACACTGCGCGATTTCTTTGTCGCCGCGCCGATGATCTATGGCGCGGTGCTGCGGCTGGCCGCCGGCAACGCCCGGCCCGGTCAGATCGCCGCGCTCAAGACGGCGCAGGAGCGGTTTCGCGCCACCCTGCGCCAGGGCAGTGCCATCGACCGGGCGCTGGCCAACAACCGCTTTCACGAGATTACAGGCGAAATGGCGGGCAACATCTATCTGTTGCCGTCGTTCCACCGGCTGCTGATCGACCATGCCCGCATCGGCACCACCTTCTATCGGCCGCGCACCGCCGAGATGACCAACAATCTCGACGCCGCCAGCCGCCAGCACGACGAGATCATCGCCGCCATCGAGGCCGGCGACGAGGACCGCGCCGGCCAGCTGGCCGAGGCGCATTGGAACCTGTCACGGGGCCAGATCGAGCTTTTCGTGATGCCCGACGGCCTCGACCTGCCGCTCGGCGCGCTTCCCAGGACGACAACCGGATAGGACAGACATGACCCCACGCTTCCGCTTTGACGGTATCTACACCCCCGTCGTCACGCCGTTTGCCGCCGATTTCTCGGTCCGCTGGGACGCGCTCGAAGCGGTGATCGACTGGCTGATCGGCCAGGGCGTCCACGGGCTGATCTCGGGTGGCTCCACCGGCGAGAATTATGCCCAGACCCTGGACGAACGCATCGAGATCGCGCGCTTCACCGTCGACAAGACGGCCGGCCGGGTGCCGGTGGTGATCGGCACCGGTGCCATGCTGACCGCGGAGTCGCTGGCGCTGGCCCATGCGGCGCGTGAGATGGGCGCCGATGCCATCCTGCTGGCCTCGCCGCCCTATGCGGTGCCGACCGACCGCGAAAACGCGCTCAACGCGCTGGCCATCGACCGGGCGGCGGACCTGCCGATCATGCTGTACAACTACCCGCACCGCACCGGCACGATGATGGGCGAGGACTTTCTCGACCGGGTCGGCCGCTCGCGCAATTTCTGCGGCATCAAGGAAAGCTCCGGCGATATCAACCGCGTGCATCTTCTGGCCCGCGATTACCCGCATATCCAGCTTGGCTGCGGCATGGACGATCAGGCGCTGGAGTTCTTTGCCTGGGGCGCGCCCTTCTGGGTCTGCGGCGGATCCAACTTCCTGCCGGCCGAGCATGTGGCGCTTTACGAGGCCTGCGTGCGCGAGGGCGATTTCGCCAAGGGCCGCCGCATCATGTCGGCGATGATGCCGCTGATGCGGGTGCTCGAACAGGGTGGCAAATTCATCCAGACCATCAAGCACGGGGTAACCATGACCGGCGTCGACTGCGCGGTGGTTCGCCCGCCGCTGAAGGCGCTGAACAAGGATGACAAACGCGCGCTCGACCAAGTGGTGCGGGTGCTGAAACGGACGATTGCCGATATCCGGGCGGAGGGCTGAGACATGAGCTTGCTGACTAAAGACGAGTACCGGGGGATCGCGCGCGGTCTCGATCTGCCCTGCATGGCCTTTATCGACGGCGGCTTTCGCCCGGCGCTTTCGGGGCGCACCTTTGCCAGCATCAACCCGGCCACCGGCGAAGAGCTGGCGCAGGTCGCCGCCTGCGCCGCGCCCGACGTGGACCTTGCCGTCGCCAGGGCGCGCGATGCCTTTGAGGATGGCCGCTGGTCGCGGCTGCATCCGTCGGAGCGCAAGGCGGTGCTCATCCGGCTGGCCAGGCTGATGACCCGCGAGGCCCGCGAGCTGGCGGTGATGGAAAGCCTCGACAGCGGCAAGACGATCCTCGATTGCGAGACCGTCGACCTGCCCGAAACCATCAACTGCCTGACCTGGCACGCCGAGCTGATCGACAAGATCTATGATCAGGTCGCCCCCGCCTCGGACGATCACATCGCCATGGTGGTGCGCGAGCCGGTGGGCGTGGTCGGGCTGGTGCTGCCGTGGAACTTTCCGCTGCTGATGATGGCCTGGAAGATCGCACCGGCCCTGGCGGCCGGCTGTTCGCTGGTGGTCAAACCCGCCGAGGAAACCTCGCTCACGGCGCTGCGCCTGGCGGAACTGGCCGCCGAGGCCGGGCTGCCGCGCGGCGTGCTCAACGTGCTGCCCGGCTCCGGCCCCGAGGTCGGCGAACCGATCGGGCGGCACATGGATATCGACATGGTGTCCTTCACCGGCTCCACCGCCACCGGCAAGCGCTTTCTGTCTTATGCGGCGGACTCGAACGCCAAGGAAGTCGTGCTCGAGATGGGCGGCAAGAACCCCGCGATCGTGCTGGAGGACGCCGAGAACCTCGATCGGGTGGCGGCGCATGTGGTCAATGGCGCCTTCTGGAACATGGGCGAGAATTGCTCGGCCAGCTCTCGGCTCATCGTGCACCGCGACGTCAAGGCGGCCCTGCTCGACCGCATCGGCCATCACTCGCGCGCCTGGAACACCGGCGACCCGCTCGACCCCGAGGTACGGCTCGGCCCGCTGGTGTCGCAGGCGCATTACGACAAGGTTCGCGGCTATCTGGACCAGGCCGGGCCGGTGCTGCTGGGCGGCACCGCGGCCGACGGCCGCGTCGCCGCGACGGTGATCGAGGTGCCGGGCAACGACGTGGCGCTGGCGCGCGAGGAAATCTTCGGCCCGGTGCTCTCGGTGATCACCGTGGCCAGTTTCGACGAGGCGATCCAGACCGCCAATGACACCGACTATGGCCTTGCCGCCGCGCTCTTTACCGCCAATGCCAAACGCGCCATCCGCGGCGCGCGAATGCTGCGCGCGGGCACGGTGACGGTCAACAGCTTTGGCGAGGGCGACATCACCACGCCGTTTGGCGGCCACAAGCAATCGGGCTTTGGCGGGCGCGACAACGGCATCCACGCCCATGACCAATACACACAGCTCAAGACGATCTGGATCGATCTCGCCGATGATGCGGACGAGGCCATAGGGTGACCGGGTACCGGGCCCGCCGGCTGCCGGTTCAGCTTGGCCCGGCGGCCTGGAACGCCCTCTTGCCCGCCGAGCCTGCGGTGCAGCCTCTCGCGCGTGACACCACGGCGGATTTTGTCCTGGTCGGCGCCGGTTTTGCCGGGCTCTCGGCGGCGCGGCGGCTGACCCAGCTTCAGCCCGGCGCGCGGATCCTGGTGCTCGAGGCCGGGCGCCTGGCCGAAGGCGCGGCAGGGCGCAACTCGGGCTTCATGATCGATCTGCCGCATGACCTGCAATCCGCCGATTACGCCGGAGCCGGCGATGACCGGGCCTGGATCGCCCGCAACCGTCAGGCCATCGGCTTTGCCGCCGAGGCGGTCGAGGAATACGGCATCGACCGCAACTTCTTTGACCGCGCCGGCAAGATCAACGGCGCCGCCAGCGCCGCGGCCCAGGCCCACAACGACAGCTATGCCCGCCACCTCGCCGCGCTTGGCGAGCACTGCGAAAAACTCGATGCCCAGGAGATGCGGGCGTTGACCGGATCTCCGCATTACCGCTCGGGACTGTTTTCGCCGGGCACGGTGATGCTGCAACCGGCCGGCTATATCCGCGGATTGGCCCGGGGCCTGCGCGCGGCCGGCGTGATGATCCACGAGGCGAGCCCGGCCCGGGCCCTCACCCGGCAGGGCCCCGGCTGGCAGGTGACGACGCCGGGCGGAAGAGTGAGCACCTCGCGGATCATTCTCACCGTCAACGGCCATCTCGAAAGCTTCGGCGTGGCGCGCGGCCGGCTGATGCAGCTCTTTCTCTATGCCGTGATGACGCCCGAGCTGGACGCCGAGACCCTGGCCCGCCTTGGCGGCGCGCCACGCTGGGGCGTCACCCCGGCCGATCCGATGGGCACCACGGTGCGCCGGATCGACAGCGGCCAGGGCGGCAATCGCCTGCTCCTGCGAAGCTGCGCCACGCTGCGCCCCGACATGCGGCCCCGCCGCCGCGATCTCGCCCGCGCGGCGGCGGTCATGCGGCGCAAGTTCGCCCAGCGCTTTCCGCAACTGGCCGGCCTTCGGATGGAACACGCCTGGGCCGGGCCGCTCTGCCTCAGCCTCAACGGCGTCTCGGTGACCCGCGAGATCGAGGCGGGGCTGGTCTCGGGCTGCGTGCAGAACGGTCTTGGCACCGCGCGCGGCACCCTGACCGGCATTGCCGCCGCCGAACTGGCCGCCGGCGTGCCGAGCCCGCTCACCGATTTCTTTGCCACCGAAGCCGCGCCACGCCGCCTGCCGCCGCAACCCTTGCGCCAGCTTGGCGCCAATGCGCTGCTGCGGCTCCGGGAGTGGCGCGCGCGGGCGGAATAGGCAGGGGCGGGCGAGGCCCCGGCGCGGCGGCCGGGGCGGGAGGCAGGGGCCGCAGCCTCGCCCCACCCGCCCCGGGCCTGCCCCGGGGCCGCGCGGCCGGGGACGCCACGCCTCAATACTCCTGGTTCAGCGCATCCGCCGCCGGGATCTCACGCTCGCGGCGCGCGATGTAGTCCAGCAGCGCCTCGTTCCTGGCCAGGTCGAGCCGCGGCTCCTGGTACTCCGCCAGGAGCTTGCGCGCATGTTCCAGCGCCCGCGCGGTGATCTCCTTGGAGCCATCCGCCACCCATTGCTCGATCGAATTGTTGTCGAAGAGCTCCGGCATGAAATAGGCGGTCTGGAAATTTTCCTGAGTGTGTGGATGGCCCAGGTAATGCCCGCCCGGCCCGACATCGGCCACCGCCGCCAGCGCGGCGTCGAAATCGCTCCATTTCGGCCCTTCGGCCATGCGGTAGGCCATGGCGCATTGCTCGGCATCGACAACGAATTTAGCCACCGAGCAATGCATCCCCGCCTCGTTCCAGCCAGCGGAATGCCAGATGTAATTGGCCCCGGAATGCAGCACCGCCGAAAGCGTCGTAGCGCTTTCATAGCCGGCCTGGGCATCAAAGGTCTTGGCCCCGCCCAGCGCGCTCGACGTCCGCCAGGGCACGCCGTAGAACCGCGCCATCTGGCCGATCATGAAGTTCATCAGGCTGATTTC
The DNA here is from genome assembly GCF_900109145.1 of Marinovum algicola. Classification (GTDB taxonomy): domain Bacteria; phylum Pseudomonadota; class Alphaproteobacteria; order Rhodobacterales; family Rhodobacteraceae; genus Marinovum; species Marinovum algicola. The sequence goes on from NZ_FNYY01000002.1 coordinate 351,760, forward strand.
GGGCGTGCCCGCCATCGGCGCGCCGCTCTTCATGCTGACGGTCGAGAGGTAATGGCCATAGATCGCCGGGCAGCCCTTGCGGATCACCTGGGTATAGGCCAGCGCCGACAGCGCCTCGGCATTGAGCTGCGCCACCGTGGCCGGCACCGAGGCCGGCGTATTGGCCCCGCCCAGCACGAAGGGCGAACAGAGCACCGGCTGGTTGCGGCGGCAGAAGGCGCGCATCGCGCCCAGCATGGTCTCGTCCCAGACCAGTGGCGAATTGCCATTGCAATTGCCGGTGGTGACGGCGTGGTGTTCAAGAAACTCCGCGCCGAACAGCAGCGCGCACATCTCCATCACGTCCTCGGCGTTCCTGGGGCTGGTGGTCATGCCCATGAACATCTTGTCGGAATGTTTCATCGAGGAATAGGTGATCCGCAGGTGGCGCTGGCTGATCGGGTGGTCGTAGGGTTCGACGATGTGATGCGCGGTGGAATGCAACGCCGGGCTCATGTGGCTGAGCTTGTGGAACATCGCCAGATCGGCCAGCGTCGGGTTGCGGCGCCGGTCGTCGAGGTCGCGCAGGTACGGCGCGCCGGTCATTGGCACGAACACCGCCTGACGCCCGCCCAGCGCGACGGTGTTCGCCGGGTTGCGGGCGTGATAGGTGATCTCGGACGGGATCGAGGCGATCAGCCCGCGCACCAGCCCCCGGTCGAGATAGACCCGCTCGCCCACTACCTTGGCCCCCGCCCGGCGCCAGTCGGCCAGCGCCACAGAATCGCGGAACACCACGCCGACGTTTTCGAGGATATCCATCGACGCGGCGTCGATCTGCGCGACCTGCGCACCCTCCATCACCTCGCAGAACGGCAACCGGTTGGTCAGCCCGGGCAGCATGGTGACATCGCGGGTGCTGCGCAGGCTGCGGCGGGCGGCGCGGCCCCCGGCCCGCATCCGGGGCTTTGCAGTGGTGGCGGTCATGGCAGATCTCCTTTGCAGGAAGACTGGCGCAGACCGGCGCATCGGATGGGGATGATTGCGAATTATCGTTGCAGGAAACGACATCGCCTGCGCGGCAGCGGCGCAGCGGATGACAGGAACGCCGCCTGCCCTACCACGCCCCGGCCTGTCTAGAGCCCGCCGCCCGCCGGGATCACCACCTGCACACTGTCCTCCGCGAAATGGTCAAAGCTCTTGACCCAGCGCCGGTGCGGCCAGTGCAGTTCCAGCCGGCCCTCGCGCGGGCGATAGGCGGCGGTATAAAGCGTGCCGAAACCGGCGGTGAACGCGGTGGAATAGAGCGGCGGCCGCAGGAAGGCCGCGACAAACCGGTCATCGGTGGTCGGATGCAGGCTGAGCTGTTGCAACAGAAAGCGCTCGCGCTCGACGGTGGCGGTAAACCGCGCATGCGACGACCATTCGACCCGCTCCTGATGGTTGGTGGCCACCGCCGCATGGCTCAGCACCGGTTTGCGGTCGGGCGCGAGATAGGCGGTCAGGAACTGCCGCCCGGCATCGAGCACGGTGACATTGTAACTCATGTGGCAGGGAATTCGCGCCAGCGCGGCGCCGGCCTCTTCGGTGCTGGTGCAGGTCTGGAGCACATAGCGCAGGATCAGCGGCACACCGAAGCCGCGCCCGGTGTTGCGCCGCCCGCCAAAGGTGAGCGAGACCGCAAGACCGGCATCGTTGATGCCATCGACCAGCCCGAACAGCCCGTCGGACATGCCGATCACCCCCCGGCCCTGCCAGCCGGTCTTGAGCACCACCGCATCGAAGGCCAGCGGCGCGTAATCGTAATTGCGCACCAAGAGCGGCGCGTCGCCCTGCCAGATCGCCTGCGAACAGGCCGAGAGATAGGGCGGCGGGCCGTAGAAGCTCAGAAACCGCGCCGCCGCATCGCCGCCGCCGGCCAGATCGCAAAGCTCCTCCCAGAGCTGCGCGATCTCCGGCATGTGCTTGCGGATCGCCTTGCGGCATTCCAGATAGGTCGGCCGTGCCGTCAGCCCCTCGCGCGCCCACCATTGGTGATAGGCCGGCCAGTACTGCGCGAACAGCTCGGCCCATTTCGGCCCGGGCCTGTCTTCGGCGATGGCGCGGAAAAGCATGGTCACACGCGCCGGCCCTACAGCATCTTGAACGCCGGATCGCCCAGCACCTGCGCCGCCGGCAAGGGCCGCGCGCGATAGGCCGCCTTGATCCCGGCGATCCATTGTTTCGACCGCTCGGTCAGCGCGAAGCCCTTGGTCATCGAGCGGCCCCGCGTCACCAGAATGCCCAGGTCGGCGCCCTCGTACCGGTAATCGCCGGGCTTGAGGATACGCAGGAAAAACGCCTCGTCCTCGCTCTCGACCGCGCGGCGGTGATAGTCGAAACGGGCAAATTCCACCGTGCCATCGGCGCGCATCCGGTAGATGCCCGATTGCGGCGCCTCGGTGATGATGTCGACGCTGTCATCGGTGTGCTTGATGACCATCTGCGACCAACTGTCGATCATTTCGGGATCGGACCAGCGAGCATTGAGCTCTTCGACATCGATCTCGAAGGGCTTCTTCGAGAACTCCAGCAGGTGAAACAGAAAGAGCGGCGCATCCGCATGGGCAAAGGCGGCGTGATTTGTCATCGAACTGGCGCCGGTGATGCGCGGGTTGAGCTCGCCCAGCCAGATGTCGCCGGTCTTGCGGTCGATCAGGAAGTCCAGCTCGAAATAGCCGCGATAGCCCTCTTTCCGAAGCTGTTCGCCAAACCGATAGGTCAGCTCGCGCGCCTTCTGTCGGGTCTTCGGGGGAAAGGCGGTGGCAAAGATCTCGTTGCCACACCAGCCGCCGCGATAGGGCGTAAGGTCTTTGAACCCGACCAATTCGGTCATCAGCGGGCCGACGATGGTGCCCTCGGCCGTGGCGCAGGCCTCGATGGCCGAGCCACGACAATCGATCCGTTTCATGATCTTGATCTCGCCCTGGCCGACAATCTCATGTTCATGGCGGCGGAAATCGGCCTCCGAGGCGATGAAGAAGGTGGTATGCCCGCTGTCGCCATAGGCCGATTGCAGCACCAGATCAACGCCCAGCCCGGCCGCCGCGCAGATCTCGCGCAGCTGGGCGTAGCTTTCCACCTCGGCCAGCGTGTTGGGCACCGAGGGCACCCCCGCCTTGTTGCCGATGCGCACGGTCTCGATCTTGTTGTCCATCGCGCTGCGCAGCTTGGCCTTGGGGAACCAAAGCTCGCCGCCCAGCTCCCTGACCAGCCGCTCGGTGGTCTCGTCGAACATCAGAAAGGCAAACTTCGGCTTGCCGCCGCGCGCCTTGACGTAATCCACCACCTCCTTGTGTTGCAGCAGATAGTTGTTGATGTCCTCGATCGACTGGAACTCGTCATGCGGCATGTCGGAGGGCACCAGAACGTTCGGGTGCCGCCCGTCAAAGCAATCCATGTAGCAGATGTACTTGAAATTCCGCACCCATTCGTCGAGCCCGAGCAGGTTGAAATTCGTCGCCGAGACGAAATAGACCGGATCGGAATTGGTGTGAAAGTGGCGCCGGATCTCGGAGATGTTGCGCAGGGTCTTTCTGGCCATCGATCGCTCCTCTTCGTGCTCATGGCTCTCTACAGGAAAAGCCTTTCAGCGCCTCCTTGGTGAACACCCGAAGCCCCAGATCGGCGCGGAAGCCATGGATCTCGCTGACGTCGAGCGCCCGCATGAAGCTGAGGATTTCCGGGCTGATCACCTGCCCCGGCACCAGGATCGGAAAGCCCGGCGGATAGGGGATGATGAAGGAGGTCGAGACCAGCTCCTCGCCATCCTCGAGCCGGGTCTGCAACTTGTCGTCCAGCGGGATGTAGTCGCATTTCTCCTCGTCGTAGGCGAGGAAAAAGGCGGCGCGGATGTCGCCCTCGGGGGTGTCGTCGCCATAACGGAACGCCGGATGGAAATGGCTGAAATCCGGCAGCGGCGGCACATGTTCGACCAGCGCCGAGACCCGGTTCTCGAACGAGCGCTTTTCCATCTTGGAGGCGTCGTCGAGCAGCTCGTCCAGCTCCTTGGCGATCTCTACCAGCACCTCGATCAGATAGGCGACCGAGCTGCGCGTGGTGCCGATATTGGTCATGAACAGCACGGTGTTGCGCGAGGTCTTGTTGATCTGGATGCCGTATTTGTCCATCAGGATCTTGGTCTTGAAGGTATCGCCGTCCCAGCCGGTGCCGCCCACCGCCAACGTCACCCGCGTCGGATCGAGCACGAATTCGTCGGTGGTCCAGGAATTGGCAATGTCGGTCCAGCCCTGATCGGTCTCGTAGTAGCTGGACACGCCGCTTTCGCGGTATTCCTCGGGGATCATGTCGCCGGCGGTGATCACCTTGAAATACTTCAACAACAGCGGGTGGGTGGCAATCGCCCGCCGGATCGACATGGCGCTTTCGACCTGCCGCTGGGTGAACTCGAACCCCTCGAGCTCGACCTGCCTGCGGCCGACGTCGAGCGAGGCAATGATCTGATAGTTCGGCGAGGTCGAGGTATGGGTCATATAGGCCTCGTGGAAGGCCTGCTCCACCTCGCCCTTGAAGTCCTGATCGTTGACATGGATCATCGACCCCTGCCGCAGCGAGGTCAGCGTCTTGTGCGTCGACTGGGTGCCATAGGCCCGCACCCGGGCATCCGGCGGCGGCACCAGCCTCGTGTTCAGGATGGTTTCGTCATCCGCGCCCTCCAGCTCTTTCTGCTGCTTTTCCCAGGCCTCCGCCGTTTCCGGCGTGCGCAGGCATTCGCGCAGGGTGTTGGCCACGTCCATCGCGGTGCGCTGGCGGTAGGTCGGGTTGAACCGGGCAAAGGCGAACCAGGCCTCGTCCCAAAGAAAGATCAGATCCCTCTTGATGGCGAGACATTCCTCCATCACCCGCTGCACGTTGTAGACGATGCCGTCGAAGGTGCAGTTGGTGAGCAGCACCATGCGCACCTTGTCGAGCTTGCCCGCCGCCTTGAGTTTCAGCAGCTGATGCTTGATCTCGCGCAGCGGCACGGCGCCGTACATCGAGTATTGATGCAACGGATAGCTGTCCATGTAGACCACATGCGCGCCGGCCAGCACCATGCCGTAATGGTGCGACTTGTGGCAGTCGCGGTCGACCAGCACGATGTCGCCGGGCTTGCACAGCGCCTGCACCACGATCTTGTTGCAGGTCGAGGTGCCATTGGTGGCAAAGAACGTCTGTTTCGAGCCGAAGGCCCGTGCCGCCATGTCCTGCGCTTCCTTGATCGGGCCGCGCGGTTCCAGCAGGCTGTCGAGCCCGCCCGAAGTGGCCGAGGTCTCGGCGAGAAAGATGTTGGGGCCATAAAAGGCGCCCATGTCCTGGATCCAATGCGACCGGGTGATCGATTTGCCCCGGCTGATCGGCATGGCGTGGAACACGCCAGTGGGCTGGCGGGAATATTCCTTGAGCGCGGTAAAGAACGGCGTCTTGAAGCGGGCGCCGACACCCCGAAGGATGTTGAGGTGCAGCTCCATGAAATCTTCCTGGTTGTAGAACACCCGCCGGCAGCGCCCCAGATCGAGGCCGGCTATCTCTTCGGCCGACCGGTCGGTCACCAGATAGGCATCGAGTTCGGGCCGCATCCGCGCGATCAGCCGGCAGGCCTCCGGCCCGTATTCGCTGGGCGTGATATGCTCGACCTCGCCTTCGGTGCCCAGCGTGTCGAGGTATTTCTTCAGCAGCGGCAGTTCGTTGTGCGATTTCAGCACGAGCCCGGGGCGGACCACCACGGCCTGGACATTGTGGTTGAACAGGATGCCGATCAGCGCGTCCTCGACCGAGGGCACCACCACCGGCTCGTAATGGAACGGATCCTCGGGCCGGCGGGCGCGGTGCAACGCGTTGCGCAGGAACCGCTCCTGATGTTCGTTGACGCTGTCGACGATCATCACCTCGAAATAGGGTCGCCCCAGCGCCCGCGCCTCGGGCGAGATCGCGCTTTCGTCTTCGTAATCCTCGCTGTCGATCTCGTCGGCGCCCAGCGGAATGTGTCGGCGGCGATAGGCGCCCGAGGTCAGCGCCCGCGCCACCCGCCGCACCGAGATCGACAGATCGTCGATATTGCGCGTCTCGAGCAGGCGGCGCAGGTGTTCAAAGGCCGCGTGGCCGGGAAAGGCCCAGTAGCTCTCGATCGGCGCGAGCGACTGGAACAGCTTTTCCGCGGTCTGCACCAGCCGCTGCCCGGAGCGGCCGTCGACGCCCTTGAGCCGCAGAGACTCCACGCATTCGCGCAGCGCGCTCCAACGGTCGGCCCGCAGCTGCGTGGCACTGTAATAATCTCCGATCGATGGCAGACCCTTTTCACTTGCAGGTACGTTCATTCCGTTCTCCCTGTTGGCGCCTTTTGCGGCGCTGCGTGTTGTTCTGCCATCCCCTCGGAGGCCCCGGTCAGCCGGTGCCGGACACCCTCTTGAAGATCGGCAGGTTGTCCTCTGGTTTGTAGTCCTGCGGCTCGCGCCCCAGCGCGCTGCGCGGATCGGCCGTGTTCACCCCGGCCTGTGACCCCTGTTGCGGAATGGCCAGCGGCCCCAGCGTCGTCAGATAGGCGTCGGTGCCGCTGCTGCGGTCATAGACCGAAAAATCCGCCTCGCGGTCGCGGAAGCTCTTGAGCACCTGGCCCAGTCCCTTCAGCCCGGTCTCGCGCTGGCGGCGCACCATGTCGAGATCGATCTCGATCGGGAACATGTCCTCTTGCCCGGCAGACTGGTGCAGCACCGTGGCGGTCGGATCGACCACCAGCGACTTGCCGACACCGCCGGCACCCAGGCCGTTGACGTCGATCACGTAGCACTGGAACTGCGCCGCGGTGGCCCGCGCGATGGCGATCTCGGCGTCGCGGTCGGTGGTGCCGGTCAGCACGGGGTGCAACAGCACTTCGACCCCCTGGCTGGTAAGTTGCCGCGTGGTTTCCGGGAACCAGATGTCGTAGCAGATCGACAGGCCGAAGCGGCCCACCCCCGGCACGTCGAAGACGCAGAAATCGGTCCCCGACGAGATATCGGCCTCATAGGGCTTGAACGGGAACATCTTGCGATAGGTGCGGATGATCTCGCCATCGGGGTTGATCACCACCGAAGTGTTGTAAATTCGCCCGTCCTCGGCCTTTTCGAACATCGAGCCCGGGATCAGCCAGATCTTGTGGCGGCGCGCCTCGTCCTGAAACATCCGAAGCGTGTCATTCGGGAACGGCAAGGCGTATTGATGCAGCGGGCCAAAAGCCGCCAGCTCCGAGAACACCACCATCTGGGTCCAGGGAAACCGCGCCATCAGAACGTCGAGCCGCTCTTTCATGCCCTCGACGTTGGAATGCAGCGCCGCGACATGCATCTGTACGCCGGCGATTGCGAAAGGGGTCATCTGCTTTCTTTCTCCTTGCACGGCGCGGGCATGTCCTGCGCCGGGTTGTTCTGTCTCCCCCCTGAGCGGCGGTGGCGGCGGGTCTCTGCCCGGCTCGCGGCCGCTGCTGGTCTTGTGGTCTGGCCCGTCACCTTGTCAGCCTTCCTGCAAACTGCAAGGCAAGATCGTTCAGGGCCGGTCGGGGCGGCGCGGAGCCCGGTGCCGGGCGCGCTGGCATCCCGGCGTTCATCTTGCGAGACTTGGTCATTTCGGTCCCCCAGCCCGGCCCGGCGCGCATGTTTCAGGGGCTTTCCCCCCGGGGCAATCCGGTTTTCTTGTTGAATCAGCATAGCTTTGGCGCAGACACATTCAACTCTCGCAAATCGAGCCTGCCTCCTTATGATGCGGTGCGCGCAATTCCGGGGCATTCTCAGAACGTCGGCGGCGTGCAGGCGCTGATGATGACGCAATCCTGATCGCCGATGTTGCGGAACTTGTGCGGCAGCCGGCTGTCGAACAGATAACCGTCGCCCCGGTTGAGTACGCGCACCTGATCGCCGACCGTGATCTCGATGATCCCGGCAATCACCACCCCGGCCTCTTCGGCCTGATGGCTAAGCATCTTCTCGCCGGTGTCGGCGCCGGGGGGATAGGTTTCGTGCAGCACCTGAAGACTGTGCGACGAGGCATTGCCCAACTGGCGCAGCGAGACCCGCGAGGCGCCCTTGCCCAAACCCATGTCCTGCGGCGACAGCTCGATGAATTCGTCGGCGGTATAGAAGTACTTGGGCGTACCGGCGTCCTCGACCTCGGAAAAGAATTCCGACAGCGGGGTCTGCACCGCGTCGAGCAGGCTTTTCAGCGACGAGACCGAGGGGCTGGTCTTGTTCTGCTCGATCATCGAGACCGCGCCATTGGTCATGCCGGCGCGCGCCGCCAGTTCCCGCTGCGACATGCCGCGCGCCTCCCGCGCCGCCCTGAGTCTTCCGCCGATATCCAAAGCATCGCCTTATTTTGAGTGCGTGTTTGAAATTGTAAGCGCCGATTTTGCGCGGGGTCAACCGGTATTCGTGGCCAAAACCCGCCGGTCACACGCATTTCACCTATATTTACATAGGAATTTCCAAAGGGTTACAAAATTCATCGGATGAGCCTGATGGTCAGGATTGACAAAAATATTGATCACAACGTACTAATTTATTGATCATTCACCGGGAGGGTCGGACCCATGACTGCCAGCACCAAACCGCGCGCCAGCCGGGCCGCGAACAAGGACAAGAAAACCGCCGCACGCAAGCCCGCGGCCAAACCCGCAGCCAAATCTGCCGCCAAGCCGGTCAGCAAGCCCGTTGTTGCGCAGACCGGCAGCAACGCCGCGCTTCTGGCCCGTCGCGAGGCCGCGGTGCCGCGCGGTGTCGCCTCTGCCGCGCCGGTCTTTGCCGCCCGTGCCGAGAATGCCGAGCTCTGGGATGTCGAGGGCAAGCGCTACATCGATTTCGCCGGCGGCATTGCCGTGCTGAACACCGGGCACCGTCACCCCAAGGTCATCGAGGCCGCCAAGGCGCAGGAAGACCTCTATACCCACACGTCGTTCCAGGTCGTGCCCTATGAGCCTTACGTCGCGCTGGCCGAAAAGCTGAACGAACTGGCGCCGGGTGATTTCGCCAAGAAGACGCTGCTGGTCACCACCGGCGCCGAGGCGGTCGAGAACGCCGTCAAGATCGCCCGCGCCCATACCGGCCGCCCCGGCGTCATTGCCTTCAACGGCTCTTACCACGGCCGCACCCTGCTGACGCTGGGCATGACCGGCAAGATCAGCCCCTACAAGAAAGACGTCGGCCCCTTCCCCTCCGACATCTTCCGCGCGCCCTTCCCCGACGCGCGTCAGGGCGTGACCGTCGAGGACAGCCTCAAGGCGCTCGAGATGCTGTTTCTCACCGATGCCCAGCCCGACCGCGTGGCGGCGATCATCCTCGAACCGGTGCTCGGCGAAGGCGGCTATCATCCAGTCCCGGCCGAGATGTTCCAGGCCCTGCGCGCGATCTGCGACCGGCATGGCATCCTGCTGATCTCTGACGAGATCCAGGCCGGTTTCGGCCGCACCGGCACCTGGTTTGCGATCGAGCATTCCGGCGTCGCGCCCGATCTGATCACCTGTGCCAAATCCATGGCCGGCGGCTATCCCGTGGCCGGTGTGATCGGCCGGGCCGAGGTGATGGATGCGATGGCCCCCGGCGGCCTTGGCGGCACCTATGGCGGCAACCCGGTCGCCTGCGCCGCGGCGCTGGCGGCGATCGAGGCGATCGAAAGCGAGGGATTGCTCGCCCGCTCGACCGCCCTGGGCGAAATGTTCAAGGCCCGCTTTGCCGAGATCGGCGCCCGGGTCGCGCCCTACCGGATGTGGGACATTCGCGGCCTTGGCGCGATGATCGCGGTGGAATTCGTCACCGATTTCGACACCGCCGCGCCCGACGCCGCGCTGACCAAGGCGGTGATCGCCAAGGCGCTGGACAAGGGTCTGATCCTGCTGGCCTGCGGCATGCATGGCAACGCCCTGCGCATCATGGTGCCGCTGACCGCATCGGATGCGATCCTCGAGGAAGCCATGGTGATCTTCGAAGGCGCGCTGGCCGAGGCCATCGCCGAACAGCACGCGCTGGCGGCGGAATAAGCCAACTCCGGCTGGCGGCGGATTTTCCCGTCGCCAGCCTTGCTTGCCCCTGATTTCAGGTTTACCCCGGGGAGCGGGTCCGCCCCCTGCGCCGGACCGACCCGGTTGCCACATCAGGAGCTCCGCCGATGAACCATGTCTTTCCCCGCCACAGCAAAGCCAAGCTTCCCACCGCCGTTGGCGGCGAGGGGTGTTATCTGATCGACGCAGACGGAAAGCGCTATCTCGATGGCTCGGGCGGCGCAGCGGTCTCCTGCCTGGGTCATGGCGATACCGAAGTGGTCGAGGCGGTCAAGGCCCAGCTCGACAGGCTGGCCTTTGCCCACACCGGATTTTTCACCTCGGAACCGGCCGAGGAGCTGGCCGATCTGCTGATCGCAAACGCGCCCGAAGGCATCGACCGGGTCTATCTGGTCTCTGGCGGCTCCGAGGCGACGGAAGCCGCGATCAAGCTGGCACGGCAATATTGGGTCGAAAAGGGCGAGCCGCAGCGCGGCAAGCTGATCGCCCGCAAGCAGAGCTATCACGGCAATACCATCGGCGCGCTGAGCGCCGGCGGCAATGAATGGCGCCGGGCGCAATTCGGGCCGCTGCTGCTCGACGTGAGCCATATCGACCCCTGCTACGAATACCGGCTGCGCCACGAGGGCGAGAGCCCCGAGGAGTACGGCCGCCGCGCCGCCGATGCGCTGGAAGCGGAAATCCAGCGTCTCGGGCCGGAGAATGTCATGGGTTTCATGGCCGAACCGGTGGTGGGCGCCACCGCCGGCGCACTGGCCCCGGCGCCGGGCTATTTCCAGCGCATCCGCGAAATCTGCGACTGCCATGGCGTGCTGCTGATCCTTGACGAGGTGATGTGCGGCATGGGCCGGACCGGCACGCTCTTTGCCTGCGAACAGGATGGCGTGCGCCCCGATATCCTCTGCGTCGCCAAGGGGCTTGGCGCGGGCTATCAGCCGATCGGCGCCATGCTCTGCACCGCCGAGATCTATGACACCATCGCCCAGGGCTCGGGCTTCTTTCAGCATGGTCATACCTACATGGGCCACCCGGCGGCGGCGGCGGCCGGCAAGGCGGTGGTCTCGGCGATCCTCGACCGCGGGCTGCTGCCCCGGGTGCAGGAGATGGGCGAGAAACTGCATGCCAAGCTCACCGACCGTTTCGGCCAGCACCCGCATGTCGGCGACATCCGCGGCCGCGGGCTGTTCCGCGCCATCGAGCTGGTCGAGGACCGCGACAGCAAGGAACCCTTCGATCCGGCGCGCGGGCTGGCGGCCAGGATCAAGAAGGCGGCCTTTGCCGAGGGGCTGATCTGTTACCCGATGTCCGGCACGCTCGACGGCCGGCGCGGCGACCATGTGCTGCTGGCGCCGCCCTTCATCATCGAAGAGGCCCAGCTCGATGAATTGGTCGATAAACTGGACCGCGCCATCGAGGCTTCTATCTGATGTCTCATTGCCGCAAAGGACACCGCCCATGACCGCCGCCTATCCCCTGCCCCCGATCTCCGACGCCGACTGGCCGGAAGAGATCGCCGACATGAGCGGCGGCTTCGCGGGCAAACTCAACGTCTATCGCACCATGGCGCATGACCCGGCGCTGCTGCGGGCCTGGACCGATCTTCGCCAGCACGTCGTACTCGAAAGCGCGTTGGGGCTGGAGCTTGTCGAAGTGGTGATCCTGCGCACCGGTGTGCGGCTGAACTCGCGGTACGAATGGCAACAGCACATCTCGCGCGCCCGCAAGGTGGGCTTCGACGATGCCCGCATCGCCACGATCCGCGGCGCCACCGATGCCATGGCGCCGGCCGACGCGCTGCTGGCGCGGGCGGTGGACGAGCTGTTCGACAATAAGCAGCTCTCGCCGATGACCGCCAAGGCGCTGGCCGAGACCTACGGCAAGGAAGGGATGATCGACCTGATGGCGACGGTCGGCTTCTATTCCACGCTGGGCTTTATCCTGAAAACCTGTGGCACGCCGCTCGACGATGACATCGCCGGAGAACTGGCGGCGCGCCCCTTTCCCGAAACCGAAAACTGAGACTAGGAGTTTCTCCCATGCTCGACCAACAGACCGATCTCGCTTCTCTTCTGAACGATCCCGAATTGATCGCGACCAAGGCCTATCTGGCCGGTGAATGGCGCGACGCCAAGGATGGCGCGACCTTTGACGTGACCAACCCGGCGCGCGGCGACGTCATTGCCAAGGTGGCCGACCTCTCGCGCGAGGAATGCGCCGAGGCGATCGATGCCGCCTACAAGGCCCAGAAGGACTGGGCGCAATGGACCGGCAAGGAACGCGCCGGCGTGCTGCGCAAATGGTTCGACCTGATGGTCGAACATGCCGAGGATCTGGGCAGGATCCTGACCGCCGAACAGGGCAAGCCGCAGGCCGAGGCCAAGGGCGAGGTGATGTATGGCGCCTCGTTCATCGAATGGTTCGCCGAAGAGGCCAAGCGCGCCTATGGCGAAACAATCCCCGGCCACCAGCGCGACAAGCGGATCACCGTGATCACCCAGCCGATCGGCGTTGCCGCCTCGATCACGCCCTGGAACTTCCCCAATGCGATGATCACCCGCAAGGCCGGCCCGGCGCTGGCCTCGGGCTGCGCCTTTGTCGCCCGCCCCGCCGCCGAGACGCCGCTCTCGGCGCTGGCGCTGGGTGTGCTGGCCGAGCGCGCCGGCATTCCGCATGGCGTCTTTTCGGTCATTCCCTCGTCGCGCTCCTCCGAGATCGGCAAGGAATTCTGCGAGAACCCCAAGGTCCGCAAGCTGACCTTCACCGGCTCGACCGAAGTGGGCCGCATCCTGCTTCGTCAGGCCGCCGATCAGGTGATGAAATGCTCGATGGAGCTCGGCGGCAATGCGCCCTTCATTGTGTTCGACGACGCCGATCTGGATGCCGCTGTCGAAGGCGCAATGATCTCGAAATACCGCAACAACGGCCAGACTTGCGTCTGCGCCAACCGCATCTACGTGCAATCGGGCGTCTATGACGAATTCGCTGAGAAGCTGGCCAAGGCGGTGGCCGGCATGAAGGTCGGCGACGGTCTCTCGGGCGAGCCGACAGTGGGCCCGCTGATCAATCAGGAAGCGGTCGAAAAGGTCGAAGAGCACATCGCCGACGCCAAATCCAAGGGCGGCAAGGTGATCCAGGGCGGCAAGCGCCACGAGCTGGGCGGCACCTTCTTCGAGCCGACAGTGATCACTGGCGCCACCCGCGAGATGGTGTTCTCGCAGGACGAGACCTTTGGCCCGATGGCTCCGCTCTACAAGTTCGACACCGTCGACGAGGTGATCGAGCTGGCCAATGACACGATCTTCGGCCTGGCCTCGTATTTCTATGCCAAGGACCTGAGCCGCGTGACCAAGGTGCAGGAAGCGCTGGAATACGGCATGGTCGGCGTGAACACCGGGCTGATCTCGACCGAGGTGGCGCCCTTTGGCGGGGTCAAGCAATCCGGCCTCGGCCGCGAAGGCAGCCGCCACGGGATGGATGAATTCATGGAAATGAAGTACATCTGCACCTCTGTATAAGCCAGAGGTCTCCGGGGTTGCGGCCCCGGAGACCTCCACCCCACCGGGCGCCTCGGGCGCCGGCGGTCACTCCACCGCGCGGATCAGCTTGCGTTCCAGCACCCGCAGGACGGCGCGCAGGTCATGGCCGCGCTTGAGTACCTGCCCCTCCATGCCGATCACCGCATAAAGCCCCTGCCGGTTGCGCAGCTTGGGCCGTTTTTCGATACGGTAGAGCGGGTTCTCGGCGGTGCGGCGAAAAACCGAGAAAATCGCCACTTCGCGCAGGTTCGAGATGCCGTAGTCGCGCCACTCACCGGCGGCGACCATGCGGCCGTAAAGCGACAGGATCACCCCCAGCTCGGCGCGCTGAAAGGCCACCACCTCCGGCCCGGCGCCGGGAAAAGGGGAAAAACTGTTCATACAAGGAGAGTTGCGCGCTTTGCGCCGCAAATCAAGCACCCGCGTCGCAGCGCCACGGAACTGTGACGCCAACGCCCGGGTGTCACGCGAAACTCCCCTGGCAGAACCACCCCGAGGACATCGATGCGCCATGGGCATAAAACAGCCAGAGCGCGTCGCCCTCGGCGCAGGTCACCCGCCAGTAATCGCGCTGGCCCGAGCGCCATGCGGGATCGTCGAGCCACCATTCCGGCGCGATCCGCTCCGGCCCCTGCGCCGAGGTCAGGTGCAGATCGCGGCCGCGCCAGCGCAGGCGCTCCGGCGGCCGGGGCACATCGGGCGCCTGCACCGGTTCGGGCCGCCAGAGCAGCAGCGGCCGGGGCCGCGCCGGCGGCGCCCAGGCGGCAGCCGGCTCCGACCAGGCGGCGGCCAGCACGGTTTCGGTCTTTTCCGGGATATGGCTGTCGCCGGGGTGGCGGCGGGTGATCGCCTCCATCCCCACCCGCGCGCCAATCCGGCCGATCAGATCGTCGAGCGCCGTGTTCGCCGCCAGCCGGGCGTTCACCGCCGCCCCGGCGCCGATATGGCCGACCGGGGTGCGCTGAGACAGCGGTTCGACCTGCACCGCCTCGAGCCGCAGCATGTCGATGCCAAAGCCGGCGTCGATCTCGTTCAGCTTCATCGCCAGCAGCGGCCGCAGCCGTTCGGGATCGTCCGAGGCCCGCGCCAGCCGCACCTCGAGCGTCTGCATGGTGTGATCGCTGCGAAAGGCCTGAAGCCTGAGCGTCCGCGCGCCCTGCCCCCGGGCGCGCAACAGCTCGGACAATCGCGGCAGAAGCCGGTCGAGCCCGGCCGCCACATCCTCTTCCAGCCCGATCGGCTCCGGCAGGGTCATCCGCACGGCGTAGCGCTGCGGCGGCGCGGCCGGGGACAGCGGTTCCGGCACCGCGCCAAAGGCCTGATCCAGCCGCAGCACCAGCCCCTTGCCGAAACGCCGCGCCAGCGCCGCCCGCGGCTGGCCCGCCAGATCGCCGATCCGCCGCAGCCCGAGCCGCGCCAGCTGCGCCGCGGTCTCCTCCTCCAGCCGCAACGCCGCCACCGGCAGCGCCGAGAGCGCGCCACGGGTCTGCCCCGGCGGCGCGATGGTGCCGGTCTCGGCCGGGGCCAGCCGCCCGCTGGGCGCTGCGCCGCCGCGCTCCCAGTGCCGCCGCCGGGCCGCGCGCGAGCGGGTGGCGCGGGCCTCCTGATCGATGTCATCACCCGAGCGCGCATGGCCGCCGCCCTGGCCGGCAAAGCGCGCCAGCGCCCAGGCGCCGCCGCGGCTGTCGGCCAGCCCGATCCGCGCGGTCAGCCCCATGTCGCCGGTTTCTTCGACAATCCGCGCACAAAGCGCCGCCTCGCCGCCAAAGAGATGGGTGCAGCCGGTCACGTCGAGCATCAGCCCATCGCCGCCATCGCCGGCCACCCAGGGGCTGAACTTGCCGGCCCAGCGCAACAGCGCCTCGAGAAACCCCGCCTCGGCATGACGGTTGCGCCGCGCGGTGCGCAGATCGGCACTGACCGCATGGGCATCGCGCAGCGGCTGGCCCTTGTAGATCCCCACCTCCGAGGCCCGCGCCGAAACCGACGACAGGATCTGGCTGTTGCCGATATCCTCGACCACGGCAAAGGGCACCTCGTGCAAGGCAGCTTCGGTGCGCGCCTGACGCAACAGGCGTTCGGCCCCGAGACGGGGAAACCAGAGAGAGAGCAGACGGCGGGGCATGGCAGAACAGGCATCTTTGTTCGCTATATGTTCTCATACCTACCAGCCGCGTCACCCGATGTCGAGCGCCGCCGGGACGTCAGCCGCAGAAGACGCGGGTGATCCGTCCGGTCTCGTCGATCTCGATGTTGGTGCGCGCCGGCAGGTAATCCATCGTCCGCATGTCGCCGGGCCGCAGGATCCGCTTGGGCGCCGGAACACGCTCGGCCGCCTCCACTGGTTCGCCGACAAGGCCGGCATGGGCGCCGGGCGCGCAGGGCGTCGCCTCCCCCGGCGGCGGATCTTGTGGCCCCGCCCCCTGCGCGATCTCTCCGTCCTCGGGCAGACAGCCCGCCAGGGCCAGCAGAAGGGCCGGCATCACCCCGGCGAAAGACAGACGAAATTGCATGGCACCTCCGATCCTGGCCCGCCCCGGTGCTCCGCCGTCCGGCGCGGGAACGCCGGGGAAAAGACCGCCCCGGCGCCCCCCTGCTAACAGAAAACCTCTGCCCCGGCCCGCAAATTCCCCGCGCCGGCCTTGATCCCGGCAAAGCTTTGCCACAGGGTCTGCCGGACATTTACCAGGGAGAGTGATCATGCGCACCAAAGCCGCCGTGGCCCTTGAGGCCGGCAAACCGCTGGAGATCATGGAAGTGAACCTCGAAGGCCCCAAGGAAGGCGAGGTTCTGGTCGAGATCAAGGCCACCGGCATCTGCCACACCGATGAATTCACCCGTTCGGGCGCCGACCCCGAGGGGCTCTTTCCCGCCATTCTGGGCCATGAGGGCGCCGGCGTCGTCGTCGAGGTCGGCCCCGGCGTCAAGGATCTCAAGCCCGGCGATCACGTGATCCCGCTCTATACCGCCGAATGCCGCGAGTGCGAATACTGCCTGCACCCCAAGACCAACCTCTGCCAGAAGGTGCGCGCGACCCAGGGCAAGGGCGTGATGCCCGATGGCACCTCGCGCTTTTCCATGCTCGATGGCACGCCGATCCTGCATTACATGGGCTGCTCGACCTTTTCGAACTATACCGTCCTGCCCGAGATCAGCCTCGCGAAAATCCGCCAGGACGCGCCGTTCGACAAGGTCTGCTACATCGGCTGCGGCGTCACCACCGGCATCGGCGCGGTGATCTATACCGCCAAGGCCGAGATCGGCAGCCGCGCCATCGTCTTCGGCCTCGGCGGCATCGGGTTGAACGTGATCCAGGGCCTGCGGCTGGCGGGGGCGGATCAGATCGTCGGGGTCGATCTGAACGATGACAAGAAGGCGATGGCGACCAAGTTCGGCATGACCGATTTCGTCAACCCGTCCAAGGTCGAGGGCGATCTGGTGGGCCATCTGGTCGAGCTGACCGGCGGCGGCGCCGATTACACCTTTGACGCCACCGGCAACGTGCAGGTGATGCGCACGGCGCTGGAATCGGCACACAAGGGCTGGGGCGAATCGATCATCATCGGCGTGGCGCCGGCGGGGGCCGAGATCTCGACGCGGCCCTTCCAGCTTGTCACCGGCCGGGTCTGGCGCGGCACCGCCTTTGGCGGCGCCCGTGGCCGGACCGATGTGCCGAAAATCGTCGATTGGTACATGGACGGCAAGATCGACATCGACCCGATGATTACCCACACCATGCCGCTCGAGGACATCAACAAGGGTTTCGACCTGATGCACAAGGGCGAGTCGATCCGCTCGGTCGTGGTTTATTGATCCGGGCGGTGGGGTGAATCCCACCCTGCGCAAACGCGCATCGCCGGCCCCGGGCCGGCGATGCGCTGCGGCCTGCCCCCAAGTCATCCCGGACAGCGCCCGCGCCATGACGCTTTAAATTGACGCTGGCGGCGCTTGGCCTCATGGTCCGCGCATGTCAGATGATACCAATCTCCTCGCCGTCCTGATCGACGCCGACAACACCTCTCCGAAATACACCAAGGCAATCTTTGACGAGATCGCCTCGCTGGGCGAGGCCAGCGTGCGCCGCTGCTATGGTGATTTCTCGTCGCAGCAGATGGCCGGATGGTCGCGCGTGCAGGCCGAATTCGGGCTTGTCCCGCACCACCAGCCCGCCAATACCGTGGGCAAGAACGCCTCGGACATTGCGCTGGTGATCGATGCCATGGACCTGCTGCATACCGGCCGCTTCGACGGCTTCGTGCTGGTCTCTTCCGACAGCGATTTCACCCGCCTCGCCAGCCGCATCCGCGAACAGGGGCTGGCGGTCTACGGCATGGGCCAGCGCAAGACGCCGGATGCCTTCCGCAAGGCCTGCAAACGCTTCATCTTTCTCGAAAACCTCGGCGAGGAAGAGCCCCGCGAAACCCCCTCGAGCCGGCCGCTCGATGAGGCCCGCAACCTGATCTTCAAGGCGATGGAGGGGATCGAACAGGGCGACGAATGGTACACCCTGGGCCAGATCGGCCAGTTCATCATCGCCGCCAATCCCGATTTCGACACCCGTTCCTATGGCCACCGCAAGCTGAGCGATCTGGTCGCCCGGCTCAAGGTGTTCGAGACCCGCACGGGCCCCGGCAATCAGCTCATGGTGCGCCGCGTCGACTGACGCCTGACGGCCCGACCCGCCCGGCGCTAGGTGATCCGCCGCGCCATCATCACGCTGTGGCTGGCGCAATCCGGGTCTTCCGCCAGGAACCCGGTCAGCCGCAGCCCCAGCTCTTCGAGCAGCACGGCATACCCCGCCGGCGACAGGCTGGCGTGATAGACCGTGGCCGCGCCGACCGTGCCGCTGGCCTCGCCGGCCTCCGGCCCGGCGGTGAACAGCAGGCTGCCGCCGGGCGCCAGATGCGCCGCCATCCGGCGCAGCGTCTCGCGCTGTTCCGCCTCGGTCAGATGGAAGAAACTGTCCCAGGCGATGATCCCGTCGAAACGCTCGCCGAGATCGAGGCTGCGCATGTCGGCCTGGCGCCAGTCACCTTCGGGCCAGCGCTGCCGCGCGATGTCGAGCATGGCGCCGGCGAAATCCACCCCGGTCAGGGTAAACCCCTCGGCCATGAACCAGCGCGCGATCGGCTCGCCGGCACCACAGCCCAGGTCGAGCACTCGGCCGCCCTCGGGCAGGCAGGCGGCAAACCGCGCCAGCCAGCGGGCCTCGAAAAGACTGCGCGAGCGCTGCGCGTCATAGGCCGCGGCCTGGGCTTCATAGACCGCGCGGGTCTGGTCCGGATCTGCTTGCGTCATCGTCGAGGCTCCTTGAAACGAAAACGGGCGAGGCCCTGCCCCGCCCGCCTGGGTCGGTCTTACACCGTTCAGACCGTGCCGCCCAGAGAGCCTTCGAGCTGGGCCATTTCCTGGCCGCCGGCCATCAGATCCTGCAATTGTTCGGGCGAGATTTCGCCGCGCTGCGCGGTGCCCAGGGTCTTGCCCCGGTTGAGCACGGTAAAGCGGTCCCCCACTGCCAGCGCATGGCGCACGTTGTGGCTGATGAAGACCACGCCGATGCCCTGCTTGCGCACCTTGTCGATGGTCGCCAGCACGTTCGAGGTCTGGCGCACGCCCAGCGCCGAGGTCGGCTCGTCGAGGATCAGGATCTTGGCCCCGAAATGCACCGCCCGGGCAATCGCCACGGTCTGACGTTCGCCGCCGGAAAGCGTGCCCACCGCCTGATCCGGCGCGCGCAGGTTGATCCCCATCTGCCGCATCTCGGTCATGGTGATCTCGTTCATCCGGGCCACGTCCATGCGCTTCAGCGGCCCGCGCCCGATGGTCGGTTCGCGTCCCATGAAGAAATTGCGCGTCACGCTCATCAGCGGGATCATCGCCAGATCCTGGAACACCGTGGCAATCCCCGCCTCCATCGCATCGCGCGGCGAGGAGAAATCCATCGTCTTGCCTTCGAACAGGATCTCGCCATGGGTCGGCTTATGGACCCCCGACATGGTCTTGATGAAGGTCGATTTTCCGGCGCCGTTGTCGCCCAGAAGGCAATGGCACTCACCCGGCTTGACGTCAAAGCTGACACCGGCGAGCGCGATGATATTGCCGAAGTGCTTTTCGATGTCCTTCATCTCGACGATCGGCGCGGCATTGTTGGGCGCATCGCCGTGGTGGAACTTGGTATCCTCGGTCATTTTACCGTTCTCCCGTGACGCGCTTGCGGATGGCGTTGTTGAACAGGACCGCGATCAGCAGCATGCCGCCCAGGAAGACCTGGAACCAGTCCTGATCGAAATCGGTGTAGGTCAGGCCGATCACCACCATGCCGAAGATGATCGAGCCAAAGAACGCGCCGATGGCCGAGCCGTAGCCGCCGGTCAGCAGACAGCCGCCGATCACCGCGGCGATGATCGCCTCGAATTCCTTTTGAAAGCCCCGGCGCGAGTCGGTCGAGCCGGCGTCCATCACCGTGATGATCGCCACCAGCGCCGCACAGCAGGCGGTGACCATGAAGAGCGAGATCTTGACCCGGCGCACCGGCACACCCGAATTGGTGGCGGCGTTGCTGTCACCGCCGGCGGCAAAGATCCAGTTGCCGGCGGGCGTGCGCAGCAGCACCCAGGTCGCCAGAAGCGCGATGATCACGAACCAGATGATCTCGATCGGCAGGCCCGGCACCTTGGGATTGCCGTTCTTGAAGGTCTCGACGATGCCCTTTTCGGCCAGCCAGGCGAACAGCCCGCCAAAGGCGTCGCCGGAAAAGAACGGCGCCAGCCAGTCGCCTTCGGTGGCATCGCGCACGCCGCGCAGCTGGGTCGAACCGCCGGTGGCCAGCTTGAGCCCGACCAGCGACAAGCCGCGCAGGATGAAGAGGAAGGCCAGCGTCACGATGAAAGACGGCAGGCCCGAGCGGATCACGATAAAGCCGTTGATCGATCCGACGCAGGCGGCAAAGACAAAGGTCGCCGGAATGGCAATCACCAGCGGCAGGCCGAAGGTCACGGTCGCGGCGGCAAAGAACAGACCGGCAAAGGCCACCATCGAACCGATCGACAGGTCAAATTCGCCGCCGATCATCAGGAGCGCCGCACCGATGGCCAGAATGCCGAGCTGGGCGGCGGGGGTCATGAAGTTGATGATCCCCGAGGTGGTGAACATCGCGGCGTCGGCAGTTGCCAGAAAGAACACCGTGACAAGGATGACCCCCGCAATCGCGCCCAGCTCGGGGCGCTTCATGATGCGGGCGCCAAGACCCTCGGATTTGAGCCGTTCATCGACGGCGGGCGAACTGTCGGACATGATTTCCTCCTGAGACCTGCGAATACAAGGGGGCCGTGGCGCGGCACACGCCACGGCCCCCATCGTTCGCAATCGAAAAATTGCGGATTAACGGATGCCCTGAGCCGACAGCTCGATCGCCTGACCGGCCTTTTCCTGGGTGACCAGGTTCGGACCCGAGGGCACATTGCCACCCGGCATCAGGCCGTATTTGGCGTTGTTGGCCAGGAACACGACCGGCAGGTAGCCTTGCAGGAACTGCTGCTGATCGATGGCGAAGGCCGCGTCGCCTGCGGCGATCGACTCGAGAAAGTTGGCCGAGAGGTCGAAGGATGCGACGTTGACATCGCGGCCCGAGGCCTTGGCCGCCGCCAGCGAGGGCTCGCCCGCGAGGCTGGCCCCCAGTGCCATCACCGTGTCGACATCTTCGTTCGAGGCCAGTGCCGCCGAGACCTTGGATTCGATTTCCGCCGGGTCGTTGCCGGTGGGCAGAACCTCGACCGAGCCGCCAAAGCCCTCTTCGAAGCCCGAGCAGCGCAGATCGAGCGCCACGTTGCCGACCTCGTGGTTGACGCAGATCGCGGTGGTGCCGCCCATTTCGGCCAGCTTCGCGCCGGCCGCCTTGCCGGCGTCGAATTCCGACTGGCCGACATGCAGCGCCGCGCCCAGTTCGGCGGCGACGTCAGAGCCGGAGTTCATCGAGATCACCGGAATGCCGGCCTGGGTCGCGCGCATGATCGACGGCCCGAGCGCGTCGCCATCGGGGATCGAGACGACGATGCCGTCGGGTTCCTGGTTGACGGCGGCGTCGATCAGCTGGCTCATCGCCACCATGTCGAAGGTTTCCGGGGCGCGGTATTCCACATTGGCACCGGTATGCTGTGCGGCAAGGTCCACGCCGTTTTTCACGACCGACCAGAACGGGTCGTTCGCCTGGCCGTGGCTGACGACGATGATGTCCTGCGCCAGCGCGGGCGCGGCCATGCCGACGGCCGCGGCAAAGGCTGCGGTTTTCAGAAATTTGGTCATGAGTCCTCCCTTTGACCTGATCGGGGGATTTTCCCCTCGGTTTTCCCGGCCCTCGCCGGCGGCCCATTCCGCCCCTCTCCGGCAAAATGGAATGTTTATTCCACTACTCTCGAATCGGACGCAAAGTCAACTCCGTTGACGCAAGGCGCTGACCGATACCGCAAGCGCCGTGGTCAGGGTGGTCGCGGCATTCAGCGCCCTGAATCCGATCACCTCGTCCTCGCGCACGATCAGCACCTCGCGGGCGCTTTCGACCAGCGGACAGGCCCCGGAATCCGTGAGGCCGAAGACCGTGACGCCCCGTGCAGACGTCGCCTTGGCCAGCCGCAGCGTCTCGTCCGAAAACGGTGCAAAGGTAACCGCGAACAGCACGTCTCCCGGCAACACGGCGCCGTGCCCCTCGATCATGCCGGCCTTGAAATGCACGCTGGCGGGAACCCCCATCTTTTCGAACAGATACCCCATGTTGCTGACCACCGAAAACGCGCGCCGCAGGCCGACCAGATGGATCACCCGCGCCTCGGCCATGCCGCGTGCAATCCGGTCAAGCCGGTCGCTGGTCACGGTATTTGACAGCGAAAGCAGTGATTTATGGCCAGCCTCGGCGAAATCGGCCAGCAAGCGCCCGGTTGAGAGCTCGCGCTCTTCCGACAGGTTGGCCAGCCGCGTGTCATAGGTCGGCCGGAAATCCGTGAACTTGGAACGCAGCAGGTCCTGCATCTCGGAATAGCCGGAAAAACCCACCGCCTGGCAAAACCGCATGTAGACCGATGGCGCCACCCCGACGGCCTGCGCCATCTCGGAAACGGTGGAGACCGCGATCAGATGCAGATGCCGGCGGGTAAAGCTGGCGCATTGCTTTAGCCGCTTGGGCATATCCTCCAGCCGGTCGTCGAGCCGTTCCAGCAATTCGGACACGCTCTCCGGCGCTTTCAGTACCTCGGCAGGCTTGTTCATGGGGGCTCCTCTCCTTCCGGGTCACATTACCCGAACCGCGACAAAATGGAACAAAAATTCCCGAATGCGCCTTATGGATGAATAATCAAGGATTTACACGCCACGCTGCGGGCCAATGGCACAGCATCGCCGTGAGGGAGCGATCCGGCAAGCTGCCGGCGCCGTATGGTGCGTCGATTGTCCGCTTGTACTTTGTATCCAATCGCATACAATTGCGTACATATCGAGTCCCCGCCGCCAACCCGCAGGAGCCGCCCCTTGTCCGACGTCGTAACCACGCTCTCCGCCACCCGACGCCGGATTCTGACTTTTGCGCTGGCCGCGTTCGGCACCGTGCTCTTTCTGGCGCTCGGCCTGCCGCTGCCCTTCCTCTTCGGGCCGATGGCAGCCTGCCTGATCGCGGCTCTGGCGCATGTACCGATCAAGGGGTTCGGCCAGGTGTCGCTGGCCGCGCGCACCATCCTCGGCGTGGCGGTGGGCGCCTCGATCACTCCGGCGCTCTTTGCCGAGCTGCCGCGCATGGTGACCTCGATCGCGCTGGTGCCGCTGTTCATCGCGGTGATCGCCCTGGTCGGCGTGCCCTATTTCCGCCGGGTCTGGGGCTTTGACGCGCCAACCGCCTATTACGCAGCGATGCCGGGCGGATTGCAGGACATGGTGATCTTTGGCACCGAGGCGGGCGGCGATCCGCGCGCGCTTTCGCTGGTGCATGCCACGCGGGTGCTGATCATCGTGACCCTGGCACCAATCATCCTGACCTATGGATATGGCGCCGGGCTGACCAATCCGATTGGCGCTCCGGCCTCGGAGCTGCCGGTGCAGGAACTTGCGCTGATGGCCGCCGCCGCCTGGATCGGCTGGAAAGGCGGCGCGCGCATCGGCCTCTTTGGCGCCTCGATCCTCGGGCCGCTGATCCTGACCGCCCTGCTCTCGCTCTCGGGGCTGATCCACGCCCGCCCCCCGCGCGAGGCGATCCTGGTGGCGCAATTCTTCATCGGCTGCGCCATCGGCGTGCATTTCCTCGGTGTCACCTTCCGCGAACTGAGGCGCGTGGTGGTCGCCGGTGTGGGCTATGTCGCATTGCTGGCGCTGCTGGCGACCGGCTTTACCGCGCTGGCCACCCGGCTCGGGCTGGCCCACCCGGTCGAGACCTTCCTTGCCTTCGCGCCGGGCGGCCAGGCCGAAATGACCGTCCTCGCCATCGTCTCCGGTGCCGACCTGGGCTTTGTCATCACTCATCACCTGACGCGGATCATCCTGGTGATCCTCGGGGCGCCGATTGTCGCCGGGCTCATCCGCCGGCGCTCGTGAGCCCCGGCGGGGGTCAGGCGGTCACCAGCCCGGCAACCGATGTGGTCTGCGCGCGGCCCGCGACATAGACTGCCTCGACCGCCCGGTCATCGCCCATGATCTGAAGGATGAAGAGCTCTTCCGACAGGCTCTGCGCCGCCTCGGCCCGCAGCGCCATCGCCTCGGTCGCGGCCGGGTTCAGCACCACCACATCGGCCTCGGTCCCGGGCTCCAGCGTGCCGATCCGGTCCTCCAGCCCCAGCGCCACCGCATTGCCGCGCGTGATCCAGTGAAAGGCCGCCAGCGGATGCAGTTTCTGGCCCTGCAATTGCAGGATCTTGTAGCCCTCGTTCAGGGTTTGCAGCATCGAATAGCTGGTGCCGGCCCCGACATCGGTGGCGATCCCCGCCGCGATGCCGCGCGCCCGCAGGCCGGCATCGTCGAACAGGCCGGAGCCAAGGAACAGGTTCGACGTCGGGCAGAACACCGGCTTGGCACCGGTCTCGGCCAGCACCTCGATCTCGCGCGGCTCGAGGTGGATCGAATGGCCGAGCAACGTCTTGGCATGCAGCAGGCCAAAGCGTTCGTAGACACCGAGGTAATCCGGTGCCTCGGGGTAGAGCGCGCGGGTAAAGGCGATCTCGTCGCGGTTCTCGCTCAGGTGGGTCTGCACGTGGCAATCGGGGTGTTCCGCCACCAGCGCGCCGGCGAGCTCCAGCTGAGCCGGGCTCGAGGTGATGGCAAAGCGCGGCGTGATGGCATATTCCGCCCGCCCCCGCCCGTGCCAGCGCGCGATCAGCGCCTTGCTCTCGTCATAGCCCTGCTGCGCCGTGTCGGTCAGCCCTTCGGGGGCATTGCGGTCCATCATCACCTTGCCACCGATCATCCGCATGTCGCGCCGCGCGGCCTCGGCAAAAAAGGCCTCGGCCGACGCGGGATGAACCGAGCAGAAGGCCACCGCCGTGGTGGTGCCATGGCCGATTAGCAGGTCATAGAACCGCGCCGCCATGGCAGCGCTGTGCGCGGGGTCGGCAAAGCCGGTTTCGGCCGGAAAGGTGTAATTGTTCAGCCAGTCGAGCAGCTGTGCCCCCCAGGAGGCGATCACCTGCACCTGCGGAAAATGGATGTGGCTGTCGATGAAACCGGGCAACAGCAGGCAGGGCCGATGATCGACAAGCGTGGCCCCCGGCGCACGGACGGCAATCTCGGCATATTCGCCCACCGCCTCGATCAGCCCGCCAGCCATCAGGATGGCACCGTCCGGGTGATAGCTGTAGGCCTCGGTGTCGCTCTCGTCCGCCGGCGCGGCGTGAAAGGTCAGCACGCGGCCGCGCAGCAGCGTCTTGTCACATGTCTGAAGCATCGTCTCTGTCTCGTTTCTCGTATGGGCGCGGGCCATGCCTGGGAGAGATGCAAGGCATGGCCCGCGCGGTGGCGGCCCTTTGGAGGGAGGGCCGTCTACTCGGCCGGCGTCCCCTGGCCATTGCTCAGCGGCAGCGCATCCTCGGCGGGTTCATCCTGGCTGTGGAACCGCGGGTAGATGAACAGGAAGCCGGCGGCGATCAGGTAGCCCATCGACACCGGGTTGAAATCCGGCCAATGCAGGCTGGCGCCGTGGATCACGCCAAAGAGCGACATTACCGCCGCCGCCAGGGCAAAGCCGCCGGCATTACGGAACCGCCCGTCGATCACCGAGGCGACAATCGCCCCCCAGATCAGCCCGGTCAGGATCGCGCCCTGCGAAAGCGCCAGATGGCCCTGGAAATGCGCGCCCTGTTGCAGGAGTGCGGCGGTCAGCGCCTCGTCCCCCAGCCGCGGCAGCCCCTCGACCCCCGAGGCGCCCAGCGCGCCCATCAGCGAGCCCCATTTGACCATCAGAAAGGCCGAGACATGCGGCATCATGGCGATCGTCACCGCTGCCATATGCGCCGGCTTGACCGATTGCGCCGTGTTGGTGATCAGCGACAAGGCCACGAAGACCAGCACAGGCGCGGCAGCGGCCACCGGGATGAGATCGTTGAGGAAGGCCAGCAGGCCAAAGATCGCCGCCACCGGGATCACCACCGCGACGCCGATGATATAGCCGGAATGCGCCCCCATCCGCTTGTAGGCCGGGTGGCCGATATAGGCGGTGGTCGGGAACGGCGAGCCAAAGAGCGCACCGATCATCGTGCCGACGCCATCGGTCACCTGGCAGGTGGCAACAGGGTAATGATCGCCCGCCGCTTCGGCGCTTTCGACGTTGTTCATGGTTTCGATGAAGTTGTAGATCTGCACCGGCACCAGCACCAGGAACAGCTCCGGGTTGGCAAAGAGGTGCTGGATGCCGGCGATCAGGTCACCGACATAGGGCAGCGGCGGATAGAAGCCGACGCCGGCAAAGCTGATCTTTGCCTCACCGATCGACAGTGCCACCAGGGTGCCGACGATCAGTGCCAGAAGGCCCGCCGGGATGTTGAACGGCAGCCGGAAGCGGCCGACCAGCCCCCAGAGGATGATGATCATCGAGGCAAAGCCCACAAAGGGGTTCTCGAACACCGTGGCCAGCGGCACCGTGCCGATGAAGACCAGCGCAATGCCGCAGAGCGTGCCGAGCATGCCGGCGCGCGGGGTGACCCGCTTGAGCCAAGGGCCGACGATGGCCCCCATGGCGGCGACGATGCCGCCCATGAAGCCCGCGCCGATGCCGACTTGCCAGGCCAGAACCGGGTCGTTCGTCGCCCAGTAGATCGGGCCGATGACGCCGAACAGATAGACAAACATCACCGGCGTCGAGATGCCGTAGGGCAGCGCCGTGACGTCGCGCCCGGTCTTTTCCGCCGCGCGTTTGGCCAGCCAGACATAGACCGCGATGCCGGCGATGATCGCCACCGCCGCGCCCGGCACGATGCGGCCAAAGACGATCTCGGCCGGCATCTGAAAGACGAACTGACAGATCCCGGCCAGCACCATCAGGTTGATCAGGTTGTCGGTGAACAGTGCCCAGAAGGCGCTGAAATCGCTGCGTGAAACCAGCTTGTAAGTGTAACTCCCATCCCGCATGGGGACCTCCTCCTTTGAAAGCGCAACCCCGGCCGCTCCTCTTCGGCCATGGGCGCGCGTGCTATTGCGCCGCGATCAGCGGTGCATTGCCCCGGTGCGGGGCCTCTGCGGCAGTTTCAGAGGTCAGCGCCGCGATCACGTCTGCCACCACGAAGGCGGCGATCACGGCTGGCCGCTTGTCGCGGCTGCCGCCTGCCCCGATGGGGCAGATGAGTTCTTCGATGGTCAGCCCATCGCAATGTTTCAGGCACCATCCGCGGAACTTCGCCCGCTTGGTGGCAGAGCCGATCAGCCCGACATAAGCCGCGTCACCGCGCTCCAGCGCCGCCGAAGCCAGCAGGAAATCCAGCCCGTGGTCATGGGTCAGCACCACAAAGGCGCTGCCCGGCGGCGCCGTCATGATGTCGATCTCGGGGATCGCGCTCTGGCGTTTCTCGACCGCGGCACTGCATTGCGCCAATTCCCCGGCCCGCTGGTCGATCAGCACGGTCCTGACCGGCAGATGCTGAAACAGGTTCGCCAGTTCGCGCCCGACATGGCCGGCGCCCAGGATATGCACCGCCGGTTCGGCCGCATCCTGCGCCTCGGCATCGGCCAGCGCCGCTGTCTTGTCGCTCTCGCGCATCCGGTGCAGCGCCAGTTCGACCCGTCCGCCGCAGCATTGGCCGATCTCCGGCCCCAGCGGCACGTCGAGCACCTGCGCCAGATCGCCGGCCGCCAGCAGCGCCCGTGCCGCCTCGATGGCGATGTGCTCCAGCCGGCCGCCGCCGATGGTGCCGCAAAGCGCCGCCTCGGTGACAAACATCTCGGTCCCCGCCTCGCGCGGCGAAGAGCCTTTCACCTCAGTCAGCCGCACCCGGACCACCGGATCGGCGGCGAGGAAGTCGCGGAGTTTCGCAGCCAGCGGCATCACTTGTCCCCCCGCAGCCGCTCCACCGCCATCAGCACGCGTTCGGGGGTGGCCGGCGCATCGAGCCGCGGGCATTCGCGGTAGTCGGCGACGCTCGCCACGGCCATCGACAGCGCTTCCAGCACCGAAATGCCCAGCATGAACGGCGGCTCGCCCACGGCCTTGGACCGTTTGATGGTGCGTTCCGGGTTCACCGACCACTCGGCAAGACCCACATTGAAGATGCGCGGCGCGTCCGAGGCCAGCGGGATCTTGTAGGTCGAGGGCGCATGGGTGCGCAGCCGGCCTTGCTTGTCCCACCACAGCTCTTCGGTGGTGAGCCATCCCATGCCCTGGATGAAGGCGCCTTCCACCTGCCCCTTGTCGAGCACCGGGTTCAGCGAGCGGCCGACGTCATGCAGGATATCGGTACGCTCGACCCGGTATTCGCCGGTCAGCGTGTCGACCGAGACCTCGGAGCAGGACGCACCATAGGCGTAGTAATAGAACGGCCGGCCACGTCCGGCAGCGCGATCCCAGTAGATATCGGGCGTCTTGTAGAAGCCCGCCGCCGAGAGATGCACCCGCGCCATGTAGGCCGCCTTGACCAGAGCGTCGAACCCCATGACCTCGTTGCCGACCTTGACCGCATTCGGCAGGAAGATGACCGCGGCGGGGTCCACCTCCCATTTGTCCGCCGCGAACTCTACCAGCCGCGCCTTGATCTGCTCGGCCGCGTCCAGCGCCGCCATGCCGTTCAGGTCGGAGCCGGACGAGGCCGCGGTGGCCGAGGTATTGGGCACCTTCTCGGTGGTGGTCCTGGTGATCTTGATCCGGGTGATATCCACCTGGAAGGCATCCGCCACCACCTGCGCCACCTTGGTGTTGAGCCCCTGCCCCATCTCGGTGCCGCCATGGTTCAGGTGGATCGAACCATCCGAATAGACATGGATCAGGCTGCCGGCCTGGTTGTAATGCGTGGCGGTAAAGGAGATGCCGAATTTCACCGGGGTCAGGGCAATGCCGCGCTTGAGGAAGCGGCTCTGCGCGTTGAACTTCAGGATCGCCTTGCGACGGGCCTGATAGTCGGCGCTCTTTTCCAGCTCGCCCACCAGCCGCTCGAGAATATTGTCGGTCACCTGCTGGTGATAGGGTGTCAGGTCGCGGCCCTCGGGCCCATAGAAATTCGCCTTGCGCACCTCCAGCGGATCCTTGCCCAGCGCAAAGGCGATCTCTTCGATCATCCGCTCGGCGGCAACCACGCCCTGCGGCCCGCCAAAGCCGCGAAAGGCGGTGTTGGAGACCGTGTTGGTCTTCATCGGCCGCGAGGTCAGGCGGACATGCGGATAGAAATAGGCGTTGTCGGCATGAAACAGCGCGCGGTCGGTGACCGGGCCCGAGAGGTCCGAGGACCAGCCGCAGCGGGCGGCGAATTCGCCTTCGACCGCCTGAATGCACCCGGCCTCGTCAAACGCCACGTCGTAATCGATGACAAAATCATGCCGCTTGCCGGTGGCGCTCATGTCCTGATCGCGGTCGGGGCGGATTTTCACCGGGCGGTCCCACTTTTTCGCCGCCAGCGCCGCGACGCAGGCAAAGAGGTTCATCTGGCTTTCCTTGCCGCCGAAGCCGCCACCCATGCGCCGCACGTTGACCGTGACCGCGTTCGACGGCACGCCCAGCACATGCGCGACCATGTGCTGCGCCTCGCTCGGGTGCTGGGTCGAGCAATGCACCACCACATCGTCATCCTCGCCCGGAATGGCAAAGGAGATCTGCCCCTCGAGGTACATGTGATCCTGGCCACCCACGTTGAGCCGGCCGGTGATCCGGTGCGGCGCCTCGGCAAAGCCTGTCGCCACATCGCCGCGCTCGAGCTTGAGCGGATCGGTGATATGCGGATAGCCGGCCGCCTGTGCCTGCAACGGATCGAGCGCATGCGGCAGGTCCTCGACCTCCATCTGCGCCAGCTCGGCGGCGCGGCGGGCGGCGTCCCGGCTCTCGGCCACCACGGCAAACAGCGGCTGGCCGTGGAATTCGATCAGATCGGTCGGAAAGACCGGCTCGTCGTTGCGGCCGGTGGGCGAGATGTCATTGGCACCGGGAATGTCGGCGGCGGTGAGCACGCCGATCACGCCGGGCGCGGCCCGGACGGCGGAGAGATCGAGCGATCTGATCCGCGCATGGGTGACATCGGACGTGCCAAGATAGGCATGCAGCGTGCCCGCCGGCTCGGCGATGTCGTCGCAATATTCGGCCCGGCCGGTGACATGTTTGATGGCGCTGTCGTGGCGCAGGTCGCTGTGGACGGCGCCCCGGATCGCCTCGGTGCTGGTGATCTGGTCTTTCATGGTGGTCCCTCCCTTATGCCACGGCCAGCCGGACGGGCGCCTGGCCCTCCTGCTCGTGGAAAAAGCGGCGCAGCAGATTGGCGGCCGCGGCGGCACGGTATTCGGCGCTGGCGCGCCAGTCGGTGAGCGGGGTGAAATCGCCGGCAAGCGCCACGGCGGCCGCCTCGAAGGCGGTTTCGTGCCAGGCCTGGCCGACAAGGGCGGCTTCTGCCGCGACCGCACGCCTCGGCGTGGCGGCCATGCCTCCGAAGGCCAGCCTGGCATCGCTGATGATGCCGTCCTGCACCGTGACACGAAAGCCCGCGGCGACCGAGGAAATATCCTCGTCCCGGCGTTTGGATATCTTGTAGGCGGCGTGGCGCTCGCCTGCCTGCGAAAGCGGCAGGCGGATCTCCTCGACGAACTCGCCCTGCGCGCGATCCTGCTTGCCATAGTCGATGAAGAACGCCTCGAGCGGCAGCACCCGGCGCTCCGCGCCCCGACGCAGCACTACCTCGGCGCCCATGGCGATCAGCACCGGCGGGGTATCACCGATCGGCGAGCCATTGGCGATATTGCCGCCGATGGTGCCCATGTTGCGCACCTGCCAGCCGGCGATGCGGCTCCAGTAGTCCGCCAGATGCGGGACATGTTCGGCAATCACCGGGCCAAGCTCGGAATAGCTGACCCCGGCGCCGATGCGCAGGCTGTCGCCGTCGCGGTCAATGCGCTTGAGCCCTTCGAGATGGCCGATGAAGATCGCCGGGCTGATCGGCTTGAAGAACTTGGTCACCCAGAGCCCCACATCGGTGGCTCCGGCCACCACCGTCGCCTGCGGATACGCGGCGTAGAGCTCCGCGAAATCATCGACATCCGCCGGCAGGATGGCGCGGTTGTCCGCCGGCCCGGTCTCGACCCGCGCACCGTCGCGCAGGGCGGTGAGCGCCTCGGTCACCGCCGCGCGCTCCCGGGTCAGCAGATCGGCGGTGGGCGTGCCGTAGCGGCTGATCGCCACGGCGGCGCGGATGATCGGGGCATAGCCGGTGCAGCGGCAGAGATTGCCCTGAATGGCGGTCTCGACCTCACCGGCCGTGGGCTCGGGCCGTTCCATCCAGAGCGCGTAAAGCGACATGACAAAGCCCGGCGTGCAGAAGCCGCATTGGCTGCCGTGAAATTCGACCATCGCCTGTTGCACCGGATGCAGCGCCCCGTCCGGCCCGCGCAGATGCTCGACGGTGACCACATGGCAACCATCGAGCGTGGCCAGAAAGCGAATACAGGCATTGACCGCCTCATACCGCAACACGCCGCCGGCGAGCCGCCCGACCAGCACGGTGCAGGCGCCGCAATCGCCCTCGGCGCAGCCTTCCTTGGTGCCGGTCAGTCGCCGGTTGAGGCGCAGGAAATCGAGCAGGGTCTGCGCGGCAGAGACATCGGGCAGCGCCACCGGCGCCCCGTTGAGCAGAAAACGGATCTCGTTGCGGCTGTGCATCTGGTTCCTCCCGAAGCGTGCAATGGCTTGGAAGCAGGTCTACGCCTTTTATCCTTCAACGAATACGCCTTCAGTCGGCAAATACTTTATACGGATCGTTGATAATACACGATGCGCGGCGTTATGCTCGGGGCGAATGTCAGCCTGATGCGAGCCCTGCCAATGCCTTATGTCGAAAGCCTGCGCGTCTTTGTGCGCATTGTCGAGCTGGGCTCGATCACCTCGGGCGGCCGCGATCTGCGGCTGACGCCGGCGGTGGCCTCGAAGAGGATCAAGGAGCTGGAGCGGCATCTGGGGGTGCGGCTGTTCAACCGCACCACCCGCTCGCTGACCCCCACCGAGGTGGGCCGGGTGTTTTACGACCACGCCCGTCAGGCCCTGGCGGCGCTGGACGAGGCCGAGGCGGTGGTGGCGAATTTCTCGGACACGCCGCGCGGGGTGATCCGGGTGACCGCGCCGCTGGTGACCGGCCGGCGCATCATCGCGCCGCTGGTGCCGGAGTTCACCGATCTCTATCCGGAATGCCAGGTGCAGATGCGGTTGTCCGACCGGGCGGTGGACATGCTGGGCGAGCGGCTCGACGTGGCGTTTTTTGTCGGCATTCCGAAGGAGTCGGGGCTGACCCTGCGCAAGATCGCCGAATGCGACCGGGTGCTCTGTGCCGCGCCGGACTATCTGGCGCGGCAGGGCGTGCCGGAGGGGCCGGACGATCTCTTGCGGCACAATTGCCTGTTGCTGCGCTATCCGCGCTCGCCGGAGTATTTCTGGGTGCTGGAGACGCCGGCGGGGCCGCGCAAGCTCGAGGTGGCGGGGCGGTTCGACGCCGATGACAGCGATGTGCTGATCTCCTGGGCGCTGGCCGGGCGCGGCATCGCCAATATCCCACGCTTCCTGATCGCCGGGGACCTGGCCTCGGGCGCGCTTGTGGAGGTGTTGCGCGAGGCGGCGCCGAAACCCTCGATCTTTGGCTGTCTCTATCCGCACCGACGGTTGCAGGATCCGAAAATCCGGCGGTTCGTCGAATTCATGACCGACCGCTGCCGGGGGGAGATCCTGGGCTGAGGCCGGGGCCCGGGGGCTCTGCCCCCGCCGCGGCACGCCGCGACTCCCCCGGGATATTTCCGGCCAGAAGAAGCCCCCCTTGGGGTGGCTCAGCCGGGGATGATCTCGAATTTCATCACGTCGACCATGCCACGGTCGGTGATCTTGAGCGCGGGGATCACCGGCAGGGCGAGGAAGGCGAGCTGAAGGAAGGGTTCTTCCAGGGTGACGCCGAGGGACTTGGCGGCGTCGCGCAGCTCGACGAGGTGCCGGTGGACCTCCTCGAAGGGGGCGAGGCTCATCAACCCGGCGACCGGCAGGGGCAGCTCGGCCAGGATCGCGCCATCGCGGGCGACGACGAAGCCGCCTTCGATCTCGGACAGGCGGTTGGCGGCCAGCGCCATGTCGGCGTAGTCCATGCCGACGCAGGCGATATTGTGGTGATCGTGGCAGACGGTGGAGGCGATGGCGCCGGCCCGCATGCCGAAGCCGCGCACGAAGCCGGTGGCAATATTGCCGTTCTTGCCATGGCGTTCGATGACCGCGATGCGGGCGAGGTCGCGGCTGGCGTCGGGGCGTTTGTCGCCATCCTCGATGGCGATCTCTTCCGACAGGTGGTCGGTAATGATCTTGCCCTCGATGATGCCGATCACATCCGTGGTGCTGCGGTTGCCGGTGGCGTGGAAATCGCCGGCCGCGACCCTGGGCGCCTTGACCGAGTTGCGGCCGACCACCTCGATGCCGTCACGGGCGGCGAAGGCGGCTTCGGTGACCTCCTGGCCGGCGCAGAACACGCGGGCGGCGCGACAGTCCTCGAGGCTGTCGAGCGCCACGATATCGGCGCGCAGGCCGGGCGCAATGAGGCCGCGGTCTTTCAGCCCGAAGGCCTCGGCCGCCGAAAGCGAGGCGGCGCGATAGGCGGCGAGCGGCGAAACGCCCTTTTCGATCAGCCGGCGGATCATGTAATCGAGATGGCCGTGCTCGGCGATGTCGAGCGGATTGCGGTCGTCGGTGCAGAGGCAGATGTAGGCGCTGCTGCCTTCGGTCAGCAACTCGGCCAGCGCCTCGAGATCCTTTGACACCGAGCCTTCGCGGATCAGCACCCGCATGCCCTTTTGCAGCTTTTCGCGCGCCTCTTCGGCCGTGGTCGCCTCATGTTCGGTGCGGATGCCGGCGGCGATATAGGCGTTGAGGTCGCGGCCCGAGAGCATCGGGCAATGGCCGTCGACATGGCCACCTTCGAACAGCCGCAGTTTGGCCATGGCGCGCGGATCGCGGTGGATCACGCCGGGATAGTTCATGAATTCCGCCAGGCCGATGCCGGACGGGTGGCCCATGACCTCTTCGAGATCGGCCGCCTCGATCTGCGCGCCGGCGGTTTCCATGTCGGTCGAGGGCACGCAGGAGGAAAGCTGCACGCGGATGTCCATCAGCGTGTGGGTGCTGGCCTGCTGGAAATAGCGGATGCCGTCGAGGCCGACCACATTGGCGATCTCATGCGGATCGCAGATCGCGGTGGTGACGCCACGGGGCGCGACGCAGCGGTCGAACTCGTACGGCGTGATCAGCGAGCTTTCG
The DNA here is from genome assembly GCF_900109145.1 of Marinovum algicola. Classification (GTDB taxonomy): domain Bacteria; phylum Pseudomonadota; class Alphaproteobacteria; order Rhodobacterales; family Rhodobacteraceae; genus Marinovum; species Marinovum algicola. The sequence continues at coordinate 386,258 of NZ_FNYY01000002.1, forward strand.
ATATGCAGATGGGTGTCGATGAAGCCGGGCACCAGGGTGAAGCCGCTGACATCGACGACCTCGCGGCCCTCGTAATCGGCGCCGATACCGACAATGCGGTCGCCGCAGATCGCCACGTCTCCCGGGATGCTGTCGCCGGTCACCAGGCAGAAGATCTGGCCGCCGCGCAGCACCTTGTCGGCGGGTTCATCGCCGCGGCCCTGGGCGATGCGGGTTTCGAGATCGGTCATGGCGTGCCCCTTTTCGTCGCTGCTTCGGCGGCGATCATAGGGGGTGCGGCGGCGGTGTCACCCGGGAAGCGCGGGCAGACTGCCCTGCCGGGCTGGCCGCCGCGCCCCGGAATTGATCCGGGGTCTCTTGCGGCTGGGCGGGAGGTCCCGGCGCGGGGGCCGGGACAGGAGGCGCCGGAGTGCGAGGCGGCGGAACCTTCATGGCCGCGCCCCGGACCTGATCCGGGGCCTCTTGCGGCTGGGGGCGAGGTCCCGGCGCGGGGCCGGGACGGGGTTATTTGACCGGGTCGAGCTCGCCGCTTTCGATCTGCTCCTGTTCGATCGATTCGAACAGCGCCTTGAAGTTGCCCTCGCCGAAGCCGTCATCGCCCTTGCGCTGGATGAACTCGAAAAAGATCGGGCCGATCACCGTCTTCGAGAAGATCTGCAACAGGATGCGGGTCTCGCCGCCATCGACCACGCCTTCGCCGTCGATCAGGATGCCGTGTTTCTTCATCCGGTCGATCGGCTCGTCGTGGCCGCTCACCCGGTCCCTGGACAGCTTGTAATAGGTTTCGGGCGGGCCGGGCATGAACTTGATGCCGCGGCTGGCGATCTCGTCGGTGGCGTCATAGATGTCATGCGCGCCCACCGCGATGTGCTGGATGCCCTCGCCGTTGTACTTCTTGAGATAGGCCACGATCTGGCCGGTCTCGCCCCGGTCTTCGTTGATCGGAATGCGGATGCGACCGCAGGGCGAGGTCAGCGCGCGCGAGAACAGCCCGGTGAACTTGCCCTCGATGTCGAAAAAGCGGATTTCGCGGAAATTGAACAGATCGCCGTAGAACCGGAACCAGGTGTCCATGTTGCCCTTGAAGACATTGTGGGTCAGGTGGTCGAGGTAATGGAAGCCGACGCCCTTGGGCTTGGATTGCGCGATCCAGTCGAATTCCTCGTTGTAGGGCGAGGTCTCGTAATATTGGTCGATAAAATAGATCAGGCTGCCGCCGATGCCCTTGATCGCGGGCACATCCATCGTCTTGTCATCGCCCTCATAAGGTTCGGCGCCCTTGGCGACCGCATGGTCAAAGGCATGCTGCGCATCGACCACGCGCCAGCCCATCGCGGGCGCGCAGGGGCCGTGCTCTTCGACGAACCTGGCGGCAAAGCTGCCCGGCTCGGCGTTGATCACATAGGTGATATCGCCCTGCTGCCAGAGCTCGATCTGTTTCGACTTGTGGTTGGCCACATGCTCATAGCCCATCTTGCCGAAGAGATCGCGCAGCGCCGAGGGCTCGGGATGGGCGAACTCGACGAATTCGAAGCCGTCGGTGCCGGCCGGGTTCTCGGCGGTGATCTTGGATTTCGGGGCATCGTGCGGGAAAGGACCCATGTGCATCTCCTCCTGTTTTCCGTTGCCCAAAGGCTAACTCCACAGCCGGGGGCAATGTGCGCGTTCTGCGGCATGCACGACTTTCTTTTTGCGGGATTTCCGCGCAAAATGCGCGAAATACGCGGAGATTTCGCAGATGCTCGATTCCATGGACCGCAGGCTCCTGGGCCTTTTGCAACAGAACGCCCATCTGACCGCCAATGAGCTGGGCGAGGCGCTGAACCTCTCGGCCAGCCAGGCCGGGCGACGACGTCAGCGGCTCGAGGCCGAGGGCTATATCCGTGCCTATGCCGCCAAGCTCGATGCGGCGCGGCTGGGGCTCGGGGTGCAGGCCTTTGTCCAGGTGCAGATGGCCAGCCAGCGGCCCGAGGATGCGCAGAGCTTTGCCCGCCTGCTGACCACCCAACCTGAGGTGGTCAGCACCTGGACGCTGACCGGAGATGCCGATTACCTGCTCCGGGTCTATTGCGCCGATCTGGCGGCGCTCAACCGGCTGATCCACGAGGTGCTCTTGCCGCATCGGGCGGTGGCACGGGTGCAGAGCCAGATCGTGATGGACCAGCTCAAGCACGATGCGCCGCTGCCGCTCTGACCGGGTTTTCGGGACTGTCGGGAAAATGATCGCAGGGCGGCCATGCCGGCTTGTTCAATCCTCGCCGCACCTGCAAAATAGTGTGACGCAACGGGACAGGACATCATGGAAAGTTTTCTCCTCCAGGCCTCGATCTTCCTCGCCGCGGCGGTGATCGCCGTACCTCTGGCGGCCAGACTGGGGCTTGGATCGGTGCTGGGATACCTCGCCGCCGGCATCCTGATCGGCCCGGTCTTCGGCTTTGTCGGCGGGCATGAAACCCAGGAATTGCAGCATTTCGCCGAATTCGGCGTGGTGATGATGCTGTTCCTGATCGGCCTCGAGCTCGAGCCGCGCACGCTTTGGGACATGCGGCACAAGTTGATCGGGCTGGGCGGGCTTCAGATCGGGCTCTCGACCGTGCTGATCATGATCGGCGCCATGGTGCTGGGGCTGGTCTGGCAGGTGGCGCTGGCGGTGGGGCTGATCTTTGCCCTGTCCTCGACCGCGATCGTGCTGCAAACGCTCAGCGAAAAGGGGCTGATGCAGACCGGTGGCGGGCGCTCGACCTTTGCCGTGCTGCTGACGCAGGATATCGCGGTGATCCCGATGCTGGCGCTGCTGCCGCTGCTGGCGGTGATGCCCTCGGCGGTGATCGCGCCCGACGGGGCAATCAGCCTGCCCGCCAAGGAGGCCGAGGACGCCGCCCATGCCGGCATGTCGCTGGTCGAAGGCCTGCCCGGCTGGGGCGTGACGCTGGTGACGCTGTGCGCGGTGGCGGCTGTGATCCTGGCCGGCATCTACCTGGTGCGGCCGCTGTTCCAATTCGTTCACACTGCCCGGCTGCGCGAGCTCAACACCGCGCTGGCGCTGCTGATCGTGGTGGGCATCGGCACGCTGATGAACATGGTCGGCCTGTCGCCGGCGCTGGGCACCTTTCTGGCGGGCGTGGTGCTGGCCAACTCGGAATTCCGCCACGAGCTGGAAAGCGACATCGAGCCGTTCAAGGGCCTGCTGCTGGGGCTGTTCTTCATCACCGTGGGCGCCGGCATCGACTTTGCCACCTTCTTCGGGGCCCCTTTCAAGATCCTCGGGCTGACGCTGGCGGTGATCGCCGCCAAGGGCGCGGTGCTGCTCTGTCTCGCCATGATCTTTGGCCTGCGGGGCCGCAACCGCTGGCTCTTTACCCTCGGGCTGGCGCAGGCGGGCGAATTCGGCTTTGTCCTGATCTCCTTTTCGGTCACCCAGAACATCCTGCCGCCCGGCCTGTCGCAGACGCTGTTGCTGGTGGTGGCGCTGTCGATGCTGATCACCCCCCTGCTCTTCATCCTCTACGAGCTGCTGTCGCGCCGCATGTCCGAGCGTGGCGAGGCCTTTGAACCCGACGAGATCGACGAACAGGGGCCGGTGATCATCGCCGGGATCGGTCGCTTCGGCCAGATCGTCAACCGTCTGGTGCAGAGCTCGGGGTTCAAGACCGTGGTGCTCGACCACAACATGAAGACCATCGAGCTGATGCGCCGCTTCGGCTTCAAGGGGTTCTACGGCGACCCGACGCGCCCCGAGCTGCTGCATGCCGCCGGTCTGCGCGAGGCGCGGGTGCTGGTGGTGGCGCTCGACGATCCGGCGGCGACCTTGCGTCTTGTGAGCTTTGCCCGGCGCGAGCGCGACGACCTGCATATCGTGGCCCGCGCCCATGACCGCACCCATGCCTTCAAGCTCTATCAGGCCGGCGCCAATGACATCGTGCGCGAGATGTTCGACAGCTCGCTGCGCGCCGGGCGCTATGTGCTGGAGAACATCGGGCTGACGGAATATGAGGCGGCGGAGGCGGAGCGGGTGTTCTATCAGCACGACCGGCATTCGGTCCAGGAGCTGGCCAAGCTCTGGCGCGATGACATCCCCTCGGTCGACAATGAGCCCTATATCGCCCGCGCCAAGGAGCTGGAGCGCGATCTCGAGGCGCTGTTGCTGGCCCAGCTGCAAAAGGACGATGCCGCCTGAGGCCCCTCGCCCATCACGCGAAAAAGCCCGCGCAAATGGTTGCGCGGGCTTTCAATTTCAAATCGGCGCTTGTGTCAGCCGCCAGCCTCTCAGGCCGCGCGCGACAGCAGTACCTCGTCCACCTGCTTGGCCGCAGCCACCTCGTCGCCGCCGGCCACGGCAGCAACTTCGCGGGTCAGACGCTCGAGCGCGGCTTCGTAAAGCTGACGTTCAGAATAGCTCTGTTCGCGCTGCTCGTCGTTGCGGTGCAGGTCGCGGACCACTTCGGCAATCGAGATCAGGTCGCCGGAATTGATCTTCTGTTCGTATTCCTGGGCCCGGCGCGACCACATGGCGCGTTTCACCCGCGCCTTGCCCTTGAGCGTGGTCAGCGCCTTTTCGATCACGTCGGGCGAGCTGAGGCTGCGCATGCCGATCTCGGTGGCCTTGTTGGTCGGCACCCGGAGGGTCATCTTGTCCTTCTCGAACGAGATCACGAACAGCTCGAGCGGGATGCCTGCGATTTCCTCCTTGTCGATCGAGACGATCTGGCCCACACCATGGGCCGGATAGACGACGTAATCGTTCGGGCGGAACTCGGATTTCTTCGATTTGGTCATGCAGTCCTTCCTCGCATGTTCCCACGCCTCAAGCGACAAAAGAACCGGACGGGGATTTTCATCTCCGTTCCCGGTTTTCCAATATGCCGCCTTCAGCCGAACAGGTGCTGACGATCCTGTCCTGAGTGAGAAGAATAAATCATATGACAGGAATATAGCACAAAAAGGATGCTATTTCCAGCATATTTCCGTGACCAGAGAGAGTACACCCCTGATCTCAAGTGGTTATGTCGCGCAGTTGAAGTGCTTTCCAACCGCTTTGGCCGGCCAGCGCCGAATCGCTAACGCGGCGTCAACCGCCTTCGCCGGGCGCTTCCGAGAAGTATTTCTCGAGCTTGCCCTCTTCCCCGTCGTGTTCCTCGGCCTTGGGCAGCGGGTCTTTCTTGGTGATGATCACCGGCCACATTTCCGAGTACTTGCGGTTGAACTCCACCCATTTCTCCATGTCCGGCTCGGTGTCCGGGCGGATCGCATCGGCCGGGCATTCCGGCTCGCAGACGCCGCAGTCGATGCATTCGTCGGGGTGGATCACCAGCATGTTCTCGCCCTCGTAGAAGCAATCCACGGGGCAGACCTCGACACAGTCGGTGTATTTGCAGGCGATGCAGGCATCGTTGACGATATAGGTCATGGGACGAGTCTTTCTTGCTGACGCGGGTGTTTGCTAATCCAGCCGGCCGGATCATTCAAGCGTGCGACGCCGGTTAAGATCAAGGTTGCGCCGATCCTGCTTGGTCGGGCGACCTTTTCCCTCATAGGCCGGATTCGCGGGCGGCCTGTCCTCCTTTGGCGGCTCGGGCGGTGACAGGTCTTCGTACAGCGCCTGCGCCTCGGTCGCCGGGCCCCGCCGTGTGCCCAGCTCGAGGATGCGCACGATGCGCACCCGTTTCGCCTGCACGAAGGTCAAGACATTGCCGGGGCTTATGGTGCGGCCGGGTTTCGACACCCGCGTCCCGTCAACCCGCACCCCCTCGGTCGAGATGGTGCGGGCGGCCAATGTGCGGGTCTTGAAGAACCGCGCCTGCCAGAGCCATTTGTCCAGCCGGAGTTTCGCGGTCGACAAGGGTCAGCCCTTGTCCTTGAGCCCCATCAGAGCGGCGGCAAAAGGATTGTCCGGGTCGATCCGGTCCTTCTTTTCCGGGCGCGACTGATAGGTCTTGGCGCCCTTGTCCTGGCGCGGGCCCTTGCCCTTGGCACCTTTCGGCCCCCTGCCCTTGTCGCCACGGTCGCCGCGGCGCCCCTTGCCCTGCGGCTTGCCCCCGTCGCGGTCGCCCCGGTGGCCGCCGCGCGGCTTGCGGTCGCCGCGCGCTCCGCGCCCCCAGGTGAAGGTGTAAAACACCTCCATCTCGGGACCGGCATCGGCCTTGTCCGGGGTTTCGCCGGGGCGCAGTTCGCCGGCGGCGCTGTCGACCGGCGGGATCGGGTCGGCGTTGGCCTCGAGTTCCGAAGGCGACACCGTGGCCGCCGCATCGGAGCTGTCCGAAGCCTGGACGTCAGGAACCGCATCATCCGCTTCGGGGATGTCGGGCGTCTCGGTCGGTGCCACCGCCTCGGCCTCTGTCTCGGCTTCGGCCTCGACCTGCGGCGCAGCCTCGGTGCCGGGGGCCGGCTCGGGCTGGGCCACATCCATTACCGGGGTGTCGGGGGAAACGGCCGTGTCCTTGGCCTCTTCCACCACCACGGCATCGGCCGGCTTGACCTTGGCGCGCTCGCCTTTTTCAGCGCGATAGCCCAGGCCCTGCATCAGATCGGCGAATTGCTCCAGCGTCATGCCGGTGATCGACAACATGTCTGCCTTGGCCTCGAAACCGCCTCGGGTGTCCTCGGCGCGCAGCATGTCCGCCAGCCGTTCCAGCATGTCGATGCGGATCGCCCGCGCCCCGGCCTTGCGATAGCCCGACATGGTATCCGCGCCCTCGGGTGCGGCCTGATCGGACGGCACGGTCACCAGCCCCGGCGGCGGCGCCTCGGGGAAGACATCCAGCCCCTGCCAGAGCGACCAGAGCACCAGCCGCAGCCGCGTCGGCGCCGGTTTCAGCAAAAGCGGCATGAAAATGGTGAACTGGCCGAAGCGCACGCCGTGCTTGCGCAGTGCGCCACGGGCCTCCTGATCCAGCGCCTTGACGTCATCGGCCACCCTGACGCGCGGCAGCACGCCAAAGCTCTCGACCATCTGAAAGGCAAAGCCCTTGGCCAAGCCGCTCAATGCCTCGTCCCGGCCCAGAGCCACCAGCGGTTCGAACTGGGTCGCGACCTTGCGGTCGATGAAATGCTGCAACCGGCGCTGCACCTTTTGCGCCACGTCGGGCCCGGCCTCGTCATCGACAAAGGCCCGGACCTCGGGCTTCAGCGGATCGGCCCCCTTGACCAGCTTGCCCACCGCCTGATCGCCCCACATGAGGCCACCCTGCTCGGTAAAGTCGATCTCGGTATCGGGCGCATTGTAAAACCGGTCGGCCCGCAGGTGGAAATGCGGGGCCAGGGCCTGGAGTGACGCCGCCTTCAGCGTCTTGGCCTCCTGCCCGGTCGCATCCTTGTCCTGCCGGAAGCGGAATCCCTCAAGTCGGCCGACGAACTCGCCCTCGACCGTTACTTCACCATTCTCGTTCACTTCGGCCAAGAGGGCCTCCTTCTGCTTCAACCGCCGCAAGAGCACGGATGTGCGGCGATCAACAAATCTCTGGGTCAGACGGTCGTGCAGCGCATCCGACAGCCTGTCTTCTACAGCGCGCGTCACCCCGCGCCAATGGCTTTCGTCCGTGACCCAGCGCTTTCGTTGGGCCACATAGGTCCATGTGCGGATATATGCCAATCGTTTCGACAATGTGTCGATGTCACCGTCGGTCCGATCGATCCGCCGCACCTGCCGCGCCAGCCAGTCATCCGGCACCTGTCCGCTTTCGTGCAGGTAGCCAAAGATAACGCCCAGCAGGCCGGCATGTTCCGCATGCGATATGCCGCGAAAATCCGGGATGCGGCAGACATCCCAGAGCAGCCGCACCGACTGCGGGCTCGAGGCGCGGGCAAAGACCGTGTCGTCCTGCGCCAGCGTTCGCAGAACGCGCAGATCGTCGGCCTCGCGCGCCTTGAGCAGCATCGGATCCTCGGGCGGCTTTTCCAGCGCGGCGATCAGCCGGTCGATGGTGCCGAACTCCAGCGCCGCATTGCGCCATTGAAGTTTCTTGAGCGGGGTGAACTGATGGTTGCAGATCGCCTCGGCGACCCCCTCGTCCAGCGGCGGCGCCTCGCCGGTCACGCCAAAGGTGCCGTCGCGCATTCCCCGCCCCGCCCGGCCGGCGATCTGCCCCAGCTCGTTTGGTGCCAGCGGCCGCATCCGGCGGCCGTCGAACTTGGACAGGCCGGAAAAGGCGACGTGGTTCACATCGAGGTTCAGCCCCATGCCGATGGCATCGGTCGCCACCAGGAAATCGACGTCGCCGTTCTGGTAAAGATCGACCTGCGCATTGCGGGTGCGCGGGCTGAGCGCGCCCATGACCACCGCCGCTCCGCCCTTCTGGCGGCGCAGCAGCTCGGCAATGGCATAGACATTCTCAATCGAAAACCCCACGACCGCGCTGCGGGATTGCAGCCGACTTATCTTTTTCGAACCTGTGTAGCTCAACTGGCTCATCCGCTCGCGGCGCATGAACTCGACGCCCCGCACCAGCGCGGCAATCGGACCGCGCATGGTGTCGGCGCCCAGAAACAGCGTCTCATGGGTGCCGCGCATCCTCAGCAGACGGTCGGTAAAGACATGGCCGCGCTCGGGATCGGCGCAGAGCTGGATCTCGTCGATGGCGACGAAATCGGTGCCCATGCCCTCGGGCATCGCCTCGACGGTGCAGACCCAATATTGCGCCCGCGGCGGCACGATGCGCTCTTCGCCGGTGACCAGCGCCACCACGCCGGGGCCGCGGATGGCGACGATCTTGTCATAGACCTCGCGCGCGAGCAGCCGCAGCGGCAGCCCGATGATGCCCGAGCGATAGCCCAGCATGCGCTCGATGGCGTAATGGGTCTTGCCCGTGTTGGTGGGCCCAAGGACCGCCACGGTCCGCTGTTCCATCGCCATCCGGTGTCTCCCCGGGCTTGTTCAGAATTCTAGATGTCGCGGCCGCGTGCCGTGATCAACAGACGTTCGACGCCGTTTTGCGCCTCTTCGTCGTTGGGATGCAAGGCCAGCACCATTTCATAGCCGCGCAGCGCCCGATCGGCATCGCCAAGCGTCTCGAAAATCACCGCCAGCCCGCGCAGCGCGCCGAAATGGTCGGGATTGTACCGCAGCGCCATTTCCAGATCGCCCAGCGCCGGACCGATCCGGCCGGCGTTGTAATAAGCCATGGCGCGCATGTGATAGCCTTCGGCAAATTCCGGCGCATGATCGACAAGGGCGGTGAAATGTTCGGCCGCGGCCGCGAGATCGCCGACATCCATCGCATCCCGGCCGCGTTTCAGCAGCAGATCCATCGCCGCCGATCCGCTTTTGGACCATTCGCGGCTGATATCGGCCACCAGCCGCCCCGCTTCGGCCGGCTCGGCCTCGCGCAGCTGCTGCAAGAGAGCCTCCGTGTCCTGCGCCCGCACACCCGACGGTAGGGAATACGTGACTAGGACGAGAAATGCCGCAACGCTACATTTGATGTGCTGTCTGATCATGACCATAGTGCCCTCAATGTAGCGCAGCGGGTTCGAAATACCACCCGCGATCAGACAAAGGAGCGTGCAAATGAGTGATGTTGTGGCCGAGGCGGTAAAGGCCTTGAACGCAAAGATCGACGGCGGCTTTGACGGCACCGCCAAGTTCGTCATCGAGGACGAAGGCGCCATCATGGTCGACGGGGACGGCGCCCGCGCCGGCGATGACGAGGCCGAGGTCACCATGACCGCCGATGCCGAGACCTTTGAATCGATCCTCGCCGGCGATCTCGACCCCACGTCGGCCTTCATGTCGGGCAAGCTCGCCGTCGATGGCGACATGGGCACCGCGATGAAGCTGGGACAGGCGCTCTCCTGATGACCCTGACGCCGGCCCCCTATTTCGAAGACATGGCGCGCGCGCCCCGGGGCGGCCGGTGCCATTGGCTCACCACCGAAGACGGCAAACTCATTCGGATCGGCCATTGGCCGACCGAAGCCGAGGCCAGGGGAACCATTCTGATCTTTCCCGGCCGCACCGAATATGTCGAGAAATACGGCATGCTGGCCGCCGACCTCACGGCGCGGGGCTATGCGGTGCTGGCCGTCGACTGGCGCGGCCAGGGCCTGGCCGACCGGTTGTTGCCCGATGCCCGCGTCGGCCATGTCGACATCTTCGAGGATTATCAGCGTGACGTGCGCGCCCTGCGCGCCGCGCTGCCCGAGCTTGACCTGCCCCAGCCGCTGTTTCTGCTCGGCCATTCCATGGGCGGCTGCATCGGCCTCCGGGCGCTCTACAATCATCTGCCGGTGGTCGGCGCGGTCTTTACCGGGCCGATGTGGGGCATTCGTATTGCCGGGCCCGTGCGCCCCGCCGCCTGGGCCATGGGCTGGACCAGCCGCAAGCTCGGCTTCAGCCACCTCTATGCCCCCTCGACCGGCGCCGCGAGTTATGTCGCCACCGCCCCGTTCGAGGACAACGTGCTGACCCGCGACCGCGAGATGTTTGCCTATATGCGCCAGCAGGTGCTCGACCACCCCGAATTGCAGCTTGGCGGCCCCTCGCTGCACTGGCTGCACGAGGCCCTGCGCGAATGCCGCGCCCTGGCCGCCCTGCCGGCGCCGGACCTGCCCTGCATCACTTTCCTCGGCAGCAACGAACGCATCGTCAGCGTGCCCGAGATCCGCAGCCGCATGGCGGCCTGGCCGCAGGGGCGACTCGAGGTGATCGAGGACGGCGAACATGAGGTGCTGATGGAGGATGCCGAAACCCGGCGCCATATCTTCGAGACCACCTGCCATTATTTCGAGGACACCCTGCTGGGCAAGCCGCAGGCCGCCTCGGCCTGACCCTCCCTTGAACCTTGCACCATGGCGGGCTTATCTGTGTCCAACCAGAACAGAAGGCCAATTTCATGCTGCACCTCCCCTTTCCCGTCCGTGACGCCAATGCAGGCGGCGGCGCGCGCGACCTCGGCAATCTGCCCGAATGGGACCTGACCGATCTCTATGCCTCCGAGGACGCGCCCGAGCTGGCCCGCGATCTCGACTGGCTGGAGCAGGAATGCGCCGCTTTTGCCGGTGACTACGAAGGCAAGCTTGCCACGCTCTCGGCCGAAGCCTTCCTGACCTGCGTCCAGCGCAACGAAAAGATCAGCGCCATCGCCGGGCGCATCATGTCCTTTGCCGGCCTGCGCTATTACCAGCAGACCACCGACGGCGCCCGCGCCAAGTTCATGTCGGATTGCCAGGAAAAGATCACCAATTACACCACTCCGCTGGTGTTCTTCACGCTCGAGCTCAACCGGCTCGAGGATGATCACCTCGCCGGGCTGCTGGAGCAGAACCGCGATCTCGCCCGCTATGCCCCGGTGTTCCGCCGCATCCGCGCGATGAAGGATCACCAGCTCTCGGACGAGCTGGAAAAGTTCCTGCATGATCTCGGCGTCGTCGGCGACGCCTGGGAGCGGCTTTTCGACGAGACCATCGCCGGGCTTCACTTCGAGGTCGACGGCGAGGAAATGGGTATCGAGGCGACGCTCAACCTGCTCACCGAACAGGACCGCGCCAAGCGCGAGGCCGCCAGCCGCGAGCTGGCCCGGGTGTTCCAGGACAACATCAAGACCTTTGCCCGCGTCCACAACACCCAGGCCAAGGAAAAGGAAGTCATCGACCGCTGGCGCAAGATGCCCTCGGCCCAGGCCGGACGGCACCTGTCGAACGACGTCGAGCCCGAAGTGGTCGAGGCGCTGCGCAATGCCGTGGTCGCCGCCTACCCGCGCCTGTCGCACCGCTATTACGCGCTCAAGGCCAAGTGGCTGGGCCTCGACCGCATGCAGGTCTGGGATCGCAATGCGCCGCTGCCGATGGAAGAGACAAAAATCGTCGGCTGGGACGAGGCGCGCGAGATCGTGCAGGAGGCCTATGCCGGCTTTGATCCGCGCATGGCCGAGCTGTCCGACCCCTTCTTCAACGATGGCTGGATCGACGCCGGGGTGAAACCCGGCAAGGCACCCGGCGCCTTTGCCCATCCCACGGTGACCGACGTCCACCCCTATGTGATGCTCAACTACCTCGGCAAACCGCGCGACGTGATGACGCTGGCGCATGAACTGGGCCATGGCGTGCACCAGCGGCTGGCCGCCGATCAGGGCGAAATGCTGTCGTCGACGCCGCTGACCCTGGCCGAAACCGCCTCGGTCTTCGGCGAGATGCTGACCTTCCGCAAGATGCTGGAGAAGGCCGAAACCAAGGAGGCCCGCAAGATCCTGCTCGCCGGCAAGGTCGAGGACATGATCAACACCGTGGTCCGGCAGATCGCCTTCTACGATTTCGAATGCAAGCTGCATGACGCCCGCCGCGGCGGCGAGCTGACGCCCGAGGACATCAACGCGCTCTGGATGTCGGTGCAGGCCGAAAGCCTCGGGCCGGTCTTCGACTTCATGGAGGGCTACGAGACCTTCTGGGCCTATATCCCGCATTTCGTGCATTCGCCCTTCTACGTCTATGCCTATGCCTTCGGCGACGGGCTGGTGAACGCGCTTTATGCCGCCTACGAGGCCGCGCCCGAGGGATTTCAGGAGAAGTATTTCGACATGCTCAAGGCCGGCGGCTCCAAGCATCACAAGGAGCTTCTGGCGCCCTTCGGCCTCGACGCCTCGGACCCGGCATTCTGGGACAAGGGGCTTTCGATGATCGAAGGCTTCATCGACGAGCTCGAAGCGATGGAAGACTGACGCCCGGTCTTTCAAATGGCACAAGCCCGCCCGCCTTCCGAGTGCCCGGACCATGCAGGCCCTGCGCCGGGCTGAAACGGAAGCGGGCGGGCATCACGCCCGCGCCCGGTGGGCCGGGCGCTATGACACCGTCTGCGGCTGGCGCTGCCAGGCGCGGAGCACGTTGATCACCGCCTCGGGCTGCTCCAGCGCCGCCATATGGCCGGCGCCCGCGATCACCTCGAGCCGGGCATTCGGGATCAGCGTGGCGAGGAAGTCGTGCCGCTTCACCGGCAACACCGCGTTTTCGGCGCCGCAGACAACCAGCGCCGGCGCCTTGCACTTGCGCATCACCGCCTGCTGGTCCTTGCGCCGCATCAGCGTGCGACTCTGCCGGGTGTAGACATCGGCGCCCAGATGCAGCCCCATGTCGAGCGCCAGCGCCAGCACGTCGCCGCGGTAGGGCGACACCGCAAGCCCGGCCGTGACGATGTCCTCTTCCAGCACCTCGCGCAGCCGGCCGGTGCGCGCCCGGATGATCCGCGCCTCGCGGGCCGAGGCATCCTGCGGCGTCTCGGCCAGTGGCGAGGCGTCGATCAGAGCGATCCGCGTCACCCGCTCCGGCGCGCGGCGGACCAGCTCCATCGCCACCGCGCCGCCAAACCCCATGCCCGCGACGCCGAACTTGGCCGGCGCCGCCGTCAGGATCGACGAGGCGATCTCTTCGATGCGGTCGCCCTCGGTGACCGGTGCCACCATCACCGGCGTGTCGCGGCTGAGCGCCGCGACCTGGGGCCCGAAGACCCGCGCATCACACATGAATCCCGGCAACAATACCAGCGGTTCGCGCATCGCTAGGGCCCTGCTCTCTCTCATTTCGCCCGCCCCGCGTTGGCCGCAGGGTCCGGGCGGAGACTAACGCAGGCGATGCCGGATGACAGCGGGAAATCGCTCGCCCACACGGGGGCCGGTGGCCTTTCGCCGATGCCGTAACGTCAACCGTCAGCCACCGGCCCGGCGGGGAGCTGTAAAGCCCTGGGCCGCGTGACGAATATCCTGCATCTGAGCGCCCCTCCCGCGCCGCGCAAACATTATGTGCGACCCGGCTATTCCCCGCTGCCCGGCAGGCGGAGGGCGCGGAACTTCGGGAAATCGGCATAGCGCGCCTGCCGTTGGGCCCGGCTTTCCGCCGGCGCCGCGCCGCGGCGCAAAAGCGTGCCGCGCGGCGCAATATAGCTGGATATCACCTTCCAGGGCGCGGGCCGCCACGACAGGTTGAAGGCGCAGAGTTTTGGAAAGAACCAGATTTCGGAATACTCGATGTGATCGTGCAGCCACCAGGCCAGGTCGCGCCAGTCGCGGCCGGCCTCGAACTGATCGGCAAACCAGGGAAGGACGATGCTCGCGCCGGCAACCGGAACCGCTTCGATATCCCAGATGTGGCATTCCTGAGGATATGTGTTGCGGGCACAGTTGAGCCGGTTTTCATTGCCGAACCGGTTCAGCCCCGGCGCGCGATAACCCGACCGCACCGCCACCCGGCCGAAGGTTTCCTCCAGCGGATCGAGCAACTCGGTGCAAAAGGCCCGCCCCCGTTCCAGCGCCAGATCGGGGCGCTCGGGAATATTGGGGATGCGGTGAATATTGCCGATCTCGGAATAGAGAAACTCCCGCATGTAGAAATATCGGCTCAGCCGCACGCGCCCCAGCGTCTCGAGGCTCCACATGCTGGCCGGTTTGCGCATCAGCCTGCCACCGCGCGATGTTCCATTGCCGTCACCCCTCCGCTTCCGGCCTGACGGGATTCAAGGACCGATAGGGTGCCAACGCCCGACAGGCTCTCAAAACCCGCGCCGGCCAATGGACCGGCATTCACTTTGGTCCCGGCGCCTCTGCTCCTGGCGACCTTCTGCGGCCCGGCATCACAGGCGGCGGCAGGTTTTCGAAGCGCGCCCGCGCTCAGGCCACCGCCCCCGATCGAAACCGGACAGCCGGCTCATGCCAGGCACCCGTTCCGGCCCCGAGCACCACGTCAAGGCCCGCTCAGCCATAGCCGTTCCAGCAGAACGCCCCGTCCTCGGCCAGCGGCGAGAACGGATTGAACGCCACTTCCCAGATCGCGCCCTCGGGATCGGCGAAATAGCCGTGGTAGCCGCCCCAGAACGCCTCTTGCGGCGCCTTCAGAACCGTGGCGCCCGCCGCCTCGGCCCGTTGCATCAGTTCGTCCACCTCTTCCTTGCTACGCAGGTTGTGCGCCAGCGTCACCGCGCCGCGCCCCAGGGTGCCGGGCGCGACGCCGATATCCTCGGCCAGGGCGTCCAGCGGATAGAGCCCCAGCGTCTGCCCGATCAGGTCGAAGGCCACCACGCCATCAGGCGATTCGACCCGCGCCCAGCCCAGCCGCTCGTAAAACGCCGCCGTATTCGCCATGTCCTGCACGCCGAGGGTAATCAGGGATACGCGCTGTTCCATCGTGACCTCCAAAGGTTTACATGACGTGAACATAACATGAACACTTGCAAATGTCCGGTCAAAAAAGCGAGCCTTGCTCCGGCGGTTTCCGCGGAGATTTGCCGCGCGCCGGTTTGCCCGAGCCAAGCTTGAGCCGGCCATCGGCAAATTCGATCTCGAGGCCGGTGGCCTGTTCCGCCGCCGCCTTGGAGGTCACCAGCCCGGCGTCGCCCCGCACCACCGCATAGCCGCGCGCCAGGGTCGCCCTGTACCCCAGCGTTTCGCGCAATCGGTCGGTGGCCTCCAGCCGGGTCCGCAGCTCGCCAACCTGCCGCGCGCCGGCGTCCGTAATACGTGAAAAAGCCCTTTCAAGCCGTTCTTTCTGATAAGAAATATCCTTTTCCACGGCCCGTGTGGAAATCCGCAATCCGGCCAGTTGCTCGGATTTGCGCGCCACCCCGCGCTCGAGCGCGGGCGCCAGCCGCGCCGCCAGGTGATCCAGCCGCCGCTGCTCGTTCGTCAGCATGCGCCGCAACGCCGAAACCTGCAAGGCGCCGGCGCATTCCGAAAGCGTCACCCGCCGCCGCGCCACCCCGCGTTCGAGCGCCACCGGCAGCCGGTCGCCCCAGGTGTCGAGCCTCTGGCGCGGCCCTTCGACCAGCGTTTCTGCCCGTGGCAGGGCCCGTGACAGATCGCGAAGCCGCTGGCCGCGCTGCGCCAGGGCACCGGTCAGCCCCTGCGCCAGCCGCCCGCCCTGACCCTCGAGCCAGGCCAGCAGCTCGAGCCGCACCGGCACCGCCATTTCCGCCGCCGCCGAGGGCGTCGGTGCGCGGCGGTCGGCCACGTGATCGATCAGCGTGGTGTCGGTTTCGTGCCCCACCGCCGAGATCAGCGGGATCTCCGAGGCCGCCGCCGCCCGCGCCACCACTTCCTCGTTGAAGCCCCAGAGATCCTCGATCGAACCGCCGCCACGCGCCACGATCAGAAGATCGGGCCGGGGCAGCGCGCCGCCGGGGCTCAGCGCGTTGAAGCCGGCAATCGCGCGGGCCACTTCGGGGGCGCATTTGGCGCCCTGCACGGCGACCGGCCAGATCAGCACCTTGCGCGGAAACCGGTCGCGCAGACGGTGCAGGATATCGCGGATCACCGCCCCGCTGGGAGAAGTGACAACACCAATGATCTCAGGCAGATACGGCAGTTTCTTCTTGCGATCCGCGGCAAAGAGCCCCTCCGCCTCGAGCAGCGCCTTGCGCTTTTCCAGCATCGCCATCAGCGCGCCGACGCCAGCCGGCTTGATGTCGTCGATCACCATCTGGTATTTCGACTGGCCTGCAAATGTCGTCACCCGTCCGGTCGCCACCACCTCCATGCCCTCCTCGGGCAAGGTGGTCAGCCGCGCCGCCACGCCTTTCCAGACGACCCCCGAGATCACCGCACGGTCGTCCTTGAGATCGAGGTAGATATGGCCCGATCGGGGCCGCGATACCCGGCCCACCTCGCCGCGAATGCGGACATGGCCGAACTCGCCCTCGATCACCCGTTTGATCGCCCCCGATATTTCGGAAACGCTGAATTCCGGTGCGTTCAGGCCCTCTGGCGCGTCGTCGATCAGGTCGGACATCTTGGCTCGCTTGTATCTGCTCGGCCCGGACCCTAAAACGCCACGCAACAAAGGCCAAGCGGAGAGCGCCCATGAACATCCTCATTCTCGGAAGCGGCGGGCGCGAGCACGCCCTGGCCTGGGCGGCGCTGCAAAACCCGAAATGCGATAAGCTGATCGTGGCACCTGGCAATGCCGGCATTGCCCAGATTGCCACCTGCGCCGCAATCGATATCGAAGACGCCGGCGCGGTGCTGGCGCTGGCCGAGGCCGAAACCATCGATTTCGTCATCGTCGGCCCCGAGGCGCCACTGGCCAAAGGGGTGGCCGACCGGCTGCGCGACGCCGGGATGCTGGTCTTCGGCCCCTCGAAAGAGGCGGCGCGGCTCGAGGCCTCGAAGAGCTTTACCAAGGAAATCTGCGACGCGGCAGAGGCGCCGACCGCCGGCTACGCGCATTTCACCGATGCCGAGAAAGCCAAGGATTACATCCGCCAGCAGGGCGCACCGATTGTCGTCAAGGCTGACGGCCTGGCCGCCGGCAAAGGCGTGATCGTGGCAACGGATGTCCAGACCGCGCTGGATGCCATCGATGACATGTTCGGCGGCGCCTTTGGCGCAGCCGGCGCGGAAGTGGTGATCGAGGAATTCATGGCGGGCGAAGAGGCCAGTTTCTTCGTGCTCTGCGACGGCACCACCGCGTTGCCCATCGGCACGGCGCAGGATCACAAGCGGGTCGGCGAAGGCGACACCGGGCTCAACACCGGTGGCATGGGTGCCTATTCGCCTGCCCCGGTGCTGACCGACGAAATCGCCACGCAGGCGCTGGAAGAGATCGTCAAGCCGACGCTCCGGGTGATGGCCGAACGCGGCATGCCCTATCAGGGCGTGCTCTATGCCGGGCTGATGATCAAGGACGGCCGCGCGCGGCTGGTGGAATACAATGTCCGCTTCGGCGACCCCGAATGCCAGGTGCTGATGCTGCGGCTGGGCGCGCAGGCGCTCGACCTGATGCATGCGGCGGCCGAAGAACGGCTTGACGCCGCCCAGGTCAACTGGGCCGAAGATCATGCGATGACCGTGGTGATGGCCGCCAAGGGCTATCCCGGTTCCTACGAAAAGGGCAGCGTGATCAAGGGACTGGACGCCCTCCCGGAAGACAGCAGCCACATGGTGTTTCACGCCGGCACCACGGCCAGGGACGGTCAGATCACCGCGACCGGTGGCCGCGTGCTGAATGTCACCGCGCGCGGCGCGACACTGGCCGAGGCCCGCGCCCGGGCCTATGAGATGGTCGAGGCCATCGACTGGCCCGGCGGCTTCTACCGCAGCGACATCGGCTGGCGCGCGCTCTAGACGCGCTCCAGCGTCCGGGCGTAGTCGACCAGCTGATCGGCCACCACGCCCCAGCCTTCGTAAAAGCCCATATCCTTGTGGGCCCTGGCCTTTTCCGCCGTGCGGTGGCGGGCGGTGGCGGTATAGCTGGTGCCGCCCTCCTTGGTTGGCGCGAGGTCGAGAATCGCGGTCATGAAAGGATCCTCGGTCGGCTTCCAGCCTTCGGTGTAGCCATCGGTAAAGACCAGGCGGCGTTCCGGCACGATCTCGAGATAGACGCCGTGGTTTTCCATCCGGTTGCCGTCAACCTCGAAGGTGGTGTTGAAACGCCCGCCGACCCGAAGATCGATGTCGCAGGCCACCACCTTGTGCGGCTTGGGCACAAAGAAATGCGGGATATGGTCGGCCGAGGTCCAGCACGCCCAGACCAGCGCCGGCGGCACAGGCAGGGTGCGGGTAAAGGTCAGGTCGGTGTCGGGATCGAGCTGCATGACCGGTGTCCTGTTATGTTAGGGTGAACAAGAGAGTCGGTGGTGAATGAGGCGAGACTAGTCAGCATTTCCCGTCACAGGCAAGAGCTCGGCCCGAGCGGGCGGATCGACAGGGGCATTCTTCGGGAAAGCCGAAAGGTCCATTCGTCATCCGGCGTGGTACAGAGCTTGCCCGCCCCGCGCCACATGCCTTAAGGGATGTGGTATACCATTGCGCACCAAAGCGGAGACCAAGACCATGAGCACACGTGTTGACCGGGCCGGACTGGCGGTAGACGAGGTTCTGGCCGCGTTCATCGAGGATAAGGCGTTGCCGGGGTCCGGGGTCTCAGCCGAGGATTTCTGGCAGGGTCTCTCCGATCTCGCGCATGAGATGGGGCCGAAGAACCGCGCCCTGCTGGACAAGCGCGAGGAGATCCAGAGCCAGATCGACAATTGGCACAAGGGCCGCGCCAACCAGCCGCATGATGCCAAGGCCTACAAGGCGTTTCTCGAACAGATCGGCTATCTGCTGCCCGAGGGCGCGGATTTCCATATCGAGACGACGCATGTGGACCCCGAAATCGCGCTGGTGCCCGGCCCGCAGCTGGTGGTGCCGGTGACCAATGCGCGCTTTGCTCTCAATGCCGCCAATGCCCGCTGGGGATCGCTGTACGACGCGCTCTATGGCACTGACGCCATGGGCGCGCTGCCGCCCAAAGGGGGCTACGATCGCGGCCGTGGCGCGCGGGTGGTGGCCCGCGCCCGGGTGTTCCTCGACGAGGCCTTTCCGATCGCCGGCGGCAGCCATGCCGACGCGCGGCGCTATCACGTTCAGGACGGCGCGCTGCTGATCGACGACATGCCGCTGGCCGAACCCTACAAGTTCGCCGGCTATCGCGGCCATCCCAAGGCGCCCGAGGCGGTTCTGTTGCGCAATCATGGCCTGCATGTCGAGCTGGTGTTCGACCGCACCCACATGATCGGCGCCCGCGATCAGGCCGGTCTGGCCGATGTGGTGATCGAGAGCGCGGTTTCGGCGATCATGGATTGCGAGGATTCGGTGGCCTGCGTCGATGCCGAGGACAAGGTGCTGGCCTATGGCAACTGGCTCGGACTGATGAAAGGCGATCTGGAGGCCAGCTTCCAGAAGGGCGGCAAGACCCTGACCCGTCAGCTCAACCCCGACCGCAGCTATGTCGGCCCCGAGGGCAAAGAGGTGACGGTCAAGGGCCGCGCCCTGCTCTGGGTGCGCAATGTCGGCCATCTGATGACCAATCCGGCGATCCTGACCCGCGATGGCGAAGAGATCTTCGAAGGTCTGATGGATGCCATGGTGACGGTGCTGATCGCCAGGCATGACCTGAACCGCGACGGCGGCAATTCCACCCATGGCTCTGTCTATGTGGTCAAGCCCAAGATGCACGGGCCCGAGGAAGTGGCCTTTGCCGATGCGATCTTTGACCATGTCGAGCAGGCGCTTGACCTGCCCAGGCACACCGTCAAGATCGGCATCATGGACGAAGAGCGCCGCACCACGGTCAATCTCAAGGAATGCATCCGCGCCGCGAAACACCGGGTGGCCTTTATCAACACCGGCTTCCTCGACCGCACCGGCGACGAGATCCACACCTCGATGGAGGCCGGGCCGTTCAGCCGCAAGGATTTCATCAAGCGCAAGGCCTGGATCACCGGCTATGAAAACCGCAACGTCGATATCGGGCTGGAATGCGGGCTTCAGGGCAAGGCGCAGATCGGCAAGGGCATGTGGGCGATGCCCGATGCGATGGCGGCCATGCTGGAGGCCAAGATCGAGCACCCCAAATCCGGCGCCAATTGCGCCTGGGTGCCCTCGCCCACCGCGGCCACGCTGCACGCGCTGCATTACCACAAGATCGATGTCTTCGCGGTGCAGGACAAGCTGAAGAAAGCCGGGCGGCGGGCGCATGTGGAAACCATCCTCGACATTCCGCTGGCCTCCTATCGTGCCTGGACCGCCGATCAGATCAGCCGCGAGGTCGAGAACAACGCCCAGGGCATTCTTGGCTACGCGGTGCGTTGGATCGATCAGGGCGTCGGCTGCTCCAAGGTGCCCGACATCAACGACGTGGCGCTGATGGAGGACCGGGCGACCTGCCGGATCTCGGCGCAGCACATCGCCAACTGGCTGCACCATGGCGTGGTGAGCGAGGCGCAGGTGCGTGCCGCCATGGAAAAAATGGCCGCCGTGGTCGACAGCCAGAACCAAGGCGAGCCCGGTTATCGGCCGATGGCGCCGCAGTTCGACAGCATCGCCTTCCAGGCGGCCTGCGATCTGGTGTTCAAGGGGCGCGAGCAACCGAGCGGCTATACCGAGCCGGTGCTACACGCCCGGCGGCTGGAGCTGAAGGCAGCGCAGGGCTGACCCCCGGGTCGGGCGCGGCCCGGGCGCGAGTGGCAGGGTGGGCAGGGATGCCCGCCCGACGGGTGGGAACGCTTACCCGGAGATAAGGGCATAACCACTTACTATTTAACGAAAAATTAGGACCTTTCCGCGCGGCGCATCAAGCCTTTCGCAAGGTTTTCCGTGCACGGCGGTGCCGCCGGGCGGCCGGGCCCTTCCTGCACAGGAACGCTGCGGAAGCGCACAGGCCTTGGCCGTTGTAAAGCCATGCGCCGCCGCCTTATATTGGGCCGAACCCCTTTGAGTGAGGATCCGCATGGCCCGCCCCATTGTCGGCATCATCGGCAACCAGTACCTGATCAACGATCAATATCCGGCGCACGCGGGTGGCACGATGAATTCCGAGGCGATCTCGCTGGTCTCGGGCTGCATGCCGCTGCTGATCCCGGCCGATCCCCGCTTTCTGACGGTGGCCGAACTGCTGGAAACCTGCGATGGCTTCCTGCTCACCGGCGGGCGGCCCAATGTCCACCCCGAGGAATATGGCGAGGCCGCGACCGAGGCGCATGGCGCCTTTGACCGGGCCCGCGATGCCATTGCCCTGCCGCTTGTGCGCGCCTGTGTCGAGCGCGGCCAGCCGTTCCTTGGCATCTGCCGCGGCTATCAGGAGGTGGCGGTGGCCATGGGCTCGACCCTGCACCCCGAAATCCGCGATCTGCCGGGGCGGATGAACCACCGGATGCCGCCCGACGGCACCATCGAAGAGAAATTCGCCCTGCGCCACAAGGTGCGCTTTGCGGAAGGTGGCGTCTTTCACCGGCTGATGGGCGCGCCGGAAGTGATGACCAACACCCTGCATGGCCAGGGGGTGATGCAGGCCGGCAAACGTTTTGTCATCGATGGCTGGGCGCCCGACGACACGCCCGAGGCCGCCTATA
This sequence comes from Marinovum algicola, assembly GCF_900109145.1. GTDB lineage: Bacteria > Pseudomonadota > Alphaproteobacteria > Rhodobacterales > Rhodobacteraceae > Marinovum > Marinovum algicola. The sequence continues at coordinate 408,060 of NZ_FNYY01000002.1, forward strand.
TCCAGGATGCGCCGGGCTTCACCCTCTCGGTGCAATGGCATCCGGAATGGGATGCGGCCAACGATCCGGTGTCGCGTCCGTTGTTCTCCGCCTTTGGCGACGCGGTGCGCGCCTGGTCCGAGGCGCGCCGGCCGCTGCGCGCCAGCGCCTGAGACTTCCCCGAAAACACAAGGACGCCCCGATGGACCTGCCCCGCAATGCCTTCAAGGCCGCCCTGAAAGCCGGCCAACGCCAGATCGGTTTCTGGAGCACCCTGCCCGACGGCGGGCTGGTCGAACTGCTGGCCGGCTGCGGCTATGACTGGCTGCTGATCGACAGCGAACATGCGCCGGTCGATCCCCGCGCCATGCTGCCGCTCATGCAGGCGGCGGCCCCCTACCCGACTTCTGTGGTGGTGCGCCCCGGCTGGAACGACCCGGTCGAGATCAAGCGGCTGCTGGATGCCGGCGCGCAAACGGTTCTGGTGCCCTATGTGCAGACCGCCGAAGAGGCCCGCGCGGCGGTGGCGGCGGTGCGCTATCCGCCGCTGGGTATCCGCGGCGTGGCCGGCACCACCCGGGCCAGCCAATGGGGCGCGATCGAAGGTTACACCCAGCAGGCCAATGACGAGATCTGCCTGCTGGTTCAGGTCGAGACCGAAGCCGCCGCCCGCAACATCGAAGAGATCGCGGCCATCGACGGGGTCGACGGCATCTTCGTCGGCCCCGCCGACCTTGCCGCTTCGATGGGGTTTCCCGGCGAGACCGGCCGCCCGGAAGTGCGCGCCGCGGTCTGCGACGCGGTGCGCCGGATCGTGGCGGCGGGCAAACCGGCGGGATTTCTTTCGGCGGATCAGACCTTTGTGGCGGAAGTGGCCGAAGCCGGCGGGAGCTTTCTGGCCGTCGGCATCGATTCGGTGCTGATGCGGCGCGCGGCGGTCGCGCTGCGGCAAAGCTGGGACTGAGCCCGGCCTAGACCGTCGGCGGCCAGCTTGCCGGGCGCAGGCGCGGGCGGGTGCTTTGGATCGGCTGGCAATAGCTCTGCTGGCTCAACCAGCGCGCCATGTCGCGGCGCTTGGGTTCCGACCGCATCGGCCCCCAATCCGCCGCCACCCCGCGCCAGCGGCTGTCCTTGAGCGAAATCGCCTGGTCGCGCGGCACCGTGCGCGCCATGATCCGCAGCGCGCAAGAGAGGTTGGCGGCGCCGTTCCGCAGCGCCGGGCCGGTGGTGGCGGTGCATTTGTTGAAATGCGCGGTGCCCGGCAGGATTTGCAGCAGCCCGTGCCAGAGCCCGCCACCGCCGACGGCCTGCGGGCGATAGGTGCTCTCGTATTTCGCCAGGGTCGAGGCGAAGCCGGCCCAGAAGGCCGCCCGCGCCGGTGCCGGGTTGTCGGGATAGGCCGGGCACCATTGGGCGATGTCGCGCGGCACCGTTTCGATCAACGGCCGGGCGTGGCCCTGTTCCAGCGCGCTGAGCATCACCTGCGTCCAGAGCGCCGCCTCGCGGGTGCCGGCGGGCCAGCGCATCCGCGGGTCGCGCAGGCTGCGCGGGGCGGGCCGCAGGCTCTGATCCGGGGCCAGGCGCGTCGCGGCCGGGGCCAGGCGAGTCGACTCGACGCTGGCCAGAACGGTTTCTTCGGCGGCCAGGGTGACTGGCAGCACGATCAGCAGAATCAGCAACAATCCGCGGTGCATCGAGGTAACCTCAACAAAAAGCGATACAAAAGACAGATCATTGCCGCAAAGCGGCGCTCTCTGTCGGGTTGCTGCCATTGTCTATCTTTCTCCTGCCATGACCACGCCCCAAACGCCGGCCAGTGTGTTCGCAGCGAAATATTGCCGACTGGTTGTACAGATGTTCGAGACCCTCACTTCGATTACAGACAAAACCCGATCCGCGCTGCGCCAGGCCGCCGCCCGCGCGCCCGCCCGCCGCGCCGGCCGGGGATCGGGCCGCAAATCGGAGCCGGGATCGGCTCTTGCACCGGGGTGCGAGGGTGATCCGGCGGGCTTTTCCGCTGCGCGTCTCGCCCAGCTCGGCCGCCCCCTGCGCGACCAGACCCGCGAGCTTGCCGATTGCCAGGCGCTGCTCGACCGCGGGCGCGATCTGGCCCGCCAGGAGCGCTGGGAAGCTCTGTGCGCCGAGGTCGCCGCGGCCGATGCCCGCCGGGGCGCCACCGTCGCCGGCACGCCCGAAGCCGAATTGCTGGCCGCCGGCGCGCGGTCTGACCTGGCCCGCGCCTTCGAAAGCGCCTCTTCCGCCGGCGCCCTGTCGCGCGGCCACCGGATGTTTGCCGGGCTTCAGGCGCTGGACGATATCGCCGCCGATCTGGCGCCCGACCCAGGCTGCGCCGCCGTGGTGGCACTGAGCCACATGGATGCTGGCTGGGCCTGGTACAAGCAGGGCTGGCGGCGCGGTCGCCCGGAACAGCATGTCGCCGCCTTCCGCAGCTCCTTTGCCCGCGCCGAGGCGATCCTCGCGCCATATACCGACGCCGCCGCCGGCTCGCCGCTGCTGGCCTCGACGCATTGCGCGCTTCTGGCCGGCCAGCCGGGGGCCGAACGCCAGGTGGTGGACCGTTACGAAACGCTGATCGGCCTGGCGCCGGGCATGCCAGGCCATATGCGCGCCTTCGGCCTGCACCTCCTGCCCTGCTGGTTCGGCAGCTACGAGGCGCTTGACCTGGCTGCGCGCCGGATGGCGGCGGTGACCGGCGAGACCTGGGGCAGCGGCGGATATGCCTGGGTCTGGTTTGATGCGCTGTTGCAGGATCCGGCGGCCTTCGCGGCGCTGGACGCCGGCTATTTCGTCGAAGCCATCGACGATATCCTGCGCCGTCACCCTGGCCAGCACATGGTCAACCTCTTTGCCGCCTGCCTGAGCCAGCTTCTGACGCGCGAGACCGGCCCCGACCGCAGCCAGCGGCGGCTGCTGGACAAGATGCGCACCCGTCTGATCCGCAGCGACATGCGCGAGACCCATGGCTGGGTCTGGTCGCTGACCGACATCGGCTATGCCACCCCCGGCAGCGCCCATGTGGGTGGCGCCGAGATCGGCGCCCGCCAGGCCTGGGAGGCGCTGAGCACGGTGCTGGCCCGCGAGCTTCGCCGTATCCAGGGCCAGCCCAGCCCGGCGCCCTGAGCCGGGGGCCGGGCTGGGCGGCCGGCACCGGGGCGGAACCGGGAACTGCCTCTTGCTCCCCTCCCGCCCCTGCCCTAGAACCCGTTTCGTTCCGAGCGCGAAGGAGACGGCCATGCTGGACCTGACATATGAGACCCCCAAACCCAAGATGATCGCCGGGGCGAAACACGATTGGGAGCTGGTGATCGGCATGGAGGTCCATGCCCAGGTGTCCTCTCAGGCCAAGCTGTTTTCCGGCGCCTCGACGCAATTCGGCGCCGAGCCCAATGCCAATGTCGCCTTTGTCGACGCCGCGATGCCCGGCATGCTGCCGGTGATCAACGAATATTGCATCGAACAGGCGGTGCGCACCGGGCTGGGCCTCAAGGCGCAGATCAACCTGAAGAGCGCCTTCGACCGCAAGAACTACTTCTATCCCGACCTGCCGCAGGGCTATCAGATCAGCCAGCTTTACGAGCCGCTGGTGGGCGAAGGCGAAGTGCTGGTCGAGATGGGCGACGGCACCGCGCGCAAGGTGCGGATCGAGCGCATCCACGTCGAGCAGGATGCCGGCAAATCGATCCACGACATGGATCCCAACATGTCCTTCGTCGATCTCAACCGCACCGGCGTGGCGCTGATGGAGATTGTCAGCCGTCCCGACATCCGCGGCCCAGAGGAAGCGGCGGCCTATGTGGTCAAGCTGCGCCAGATCCTGCAATATCTCGGCACCTGCGACGGCAACATGCAAAACGGCAACCTGCGGGCCGATGTCAACGTCTCGGTCTGCCTGCCGGGGCAATACGAGAAATACCAGGCGACGCAGGATTTCAGCCATCTCGGCACCCGCTGCGAGATCAAGAACATGAACTCGATGCGGTTCATCCAGCAGGCGATCGATTACGAGGCCAAGCGTCAGATCGCCATCCTGGAGGCCGGCGGATCGATCGATCAGGAAACCCGGCTCTACGATCCCGACAAGGGCGAGACCCGGTCGATGCGGTCGAAGGAGGAGGCGCATGATTATCGCTACTTCCCCGACCCCGACCTGCTGCCGCTGGAGATCGAACAGGGCTGGGTGGACGACATCCGGAACACCCTGCCCGAGCTGCCGGACGAAAAGAAGGCGCGGTTCATCGCCGATTACGGCCTGTCGGATTATGACGCCTCGGTGCTGACCTCCGAGACCGCCTCGGCCAATTACTTCGAGAAGGTGGCGGAAGGCCGTGACGGCAAGATGGCGGCCAACTGGGTGATCAACGAACTCTTCGGCCGGCTGAAAAAGGAAGACCACGCGCTGGCCGACAGCCCGGTCTCGCCGGAACAGCTCGGCGGCATCATCGCGCTGATCCAGAAGGGCGACATCTCGGGCAAGATCGCCAAGGATCTGTTCGAGATCGTCTATACCGAGGGCGGCGATCCGGCGCAGATCGTCGAAGCGCGCGGCATGAAGCAGGTCACCGACACCGGCGCCATCGAAACGGCGGTGGACGAGGTGATCGCCGCCAACCCGGCGCAGGTCGAGAAGGCCAAGGCCAACCCCAAGCTCGCCGGCTGGTTTGTCGGCCAGGTGATGAAGGCCACCGGTGGCAAGGCCAACCCCAAGGCGGTGAACGAGATCGTGAGCGCCAAGCTGGGGCTCTGAGCCCTGCGTCTGGCGACGCGCTGCTGATCCAGAACAAACGGGGGAAGCCGCTGGCCGGCTTCACCCATGCCAGTGCGCCGGGGCGATCGGCGGTGCCATCCTGCGCGCGCTGGGGCGGCATCGGACTGGCATTTTACGGCCTTTCGCACTATATTCCGGGTATGCTTCGCAAGGAGGAGCCCGATGACCAGCTTTGAGATCGCAGTCCCCCTGATGGCGCTGGCGGTTCTGGGCGTGGATTTTCTCATCCGCAAGCGGGACACCCGCCGGCTCGAACCCGCCCGCCTTCGCCACCCCGCCAAATGACGTGATCCGCGCCTTTGCGGCGCGCCACACCGATTGCGCCCAGACACCGAACCTTCGCTGACGTCGCGCCGCGACCCGCTACTCTGGCGCCATGGGGTGCCCCGGTCCGGCGAGAGCGATTGCGCTTGACGCCGAAGTATGCTCTTGGGCGCCCATGACGAGATATGATTACAAGGTGGTTCCCGCCCCCGCCCAGGGGCGCAAGGCCCGGGGTGTGAAGGGCGCCGAAGGCCGGTTCGCCTTTGCGCTGGAATCCGTGCTGAACGATCTGGCCGAGGACGGCTGGGAATATGTCCGCGCCGAGACCCTGCCCAGCGAAGAGCGCCAGGGCCTGTCGGGCAAGACCACGGTGTTCCGCAATCTGCTGGTGTTCCGGCGGGCCCGCGAGGACGAGGTCGCGGCCTTCGAGCCGCGACTGCTCGATCCGCCCAAGGAGATCCCGGTGCTCGATGCGGCGCGGGCGGTGCAGGAGACACCACCGGCGCAAGATGCCCGCTTTGAGGAAGGCGACGTGGCGGCGGCTGTGGAGGCCGGGCGCGACGATGCGACCGAGACGGATGGCGAAGCCCCCGACGACGGCCGTGAGCAACCGCCGAAGGCGTGAGCGGCCCCGGCAACGGGGTGCCCCCCTGCGGGAGCAGATGACCGGCGGCGGGCCTCAGGGCGTGTCGAGATCGAGCGCCAGGGCGTGGATCGCGGCCATCAGATCGGGGCCCAGCGCGGCGTGAACGGCGCGGTGGCGGGCGATGCGGGACTGGCCGGCAAAGGCCTCTGCGCGCAGGCGCACGCGGAAATGGCTCTCGCCGCCCTCCTGATATCCGGCGTGGCCGCGATGGGCCTCGCTGTCATCTTCCACATGCAGCTCGGCCGGTGCAAATGCGGCCATGAGCCGTTGGCGAATTTCTTCTGATCTCGACATGATTTTCCCCTCGGCCCCTTCCCTCTGGTTGCCGATGGTCTAAACTGCCACGTCCGAGTCGAAAAGGTGCGAACCATGAGTAAATCAGACCCCTTCGGATTTGATATGTCCGTGTCCTCAGCCAAGAAAAAAAATCCGCGCGGCCGGCGTGGCATGTCCGGTGCGTCCGAGACCTCGACCCGGGTCTGCGACCATGAAGGATGCCAGGAGAAGGGCCTGTATCGCGCGCCCAAGGCGCCCGATGTGCTCGATGATTTCTTCTGGTTCTGCAAGGACCACGTGCGCGAATACAATGCGAAATGGAGCTTCTTCGACGGCAAGACCGAGGCCGAGATGAATGCCCAGGAAAGCGCCGACAAGGTCTGGGAGCGAAAGACCAAGGGCTGGCGCGATCCCGAGGCCAAGGCCTGGGCGCGGCTGGGCATCGAGGATCCGCATCAGGTGCTGGGCCAGAATGCCACCCGCAACCCCGGACGCGGCGCGGCCAGCGGCGGCCGCAGGCTGCCGCCCACCGAGCGCCGGGCAATCGAGATTCTCGAGGCCAAGGAGAGCATGACCAAGGTCGAGATCCGCAAGGCCTACAAGGCGCTGATCAAGGTGCTGCACCCGGACATGAACGGCGGCGACCGCAGCCAGGAAGAGCAGCTGGGCGAGGTCATGTGGGCCTGGGACCAGATCAAGGACAGCCGGAGTTTCCCGGACAAATAGGCCCGCCCGCGGCTGGCGTTCCGGGGGCTCTGCCCCCGGCGGTATTTGGGAGCAGAAGAAGGACCGGCCCTGCGTCATGCGGGCCGGTCCTTCTGCTGTTGACAAGGGCCGTCAGGCGGCCTGGAAGGTCAGGGCGACGCCATTGAGGCAATGGCGTTTTCCGGTGGGCTCGGGGCCGTCGTCGAAGATATGACCGAGGTGCGAGCCGCAGCGGCGGCAGTGGCATTCGGTGCGGACGATGAACAGGAGCTTGCGGTCCTCCTTGGTGCGGATCGCATCCGGCAGGCTCTGCCAGTAGCTCGGCCAGCCGGTGCCGCTGTCGTATTTGTGCTCGGAGGAATAGACCGCCAGGTCACAGCCGCGGCAATGGTAGATGCCTTTGGCCTTGCTGTCGTGCAGCGGCGAGGAGAAGGCCGGTTCGGTGCCCTCCTCGCGCATCACCTCGTATTGCAGATCGGTCAACATGGCGCGCCATTCCTCTTCGCTGCGGGTGACTTCGAAACTGTCGTCCTGGGCGCGGGTGGCGGCGGGCAAGAGCGCCGCGGCGGCGCTGGTGGCAAGAAACTGGCGTCGATGGAGGGGCATGGTCGTCTCCTTTGCGGAGGCGCGCCGCGGGGGCCGCGCGCGGGGCGTGGCCGGCCTGCTGCGGTGCGCCGGGGTTCAGGAGATAAGACGTTCCAAAGCCGGGAAAGTTGCGCCCCGGCGGTCACGGGACGGTCACGATGCGGTGACCGACCCCGCCGCCAGAACCGCGCCGGTGGGCTGACCGGTGGGCGAGCCGCCGGCCGGTTCGTCCGAGATCGCCAGCACCGCGCCCTCGAGCGCCGCGCGCAGCGTTTCGGGCAGTTCGAAGGCCACCACGGTGCCCGGCGCCAGCAGGCCAAGCGAGACCGGCGGGTTGTCGCCCTGGATCAGCCAGAGCTCGCGGGCGCGGCCGGGTTCGGGGAACAGCCCCACAAGCTCGGCCGTGACCGAACCGCTTTCGGGGTCGAGCGCGATGCGCGCCACTTCGCCGGCGGTTTCGCTGGTGAGCTCGGCGGTCAGCGGCAGCGGCTCGGGCAGCAGCCAGCCGAAACGCAGGGCTGCAAAGGCCAGCCCCGCCGCCAGCGCCGTGCCGATCACCGCCGTGCCGAGGTTGAGCCGCCGCCAGACCGGCATCGGCGGGCCATAGACGCGCTTCTCGATCGCCGGCCAGAGCGCGGCGGGGGGCGTCACCGGCGCCGCCTCGTCGGCGAGCGCGGCGAAATACTCGCTCCAGCCGTCGCAGAGCCAGCGCAGCTCGGCCTCGAGGAACAGCCGCCGGGCAAAGGCATCCTCTTCGGCCTCGGACAGAAGCCCGAGCACGTATTCCGCGGCCAGCACGGAATCGTCGTCAGGGGTGTCGGTCGGGTCGCTCATCGGCTCAGGCAGGTCCTCAAGGCTTGCAGGCTGCGGCGCAGCCAGGTTCTCATGGTGTTCAGAGGCACCGCGAAATGCGCCGCCAGTTCGGCATAGGTGGCCCCGTAGAGATAGGCCTGGCGCACCGCCTCGGCCTTTTCATCGGCCAGTTCGTCGAGGCAGGCGGAGATCTGCGCCCGGGTGTCCTTTTGCAGCAGCTGCTCGGCCGGGCCGGGCTCATGGGTTTCGAGACGGTCGATGCGGGTCTCGTCTCCTTCGGCGTTGTCGGTGGCGGCTGTGCGTCGCTTGCGCAGCAGGTCAATGGCGTGGTTGCGGGCAACCGTGATCAGCCACGTCATCGGCTGAACCCGGCCGGACTGATAGGCGTCGGCGCGCTTCCAAATCTTGACATAGATGTCCTGAAGCGCATCCTCGGCCATTGCCCTGTCCTTGAGGATACGCAGGCAGATCCCGAAAAGTTTCGCCGAGGTGGCGGAATAGAGCGCGGCAAAGGCCTTGCGGTCGGCCATCGAGACCCGGGTCAACAATGCATCAAGGTCCTGGGCCGTCACGTCTGTCGTTCCTTAAGTCGTTCGCGCTGCGCTCGGTCCACAGGATAGGCCACGACTTGGCCGAAGCAAGAGCCGATCGAAAACGCCGCCCCCTCCCCTTGCCACTGCGGTGAATATGGTGCACCAACCGGAGCGCATATTCAGCGATCAGGCACCGGAAAGGACGCACTCATGGCGGACGGGCAGATGGACCCCAATACCAGACCTTCCGAGGAAATCTCGGTCCGCGATGTCTTTGGCATCGATACCGACATGGTGGTCAAGGGCTTTGCCGACCGCAGCGAACGGGTGCCGGACGTCGACAGCACCTACAAGTTCGACCCCGACACCACGCTGGCCATCCTGGCCGGCTTTTCCCACAATCGCCGGGTGATGATCCAAGGCTACCACGGCACCGGGAAATCGACCCATATCGAACAGGTGGCGGCGCGGCTGAACTGGCCGGCGGTGCGGGTCAACCTCGACAGCCATATCTCGCGCATCGACCTGATCGGCAAGGATGCGATCAAGCTCAAGGATGGCAAGCAGGTCACCGAGTTCCAGGAGGGCATCCTGCCCTGGGCGCTGCGCAACCCGACCGCCATCGTGTTCGACGAATATGACGCCGGCCGCGCCGACGTGATGTTCGTGATCCAGCGGGTGCTCGAGGTTGACGGCAAGCTGACGCTGCTCGACCAGAACCAGGTGATCCACCCGCATCCCTATTTCCGCATCTTCGCCACCGCCAACACCGTGGGGCTGGGCGATACCACCGGCCTTTATCACGGCACCCAACAGATCAACCAGGGCCAGATGGACCGCTGGTCGCTGGTGGCGACGCTGAACTATCTCTCGATTGATGCCGAATGTGCCATCGTTCTGGCGAAATGCCCGCATTACAACACCGAGAAGGGCCGCAAGAAGGTCAAGCAGATGGTCACCGTTGCCGATCTGACGCGGACCGCCTTCATGAACGGCGACCTCTCGACGGTGATGAGCCCGCGGACGGTGATCGCCTGGGCCCAGAACGCCGAGATCTTCCGCAATGTGGGCTATGCCTTCCGGGTGTCCTTCCTCAACAAGTGCGACGAGCTCGAGCGGCAGACCGTGGCCGAGTTCTATCAGCGCTGTTTCGACGAGGAACTGCCCGAGAGCGCGGCGAGCCTGAGCCTCGGATAAACCCGGCTCCGCCCCTATTGGGGCCGCGACATTGCGAACCGGAATTGCGGCGCCTTCGGGCGCCGTTTCTGCATCTGCAAGCGTTACCCTGGCACGACACCCGGCCAGAGTTTTCATTCTGCTCAATACGTGACACGAAATTTTGGTGTTATGCTGAAATCATGAGCGGTATGAAAATTTTTGCCTTGTGTCTCGTGCTGGCGGTGTTCTCCTCCCTGCCGCCAGCGCGGGCCCTGCCCCTGGCGCCGGACAATCCGGTTGTCTTATTTGCCACCTGCGTCGGCCGGCTTTCGGCGATGATGGAGCATCAGTGGATGTTCGACGGCGCCGGATCGGAGCGGACCGAGGCGCAGCGCGCGGCGATGATCGGTCTGCTGGAGGCGGTGCGCCCCGCGGATGCCGGCCGCCAGGTGCTGCATCTGCGGATCGAGGCCAAGATGGCGCAGGCGGCGCTGCTGACCCGGGCCACCTTCAACCCGGATGCCGCAGAGGCCCGCCGCGCGCTCATGCTGGCCGAAATGCGCGTGGCGGAATGCACCGGGCTGTTGCTGGGCTGACCCGGGGTATCGAAGGTGCTGGGGGCGCCGCGACAATGCCTCAAATCTTATAGACCTTGTATATACTTTTCGTTGACCGGAACGGCGGCGCCGTCATAGCATTGTTACATGACCCGCGTGTTTCGCCCCCTTGTGGTGGCGGCCTTTCTGGTGCTGTCGTTCTGGTCTGCCGCCCCTGCCGCGCCCCCGCCTCCCGGGGACCGGGCCGAGGCTTTTGCGATCTGCGCCGGCCGGCTCTGGGCGCTGTCGGTGCGCCAGGCGGCGGTGGGCGACCCTTCGTCACAGGCCACCGGGCAGATGCGCGAGGATTTCGACATGTTGCTCGGCGCGGTGCTGCCCGATGCCGCAAGCGACCGGCAGGCGCAGCGCTGGCGGGTGGATGGCTGGGTGCAGATCGCGCATCTGCTGGCCCGCAATCAATACGGTGCCACCCCGCGACGGCGCGACCTGGCCGCCACCCGCATGGCCTCGCGGATCGACACCTGCCGGCGGATGATCCTCCGGCGATGAGGCCTGCGCCCCTGGCCGGCAAATCCCCGGCCCTCGTCTCTGGCCATTGCCTGCGTGAGCGATTACGTTGACGCTGTTTCAATCCCGACCGCAGGCACCCCATGGCGCAGACCGACAATCCCGCAGATCCGTTCAAGAAGGCGCTGGCCGAGGCCACCAAGGTGATGGCCGACGATCCCGAGCTCACGGTATCTTATTCCGTCGACCCCTCGGGCGTGTCGGGCGATGCCATGCGGCTGCCGCAGGTCAGCCGACGGATGACCCGGGACGAGGTGCTTCTGGCGCGCGGCACGGCGGATGCGCTGGCGCTCAAGCACAAGTACCACGACGCCGCGACCCACAATCGCTATGCGCCGCCGGGCGACATGGCACGCGAGCTCTACGAGGCGATGGAAACCGCCCGCTGCGAGGCGATGGGCGCGCGCGACATGCCCGGCACCGCCGGCAATATCGACGCCAAGATCGGCGCCGAGGCCGACAAACGCGGCTATGACCAGATCACCCAGGCCTCGGATGCACCGCTTTCGGTGGCGGCCGGCTATCTGATCCGCCATCTCGCCACCGGACGCGAGATGCCGAAGGGCGCGGCCAATGTGATGGAGCTCTGGCGCGGGTTCATCGAGGATCAGGCCGGCGGCCAGCTCGGCGATCTTCAGGAGACGCTGGCCGATCAGAGCCAGTTCGCCAAGCTGGCCCGGCGGGTGATCCAGGATCTGGGCTACGGCGATCAGCTGGGCGAGGATCCCGACGATCTCGAGGACGAGTCGGAGGATCAGGCCGAGGACAGCCAGGACGACGACCGCGACCCCGACAGCACCGGGCAGGACGACGACCAGGACGATCAGACCGAGGCCAGCCCGGAACAGAGCCAGGAAGACCAGCAGGATCCGAGCCAGGCGCAGGTGACGATGGACGACATGTCCGACACCGAAGCCGGCGAAGAGACCGAACTGCCCGAGGGCGAGGCGCCGCTGGAGCCGCCGACCCCGGCACCGGTCTCGGAGGCCGACCCGGATTACACCGTCTTCGCGACCGAGTTCGACGAGGAAATCCACGCCGAGGAGCTCGCCGATCCGGCCGAGCTGGAACGGCTGCGCGCCTATCTCGACCAGCAGCTCGAGCCTCTGAAAGGCGCGGTCAGCCGCCTCGCCAACAAGCTGCAACGCCGGCTTCAGGCGCAGCAGAGCCGGTCCTGGGAATTCGACCTCGAGGAAGGCATCCTCGACGCCGGGCGGCTGGCGCGGGTGGTGGCCAATCCGACGACGCCGCTGTCGTTCAAGGTGGAAAAGGACACCGAGTTCCGCGACACGGTGGTGACGCTGCTGCTGGACAATTCCGGCTCGATGCGCGGCCGGCCGATCTCAATCGCGGCGATCTGTGCCGATGTGCTGGCCCGCACGCTGGAGCGCTGTTCGGTCAAGGTCGAGATCCTCGGCTTCACCACCCGGGCGTGGAAAGGCGGTCTGAGCCGCGAGAAATGGCTGGGCGAAGGCCGGGCGCAGCAGCCCGGACGGCTCAACGACCTGCGCCACATCGTCTACAAGGGCGCCGATGCGCCCTGGCGCAGGGCGCGGCCCAACCTCGGGCTGATGATGAAGGAAGGGCTGTTGAAGGAGAACATCGACGGCGAGGCGCTGGAATGGGCGCATCGCCGGATGATCCACCGGCCCGAGGCGCGCAAGATCCTCATGGTGATCTCCGATGGCGCGCCGGTCGACGATTCGACGCTCTCGGTGAACCCGGCGAATTTCCTCGAGAAACACCTGCGCGACGTGATCGCCATGGTCGAGCGGCGCCGCGCCGTCGAGCTTCTGGCGATCGGTATCGGCCACGACGTGACACGCTATTACGACCGGGCGGTGACGATCACCGATGTCGAACAGCTGGCCGGTGCGATGACCGAGCAGCTGGCGGCGCTCTTCGACACCGATCCGCGGGCCCGCGCCCGGGTGATGGGAATTCGCAAGGCCAGCTGACGGCGCGCCGCGCGGGCCGGCGTGGGGCGCCTGGGGGCTCTGCCCCCGTCGCCTTTGGCGACTCCCCCGAGAGTATTTTCGGCAAGAGGAAGAACTGGGAAGCACGATGTTTCAATCCTTCGAGGTAACGGCCCGGCCCGAACAGGGCCCGCCGCGGCTGGCGGCGCTGCGCAAGGTGATGGCGGATCAGGGGCTGGCCGGATTTGTCGTGCCCAAGGCGGATGCGCATCAGGGCGAATATGTGGCGCCGCGCGATGACCGGCTGGCCTGGCTCACCGGTTTCACCGGCTCGGCCGGCGCCGCGGTGGTGCTGGCGGAGGCGGCCGGCGTCTTTGTCGACGGCCGCTACCGGGTGCAGGCGCGCCAGCAATTGGCGGCGGAGTTCACCCCGGTGGACTGGCCCGAGGTGCAGCCGGCGGCCTGGATCCGGGAGCATCTGCCCGAGGGCGCGCTGGGCATCGATCCCTGGCTGCACACGCTGAAACAGCAGCGGGCGCTGGAGGCGGGGCTGAAAGGCTCCGGCGTGGCGCTGTCGCGGGTCGGGAACCTGGTGGACCGGATCTGGCCGGATCAGCCGGGGCCGCCGATGGCGCCGGTGAGGACGCATCCCGATGCGCTGGCCGGGCGCAGCTCGGCCGACAAGCGGGCGGCGCTGGCCGAGGACATGCGCGGTCTGGGGGCGGGTGTGGCCGTGATCACCCTGCCGGATTCGCTCTGCTGGCTGCTGAACATTCGCGGCGGCGACATTCCGCGCAACCCGGTGGCGCATGGCTTCGCACTGCTGTTCGACGATGGCACTGTCGATCTCTTCATGGCCGCCGGGAAGCTCTCCGAGGTCGATCTCGGCCCCGAGGTGCGTTGTCATCCACCCGAGGGCTTTGCCGCGGCGCTTGAGGCGCTGGAGGGGCCGGTGCTGATCGATCCGGAGTCGGTGCCGTTGGCGGTGGTCGATGCGATCCGCGCCGAGGTGATCGAGGGCCGCGACCCCTGCGTGCTGCCCAAGGCCTGCAAGACCGACAAGGAGCTGGCCGGGATGCGGGCCGCACATGAGCGCGACGCGGTGGCGATGTGCGAGTTTCTCGCCTGGCTGGAAGAGACCGCACCGGGCGATCTGACCGAGATCGACGTGGTGACGGCGCTGGAAGGGTTTCGCCGGGACACCGGGGCGCTGCTCGATATCTCGTTCGAGACGATCAGCGGATCGGGTCCGAACGGCGCCATCGTGCATTACCGGGTCAGCGAGGAAAGCAACCGCAAGCTGGCCGATGGCGAGCTTTTGCTGATCGACAGCGGCGGGCAGTATCTGGACGGTACGACGGATATCACCCGGACCCTGGCGATCGGCGCCGCGCCGGAGGCGGCGCAGGCGGCCTTTACCCGGGTGCTGCAAGGCATGATCGCCATGAGCCGGGCGCGCTGGCCCGAGGGGCTGTCGGGGCGCGATCTGGATGCGCTGGCGCGGATGCCGCTGTGGATGGCCGGGCAGGATTACGGCCATGGCACCGGCCACGGGGTCGGCGCCTATCTCTGTGTGCACGAAGGACCGCAGAGGCTGGCGCGCACCGGGATGGAAAAGCTGCGCGAGGGCATGATCCTGTCGAACGAGCCCGGGTTCTACAAGGAGGGCGCTTTCGGCATCCGGATCGAGAACCTGATGGCCGTCCGCAAGGCCGCCCCCCTGCCCGAAGGCACGGTCAAGGAGATGCTGGACTGGGAAACGCTGACCTGGGTGCCGATCGACCGGCGGCTGATCCTGGCCGAGCGCCTGACGGCGGAGGAACGGGACTGGCTGAACCAGTATCATGCGACCTGCCGACACATGTTGCGGCCAAGGCTGGGCAAGCGGGCGGCGATGTGGTTGGATGCCGCAACCGCAGAAATCTGACACAAGGCTGTTACACCGCCCGGGCCATGTTCGGGCGATCTTATGTGGACGCCGTATTGGGGAGAGTGAGATGACGATCAGGATCGTGAAGGCCGAAGGCAAATGGGTGGTGCGTGCCAGCGGCGCCGTGCTGGGCGAAAGCAGCAATGCGCTGGAACTGCTCGAAGACGGCCACAAGCCGGTGATCTATTTCCCGCGCAGCGACATCGCCATGGCCTTTCTTGAACCCTCCGAGACCGTCACCACCTGCCCGCACAAGGGCACGGCCAGCTATTATTCGATCGAGGCCAAGAACCGGACCCTGACCGATGTGGTCTGGTCTTATGAGGACCCCAAGGAGGCCGCGGCGGCGATCAAGGGATATCTGGCCTTTCAGCCCGGCGATTACCTTCAGATCGAAGAGCTCTGAGCGCCGGCTAGCTGTGTTCCTCTTCCGCCGTGGCGGCGAGCGCGCGGTTGTAGGCCTTGAGCGCGTCGACGTGGAACAGCGCGCCGCGCAATTCGGGCGGCTGGCCTTCGCCACGGATCGCCACCACCGGCAGGAATGCGACGCCCGAGGTCTCGAACATGGGAAGGGCGGTTTCCAGCGTGGCACTGGCGTTGAGATAGACGCCGGTTTCCACCATCTCCCAGCAGGTGGCTTCCGAGGGGGCCTGGGGGTCGTCCATCGGCCGCATCACCTGGGCCACCCGGAACATCGCCAACAGATAGGCTTGCGGGCCCGCCGCCAGATGCACCCCGCGGCGTTCCAGCTGGGTCAGGAAGAACGACCGGTCGACCAGCCGTGAGGCCAGCGCGGTGGACATCGAGACCGAAACCATCACCGCCAGCCCGGTCTGCCAGTCGCCGGTCAGCTCGAAGACGATCAGCGTGGTCGAGATCGGCGCGCCCAGCACCGCCGCCGCCACCGCCCCCATGCCGGCCAGCGCATAGAGGGTGAAGGCGCCGGATTGCTCGGGAAACAGCGAGGTGGCGATCAGCCCGAAGGCCAGCCCGGTCAGCGCCCCCACCATCAGCGAGGGCGAGAACATGCCGCCGCCCATGCGGCCGGCCATGGTGACCGCGACGGCCAGAACCTTGATCACCGCATAGACCACCGCCTGCCAGAGCAGGAGCTGGCCGGTCAGCGCCAGCGAGGTGGTCTCGTAGCCGACGCCGATGATATGCGGAAAGAAGATCGCCATGCCGCCGAGGATCGCCCCGGCCAGCATCGGGCGTATCCAGTACGGCAGGCCGATGCGGCTCTGGATCCGACTTTCCAGATCGTCGGCCCAGAAGATGCCGCGGATCATGATCACCGAGACCAGCCCGCAGACCAGCCCGAGGATCAGGAAGGCCGGCAGTTCGAGGTAGAACTCGAGCGCGGTGGTGCCGGGCAGCGTGAATTCGGTGACATCGCCAAAGGCCAGCCGGTTGATCACCGTGCCGGCGGCCGAGGCCACGACAATGGGGGCGAAACTGTGCAGGGCGAAATGGCGCAGCACCACCTCGAGCGCAAAGAGCGCGCCGGCGATGGGGGCGTTGAAACTGGCGGAAACCGCCGCCGCCACGGCGCAGCCCAGCAGATCGCGGCCGGTGATGCCATCGGCATGCAATACGTTGGACACCCAGGACGAGATCATCGCGGCGATATGCACCACGGGACCTTCGCGCCCCGTCGAGCCGCCGGTCGACAGGGTGATCAGCGACGAGGCGGCCGAGGCGAGGCCGGCCTTTTTCTCGACCCGCCCGTCATTCAGCGCCGCGCCCTCGATCACGTCGGCCACCGCGCGGACCCGGCCGTCATCGGTAAAGAAATACAGGATCAGCCCCACGGTCACGCCGCCGCCCATGGGGATGATCAGCACCCAGAACCAGTCGAGCGAATTGGCGAAGGTGTGCAGCTGGGTGATGTCGTCGGTGCCGTAGAGCGTGGCCTGTAGCCATTCGATCGCCCGGCGGAACAACAGCGCCGCGAAACCGGCGGCGATGCCGATCATCAGGGCGATGAACCAGAACTGGATCTGGCTGGGCCCGCGATGGCGCAGCAGCTGCCAGCCGCGATCGAACACCGCGCGCATCTCGCGCAGCTGGCGAATGGCGGGATTTCTATCGGTATTTGCCATATCGTTCGATCACGTCTTTGCGCGCCTGAGCCGCTGCGGTAGATATGCGCGATTTCCGAGATCAGGGGCGAAACCATGACCAGACAAAGGGCGCAGGACGACAAGGCCATTACGGCACTCAAGTCCTTGTTAGGCCAGAGATTGTCTCTGTCCAAGTCGGATCTGGCCCTGCATGGCCGCTCGGAGAGCTATTTTGCCCCGATGCTGCCCGATGCGGTGGCCTATCCGCAAAGCACCGAAGAAGTCTCGAAACTGGTGGCGATCTGCGCCGCGCATGAGCTGCCGGTGGTGGCCTGGGGCACCGGCACCTCGCTCGAGGGGCATTCGCTCGCCGTGCGGGGCGGCGTGGTGGTGGATTTCTCGCGCATGGCGCGGCTTGTCGCGCTGCGGCCGGAGGACATGGACGTCACCGTCCAGCCCGGGCTGACCCGCGAGGCGCTGAACGAGGAGCTGCGCGCCACGGGGCTGTTCTTTCCGGTCGATCCCGGCGCCAATGCGGCGCTTGGCGGCATGGCGGCGACCCGCGCCAGCGGCACCACGGCGGTGCGCTATGGCACGATGCGCGACAATGTGCTGGCGCTCGAGGTGGTGCTGGCCGACGGCCGGGTGATCCGCACCGGCACGCGGGCGCGCAAATCCGCGGCCGGCTTCGATCTGACCGGGCTGATGGTGGGCAGCGAGGGCACGCTGGGGCTGATCACCGAGCTGACGCTGCGGCTGCACGGCCAGCCCGAGGCGATCAGCGCCGGGGTCTGCGCCTTTCCCGACATGGGCGCGGCAGTGGCGGCGGTGACCGACACCATCCAGCTCGGCCTGCCGATGGCGCGGATCGAGTTTCTCGATGCCGCCAGCGCGGCGGCGGTGAATGCCTATGCCGGGATGGACTTGCCGCTGCTGCCGCATCTGCTGCTGGAATTCCACGGCTCCGAGGCGGCGGTGGCCGAACAATCGCGCCTTTTCGGCGAAATCGCGGCCGACCATGGCGCGCTGGGTTTCGACTGGTCGGTAAAGCCCGAGGAGCGCAAGGCGCTCTGGGCGATGCGGCACAACGCCTTTTACGCCATTCTCGCCACGCGCCGGGGCGCGCGGGCGCTGGTCACCGACATCTGCGTGCCGATCTCGCGGCTGGCCGAGGCGGTGGAGGCGACCCAGGCGGATATCGCCGCGGGCACGATCCCCGGGCCGATCCTCGGCCATGTGGGCGATGGCAATTTCCATGCGGTGCTGCTGATCGACGAGAGCCGCCCCGAAGAACTCGAAGAGGCGCGCGCGCTCTCGGACCGGATGGTGCGGCGGGCGCTCGCCCTGGGCGGCACCTCGACGGGGGAACACGGTGTCGGCATGGGCAAGCTGGACTTCATGCCGGCCGAACATGGCGACGGCTGGCAGGTGATGGGCGATATCAAGCGGGCACTTGATCCGAAGAACATCCTCAACCCGGGCAAGCTGGTGCCGCAGGGCGATTGAGGCAGCACCCGCAGGGCCGGTTTGGCTATCCCGCGAGCAGCGCCCGGGCGGCGGCGCGCGCCTCGTCGGTCACCGTGTCGCCGGCAACCATGCGGGCGATCTCGTCAACCCGGTCGCCGGCATCGAGCGGCACGACGCTGGAGAGGGTCTGTTCCGCCGCCACGCGTTTCTCGACCCGCCAGTGATGCGCGCCAAGCGCCGCGACCTGCGGCGAATGGGTAACGACAAGCACCTGCCCCTCGGCGGCCAGCGCCGCCAGCCGACGGCCCACCGCATCGGCGGTGGCGCCGCCGACGCCGCGGTCGATCTCGTCGAAAATCAGCGTGACACCGGAATTGCCCTCGGCCAGGCAGACCTTGAGCGCCAGCAGGAACCGGCTCAATTCGCCGCCCGAGGCGATCTTGCCGATCGGTCCGGCCGGGGCGCCCCGGTTGGTCGCGACGGTAAAGGCCACGGCATCGCGGCCCTCCGGGCCGGCCGGGTCTTCGGTGATCCGGGTGGCAAAGACCGCGCGCTCCATCTTGAGCGGCGCCAGCTCGGCGGTGACCGCCGCGTCGAGCCGCAGTGCGGCGGTCTGCCGGGCCCGGGACAGCGCGTCGGCGGCGGCGTCATAGCTGGCTTCTGCCTCGGTCGCCGCCTTGCGCAGATCGGCAATCCCGGCATCGCCGGCATCGAGCCGGGCGAGCTTGGCCGATAGGGTCTCGGCCAGATCGGGCAGTTCCTCGGAGGTCACCTGATGCTTGCGCGCGAGGCCCCGGATGGCAAAAAGCCGCTCTTCGGCCTCTTCCAGCTCATGCGGGTTGAAGGCCAGCGCCTCAAGGGTCTCTTCGACGCCGCGCGCGGCCTGGTCGAGTTCTTCCATCGCCCGGCCCAGAGCCGCCAGCGGCGCGTCGAGCCGGCCTTCGGCGCGGTCGGCCACCCCGTCGAGCCAGCGCATGGCGTCGCCCATCGCCCCCTCGGCCCCGTCATTGCCCAGCGCCTGCCCGGCCCGCTGGATGTCTTCGCGGATGCGCTCGGATTGCTGCATCATCCGGCGCTTGGCATCCAGTTCGGCATCCTCGCCGGGCTGCGGCGACAGCGCGTCCAGCTCGCCCACCGCATGGCGCAGGAAATCCTCTTCCTCGCGCATAGCGGCCAGCGCGGTTTCGGCCCCGGTCAGCGCCTTGCGGGCCTGCGAAAGTGCTTTCCAGGCGCCGCGGGTGGCCGCCAGCTCGGCCTCGACCCCGGCAAAGGCATCGAGGATGCGGCGGTGGCCACGCGGGTTGAGCAGCCCCCTGTCATCGTGCTGGCCGTGCAGTTCCACCAGCGTCTCCGAGAGCTGCCGCAGCACCTCGCCCGAACAGCGGCGATCGTTGACCCAGGCGGTCTTGCGGCCCTCGGCGGTGTTGACCCGGCGCAGGATCAGTTCGTCCGTGACCGGCAGGCCGGCCTCTTCCAGCACCGCAAAAGCGGCATGGCCCGGCGGCAGGTCGAATTCGGCCACCACCTCGCCCTGTTTGGCCCCGGCGCGCACCAGCTCGGCCCGGCCGCGCCAGCCCAGCACGAAGCCCAGCGAATCCAGCAGGATCGACTTGCCGGCGCCGGTTTCACCGGTGAGTACGTTCAACCCCGGCTGAAAGGCCAGCTCGAGGTGATCGATGATCAGCATATCGCGGATATCAAGCGTGCGCAGCATCAGATGCTCCGTGGCGCGAGACGTGTTCCCACCGATGACTTACAGCCATTCACCTTTGACCATCTGCCGATAGATGGCCCCCAGCCAGGTGCCGTCAAAGACCTCGGGTTCCAGCCCCTGCCCGGTCAGCAGACGATAGCTGTCTTCGTACCATTCGGTGGACTGGTAGTTGTAGCCGAGAATCGCGCCGGCGGTCTGGGCCTCGCGGGTGAGACCCAGCGAGAGATAGCTCTCGACCAGACGGTGCAGCGCCTCGGCGGTGTGGGTGGTGGTCTGGAAATCCTCGACCACCACGCGGAAGCGGTTGATCGCCGAAGTGTAATGCTTGCGCTTGAGATAATAGCGCCCGATTTCCATCTCCTTGCCCGCAAGATGATCGAAGGCGAGGTCGAATTTCAGGATTGCCGAGCGGGCATAGCCGCTGTCGGGATACCGTTCGATTACCGTGCGCAGCGCTTGCAGCGCCTGGAAGGTCAGGCCCTGGTCGCGGCCGACCTCGTCGATCTGATCGTAGTAGGACAGCGCCAGAAGGTACTGGGCATAAGCTGCATCGTCATCGGCCGGATAGAAATCGACATAGCGCTGCGCCACCGCGCGCGCCTCTTCGTATTCCTTGTCCTTGTGATGGGCAAAGGCCTGCATGATCAGCGCCCGCTTGGCCCATTCGGAATAGGGATAGAGCCGCTCGATCTCGGAAAAGAACTCTGCCGCCTCGCCATAGGCATTGCGCTCGAGCTCGTATTCGCCGCGCTCATAGATCTGTTCGGCGGTATAGGCCTCGATCGGCGTGTCGCCGAAACCGATGTTGCCACGGGCGTTGCGGAACGTGCCGCCGGAGCAGCTTGCCAGCGTGAGACCAGCCACCAGCGCAATAGCGATGGCCCGCGATGTCCTGCCTTTCAGCGGTCTGTCGCCCGTCATGCCTGTCACTTCCTCACCCAAGATCCCGGATCGATCCCGCCTGTTGCGCGGCCCGGGTTGCGTCACGTCCTAACACGAAGCGTTAAGTCTCTGAAAGGGCATACGACACATCGTCTGAGATGGAAACGCCCGCCAAGACGAGGCGGGCGCAAAAACCGGCGATCGCGGATTTCACGCCACGGCGGGCATGTCCTGCGGAACCACGCCGACACCGGGCAGACGCGCCGCATCGGCGCCGTCAACCTCGACCAGACGCAGGGCGCCGGGGGTGTTGAACAGTGCATGCAGCAGCATGTTGGTCATCGAGTGGCCGGCGCGGTGGCCGGTGTAATGGCCAAGGATCGGCGCCCCGGCGAGGGCCAGATCGCCCAGGGCGTCCAGCATCTTGTGGCGCACCGGCTCGTCGCTGTGACGCAGCCCGCCGGGGCTGAGCACCTTGTCGCCATCGACCACCACCGCGTTTTCCAGCGTGCCGCCGAGGGCCAGGCCATTGGCGCGCATGGCATCGACGTCGGCCTGGCGGCAGAAGGTGCGGCTGTCACAAAGCTCGCGCACGAAGGTGCCGTTGGACAGCACCAGGCGCTTGTCCTGGCTGCCGATTGCGGCATCGGTGAAATCGATGTGGAACGACATGGTGAATGTGTCGGCGGGCGACAGGCGGGCCCAGCCACTGTCGGTTTCCACGGTCACCGTCTTGTCGACCTTGATCGCCATCACCGGCGTGTCGAGGCGGCGGATGCCACGGCCCAAAATTGCATCGACAAAGGGCGCGGCCGAGCCGTCGAGGATCGGCACTTCGGGGCCGTCAATCTCGATCAGGGCGTTGTGGATGCCACAGCCGGCAAGCGCGGCCATCACATGTTCGATAGTGCTGACCTCGACGCCAGCGGCATTGCGGATGCGGGTGCAGAGCGGCGACCGGTCGACCGCGTCCCAGCGGGCCGGAACCATGGCATCGCCAAACCGGATGTCGGTGCGTTTGAACCAGATGCCATAGCCGGCAGAGGCCGGAGAGATCACCATGCGGACCGGACGGCCCGAGTGCAGGCCGACACCGTCGAAACGGACTGTATTCTTAATCGTGGCCTGCATGGTCTTCCTTTCGGCTTCATCGTCGCGGCGGGCGCTGTGCCCGAGCGTGCAGTGGAGAGTCTGGTGTGCGTGAGCCGGCGGTTCCCCACTGCGAGCCGGCGATGAAAGGGAATTAGGATCTCGGGCGGAGATGCTCAAATAACGTATTGCAACGCTATGAAACATAACCGTCACACAGCAGGCGGAAACCCGCGTTTGTCATGTAAGTGGTTGAATAAAGGACTATAAATCAAGCCATCCACAGGCCATTTCAGGGTCGAACGTGACCGGAAACGGGCCTTATTTCAGCGGCCGTGACATAAATTCCGGTGATCCGAAACGCCTTTCCGTAGCGGAATGTTAACACTTCAACCGGCAAAATGCCACGTGATCCAGCCCCCTGCCGGCGGCTGGAATCGCAAAAGGGCCCCCTTGCGGGAGCCCTTGGCCGGCCTCTTGCGAGGGCGGTGATCAGTTGGCCTGACGGCGCAGGAAGGCGGGAATTTCGATCCGCTCCTGCTCGGGGTCGGCCTGCGGCTCGGGCGCGTAATTCGTCGCGGGCGATTGCACTGGCGGCTGCTGGCGACGTGCGGTTTGCTGCCCCTGCCCGTCCTGGCTGTTGCCGGTCATCCGGCCGATCAGCGAGTTGATGCCGAAGCGCGGGCGCTCGACCTCGGCCGGCTCTTGCGGGGCGGCCTGCTGCTCCTTGGGGAAGCCTCCCCCGGCGCGGGCGGCGGCGGCCTGAAGGCGGGCCATGGCTTCGGGCGACGGGGTGCCGGCCGCGGGGGCCTTGGGCGCCACGAAGCTTTCGGCCTCGTCGTCCTCGTATTGCGGGCTGTGCTGGGCGCGCGGCTCGAACTGCTGCACCTCGGGCTGATAAGCCGGCGGCGGCAGGTCGTCTTCTGCGGTCTCTTCGACGCGCGGCTCGAAGCTTTCGAAGAGCGAGGGCTCTTCGGCGGCGGCGACCTGCGGCTCGGCCTCCTGGTAGACCGGCTGCTGCGGTTCTTCGGCGCGGGCGGCAACCGCCTGCTCCTCGGTCTGCTCTTCGGCGGCCGGAACCTGCTTGAGCGGCTCGGCCAGCGACCGGCGCGGCACGGGGATGTCATGCTGCACGCCCGAGGCGTCGATGCCGGTGGCGACGACGCTCACGCGCATCTGGCCCTGCATCGCGTCGTCGAGGGTCGAGCCGACGATGATGTTGGCGTCCGCGTCCACTTCCTCGCGGATGCGGTTGGCTGCCTCGTCCAGCTCGAACAGCGTCAGGTCGGTGCCGCCGGTGATGTTGATCAGCACGCCCTTGGCGCCGCGCAGCGAGATTTCGTCGAGCAGCGGGTTGGCGATCGCCTTCTCGGCGGCCTGGATCGCCCGATCCTCGCCATCGGCCTCGCCGGTGCCCATCATCGCCTTGCCCATCTCGTCCATCACCGCACGGACGTCGGCAAAGTCGAGGTTGATCAGGCCCGGGCGCACCATCAGGTCGGTCACGCCCTTGACGCCCTGATAGAGCACATCGTCGGCCATCGAGAAGGCATCGGTGAAGGTGGTCTTTTCATTCGCCAGCCGGAACAGGTTCTGGTTGGGAATGATGATCAGCGTATCGACGACCTTTTGCAGCGCCTCGACGCCGTCCTCGGCCTGGCGCATCCGCTTCGAGCCCTCGAACTGGAACGGCTTGGTGACCACGCCGACGGTCAGAACACCCAGTTCGCGCGCCGCCTGTGCGATGATCGGCGCGGCGCCGGTGCCGGTGCCGCCGCCCATGCCGGCGGTGATGAAACACATATGCGCGCCGGCCAGGTGATCGACGATCTGTTCGATGCTTTCCTCGGCCGCGGCGGCGCCGATG
Organism: Marinovum algicola; assembly: GCF_900109145.1. Lineage (GTDB taxonomy): Bacteria > Pseudomonadota > Alphaproteobacteria > Rhodobacterales > Rhodobacteraceae > Marinovum > Marinovum algicola. The sequence continues at coordinate 431,857 of NZ_FNYY01000002.1, forward strand.
GTCGCCTTGGCGCCGGCGCCCAGCCCCTCGGTGACCTTCACGCCCAGCTGGACGCGGGCCTCGGCGTTGGATTGCTGCAATGCCTGCGCATCGGTGTTGGCAACCACGAATTCGACGCCTTCGAGCTGCTTCTCGATCATGTTGTTGACCGCGTTACCGCCTGCACCGCCCACGCCGAAGACCGTGATGCGGGGCCGCAGTTCATCGTGTCCGGGTACCGAAAGATTCAATGTCATAACTGTCCGCCTTGTCCGCCTGCTTGTCATGCCCTGCCCGGGCATTTTGCTGCCTATTACCCCCCATTATGACGGAGCGATACCCGGGCGTCACGTAAAAAACCCGGAAACGCCGCAAAATGTGGGCAAAAAATTGCCACATCCGCCCCGATCTCGGAGAGCGCGCCAGATATGGCGGAATTGCTGTGCAACGCCCACTAGGCGGCCCCGATACGGGCCACCTTCTCCGTAGAATCGTCCACAAATCTGCGCCGCTTCGGCGCCTACCAGTTGTCGCGGAACCACTTCACCGCGCGTTTGAGCGACCGCGCCGGATAGCGATCGACCGGCAGGTCGAAATCCCACCATTCGTCTTGCGGATGGGCCGCAAAGAGGCTGAGCCCCACCGCCGCGGAAAAGCCCGGCCCGGTGACCGCCTGCGGCAGCCCGTGGACGCGTAGAGGCCGCCCCAGGCGGACCTGGTGGCCCAGGATGCGGCTGGCCAGGGCATCGAGCCCGGGGATCTGGCTGGCGCCGCCGGTGAGCACGATCTGCTGGCTGGGCAGATGTTCGAAACCCGCCGCATCGAGCCGCACCCGCACTTCTTCGAGGATCTCCTCGACCCGCGGCCGCATGATGCCGATCAGCTCGGCCCGGCTGGCGGTGCGGCGGTCATGTTCCCAATCGCCGGTCTCGCCGCCGATGCCGATCATCTCGCGGTCGTCCATACCGGTGGCGACCAGCCCGCCATGCACGGTCTTGATGCGTTCGGCCATGGCCATCGGCACCTGCAAGCCCATCGAAATGTCCGAGGTGACGTGATCGCCGCCCATGCGCACCGCATCGGTGTAGATCATGTGTTTCTTCATGAAGATCGATATGCCGGTCGACCCGCCGCCCATGTCGATGCAGGCCGCGCCAAGCTGCTGTTCGTCCTCGACCAGCGCGGCGATGCCGCCGACATACGCCGAAGAGGCCAGGCCGGCGAGTTCCAGATCGCAGCGTTTGACGCAATGCGCCAGGTTCTGGATCGCCTGGCCGTCGACGGTCAGCATGTGCATGTCGGTCGAGAGCGTATGGCCGATCTGACCGCGCGGATCGGAGAGGCCCGAGCGGTGATCGAGCGCGAAATTCACCGGCTGGGCGTGCAGCACCTCGCGGCCGTGGCCGAAATCGGGCACGTCGCAGGCCGACAGCACCCGGGCCACGTCCTGCTCATCCACGGTCTGGCCATGCACCTCGACCTGGCCGGCCAGCCCGTAAGAGCGCGGCTCGGCGCCCGAGAAACAGGCGATCACGTGATCCACCCGGATGCCGGCCATTTTCTGCGCCGATTGCAGCGCGGTGCGGATCGCCCGCTCGGTCTCGCCCATCGCCGCGATCTCGCCGAAGCGCACGCCGCGCGAACGGGTGGTGGCGGCACCGATCACGCGGAACCCGCTTTGCCCCGCGAGCGATCCGACACCGGCGTCCGAGACCTTTTCGGTGCCGTCAAAGCGCAGGACGAGGCAGGCGATCTTGGCGCTGCCGACGTCGAGGATGGCAATCACGCCACGTTGCATGGCCGCCTTGCGCATGTTGCGCATCGCGCGTTGGGATTCGTACAGCTCGATCATCGTGACGTCACTCCAAGCTCGTCTGCCTTGATTTTCCGCAGTTCTTCGACCGCGTTGGTATTCAGTCTAATGGTGGGCCGGCGCGCCAGCCGCATGTCGACAACCGCGAGGTCGCGCTCCAGCATGCCGTTCGGCGTGATGGAATCGAGCGCCAGAACCCGCTCGAGCGTCTGCACCGGCTTGTCTTCGGGCAAGAGGATGCGCTGACCGCGATCCAGCACCACATCCCAGCGCCGCTGGCCGATCCGCTCGAGCCCGCGCAGCCGCCCCGAGACCGGCGCCGCCGCCGAGATCAGGCGCAGCGCCTCGTCCACGTGTTTGTCGGCGTCGGCGCCGGCGATCACCGGCAGGTCGAGCCGGTCGTAGCGGCTTTTCAGCTGCGCCACGCGAAACCCGCCGTCGTCCAGAAGCTCGAGCCCCTGCGCCGAGCGCCAGACCACCGCCGGAATGCGCTCGGTCACGTCGACCTGAAGAACGCCGCCGGGTTTGATCCTGAGGCTGACCCGCTCCACCGCGTCGAGACCGGCAATGGTGTCGCGCATGTGGTCGAGCTCGAGATGGAAGGAGGAAACCGGGAATTCCACCGGCAGGATTTCCCGGATGTCCTGCGCCACCTCTTCGCCGGCACCGTCGACCTGCATCAGCTTGACCATGAATTCCTCGCGCTGCTCGATGGCGTCGCGCATGTCGCTCAGGGTCTGGTTGAAGGCCTCGCGGCGGGTGTCGCTGGCGAAATAGATACTGCCGATCAGAAAGGCCGCCGCCAACGGCAGACCGAGGCGCAGCCCCTGGCGAAACAGCGGCGTCAGCATCAGCCGCTGCATCCGGTAGGCCCAGCGCGAGGGCGCCGGATCGGCCTTGGGGCGCGGCGCGGGGTGCGGCAAGGGCTTCGGCTCGGGGCCGCCATGGGCCGGGTGATAGGCGCGGTGGATGCGGCTGCGGGGGGGCTCGTTCAGCGGTGGCATGACGCATCCTCCACCATCCAGGCGCAGAGCCTGCCGAAATCGATCCCCTGATGCGCCGCCTGTTCGGGGACCAGCGAGGTCGGTGTCATGCCGGGCTGGGTGTTGGTCTCGAGCAGGATCAGCCCGGCAAGCCCCCTGCCCTCGTCCCAGCGGAAATCGGTGCGGCTCACCCCGCGACAGCCCAGCGCCACATGGGCGCGCAGGGCGTAGTCGAGACAGGCGTCGGCGATCTCCTGCGGGATGTCGGCAGGCACCACGTGGCGCGATCCGCCTTCCTTGTACTTGGCGTCGTAGTCATACCAGCCGGTGGTCAGGATATCGGTCACCGCCAGCGCCCCAGGATCGTTCTCTCCGGCGCCCATAACCGTGGTGGTCAGCTCACGGCCCGGCGCAAAGGCCTCGACCATCACCTCTTCCGGCATGTCGTCAGAGAGCTGCGGCGGGCCGTTGTTTTCCGCGTCGATCAGGTAGACGCCCACCGAAGAGCCTTCGTTGTTGGGTTTGACCACGTAGGGCGGGGGCAGAACGTGACGCTGGCGCACCTCGGCGGCGGTGGCGATCACGCTGTCGACCACCGGCAGCCCGGCGGCGCGATAGACCTCTTTCGAACGCTGCTTGTCCATCGCCAGCGCCGAGGCCAGCACGCCGGAATGGGTATAGGGCAGATGCAGCCACTCCAGCAGGCCCTGCACGCAGCCATCTTCGCCCCAACGGCCGTGCAGCGCGTTGAAGACAACGTCGGGCTGCGCCTCGGCGAGCCGCGCGGCCAGATCCGGCCCGGCATCTATTTCAACGACTTCAAAGCCTTCGCTCCTGAGCGCCTTGGCGCATTCGCGCCCGGAAGACAGTGACACTTCGCGCTCGGCAGAAGGGCCACCCATCAACACCGCTACTCGGGAGCCTGCCCTGCTCGACATGCCCACTCGTGCCTCAACTTGTCTGGACCTGCCCGGTCCTCGTTTGTTTTGCGCCGTTTCGGCGCGTTTTTATGATGAACCTGCCGGTTCTTGCCTCAGCCGCCCCGACCCCTGTCGGGATTCGGTACTCTGGGCGGGCCGTTTCGGCCTTGGCGGATCAGGCTTTTTCGCCGACCCGCATGATTTCCCAGTGTAGCTCTATTCCACTGGTTTGAAAAACCCTTTTTCGCACTTCCTCGCCCAGCGTTTCCAGATCCTGCGCCGTGGCCGCCCCGGTATTGATCAGAAAGTTGGAATGTTTTTCGCTCATCTGCGCCCCGCCGATGCTGAAACCGCGCAGCCCGGCGTCGTCGATCAGCTTCCAGGCCTTGAGATCATGGGTGTCGTCCGCCTTGCCGGTGCTGGAAAACCCGGCCGGATTGCGAAAGGTCGAGCCCGCCGTGCGATCCTTGGTGGGCTGCGAGGCGTCGCGTTTGGCCAGTTGATCGGCCATTTTCTGCGCAAGCGCCTCGGGATCGCCCGGCGGGCCCTCGAATGTGGCGCCGGTGATCACCCAGCCCTCGGGCAGATCAGTCTGACGGTAGCGGAAATCCAGGTCGCGGGCGGTGAGCGTGACCTGTTCGCCTTGCCGCGTCACCGCCTGGGCCTCGACAAAATGATCCGCAATATAAGAGCCGTAGCAGCCGGCGTTCATCCGGACTGCGCCCCCGATGGCGCCCGGAATGGTGCGCAGGAAAGTCAGATCGACGCCGGCCTCGGCCGCCTTTTTCGCCACATGGGCATCAAGCGCCGCAGCGCCGGCGGTGACCCGGTTGCCCGCGACGGAAATGCCGTTGAAGCCGCGCCCCATGCGGATCACCACTGCGCGCAAGCCGCCGTCGCGGACAATCAGGTTTGACCCGACGCCCATCGGAAACACCGGCAGCCCCTCCGGGAGATCACGCAGGAAATCGGCCAGATCGGCGACATCGGCCGGCTGGAACAACCAGTCCGCCGGCCCGCCCACGCGCAGCCAGGTGAGATCGGCCAGCATCCGGCCTTCGGTCAGCCGCCCGCGCACCTGCGGCATGTGAAAATGGTCATCCATTGCCTGCCCCTTTGGGTTTTCCCCGTCATAAGACGGAACACGCGCCACGAAAAGGGGCGATCACCGGGCCATGCGCCCGCGCCACCAGGCGATCCCGCCGCCGATCCCCAGGCCCGCCATCGCCGGCGCCACCAGCAGCAGGACGATGAGAAAATAGCCCAGCGCATCCCAGCCCTGGCCGGCGCGGGCGAGCAGCATGAAATACACCCCGGCCGCCAGCGCCGCCACGATCAGCCCGAAAAAGGCAACGAACACCCGCTTTCGGATCAGAAGATAGCCGAGCAGCGCCGACACCAGGGCGACCCCGGCCACGAAGAGGATGATCCTGATCTGTGCCGGCTCCATGGGCGCGCCTTTCTGCGGGGGCTTGGCAGGACAGGCCCCAGCCTAGCAACGCCGGTCCGCCGCGGCAAACCCGGGCTGGTGTTACGACGCGCCGCGCCGCACCCGCCCCCGCATCCAGCGGGTGACGTAGACCAATGGCCAGCGCAGCACGCTCATGCCGGCCATCAGCACCAGGAGCCCGACCCAGGGGCCGTTCTGATAGGTCACATAGCCCAGCAGCGGCACGCCAACGGCAATCAGCCCATAGGCGCGGCGCCAGTGATTGTCGCGCGAGGGCATTGCCGCCAGAAGATTGGCCGCCAGCGCCCAGAGACAGGCCAGGATCAACGAGGTCGTCATGACGCCAGTTGCTTCGGCAGCGCATTGGCCCAGGCGGTGATCGTGCCGGCGCCGAGGCAGACCACGATGTCGCCCGGCCCGGCATTCGCGCGCACGAAATCGACCAGCGCCTCTTCTCCGACCAGCGCGGCGGCGTGGCGGTGGCCATGGCGGCGCAGCCCGGCCACCAGGTCATCGCGCGAGGCGCCGGGGATCGGATCTTCTCCGGCGGCAAAGACATCGGCGATCGCCACAACATCGGCCTCGTTGAAGCAGCCGCAGAAATCCTCGAACAGATCGGACAGCCGGGAATAGCGGTGCGGCTGGTGCACGGCAATCACCCGGCCGTCGCTGGCCTGCCGTGCCGCGCGCAGCACGGCGGCGATTTCCACCGGGTGGTGGCCGTAGTCGTCGATGATCGTCACGCCGTCGACTTCGCCCACTTTCGTGAACCGGCGGTTGACGCCACCGAAATTTGCCAGCGCCGCGCGGATCTCTTCGGTCTTCATGCCCAGGTGCCGGCAGACGGCAACCGCGCTCAGCGCATTGGAGACGTTGTGATCGCCCGGCATCGGCAAGGCGCAGCCCTCGATCATCAGCCCCTCGGCCTGAAGCGCGATGTCGAAATGTGCCACCCCGCCCGTGTAATGCAGGTTCACCGCGCGGACATCGGCCTGGGAGTTGAAGCCATAGGTCACCACCCGCCGGTCGGTGACCTTGCCCACCAGCCGCTGGACTTCTTCGTGATCGGTGCAACAGACGGCGAGGCCGTAAAACGGAATGTTCGACACGAAATCGAGAAAGCCCTGCCGCAACCGGTCGAAATCGCCCCAATGCTCCATGTGCTCGGGGTCGATATTGGTGACCACGCCGATGGTGGCCGGCAGGCGGTTGAAGGTGCCGTCGCTTTCGTCGGCCTCGACCACCATCCATTCGCCCTGCCCCATCCGCGCGTTCGAGCCATAGGCATGAATGATGCCGCCGTTGACCACCGTCGGATCGAAACCGCCGGCGACCATCAGCTCGGCCATCATCGTCGTTGTCGTCGTCTTGCCGTGGGTGCCGGCAATGGCGATGTTCGACTTGAGCCGCATCAGCTCGGCCAGCATCTCGGCCCGGCGCACCACCGGCAGGCCCTGGGCGCGGGCCTCGTCGAGCTCGGGGTTGCCCGGCTTGATCGCGGTCGAGATCACCACGACCTCGGCTTCGGCCAGGTTCTCGGCCGCCTGCCCCGTGAAGATGCTCGCGCCGAGGCCCGCGAGCCGTTCGGTGATCTTCGAGCCCTTGAGGTCGCTGCCCTGCACCCGGTAGCCCAGATTGAGCAATACTTCGGCGATGCCCGACATGCCGATGCCGCCGATGCCGACAAAATGGATCGGCCCGACATCGGTGGGCAGTTTGGTGGCGGCGGCAGCGTTCATACGGGGTCCTTTCCGGGCTGTGGACTCTGGCCGCCGGCCAGCGTCTCGACCATCGCGGCCAATTCGCGGGCCGCATCGGGTTTGCCAAGCGCCAGGGCGGCCATCGCCATGCGGCGGGCCTCTTCCGGCTGGCGCAGAATGTCATGGATGGTGGCGGTCAGCGGCTCGACGTGCAGTTCGCCCTCGGACACCACCACCGCCGCGCCGGCCTCGGCCATGCCGCGGGCATTGGCGCTCTGGTGGTCGCCGGTGGCATGGGCATAGGGCACCAGAATCGCCGGCCGGCCGATCACCGTGAGATCGGCGATCGACGAGGCGCCGGCGCGGCTGATCACCAGCTGCGCCTCCGACATCCGCCGCGGCACGTCCTGAAAGAACGGCTGCACATCGGCGTCGATATTGTGGTCTTCGTAGAATTTCGCAACGCGCTCATGGTCTTCGCCGCGCGCCTGATGGCTGACGCGGACGTTTTCCAGCACGCTCATCGGCAGGCCGGCAATCGCCGGCGGAACCACGTCCGAGAGGATGCGCGCGCCCTGGCTTCCGCCCATCACCAGGATAGACATCGGATAGTCGCCGGGCGCGATATAGCTCGCCCCCGCGCGCTCGAGGATGGCGGCGCGCACCGGGTTGCCGCTGTGATGGCCCGCGACGCCCTCGGGCAGGTCGGTGGGCCAGGTGCCGCAGGCCATGGCATCGACGCGCTTGGCAAACAGCGTGTTGACCTTGCCGAGGATGCCGTTCTGCTCGTGGATCATCCGCGGCCGGCGCAGCAGGAAAGCCGCCGAGAGCGCCGGGATCGACGGATAGCCGCCGAAGCCCACCACCACGTCGGGCCGGTCGCGCAGCATGCCGAATACGGCGGAACAGACCCCGCCCAGAATACGCAGCGGCGCCAGCGCCTTGGCCGCAGGACCGCCCCGGGCCAAGGTGGCCGAGCTGATCTGATCGATCTCGACCGTATGGGGGAAGCCTTGGGTATACCGTGCCCCGCGCGCATCGGTCGAGAGCTTGACCCGCCAGCCGCGAGACAGCATCTCTTCCGCCAGCGACTGCGCCGGGAACATATGCCCGCCAGTGCCGCCGGCCGCGATCACGAGTAGCCTCTGCCGCTCCATCACTCCGAACCCCTATGCCATGCGGCGAAGCTCACCTGACGCGGCTCCGCAGGATGTCACCGATTTCGCCCTGCGGCCGGGTCCGGGTGAACGACAGCAACATGCCCACCGCGATACCGGTGGCAATCAGCGACGAGCCGCCGTAGCTGACAAACGGCAGGGTCATGCCCTTGGCCGGGAGAAGCCGCACCGCGACACCCATGTTGATCATGGCCTGAACTCCGAACATGCAGGCAAGCCCCGTGCCGGCCAGCCGGATAAAGGGATCGCGCTCGCGCATCAACCGCAGCAGCGACGAAAGCACGATACCCGCATAGAGTGTGATGATCGCCAGCACAAGGACGAGCCCGTATTCCTCGGCCGCCACGGCGATGATGAAATCGGTATGCGCGTCGGGCAGCGACCATTTGACCTGGCCCTCGCCGACGCCGACGCCGACAAACCCGCCTTCGCGGATCGCATTTGTGGCATAGCCCAGCTGGGTGTTCGGATCGACATCGGCGGTCAGGAAACCGTCGATACGGCGGGCGAAATGTTCGGAATTGGAATAGGCCACGGTGCCGGCCAGCACCACCAGGAGCGCGATGCCCACCAGCAAGAGCATCGGTGCGCCGGCGACGAAATACATCACCCCCCAGCCGAACAGCACCAGGCAGGCCTGGCCGAAGTCGGGTTGCAGCGCCAGCATCAGTACGATGGTCAGGCAGAGCCCGAAGGACCAGAGCCGCCCCGGCGGGCCGTTGATCTCCTGATTGGCGGCCAGCATCCAGGCGGCGGCAACCACGAACCCGGGCTTGAGGAATTCCGACGGCTGCACCGCCGCAAAGCCGAGGCTGTACCAGCGCACCGCCCCCTTGCCGAAATCGGTGCCGAACACCGGCAGCAGGGCCAGCGCGACAAAGGCCAGCGCAAAGCCCACCACCGCCAGCCGGCGCACCAGGACCGGCGTCATCATCGAGGTCAGCAGCATCGCCATCAGCGCCGCGCCGCCGAACACCGCCTGCCGGGTGACGTAGTGAAACGGCTCGAAGCCGTTCTTGGCCGCCAGCGGCGGCGAGGCCGCGAGGCCCAGCAGGATGCCGATGGTGAACAGGATCAGGATAAAGGACATCGACATCTTGTCGATCGTGCGCCACCACTTGGGGAGCACAGGCTCGACGTCCCTCACGGGAGCCGCGCCATAGACCATCTCAGTCATGGGAATCTGCCACTCAATCTGCCTCGGACGCCCCGTTGATCGGGGTCTGCGCCGAAGTTTACCGCAAACCCTTGGACAAGGCTAGGAAAAAGGCCCGCCCGCCAGCCCCCAGGGTGACGCCGCGGCGCCGGCCCTTGCGCTTGCCGGCGTTTCGGGGCACCGCTGGCGGATGGATGTGACCACCCTCATACTTGGCGCCGGCGCCGCCGGGCTGATGTGCGCGGCCCGGGCCGGCCCCGGCACGCTGCTCATCGATCACGCCCGCGCGCCGGGCGAAAAGATCCGCATCTCCGGCGGCGGCCGCTGCAATTTCACCAATCTGCACACCGGGCCCGAGAACTTTCTGTCGCAGAACCCGCATTTCTGCAAATCCGCGCTGAAACGCTACAGCCAGTGGGATTTCATCGAGCTGGTCGACCGCCACGGCATCGCCTGGCATGAAAAGACCCTGGGCCAGCTGTTCTGCGACGGCAAATCTACCCAGATCGTCGAGATGCTGCTGGCCGAGATGCGCGCCGCCGGGGCCGAGCTCTGGCTCGGCACCAGCGTCATCGGGGTCCGCCACGACGGCAGCCGCTTCTCGGTCGTGCTCGAGCGGGACGGGCAGCGCACAGCGGTCACCGCCCGCAACCTGGTGCTGGCCAGCGGCGGCAAGTCGATCCCCAAGATGGGCGCCACCGGGCTGGCCTATGACCTCGCCCGGCAATTCGGGCTAGCGGTGACCGAGACCCGCCCCGCCCTGGTGCCGCTGACCTTCTCCGACCAGCGCTTCGCGCCGCTCTCCGGTGTCTCGCTGCCGGTCACGGCCACCGCCAATGGCACCGGATTCGACGAGGCGCTGCTCTTTACCCACCGCGGCCTCTCCGGGCCGGCGATCCTGCAAGCCTCCTCCTTCTGGCGCGAAGGCGACGAGATTTCCCTGCGCCTCGCCCCGCCCGGGCTCTACGAGGATCTGCGCGCCGCCCGGCAAGCGGCCGGCCGGGTCAACCTCACCACCGCCCTGGCGCGCCACCTGCCGGCGCGGCTGGTCGATCACCTCGCCGCCCCGCTGGGCCTCGCCGGCAACCTCGCCGATCAATCCGACAGCCGCCTGCGCGCGCTCTGCGCCACGCTCGCGGACTGGCGCCAAAGGCCCACCGGCTCCGAAGGCTATCGCACCGCCGAGGTCACCCTGGGCGGCATCGACACAGACGGGCTCAATTCGCGCGACATGCAGGCCAAGGCCCTGCCGGGCCTCTATGCCATCGGCGAGGCGGTGGATGTGACCGGCTGGCTCGGCGGCTACAATTTCCAATGGGCCTGGGCCTCGGGCCATGCGGCGGGCACGGCGATCGCGGCGCAGGGCTGACCCCGCGCGGGGCTGGAATATTTACACCGCCGCCACATATCCGTTACACAGCCGCCACCCTGAACGGAGCGCCGGATGGCCCCTATCGAATATCCGCCCCTGAAGCCCGGCAATTTCCTTCGCGCGCTCGAAGCCAAGGTGCCGCAGAAATTCGTCCGCGACATCCTCAACCGCCTGCGCTTCCGCGACCAGGCGCCGCTCTCGGACGCGGCGCTCTTCGTGCCGCTGCAAGACGTGCATGCCGCCTATGCCCCCGACCCCGGCAAGGGCGCGCCCGAGTTCCGCCGCCGCCACAGCGGGCTGGTCCGCGGCGGCGATTGGGACCTGTCGATCAAACCGCTGGAAGACTCCTTCAAACACATCGCCTGCCGGCTGCATTTCCTCGAGGGCAAACCCTGGGAAGACACCGGCGTCTACGAGCGCCACCTGCAAAACATCGCCAAACGCGGCGAATCCGACGGCTGCCGCACGCTCGAGGACCTCAAGCGGCGCTACGCCGGCATCGACCGGCTGTACGAAGAGGTGAGCCGCAGCCGCCGGTTGCGGCCGCGCTCGGAAGTGCCGGGATATTTCCGCCGCGAGCACGGCGGCATCTTCGTCCATATCGATCGCAACGGCCGCGCCCTGCGCCGCGGCGGCGGCGAACACCGCTACGCCATCGCCCGCATCCTCGACCTGCCGGAAATCCCGGTGCAGCCCGGCGTGATCCATATCGACGCCCTGCGGCACGGCCATCTCGACCGGCTGCGGCAGTCGATCCACGATTGAGCCGGGGATCTTCCCGCAGCTTTCCTTTTGCCGAAAGTACCGCGGGGGAGTCGCCGCAAGGCGACGGGGGCAGCGCCCCCTGCCCCCTTCGAACCTACACGGTGCCGTCTCTGAGACCGCGCCCCTTAGGTTCGAAACCCCGCCGGTAGACGCTGCAATCAACGGCCGGGCAGCGCCCCCTGCACCCTATGCCTGCGGCAACCGCGCCAGCACGTTCTGGGTGAAATCCACCCCGCGCTGCTCGAAATTGTCGTATTGGTCGAAACTCGCCGCCGCCGGCGCCAGGAGCACCGTCTCGCCGGGCTGCGCCTCGGCCATGGCGCGTTCCACCGCGGTCGACATCTCGGTGCAGACCTCGGCCTCGATCCCGGGCAACCCGAGGGCAAAGCCCGCCGCCTCGCGGCCGATGACATAGGCCTTGGCCACATTGGCCAGCCCCGGCGCCAGCCCCTCGAGCCCGCCGTCCTTCTGCAAGCCGCCGCAGATCCAGCGGATGTTGCGGAAGGCGCTGAGCGCCTTGGCCGCGCTGTCGACATTGGTGGCCTTGCTGTCGTTGACATAGGCCACGCCGCCGGCCTCGGCGATCAGCTGCGACCGGTGCGGCAGGCCGGCGAAACTGTGAAAGGCCTGTTCGATCACCCGCGGCGCCAGCCCCAATGTGCGGCAGACCGCATAGGCGGCGCAGGCGTTCTGATGGTTGTGCGCCCCCGGCAGCCCCTTGATCTCGCGCAGGTCGATCGACCCGGCCTGGCGCCCCTTGCGATATTCCGAGAGAAACCCCTTGCGGGCAAAGACATGCCAGCCCGGACCGCCAAGCTTGCCGGCCACCGAGACCCGGATCACCCGGTCATCGCCCGGCCCCTCGCTGAGCTGACCGGCGAGGAACCGTCCCTCGGGTTCGTCCACCCCCACCACCGCGCGATCCGGCCCGCCCTCGGCAAAGAGCCGGCGCTTGGCGGCGAAATATCCGCCCATGCCGCCGTGCCGGTCGAGATGGTCGGGACTGAGATTGGTGAAGACCGCGACATCCGGTGTCAACGCCCTTGCGAGCTCGGTCTGATAGCTCGACAGCTCCAGCACCACCACGCCGCCATCCCCCGGCGGATCGATATCGAGCACGCCACGGCCGATATTGCCGGCCAGCTGCGCGGCGCGGCCCGAGGCCTCGAGAACGTGGTGGATCAGCGCCGATGTGGTGGATTTGCCGTTCGAGCCGGTCACCGCCACCACCCGCGGCAGGGTGTCATGCGCCTCCCAGCCGGCATGGGCCAGCGCGCGAAAGAACAACCCGATGTCATTGTCGACCGGCACACCGGCCGCCTGCGCTGCCACCACCACCGGGTTGGGCGCCGGGTAGAGATGCGGGATGCCCGGCGAAACGATCAACCTTGCGATGTCGTCGAAGGCGCCCCCTTCCCGCAGGTCGAAGACTTCGAAGCCCTGGTCCGCGGCCCGGTCGCGGGCTTCCGGGTTGTCGTCCCAGCAGACCGGGATCGCGCCGCCCTGGCGCAAGGCGCGGGCGGCGGAGAGGCCGGAGCGGCCGAGGCCGAGAATTGCGACGCGGGCGTTTTCGAAACCGGGTACTGGGATCATTGCGGTGGTTCCTTCGACATGGGGCGGACCGGGGGCCAGCCCCCGGACCCCCGCGGTATTTGCAGCAAGAGGAAGGGACGAGACGCGCCGAGGGGCGCCGTCAGCGCACCTTGAGCGTGGCCAGGCCGATGATCGCGAGGATCAGCGAGATGATCCAGAAGCGGATCACGATGGTCGGTTCGGCCCAGCCCTTCTTTTCGTAATGGTGATGGATCGGCGCCATCAGGAAGACCCGTTTGCCGGTGCGCTTGAAATAGAGCACCTGGATGATGACCGAGAGCGCCTCGACCACGAAGAGCCCGCCGACCACGCCGAGCACGATCTCGTGTTTGGTGGCCACCGCGATGGCCCCGAGCGCGCCGCCGAGCGCGAGGCTTCCGGTGTCACCCATGAAGACCGCCGCCGGCGGGGCATTGTACCACAGGAAGCCCAGGCCGCCGCCGAAGAGCCCGGCGGTGAAGATCAGGATCTCGCCGGTGCCGGGCACGTAGTGCACGTCAAGATATTCGGTGAAGTCGACCCGGCCCACCGCATAGGCAATGACGCCGAGGGTGCCGGCGGCGATCATCACCGGCATGATCGCCAGCCCGTCGAGCCCGTCGGTCAGGTTCACCGCATTGGCGGCGCCGACGATGACGAACATGGCAAAGGGCAGGAACAGCCAGCCGAGGTTGAGCAGCGTGTCCTTGAGCACTGGCAGCGCGAGGCGGAATTGCAGCTCGTCGGGGTGATAGATCGCCGCCCAATAGGCGGCGATGCCGGCGATCACGAAGCCGAGCAACAGCCGCACCCGGCCCGGCACCCCCTTGGTGTTCTGTTTCGAGACCTTGGCGTAATCATCGGCAAAGCCGATCAGGCCGAAGGCCAGGGTCACGAAGAGCACCATCAGCACGTAAGGGTTGTCGAGCCGCGCCCAGAGCAGCGTTGCGGTCAGCAGCGCGCTGAGGATCAGCAGCCCGCCCATGGTCGGCGTGCCGGCCTTGGCGACATGACCTTCGGGGCCGTCGTCGCGGATCGGCTGGCCTTTGCCCTGGCTGCGCCGCAGCACGTTGATCAGCGGCTTGCCGAAGATGAAGCCGAAGATCAGCGCCGTCATGAAGGCCCCGCCTGCCCGAAAGGTGATGTAGCGGAAAAGATTGAAAAAATCCCCGCCATCGGACAAAGCTGTCAACCAGTAGAGCATCTCATGCCCCTTCCCTACCACTTATTGTGGGGCGCCATGGCCCATTTTGCGGATCGCGTCAACCAGCGCCGACAGGCCGGTGGCTTTCGATCCCTTGACGAGCAAGACATCGCCCGCGCGCAGATCCCGGCGGACGTCGGACAGGATATCGGCGACCGTCGGTTGCCACTTGCCGCGTTTCTCGGCCGGCAGCGCCTGCCAGAGGTTTTTGCTCAGCGGGCCGACGCAGAACACCCGGTCGATCTCGTCCATCGCCGGCAGACCGGCCAGCGCCGCATGCAGTTCGGGCGCGGTGTCGCCCAGTTCGGCCATATCGCCGAGACAGGCGATGCGGCGACCGCGTTCGCCGGCCGGTGTCGCGGCCAGCACCGCCAGGGCGGCCTCCATCGAGGCCGGGTTGGCATTGTAGCTGTCGTCGATCACTTCCAACGCCCTGGAAGGATCGACGGGATCGAGGGCGATGGTCTGGCGCGCGCCCCGGCCGGTGACCGGCGCCCAGCGGGACAGGGCGGCGGCGGCCAGCGCCGGGTCGAGGCCCAGCGCATCCCCTACGGCGAGCACGCCCAGCCCGTTCATCGCGAAATGCCGCCCCGTGGCGGCGATCTTGAAATGCAGATCCTCGTGGCGCACCCGGGCCCGGGCGACGGTGACGCCATGCGCCATCTCGACATGCGCCAGCCGATACTGCGCGCGCGGCGTTTCGCCAAAGCCGATGTAGCGCGCGCCGGCCGCACGCGCGGCCGCGCGCAGGATCGCGGCGGTCTCGATCTCGGCGTTGAACACCGCGGTGCCGCCCGCGACGAGGCCCGCCAGGATGCTGGCCTTTTCCTCGGCGATGCCCTCGATGGCACCGAAGGCCTCGAGATGCGCCGGTGCGACGGTGGTGATCATCGCCACATGCGGCCGCGCGATGCCCGCCAGTGGGGCGATTTCGCCGGGGTGGTTCATGCCGATCTCGATCACCGCGAAGGCGCTGTCGCGGGGCATCCGGGCCAGGGTGAGCGGCACGCCCCAATGGTTGTTGTAGCTGGCCACCGAGGCATGGGTGGGGCCGAAGGCCGCGAGCGTCTGGCGCAGCATTTCCTTGGTCGAGGTCTTGCCGACCGAGCCGGTTACGGCGACGACCTGCGCCTCTGTCCGGTCGCGGCCGGCGCGGCCGAGCGCTTCGAGCGCCGGCATGATGGCCTCGACGATGAGCAGCGGCGCAGCTTCGCTCACCCCCTCCGGCACATGGGTGACAACCGCGGCTGCGGCGCCTTTCTCCAGCGCCTGGGCGACAAAATCATGACCGTCGCGGGCGGCCTTCAGCGCGACAAAGAGATCGCCGGGTTGCAGTGTGCGGGTGTCGATCGAGACGCCGCTGGCCTGCCAGCCCGTCGTGTTGCGCCCGCCGGTGGCGGCGGCGGCCTCTTCGGCCGTCCAGAGGCTCAC
Organism: Marinovum algicola; assembly: GCF_900109145.1. GTDB lineage: Bacteria > Pseudomonadota > Alphaproteobacteria > Rhodobacterales > Rhodobacteraceae > Marinovum > Marinovum algicola. The sequence goes on from NZ_FNYY01000002.1 coordinate 447,380, forward strand.
GGGTTGACCCCGTCAAGCGCCGAGACCGCGACGCTGGCCTGTTCGACATCGTCGAAGGGATAGGTGGTGTCGCCCACAACCTGGCCGCTTTCGTGGCCCTTGCCGCAGATCAGCAGCGCATCGCCGGGCGAAAGCATGTCGACGCCGCGCAGGATGGCTTCGGCGCGGTCGGCCACTTCGATCGCCTCGGGGCCGGCGCCTTCGATCACCGCGGCGCGGATCGCGGCCGGGTCTTCGGTGCGGGGATTGTCGTCGGTGACGATGACGATATCGGCATTGTCGCGCGCGGCCTGGCCCATCAGTGGGCGTTTGGCGGTGTCACGGTCGCCACCGGCGCCGACAATGGCGATCAGCCGGCCCATGACATGCGGGCGCAGCGCCGAGAGCGCGGTTTTTACGGCGTCCGGGGTATGGGCGTAATCGACGAAGGTGGCGGCCCCGTTGGCGCGGGTGGCGGCAAGCTGCATGCGGCCGCGCACGGTGCCGAGCTCGCCCAGGGCCTCGAAGACCCGGGCCGGGCTCTCGCCGGCGGCGATCACCAGCCCGGCGGCCAAGAGCACATTGGCGGCCTGGAAGCCGCCGATCAGCTTGAGCCGCGTCTGATAGGCCTGGCCTAGCCATTCGAACCGCAGATCCTGGCCGGTGGCATCGAACCGCTGCGCCACCAGTCGCAGGTCGCGGCCCTGGCCCCGCCCCACGGTCAGGACCGATTGGCCGCGCGCGGCGCAGACCGGCTCGAGATCGACGACCCGGGGGTCGTCCATGTTGAGAACGGCGGTGCCATCCTCGGGCAGAACGCGCAGGAAAAGCCCGGCCTTGGCCTCGAAATAGGCCTCGAACGTGTGATGATAGTCGAGATGATCCTGAGTGAAATTGGTGAAACCGGCGGCCTGAAGATGCACGCCGTCGAGCCGCCGCTGCGCCAGGCCATGCGACGAGGCCTCCATTGCCGCATGGGTGATGCCGTTTTCCGCCGCCGCCGCGAGGGTGCGGTGCAGCGTCACCGGTTCTGGTGTGGTATGGGCAAGCGGCGCCTCCCAGGCGCCCTCGACGCCGGTGGTGCCGAGATTGACCGCCGGCAGGTCGAGCGCCATCCAGATCTGGCGGCAGAAGGTCGAGACCGAAGTCTTGCCGTTGGTGCCCGTCACCGCCACCATGACCTCTGGCTGGGCGCCGAACCAGAGCGCCGAGGTATAGGCCAGCACCTGGCGCGGGTCTTCGGCGACGATCAGCGCGACATGGCTTGCGTCGAGCACCTCGGCGGCAATCCGCGCACCTTCGGCATCGGTGAGCACCGCGCCCGCGCCCATGCGCAGGGCATATTGAATGAACTCCGCGCCATGCACCCGCGCGCCGGGCAGCGCGGCAAAGAGGAAGCCCTCTTCGACCTCGCGGCTGTCGACCGTGATGCCGGTAATCGTGGCGTCGGCGCCCCCCCGGGCGCTGAGGCCCAGATCGGCAAGCGTTTTGGTTCTGCTCATGAAGGACCCCGTCACTGACTGGTGAGCGTTATACCAGCCAGCGTCTCGGGTTCAATCGTGGGTCTGAGCCCCAGCAGCGGTGCCAGGCGTTCGATCATCTCGGCGGCCACCGGCACGGCGGTCCAGCCGGCGGTGCGGCGCAACTCGCCGGCGGCGTGGATCTCGGGCTCGTCCAGCGTCACCACCAGCACGTATTTCGGATCGTGGATCGGAAAGATCGAGGCGAAGGTGGCGATCACCTTGTCCTTGTAATAGCCGCCCTTGGGCTTGGGCTTGTCGGCGGTGCCGGTCTTGCCGCCCACCGCATAGCCCTTGACCTCGCCAAAGCTCGCGGTGCCCTCCTTGTGGCTGACCACCAGCCGCAGCATGGCGCGCGCGGCCGCGGCGGCGCTTTCCGACATCACCCGGTCGCCCAGCTTGGGGCCGGTCTGGCGCAGCAATGTCGGCGCGACCATGCGCCCGCCATTTGCCACGGCGGCATAGGCGGTGGCCAGATGCAGGGGCGACACCGACAGCCCGTGGCCATAAGAGATCGTCATGGTGCTGAGTTCGGACCAGTTCGGCGGCAGCAGCGGCTTGGCGTGTTTGGCCTCCTGCAACTCGACCGGGGTGACGTCGAAAAAGCCGAGCCGCTTCAGGAAATCCTGCTGGCGCGGTGTGCCGATCTTCTGGGCCAGCCGCGCAGTGCCGATGTTGGAGGATTTGACGATCACCTTGGTGACCGACAACTCCTTGCCGTAATTGTTGAAATCGCGGATGCGAAACCGCCCCCAGGTGAGCGGGCCACGGATGTCGACCATCGAGTCGGGCCCGACGATCCCAAGGTCCATCGCCTGCGCCGCGGCAAAGATCTTGAAGGTCGACCCCAACTCGTAGACCCCCTGCACCGCCCGGTTGAACAGCGGGCTGATCGAAGGATCATCCCCAAGCGCCGGCAGCGGCCGGTCGTTCGGATCGAAGTCCGGCAGGCTGGCCAGCGAGAGGATCTCGCCATTGCTGGCGTCCATCAGAATGGCGGTCGCGCCCTTGGCGCCCATGATCTTCATACCGCCGTAAAGCACCTTTTCGGCCGCCGCCTGTAGCGTCAGATCGATGGACAGTTCCAGCGGCGCGCCCTCGCGTGCCGGATCGCGCAGCAACTTGTCTTCGAACTTCTCGATGCCGGCGGTGCCCAGCACCTCGGCGGAATGCACACCCTCGCGGCCGAAGCCGTAGCCGCCCAGCACATGCGCGGCCACCGCGCCGTTGGGATAGAGCCGCATCTCGCGCGGGCCGAACAGCAGCCCGGGTTCGCCGATGTCATGCACCGCCTGCTTCTGCTCGGGGCTCAGCTTTTTGCGAATCCACATGAATTTTCGTTCGGAGGTGAACCGCTTCTTGAGGTCGGCGACGTCGATCTCGGGGAAAATCTTGCCCAGTTCCTCGGCCGCGCGCAGCGGATCGATCATCTGCTGCGGATGGGCATAGAGCGAATAGACCTCCATGTTTGTCGCCAGAATGCGGCCCCTGCGGTCGACGATATCGGCGCGCTGGCCGATGATCGACGCGCCATTGGTGGCGGCTCGCGGCTCGGTCGCCTCGGAGGCGGCCAGCCCGCCCATACGCACGGCGATCACCAGGAAGGCGCAGAAATACATGATACCCAGCAACAACAGCCGCTGCTCGGCGCGCAACCGGAGCCGGTCGCGAATCTCTTCGTGGCGCAGCCGCAGGTTCTCGCGTTCGATGGCATCGGGGTTTTCGCCCTTTTGTCGGGCGTCGAGGATGCGCGCCAAGGGGCGCAGCGGTGTGCGGATCATGGCTCTTGCTCTTGCTCTGCGCCTTGCGAGGAGGTGACAACGGAATTGGTGATCGGCGCGAAATCGTCGAACACCGGCGCCGGAAAGGCCACCTGATCGACATTGCCGAAATGCCGCGGCCGCAGCGGCAGCAGGCCGAGGCGGTCAAAGTTCAGCTCGGCCAGATCGCGCAACCTGTCGGGCCGGTTGAGATAGGCCCATTCCGCACGCAACACCGAAAGTCGGACCCGGGCCGCACCGATCTCGCTCTGAAGCTTGGCCGTCTTTTCAATGGCTTCCTGCGTTTCGTAGTTCTCGTGGTAGGCCCAGAAGGCCAGCCCGATCACCGTCAGCGCTGTCATCACATACAGAACGGAGCGCATTACCTTGTCCTCTTGAGTTGCGGCATGGCGATGGATTTGGCGTCGATCTCCCCGGCCGGCACTTCGGTGCGCCGGGCCACCCGCAGCCGCGCCGAACGCGAGCGCGGGTTCTCGGCCAGTTCCTGCTTGTCGGGGCCGGCGGCCTTGCGGGTGACGATCTCGAACTGGGCCGGCACCGCCTCGACCTGCGGCGCGTATCGGTTGAAATTGCCGGAATGTCCGGCGCGGGCCTGAAGGAAGCGTTTGACCATCCGGTCCTCGATCGAATGAAAGGTCACCACCGCCAGCAGGCCGCCCGGCCGCAGCACCCGTTCTGCGGCCATCAGCCCTTCGAACAGCTCGGTATATTCGTCGTTCACCGCAATCCGCAGCGCCTGGAACGAGCGCGTTGCGGGATGGCTCTGCCCCGGCTTGGCGCGCGGCAGCGAACGTTCGATCACCCCGGCCAGTTGCAGCGTGGTTTCAAACGGCGCTTCGGTGCGGGCCTTGACGATGTTCCTGGCGATCCGGCGCGAGGCACGTTCCTCGCCAAAGACATAGAGGATCTCGGCCAAGTCCTGCTCGGTGGCGGAATTGACCAGATCGGCGGCGCTGGGGCCGTCCTGGCTCATCCGCATGTCGAGCGGGCCGTCCTTCATGAAGGAAAAGCCGCGTTCGGCCCGGTCAAGCTGCATCGAGGAGACCCCGAGATCGAGCACCACGCCGTCCACCTGATCGGCAACCTCGTCCATCTTGGAAAAGACCGTCTGTTCCGGGCGGATGCGGGCGCCGTAGCCGGCCATCCAGTCGGCCGCCAGCTCAAAGGCCAGCGGGTCGCGGTCGATCGCCACGACCTCATCAGCGCCGGCGTCAAGCAGGGCGCGGGTATAGCCCCCGGCGCCGAAGGTGCCGTCGATCCAGGTGCCCGCCACCGGCGAGACCGCCGCGATCAGCGGTCGGATCAGAACGGGGATATGCGGGGCCGCGGGGGGTGTGACAGCAGCGGCGGCCATGGCTCAGGCTCCCTCTGCCGGTCCATCGAGGAAGGACAGCGGGTCAAAATCCTCGGGCAGCTCGTCGAGCCACTCTTCGGTCTTGGCCAGCTCTTCCTTCTCGTAGGTGTCCGGGTGCCAGATTTGAAAGGTGTCACCGGCGGCGATGAAAAAGGCCTCTTTTTCCAGACCGATCTTGTCCCGCAGCTTGGCGGGCAGGACCAGGCGGCCGGTCTCGTCGACGTTGGTGGGATAGGATTGGCCGTGAAACAGCCGTTGCAGCATCTTGCGCTGCATCGACCCGCGCGGCATGGCATCGATCTTGGCGTCGACCTCGTCGATCGCCTCCATCGTGTAACATTCGAGGTAGTTGCGCCGGTGATCGCCATAGACAATTACGAGCTCGGGGTTTTCGCCGGATTTCCAATTCGGATCAGCAGCTTCCAGCACACGGCGAAACAGGGCCGGGATCGACACCCTGCCCTTTGTATCCACCTTGTGGCGGCTTTCGCCTCTGAACCTGCGGCTCACTGTCCTGCCGTCCTTTGCTCGCGCCCCCGCGAAACCCCCCACGTCTTGGATGTAAAAACGGCGGATTGATCTGCTGCCACTGATCAACCCGCCGCCTGTCCCGCTCTTGCGGGATGTCCAGCTGCGCGCGCCACCTGGGGGGATGTCTGCTCGCCCGCGCGCCGGATCTCTGTTTCACGATGAAAGGCGGATGCCTGTATGAAACCTGTTTTTGCTTTTGTTCGGAGTTGGTTGCGGGGTCGTTTGCTGCCCCTATCTCCGTCCCTCATCGTGATATAAGGGATGCCATGGGAAATTATGGAAATCAACAGGCAAAATTGGGAAAGACCCACATCATATTGTCCACACCCCCTGTGGAAAACAACATCTTGGGGTAAAATTGATACTGTTTTTGGAATTTATAGCGGAAGCGGCTTTTTGCTCATACCATATATAGTAATTGAGGCGCTGTGGCTTTTTTCCCACGAAATCCCGGAATTTTCGGGGCAGCGCCGTGATTTACCCGTTTCCCCAAATTCCGCCGCGCCTGCTTTTGCGGATTTTGGCAATTCCGGCGCTGTGACTCACACACGAATCACGGAATCGAGAGCCAATTCTTGATTCTGTCGCCGCACCGGATTGGGCCGGTGCCATGAATTCCCATCCGTCCCACGATTTCCCGTATGTCCCATGGTTTCCCGGCGCGGTCCTGATTTCCCGCCGGGGCCGCGCCCGCCCGCCAGGGCCATTCAGGCCCTCTGCGGCCATGGATTCCCAAAAAGGCGCCGGCGTGGCCGCCATGCCGCACCTGAAGCCGCGTGACGGGGCGTGCGAATTGCCGTCTTGCCAGGCTGAGCCGGCACAATTAGACGAAGCCTGTCTTGGTTCGGGCCTCGCAAGGGGTTCGTGAAAAGGGAACGCGGTGCAAAGCCGCGACTGCCCCCGCAACTGTGAGCGGCGAGCACCTTCGGAAACTGCCACTGTGGCCACCGGCCGCGGGAAGGCCCGGCGGATGCAACGACCCGCGAAGTCAGGAGACCTGCCAGGAGCTCACCCTATCCCGACGCGGGGCGCGTCACGGATAACGGCAACCCCGTCGCGGTGACTTCACTGAAACGGTGGGCGCTGTTCCCTCCGAAACGTCAATCGGCCCGACCGGCCTTCGAGGGATACAAAATGACCCGCTCCACCCTGATGACCAGCGCCGCGCTCTCCGCGCTCTGTGCCACCCCTGCTCTTGCCCAGGACGACGCCTATGATCTCGGCGTGCTGATCCTTTCGGCCGGGCTCGAGGCGGCACCCGCCGACGAGACCGGGGTTTCCGCCGCCGTGATCACCGAGGACGACCTGGAGGCCACCGGCGAGACCCGGGTGATCGATTTTCTCGCCCGCCAGCCCGGCGTGACGATCCGCGCCACCGGCCCGCTGGGCACCTCTGCCGGGGTCTCGATTCGCGGCGTCGGGCAGAACAACATCCAGGTGCGCGTCGATGGTATCGACGTATCCGATCCGAGCGGCACCCAGGTGGCCTTTGATTTCGGCGGGCTGATGACGTCGGACATCTCGCGCATCGAGATCCTGCGCGGCGCGCAATCGGCGCTTTATGGCTCCGAGGCGCTTGGCGGGGTGATCAACATCACCACCAAAACCGCCGACAAGGACGGGTTCGGCGTGCAGATCGCCTCGGAATACGGCAGCTACGAAACCCTGCGCAGCGCCGTGACCCTGACCACGGCCGGCGATGGCTACGACAGCGCGCTGACCTTTTCTCACGCCCGCTCGGACGGATTTTCCGCCGCCGACGAAAACGACGGCAATGACGAGGAAGACGGCTTTTCGGCCACCCGGCTGAGCTTTGCCGGCTCTTACGAACTGGGCTCGCCCGATCTGGTGATGCATCTGTCGTTCTTCGACGAGCGCTCGGACTATGAATATGACGAGGCCTCGGGCGGCGTGGTATCTGACGGCAGCCCCGACGAGCTGACGGTCAAGAAACAGAACGGCGCCCGCATCGGCTTTGATTTCGTCACCGGCGCGGTGGATCATTCGGTCTCGGCCGCCTGGTTCCGCATCGACCGCACGCTGACAGGCACCTCGGCCAGCTTTGGCGGCATCTCCGACGACCGCTTCGACTATACCGGCACCCGGATGGAATACCGCTACCAGGGCGGCGTCGATCTTGGCGCCACCGCGCGGCTGGCATTTGGCGCCGATCACACGATCGAGGAATTCGACACCGCCGTGGCGCTGGACCACACGATTTTCGGCCTCTTTGTCGACGGACAGAGCCAGGACACCACCGTCAACGGCACCTTTGCCGAACTGACCTGGGCACCGAACGATATGTGGAACCTCTCGGCCGCGCTGCGCCATGACGTACATTCCGAATTTGGCGGCCATACCACCGGCCGTCTCTCGGCCGTCTATCGCCCGATGGATGACCTGATCTTCCGCGCCAATGCCGCCACCGGCTTCCGCGCGCCTTCGGGCTACGAGCTTTACGACGGCTTTGCCGGCAACCCCGATCTCGATCCCGAAACCTCGAAGAGCTTTGATCTGGGCGTCGAGAAGCGCTACGGCGAGACCGCCTTTGTCCGCGCCACCGCCTTCCATGTCGAAGCCGAGGACATCATCGACTATTCTTTCACCACCTTCGGTTACGTGCAGGCCGAGGGCACTTCGACCCGGCAGGGGCTGGAGCTGGCCTTTGGCGGCGCGCTGCGCGAGGGGCTGCGGTTTGACGGCTCCTACACCTGGACCGACAGCTTTTCCGACGCCGATCTCGACACCTCGAGCTGGTCGGCCTTTGTGCCCGGCCAACAGGCCTCGGCCTCTGTGACCGCGAATCTGGGGCAACGCGCCTCGCTCAATGTCACCGGGCTCTGGGCCGGCAACCGGGCCGACGATCTGGACGATTACGGCGTGGTGAATTCCACCCTGACCTATGAGATCATGGAGGATGCCGAAGTCTATCTGCGGATCGAGAACATCTTTGACGAGGAATACCAGACCGCGCCGGGCTATGGCCAATCGGATCGCGCCGCGTATTTCGGGGTCCGTGCGTCTCTGTAAGGCGCTCCTGCTCGCCGCCGCGCTGATCGGCGCGGCGGCCGAGGCGCAGGAGGCGCCGCGCAGGGTTGTCTCGATCAACCTCTGCACCGACCAGCTCGCCATGATGCTGGCCGCGCCGGGCCAGCTGCATTCGGTCTCCTTCGTGGCGCTCGACCGGCGCGCCTCCTCGATGGCCGATGCGGCGCAGGACTATGTCATCAACCATGGCCGCGCCGAAGAAATCTATCTCATGCAGCCCGACCTGGTTCTGGCCGGGCGGTATACTGCACGGGCCTCGGTCGAGGCGCTGGAAAATCTCGGCATTCCGGTCGCCACCTTCGACATCGTCACCTCCATGGCGGGCGTGCGGCGCGCGGTGCTCGAGATGGGCGAAGCGCTGGGCCGGCAGGCGGCCGCGCGCGACATGGTGGCCGATTTCGACAGCCGCCTCGCCGCCCTGCAAGCCGAGGTAACACGACGCCCTCGCGCGGCGCTTTATCATGCCAATGGTTTCACCTCGGGCCGCGCGTCGCTGGCGCATGAGATCCTGACCGCCGCCGGCTTCGAGAATATCGCCATCACCGCCGGTTACGAGACCGGCGGCAAGCTGCCGCTGGAAATCCTCGCGCTGGCGGCCCCCGAGGCGATCATCACCGGCCAGCCCTATCCCGGCACCAGCCGCGCCGAGCGGATCATGGATCACCCGGTCATCGAGGCCCTGCGCCGGGGCGCGCAGGGCGCGGCGGTGACCGATGCCGACTGGGTCTGCGGCACGCCGCATGTGCTGCGCGCCATCGAAGGGCTCGCGCCGCTGCGCCGGGCGCTGGAGGCCACGCGATGAGCCGGCTGATGCCACTTCTGACGCTGGGTGTCGCCGCGCTCTTCCTGGCCTCGCTGCTGATCGGGCCGGCGCCGGTCGGCGTCTTGGACAGTCTCTCGGCGCTGATCCTCGATGACGGCACGCCGATGACGCTGGTGATGCGCGAGATTCGCCTGCCGCGCGCGCTTCTGGCGGTGATCGTCGGCGCCTCGCTGGGCATGGCCGGGGCGGCGATGCAGGGCTATCTGCGCAACCCGCTGGCCGAACCGGGGCTGATTGGCGTCTCCGCCTCGGCCGCGCTCGGCGCGGTGATCGCGCTCCAGACCGGGCTGGCCGCCGCCTTCACCCTCGCGCTGCCGCTGACTGCGCTCGGCACCGCGCTGCTCGGCGTGCTGCTTCTCCTGACGCTGGCCGGGCCGCGCGGCGCCTCCTTGACTTTGATCCTGGCCGGGATCGCCATCTCGGCGTTGGCCGGGGCGCTTCTGTCGCTGGTGCTGAACCTCTCGCCCAACCCCTTTGCCACCTCGGAAATCGTCTTCTGGATGATGGGCTCGCTGGCTGACAGGTCGATGACCCATGTCTGGCTGGCGCTGCCGCTTTCGGTGCTGGGCTGGCTCATGCTGGCGACGCTGGGCCGCGGTCTCGATGCCTTGACCCTTGGCGAAGACGCCGCCCAGGCGCTGGGCATCCGCCTGACCCGGCTGCGCCTGACGCTGGTGATCGCCACCGCCAGCGTCGTCGGCGCCGCCACGGCGGTGGCGGGCGCCATCGGCTTTGTCGGGCTGGTGGTGCCGCATATCCTCCGCCCGCTGGTCGGCGCGCGGCCGTCGCGGCTGTTGTTTGCCTCGGCGCTCGGAGGCGCCGTGCTGGTACTGGCGGCGGATATCGCGGTGCGGCTGATCCTGCCCGACCGCGATCTCAAGCTTGGTGTCGTCATGGCGCTGATCGGCGCGCCGCTGTTCCTGCACCTGATCTACAAGACCCGGAAGGAGTTCGCATGACCGCCCTTCTGGCTCTGCAAGACCTCTCGGTGCATCGCGGCAGCCGCCCGGTGGTCGATCATGTCTCGTTGCGGGTCGGCCCGGGCGAATGTGTCGGCCTGATCGGCCCCAACGGCGCTGGCAAGACCTCGCTGCTGCGTGCCGCGCTGGGCCTTCTGGCGCATCAGGGCCAAAGCAATATCGCCGATCTGCCGGCGCACGCCCGTGCCCGCCAGGCCGCCTGGATGCCGCAGAGCCGCGAGATCGCCTGGGGCATCGATGTCGAGGCGGTGATCGCATTGGGCCGCACCCCCTGGTTGCCGCGCGGCGGCCGGCTGCGCCCCGAAGACCGGGCGGCGGTGGACCGGGCAATCCGGCGGATGAAGCTCGAGAGCTTCCGCCATCGCCCCGCCAATCACCTTTCGGGCGGCGAACAGGCCCGCGTGCTGATCGCCCGCGCGCTGGCCCAGGAAACGCCTCTGCTGATGGCGGACGAACCCATTGCCGGGCTCGACCCGGCAGCACAGATCACCACGATGGAGGTCTTTGGCCGGATTGCCGCCGAAGGCAAGGCCGTCGTGGTCTCGCTGCACGATCTCGGCCTCGCCGCGCGGCATTGCACCCGGCTCGTCATGCTGGACCGGGGCCGCGCCGTGGCCGACGGCGCCCCCGGCGCGGTGCTGACGCCGGAGCGGCTGGAAGAGGTCTTTGCCCTGCGCGCCTTTTACAGCCGCAGCGCGGATGGACCGATCTTTCAGCCGCTGGAAAGCCTCCGCTAGAGGCGGCCGGCCTCTCTTATCGGCACGCGCCCTTCAGACCAGCCCGCCGCGAATCATGCCCTGGGCCAGCTGCGCATAGGCCTCGGCCATCGGCCCGGTTCCCGCCGCCACCGGCGTTCCGCTGTCACCGGCCAGCCGCGTGTCGAGATCGATCGCCAGCTGCGCCAGAAGCGGCACGCCCATGTCGCTGGCCTCCTGCGCCGCGCCGCCATGGCCAAAGATATGCGCCTCGAAGCCGCAACTCGGGCAATGGAACAGCGACATGTTCTCGATCATTCCCAGGATCGGGGTCTTCAGGGTATGGAACATGTCCACCGCCTTGCGCGCATCCAGCAGCGCCACGTCCTGCGGCGTCGAGACGACGATGGCCCCCGACAGCTCGGAGCGTTGGCACAGCGTCAGCTGCACGTCACCGGTGCCCGGCGGCAGATCGACAAGCAGCACGTCAAGCTCGCCCCAGGCCACCTGCCCCAGCATCTGCTGCAACGCCCCCATCAGCATCGGACCGCGCCAGACCACCGCCTTGGCCGGATCGAGCATCAACCCGATCGACATCATGGTCACGCCATGCGCCACCAACGGTTCGATGATCTTGCCGTCGGGGCTGGCGGGGCGTTGCGACACGCCCATCATGCGCGGCTGTGATGGGCCGTAGATATCGGCGTCGAGCAGGCCCACCTTCTTGCCGGCGCGGGCCAGCGCCACGGCGAGATTCGACGAAACGGTGGATTTGCCCACCCCGCCCTTGCCCGAGGCGATGGCGATGATGCGCTTGACGCCCGCGGGTTTCATCGGGCCGGCCTGGGGCTTGGGATGGCCGCCGACCTTGAGGCTCGGCGGGGCCTTGGCCTCATGCGCGGTCAGCACCGCATGCACCTCGCGCACGCCGGAGATCGAAGCCACGGCCCGTTCGGTCGCGGCGCGCAGCGGCTCCATCTGGCGGGCCATCTCGGGCGAGGGCGCCTCGATCACATAGCGCACCACACCGTCCTCGATATTCAGCGCTCGAATCAAATCGCGCGAAATCAGGTCTCCGCCACCGGGAATCTCGAACCTAGCCAGCTCTTTTCGGATGATCTCTTCCATGATTTTCCTGCCCCAATCTGGGTCGCGGTGCCGCGTATCACCTCACAAAACCGCGATATTCAACCTATGCGAGTAAATTACGACTTTAGTCTTAAGGTCTACTCGCGTCTAAGCGCTTACACATGCAATTGCTGCATAGCAGCATTGATCGCACTTGGGATTGTGCGCACGCAGCATTCGACTACATTGATGTCAACGAAACGAACAGACACTGACGACAACAAAGGCGAAACGCCATGGCAGACATCACCACGAACACCCCCGTTCAGGCCGGACTGAACAAACGCTTCCAGGCTGCGCTCAAGTCCCTGACCGCACGTTATGCACAGTACCGCGTGTATCGGGAAACCATGAACGAGTTGCAAGGCCTGTCGAACCGCGAGCTCGCCGATCTCGGCCTGAGCCGCAGCGAAATCCGCCGCGTGGCCTATCACGCAGCCTATAACTGATACCGGATCAGAAGGCTCTCTCCTCCTCCCTGAGTCTTCTGTGTCTCAGCGGCGACATCTCTCCTCCTCCCTGATGTCGCCGCCTTTTACACCGGGCCGGCAAGCGGCCCAGACAGAATTCCCTGCCGCCCTCCTCCCAATAGCGGTCGGGAATACCAGGACCAAAGGCCCCTCCTCCCAATAGGCCCGCGGTCCGCTCCAGCCGGCGCTTCGTCTCCTCCCATTCAGGAGCGCTGGTGTTGAAAAGACGGCGGCACACCTCCCGTGCCGCCGTTCTTCCCCCCGGGGGCATAGCAGTTTCAGGGCTCCGGCCCGCCGCCACGCCGGATGCGTGACGCCGGCAAAGACATAGAATTTCCCGCCGCTCTCCTCCCTTTGCGGTCGGGAATACCCGGACCGAAGGCTCCTCCTCCCAAATGGCCTGAGGTCCGACCGGCACTGACGCTTCGTCTCCTCGCATTCAGGAGCGTCGGTCAAAATAAGACGGCGGCACACCTCCCGTGCCGCCGTTCTTATTTTCGGGGTTCCTTTCCGGGGTCCGAAGTCACGCGCGCCCCCGTCGCCGCGCCCGGGCGCCACCGCGCCGCTCCGGCGCGATATTCGCCGTGACACAAGCCTCGTCCAGACACTTCAGAAACAGCGCCACCGCCCGACCCTGCCCGGCCTGCGGCCGGACCCGCACGGCCGCGGCCGCCGCCGCGGCCGAAACCGGCACCCCGGGTGGCAGCGACAGCACCCAGCGGACAAAACCGGCGCGCGCCGCGGCCTCGGGCGCGGTCCCCGTCTCGGCATGGCGCAGATCGGCAAGAATACGGGCCAGCATCATGCTGCGGCCCTCCCGTTTGCTGCGGTGAGAGGTCTGGTCATCTCGATCCTTTCCGCCACGCCCCGTGGCCTTGATGCAGAACGGGCAGGCAGAGAGGAAACGGCGGCAAGGCAATGCGCCCGACCCCGCGCCCTGCCCGCCACCCGCGGTTTGACGTCACTGCGAAGGCTGGTTTCCGGGCTCGGCGGGATTGCGGATGCGGCCCCTTCCCGGGCGTGACGCCCAGTGGTACTGACCACATCCCCCGGCCATACCGTTGCGGGGGCAGCGCCGGTCTTTCACCGGCTTCCCAATTCTCCCGCGGCAGAACCGCAGGCACCTTGCCGGATCAGACTACGGGGATTCGGAGCCGCAAGACAGCGTAAAGTCGGTGGAGGCGCCATTCTCCGTCACGCCAGGGCCCCGGGCCTGACCCGGGGCCTCTTGGCAGGCGCGGCATCCGCCGGCCAGAGCTCCCGCGGCGCGTCCCGGGACGGGATCATTGTCGGCGAAGTCCGGGCTCAGAACGGCACGTCATCGGCGGCGTTGATGAAGCGTGCGACCACCTTCTTGACGCCGGCCTTCTCGAAATCGATCTCGATCTTGTCGCCCTCGATGCCCACCACCGCGCCATAGCCGAACTTCTGGTGGAACACCCGCTCGCCCATGGTGAAGCTCGAGATCGCCGTCGCGTCGATCACCGTGTTGCGGCTCTCTTTGGGCTGCGCCATCGGGCGCTGGCTCTGCCGCTCCTGAAGCCGTTTCCAGCCGGGCGAATTGTAGACATTTGCCTCGGCCACCCGGCTTTCCATGCCCGAGCCAAAGCTCTGCCCGGCCATGCCGCCGCCATAAAGCCCCGGTGGAGTGAGCACATCGACATGCGCCTCCGGCAGCTCATCGACAAAGCGCGACGGCAGCTGCGACTGCCATTGGCCAAAGACCCGCCGGTTGGCGGCAAAGCTGATGGTGCAGACCTCCTCGGCGCGGGTGATCCCCACATAGGCCAGCCGTCGCTCCTCCTCCAGGCCCTTGAGGCCGCTCTCGTCCATGCTGCGCTGCGAGGGAAAAAGCCCATCCTCCCAGCCCGGCAGGAAGACCGCGGGAAACTCCAACCCCTTGGCGGCATGCAGCGTCATGATCGACACCTTGGCGCCGGCCTCTTCGCTCTCGTTGTCCATGATCAGGCTGACGTGTTCGAGAAAGCCTTGCAGGTTCTCAAACTCCTCCAGCGCCTTGACCAGCTCCTTGAGGTTTTCCAACCGGCCCGGCGCCTCGGGTGTCTTGTCGTTCTGCCAATGGGTGGTGTAACCGCTTTCGTCGAGGATGATCTGGGCAAGCTCGACGTGGCTGACGTCCTTCTCGCCGGTCATCCGGCCCCAGCGCGCAAGCCCGTCGAGCAGCCGGGCCAGTTCATTGCCGCCCTTGCCCTTGATCGCCCCGCTCTCCACCGCCAGCCGCGCGCCCTCGACCAGCGGCACGCCAGTGTCGCGCGCCAGACGCTGGATGGTCTGCTGCGCCTTGTCGCCAAGTCCGCGCTTGGGCGTGTTGACGATGCGCTCGAAGGCCAGATCATCCTCGGGGCTGACCACGACGCGGAAATAGGCCATGGCATCGCGGATCTCCATCCGCTCATAGAACCGGGGTCCGCCGATCACCCGGTACGGCAGGCCGATGGTCAGAAAGCGATCCTCGAAGGCGCGCATCTGGTGCGAGGCGCGCACCAGAATCGCCATGTCATCCAGCGAAAATCCCCGCATGCCGCGGGTGCCACCCTGCATCGCTTCGATCTCGTCGCCGATCCAGCGGGCTTCCTCCTCGCCGTCCCAATGGCCGATCAGCCGCACCTTTTCGCCGTCGGGCGCATCGGTCCAGAGCTCCTTGCCCAGACGCCCCGTGTTGCCGGCGATCACCCCGCCGGCGGCGGCCAGGATATGCGGGGTGGAGCGGTAGTTCTGCTCCAGCCGGACCACCTTGGCGCCGGGAAAATCCTTTTCGAAGCGCAGGATATTGCCCACCTCGGCGCCGCGCCAGCCGTAGATCGACTGATCGTCGTCGCCGACGCAGCAGATGTTCTTGTGACCGCCCGCCAGGAGCCGCAGCCAGAGATACTGGGCAACATTGGTGTCCTGGTATTCGTCCACCAGAATATAGCGGAACCAGCGTTGATACTGGGCCAGCACGTCCTCCTGCGTCTGGAAGATCGTCACGCAATGCAACAGCAGATCGCCGAAATCGCAGGCGTTCAGCTCTTTCAGCCGGGCCTGATACTGGGCATAAAGTTCAACCCCGCGATTGTTGAAGGCTCCGGCCTCGGCGGCGGGCACCTTGTCGGGCGTCCAGGCCCGGTTCTTCCAATTGTCGATGATGTGGCTGAGTTGCCGGGCGGGCCAGCGCTTGTCATCGATCTGTGCCGCCGAAAGCAGCTGTTTCAGCAGGCGGATCTGGTCGTCGGTGTCGAGGATGGTGAAATTCGATTTCAACCCCACCAGCTCGGCGTGTCGGCGCAGCAGCTTGACGCCGATCGCGTGGAAGGTGCCCATCCAGGGCATGCCCTCGACCACCTGGCCCAAAAGCTTGCCAACGCGGAGCTTCATCTCGCGCGCGGCCTTGTTGGTGAAGGTCACCGAAAGGATTTCGTTCGGCCGCGCCTTGCCGGTGTTCAGCAGATGCGCGATCCGCGTGGTCAGCGCCTTGGTCTTGCCGGTGCCGGCGCCGGCCAGCATCAGCACCGGGCCGTCCAGCGCCTCCACGGCCTCGCGCTGGGCCGGGTTCAGCCCGTCGAGATAAGGCGCGGGACGCGCCGCCATGGCGCGCTGCGAGAGGGAGGAGGCCGCCTCGAAAGCGTCCATGTCGTCAAAACTGCTCATGCGGCGACTTTACCCGTTCGGACGCGGGCTGAAAAGCCTTGTTCGCTCAATGTTCGCGCGCTTTGTCGCCGACGGACCCGGGGGCTCTGCCCCCGCCCTGCGGGCTCCCCCGGGAATATTTTCGGCCAGAAGAAGCCCGGGACGGCCTTTGGGTGAAATGTCGCCCTGAGACCGCCGCCGCCAGATCCAGCCCCCGCCGCAAGTGCAAACGGGGGCCTTCTCCTGGCGCGGTCATCGGCTTCCCAGCCTGTACCGCAGCTCCAACCTGGCATGTAAGTGTAAAGAAAGTCTTTCTTCTGGCCGAAAATATCCCCGCCGGAGGCATGAAGCGCCGCGAAGCGGCCCTGGGTCACGCCCGCCAGAAGTTCACGGTGAGGATCGCGTAGACCACCAGCAGCTCGAGCCGTCCGATCAGCATCGCCGCCGAAAGCAGCCATTTGGCGGTGTCATTGAGCGTGGCGAAATTTCCGGCCGGGCCGATGATGTCGCCCAGCCCCGGGCCGACATTGGCCAGCGAGGTGGCCGCGCCCGAGACCGAAGTGACAAAATCGAGGCCGGTGGCCGAGAGCAGCACCGCCAGCACCCCCATCGAGACCACGAAGAACATGAAGAAGGACATCACCGAAGACAGCACGTCATCGCCCACCGGGCGGCCTTCGTAGCGGGTGGTGAAGACGCCGTTGGGCGAGCGGATGCGCAAGAGCTGCACCCGGATCGAGGCAAAGAGCAGTTGGTAGCGGAAGACCTTGACCGAACAGGCCGTCGAGCCGGCACAGCCGCCGATCAGCCCGATGAAGAAGAAGACCGCCACCAGGAGCGGCCCCCAGCCCATGTAATCGGCGCTGGCATAGCCGGTGCCCGAGATGATCGAGGTGACATTGAACAGCGCCTCGCGGAAGGCGCGTTCCGGCGCATGCGGAAAGGAGATCATCAGCGCGATGGCGGTGAGGATCACCAGCGCCGCTACCACCAGCAGGAAGACATGCACCTGGCTGTCGCGCAGCAGGGGCCGGGCCGAGCCATTGATCATCTGGACGTAGCGCACGAAGGGCAGTGCCGAGAGGATGATGAAGGCGGAAGCGACATATTCCATCGGCCCCGAGAAGGCGGCGAAGGAAGCATCGTAATTCGAGAAACCGCCCGTCGAGATGGTGGTCAGCGCATGCACCGTGGCGTCAAAGGTGTTCATGCCGAAGGCGATGTAGGTCAGCGCGCAGACCAGCGTGAGCGAGACATAGATCACGCTGATCTGGCTGGCGATCTGGGTGGCGCGGGGCAGGATCTTGCCCATGGTGTCGAAGGCCTCGGCGCGAAAGATCTGCATCCCGCCGACCCGCAGTTCCGGCAGGAAGACCATGGCGACGACGATGATGCCGATGCCGCCCAGCCATTGCATCAGCCCGCGCCAGAGCAGCAGCCCCTTGGGCAGGGTATCGAGCCCGGTGAACACCGTGGAGCCGGTGGTGGTCAGCCCCGACATCGCCTCGAAGAAGGCATCGACGAACCGCGCCTCGGTGGCGCCGAAGACAAAGGGCAGCGCGCCAAAGACCGGCAGTGCCAGCCAGACGCCGGTGGTCAGCAGAAATGTCTGCTGGATCGACAGCCCCTGTTTCACGCCATTGGCGCAGGCCAGCGAGATCAGCCCGCCGGCCAGCACGGTGATCAGTCCGGATTGCAGAAAGACCGGCCAATGCCCGCGCCCCTCGGCCAGATCGACGAGGAACGGCAGAAACATCGTCGCGCCGAGAATGGCGAGCAGCAATCCGATCACATAGCCCACGGGCCGAATATCAAACATGCGCCCGAGCGTTGGCCTGCCCCGCATATACTGTCAAGCCGGCTTCAGCCCTGAGGAAAGAGGTCTTTGAAAACCCGGGCGGGAATGTCACTGCGGTCCATGCCCAAGGCAGCCAGTTCCGCGTCGGAAAGCGCCTCGAGCCCGGCCACCTCGCCCAGCCTGGCGCGGATCAGCGGATCGGCGTTCACACCCTGCCCCAGCCCGGCGAAATAGGTGTCGAGCCGCTGGCGCCAGCCGGGCTCGGGAAATCGGAAGTGCACGTTGGTGCCTTGCATAGGAAACCTCGCATCGCGTGGGCCTGCGGTTTCCCCCCTTGGTCCGAGCCTAGCAGGTTTGGACGGATTGCGGGGCCAGCAATATCGAGAAAACGGCCATGACAGGGCCGGCGCGGCGCGGGCCGACCCGGGTTTTGTGTGTCAAACGGTGGAAATCAGGCCGGTTTTGCGCCCGGTCGCCCGCCCCGACGATGCGCGGGGCGGTGCATTTATGCATCAGGCAATCGATCGTGGGCCCGGTCAGCCGGCGTGGATCAGCGTGGCAAAGAACCGGGGATCGATGCTGGCGGTTTCGAAGGTCGGGCCGGAGGTGAGCACCGAGATCGCATCATGCGAGTGCAGGCTTTCCTGATGGCTGGCGGCGACCCGGAAATCGCCCACTCGCGGCTCGGCCTGAAGCCGGGCGCAGAACAACCGCGCGGCATCTTCGACAAAGATCGGATTGGCGGCGTTCAGCTCGGCAAAGGCCTGTTCATCCTCGCGTTTCACCATCACCTGGGTTTCCGTCGGCACGGCGGCGCGGCAGAGATCGATCAGGTCTTCGAACCACAGGCATGCCTCGCCCACCACCTCGACCGAAATCCGCGCCACCGAGCGCTGCGAATGCGGCGTGGCCAGTTGCCCCCGTTCGCGCCGGGCATGTTCGCTGAGCTCCAGCGAACAGGGGCAGGTCGAGGAATAGACATAGTCGAGGTGGAGGATCTTGCGACGTTGGCCTTGGCTTTCGATCAGTTCCAGCGCGATGTCGTAATATTGATAGCCACTGAGGCCCGAGCGCAGGCTGTCGAGCCGGACCGGGAAGGAAAAGCGCATCTCGATGCGGGCATCGAAGCTCTCCAGGTCGGTCTTGTAATCGTCGAGCGCGGCTTCCATCACCTCGAAGCTGAAGGTCTTTTCCGAATGCCGGTAAAAGGACCGCATGATGCGGCTCATGTTGATGCCCTTCTTGTCGGCGCCGAGGCTGACGGTGCCGGTGACGGCGGTTTCCAGCGTCAGATCGCCGCCGCCGCGGGTGTGAAAGCTGATCGGCAGGCGGAAATTCGAGATACCGACATGCTGAATCGGCTCATTGGCACCGCGGATCAGCGAGGCGGGGCCGTTCTGAAGATCGGGCAGACTGGACTTGTAGGTGGAATCCACCTCGAATTCGGCCGGGTAGATCGAGGCCATGTCGGGATAGCCCAGCGCGGTCGCGCCGGTGGCATCGGTGTAGCGGCGCAAGAGATCGACGGCGGCTTCGGCCTCTTCGCGGCTGGGAACGCGGTTCAATCCGGGTGTCGGGAGATTCATCAAAGGCCCCTTTCTGCGCAGACACAGGCTCTAATTAAGCCCTCGCGGAGAAAATACTATGGTCTGTGACGTCATCTGGACATGCAAAAGCGCCGGATCCAGAGGATCCGGCGCTTTTAATTCATCAAATGCCGACTATCAGTCTGTACCCGACGAGCTTTCGCCGTTTGCAGCGGCAGCGATGATGACCAGAGCGGTCGCGCCACCCACAACTGCCAGACCGGTGGTTGCACCTTGGGTCGACACAAAGGGATCGGCTGCGGTTGCAGCTTGTTGAGCGACGGCCGGAACGGCCAGCGATGCCGCCAGAGCGGCAGTGATCATCAGTTTTTTCATTTCGCACCTTTTGACTTGAGTCTTGAATGGCATGACTCGGAACGCTCCGAAAAGCCAGAAGAAAATTCTGCACATGCGAGAGTTCGGCAAAAGATTGCCGTGACGGCACACTGCCCCGCCAACTGCGTCATGTGAGAGCGGCATTTCCGCCTTCCGCTACAGCGGCTAGCCTTGCCCCCCGGTCGCGTGTTCCAGGGCGGCCTCGAGATCGCGCAGCAGGTCCTGCGGGTCTTCCAGCCCGCAACTCAGTCGAATCAACCCCGGGGTGATGCCCAGAATCTGCTTCTGATCGTCGGGAAGCCGCTGGTGGGTGGTGAAGGCCGGCGGGGTCGCAATCGTCTTAGCATCGCCGAGGTTGTTCGAAATTACCGCGATCTCCAGGAGGTTGAGAAAGGCAAAGGCCGCCTCGCGCCCGCCCCGGATGTCAAAGCTGAGCACGGTGCCGCCGGCGCCAAGCTGGCGCATCGCCAGATCATGCTGGGCATGCGAGGCCAGGCCGGGATAGATCACCCGCGACAGCGCCGGGTTGCCTTCGAGCTTTTCGGCCAGGTGCTGCGCCGTGGCGGTCTGGGCGCGGACCCGCAGATCCATCGTTTCGAGCCCCTTGAGCAGCACCCAGGCGTTGAACGGGCTGAGCGCGCCGCCGGTGTGCTTCATGAAGGCCTCGATGGGGCCGCGTATGATCTCTTTCGGGCCGAGGATCACCCCGCCCAGCACCCGGCCCTGGCCGTCGATATGCTTGGTCGCGGAATAGGTGACGATATCGGCGCCCTGGGCAATGGCATCGGAATAGATCGGGGTGGAAAACACATTGTCCGACACCACCAGCGCGCCCACCGCATGGGCAATCTCGGCGACGCCGGCAATATCGACGATCTCGAGCGTCGGGTTGGACATCGATTCGAAGAAACAGAGCCGTGTGTCCTCGCGCACCGCCGCGCGCCAGGCCTCGAGATCGGTGCCGTCGACGAGGGTGACCTCGACGCCGAATTTCGGCAGGATGTTTTCCAGGATGAAGAGACAGGAGCCGAACAGCGCGCGCGCCGCGACCACGTGATCGCCGGCCTTCAGCAGCGCCATCAGCGCGCCCTGCACCGCCGCCATGCCCGAAGCGCAGGCAAAGGCATCCTCGGCGCCCTCGAGCCCGGCGATCCGGTCTTCGAACATCGCCACCGTGGGATTGCCGTAGCGCGCATAGATGAACTCGTCCGGCCCGGCTTCGAGGAACCGCGCCTCGGCCTGTTCGGCGTTGTCATAGACAAAGCCCTGGGTCAGAAACAGCGCTTCGCTGACTTCGTTGTACTGGGATCTGCGGATTCCGCCGTGCACCAGCTTGGTGCGGCTGTTCCAATCATTGCTCATGTCTCGTCCTTCCAAACCAAAAGCCCCCCGGGCGCGGCCAAGCGAACGGGGGGCTTTCGTTGCTGACCTTTTAGCGGAATTTTTTACGTGGCCCGCAATCCGGTAACAAATCGCCACGGCGCCGGTGATAGGCCGTTGCGCCCGAGGGGTCAAGTCCGTCACGGTGCTGTAACAGCCGCTTCACCCGGGCGTCATAGGCTATCTCTAACTGCTTCGCACAAGATGTAGTGGGAGATTCGCATGCCCCTGTCCAACCAACTTGCGCCGCTTTCAGGGACCGCCGGATTTCGGGCCCGGCTCGGCTGGCGGCGCGCCCGCGCCGGGCTGGCTTGGGCGGGCGCGGGATTGACGGGGCCCACGCTGCTCACCCGGGTGTGCGACCGGTCGACGCTGCCGCCCGACGTCATCGACGATGAGGTCACCGAGGTGATCTGCTTCAAAGCGTCGCTGGCGCTCAACCGGCTGTTGGGCGGCGATGCCGATATGACCTTTTCGGCCCGCGTCTTCCGCGCCTCGACCGGACGGGGATGGGCCGCGAAACGCTGCGCCTGGGCGCTGGTGCGGATCTTCGTCGATCTGTCCTGCGCCATCCTGCGCGGCGAATCCCGGCATTGCGAGACGGCCTGGACCAACCATTGCCGCCGCCCCGGAGCCGCGCGCCGGGGCTGACGGGCCGCAGGCACGGCGCAATCAGCCCTTGTCGTCTTCGAGGTCCATGTATTTGTGCAGCGCCGCGAATTGCGCCCAGATGAAGGCGAAAAGCGCGATCGGAAAGCCGAAGGTCTCGATCTTGACCCAGACGTCGGTCGACATGGTGCGCCAGACCACCTCATTCGCCACCGCCAGCGTCAGAAACCCGAGGCAGATGCGCCGCGTCAGGATCATCCAGCCTTCCGGCTGCATCGCCACCGCGTCGGACAGCAGATAGGCAAGATAGGATCGGCCGCGCAGCAGCCCGATGCCCAGAAGCAGCGCAAAGAAGCCGTAGACTAGCGTCGTCTTCATCTTGAAGAACCGTTCGTCGTTGAACCAGGCGGTCAGCGCACCGAAAAAGATCACCATGATCGCCGTAAAGACCTGCATCCGGCTCAGCTCGCGGGTCAGCGCCCAGTTCACCGCCATCGCCAGCAGCACGATCGGCACAAAGACCACCGTGGCCACGATGAAGCCGGAATATTCCTGGCCGCCGAACAGGAAGACATCTTCCTTGAGCCAGAGGTACAGCCCGAAAAAGGCCAGCGGCGGCCCCAGTTCGAGCACCTGTTTCAGCACCGGGTTGATCTCGCGTTTCTCTGTCATCTGCACCTCTGTTACCCACCCATTTCCACGATCACGGCCCCGGCCGCGATCAGGGCCATCAGCGCGATGCGCCGCGGCCCCACCGTTTCCTTCAACACCAGCCAGCCGATCAGCGCGGCAAAGACCGTCGAGGTCTCGCGCAGCACCGCCGCCTCGCCCACCTTGTCAAGCCGGGTGGCCAGCATGATCGCCCCGAAGCTCGCAAAGGCGATCAGCCCGCCGACCCAACCACGCAGCAACAGCGGGCGGAGTGGCGGTTTCAGCGCCGCCCGCCGCCAACGCCGCGCCGCCAGCACCGGCATCACCACCCCGTCGATCATGAAGAACCAGGCGAGAAAGGTGAAGGGATCGGCGGTCGCGCGGATGCCATAGGCGTCATAGGTCGTATAAAGCGCCACGAACAGCCCGGTAAAGACCGCCAGCGCCAGCGCCGCGTTCAATGTTTCGCGCGCGGCCGTGAGAAAGATCAGGTTGTAGACCGCAAGCCCGAAGATCCCGGCCAGAAGCACGCCGACGCCCAGCCATTGCACCAGGGTAAAACTCTCGTCAAAGATCAGATAGGCGCCGATCACCGCAAACAGCGGCCCGGTGCCACGCACCACGGGGTAGACCACGGTATAGGCGCCACGGGTATAGGCCATCGCCTGCAACAGCTTGTAGGCGGTGTGGATCACGAAGGCCCCGGCAAAGATCGGCCACATGTGCGGCTCTGGCCAGGGCACGACAAAAAGCGCGAAGGGCGCCGCCATCAGCCCATAGGCACCGTCGATTGCCCCGCGGCTCAGCCAGGGGTCGTGGCGGCCTTTCTGCAACGCGCCAAAGACCGCGTGCAGAAAGGCCGCATTCACCGCCAGGATCAGCGCCAGCCGATGCCCGGCCTCGGTGCCCTCGAGCGAGATCAGCCACTCGCTCACGCGGGGTCAGCCGGAATGAGTGCCGCGAATCGGATAGTCTTTCTCCAGAACGAACTTGATGCGGGACGGCAGTTTCTCGAGGTCGGGCCGCAGGAACGGCGCGTTCGATATGTCGACCATGTGCAAATTGCCCTGCGGGTTGATCAGGAACAACCCCGGTTCGGAAAATGGCCGGTCGGTTTCCTCGGGCGAGCGCGGGTCCGAGATATAGAGTCCCAGGGTCTTCATCTGCTCGATCGACAGATCACAACCGATCGGCACGCTCAGCCCCTGATCGGCGCGGAACTTGCGCGCCTTGGCCTCGGGGTCGGCCGAGACCGCAACCACCTCGATGCCAAGCTCGGCGAACTCCGAGAGCCGGGGTTCGAGATCGGTGAGATATTGCTTGCAGATCGGGCAATGCAGCCCGCGATAGATGAGGACCAGCTGCCAATCGGCGGTCTCCGGGCGGCCGAGGGTGATCGTGCCGCCGCCAAGCCGCGGGATTTCGGTGACGGGAAACGGATCGGCGGACGAAAGCGCGCTATGCATGAGAACTCCTGTACGTGTTGACCAGCGCCGCCGGCGGGCGGCTGAACCCGGAATCTAGGCGCACACGCGGCCAGGGAAACGGGAAGTCACGCAGGGGTGATCGCGGCGGGCCCCAAAGGCCGTGGCGGGCGTCTTGGGGAACCGGTCGCCGTCCTGCGCGTTCGTCCCGCAACGACAAGGGGACGACTTTCATGTGGCAGGACGCCCTGGCGGAATTCCAGAACACCTTTTCGGTGGTACCGGTCGGGGCGGCCATGGCGCGCCTGCTGACGGCCGTCGTGCTGGGCGGGCTGATCGGCATCGAACGCGAATGGCGCCACAAGCCGGCCGGGCTGCGCACCCATATCCTGGTCTGCGTCGCCGCCTGCCTGTTTGTCATTCTCGGGCTCGAGATCAGCCAGCTTGATTTCGGCCAGGACGACCAGCAGCGCCAGGATCCGCTGCGGATGATCGAGGCGGTCACCGCCGGGGTGGCCTTTCTTGCCGCCGGGCTGATCTTTACCGCCAAGGGCCAGGTCAAGAACGTCACCACCGGCGCCTCGCTCTGGCTGGCGGGGGCGGTGGGCCTGGGCTGCGGCGCCGGGCAGATGCCGCTGGCGGCCCTGGCCACGGGGATCGTGGTGTCGGTGATCTTTTTGCTGAGACAGCTCGAGCGCCTCTGGGGCACTCATTAGACAAGGCCTCACCTGTCGAGCCCGGTGAGCGCGGCGGCGAACTCCTCGGGATCGAAGGGGGCCAGATCGTCGATCTTTTCGCCCACACCGATGGCGTGGATCGGCAGGCCGAACTTGTCGGCCAGCGCCACGAGGACACCGCCCTTGGCGGTGCCGTCGAGCTTGGTCATCACCAGGCCGGTGACATTGGCCAACTCCTGGAAGGTCTTGACCTGGGACAGCGCGTTCTGCCCGGTGGTCGCATCCAGCACCAGCAACGTGTTGTGTGGCGCGTCGGGGTCTTTCTTGCGGATCACCCGCACGATCTTGGACAATTCCTCCATCAGATCCTTGCGGTTCTGCAAGCGCCCGGCGGTGTCGATCATCAGGAGGTCGGCGCCATCCCGCGCCGCCTTTTCCATCGCGTCGAAGGCCAGGCTGGCCGGGTCCGAGCCCTCGGGTGCGGTCAGCACCGGCACCCCAGCCCGTTCGCCCCAGACCTGCAACTGCTCGACCGCGGCGGCACGGAAGGTATCGCCCGCGGCGATCACCACCTGCTTGCCGGCGGCGCGGAACTGGCTGGCGAGCTTGCCGATCGTCGTGGTCTTGCCCGAGCCGTTGACCCCGACCACCAGCACCACCTGCGGTTTCTTGGCGTAAAGCGGCAGCGGTTTCGCCACCGGCTCCATCACGCGGGCAATCTCGCCCGACAGCAAATGCTTGATCTCGCCGACCGACAGCTTCTTGCCGTAGCGCCCCTCGGCCATGTTGGCGGTAACGCGCAGCGCGGTGTCGACACCCATGTCCGAGGCGATCAGCAGCTCTTCGAGCTGCTCGAGCATGTCGTCGTCCAGGGTGCGGCGCAGCACCTCCTGCTGCCCGCCCCGCCCCAGCAACCGGCCGATCAGGCCCGGGGTGCGGGTCGGCACCTCGGCGGGGGTCTCGGGCATCGGCATCTCGACCGGCGCGGTGGTGCCGGGCATCTCCTGCGGGGTTCCGGCCGGGCCGGGCACACCGGCCGGCCGGTCGGGTTGCGGCACCTCGGTGGGCGCCGGCGGCGGGGTCACATCCGGCCGCGGATGCGGCACCGGATCGGGCCGTGGCACCGGCTCTGTCTCGGGCTCCGGCTCGGTTTCCGGCTCCGGCACGGTCTCGGGCTCCGGCTCCGGCACGGTTTCCGGTTCGGGGTCCGGTACGGTTTCAGGCTCGGGGTCCGGCACGGGATCGGGCTCCGGCTGGATCTCCGGCGCGGGCTCGGGCGGGGTCTCCGGGCCCGGCGTCACATCCGGGTCGGGCGCCGCGATTTCGCCGCCATCCTCGACAATTGCCTCAAGCCCCTCGTCCAGCTTCGACGAAGACTTGAACAGCCGGTCCTTGAGCTTTCCGAAAAACGACATGGCAGAGTTCTCCTTTGTGTTTCACCTATAACTTTCATGTCAGCAGCGAAAGGTCTGGTTGACTTGAATCACCGCCGCCACACATTGGCCTCATGCGGCCCGCGATCCTGTTGTGTTGTCTTCTGATCCTCCTGCCTCCGCCCGCGTCTGCGGCGCCCAAGGGAGCCGCGGCCTGCGCCCGTATCGCCGAGGTTGCCGGCGCCGTGCGGCTGGCCCCCGCCTTCCTTGCCCGGGTGCTCTGGGAACGCGGCGAGATGACCGCCGGCCTGGCCATCCCCGCCACCGCCGGTCAGCTTGCCGGGCTTCAGGAGCGTTTTGGCAATCCCGGCCTCGCCGCCCTGGCGCTGTCCGGCGGCGCCGCTCTGGTCGAGCGTTACCTGGCGGGCGAAGGCATTGTGCCGGCGCATGTCGATTTCGTCATTCTCACCACCGGAGAAACCCCGGAGTACTGGCGAAACAACCCGCAGGAATGGCCCGAGTTCCGCCTGGCAGCCGAGGCCGATTTCGCCACCGCCTGCCGCGAACTGATCGCCGGACGCCGGGGCGAGCCGCTGCCCGAGCTTCCGCCCCTGCCCGAGGCCGGCTCGGTCGATCCTGCGCTGACCGCTGCGGCGCTGCCCAGCCTGCGCCCAAGGCTGCGCCCGACCCCGAAGCTGGGAAAATGGGGCGCGCAGCTGGCCTTTGGCAACAGCCGGGAACGCGCCCGCGCCAATTTCGACCGGGTCACTCGGGTCTGTCGCGAGGTGGTGGGCCGCAGCCCCGATCTGGTCTTTGTGGAAAACCGCGTGCGCGGCCGGCCCGGCTACTGGATGGCGCGGGTCAGCCGGATGGATCGTGACGCCGCGGAAGCGATCTGCCGCGACGCCCGCAGGCGCGGCTGCTCCTGCGCGGTCTACAAGAATTACTGAGCCTGCGAGGGCTCGCCCGGGCCTCAGATCTCGTCGGGGAAATGTTTCATCACCAGCCGGATCGGATTGGGCGCCGCCTGCCCCAGCCCGCAGATCGAGGCATCGGCCATCGCCTGGCTGACTTCTTCCAAGAGCCCCTGATCCCAGCTCTCCGCCTGCATCAGCTTGACCGCCTTTTCACAGCCGACCCGGCAGGGGGTGCATTGTCCGCAGCTCTCATCCTCGAAAAAGCGCAGCATGTTGAGCGCGGCCGCCCGCGCGCTGTCGTGATCCGAAAGCACCACCACCGCCGCCGAGCCGATAAAGCTGCCATGCGGCTGCAAGGTGTCGAAATCCAGCGGAATGTCATCCATCGAGGCCGGCAGCAGGCCCGAGGACGGCCCGCCGGGCTGATAGGCCTTGAAGCTGTGGCCGTCGAGCATGCCGCCCGCCGCGTCGATGATATCGGTGATGGTCGAGCCCGCCGGCAGCAGATGCACGCCGGGCCGCTTCACCCGGCCCGACACCGAATAGGAGCGCAGCCCCTTGCGGCCGTTCAATTCGACACCCGAGAGGATCTCGGGCCCTTCGCGACAGACCCGCGCGACCCAGTGCAGGGTTTCGACGTTATGCACCAGCGTCGGCCGGTCGAAGACGCCGACCTGGGCCACATAGGGCGGCCGGTGGCGCGGCAAGCCGCGTTTGCCCTCGATGCTTTCGATCATCGCGCTTTCCTCGCCGCAGATATAGGCCCCGGCGCCGCGCCGCAGATCGATATAGCCAGGGCGCACGATGCCGGCCGCTTCCAGCGCGGCGATCTCGCGGCGCAGGATCTCCAGCACCGCCGGATATTCGTCGCGCATGTAGATGAAACAGGTCTCGGCTTCGACCGCCCAGGCGGCGATCAGCATTCCCTCAAGGAAAACATGTGGTTCCCGCTCGAGATAATAGCGGTCCTTGAGGGTGCCGGGCTCACCCTCGTCGCCGTTGACGGCGAGGTAGCGGGGGCCGGGATTGCCACGCACGAACCCCCATTTCTTGCCCGAGGGGAACCCGGCGCCGCCCAACCCGCGCAGGCCGGAGGCCAGGATCTTTTCCTGCACCTCTTCCCAGTCGCCCGAGGTGCGCAATTCGGCAAGCGCATTGTATCCGCCACCTTCACGATAGGCGGCAAGCGCCTGATATCCGGGGATATGCGCATGGGTGTCGCCGGCTGCAATCGCAGCCTGAACCTTGTCGACATCGGCATGATCGATATGGCTGTGCCCCAGCTCCAGCACCGGCGCGGTGTCGCAGCGGCCCATGCAGGGCGCGCGCAGCACGCGGACTTCGCCGGGGTCGAGCCCCTCTTCCAGCGCGGTGCGCAGCGCCTCGGCCCCGGCCAGCTCGCAGGAGAGCGAATCGCAGACCCGGATGGTCAGCGCCGGCGGCGGCGTATCGTCTTCGCGCAGCGGGTCGAAATGGGCATAGAAGGTCGCCACTTCCCAGACCTCGGCCATCGGCAGCTTCATCTCTTCGCAGAGCGCGCGCAGATGCGCCGCCGAGAGATGGCCATGGGCGTCCTGGATCAGATGCAGGAACTCGATCAGGAGATCGCGGCGGCGCGGCCTGTCGCCCAGCAGCGCCTGCACCTCGGCCAAGGCCTGATCGTCGAATTGCCGGCCCTTGGGCGTGCGCCGCCCCTTGCCGCGGCCGGATTTCCAGACGCCCTTGCGATCGTCGAGTGCCATATTGCTTCCTTCCCTGACTTGCGGCGACTTTAGAAAGCCCGACAGCCCCTTGCGAGGCCAAATGCGACGTCTCGCCTGTCTTTCGCGTTGCCGGCTGCCCTGATAATTTCATGAATTGTCCTATCGGAAACCAAATCTTCCTATATGGACGTCAGACACGACAAGGATTTCGACCGTGACCCGCTTTGCCGCCACCACTCTTGCCCCTGTCTTGCTGCTTCTGGCGGCGGCTGGCTGGGGCGGTGTCTGGATCTGGCTGGCGCTGGCCTATCTGACGCTGCTGGTCTTTGCGCTCGACCGGCTGGGGGGGCTGGCGGCGCCGGGCGATCCCGGCACTGCCTTTCCGGCCGGCACCACGCTTTCGGCAGCGCTGGGGCTGATCCATTTTCCGCTGCTGGCGCTGGCCGTTCTGGTGGTGGCGGGCCAGACCGGCGCCACGTGGCCGGAACGGGCCGCGGCCTACCTGGCCTTCGGGCTGTTTCTCGGGCAGGTCGGCAATTCGAACGCCCATGAGCTGATCCATCGCGCCGACCGGCGGCTGCGGCGGCTTGGCGTGGCGGTCTATGCCTCGGTGCTCTACGGCCATCATGCCTCGGCCCATCCGCTGGTGCATCATGTGCATGTGGGCACGGCGAAAGACCCCAATTCGCCACGCGGACGGGAAAGCTTCTACCGCTATATCTGGCGGGTCTGGCGCGGCGAATATCGCGCCGGCAAGGCGGCCGAAACCGCCCGTCGCGCCCGCGCCGGCAAGTCCGGGCCGCATCCTTTCGCGATCTATGCCGGGATCAGCCTGCTCGCGCTGGCGGTGTCGGCCGGTCTGGCCGGCCTGCCCGGTGTGCTGGCGCATCTGGCCCTCGCGGCCTATGTGCAGAGCCAGCTGATGATCACCGATTACGTCCAGCACTACGGCCTGCCCCGCAGCCGCGGCGCCGATGGCAAACCCGAACCCTGCGGCCCGCGCCACAGCTGGAACACGCCGCATTGGTGTTCCTCGGCGCTGATGCTGAACGCGCCGCGCCATTCCGATCACCACAGCCGCCCCGGCGTGGCCTACCCCGGGTTGCGGCTCGACGAGACGCGGATGCCCACCCTGCCGCATTCGCTGCCGGTGATGGCGCTGATCGCGCTCTGGCCGGCGAAATGGCGGCAGATCATGGATCCTCTGGCCGAACGCTGGCGCAGCCGTCCCGCAGATTTGTGACTTGCCCCGCGCCGCGCGCTCCTGTCAGATTGGCCGCATGATGAGACATGCGCTGATCGCCGTTGCCCTTGCTCTTGCCACACCGGCCGTCGCGCAGATGTCGGCGTCGGAGTTCGAGGCCTATACCACCGGCAAAACGCTCTATTTCCGCTCTAACGGCCGCGACTACGGGGTCGAGGAATACATGGAGAACCGGCAGGTGCGCTGGTCTTTCCTCGATGGCCGCTGCCGCGAGGGCGAATGGTACGAGGACAGCCGCGGCATGATCTGCTTTGTCTACGAGGATTCGCCCGACCCCCAATGTTGGTCGTTTCGCCGCGGCGCAGACGGCCTGGTGGCACGGTTCGAGGATGACCCGGAAAGCACCGAGCTGTACGAGGCGCGGCAAAATGACGAGCCGATGATGTGCCTCGGGCCGGAAATCGGCGTCTGAGGCCTCAGCTCACCTCTTCGATCGCCCGCGCGATCAGCGGCAGGCAATCGGGCGCGGAAAAGCTGTGATCGGCGCCTTTCAGCAGGGTCAGGGCCATGTCGGGGCTGTCGGCATGATCGAGCAGGCGCAGCGCGGTCGCGCGGCTGACGGCCTTGTCCTCGGTGCCCTGCACGCAGCGCACCGGAAAGGGCAGCGCCAGCGGCGTCCGCAGGACCAGATGGTTGCGCCCATCCTCGATCAGCCGGCGGGTGATCCGATAGGGCGCGCCGTAGTCCGACGGCGCATCATAATAACCCTGCTCCATCACCTGCGCGCGCTGCGCTTCGGTGAAGCTGGCCCAATAGCCGTCTTCGGTGAAATCCGGCGCGGCGGCGATGGTGACAAGGCCCGCGACGGTATCGAGGCGCTGCGACATCAGCAGCGAAATCCAGCCCCCCATCGACGAGCCGACCAGCACCAGCGGCCCCTCGCAGGTGGCGCGGATCACTGCTTCGGTATCCTCGGCCCAATCGCCGATGCAACCCTCGTCAAACCTGCCCGAGCTGACGCCATGGCCGGAATAGTCAAACCGCAGGTAGGCCCGGCCCCGGTCGCGGCACCAGTCCTCGAGCCAGACCGCCTTGGTGCCGGCCATGTCGGATTTGAAACCGCCGAGAAAGACCACGCAGGGCCCGTCGCCCTCGGTCTTGTGATAGGCGATCTGGCGGCCTTGGGTCGTGGTCAGGGTCTCAGGCGCGGTCATGCGGGGCTCCGGTTTGGTCGTGTCGGGGCGATATTGACTGTGCGACGATCGGAGGGCAACGCCCTATTCCTCCACCTCTTTCAGCCAGAGCGCGGCAATGCTGGCCGCGACGCAGAGCGCGGCAAAGCCGATCAGCGAGACCGAGGGGCCGATCAGCGCCGCCAGCCCGCCGATCGCACCGGCCACCAGCAGCAAGGTGCCGATGGCAGTGTTGGCCAGCGCCGCATAGGTGGCGCGGCTTTCCGGCGGGGACATGTCGACAAGGTAGATCGACCGGCCCTGCCGCACGCCGTGATAGGCCAGCATCAGCGCAAACAGGGCCAGCGGCAGGGCCCAGGGGGTGTCGCCCAGCCCGAGCCAGACCGCCAGCACCGCCGCCAGCATCGCTGCCGCGCCCAGCAGGCCGGTCAGCATCAGCACCCGGCGGCTCGACCAATCGGCCAGCCGGCCCCAGACATAAGAGCTGACGAAGGAGGCCAGCGCCGAGACCAGCACCAGGACGCCCAGCCCCCTGAGCTCGAGATTGCCTTGGCGGGCGGCGAGCAGCACGAAATAGGGCGGCGCCAGCGCGGTGGGCACCAGAAGGCCGCGCACCAGGATGAAGAGCTGCAATTGCCGGTCCTGCCATAGCGGCGCGAGCTCCGGCCGCGCCGCGCCGTCGGGGTCGCTCGGCGCTTCCTCGAGCCGCAACATCAGCGCCGCCGCCGCCAGCCAGAGGCCGGCCGCCAGCGCGATGGCCATCAATACCGCGGTTTCGCTGCGCAGCACGCCGGTGAGCAGCAGCACGCCCAGAAGGATCACCCCAGCGGCCGAGATGCTGCCGGCCGCGCCGGTGACCGCGCCGCGGCGGGATTTGGCGACTGTCTTGCCGAGCACATCCTTGTAGCTCACCGAACAGGCCGCCCGTGACACCGCCAGCGCCGCCAGCGCGGCGCAGATCGCCAGCCCGGCGGCCCAACCGGTGAGGCTCAGCGCCGCCAGCACGATCAGCGCTGCCGATGCCCCCTGCCCCATGGCGCCGACAGCCCAGAAGCGTTTGCGATAGCGCAGCCGACGCAACCAGCCCGACAACAGGATTTGCGGCAGGAGCGCCCCGGCCTCGCGGATCGGCACCAGAAGCCCGACCAGAAGGGCCGGCGCGCCCAATGAGGTGAGCAGCCAGGACAGGATCAACTTGGGGTCGATCAACCCGTCCGACAGCTTGCTGGCGGTCAGCGCCACCACATGGCGCAGCCCGTTGCGGGCTTCGCGGTTGTCGGTGGTCTCGCCGGAGATGCGGTGAAAAAGGTGCTCGGATATGGGCCTGGCTCCACGCTGGGACTCTGCTCGCAAGGTTCTAGCGCCCGGCCCGGCCCGGTCAAATTCCGGTCGCCGTTCCATCGATGGATTGGGCTTGGCGCTTGACATGCGCCGGCTCAGAGGTCACATCGCGCAGACCACATACCCGCAACCGGGCGTTTTGTAGGCGCCAAACCGACGAGGAGGCCGATATGGCTCAAATCTCCCTGACTTTTCCCGATGGCAATGCACGCAGCTTCGAGGCTGGCGTGACCCCTGCGGATGTGGCTGCCGACATTTCCAAATCGCTCGCCAAGAAGGCCATTTCGGCCAGTGTCGACGGCAAGCATTGGGATTTGCAGTGGCCCATCGAAAGCGATGCGCAGATCGCGATCAACACCATGAAAGACGCCGCCCCGGCGCTCGAGCTGATCCGCCACGACCTGGCGCATATCATGGCCCGCGCGGTGCAGGAAATCTGGCCCGACGTGAAGGTCACCATCGGCCCGGTGATCGAGAACGGCTGGTATTACGACTTCGACCGGCAAGAGCCGTTCACCCCCGAAGACCTCGGCGAGATCGAAAAGAAGATGCGCGAGATCATCAACAGCCGCGATCCGGTCCGCACCGAGGTCTGGGAGCGGGCGCGCGCGGTCAAGCATTACGAGGACAACGGCGAGCCCTACAAGGTCGAGCTGATCGAGGCCATTCCAGGCGACGAGCCGCTGCGCATGTATTGGCACGGCGATTGGCAAGACCTCTGCCGTGGCCCGCATTTGCAACACACCGGCCAGGTGCCGGCGGACGGCTTCAAGCTGATGAGCGTGGCCGGGGCCTATTGGCGCGGCGACAGCAACCGGCAGATGTTGCAGCGGATCTATGGCGTCGGTTTCCAGAACAAGGAAGACCTGCGCAAATACCTCAACTTCCTCGAAGAGGCGGAAAAGCGCGATCACCGCAAGCTGGGCCGCGAGATGGACCTGTTCCACATGCAGGAGGAAGCGCCGGGCCAGGTGTTCTGGCATCCCGACGGCTGGACCATCTATACCCAGTTGCAGGACTACATGCGCCGCAAGCAGCGCGTCGGCGGCTACCGCGAGATCAACACGCCGCAGGTGGTCGACCGCAAGCTCTGGGAAGCCTCGGGGCACTGGGACAAGTACCAGCACCACATGTTCGTGGTCGAGGTGGACGAGAGCCGCGACGGCGAAACCGATGATGCGGCGGTCAAGGACAAGGGCCAGACCCGGATCAACGCGCTGAAGCCGATGAACTGCCCCTGCCACGTGCAGGTGTTCAACCAGGGACTCAAGTCCTATCGCGACCTGCCGCTGCGACTGGCCGAATTCGGTTCCTGCGCGCGGTTCGAGCCCTCGGGCGCGCTGCATGGCATCATGCGGGTGCGCGGCTTTACCCAGGATGACGCGCATATCTTCTGCACCGAAGAGCAGATTCAGGAGGAATGCGCCAAGTTCATCGACTTCCTCGCCAATGTCTACGAAGAGCTGGGTTTCCCCGAGTTCGAGATCAAGTTCGCCACCCGGCCCGAGAAACGCGTCGGCAGCGACGAGAGCTGGGATTACGTCGAGGGCGCGCTGGAGAACGCGATCAAGGCGGTGGGCCGCGACTACACGCTCGAGCCGGGCGACGGCGCCTTCTATGGGCCGAAGCTCGACTTCTACCTGACCGACGCGATCGGCCGGGTCTGGCAATGCGGCACCTTCCAGGTCGATCCCAACCTGCCGGAGCGGCTGGGCGCCAGCTATATCGCCGCCGATGGCGACAAGCACCGGCCCTATATGCTGCACCGCGCCTGCCTCGGCTCCTTCGAGCGCTTCATCGGTATCCTGATCGAGAACTGGGAAGGCAAGCTGCCGTTCTGGCTGGCACCGCGGCAGGTGGTGGTCGCCTCAATCATCTCGGACGCCGATGACTACGTGAACGAGGTGGTGGCGGACTTGCAGGCCAAAGGCGTGCGCGCCGAGGCCGACATCCGCAACGAGAAGATCAATTACAAGGTCCGCGAGCATTCGCTGGGCAAAGTGCCGGTGATCCTGGCCGTCGGTGCGCGCGAGGTCGAGGAGCGGACGGTCACCGTGCGCCGGCTTGGCGAGAAACGCACCGAGGTGAAATCGGTCGACGAGGTGATCACGGCGCTGGCCAAGGATGCGCTGCCGCCCGACCTTGGCGGCGAAGACGCGGCATAAGGCGGCACAGGGATTGTAACATCCGGCAACTGCGCCGTGATCAGCGGCCAGGTCTTTTGCGCGGAGAGCGGCGCATTTGTAACATTCCAGCGCTGGACCCTTGCGGGGCGTCACAATTCATGTGGCGCCCCGACTGTTTTCAAACGATTTTTTCCATGATTGCGCGGATGCAGCATCACGCCCGTCTGACAGGTGATTACGCATCCGTGATCCACGGGCCTGTGAAGTGATCGCGGGCCGGGCATGGCCTTAGTCTTGGGTCAGCCGCCGCAGGGGTGGCATTGGACCAAATACTTGGAACCAAAGACCAAAAGGGATGTATCAATGTCGAAATTCGTGAAAACCGTTGCCGTCGCAGGTGCAGTTGCAGCCGCTCTGGCCGCGCAAACCACCACCGCCACCGCGCAGGAAAAAGAAAAATGCTTCGGCGTTTCGCTGGCCGGTCAGAACGACTGTGCCGCAGGCCCCGGCACCACCTGCGCCGGCACCTCGGTCAATGACTACCAGGGCAACGCCTGGACGCTGGTCGATGCCGGCACCTGCACCGAGATCGAGCTTCCGGCGATGGCCGATGGCTCGGCGCGCATGGGCTCGCTCGAGGCGCTCGAGCGCGATCTGCCGCAAGGCTGATCTGTCACCATTCCATGCTATGATGGGGGTGGGCAGAATTGCCCACCCCCCGTTTGAAGGGACATGTCCATGCCCGACGCCAGCCGTCACTTCGATGCTCTGCCCGCCGCCCCCGGCGTGGGCTACAAGCCGCAGCACTATAGCGCGATCCTTGCCGATGCCGCGCCAGTGGACTGGCTGGAAATCCATGCCGAGAACTACATGGGTGATGGCGGCCGGCCGCTGGCCCAGCTCCGCGCCCTGAGCGAACGCTTTGCCATTTCGGTGCATGGCGTGGGCCTGTCGATCGGCGGTGAAGGCCCGTTGGACCGCGATCACCTGGCGCGGTTGAAACGACTGTGCGACTGGCTGCAACCGGCCAGCTTTTCCGAACATCTGGCCTGGTCCACCCATGACAGCCATTTCCTCAACGACCTGCTGCCGCTGCCCTTCACCAAGGCCACGCTGGCCCGTATCTGCGCTCATATCGATCAGGTGCAGGACAGCCTCGGCCGGCAGATGTTGCTGGAAAACCCCTCTTCCTATCTCGCCTTCACCGAAAGCACATGGGAGGAACCCGCCTTTCTGGACGAGGTCGCCCGGCGCACCGGCTGCGGCCTTTTGCTCGATGTGAACAACGTGTTTGTCTCGGCCACCAACCTCGGGTTTTCGCCGCAGGGCTATATCAATGCCTTTCCGTTGGCCCGCGTCGGCGAAATTCACCTTGGTGGCCATGACGAGGATGAAGACGACCACGGCGCGCCGCTCTTGATCGACAGCCATGGCCGCGCGGTTGTCGATCCGGTCTGGGCGCTGCTCGACCATACCCTGGCCCGGTCGGGGCCGCGGCCGCTGCTGGTGGAATGGGACAATGACGTACCCGACTGGCCGGTGCTGCGCGACGAGGCACAGCGCGCCGCCGACGCGCTGGCACAGGTGCCCGCATGACCACCGAGGCCGCGTTCCGGCAGGCCCTGCTCGATGGCGCCGCGCCATTGCCGCAGGGGCTGGTCGATGGCTCCGGGCGGCCCGCCGGGCGCCGCTATGACGTCTATCGCAACAATATCGCCACCTCGCTGGGCGAGGCTCTGGCGACCGGCTTTCCGGCGGTGGCCAAGCTCCTGGGCGAGGCCAATTTCAAGGCTGTCGCCGCACGTTACCTGCGCGCCGAACCGCCCCGCTCGCCCCGCATGATGTATTACGGCTCCGGCTTCGGCGACTTTCTCGACGGTTTCGAACCGCTGGCGAAATATCCCTATCTGGGCGATGTGGCGCGGTTGGAGTTCGCCTTGCGAGAGAGCTATCACGCCGCCGATGCCGCGCCGCTGGCCGCCGAGGCGCTGGCGCTCGATCCCGAGGCGCTGATGGCACTGCGATTGCAATTGGCCCCCACCGTGCGGTTGCTGCGTTCGCGTTTCCCGGTGGTCTCGATCTGGCGGTTCAACATGTTGCCCGACAGCCCCAAACCCGCCCCGGTGGCCGAAGACGCGCTGATCCTGCGGCCCGAGTTCGACCCGGTGCCCCATGCCCTGCCCGACGGCGGCGCCACGTTCCTTGCCGCGCTGCGCGCCGACAGAACCCTGGGCCAGGCCTACGAAGCCGCGCTTGACCAGACCCCGGAGTTTGATCTGGGCGCGGTCCTGAGCCTGCTTCTCTCGGGCAACGCATTGACAGACTTGAAGAAAGGCACGCCATGACCGCGCTCATCAACCTCCATGACATGATCTCCGACGCCATAGAGCGCGCGTTTGACAGCCTCTTGCCGCTGCTGGCGCGGCTTGTCTTTGCCGCGGTTCTGCTGGTCTATTTCTGGAACTCGGCACTGACCAAGGTGGGGGACGGATTTCTCGGCCTGTTCCAACCCTCGACCGGCGCCTATGCGCAGATCTTTCCCAAGGCCATGGAGGCGGTGACATATGACGTCAGCCAGCTCGGCGCCTTTCACTGGCTGGTGGTGGTCGCCGGCATGTGGGCCGAATTCCTGCTGCCGCTGATGATCCTGCTGGGGCTGGCCACCCGGCTGGCGGCGCTCGGCATGATCGGATTTGTCGCGGTGCAGAGCCTGACGGACCTCTATGGCCATGGCGGCATCAACCACCCCGAGACTTTCGGCACATGGTTCGACCGGGTGCCCGATGCGGCGATCCTCGATCAGCGGGCGCTCTGGATGTTCCTCTTGCTGGTGCTGGTGATCAAGGGCGGCGGCGCGCTCTCGCTCGACCGGATCATCGGCCGCGCGGTGCTGGGCCGGACACATGCCGATTAGGGGCAGCGGCCCCAGCTTCGGCTGTCGAAGCTCCAGCACTGGCCGCTTTCCTCCTTGGCGTCGAACAGCGGCGAGAAATCGGCGGTTGATATCGTCCCGGCGGCACAGGTCAGCTCGGCGATCTGCAAACCGTTGCGGGTGACCGTGAGCGTCCCGTCCTGCGGCAACTCGCCATTGCGGTCGAAGCTGTGATGAATGCGGTATTCGAAAGCGCCGTTGGCAAAGGCCAGCTCTTCCCAATAGGTCCGACTGATCCCGGGCCAGGGCGTCATGTGGATATCCTGTACATGGCGCGAAAAGACGATGTCCGGCGCCCGCCCCGGTGGGCCATAGGCATAATAGGCCGCGCTGTCCTGAAGGCAGACCCGGATCTCGGTCTTGCCGCCCTCGACCGTGCAGTGAAACAACGGCGTGCCGGCATCGCCGTAACAGGCGGCCGCGGCGCCCATGGGCAGGCAGATGGCGGCAAGGGCAAGGGATCTGAACATCAGGCGACCTCCGGGCACGGCAGGTCTCAGCCTGGCCCGGAACCTGCCGCCCGGTCAATGGTCATGAGGACGCGATATTGGCCCCTGCTCAGCCGAAGAGCCGGTCGCCCTGTTCGTCGATCACCTGCCGGGCCTTGAGCAGCGACATCCTCTCGGCCTCTTCCGGGTCGGAAACGATGTCGGCGCGGATCAGGTCATGACGGCGCAATTCGCCGCCGATTTCCTTTTCGATCCGGGCACCGATGCGGTAGCCGCCGGATTGCTTGTCCGGCTGCGGATAGATCAGAAAGCCGTTGTAATCTTCGGGCTCGGGGTCGGATTTGGCCGCGCCCGCGCCGCTGCCGCCGCCAAAGAGTTTCTTGAATAGGGACATGAGCTGCGCTCCTCTTGTGCGGGCCGAGACGGTGCGCAGGAACTGCGCACCCTACGGGGCTTGCGGTGCGCGGTGGATTTGCACCGGGGAAACGGGGCGCACGGCGGAACCGTGCAGCCCGCGGGGGTTACTGATCGAGGAACGAACGCAACTTGCGCGACCGGCTCGGGTGCTTGAGCTTGCGCAGCGCTTTCGCTTCGATCTGACGGATCCGTTCGCGGGTGACCGAGAACTGCTGGCCGACCTCTTCCAGCGTGTGGTCGGTGTTCATGCCGATGCCAAATCGCATCCGCAGCACCCGTTCCTCGCGCGGCGTCAGCGACGACAGCACGCGGGTGGTGGTTTCCTTCAGGTTCTCCTGAATGGCGCTGTCGAGCGGCAGGACGGCGTTCTTGTCCTCGATGAAGTCGCCAAGCTGGCTGTCTTCCTCGTCGCCGATGGGGGTCTCCAGCGAGATCGGCTCCTTGGCGATCTTCATCACCTTGCGGACCTTTTCGAGCGGCATTTGCAGCTTCTCGGCCAGTTCCTCGGGCGTCGGTTCGCGGCCGATCTCGTGCAGCATCTGGCGGCCGGTGCGCACCAGCTTGTTGATCGTCTCGATCATGTGCACCGGGATACGGATGGTGCGCGCCTGATCGGCGATCGACCGGGTGATCGCCTGACGGATCCACCAGGTGGCGTAGGTCGAGAACTTGTAGCCGCGGCGGTATTCGAACTTGTCGACGGCCTTCATCAGGCCGATGTTGCCTTCCTGAATGAGATCAAGGAATTGCAGCCCGCGGTTGGTGTACTTCTTGGCAATCGAGATCACCAGACGCAGGTTCGCCTCGACCATTTCCTTCTTGGCCTGGCGGGCCTCTTTCTCGCCCTTCTGCACCTGGCCGACGATGCGGCGGAATTCGGGAATGTCGAGACCGACATATTGGCCGACCTGCGCCATTTCGGTGCGGTATTCCTCGACCTTGTCGGCCGAGCGTTCGATGAACATCTGCCAGCCGCGACCGGGCTTTTCGGCCATCCGCTCGAGCCAGGAGGGATCGAGCTCGTAGCCG
This sequence comes from Marinovum algicola, assembly GCF_900109145.1. Taxonomy (GTDB): domain Bacteria; phylum Pseudomonadota; class Alphaproteobacteria; order Rhodobacterales; family Rhodobacteraceae; genus Marinovum; species Marinovum algicola. The sequence goes on from NZ_FNYY01000002.1 coordinate 486,464, forward strand.
CGATAGGCCTCGACGAATTCGCGCCGGTTGATGCGCGCCTGGTCGGCCAGTTTCACGATCGAGCTGTCGATCGACATGATCCGGCGGTTGATGCCGTAGAGCTGGTCGATCAGCGCCTCGATTCGGTTGTTGTGCAGGTGCAGCTCGTTGACCAGTTCGACGATCTCGGACCGAAGCTGCTGATAGATCGCCTCTTCATCCGCCGAGAACGTGCCATCTTCGTTCAGCGTGGCGGAAATCCGGCTGTCCTGCATTTCCGACAGGCGGGCATAATCCTCGGCGATGCGGTCGAGCGTTTCGAGAACCTGCGGCTTGAGCGCGGTTTCCATCGCGGCCAGCGACATGTTGGCCTGCTCGTCCTCGTCCTCGTCGTCGTCCTTGGCAATCGGATTGCCGTCAGCGTCGAGCTCGGGGCCGGTGTCCTTTTTCGGCGCGGTCGCGACATTGGCGGCCTCGACCACCGGCTCCTCGACCCCGCCCTCTTCGTCGAGCTGGCCCGAGAAGGTGGTTTCGAGATCGATCACGTCGCGCAGCAGAATGTCTTCCGAGAGAAGTTCGTCGCGCCAGATGGTGATCGCCTGGAAAGTCAGCGGGCTTTCGCAGAGCCCGGCGATCATAGTCTTGCGGCCGGCCTCGATGCGCTTGGCAATCGCGATCTCACCCTCGCGCGAGAGCAGTTCGACCGAACCCATTTCGCGCAGGTACATGCGCACCGGGTCATCGGTCCGGTCCAGCTTTTCGGTGCCGCCGGAAGAGAGCGCAACCTCGCCCGGCTTCTTGGTCTCGACCAGATCGGTCGCGCCCTTGTTGTCGTCTTCCTCGGCGTCTTCGTCTTCTTCGGTGACCTGGATGCCCATCTCCGACAGCATCGACATCACGTCCTCGATCTGGTCGGACGAGACCTGATCGGGCGGCAGCACCGAATTCAGCTGGTCGTAGGTGATATATCCACGCTCGCGCGCTTCGCCGATCATCTTCTTGACCGCCGCCTGGCTCATGTCGAGGGACACGTCTTCTGGGGCGTCGGTCTTCTGATCGTCGGTGTCTTTGGCGGCCATGCGGGGGCTCCTGTTTGCGGCGCGGGTGATTCGCTTATCCGAATCATTAACGAATCTGAGCGATTCGTGCAGCGTTCTACGCCGAATTATCTACAATTTCCTCTCCAAACCGCATCATTTGCGCGGTTTGGCATGCGCGATCTGGTCGAGAAGGGCGTTCAGTCTGTTGCGTTCGTCCCGATTGATTCGCGCGCCATTGGGTCCGGTGTCATATTCCGTGTTGTCTTCCTGCGAGCCCGACGCGGCGCGGTTGCGCGCCTCGGCCGCCTGCCCCAACCGCCATGTCACCGCTTCGTCGGACACGTGACCCAGGTCTTCGGCGGCCTCTTCGATCTCGGCCTGCAATCCGTGATGCGCGGTGAGTTTTGCGAATTCTTCAGCCAATGTCATGCGGGCCAGATCGATATCGCCGGGTTTGCGGATGCACGGGATGATTGCCACATGGCGCATGGCGAGCAGATTTTCAAGGGCATCATGACCCAGGGCATGTTCGATTTCTTCACAAAGCGCCTCGGCGCCACGCTCGGCATGGCGCAGGATCAGATCGCGCAGGCGGGCATGTTCGGGGGTCGCGCAGTCGAGGTTCTCCAGGGCATGTTCGAATTTCTGCACCACCGCCGGAGTGCGGATCGCGGCGGCAAGGATTACCGCCTCGCGCATCGCGGTAAAGGCGGCCTCATCGGCGGCAGCCAGAAGCGACGCCTTGGTGCCGGCGCGCGGCGGCTCTGGCGGGGCCCAGCGTTTCTGGCCGGGCTTCCACGGCGGGCGCTTCTGGCCCGGTGCCGGCTTGCGTCGGCCGGCGGAGAACAGCTGCCAGCGCAATTCCTTGATTTCCTGGCCGTAATGGCTTCGGATCGAAGGATCGGTGATCCGGGTGATCTTTTCGCGCAACGCCTTGTCCAGCGCCGCCTTGCGCTCGGGGCTGTCGAGCACCTTGCCTTCGGTTTCGCGTCGCCACAGCAGCTGCACCATCGGCAGCGCCTGATCGAGCAGCGCCTGCACCGCCTTGGCCCCCTTGGCGCGCAGCAGATCGTCAGGATCCTGCCCTTCCGGCATCAGCGCGAACCGCAGCGATTTGCCGGCCTCGAGCAGCGGCAGCGCCAGGTCGATCACCCGATGCGCGGCGCGCAGGCCGGCGGTGTCCCCGTCGAGCGCGATGATCGGCTCGTCCGCCATCCGCCACATCAGCCGCAGCTGCTCTTCGGTCACCGCGGTGCCAAGCGGCGCCACCGCCCCGCCGAAACCGGCCTCGACCAGCGCGATCACATCCATGTAGCCTTCGGCGACAATCAGCGGCAGCCCCTTGCCACAGGCCTCGCGGGCGGGGCCGATGTTGTAGAGGTTGCGACTCTTGTCGAAGAGCTCGGTTTCCGGCGAGTTCAGGTATTTGGCGTTGTCGTTGGGGTCCATCGCCCGGCCACCAAAGGCAATCGCCCGGCCCCGCGCATCGCGGATCGGAAAGATGATGCGGCCGCGAAAGGTGTCATAAGGCCGCCCGCCCTTCTGGCTGGGCCGCGCCAGGCCGGCGGCAAGGATCAGCTCTTCCGACACATCCTTGGCGCGCAGGTGATCCCAGAGGCCCTGCCAGCTGTCGGGGGCAAAGCCGATCTCGAAGCGTTCGAGGGTGGCCGGTGCCAGTCCGCGCCGGTCGAGGTAGGCGCGCGCCGCCCCCGCCGCCCCGGTGCGCAGTTGCAGCCGGAAGAATTGCACCGCCTGTTCCATCACCTCGCTCAGGACGGTACGGCGGTCGGCCTTCTGCTGAGCCTGCGGGTCGCGGGCGGGCATCGGCAGGCCGGCCTCGCCGGCAAGGATTTCCACCGCCTCCATGAAGCCGACATTCTCTGTCTCGCGAACAAAGGAAATCGCGTCGCCCTTGGCGTGGCAGCCAAAGCAATAGTAAAAGCCCTTGCGGTCATCCACATGGAAAGACGCGCTTTTTTCGTGGTGAAAGGGGCAAGGCGCCCACATGTCGCCCTTGCCCTGATTGCTCTTGCGGGCATCCCACATGACCTTGCGGCCGACCACGTCGACAAGCGACAGGCGGGTGCGCAGTTCATCGAGGAATCCGGGGGGCAGGCTCATGGGGTCTTATATTGGCCCTGCCACGCGAAGAGTCGAGTCCGCCCGGTTACTGTGCCGCGCACTGGGTGGCAAAAGCCTGCCCGGCCTCGGCGGTCAGATGCTCTTCCGGCAGGCCGTTGTAGACCCAATCCGTCAGATGCGGGATGGTGCCGACAAACCGTTCCTGATCGCCGGTGTAATCGGCGGCAACGGTCTCCATCGCGGCCATCATCTCGGTGCCCTCGACCCGTTCGGCGACGATCTTGTCGACGATGCCGCCCATCACCTCGCAGTCGGGATTGGCAGCGAGCGTGGCGCCGGGCAAGAGCGCGAGGCAGGTCACAATCAGATAACGCATGTCAATTCTCCTTCGTTGCCGGGTGAGGTAGTGCATTCGCCGGCGCGGCTCCAGCCCCGCGCCGCGGGATCGGCGAAACCACGCACATCGCTCAACGCTCCAGCGCCCGGCGCAGCACGGTATCGACATCGCGGCTGAGCGGCAGCGCGCCGCGCAACACGTGATCGACGGGATGCCAAGCGGCCTCAGCGGCATCGTCGCAGGCGGCAAGCGTTCCGACCGGGGTGGCACAGCGCACGGCGACCAGAAGGTAGTGAAAGAGCAGCGTACCCTCGGCGTCATGGCGGATCAGGTCGAGATGGGTGAGGGTTTCCACCGGCGTGGCGCAAAGGCAAGTTTCTTCCAGCAGTTCGCGCGCGGCGGCGGCATGGACGGTTTCGCCCGGCTCCACATGGCCGCCGGGAAACCCCCAGAGCCCGGCGTCGGGCTTGTGCGCGGCGCGGCGCACAAGCAGCACGCTGTCGCCGTCAAGCACCACGGCCAGCGCGCCGATCCTGGGGTAGGACACCGCCATCGGTCAGAAATGCGCCTTGGGTTCGTCGGGTTTGCCGGCGAGCAGCGCCAGCACACCGCCCAGCCCGGTAAAGGCGATCGGAAACATGGTGCCGACGTTGAACCCATAGGCCACATACATCAGCCCGCAGGCCAGCAGCATCAGCACCCCGCCCCAGAGCGCGCGCGCCTTGGCCATGGCCCCGCCGGCAATCGCGAGCAGCGGCGAAAGAACGGCCGCGGCGCGGATCAGCTCGACATTGGAGAACTGCCGCGCCAGCCCCTCGATCTCGCCATAGCGGTCGACGACCTCGGTATAGCCGTAGCTGAAAAACCCGACGATCATGGCGATGATGCCGCCGATCACGCCCAGGGTCGATGCTGCATTGCGCATGGAGTCTCCTGATGTTGCCTGATGTCGAGGTAGGCAATCGCCGCCACGGTTCCAAGCCGGGAATTCGGCGGCGGTCTTCCCCCTAGCCTGCCAGCTCGGACTGAACCTCCTTGGCCCAGCCAAGATACATCCGGTCGCCCTCGACGATCAGCGGCCGCTTCATCAGCGTCGGATGTGTGGCCAGAAGCGTTTCCGGCGGCGCCGAACGCTCTGTTTCGGACAATCCACGCCAGGTGGTGGAACGGGTGTTGATCACTTTTTCGCCGAACTGCCCAATTGCGCGGCGCAGCACCTCGGCCGGCACGCCCTCGGCGCGGACATCAACAAACTCTGCATTCGGCAAGGCTTTCAGCGCCTTGCGGCAGGTGTCACAGGTTTTCAGTCCAAATAGCTGCATCGAGGCCTCCGGGATTTTTCCGCAAATTATCACGCAAGCGCGGCGCGGCCAGTGCTTGTTCTTGATTTTTTACAAAGGCGTGCAATCCTTGCCCCTACGTGACTTTCGACAATCAGGCGATTGGGGGCGGGGTTTCTCGGGCCCGGGGGCATGAAAGGCGGCTGTGACGGACAAGACCCGGAGGTCTGGACACCTCCGGCAAGGCAAGATTGAAGGAGACGCGGACATGCCGACGGGCACCGTGAAGTGGTTCAACACCACAAAAGGTTATGGATTCATCGAACCGAGCGAAGGCGGCAAGGACGTTTTCGTTCATATTTCAGCCGTGCAGCGGTCCGGTCTGACCGGGCTGGCGGACAATCAGAAGGTGGAATACGCGCTGGAAGATGGCCGCGACGGGCGCCAGATGGCGGCCGATCTCAAGCTGGTTTGATCCTCCAAAAACTGCAAGGAAAGCCCGGCCGGGCTTGAGGGGTCTCTCCTCGGCCTTTTGCCGGGCCTCCTTGCCCAAGGCCCTGTTTTCTCAGGCCGCCTGGAGCCGCGCCGCCTCGGACCGGGCGAGCGCAATCAGTTCCTGCATGTAGGGCTTGTCCACGTCCTCGGAGCGCGTGGCGGCATAAAGCGTGCGGGTCAGTCCGTTTTTCGTCAGCGGCCGGGTGACGTAATCGGAATTGTATTTCACCTCGCGCACCACCCAATCGGGCAGCACCGAAATGCCGCGATTTGACGCCACCAGCAGCAGGATCACCGCCGTCAGCTCGGCCTGGCGCACTGCCGCCGGCTCGACCCGCGCGGGGATCAGCAGCTGGCTGAAAACGTCGAGACGGGTGCGTTCGACCGGATAGGTGATCAGGGTCTGCCCGCGAAAATCCTCGGCGTCGACATAAGATTTCGCCGCCAGCGGGTGATCCTTGGAGGCGACGAAGACCGGCGCATAGTCGAAAAGCTCGGAAAACTCCACATGCGGCAGGCTCTCTGGATCGGAGGAGACCACCAGATCGACCTCTTCCTTCTGCAAGGCCGGCAGCGCATCGAAAGCCAGGCCCGGGCGGATATCGACATCGACATCGGGCCAGGATTTGCGAAAGGCCTCGAGCACCGGAAACAGCCATTCGAAGCAGGCGTGGCATTCGATGGCGATGTGCAGCCGCCCGGATTTGCCATCGCGCAGCCCCGAAAACTCGTCCTGCAACTTCTCGATTTCCGGCAGGATACGCTCGGCCGCACGCAACAGCCGCAGCCCCGCCGCCGAAAGCTTCATCGGCTTCGAGCGCCGCACGAAGAGCTCGACCCCGGCCTGATCCTCGAGCCCCTTGATCTGATGGCTCAGCGCCGATTGCGTGATGTTGAGCTGATCGGCCGCGCGTGCCAGCCCGCCGGCCTCGTGAATGGCCTTGATGGTGCGCAGATGGCGAAACTCGATGTGCATCCTATGGTCCAGCTCATAATGGTGATGAGATTTATGAGTTTGTCTCACATGCGCGCATTTGCGACAAGGAGGAAACTTTGACAGGAATCGTAACCCATGAGTGCTCCCGCCGTATCATTCGAATTCTTCCCGCCGCGTGATCTCGAAGCCTCCTTCCGGCTCTGGGACACGGTTCAGGTGCTGGCCCCGCTGGAACCGCGCTTTGTCTCGGTCACCTATGGTGCCGGTGGCACCACCCGCGAACTGACCCGCGATGCGGTGTCGACGCTGCACAAATCCTCCGGCCTCAAGGTTGCGGCGCATCTCACGTGCGTCGATGCCAGCCGCGAGGAAACCCTTGGCATTGCCGGCGAATTCGCCAAGGCCGGGGTGAATGACATTGTCGCGCTGCGGGGCGATCCGCCGAAAGGCGTCGACCGGTTCGTGCCCCATGCGGAGGGCTTTGCCGACAGCTGCGAGCTGATTGCGGCGCTCAAGGACAGCGGCGATTTCACCATCCGCGTCGGCGCCTATCCCGACAAGCACCCCGAGGCGGCCGACGATCAGGCGGACATCGACTGGCTCAAGCGCAAGCTTGACGCCGGTGCAGACGAGGCGCTGACGCAGTTCTTCTTCGAGGCCGAAACCTTCCTGCGCTTCCGCGACCGCTGTGCGGCCGCCGGCATCACCGCGCCGGTCGTGCCGGGGATCCTGCCGATCGAGAACTGGAAAGGCGTGCGCAAATTCGCCAAGGGCTGCGGCACGCCGGTGCCGGCCTGGCTCGAGGATGCCTTTGACAAGGCCCTGCGGGACGATCGTCAAGATCTTCTGGCCACCGCGCTTTGCACCGAAATGTGCGACACGCTGGTGAGCGAAGGTGTCGATGCGCTGCATTTCTACACGCTGAACCGGCCGGAACTGACCCGCGATGTCTGTTTCGCCCTGGGTGTGACGCCGAAAACCAAGCTCGAAAACGTCGCCTGATCCCCTGCCCGTCCCGGGCCTGCCCCGGGACATCTCCTGCCCCTGCGCATCGCGATCACGAGGCCCCGGATCATGTCCGGGGCGCTTTTGTTTCCAGAGCCGCGTGGCGACAAAAAAGGACCGGGCGCGCTGCCCGGTCCTTTCGCTTTCCTACAGAGGCACGCTCAGTGCTTCTTTTTCTTCTTCGGCGGCATCAGGTCGGTGATCGTGCCTTCGAACATCTCGGCGGCAAAGTTCACCGTCTCGCTGAGCGTCGGATGCGGGTGGATGGTGTGGCCGAGGTCGACCGCATCCGCCCCCATCTCGATCGCCAGCGCCACCTCGGAGATCAGGTCGCCGGCATTGGTGCCGACGATCAGCCCGCCGATGATCCGGTCGTCCTCGGGATCAAACAGCAGCTTGGTCATACCCTCGGAGCGCCCGTTCGACAGCGCCTTGCCCGAGGCCGCCCAGGGGAAGACGCCCTTTTCGTATTTCACGCCGCGCGCCTTGGCCTCGGTCTCGGTCATGCCGGCCCAAGCCACTTCCGGGTCGGTATAGGCCACCGAAGGAATGAGCCGGGCGTCGAAATGCCGGTTCTGGCCGGCACAGACCTCGGCCGCGACCTTGCCTTCATGCACCGCCTTGTGCGCCAGCATCGGCTGGCCCACCACATCGCCGATGGCAAAGATGTGGTTCACACCGGTGCGCTGCTGGGCATCGACCGCGATGAAGCCGCGATCATCGACCGCGACACCGGCCTTCTCGGCGTCGATCAGCTTGCCATTGGGCTTGCGCCCCACGGCGACAAGCACCTTGTCGAAAATACCGGCGCTCTCTTCGCCCTTCTCGTTCTCGAAGGTGACCTTCAGCCCGTTCTTCTGGGCCTTCACATCCGTCACCTTGGTCTTGAGCATGATGTTTTCGTAGCGGCCCTCGATCCGCTTGTGCAGCGGTTTGACGATGTCCTTGTCGGCGCCAGGGATGATCTGGTCCATCAGCTCGACGACCGTGATTTTGGAGCCCAGCGCATCGTAGACACAGGCCATCTCCAGACCGATGATGCCGCCGCCCAGAACCAGCATCCGTTTCGGGATGTCCTTCAGCTCGAGCGCGCCGGTCGAGTCGATCACCCGCTCGTCGTCATGCGGAATGAACGGCAAGTTCACCGGTTCCGAGCCGGCGGCGATGATGCATTGATCGAACGACACCGTCTTGGTGCCATCGTCGCCTTCGACGGCGATCATGTTGGGGCCGGTGAACTTGCCATAGCCCTGCACCACCTCGACCTTGCGGCCCTTGGAGAGGCCTTTCAGCCCGCCGGTGAGCTGGCCGACCACCTTGTCCTTGAAGGCGCGCAACTCGTCGAGATCGACCTCGGGCTTGGAGAAGGACACGCCATGCGCACCCATCTCCTCGGCCTCGGTGATCACCTTGGCAACGTGCAAGAGCGCCTTCGACGGGATACAGCCGACGTTCAGGCAGACCCCGCCGAGCGAGGGATATTTCTCGATCATCACCACCTTCTTGCCCAGGTCGGCGGCGCGGAAGGCCGCCGTGTAGCCGCCGGGGCCGGAGCCCAGAACGACCACCTCGGCGTGAATGTCGCCCTTGCCAGAGGCGCTGCCGGTGGCTTCGACGGCCTTGGGGGCGCTGTCTTCGGCGGTGCGCGGCCCCGGCTCGGAGGCCGGGGAGGGCTTGTCCTCCTCGCCATCGGCGCTTTCCAGCACCATGATGACCGACCCTTCGGAGACCTTGTCACCCTCGGCGACCTTGATTTCCGTGACCTTGCCGGCGGCAGGCGACGGCACTTCCATCGTCGCCTTGTCGCTTTCCAGCTCGATCAGCGGGTCCTCTGCGGCGACCGTGTCGCCGACAGAGACCAGAACGGTGAGAACGGGGACGTCGGAGAAATCACCGATATCGGGTACTTTGACTTCCATCTGATTATCTCCTTACCACATCAACTTGCGCATATCGCCAAGCAGCGTCTTGAGCGTCACGCAGAAGCGTGCGGCAAGCGCGCCATCGACGGCACGGTGGTCGTACGACAGCGACAGAGGCTGCATCAGGCGCGGCTTGAACTCCTCGCCGTTCCAGACCGGCGCCATCTTGGAGCGGGTAAGGCCGAGAATGGCCACCTCGGGCGCGTTGACGATCGGGGTGAAGGAGGTGCCGCCGATGCCGCCCAGCGACGAGATGGTGAAGGTCGCGCCCTGCATGTCCTTGGACTTCAGCTCGCCTTCGCGTGCGGCCTTGGACAGCGACATCAGCTCTTTCGAGATCTCCACCAGCCCCTTGCGGTCGGCGTCGTTGATCACCGGCACCATCAGCCCGTTGGGCGTGTCGGCCGCAAAGCCGATGTTGTAGAAGTCCTTCTTGATCAGCTTGTCGCCGTCGGGATGGATCGACGAATTGAACTCCCAGTGTTGTTTCAGCGCCGAGACGGACGCCTTGATCACGAAGCTGAGCAACGTGACGCGATAGCCCTCTTCCTTGGCCTGGGTGTCCATCTCCTTGCGGTACTTGTCCAGCTCGGTGATGTCCGCTTCGTCGTTGTGGGTGACATGCGGGATGTTGAGCCAGGAGCGGTGCAGCGCGGGGCCCGAGATCTTCTTGATCCGGCTCATCTCCACCTCTTCCACCGGGCCGAACTTCGAGAAGTCGACCGCCGGGATCGGCGGGATGCCCATGCCGCCCTGCGCGCCGCCGCTCGCCCCTGCCGGAGCAGCCGCGGTGGTGGATTTGAGATAGTTGGTCACATCCTCGCGCAGGATACGGCCCTTGCGGCCCGAGCCGTTGACCTTGGCCAGATCGATCTCGAGCTGGCGGGCAAAGGCGCGCACCGATGGCGAGGCATGCGCCTTGCCAAAGCCCGCATCGGTGACCGGCGCCGGGGCGGTGGATTGTGCCGGCGTGGCACCGGCGGCGGGTGCGGCGGCCTTCGGCGCCTCTTCGGCCGGCTCGGCCTCTTCCTTGGGCGCGGCCTCGGCCGAACCTGCGTCTTCGCCTTCCAGCACCATGATCAGCGTGCCTTCGGAGACGGTGTCGCCCTCGGAGATCTTGATCTCCTTGACCTTGCCGGCGGCGGGCGACGGCACTTCCATCGTCGCCTTGTCGCTTTCCAGCTCGATCAGCGGGTCTTCTTCGGACACCGTGTCACCGACGGAGACCAGCACGGTAAGGACGGGGACATCGGTGAAATCGCCGATGTCGGGGACGTTTACTTCAATTGCCATATTACTGTTCCTCCTTCCCGCTTACACCAGACGCGGGTTCGGCTTGTCGCCGTCAATTTCGTATTTCTTGAGCGCCTTCTCCACGTCGGCCTTGCTGACCGCGCCTTCGCGGTGCAGATCGACCATGGCCGCGGCGGCGATGTGATTGGCGTCCACCTCGAAGAAGCGCCGCAGATTGACCCGGCTGTCGGAGCGGCCAAAGCCGTCCGTGCCCAGAACGGTATAGCGGTTCGGCACCGCCGCCCGGATCTGCTCGGCAAAGTTCTTCATGTAGTCGGTGGCGACGACGATCGGGCCTTTGGCCTGTGACAGCTGTTTGGTCACAAAGGGCTCTTTCTCGTCAGCCAGCGGGTTCAGCCGGTTGTGACGCATGCAATCCTGCATGTCGCGGGCCAGCTCGTTGAAGCTCGGGGCCGACCAGATGTCGGAGGTCACGCCGAAATCTTCCTTCAGCATTTCCGCCGCCTTCATCACCTGCACGAGGATCGTGCCGGAGCCCATCAGGTTGACGTGCTTCTTGCCCGGTTTCTCGACCTTCGAGAAGCGGTAGAGCCCCTTGATGATGTCCTCCTCGACGCCCATCGGCATGTCGGGGTGGCTGTAGTTCTCGTTCATCAGGGTCAGATAGAAGAACACGTCTTCCTGATCCTGATACATCCGCTTGAGCCCGTGATGCACGATCACCGCAACCTCGAACTGGAAGGTCGGGTCATAGGTGATGCAGTTCGGAATGGTCGAGGCCAGGATGTGGCTGTGACCGTCCTCGTGCTGGAGCCCCTCGCCGTTCAGCGTGGTGCGCCCGGCAGTACCGCCCAGCATGAAGCCGCGCGCGCGGCTGTCGCCCGCCGCCCAGGCCAGATCGCCGATCCGCTGGAAGCCGAACATCGAGTAGTAGATGTAGAACGGGATCATCGGCACGCCGTGGTTGGAATAGGACGTCGCCGCCGCGATCCAGTCGGCCATGGCGCCGGCCTCGTTGATGCCTTCCTGAAGCACCTGGCCGCTTTCCGATTCCTTGTAATAGGACATCTGGTCGGCGTCCTGCGGCGTGTATTTCTGCCCCAGCGGGTTGTAGATCCCCACCGAGCGGAACAGGCCCTCCATGCCGAAGGTCCGGCTTTCGTCGGGCACGATCGGCACCACATGCTTGCCGATCTGCTTGTCCCGAAGCAGGGTCGTCAGGATCCGCACAAAGGCCATGGTGGTCGAGATTTCGCGCTCGCCGGTGCCTTCGAGCTGGCCCTTGAATTTCTCGATCCCGGGGATTTCCAGCTTGGGCGCATCCGAGGTCCGTTTCGGGAACTCACCGCCCAGCGCCTTGCGGCGGTCGGCCAGATAGGCCTTTTGCGCGTTGTTCAACGCCACGAAGGGCGCCTTGGCAACGTCTTCGTCGCTGACCGGGATTTTGAAGCGGTCGCGGAAGGCGCGCAGCTGGTCCTCGTTCAGCTTCTTCTGCTGGTGGGTGGTGTTCTGGCCTTCGCCGGCCGAGCCCATGCCGTGGCCCTTGACCGTCTTGACCAGCAGGCAGACCGGCTGATCCTTGGTCTCGGTCGCCTTCTTGAAGGCGGTATAGACCTTCTGCGGATCGTGCCCGCCGCGGCGCAGCGCCCAGATCTGATCGTCGGTCCAATCCTCGACCAGCGCCGCCGTCTCGGGGTATTTGCCGAAGAAATGCTTGCGGATATAGGCGCCGTCCTTCGACTTGAAGGTCTGGTAGTCGCCATCGACGGTTTCATCCATCAACTGGCGCAGCTTGCCGGTCGTGTCGCGCTCCAGCAGGTCGTCCCAGCCCTTGCCCCAGAGCAGCTTGATGACGTTCCATCCCGAACCGCGGAAGTTGCCTTCGAGCTCCTGCACGATCTTGCCGTTGCCGCGCACCGGCCCGTCGAGCCGCTGGAGGTTGCAGTTGACCACGAAGATCAGGTTGTCGAGCTTTTCACGCGCCGCCAGGTGGATCGCGCCAATCGATTCCGGCTCGTCCATCTCGCCATCGCCGAGGAAGCACCAGACCTTGCGGTCGGCCATGTCGATGTGGCCGCGGTTGTGCATGTATTTCATGAACCGCGCCTGATAGATCGCCATCAGCGGGCCGAGGCCCATGCTGACTGTCGGGAACTGCCAGTAATCCGGCATCAGCCAGGGGTGCGGATAAGACGACAGGCCGTTGCCGTTCACCTCGGAGCGGAAGTTTTCCAACTGTTCTTCGCTGATCCGGCCTTCCATGAAGGAGCGGGCATAGATGCCGGGGATCACGTGGCCCTGAAAGAACACCAGGTCGCCGCCGTGGATCGCGGATTTCGAGCGCCAGAAGTGGTTGAGACCGATATCGTACATCGCGGCGGAAGAGGCGAAAGAGGCGATGTGGCCGCCATATTCACTCGACACCTTGTTGCGGCGGACAACCGTGGCCATGGCGTTCCAGCGGTTGATGGTGCGGATGCGCCATTCCATTTCCAGATCGCCGGGAAACTCGTACTGATCGTCCACGGGGATCGTGTTCTGATAAGGCGTCGTGGCGCTGAACGGCAGCGTGGCCCCGGCCGCGCGGGCCTGTTGCACTGCCTTGTCGAGCAGGAAATGCGCCCGGTTGGCACCGTCGCGTTCGATCACGTCCTGGACGGCATCCTGCCATTCCTGGGATTCAATCGGATCGATGTCGGAGGTCTGGTCTGTCATATATCCTCTTCCCTTTTCGCGCGAGCCCTCGCGCTATTGTTTAACACTAAACTACATCTCGCCAGCCTAGTGCCGCCCGGAGCGGCTCAGGATGCTGACGGCCTGCGGGCAGGCGCACTCGCAACTGGGGAGGCAATAACACAAGAGAGCGGCGCCCCGTAGTGACCTGGGCGCATAACCTTCATGCATGCAGCGCATGGCGGATAGTTTAAAGCTAAACAATCCGCGACTCGCGCCGTCTCCTCCCTCTCGCTGAGATCAGCGTAACATGCTCACTTAGAATTGCGAATGTTTTGAGATTGTCGGCATTTACCGGATTATCGCACTGATTTTGTCACCATTCCGAGGGTTTGAAATCGCCGGATTTCGTGAGAAACTGCGGCTCCGAGTGGTTTTGCGCCCCATCGCGGAGGTTCGGCATGATCCGTGACATTTTCCTGGCAATTGTCCTCTGGTCGGTGTTGACCCCGCCGCTTTCGGCCCAGACGCGGGCCGAGATTCGCGACCGGGTCTTTGTCACCGCCCAGCGCGCCCAGGCCTCGGCTGCCGGACAGGCCCTGGCCCAGGCCGCCGGCCGGATTGCCGCCGGCACCGCCGGGCTCGAGGCGCTCCTGCGCGAACAGCAGGACATCTCCAAGGCGATCTCGGACCAGCGCACGGCCCTGGCCAAGCTGGCTGCCCAGCCCGGCGCCGAGGCCGAGCTTTCGGTCAGCCGGCTGCAATCCCAGATTGCCCGGGGCCGCGACAAGCTGGCGGCACTCGATGTCGAGCTGATGGCCGATTTCCCCGAATTTCGCGAGCTGACCAACCCTGCCCCGCTGTCCATCGCCGAGGTGCAGGCGCTTCTGCGCGCGGACGAGGCGCTGGTGATGACGATGACGGTCGACAGCTACCTTTACACCTGGGCGGTCTCGCCCACCGCCAGCGCCTGGACCCGGGCCGAACTGGCGCGGGCGGATCTGCGCGCGCTGGTCCAGGGCCTGCGCACCCAGTTGCGTGTGGCCCAGGACAACCGGGCCGGCGTCTCGCTCAACAAGGCGGCCCGTGCGTCGAGATTGCCCGGCTTCGACCGCGCCGCCGCCCACCGGATCTATCAACACAGTCTGGCGCCGCTCGAACCGGTGATCGGCGGCGCGCGCCATCTGATGGTGGTGTTCGACGGGCCGCTCACGTCGCTGCCGCCCGCCGTGCTGGTCGCCCGCCCGCCCGAGGGCGCGGACACCGCGCCGCAGGCCCTGCGCGAGACCGACTGGCTGCTCAAGCGGCACGCGCTCACCAGCCTGCCCAATGTCTCGGCGCTGCGGGCATTGCGGCAGGTGGCCCTGCCCCGGCGCGCCGCGAAAGCGCCCAGTTTCCTCGGCTTCGGCGATCCCCTGCTGGGCTACCGGCTGGCGGCCGAAGACGGGGCGCCGGCGCCCGAGGCGGCACAGGTCGTCACCCGGGGCGTCTATGAGGATGTGCGCCGGGTCGCCGATCTCGCCCCGCTGCCCAATACCGCGCGCGAGCTGCGCCGGCTCGCCGCCACCATGGGCGCCCCCGAGGACAGTGTGTTCCTCGCCCGCGCCGCCACCGAAACCGCCGTCAAGTCGCATGATCTCAACCGCGCCGACGTGGTGGCCTTTGCCACCCACGGGCTTCTGGCCGACGGGCTGCCGGGGCTGGCCGAGCCCGCGCTGGTCTTTACCCCGCCCGAGACGCCCACCGCGCTGGACGATGCGCTGCTGACCGCCTCCGAGGCGGCGCAACTCAAACTCTCGGCCGATCTGGTGATCCTCTCTGCCTGCGACACCGCCGGGCCGGACGGCAGCCCCGGGGCCGAAGGTCTCTCGGGTCTCGCCCGAGCCTTCATCTATGCCGGTGCGCGGGCCATTCTGGTGTCGCATTGGCCAGTCGATGACTACGCCGCCTCGGTGCTGACCACCGGCATGCTCGAACGGATGTATGGCAGCGATGCCCGCAGCCGGGCCGAGGCGCTGCAACTTTCGGCCCTCGAAATCCTCGCCGACACCCGCGAAGATCGGTTCGCCCATCCGCGCATCTGGGCGCCGTTTGTGGTGGTGGGCGAAGGCGGGCGCGATCGTTAGGGCTCAGGGTTCGTCCGGCAGGGTCTGGGCATAATCCCAGCCGATCATCGCCTCCCAGATCGCCCGGTCGCGGTAGCCCCCCGGATCGACATCCTGCGCGCCTTCGGCCAGACGGATCGACAGGAGCCAGTCGGTATAGATGTCGTTGCTCTCGACGATGGCGGCAAATCCCGGTGCCAGCGCGCCATTCCAATAGTTGGCGATTGCCCGCGACTGGCGGGTGAAGGACTGTTCCCGCCGCCAGTCGATCGCCGGGTCGTCGTCGATCTGTGCCTCGGCCCGGTCGAGCGTGGCCAACACGTCGGGCAGATCGGAGTAATTGGCCTGTGCGTCGGCCTTGATGCGCAGCAGGATCACCCGGTCGAGCGGCTCCAGCCGCGCCAGGATCGCCGGGTCGCCCAGCACGCCGTCAATGAACTCGGCCGCCTTTTCCGGGCTGTCCGTACGCCACCACAACGCCGTTGCCGTGCTCTGATAGATCTCGCCGATCAGGTTGGGTCGCGCGGTCAGCGGATCGATCAGCCGCAGGGCCTCCTGCGACAGCGAATGCGCCTCGTTCACCCGGTCGAGCCCCAGCAAGAGACCCGATTGGCGCGACAGCAGATACGCCACCTCGTCAACCCGGTGATACCGCGAGGCCCGCATCGTCTCGACCGCCTGCCGCATCCAGTAGAGCGCATCCTCCGTGTTGCCGCGCCAGCCATGGGCATTGGACAGCGCGAATTGTGTTGCGTAATGCAGCGAATGGCCCTCCGGCACCATGGCGCCGATGCTGCTGACGATGGTGCCCAGTTCGACCAGGGCCTCGTCGCTGAACACGCCGGTGCGCGAATTCATCACCTTCACCAGCCGCAGGTAATCGCGCGACAGGGTGAGGGTCGGAAAATCGGCAAGCGCCGCAAGGGTCTCGTCCATCAGCGTCCGGTTCAATTCGGGGTCCATCTGGCCAAAGGCCATCTCCATCACGACGGTGGCGGCAAAAATGTCCCATTGGGTCTTGCGACGTGCCGGATCATGCGCCGCGAACCAATCGGCCAGCACGGCGCGCATGGCCGCGCTGTCATCGCGGCGGAAGTGGTAGAAGGCCAAGAGCGCGCGGTAGATGCTGCGCTGCTCGGCGCTCATTGCCGGCAGCCGCGCGCCAAGCCGGGCAAAGGCGTCCTGCGCCGCATCGGGGTCGTGCCCGGTGCCCCAGACCCGTGCAACCGCATCGATCAGGTCGAAGATCGGCGCGCCGGGCGGCAGGGCGCCGCTGGCCAGGGCGCTTTCGCGGGCCTCGGCAAGCGCGGCGACGCTGGCATCGTGATGCCCCTTCAGCGCCAGGGACAGCGCGCGATTGAGGCGATAGAACGTGGCCCCGCGGCCCGCGGCCCCGGCATGGCGCGCCAGCACCGGATCGAGCAGCAGGTAGTTGCCCTCGAAGAACAGCCGCAGCACGTCGCGGCCGTCCGGCGCCAGATCGAAGCGCACCGCATCCACCGCGCCAAGCTCTGACGCGAAGGCGAAATCGGCCATGCCGGGATGCAGGATGTCGATCTTTTCCCGCGCGCTCTGGGCGATCCAGTGATTGGCGCGGTCGACCGCGCGCACTTCGGCATAGGCCTCGCGGTAGAGCCTCTGGCTCTCGTCATCTTTGCCGATGGCCGCTGCGGCCGAGGCCTGTTCCAGAAGAATGCGCGCAATGGCATGTGGCGGCGTGCCGGTCTGGCGCGCGATCCGCACCTCATCGGCAAAGAACCGATAGGCCTTGGCGCTTGTCTGGCCATACCGGATGACCAGCCCGAGATAGATGATGCAATTGGTCAGGTCAGCCCCGGTGATCTGCGCCTCGCGGTAATAGTCGTATTCCTTTTGCAGCAGGTCGAGCGCGGTGTCGAAATCGCCGTTCTGCGCCAGAAGCGCCCCAAGATAGCCGCGAAATCCGGCAATTCGACGGAGCGGCATGTCTTCGGCGGCTTCAGCGGCGGCCACCAGGTTGCGGGCCCGGCGGATGGCCCGGCCAAGGTCATCGTCTCTGGTATGATCCTGATCGATGTCGCGGTAGTTGATGATCAGAGACAGCTCCAGTGGAATCGGCCAGTCGCTGCTCCAGTTGTCGAGGAATTCATCGGTGATCTCGCCCGCGTCGTCGCGAAACAGATCGGTGACCACAAGCGCGAGGTTGTACAACGCGATGCCATAGGTCTCGGCCAGGTCGGGCCGCCCCCGCGCCGCCGCAACACCGTTGCGCAACAGCACCTCGCCTTCGGCCTCGCGCGACAGATTGATCAGCGCCGCGCCCTGAAGCACGCTGGCGGCCACGCGGTTGGGATGGTCGGGAATGCCGTCGGCCGTCAGCCCGGTGGCGACCGAGGCGGAAAACCGCAAGACTTCCCGCCAGTCGCCGGTGTCATAATAATAATGGGCCAGCCCGAGATTGGGATAATGATCGGCGACCGAGGGGTAATCCTCTTCATAGGTGATCTCGTTCACCGCCTCGAGCCGCTGCAACGCGGCCTCATGCTCCCCGGCCCGAAGGAGCTTCAGCCCCGCGTCGACCTCGGCAATGATCTCTTCGGCGGTCGGCAGGCCGGGCGTCGGCGCGAGGTCGCCCGCCGCCCGGGCGACCAGGCCCGGCAGGACGAGGCAGGCGGCGCAGAGCAGCCGGGCCAGCCGCGGGCCGGCCCGGTGGAATGTCTGCGGCCGCCGCGCCATCCGCCTCAGTTGCTGCTGACGGTCTGGTTCAACCAGGGCACGAATTTCGACGCCTTGGTATAGACCGAAAACATCGCATCCTCGGCACAGGTGGTCGAGCCGTTGCCGACCAGCCCCCAGCTTACCACACCCGCCTGGATGTAGCTGCCGTCGGTCAGCGGCACCACCAGCGGCCCGCCGCTGTCACCCTGGCACGAAGTCTTGCCACCCTCGAAGGTGCCCGAGCAGATCATGTTGGGCGAAAGCGGCAGCGGCGCCCGCGCCAGCATCTCGGACCAGACCTCCTCGGTCTGCCGCTGGTCGAGCTGGAACGCGCCCGCCGCCTCCATCACCCGGGGCGCGGCAAAGCCGGCACGGGCCTCCATCATCGCACTGTTGCAGGCGTCACGGCTGATGATCTGAATCTCGGCCTGCATCATCGCCTCGGTCCGCTGGGCACCGTTCACCAGCCCCCAGCCGGTGACGATCGTCGGCACGCCCTGCTGATCCAGCTGTTCGCCGAATTCGGTGTCGGGTACGTTGATCGTCTGATAGGCCGCGCTTGGCGCACGGGCGAGCTTGATCAGGGCGATGTCATTGTCGAACAGGCGGTCGTCATACTCGGGGTGGCGGTAGACCCCGGCCACCGGCACCCGATCGCCCTGCCCGTCGGCAATGGTGTTGGTGCCGACGAGAATGTCGAACTGTCCCGGCTCGAGCTGAAAATTGCCGCCATTGCCGTCGGCCATGTAGATGCAATGCGCCGCCGTCAGCACCCAGGTGTCAAGCACCAGGGAGCCGCCGCAGAACTGTGCGTCGGGGGTCGAGGGCTGGCCGGCCACCATCAGTGCCACCTGCCAGGGCCAGGCGCCATCGGCCGCCACTTCGCCGCCGATCACCCGGTCGCCCGCCGCCGCGGCCTCGGCCTTCTGCGCTTCGAGCATGGCTTCCTTGGCGTCGGATTTGGCAAAGGCAAAGGGATTGACAGTGTTGGGATCGCTCTGCGCCCCGTCGGGCATGCCCTGGGCAAAGGCCGGGCCGGTACAGGCAATGAGCCCGGCCAGTGCGGCGGAGAGGAAGGTCTTTTTGTCCGTCATGGGTTTCTATCCTTTTTTGACGCTAATGTGCGGGGTGAAAGGGGCGGCTCGGCCGGTCAATCCGGCACCAGCCTGATGGAAAAGCGGGTCACCTCGAGCGGCGTCAAAGCACCGGGAAGCGAAAGATTGCGGGTCGCCGCATCCGGCAGGGTCGCCTGCAACAGCCAGGCCGCCGCGCCGGGGGTATCTTCGGGAATGGCCCGGGTCGGCGCCGGATCGGCCAGCGCGGTCAGCACGGTGCGCGGCGCGTTGTCCCTTGCCGGCACGGTCAGCACGATGATCTCTTCCAGCCCGTGGCGCTGTGGCGCCGGGTTCTGGATCAGCAGCCCGGCCTCGACGGTTTCGTCAAAGCCCACCCGGTTCGACAGGCCGGCCTCGGGCCAGATCGCCGAAATGCGGTTGTCGGCGTCGATATACAGCACGGTCACATCGCGTGCCGTGCGAGAAGGGTTCTTGATCTCCAGCCAGAGCTGATCGCAATGGCGGACGGTCACCATCTTGCTGACCGGCTGTTCGGCTTGCACCGTGCCGCTGTCACAGCCCGCCCCGCCGCCGGTCACCGGCACATGGGTCAGGCCATATGTCGGGCCGAAACCGCTCAGCGTCAGCCCGGTACGCCCGGCGGACACCTGCTGCGTGGCAGAGCGCACCTGAAACACCCGCACCGCCCGCTCCAGCAGATCAAGCAGCCCGTCCGGTGCCATCGCCCGGGGCGCGCTTCCGGGGCCGGCGCCATCGACGATGCCGTCGCGCCCGGCCAGCGCCAGCGCCCCATCCGTCAGAACAAGGGTGTAATCGGCCGGCCCCTCGGTCCAAACCACGCCATCGGGAGCCCGTGCTGCCCGAAGGCGCGCGATCTCTTGTTGCAGCGGGCCATAGTCCGCGCCATCGGCGACGATCGGCCCGGCCAGCCGCACCGGCTGCGGCTGGCCCGGCGATTTGAGCCGGGCGAATCCCCGGGGCGGCAGCGCCCCGGTGGCCTGCATCCTGGCGCTGGTGGCTTCGAGCGCGGTCACGCGCGCCTCGGCCAAGGCCGGCCCGTCGGAAGAGGCAAAAATTTCGTAAATCGCGCCTTGCCGCACGCCCTGCAAGGCACCGGCCTGCAACCTGTCGCCCGCGGTGCGGATCACCGGCGCCCGCGGCTCTGTCTGGCCCAGCACCGCCCGCTCGAGCAGCGGGCCCTCGGCGTCGGGCGTCTGGGTGGCCGGGGCATTGGCGTTCATCTCGGCCATCGCCTGTTGCAGGAGATCGGCCCAGGTCAGCGCCGCGCCGCTTTCCAGCGCCATGGCCACCGCGCGGGTGAAATCGCCGTACCAATTGGCCGGATCCGCGGGATCGCCCAGCGGATATTCGAACGCCCGCTGGTTCTGCTGCGCGGCATAGAGAAAGACGAAATCGCCGACGAGCGGCGGAGCGGCCGGTGCCGCGGTTTCACCCTCGGACAGGTCGGACGGCATGGCCAGCAGCGATGGCGCGATATAGCGCGCCACCGGCGCGGCGGCGCTGTCGGGCAAGGCGCGAAAGCCGGTCTCGGAGTAGCAGGCATCGAGCATGGCGACCACGGATGCGCCGGTATCGAGGATCGCTTGCAGCGGCGCGGTCATCTCGTCGTCGACGATCGCATTCTCGACCGTGCCGATGGCGCCGTTCCAGCCCTTGGCGTCAGCCGGCAGGAAGATCTCGTCAAATCCGCCCTGCTCATCGCCGTTTAGGTCCGGCATCTGGGTGCCGTGGCCGGAGAAATAGAACACCGCCTGGGTTTCGCCGTCGGATCGTGCCGCCAGCTCTGCCAATCCGCCCAGGATCGCCGCCCGGGTCGGTTCGCCGGCGTTGGTCACCCCCTCGGGAAGCCGGGCCGAGGGCGCGGCCAGTACCGTGATCCCGGAGGCCTTGGCTCCCCGTGCCATCAGTGCCCGGGCCATCAGGCCGACATCATTGGCCGGGCCGCGCAGATCGGCATCGAGGTACCGATACTCGGAAACCCCGACCAGAAGCGCGCGGATCTCGGCGCTTGCCGGGGCGGCGGCGCTGGCGAAGATCAACAACGAGAGGGCGGCAATGGCGCGTGTCATGGCCCTGATCTTGCCGCTCCACCCCCCGGCTTCAACTTTTGCGCCTCTGGCTGACTGCATTTGTCATTCTCTCCGGATCGGGCTGATACGGCGCGGCGACGTGCCACTGCCGCGCTGCGCCAGCAGCGGGGCGGTCTCGACGTACCCTGCGGCGCGCAGAAATCCCTGCACCTGGGCATTCTGCCGGGTCGAGAGCCGGCCGGCGGCAATGGCAAGATCGACCTCTTCGGTCGCCAGCCGCAGCCGCGTGGGAATGGCGTCGAGCGTCTCGCGCATTGCGTCCGGCAGGCCGCGGAACGAGACCTGGCCGACAAAGAACTTGATGTCGCGGCAATCCCAGCCCGCGAGCGAGCCGCGCAGACGGCGCACCTCGGCCCGCCCCAGACCACAGCGATAGTCCACCAGGTCACGTTCCCAGTTCGCCACCTGCAACCGCATCGCATCATAACCAGTCCGAGAGGCCGCGCCCATCGAGGCATTGGCGATCGAGGTCGCCAGTTGCACCCCGCCGGGGCCCCGCAGCCGCTGTGTCCAGGCCAGATCGCGGCGGACCCCGGCATCGGCCACCAACAGCAGCGCGCGTTTCAGCGTCACCGCCTGCGCCGGCGTCAGCGGCGCATAAGGCATCTCGGCCCGGGCGCGGGCCACGGCCAGGCCGGTGGTGCCGAAATTGTCGGTGATACCGCCATCGAGCAGCTTGAGGAATTTCACCGCGCCGCCGGCATAGCTTTCCAGCGCCTCGGCATGGGCGATCATCGCCGCTGTCGCCTCCGGGTTGTGGCGCGCGGCGGTGAGCCAGCCGGGCTCGGCATAACCGCATTTGCCGGCATGCGCCTCGAGCACGATCGGCGAGAACACCAGCGGAAAGGCCGCCGAGGCGGCAACCGCATCGGAAATCGGAAAGCTGTCGAGATCGGAGCAGAGCGCGTCGAAGGTCTCGGGGCTGAAGAGGAAGGTCACCTTGTTGGCGATGTCGGTGGCGTTGATCCAGGTGGTGATCTTCGAGCGCCGCGCCAGATCGCCGAAGGTCGCGCCGTGGAACAGCGCCTCGTCGAGATAGCGGCCAAAGGTCTCGCGCCCGTTTGCGCCGCCGGAGATCCCGCGCGCGATGGCCAGCGGATTGACCGGCGAATTGGCCATATAGCGTTCGGCATCGGTGATCAGATAGGTCTCGCGGTAGCCTTCGACCGCGCCGGGCCCGTAAAGGCCGAAATGCGCCGCGGTGACCGATCCGCCCGACACCCCTGTGACCAGCCGCACCTCGGACAACATGCCGAAAGGCGCCGCCTCGGAACGCGACAGGGCGCGCAACTCCTCCAGGACGCCATGGGCAAAGGCCGAAGCCCGCATGCCACCGCCGGAAAAGGCGAGGCCGACATACAGCTCGCCGGCGTCGGCCGCATGGGTGGCAGGAAACGGCGTATTGCGCCCCCCGCTCAGCGCAAGGTTCAACGGTTTGTTCAAAGCGGCGCAGCCGGAAAGCATAATAGCCAGCGCGAGCGCCGCCACCCTCCCCAGGTGCATGAATTGTGCTCACGAATCGATTAAGTCTGCATCAAGCTTAGGGAAGGCGATGGCAATCGCAAAACCTTTCGGCCGCGGCGGCAGGTCGAGCTTGGCGCCATGGCGCGCCGCAATCGCCTGTACCAGCGCGAGGCCGAGCCCATGGCCGGCCTTGTCGCGGTCGCGTGCGGCGCGGGTGAACCGCTCGAAAAGATCGGCGCGCAGCTCCTCGGGCACGCCGGGGCCGGTGTCGGCCACCTCGAGCACATGGCGCGCCCCCTGCGGCGTCAGACGCAGGGTGACGGTATCGCCGGGGGCGCAGAACTTGATCGCATTGTCGAGCAGGTTGGACATCAGCTGCGCCAGCAGCGAGCGGTCGCCAAGGATGTGCAGGCCCGGCGGCGCCTCGATGCGACAGGACAGGCCACGGTCCTCGGCGACCGGTTCGTAGAGGTCAAAGACCTCGCGCGCGGTCCGGCTCAGGTCGAGCGGCGCGAGACCCGGGCGCTGCCCCTGCTCGGCCAGCGCGCCCGAAATGTCGAGCAGGGCGTCAAAGATGCGGATCGTGCCGCGCAGCTCGGCACGGATCTCGCCCACCAGCTCTGGCTGGCCTTCAAGCTGGTCGAGTTTCTGCTGAATGCGGTTGAGCGGCGTGCGCAGCTCATGCGCGATGGCATCCGACAGCCGGTTGGTGGCGGCGTTGAGGTTCTGGATGCGGTCGAGCATGGCATGCACGTGATCCTCGAGCGCGCCGAATTCATCCGCGCTGCGCGCGCCCGGCAGCCGCGCCGCCAGATCGCCCGCCGCCACCCGGTCGGCCAGCGCGTTCACCCGGTCGATGCGGCGCAGCACCAGCCGGCTGACGAACCCGCCGGTCAGCGCCGCCATACCCAGAAGCGCCAGCGCCATCCACAGGATGGTGCCACGCATCTCGGCCAGGGTGTCGGTGGTGACAGTTGTGGCGCGGGCCACCAGCAGAGGAAAGCCGCCGGGCAGGACGCGGGCGATGCCGGTGTATTCCGCCCGCCCCGGCGGCAGGGAAAACACCCGCGGCGCGGCCTCGGTGACGCCGCCGGCCATCGCCGGCAGGTCTTCGGGCCAATCCGGCAGATTACCCGCCAGCGTCCGCCCGTTGCTGTCCTGCAAGAGATAGAGCGCGCGGCCCTGCGGCGTCTGCGCGGCGCGCTCGGCGATCGCCTGCCGCAGCGCCGGGATGCGACGCTGGTCGTAGAGTTCGGCGAAACTGTCGATGTCGGATTGCAGCAGATCGGCCTGCTGCCGCTCCAGCGCCTGGGCGGCGGTGCGGTATTGCACCGCCATCGCCATCACCGCCATGAACAGGATCAGCCCGGCGATCGCCAGCGTCAGGCGCAGGCTGGCCGAGCGCGCCAGCGGCACCCGCCTCATGAAACGCCCCGGCCGGGATCGAAGATATAACCTTCGCCGCGCGCCGTGTGGATCACCGGCCGCCCCGCCGCCGCCTCGAGCTTGCGGCGCAGCCGGCCGACATGGACATCGACCACATTGGTCTGCGGATCGAAATGCAGCTTCCAGACATGTTCCAGCAATTGCATCCGCGTCACGACCTGCCCGGCATTGCGGGCGAAATAGGTGATCAGCTCGAACTCCTTGGGGCTGACCGGCACATGCTCGGTCTTTACGTGCACGGTGCGCGCCTTCATCCGGATCTCCAGGGCGCCAAAGGCGATCAGGTCGTTGTCGAGCACCGTCATCTCCTGCCGTCTCAACAATGCCCTGAGCCTTGCGCGCAGCTCTTCGGGGTCGAAAGGCTTGGCGAGGTAATCGTCGGCGCCTTTTTCCAGCCCCTCGATCTTGTTGGCGGCGCGGCCCAGCGCCGAGACCACGAGGATCAGTGCCGTGGAGCCGCCCGCCCTGATCTTGGCGATGGCATCGACACCGTCGCCGCCGGGCAGCATCCGGTCGAAGACCACCACCGCGAAATCGGCCAGACCGGCGGCCGTGACCCCGTCGTCAAAGCTGCGCATCACCACCGGCGCACAGCCGAGATCGCGGACCGCCTCTGACAGCGCGCGGGCGGCGGCGGCATCGTCTTCGACGATCAGAATACGGCGCAAGGGCGCAGATTTCGCAGGGTCGGCCGCTTCCAAGGTCATCTCCTCTACGGACATCACTGCCTCCAGATCAAAGGGTATTTGTCGCAGGGTCAAGCACATCCGCCGGATGACGGCGCGGGGCTGCATCACGGTCTCCTGCAAAACCCGTGGCCGGCCAAGGCTAGGCAACCGCCGCGCATCGCGCACATGAAAAGCCCCGTTAAGTGCGCCAAAGCCACAACAAATCCTTTGAAACACTGCCCCGACCGCTCAATATCGGGCCAAAGTGATTGCTTTGGGAGTGTTTCAGATGATCCGATTGCTCGCCTCCGCCGCTTTGGCGCTGGCGCTTGTCGCAGCCCCCGCGCGGGCCGACCGCACCATTGCCCAGACCGCCGCGCTATCGGCCGAGCTCTACCTCGCAGGTCTCGAGGCGCGCGATCCGCTGCTGGTGCTGGCGGCCGCGCGGCTGCGCAAATCCGTGGCGCTGTCCGAGGTCGCGCGGGCGGTGGACAAGGACATGCCCGAGCCCGAAGACATCGCGGCCGAGGCACCGCTGGGCTGGCAGGAGATGCTTGAGACGGCCGAGGCCATGGCCCCGGAAGACGCGATCATCACGACACTGGCCGAAGACATCCGCGCCGAATCCGCGCGCGGGGTGAAGACCGGTCAGCTCTATTCGATCACCGCGATCCGCAATGGCGGCACCGACACCTATCCGCCGATGACCTATCGCGGCGGCGAATATGCCGATGTCTATGTCGAAGGCACCGGGCAGGCCGATCTCAACCTCTTTGTCTATGACGCCCAGGCGCGGCTGGTCTGTTCCGATACGGACATCTCGGCGATTGCCCATTGCGGCTGGACCCCGGTGCAGGACGCGCCGTTCACCGTGGTCGTGCGCAACAAGGGGCGCGGCAATTCCGGCTATTCCCTGATCACCAACTGAGAGGCCCGCCATGCTCCGCCCCGTCGCCGCCGCCCTCGCCCTGTTCATCGGTTTCACCCCCGGCGCGCTGCTCGCACGCGAGGCCCGTGCCTTGCTGATCGGCGCCTCGACCTATCCTTCGCTGGATGAGCGTTTCTGGCTCAAGGGGCCGGCCAATGACGTCGACCTGGTGGCCAGATATCTGGCCAGCAACCCCGTCCTGCCCTTTGCCCCCGACAACATCGTTGTTCTGGCCGACGGCGTAGATGGCGGCAGGGCGCCGACGCTGGCGGCGATCCGGGCGGAATTCGCCGCGCTGGCCCAAGAGGTCGCCCCCGAGGATTTTGTCTACCTGCATTTCTCCGGCCATGGCTCTCAAACCCCCGCCGCCGATCCGGCGAGCGAGCTGGACGGGCTCGACGAGATATTTCTGCCGGTGGACATCGGCCCCTGGAACGACACCGTGGGCCAGGTCGAAAACGCGCTGGTCGACGACGAGATCGGCGAGATGATCGATGCCATCCGCGCGCGCGGCGCCGATGTCTGGGTTGTCTTCGACAGCTGTCACTCCGGCACCGCGACGCGCGCCGCCCCCGGCGCAGGCGAGGTGCGGATGCGGCAGTTGCCGCCGGATGCGCTCTCCATTCCGGCCGGGGCCATGGCAGAGGCCGCAAGCCGCAGCCGGGCGCTGCCCGACCCGCGCAGCCCGACCGATGCGCCGGTCGAAACGGTCGGCGACGATGGTGAAACCGGGCGTCTGGTGGCCTTTTTCGCGGCCCAGACCAATGAAACCACGCCGGAAAGGAACATGCCCAAGGGACAGGCGAACCGCCGGATTCAGGGCGTCTTTACCTATACGTTGTTCGAGACTTTGGCCGAGCGCCCCGGCATCACCTATCGGCAATTGGCGCAGGAGGTGCTGCGCAAATACGTCAGCGGCAACCTGGCGCGATCAACGCCGCTGTTCGAAGGCGACCTCGATCTGCCGGTCTTTGGCCAGGGCGCGGGCGACCGCATCCTGCAATGGCCGGCGCGGCCGCAGGGTACGGCGCTGCGCATCGACGCCGGGCAGCTGCACGGGCTGAACCTGGGCAGCGAATTGCTGCTGCTGGCCTCGCCCGCCGATGCCGATGACGCGACGCTGGCCAGGTTCACCGTCAGCGCCCTCACCACCTTTTCGGCGCAGGCAACGGGCGACTACAGTCTCGATGCGCTGCCCCCCGGCGCGGTGCTGCGCAAGATCGGCACCGCGCTCGACCTGTCGCTGACCGTCGCCCTGCCGGCGCCCGGAACGGCCCCGGCCGAGGCCCTGGATGCCGCCATTGGGGTGATCGCGCGCGACGGCCTGACCGGCCCACGCATCCGATTTGTCCCCGCCGGCGATCCCGAAGCCGATCTGCGTCTCGCGGTCTTTGCCGACAGCCCGCGGCCCGATGCGCTCTGGTTCATGTCGGCGGCCGGTATCGTCGATATCGACGAGCTGGCGCAGGTGCCCTCGGTGACGACCGGCGACAAGGACGCGACGCAACTAGCCCGGATGGTGGCGGAAAACCTGACCCGGATGTCACGCGCCCTGAACCTGATGAAGGTAGGCGCGGCAACTGCCGGCGCTTCGGCGCTCCGGGTCGAGGCCGAGATGGTACGCGGCCGCTACGACGCTGCGCGTGAACAGGTGCTGCCGGCCTCGCGCGTGGCGTTTTCCGGCGCCTCGGTGCCGCGGCTGGTGCCGGACGACACCCTGGGGCTCAAGCTGGCCAATCCC
The DNA here is from genome assembly GCF_900109145.1 of Marinovum algicola. Taxonomy (GTDB): domain Bacteria; phylum Pseudomonadota; class Alphaproteobacteria; order Rhodobacterales; family Rhodobacteraceae; genus Marinovum; species Marinovum algicola. The sequence goes on from NZ_FNYY01000002.1 coordinate 513,704, forward strand.
ACCGAGGCGCCGGTGGATTTCAACATTCTCTACGTCGGTTCCGATTATTCCATCACCTTTATCGACAATGGCCGGATGCAGCCGGGCGACAGGCTTGACGAGGATTACATCCTGATCACCGGCGACAGCTTCGGCCGCGAGCGGGTGATCGTTGTCGTTTCGCCGGCGGCCGCGGGATCGGCAGTCGAGGATCTGTCATTCCTCGCGCAGGACGCGGTGGCACGCAGCCGCGCCGCGCCGGCCGGTCCGCAGGGCCTGGCCGACCTTTTGGCAACGGCGGGGTTCGGCGACACGACCCGCGCCGCCATCTCGCTCTCGCGCAAGAAGAAGGCAGCGGAGCCAGTGCCCTTGTTCCTTCAGTTCGAGGTCGAGACGGTACGGCCCTGAGCCCTGCCCTGCCTTGCAAAACGTGCGGAAAAGTGTATATTGAAATACACATTCCAATCAGGAACACCGCCATGGTCACCCGTCTTCACACCCGCAACATCTGCACCATGACCGAGCTGCGCGAGCCGCAAAAGGTCTTTGACCGCGCCGGCGGCGAGCCGGTGGCGATCATGAAGAACTCGAAATGCGTGGGCTATCTGGTGCCGGAAGAGGCCACGCTCGACGGCGAACCTCGGTTTGCCTCGATGGATGAGGTCAAATCCTACATCGCAAAGTCGCGGCCACGGGTGCAGCCCGTTCTTGATTATCTCAAGGACAAATGACCCCAGTACTGCTGACCGCCGAGATGGTCGAAGCGCTGCACGACGCCGCGCTCAATCCCGGAGAGATTGCCGGGCGCGCGCGTGACAAATCCCTCGAAGGCGCCTTGGGTCGGGTTGAAAACCGCCTCGTCTACGGTCTGATCGACGACATCTTCGATCTCGCCGCTGCGTATGCCACGGCGATTGCCACTGGCCATTGCTTCAATGACGACAACAAGCGCACCGCCTTCGACACCATGAACTTCTGTCTGGAAATTCACGGAATCGAACTGGAGTGGGACGTTCAGGACATCGGCGATCGCATCATCCGCCTCGCCCAGGGCCATCTGGACGAGGCGAGCTTTGCCGAATGGCTGCGCGGCCAGGCCGGCTGAGCCCTATCCGAGCACCTCGCGCCAGGAATGCGCGGGCTGGAAGCCCAGCATCTCCTTGGCCTTGCGGTTGCTGTAGAAGGTCTCGGCCTCGCCCATCTCGCGGCGCAGCGGCACACCGTCGTAGAACCGCGAACGGACCTCTGCGTTCGTCAACTCGACCGAAAGGTCGTCGTTGGCAACGTTGAACACCTCATAACCCAGCCCGTCGGTCTCGAGGCATTTCTCGACCATCTGCCCCAGGTCGCGCACGTCGATATAGGCAAATATGTTGCGCCGCCGCAGCGAGGGATCTGCCATGTAGGCCGGGAAGTCGCTGGCGTATTCCTCGGGCGCGATCACGTTGTTGATCCGCAGGCCATAGACGTCGATCCCGGACCGGGCCTGAAACGACCGCCCGCAAGCCTCGTTGCAGACCTTGGACATGGCATAGCTGTCATGCGGCACCACCGGATGCTCCTCGTCCACCGGCAGGTAGTCGGGCTTTACCTCGCCCTGGGCGAAACAGATGCCATAGGTGGTCTCCGACGAGGCAAAGATCACCTTGGGGATGCCCAGTTTCACCGCCGCCTCCAGGATGTTGTAGGTCGACAGGGTGTTGACCCGAAAGGTCTCGTTGTCGGGCTGGATCAGGATGCGCGCCAGCGCGGCGAAATGCACCACGGCGTCGAACTTCGGCACCTCGGGCCGGTCAAGCTCGTCGAACCCCGACAGGCTCGAGAGCGCATTGAACACCTGGCCGCTGTCGGTGAGATCGACCGACAGGTTGTCGGGCTCCTGCGGGGCATTCAGATCGAGGTTGAGCACCCGGTGTCCCCGCTCGCGAAGCCACGGAACGATATGCCTGCCTGCCTTGCCGTTGCCGCCGGTGAATGCGATGCGCATGTCTGCCTCCCTGATTGTGGTTCTGCGGATAATCGCCACCATGGCGCCAATGACAAGCCCGTTCGGGCGCAGTGGGCGATCCGCACCCTTCCCCCGCCCGGCGCGCTCTGCCATACTGCGCGCCAATCAAGAGCAACAAAGAGCAGCGGACATGGCCGACGATCTTCTTACACCGGTGGACCCTTCTGACTACGATGCCAGCCATATCGAGGTGCTCGAAGGGCTGGAACCGGTGCGCAAGCGGCCCGGGATGTACATCGGCGGCACCGATGAACGCGCGTTGCACCACATGGTGGCCGAGGTGCTCGACAACTCGATGGACGAGGCCGTCGCCGGCCATGCCAACCGCATCGAGGTCGAGCTGCACGAAGATTTTGCCATCACCATCCGCGACAACGGCCGCGGCATCCCGATCGACCCGCACCCGAAATTCCCCGGCAAATCCGCGCTCGAGGTGATCCTCTGCACGCTGCACGCCGGCGGCAAGTTTTCGGGCAAGGCTTACGAGACCTCCGGCGGTCTGCATGGCGTCGGCGCCTCGGTGGTCAATGCGCTCAGCGATTCCATGGTTGTCCAGGTCGCGCGCAACAAGGAGCTCTTCGAGCAACGGTTTTCCCGCGGCCTGCCGCTGGGCCCGGTTGCCAAGGTCGGCGCCGCCCCCAACCGGCGCGGCACCACGGTGACCTTTCACGCTGACGAGGAGATCTTCGGCAAGCACCGCTTCAAACCCGCCCGCCTGCTCAAGATGGTGCGTTCCAAGGCCTATCTGTTCTCGGGCGTCGAGATTCGCTGGAAGAGCGCCATCGAGGATGGCGAGACCCCGACCGAAGCCACCTTCCACTTTCCCGGCGGGTTGTCGGACTACCTGACCGAGACCCTGGGCAGCGCGTCGACCTATGCCGAGAAACCCTTTGCCGGGACGGTGGATTTCAAGGAGAAATTCGGCACCCCGGGCAAGGTGGAATGGGCGATCAACTGGACGCCCTCGCGCGACGGGTTCATCCAGTCCTATTGCAACACCGTCCCCACCCCCGAGGGCGGCACCCATGAGGCCGGCTTCTGGGCGGCGATCCTCAAGGGCATCCGCGCCTATGGCGAGCTGTCGAACAACAAGAAGGCGGCGCAGATCACCCGAGACGACCTGATCACCGGCGGCTGCGCGCTGGTCTCCTGCTTCATCCGCGAGCCGGAATTCGTCGGCCAGACCAAGGACCGGCTGGCCACCACCGAGGCCTCGAAGCTGGTCGAGGGCGCGGTGCGCGACCATTTCGACCACTGGCTGACCTCGGACACGAAATCCGCCGGCGCGATCCTCGATTTCCTGGTGCTGCGCGCCGAAGAGCGGCTGCGGCGGCGGCAGGAAAAGGAAACCGCGCGCAAGACCGCCACCAAGAAGCTGCGCCTGCCCGGCAAGCTGGTGGATTGCTCGGCCACCTCGCGCGAGGGCACCGAGCTGTTCATCGTCGAGGGCGATTCGGCTGGCGGCTCGGCCAAGATGGCGCGCGACCGCAAGACCCAGGCGCTGCTGCCCCTGCGCGGCAAGATCCTCAACGTGCTCGGCGCGGCCTCGTCCAAGCTTGGCTCGAACGCCGAAATTTCCGATCTGTCCCAGGCCCTTGGCGTCGGGCTGGGCACCAAGTTCAACATCGACGATCTGCGCTACGACAAGATCATCATCATGACCGACGCCGACGTCGACGGCGCCCATATCGCGGCGCTCTTGATGACCTTCTTCTTTACCCAGATGCGGCCGATGATCGACCGCGGGCACCTCTACCTCGCCTGCCCGCCGCTGTTCCGGCTGACCCAGGGGGCCAAGCGGATCTATTGCCTCGACGAGGCCGAGCGCGACATGTGGCTGGAGAAGGGCCTCGGCGGCAAGGGAAATATCTCGGTCTCGCGCTTCAAGGGTCTGGGCGAGATGGACGCCAAGGACCTGAAGGAAACCACGATGAACCCCGAGACGCGCAAGCTGATCCGGGTGTCGATCGACGAGGACGAGCCCGGCGAGACCGGCGACCTGGTGGAGCGGCTGATGGGCAAGAAGCCGGAGAAGCGGTTCGAATATATCCAGGCGAATGCGAAGTTTGTCGAAGAGTTGGATTTTTAAAGGAGAATATCTATGGACGTTGGCGCGGTTATCTCATCGCTGACAGCCAGTATTGGTTTGGTAAGGGAACTAAACAGTATTGATCGCCAACTGGATGAGGCCGACTACAAGTTGAGGATTGCTGAGCTGTCTTCGAAGCTAGCCGAGACGCAAATCAACCTCACCGAGTTAGCCACGGCTATGCATGCAAAAGATCAGGAACTCAAAGAATTAGCCAAGAGATTGGTAGAGAAAGGAGACCTGATAAAGATTGCCGACAGTTGGTATAAACAGCTTGATGGCAATCCAGTCGGAAACCCAATTTGCACTTTATGCCTTGAAACAGATGGGTCGCAGATAGCTCTGCAATTGCATCCTCAAAATTTCCGAAAACAAATATGCCCGCGATGCGATAGCACTTTCGACCGCAAAACTCGACACCTGTATCCTGAAGAACAGCCTGAGTCTTGAGCGTAGAATTACGTACAGCAACGTTGAAACCCGTATTCTTGGTTAGATGGAAAGCCGGGCCAACGCCTGCCCGCGGGGTGGCGCTGCTCCCTCCGTTCGAAAGCGCTTTATCCCAGCCAAGCACTTCCCCCAGACATTCGGAGCAGCAAGACCAGCCAAAGCGCCAGCCCGATCGAGCGGGCAGGCGTTTGCAAGGCAAGCGCCGAGAGACCGGCGGCCTGCGGCCTTGATTCCGGGCCGGGTGAGATGGGCGACCGCCGCGCGCATCGCACAACCGCACCCCCCCATCATCCCTCTTGCGAGCGCTCCGCCACAGGCGTAAATTCCCCGCCGCAGCCCCGGTGAGGACGACTCACCCCTGCCGCTTCCCAAGGATCATCGCCCCGCCGAAACGGGCAACCCTGATCGTCTGACGATGCGACGGCCCGTGGCAATTCCGCTGCGGGATATCCCTCGGAGATCACCCATGTCCAAACACAAGAACCGCGGCAACAAAGAAGCCAAGAAACCCAAGCAGGAAAAACCCAAGGTCCTCGCCACCGCGCATTCGGGCCTCGGAAAACCGCTCAACATCGGGACGCCCAAGGCCAAGTGACCCGCGCAGGGCACATGGGGCGGCCTGTTCAGGGCCGCCCCATCGCCGTTCACAATGGAGGGTTGATATTTTGACGAGAAGTGACCCGCCCCGCCGCGTAGCGGCTCTGACCTTCCGGCCCGATACCGCTTCAGGGGTGTGCGCTTTGCGGCGGATCACATATCGCGTGTCCTTGGTATAGCGCGCCCCGCCGCCGCAGCGCAAAAGCGCATTGGGCGAAGCTGACTATCCCGAAGGATAGTCGCCCCGCCCGGTGACACAAACGTGAGCCGCCCGCCGGCCGCATGCCGCTATCGTGGCACCATGCGCCAGCTTCTGTTCTGCCTCCTCCTCGCCCTGCCCGCCGCCGCGCTGGCCCAGGACACCGATCTCGAACTGGTGCTGCTGGCCGATGCCTCCGGCTCGATCGACAGCCGCGAGATCGCCTTTCAGCGCCAGGGCTATGCCGCCGCCCTGACCGACCCCGAGGTTCTGGCCGCAATCGCCGGCACCGCCTATGGCACCATCGCCGTGACCTATATCGAATGGGCCGAAACCACCGCCGTCATTGCCCCCTGGACGCGGATCGACGGGGCCGAGGCGGCAGCGGGATTCGCCGCCCATCTGCTGGCCCAGCCGCGCCAGGCGCGGGGCCGCAACGCCATTGGCGGCGCGCTGCTCGAAGGGCTGCGGCAGATCGAGCAAAACGACATCCAGGGCTGGCGGCGGGTGATCGATTTTTCCGGCGACAGCGCCAACAATCATTCCGGGCCGGGCATTGCCGAAGCGCGGGCGCAGGTGCTGGCGGCGGGGGTCACGATCAATGCCCTGCCGATCCTGCGGCCCGGCGATCCGGGGCGCGCCCAGGGCGGGCTCGAGGCGCTCTATGAACAGCGGATCATCGGCGGCATGGGGGCCTTCGTGGTCACCGCCGAAAGCCGCGCCTCCTTTGCCGAGGCGGTCAAGCGCAAGCTGGTTCTGGAAATATCCGGCGCCCTGCCCGGCGCGCCGCACTTGGCACAGGCGCAAAAAGAATAACCCCCGCCGGGTGGGCCGACGAGGGTCTGACGGCCCCGAAAGGCCGCGGTACATCAGAAAGCTCAGGCCTCGGCGGCTTGCGCTTTCATGATCTCTTTCTTGATCTTGAGCGCCGCATCGGACAGCTCGGCGTCCTTGGCTTTCGCCAGGAATTTGTCGAGACCGCCACGGTGGTCCACCGAGCGCAGGGCCGAGGCCGAAATCCGCAGCTTGATGCCGCGGTTCAGCGTTTCGGATTGCAGGGTCACGTCGTTCAGGTTGGGCAGAAAGCGACGTTTGGTCTTGTTGTTGGCGTGGCTGACGTTGTTGCCAGTCATCGGGCCTTTTCCGGTCAGTTCGCAGCGGCGCGACATGTGATCATCCTCATCGTTTCAGAGCAGGACATCGAACCCCTTGGCCCGGACGCGCCCCGCAAATATCAAAGGGCGCCGCATAGGCCGCGCCCGGAATCTGGTTTGCAGGCTATTACGCGCGCGGCCGGGGATCGTCAAGAGCCTCGTGACAAAGCCGGGCGGTTCTTCAACCCGGCTCCGCCGCCAGCGTGGCCGCCCGGGCCCGGGCGGTGCGGGCCAGCGCGTGGCGCCCGGTTTTCTCTGCCTGCGCAGCCAGATGGCGCCAATAGGTCGGGCTCCGGCGCCGGGCATTGCGATGCAGCATCACGATCCGCCGCGCCGGCACCCGCGGCTTGCCGAGCTGCGCCTGCAACTTGCCGAACCGCCCGGCGTCGCGCAGCACCGCCGTCGCCGGATGTCCGCCACCGGCCAGCCGGGCGATCCGCATGCCGGCAAAGGCCATCCCGATCAGCGCGGCATTGCGGATATCGAGCGGCCGGAACGGATCGGCGAGGATCACCCCCTGCACCGGTGCGCCACGCGGCGACAGATCGCCGAGCACGTCGTCGAAGCCGCTGGCGCAATCGCGGTAGCGCCGGTCGAAGGGCACCTGCCGCGGCGAGATCGAAAATTGCGGCGACACCGCGATGATCCGGCGCAGCCGCAGCGCCGCGGCAAAGCGAAAGGCGGCATACCCCCCCATGGAGAATCCCATCGCGCAGGCGTCGTCATAGCCCGCCGCATGCGCCACAAGCGCCGCCTCCAGCGCCTCGGTCTCCGGGTTGATGTACCAGTCGTTCCAACGCGATTGCAGGTGCAGGTGGCTCATGCCCGCATTGGTAAAACTGCGCACCGGTCGCGGATCGCCAAAGTGGCCCGGCTCGGCAAGTCTTTGACGAAAGCTGACAAAAAGCCCGCGCTGGCCCGGATTGAACAGCGTGGCGCGCAGCAGCGCCCCGTCAAAGAGGGTCTCCGACCTCATCCGCCGAGGTGCCGGGTCACCATGTCCCGTGCCGCCTGCGCCGGGGTCGTGCGGCCCTCGGCCACCGCGTCTGACAACGCCTGCATCGCCTCGCGGGCCGCCGGCGCTTGCAATCGCGCGAGCAGTGCCTGCCGCACCTCCTCGGCAAACCAGTAGCGTGCCTGATCGGCGCGGCGCGCGTCGAAATGGCCCTCGTCGCGGCGCCAGCCGGTCAGGGCCTGCATCTCGTCCCAGGCAGTCTCCAGCCCCTGTTCCTCGAGCGCCGAGACGGTCAGCGCCTTGGGATAGCCCGGCGGATCCTGAGGCCGCTTGCGCAACAGGCGCAGGGCGCCGGAATAATCCGCGCAGGTTCGCGTCGCGGTGGCTTTCAGGTCACCATCGGCCTTGTTGACGAGGATCAGGTCGGCCATTTCCATGATGCCGCGCTTGACCCCTTGCAGCTCGTCGCCCCCCGCCGGCGCCAACAACAGCAGGAAGAGGTCCGACATCTCGGCCACCACCGTCTCGGACTGGCCCACACCAACGGTCTCGATCAGCACCACGTCGAACCCGGCGGCCTCGCAGAGCCGCACCGCCTCGCGGGTGCGCCGCGCCACGCCGCCCAGATGCGACTGGCTGGGCGAGGGGCGGATAAAGGCGTTGCGGTCGCGCGAGAGCTGTTCCATCCGCGTCTTGTCGCCGAGAATCGATCCGCCGGAACGGGCCGACGAGGGATCGACCGCCAGCACCGCCACCCGCTTGCCCTGCCCGGTCAGCATCAGGCCGAAGCTTTCGATGAATGTGGATTTGCCGACGCCGGGCGTGCCCGAAAGCCCGATTCGCAGCGCCTGCCGGTCGGATTCGCGCAGATGCTCCATCAGCTCGGTGGCCCTGGCCCGGTGATCCGCGCGCTGGCTTTCGATCAGCGTGATCGCCCGCGACAGCGCCCGTCTCTCTCCGGCAAGAACCCGCTCGGCCAGTTCGGCAATCTCCATCTCGTCCCTCACTTTACTGCGACCGGCATCTTTCCGCACAGAGCCCGCCCCGCATACGCGGGAATTCGCGCGCTGGCGGCCCGGCAGGCGGACCGGCTGGCAATTTCTGCCTCGGCTTGTACCTCTAGTCCAGAGCGGTGGCGACAATCCACCGGACAATGCATTTCCGCGCAGGACTCGGGAACACCACAGATGATCGGGCAGCATATGCGGCACAGGCTCTGTGCCCTGACAACCTTTTTCGCGCTGGGGGCCGCCTCATTCGGCGCAGGCAGCGCGACGGCAGCGCAGCCGGCCTCGGAAACCGGCAGATTCGAGGTCTATTTTGCCGGTCTCAAGGCCGGCGAGGTGCGCTTTGCAATGACCCGCGAGAACGGGCAGTACGCGGCGACAGGCCGGGTGAAATCCTCGGGCCTGATCGCCGCGATCGCCCGATTTCGCTACCGTGCCGACGTGACCGGACGGGTGAATGGCGACAGCTATGCGCCGCTGCGCTATGAAGAGAGCCTCGATACCGGGCGGCGCAGCAGCGACAAGGTGATCGCCTATCGCGGCGGCCTGCCGGTGCTGGAGGAAAGCGAAGAGCCCGACGCGCATTGGCTCGATCCGCGCAGCCAGGGCGACGCGCTCGATCCGCTGACCGCCTTCTGGCAGTTGTTGCGGGCGCGCGATGGCGACGATCTCTGCCGGCTCGACACCGTCTATTTCGACGGCGAGCGGCGCATCCGGCTGACCACCTCCGAAGACAGCCGCGCCACCGATCGGGTGGTCTGCAAGGGCCGGTATATCCGCGAAGGCGGGTTTTCCCGCAAGGCGCTGAAGGAAGGCCGGACCTTCCCCTTCGAGCTATCCTATGCGCCGGCGGCCTCGGGTCATTGGCAGGTCAGCCGGATCGACGCCAAAACTCTGCGTGGACGGGTGCTGCTCATTCGGCGATAAGGCCGGCATGACGCCCCGCCTGCCCCTTCCCATCGACGACGCGCTGCCCGAACTTCTGGCGGCGATCGCGGCCCAGGGCCGCGCCGTGCTTCAGGCGACGCCCGGCGCCGGCAAGACCACCCGCGTGCCGCTGGCCCTGCTCGAGGCCGGGCTGGTCGACGGCCGCATCCTGATGCTCGAGCCGCGCCGGCTGGCCGCCCGCGCCGCCGCAGAACGCATGGCCGAAACCCTGGGCGAGACGGCGGGCGAGACCGTGGGCTACCGGATTCGGGGCGAGAGCCGCATCGGCAGACACACCCGCATCGAGGTGGTCACCGAAGGCATCCTGACCCGGATGATTCAAAGCGACCCGGAACTTTCCGGCGTCGGCGCGGTGATCTTCGACGAATTCCACGAACGTTCGCTGAATGCCGATCTGGGCCTCGCGCTCTGCCTCGAGATCGCCGAGGCGTTGCGCGACGACCTGCGGCTGATCGTGATGTCGGCAACGCTTGAGGCCGCACCGGTGGCGGCCTTGATGGGTGATGTGCCGGTCATCACCTCCGAGGGCCGCTCTTTCCCGGTCGAGACCCGCTGGCTCGACCGGCCGCTGGGGCCCAAGGCGCGGATCGCCGAGGCCTGCGCCGATCTGGTGACCCGGGCGGTGGCAGAGACCGAGGGGGGCGTGCTGGTCTTTCTGCCCGGTGAGGGCGAGATCCGCCGCTGCGAGACCCTGCTGAGCGCGCGCCTGCCCGGCGACTGCCAGCTGCGGCCGCTTTATGGCGCCCTGCCCTTTGCCCGGCAGCGCGCTGCGATCCGGCCCGAGAGCCAGGGCCGCAAGGTGGTGCTGGCGACCTCGATCGCCGAGACCTCGCTGACCATCGAGGACATCCGCGTGGTGGTGGATGCCGGCCGGGCACGGCGCGCGCGCTTCGATCCCGGCTCCGGCATGTCGCGGCTGGTGACGGAAAAGGTCAGCCGCGCCGAGGCCACCCAGCGGGCGGGCCGCGCCGGCCGGGTGGCGCCGGGGGTGGCCTACCGGCTCTGGACCCGGGGCGAGGACGGTGCGCTGCCGGCCTTTGCCCCGGCCGAGATCGAGGTGGCCGACCTGGCGGGGCTGGCGCTGGAGCTGGCGCTCTGGGGCGCCAGCGCCGACGAGCTGCCTTTCCTCACCGCGCCCAACCCCGGCAGCTGGGCCGAGGCGCAGGGTCTCTTGCGGATGCTGGGCGCGCTTGATGCCGGCAACCGGATCACCGCGCATGGCCGCCGGCTGGCGGCGTTGCCGCTGCATCCGCGACTGGCGCATATGCTGGCCGAGGCCGGGCCCGAGGCGGCGGCGCTGGCGGCGCTGCTGGCCGACCGCGATCCGCTGCGCGGCGCGCCGGTGGACCTGGCGCTCAGGCTCGAGGCGCTGCGCGATCCGCGCGGCTTCCGCCAGCGCCGGCCCTACGAGCTGCACCGCCCGGCGCTCGACCGCATCAACCAGGAGGCGAAGCGCCTGACCCGTGCCGCGGGGCGCGGCCCTGCGGGCGCGCTGAGCGCCGCGCAGATGGCGGCGCTGGCCTATCCCGACCGCATCGGGCTGCGCCGCCAGGGGGACGCGCCGCGCTACGTGCTGTCGGGCGGCAAGGGGGCGGTGATGGAGCCCGCCGATCCGCTGGCCGGCCAGCGGCTGATCGTGGTGACCGACACAGACGGCAACCCGCGCGAGGCCCGCATCCGCCAGGCCATCGCCATCTCCGAGGCGGAGATCCGCGCGCTCTTTGCCGATCAGATCGCCTGGGTCGATCTCTGCGACTGGTCGAAACGCGAACGGCGGGTGGTGGCGCGACAGCAGGAGCGGCTGGGGCAGATCGCGCTTCAGGACCGGATCTGGAGTGATGCACCGGAGGACCGGGTGGCCCGCGCCATGCTCGACGGGGTGCGCGAGCTGGGGCTGAAGATGAGCAAGGGCGCGACCCGGCTGGTGGCCCGGATCGAGGTGGCGCGCGATGGCGGCGTCGATCTGCCGGATGTCTCCGAAGCGGCGCTGCTCGCGGAGCTCGAGGAATGGCTGCTTCCCTATATCACCGGCCTCCGGACGGCGGAGCAATGGAAGGGATTCGATCCGCATGATGCCCTGGTGGCACGGCTCTCCTGGGATCAGATCCAGGCGCTCGACCGGGCGGTGCCCGCCGCATTCGTGACGCCGCTGGGCCGGAAGATCCCGATCGATTACTCCGGCGCCCACCCCGAGATCACCCTGCGGCTGCAAGAGATGTTCGGCCAGACCCGCCATCCGACGGTGGCCGGCCAGCCGCTGCGCGTCACCCTGCTGTCGCCGGCGCACCGCCCGGTGCAGACCACGATGGACATTCCCGGTTTCTGGGACAGCTCTTATGCCGATGTCCGCCGCGACATGCGCGGCCGCTATCCGCGCCATCCCTGGCCGGAGGATCCGCGCGAGGCCGATCCCACCCTGCGCGCGAAACGGCGCGGCAACTGACATCGCGCCTCGGGGCTGGCGGCGAGGTCCCGGGGCAGGTTCGGGACGCGGGCGATGGGACAGGAAAGCGCACGGCCTATGGGGGCGCTGCCCCCGTCGCGGCAGGCCGCGACTCCCCCGCGGTATTTTCGGCAAGAGGAAAGACCAGACGCGGCTCAGGCGCCGACCGCGCGGCGCACCATGTCCCAGTAGATCTGTTGCACCTCGTCCAGCGACAGCCGGCCGCCGGCCCGGTACCAGGTATTGACCCCGGTGAGCATGGCGATCACCGCCAGCGTGGCGATCTTGGGATCGGGCACCTCGAAACAGCCTTGGGCGACGCCGGCGCGCAGGATCGCCTCGAGCTCGTCCTCATAGGCGCGGCGCTGCTTCTCGATCACCGCGAAATTCTCGGGGGCGAGGTTGCGCAGTTCCATGTAGGAGATGAAGATCGCCTCCGGCCGCTCGATGTTGAAGCGGATGTGGAAGCGGGTGAACCGGGCGAGGCTTTCGACCGGATCCCGCGCGGTCGGTTCGGCCGCCCAGGCGGCCAGCAGATCGTCCATGTGCCCCTTGAGCAGCGAGAACAGCAGGCTTTGTTTGTCGGGAGTGTAATTGTAGAGCGCCCCGGCCTGGACCCCGACTTCGCCGGCGATCTGGCGCATCGAGACGGCGGCAAAGCCGTGCCGGGCAAAAAGCCGCAGCGCCGCGTCGCGGACCTTGGGGCCGGTAATGTCGGAATGCGAGCCTTGGGTGCGTGCCATGGCGCCACAATGAACTGAACAAACGTTCAGATCAATCACCAATCCTTGCCCTCCCGCCGCCGATGCGGCATGAGGAAGGGAGCAATTTGCGGAGCCCTCATGCGCCTGATCCGGTTAAGTTTCTGCCTGAGCCTGGCGGCCTGTACCCAGTTTCCCGAACTGGCCGACAGCGAGGGCCCGGCGGTGGACGCCGCGCCCTATCCCCGGCTGCTCAGCGTCGAGGAACTGGCCGCCGTGCCGGAGGCCACCACCTCGACCGCCCTGGCCGAAGGTCTGCTGGCGCGCATTCGGGGGCTCGAAGCGCGCACCGCGCGGCTGCGCCGTCCGGCGATCGACCGGGGCACCCGGGCGCGCATGGCCCGGGGCGTCGGCGAGATCGTCCTGCCCGAATAGACGGCAGGGCGCATCCTTGCCGTTGCACCCTGCCGCACTTGGCGATACATCGCGCGAAACGCCTGATCTTGCCGGAGGACCCCCCATGACCACACCCCTACGCCTTGGTATCGCCGGGCTTGGCACGGTCGGCACCGGCACGGTCAAGATCGTCCGGCAGAAGGCGCATCTTCTGGCCGTGCGCGCCGGGCGTCCGATCGAGATCAGCGCCGTCTCGGCCCGCACCCGCGACAAGGATCGCGGCGTGAACCTCGCGGCCTACGATTGGGAAGACGATCCCGTGGCCCTGGCCAAGCGCGATGACGTGGATGTCTTTGTCGAGCTGATGGGCGGCTCGGACGGGCCGGCCAAGGCCGCGACCGAGGCGGCGCTCAAGGCCGGCAAGGACGTGGTCACCGCCAACAAGGCGATGCTGGCGCTGCATGGCCAGGAGCTGGCGCAGCTGGCCGAGGACCATGGCGCGGTTCTGCGCTTCGAGGCGGCGGTCGCCGGCGGCATCCCGGTGATCAAATCGCTGACCGAGGGGCTCGCCGGAAACGAGGTGACCCGCGTGCTGGGCGTGATGAACGGCACCTGCAACTACATCCTGACCCGGATGGAGAGCGCCGGCCTGCCCTATGACACGGTCTTTGAAGAGGCCAACCAGCTGGGCTTTCTCGAGGCCGATCCCGAGTTGGACGTCGGCGGCATCGACGCCGGCCACAAGCTGGCGCTGCTGTCGTCGATCGCCTTTGGCACCCAGGTGAATTTCGCCGGGGTCGAGCTGGAGGGCATCGGCCGCATCCTGATCGAGGACATCCGCGCCGCCGCCGACATGGGCTATCGCATCAAGCTTCTGGGCGTGGCGCAGATGACCGGCCGCGGGCTGGAGCAGCGGATGTCGCCCTGCCTGGTGCCGGCCGCCTCGCCGCTGGGGCAGCTCGAGGGCGGCACCAACATGGTGGTGATCGAAGGCGACGCGGTCGATCAGGTGGTGCTGCGCGGGCCGGGGGCCGGCGAAGGCCCGACCGCCAGCGCGGTGATGGGCGACGTGATGGACATCGCGCGCGGGCTGCGGGTCACGACCTTCGGCCAGCCGGCAAAGACCCTGTCCGAGGCGCAGCCGGCACAGAGCGCCGCGCCCGCGCCCTATTACCTGCGGATGACCCTGCGCGACAGGCCGGGCGCCCTGGCCAAGGTGGCGACGCTGCTCGGCGCCTCCGGGATCTCGATCGACCGGATGCGGCAATACGATCACGCCGACGAGGCCGCGCCGGTGCTGATCGTGACCCACAAGACCCAGCGCTCGGCCTTGAACGAGGCGCTGGATGCCATCAGCACGACCGATGTGGTGCTGGGCGATCCGGTGGCGCTGCGCATCGAAGAGGTCTGACGACGGGGCGCGGCGCGAATTGCGCGATGCTTGAACTTCGGGCGGTTTGCTGAAATTTTGCGCGCAGTCGCAAAAGGGGCCCCGTCTTGCACATTCTGCGTTCTCTTGGCCCTGCCGTGGCCGGCCCCGCGTCCGGTGAGGCGCTGCGCGCCGGGGTCGGCGCCTTTGCGGGCCTTGCCCTCGTCGGGCTGTTCCTGCTCTCGCCGGTGGTCGATCTCGAACTCGGGCTTTATCTGGTTGCGCCTTTCGGGGCTTCCTCGGTGCTGCTGTTCGCAGTGCCCAACAGCCCGCTGGCGCAGCCCTGGTCGGCCATCGTCGGCAATACCCTGGCGGCGCTGGTGGGGGTCACGGTGGCGCTTCTGCTGCCCGAGTCCGCGCTGCGTATCGCGCTTGCGGTCGGGCTGGCGGTGACGGTGACGATCCTGTGCCGCGCGGTACATCCGCCGGCCGGCGCGGTGGCGATGACGGCGGCGATGAGCCCCGAGGCGGTCGAACGCCTGGGCTTCTGGTTTGCGCTGGCGCCGATCGCCCTCGGCACGGCGGCGCTGGTGGCCCTGGCGGCGGTTTATGCCCGGCTGACCGGGCGCCACTATCCGCTGCGGCAATTCGACGACCCCGGCCACCATGGCACCGAGGATGCCGATCCGGTCGAGCGACTGGGGCTGTCCGAGGAAGAGCTGGCGGCGATCCTCGAACGTTATCGCCAATCCCTCAACCTCGGGGTCGAGGATCTGGCCCGGCTGATCGGCGCCGCCGAGCTTCAGGCGGCGTCCCATCGCACCGGGCCGCTCGCGGCTGCCGACATCATGTCGCGCGATCTGGTCACCGTGACGCCCGAGACCCCGCTGACCGAGGTGGCGCGTCTCTTTGCCCGGCACCGTTTCACCGCCCTGCCGGTGGTCGGGCCCGGGGCGCGGTTTCTGGGGGTGATCTTTCAGATCCACCTGATCACCCGCGCCCGCGAGGACGCCCTGCGCCTCGACCGGGGCTTCGGGCCGGCGCTGAAACGGCTGCTCGACCGCGACCGCGACCGGCCGGTGGCGGCCGCCGAGATCATGTCGGTTGCCGGGCCGCGCGCCACCGCCGAAACCCCGATCGCCGCGCTGATGCCGATGATGGCTGGCGCGGGGATCGATGCGGTGCCGGTCCTGGACCGTGGCCGGATCATCGGCATCGTCACCCGCACCGATTTCATGGCGGCGCTGGCCCGGCACACGGTGCGCGCGCCCTGAGCGGCCGGAAATGCGCCGCCCCGCGCGCCCGGCACGCCGCAACCCACTTGCGGCCCCGTCCCCGCACAAGGTAGTCAGAGGCCGACGCTTCTGTTGCAAAGGATTTCGCCGATGGCTCCCAAGGATTTCAACGACCGCATGCTGTCTCTGGGCCTCGCCCGGGTGGCCGAACAGGCCGCCATCGCCAGCGCCAAGCTGATTGGCCGCGGGGACGAGAAAGCCGCCGACCAGGCCGCCGTCAACGCGATGCGCGATCAGCTCAACCAGCTCGACATCCAGGGCACGGTGGTGATCGGCGAAGGCGAACGCGACGAGGCGCCGATGCTGTTCATCGGCGAAGAGGTCGGCACCGGCAAGGGCCCGGCGGTGGACATCGCGCTCGACCCGCTGGAAGGCACCACGCTGACCGCCAAGGACATGCCCAACGCCCTGACCGTGATCGCCATGGGTCCGCGCGACTCGATGCTGCATGCGCCCGATGTCTACATGGACAAGCTGGCAATCGGCCCCGGCTTCAAACCCGGCGTGGTGACGCTGAGCATGAGCCCCTCCGAGCGGGTCTCGGCGCTGGCCGCCGCCAAGGGCTGTTCCACCACCGACATCACCGTCTGCGTGCTGGAGCGTCCGCGCCATGAAGAGATGATCGCCGAGCTGCGCGCCACCGGCTGCGCGATCCGGTTGATCACCGACGGCGACGTCGCCGGTGTCATGCATTGCGCCGAACCTGAACTGACCGGCATTGACATGTACATGGGCTCTGGCGGCGCCCCCGAGGGCGTGCTGGCCGCGGCGGCGCTGAAATGCATGGGCGGGCAGATCTATGGCAAGCTGATGTTCCGCAACGACGATGAAAAAGGCCGCGCCACGAAGGCCGGGATCACCAACTTCGACCGGGTCTACACCCGCGACGACATGGTGACCGACCATGTGATCTTTGCCGCAACCGGCGTCACCTCGGGCTCGCTGCTGCCGGGGCTCAAGCGCACGCCGGGCTGGACCACCGCCGAGACGCTGCTGATGCGGTCCAAGACCGGATCGGTGCGCCGCATGATCTATCGTCACCCGGAAGAGTGATGGCGGCAACCGCCCTTGTGATGATCGACTTCCAGGCCGGGTTTCGCGATCCGGCCTGGGGGGCGCGCAACAACCCCGACGCAGAGGCCCAGGCCCTGCGGCTGGCGGATCACGCGCGCGCGCAGGGCTGGCCCCTGCATATGGTGCGCCATCTCAGCACCACCCCCGGCAGTCCGCTGCACCCCGAAACCGGCGATATCGCCTTTCTGCCCGGGTTCGCCCCGCTGGCCGGCGAGGCGCAGCACGAGAAATCGGTCAATTCCGCTTTCATCGGCACCGGGCTCGAGACCGGCCTCCGCGCGCAGGGCGTGACGCATCTGGTGATCTGCGGGCTGACCACGCCGCATTGCGTCTCGACCTCCTGCCGCATGGCCGCCAACCTCGACTTCGCGGTGACGCTGGCGCATGACGCCTGCGCCGCCTTTGCCGGCAATGCCGACACCTCGTGGCGGGCGGGCCTTGTCGCGCCCGACCCCGAGGCGATCCACGACGCCGCCATCAGCCATCTGCATGGCGAGTTCGTCACCGCCCGCAGCACCGCCGAAATCACCGGGGGCGCCGGATGACCGCATTCCTGAATGTCGAGCGCTCGCTTACCGGCCGCCGCTGGATCGGCCCCGGCCTGGCCGTCGAACGCCAGGCCGATCTGCTGGAGCAGGCCACCGCCCTGCCCCGCGCTCTGGCGCAGGTGCTGGCGCGCCGCGGGGTCGAGGCCGCCGAGGCCCAGGCCTTTCTCGAACCGAAGCTGCGCGATCTTCTGCCCGACCCGCGCCAGATGCGCGACATGGACAAGGCCGCGGCGCGCCTGCTGCGGGCGCTGAAGGCCGGCGAACGCATTGCGATCTTTGCCGATTACGACGTTGACGGCGGATCTTCCGCGGCGCTGCTCATCGCCTGGCTGCGGCATTTCGGGCGGCAGGCGACGCTTTACGTGCCGGACCGGATCGACGAGGGCTATGGCCCCAATGAACCGGCAATGGCCGCCCTGGCGCGCGACCATGACCTGATCCTCTGCGTCGATTGCGGCACGCTCTCGCACGGGCCGATCGCCGCCGCCCGGGGCGCTGACGTCGTGGTGCTCGACCATCACCTCGGGGGCGAGACCCTGCCCGATGCGGTGGCGGTGGTGAACCCCAACCGCCAGGACGAGGATGGCGCCCTGGGCCATCTCTGCGCCGCCGCCGTGGTCTTTCTCTGCCTGGTCGAAGCCGGGCGACAGCTGCGCGAGGCCGGCGAGCGCGGGCCCGACCTGATGGCGCTGCTCGATCTGGTGGCGCTGGCCACCGTGGCCGATGTGGCACCGCTGACCGGGGTCAACCGGGCGCTGGTGCGCCAGGGGCTCAAGGTCATGGCGGGCCGGCAGAGGACCGGGTTGGTGGCGCTCTGCGATGCCGCCCGGCTCGACTGTGCCCCGGCCGCCTATCACCTGGGATATGTGCTGGGCCCGCGCGTGAATGCCGGCGGCCGCATCGGCAAGGCCGATCTGGGCGCCCGGCTCCTGTCCACCGACAATGCGGCCGAGGCCCGCGCCATGGCCGACCGGCTGGAAGAGCTGAACGCCGACCGCCGCGAGATCGAGGCGGCAGTGCGCGCCGCCGCGCTGGCCCAGGCCGAGGAACGTGGCCTCGATGCGCCGCTGGTCTGGGCCGCCGGCGAAGGCTGGCACCCGGGCGTCGTGGGCATCGTCGCCTCGCGGCTGAAAGAGCTGACCAACCGTCCGGCCATCGTGATCGGCTTTGACGGTGACGAGGGCAAGGGCTCGGGCCGTTCGGTGGCCGGCGTCGACCTCGGCGTCTCGATTCAGAAACTTGCCGCCGAAGGCCACCTGACCAAGGGCGGCGGCCACCGCATGGCGGCCGGCCTCAGCCTGACCCGCGCGCAGCTCGCGCCGGCGATGGAGCGCCTGTCCGAGCTGCTCGCCCGCCAGGGCGCCGGCGACGCGGGCCCGGCCGATCTGCGCTGTGACGGCGCGTTGATGCCCGGTGCGGCGACGGCCGAACTGGTGACCCGGCTGGAAGACGCCGGCCCCTATGGCGCCTCGGCCCCGGCCCCGCGCTTTGCCTTTCCCGACATGGCGATCCGCTTTGCCAAACGCGCCGGCGAGAGCCACCTGCGGCTGAGCTTTTCCGACGGGCTGACGCCGCCCCTCGACGCCATCGCCTTTGGCGCCTTCGACGGCCCGCTGGGCCAGACCCTGCTCGACCACGGCGGCGCACGGTTTCATCTGGCGGGCAAGCTCGACATCAACACCTGGGGCGGCCGTCAGAAAGTGCAGCTGCGCCTCGACGACGCGGCCCGCGCCACCGGGTGATTCGGCGCCTGTGGATCGTTTTCCGCAGAATCCCCGCCTCTCAAGTGAAGGATATCAAAGGCTTACCCGCCGCTGCGCTGCGCCGAAAAAAATCGCACCCGCGCGGGATTTTTTTCATTTTTCCGCTTGCGCAATCCCACCGCATTACTTAGAACCCGCCTCACGCCGCAGGGTTGGCCACACCGCCCACCCCGCAGCGACACAGAGTGGCCCGTTCGTCTATCGGTTAGGACGCCAGGTTTTCAACCTGGAAAGAGGGGTTCGATTCCCCTACGGGCTGCCACTTTTTCTCAATACCCATTGTTTTACTGGACGTTACCTCGTTCAGTGTCCCACGATTTTCGTGGCGTGGGACACTCTTGGCTTCCGCGGCGTTTTCCGCACTCTCTTCTACGCGCGGCACGCTCGGCGAGGCGCGCGCGATGGATCCGTTTGGCGTAGATGGCGGCGGTCTTCGGGTCGCTGTGCGACAAGTGCGCCATGACTTCGTAGACCGACCCCGACGCCTCGGCGATTTGAACCGCCCCGGTTCCATCGGAGGCAGGTTGCTTGGTCTCAGGCGACCATATTAACTCCTTCGATCGTTTCATAGAAGTTGCGCTTGGCATCGGCTGGCGGGATGTTCCCGACCGGCCCGAGAAGGCGGCGGTTGTTGAACCATTCGACCTATTTCAGTGTTTCCCATTCCACGGCATCGGCCGATCTCCACGGTCCAAGTCGGTGGATGACCTCGGTCTTGAACAGGCCGATGACCGTTTCGGCCAGCGCGTTGTCATACGAGTCGCCGACGCTGCCCACCGATGGCTCCAGTCCGGCCTCGACCAAGCGCTCGGTGTAGCGAATTGAGATGCCCCTAGATTTGTAGACGCTTTGCCCCCAAACTTTGAGGCAAGGGGGCCGACATGGGGACAAGCAATTACAGCGACGATTTCAAGCGCGATGCGGTGATCAGATTATGGTGCGGAGGTATCCGGTTCGGGAGGTTTCCCGGCGATTGGGGGTCAGCACTCATTCGCTCTACAAGTGGATGAAGCTGTTCGGTGATCCCGCGCCAAAGGTTCCGGTCGTGGATCATGAGGCCGAGAACCGGCGGCTGAAGCGCGAGCTGGCCAGGGTGACCGAGGAGCGCGATATCCTAAACTGAGGAGGATCAGGAAAGGCCCCGGTGGGGCGTTTCCCTGACGAAGGCAACGGTGTACTTCGCGCGAGGGTCCCAATGAAGTACGCCTTCATCCGGGCGCATCCCGGAGAGTTCGGCGTCCGGGCCATGTGCCGGGTTCTGCGGGTCCATTTCTCCGGCTTCTATGCATGGCTTAAGGAACCGTTAAGCCACCGTGCGCAGGAGGATGTGCG
>NZ_FNYY01000025.1 GCF_900109145.1 Marinovum algicola
GCTCGGTCTGCCCGCACTTTCGTGCTCCCGGCGCCCCAAATCCCGGATGGTGCTACCCTATCTCCGATCTGCACAGACTGGCAGGGTTTCGAAGCGCCGATTCTATCATGCCGGATAAGGCGAAGGTCGAGGTCGCCGTTCAGGTCTCGCAGCGCTGGATCCTGGCGCGGCTGCGGAACCGGCGGTTCTTCTCTCTGGCTGAGTTGAACGCGGCGATCCGGCCCTTGCTCGACGATCTGAACACGCGGATCATGCGCGACTACGGGGCCAGCCGCGCCGATCTCTTTGCCACGCTGGATCGCCCGAACCTGATACCCCTCCCGGCGGCCCCATACGTCTTTGCCCGCTGGAAACGGGCCCGTGTCGCGCCGGACTATCACATCGAGGCGGATGGCTGCTGGTACTCGGTCCCCTTCGGCCTGATCCGGCAGCTGGTGGATCTGCGCATGACCCAGACGACCGTGGAAATCTTCCATCGCGGCAAGCGCGTGGCCAGCCATGCCCGCAATCCCGGACGGCGCAGTCATGTCACGGTGCCCGATCACATGCCGTCCTCGCATCGCCGTTATGCCGAATGGACTCCGTCCCGCATCCTGGCCAGCGCCGAAAAGCTCGGCCCATCGGTCGCCGCGTTTTGCCAGATCGTCATGGAGAACCGACCGCATCCGGAACAGGGGTTCCGCACCTGTCTGGGCGTGTTGTCATTGGCAAAGAGTTATGAGCCGGAACGGCTCGACGCTGCCTGCCGCCGTGGCGTCACGATCAAGGCGCGTTCGGTGTCCTCAATCCGGTCGATCCTGAAGACCGGTTTGGATCAGGCCTTTCTGGAGCCCGAACCCGAAGAGCTTCCGCTGCAGCACCCCAATATCCGGGGTCGAAATTACTACCACTGAGAAGGAGACAACATTGCTGACACATCCCACATCCGACCGGCTCGAAGCCCTTGGCTTTACCGGCATGGCCAAGGCACTGGACGAACAGCGCCGCGCCAGTGACGCGTTCGAAAACCTCAGTTTTGAAGAGCGGTTGGGCTTGCTCGTGGATCGAGAGGCGACCGAGCGCGATGCCAAAAGGCTGGCGACACGGCTGAGGTTCGCCGCGCTCCGGCAGGCCGCATGCGTCGAGGACATCGACATGCGCAGCCCGCGCGGCATCGACAAATCGGTCATGGCCCATCTCATCGATGGCGGTTGGATCAATCGACACGAGAACTTGCTGGTTACCGGCCCAACAGGCCTGGGGAAGAGTTGGATTGCCTGCGCGCTCGGTCACAAGGCCTGCCGTGACGATCGCCGGGTCATGTATCACCGCGTGCCTCGGCTCTTCCAGGCGCTGGCCATCGCCCGGGGCGACGGGCGCCATGCCCGCGTCCTGAAATCCATCGAACGCACCGAGCTTCTGATCCTGGACGATTGGGGCCTGTCGGTGCTCACCGCCGCGTTTTGGACGGGCCATCGCGGGGCGTAGTTCCTCTTCGGTTCAACCGAAGGAGACCCAATGTCCAGACCATCCGAATACCGCTGCGAAGAGAAGGTAGTGACGCTACTCGAGCAGGCCAAGCTGAGCTTGAATGCGCTCCGCTTCGTCCATGCGAC
Source organism: Marinovum algicola (assembly GCF_900109145.1). Classification (GTDB taxonomy): domain Bacteria; phylum Pseudomonadota; class Alphaproteobacteria; order Rhodobacterales; family Rhodobacteraceae; genus Marinovum; species Marinovum algicola. The sequence continues at coordinate 1,596 of NZ_FNYY01000025.1, forward strand.
CTATCACCATCTCGATAATAATCCTGGGTGGACTCCCTCCCACATGTCCCTCAAGCCAACCCCCACAGATGACCGCATCTGCACAGTGCTCGCGGCAGAGCTCTGCGCCGCCACGGCCACCCCCGGTGCCAACGATATCTCGATGATACATGAGGGGATCAATGGCGTGGCGGAGCACAACCTGTTTCAGCACCTACAGCTCGATGGAAGGAAGGTCCGATTCCGCTATTCGAAGCATATGGCCGAGGCAGCGCAGCCCCTCATGAAGAGCAGGTTCGTCTTTCTCGATTGCGACCTTATCGCCAGGATGCGGAGTCCATGGCAGGTGTTGTTTTACACTCGGGCCGCCATGGTCACCCGACAGGATCGTCCGATCTTCTACATTCCTCGAGTATGTCCGGTCTCTGAACCATGGAGCGATACAAAAAGAACCTGGCTCGCGGCCGCAGCTCGTGTCGGGCAGATGCTGGACCAGAAATACGTTATCATCCCGGAGTTGGATGCTCGCCGGGAGAAAGTGACTGGCGTGCGCGTGAAGATCGTCCATGGAGCCACCAAGTGGTCCAAGGGCAAGTTGTTCCCGCGCTATGCCACCGAGCCAGTCTGCGTGGTGGCGCACGGAAAGGCGTGCACCCTTTCTCGCGGAGAGCTGAAACAGCGCATTGACTGGACCAGAGCGACAGGGCCATGACCCCGCGTCTCACGCTGGAGCGCGGGAGCCGGGAGGCAGATCGTCCTGATCGGACGTCCGATCTGATTCCAACGACAGAGTGGCCCGGGAACATGCCTCCCGGGCGGAAGTCCTACTACGCGGCTTCCGACATGATGCGGGCAAGCTCGCTGTTCATGTTCGCGCCGGCCGCGATCTGCCTCTCGAGCTCAAGCACAATGGGGAGGAAGTCGGCCCCATCCGTCCTGGTCTGCACGATGCGAACCATGGCCTTCCGGGCCGCCTGAAGCTTTTCGATCGATCCTTCCATGTCCTTCTCCATCGAGGATTGCGATGGAGGGGACTTCGGTCCGAATGAATCGGTCCGGAAATCATGCTGGGGAACGAGATGCTGGGAGCGCTACCCGCGATCAGGACGGGCACGGTGAGGTGTGGGGCACTTTGTGGGGCAGATTTCGGCCAAAAGGCCCGTAAAAACGCAAAAAACCCAGCCAGGCTGGGTTTTTTAGCTTGATATTGGTGCCCAGGAGAGGACTCGAACCTCCACGTCCATACGGACACTAGCACCTGAAGCTAGCGCGTCTACCATTCCGCCACCTGGGCAGGTGTCGTGAGGCAGGCGTTTAAATCGAGCCAGGGGGAGTGTCAACGCGGAATCTGAAAGAAATGCCACAGACGCGACCGCATATCGTCTTGTCACACCAAAGAGCCGGTTATATTCCCTGTAAGCATCGAAAAACGCGAGGCTCCGATGTCCAGACTGGTGACGATCTACGGCGGCTCCGGCTTTCTCGGCCGGTACATTGCACGGCACATGGCCAAGGAAGGCTGGCGCGTGCGTGTCGCCTGTCGGCGCCCGAACGAGGCCCATTTCGTGCGCACCTATGGCGTTGTCGGTCAGGTCGAACCGGTGTTCTGCAACATCCGCGACGACAACAGCGTGCGGCAGGTGATGCAGGGCGCAGCGGCGGTGATCAACTGCGTCGGCACCTTCGACGCCCGCGGCAAGAACAACTTTGATGCCGTGCAGGCCGAAGGCGCGGGCCGCGTGGCCCGGATTGCCGCGGAAAGCGGCGTGGCGCGCATGGTGCAGATCTCGGCGATCGGGGCCGATGCCGCATCGGACAGCGATTACCAGCGGACCAAGGCCGAGGGCGAAGCCAATGTGCTGGCGCATATGCCGGACGCGATGATCCTGCGACCCTCGGTGATTTTTGGCCCCGAAGACAATTTCTTCAACCGGTTCGCCGGGATGTCGCGGATGGGACCGGTGCTTCCCGTGGTCGGCGCGGATACGAAATTCCAACCGGTCTATGTTAACGACGTCGCCCGGGCCGCCGCGATGGGCGCCATGGGCACCGCCCCGGGGGGTGTCTATGAACTGGGTGGGCCCGATGTCGGCAGCTTCCGCGAGCTGATGCAGGACATGCTCAAGGTGATCCGCCGCCGCCGGCTGGTGTTGAACATGCCGTTCTGGGCCGCCGGCCTGATGGCGCGCGGTTTCGATCTTTTGTCGACGCTGACCTTCGGGTTGTTCAGCAATGGCATCCTGACCCGCGATCAGGTGCGCTCGCTCGGCCGCGACAACGTGGTGAGCGACGGCGCGCGCGGGTTGGCCGACCTCGGCATTCGCCCGACCGCGATGGAAGCGGTGCTGCCGGATTACCTCTGGCGTTTCCGCCCCGCCGGACAATACGACGCGATCAAGGAATCCGCCGGCCGTCTGGGGGCCAAATAGGCCCGAATCGCCCGACCGGACGCAGGCGCCCCGCCAGAGGAGAGCGCGGTTGACGAGGAAAACCTGCCCCGGACAAGAAGCTGCGCGCTGCCCCCTTGCGTCAGCGGGCGGCAGCGCGTATATCGCCCTTCAACAGCGGCGCGCCGGGCCTCACCCGAAGCTCCACCGGATAAGTTCGACGGGCCGCGCGCCCGTTTTTTTGTGCCCGTCCGCCGGGCCGAACCCGCAGGAAGCCGTATGAGTGATATTCTGTCAAATACCCTGATTGCCAAAGCCGCGATCGACCGTCGTCTGGCCGAAATTATCGGTCCCGTGATTGAGGATATGGGTTTTGAACTGGTCCGCATCCGGCTGATGAGCGGCAAGACCCAGACGCTTCAGATCATGGCCGAGCGCCCCGGCGGCGGCATCGAGGTCGACGAATGCGCCGCCATCTCCAACGCGGTGAGCGCCACGCTGGACGTCGAAGACCCGATTCTCGACACCTATACGCTCGAAGTCTCCAGCCCCGGCATCGATCGGCCGCTGACCCGGCTCAAGGATTTCGAGACATTCGAGGGATATGAGGCCAAGATCGAGACCACCGAGCTGATCGACGGCCGCCGGCGCTTCAAGGGCGTGCTGGCCGGCATCGAGGGCGAGGAGGTGCTGATCAACGTCGATGGCTCCAGCCAAGGCGAGGAAACCGTGACCCTGGGCCTGAACTTTGACTGGCTGAGCGATGCCAAGCTGGTCATGACCGACGAGTTGATCCGAGAAATGCTGCGCCAGCGCAAGGCGGCGGACGTGGACGAAACCAAGTTTGACGAGATCGAGACCGAAGAAGCGGCGTCTCAAGAGGAGAAAGAATAATGGCAATCACCTCAGCCAACCAGCTTGAGCTTTTGCAGACCGCCGAGGCGGTGGCGCGCGAAAAGATGATCGACCCCGGTCTCGTGGTCGAAGCGATGGAGGAATCCCTCGCCCGCGCCGCCAAGTCGCGTTACGGCTCCGAGATGGACATCCGGGTCTCGATCGACCGCCGCACCGGCCGCGCCACCTTTACCCGCGTGCGCACCGTGGTCGAGGAGGAAGAGCTCGAGAACTATCAGGCCGAGATGACCGTCGAGCAGGCCAAACAATACATGGCCGAGCCCAAGGTGGGCGATCAATATGTCGAGGAAGTGCCGCCGGTGGAAATGGGCCGGATCGCGGCACAATCGGCCAAACAGGTGATCCTGCAAAAGGTCCGCGAAGCCGAGCGCGACCGCCAGTACGAAGAATTCAAGGACCGCGCCGGCACCATCATCAACGGCCAGGTCAAGCGCGAGGAATATGGCAACGTCATCGTCGACGTGGGCCGGGGCGAGGCGATCCTGCGCCGCAACGAAAAGATCGGCCGCGAGAGCTATCGCCCCAACGACCGCATCCGCTGCTACATCAAGGATGTACGCCGCGAGGCCCGTGGCCCGCAGATTTTCCTGTCGCGCACCGCACCGGAATTCATGGCCGAGCTGTTCAAGATGGAAGTGCCCGAGATCTACGACGGCATCATCGAAATCAAGGCCGTCGCTCGCGACCCCGGCTCGCGCGCCAAGATCGCCGTGATTTCCTATGACGGCTCGATCGACCCCGTGGGCGCCTGCGTCGGTATGCGCGGCAGCCGCGTGCAGGCAGTGGTCAACGAGTTGCAAGGCGAAAAGATCGACATCATCCCGTGGAACGAGGACCAGCCCACCTTCCTGGTGAACGCGCTGCAACCGGCCGAGGTCACCAAGGTGGTTCTCGACGAGGAAGCCGAGCGCATCGAGGTTGTGGTGCCGGAAGAGCAACTGTCGCTGGCCATCGGCCGTCGCGGTCAGAACGTGCGGCTGGCGTCGCAGCTCACCGGGCTCGATATCGACATCATGACCGAGGCCGAGGAATCGGCGCGCCGCCAGAAGGAATTCGAAGAGCGCACCCAGCTCTTCATGGACACGCTCGACCTTGACGAATTCTTCGCCCAGTTGCTGGTGTCGGAAGGGTTCACCAATCTCGAAGAGGTGGCCTATGTCGAGCAGGACGAGCTGCTGGTGATCGACGGCGTCGACGAAGGCACCGCCGAAGAGCTTCAAACCCGGGCCCGCGAGCACCTGGAAGAGCAGGCCAAGAAGGCGCTGGCCAATGCCCGCGAGCTGGGCGCCGAGGACAGCCTTATTGACTTTGACGGCCTGACACCCCAAATGATCGAGGTTCTCGCCAAGGATGGCATCAAGACCCTCGAGGATTTCGCCACCTGCGCCGATTGGGAACTGGCCGGCGGCTGGACCACCGCGAATGGCGAACGCGTCAAGGACGACGGCCTGCTCGAGCCCTTTGAAGTCTCGCTCGAGGAAGCACAGGGCCTGGTGATGACCGCACGGGTCGAGCTTGGCTGGGTGGATCCGGCCGATCTGGAAACCGCGGAAGACGACAGCGAAGACGAAGACGGTGACGACCTCATTGCCGAAGAGGACGCGGAAGCGGCCGAAGAGGCACGGGACTGAACGGTCGCGGAGGCGAGGCAATGACACGCGGCGGCAAGGACAAGGACCGGGGCGACACCGGACCGGAGCGCAAATGCATCGCCACCGGAGAGGTGTTGCCGGTGGCGCGGATGATCCGCTTTGTGGTCGGCCCCGAGGGTCAGGCGGTGCCGGATGTCCTGGGCAAGCTGCCCGGGCGCGGCATCTGGGTGTCGTCGGATCGCGCGGCGCTGGACAAGGCGGTGTCGAAAAAGCTGTTTGCCCGCAGCGCCAAGCAACCGGTCACCGTCCCCGATGGGCTGGTGGCCGAGATCGAAAGGCAAATCGCGCGCCGCGTGGTGGATCTGATTTCGCTCGCCCGCAAGGGCGGGCAGGCGGTCGCCGGCTATGAAAAGGTCAAGGACTGGCTTCAGAAGGAAGAGGCCCGCGTCCTGATCCAGGCCAGCGATGGCTCCGAAAGGGGCAAGTCGAAACTGAGCACGCCGTATGGCGGATCATTCATCGGCTGGCTGACCGCAGACGAGTTAGGATTGGCATTCGGCCGACAAACTGTGATACATGGCGCGCTGGCGTCTGGTGGACTCACGGAACGTGTAGTAGAGGAAGCCGCAAGATTGAAAAATCTGCGCGCGCATGACGACGGCGGCAACGGTCGCCGGAAAGGAAAATAGAGCTTTGAGCGATAATGACGGCAAAAAGACCCTTGGTTTACGTGGCGGCGCCCGTCCGGGCAATGTGAAGCAGAGCTTCAGCCATGGGCGGACCAAGAACGTCGTGGTGGAAACCAAACGCAAACGCGTGGTCGTGCCCAAGCCGGGCGGGGCCAAGTCCGGCTCCGGCGGGGCTGGCGGTGGCGTGGGCGGTGCTGGCAAACGGCCCGCCGGGATCACTGATGCCGAGATGGAACGCCGGCTGAAGGCGGTTCAGGCCGCCAAGGCGCGCGAAGCCGAAGAGGCGGCGAACCGCAAGGCCGAGGAAGAGGCGCGCGCCGAGGAGCGCGAGCGCCGCCGGGCCGAGATGGAGGCCAAGGAGCGCGAACAGCGCGAGGCCGAAGAGAAAGCCAAGGCCAAGGCCGAGGAAGAAGAGCGCAAGCGTCGCGCCGCCGAGGACAAGGCCAAGGCCGCAGCCGCCAAGGCCGCAGCCCCCGCCGCCGAGGCCGATCAGCCGCGCGGCGGTGCCAAGCAGGCGCCGGCCAAGAAGCCCGACCGCGAACAGGATCGTCAGAACCGTGGCAAGGGTGGGCGCGACGGCGGCCGCCGCTCCGGCAAGCTGACCGTGAACCAGGCGCTGACCGGCGGCGAAGGCGGGCGGCAACGCTCGATGGCCGCGATGAAGCGCAAGCAGGAACGCGCCCGGCAGAAAGCCATGGGTGGCCCGGTCGAACGGGAAAAGGTTGTCCGCGAGGTCAAGCTGCCCGAGGCGATCGTCGTCTCCGAGCTGGCCAACCGGATGGCGGAACGCGTGGCTGACGTGGTCAAATCGCTCATGCAGATGGGCATGATGGTCACCCAGAACCAGACGATCGACGCCGACACCGCCGAACTCATCATCGAGGAATTCGGCCACAAGGTGACGCGCGTGTCCGACTCCGACGTCGAGGACGTCATCAAGGAGGTCGAGGACAAGGAAGAGGATCTGCAACCGCGTCCGCCGGTCATCACCATCATGGGCCACGTCGACCACGGCAAGACCTCGCTCCTGGATGCGATCCGCGATGCCAAGGTTGTCGCCGGCGAAGCCGGCGGGATCACCCAGCACATCGGCGCCTATCAGGTGGAGACCGACAGCGGTGCGGTCCTGTCCTTCCTCGACACGCCGGGCCACGCCGCCTTTACCTCGATGCGCTCGCGCGGGGCACAGGTGACGGATATCGTCGTGCTCGTGGTTGCCGCCGATGACGCGGTGATGCCGCAGACCATCGAGGCGATTGCCCATGCCAAGGCGGCCGAGGTGCCGATGATCGTGGCGATCAACAAATGCGACAAGCCCGCCGCCAACCCCGACAAGGTGCGGACCGACCTGCTTCAGCACGAAGTCATCGTCGAGAAGCTCTCGGGCGATGTGCAGGATATCGAAGTGTCGGCGATCACCGGCAAGGGCCTCGACGAGCTGCTTGAAGCGATTGCGCTTCAGGCCGAGATCCTCGAGCTCAAGGCCAACCCCGACCGCGCCGCCCATGGCGCCGTGATCGAGGCTCAGCTCGACGTCGGCCGCGGCCCGGTGGCCACGGTTCTGGTGCAGAACGGCACGCTGAAACAGGGCGATATCTTCGTCGTGGGCGAGCAATGGGGCAAGGTGCGGGCGCTGATCTCGGACACCGGTGAACGGGTCGAAGAGGCCGGGCCGTCGGTGCCGGTCGAGGTGCTGGGCCTGAACGGCACGCCGGAAGCCGGTGACGTGCTCAACGTGGTGTCGACCGAGGCGCAGGCGCGCGAGATCGCGGAATACCGCGAGCAGGCCGCCAAGGACAAACGCGCCGCCGCCGGTGCCGCCACCACGCTCGATCAGCTTCTGGCCAAGGCCAAGGAAGACGAGAACGTCGCCGAGCTGCCGATCCTGGTCAAGGCCGACGTGCAGGGCTCTGCCGAGGCCATCGTCCAGGCGATGGAGAAGATCGGCAACGAAGAGGTGCGCGTGCGCGTGCTGCATTACGGTGTCGGCGCGATCACCGAGACCGACGTGGGCCTGGCGGAGGCGTCCAATGCGCCGATCCTCGGCTTCAACGTCCGGGCCAATGCCTCGGCGCGGAACTCGGCCAACCAGAAAGGCGTGGAAATCCGCTATTACAGCGTGATCTACGACCTGGTGGATGACGTGAAAGCCGCGGCCTCGGGCCTGCTGTCCGCCGAAGTGCGCGAAAACTTCATCGGCTATGCCGAGATCAAGGAGGTCTTCAAGGTCTCCAACGTCGGCAAGGTCGCCGGCTGTCTGGTCACCGAAGGGGTGGCGCGCCGCTCCGCCGGTGTCCGCCTGCTGCGTGACGACGTGGTGATCCACGAAGGCACGCTGAAGACGCTCAAGCGCTTCAAGGACGAGGTCTCCGAGGTGCAATCCGGCCAGGAATGCGGCATGGCCTTCGAGAACTACGACGATATCCGCCCCGGCGATGTCATCGAGATCTTCGAGCGCACGGAAGTCGAGCGCAAGCTCGACTGATCCGGCGCCGGATACAGAATCGACACAGGGGACAGAGCGATCTGTCCCCTTTTTTGTGCTTGGGAATTGCTTGGGAATTGGAAGGCGAAGCCCCGGCGCCGGTGTCTGCGGCTCAGAGCCAGTCGCGCAGGATCGGGATCAGCGGGATATCGGCGGGCGGCATCGGGTAATCGCGCAGCCGGTTGGGCTTGACCCAGGCCAGGGTCTGGCCCTCCTGCGCCTGCGGCACCCCCTGCCATTTGCGGCAGGCAAAGAGCGGCATCAGCAGATGGAAATTCTCGTAGGCGTGGCTGGCGAAAGTCAGCGGCGCCAGACAGGAGGCCCAGGTGTCGATGCCCAGCTCTTCCTGCAACTCCCGGATCAGCGCCGCTTCCGGTGTCTCGCGCGGCTCGACCTTGCCGCCGGGAAATTCCCAGAGGCCGGCCATGCTCTTGCCCTCGGGCCGCTGGGCCAGCAGAACGCGGCCGTCACGGTCGATCAGGGCAACGGCGGAGACAAGGATCACTTTGGTCATGGCATCGGTGTGGCTGCGGAAAGATGGGGCGGATTTGGCCCAGGGATCGGCGGAGTGCAATACCCCGCCGTCGGGTTGCCGGTGGGTCGGTCTCAGCCAGGCACCGGGTGTTCATGATCCTCAGGAGCGGTAATCGGCGTTGATGTCGATGTAGCCGTGGGTCAGATCGCAGGTCCAGACGCGTTTCTTGCCATCGCCGATGCCAAGATCGACCGCGATGGCGATGTGGTCGCCTTCCATGTGGGCGGCGGCGTCGGCCTCCTGATAGTCGGGATGCACCCAGCCGTTTTCGGCCACCAGCGTGTCACCGAAACGGATGGTGATACGGTCGCGGTCGGCCTGGGCCCCGCTCTTGCCGATCGCCATGACCACGCGGCCCCAGTTCGGATCTTCGCCGGCGATGGCGGTCTTGACCAGCGGCGAATTGGCGATTGCCATGGCATGGGTATGCGCTTCGGCATCGCTGGCGGCGCCGGTGACGTCGATCTGGACGAACTTGGTGGCGCCTTCGCCGTCGCGGACGACCTGATGGGCGAGATCCATCATCACCTCGAACAGCGCCTCTTCGAACGCCGCATTGTCGGCGACGTCGACGCCAGAGGCGCCGGTGGCGACCAGCAGCAGGGTATCCGAGGTCGAGGTGTCGCTGTCGACGGTGATGCAGTTGAAGGTCAGGTCGGTGAGATCAGCAAGCATCGCCTGCAACTTAGGTTGGGCGCAGGCGGCATCGGTAAAGATATAGACCAGCATCGTTGCCATGTCCGGCGCGATCATGCCCGAGCCCTTGGCGAAACCGGCGATCTGCACCGTCCTGCCGTCGATCTCGAGGCTGCGGGCAGCGCCCTTGGGATAGGTGTCGGTGGTCATGATGGCACGGGCGGCATCGTTGATGGCGCCCGCGTCCTGGCCCGCGATCAGCTGGTCGATCACGTCGATGATCCGGTCATGCGGCAGCGGTTCGCCGATCACTCCGGTGGAGGAGGTGAAGACCCGATCCTGCGGCAGCCCGGCGGCGCGGGCCACGGCCTCGGTGATCGCCGCGACCGAAGCATCGCCACGCTTGCCGGTGAAGGCGTTGGAATTGCCGGCGTTGACCAGGATCGCCGCGGCCTCGTCCCCGGCGCCGCCGAGTTTCTTCTGGCAGTCGAGCACCGGCGCCGAGCGGGTTGCCGACCGGGTGAAGACCCCTGCCACGGCGCTGCCCGGAGCGAGCAGCGCCAGCATCACGTCCTTGCGGCCCGCATAGCGCACCCCCGCCTCGACCGAGGCAAAGGTGACACCCTCGATCACCGGCATCTCGGGGAATTGCGCGGGCGCCAGAGGCGAAACAGGCAGGGGTTTGGCCATGTTATTGTCCGATCAGGTCGATGTTTTGCAGGACCGAGGTGTCGACATCGGCCTTGTCGGTGCGGGTGATCTCGGCCGATTCGGTCAGCTCGCCGAGCACGCCTTCGAGCGCCGCATTGCGAACCGCCTGTTCCAGCTCGGGGCGGACTTCCTCCATCTCGGGCGCTTCGGCGACGCGGGTCTCATTGAGCTTGATCACGTGCCAGCCGAACTGGGTCTGCACCGGATCGGAGATCTCGCCTTCGCCCAGCTCCTGCACCGCCGCCTCGAATTCGGCAACCATCATGCCGGCACCGAACCAGCCCAGCTCGCCGCCATTGGGGCCGGAGGGACCGGTCGAGTTTTCCTTGGCCAGCTCGGCGAAATCCTCGCCTTCGCGGGCGCGTTCGGCCAGGGCCGCGGCCTTTTCCTCGGTCTCGACGAGGATATGCGAGGCATTGAATTCCATGCCGCGATTCTCGCTTTCGTAAGCCTCGGCATAGGCGTCGGTCAGCGCCGCTTCGGTCACCGCTTCATCCATCGCCGACTGCGCCTGCTCGGCGGCGCGCAGGGCGCGCTCTTCGTTGTCGAGCGACAGTGCCACACGTTGCGACACCTCGTCGGGGCCGGCCTGCACCAGCAGGGTCTGCTGGATCAGCTGGTCCATGATGCCGTCCCAGAGCACGTCGTCGGGCAGTTGACGCAGCTGATCGGGCAGCGAAGCGCGGATCATGATCATGTGGCCGAGGGTGATCTCGGTGCCGTTGACCGTGGCCACAACCTCGTTCACATCCACCTGCTCATGCTGTTCAGCCAGGGCGGGGACGGCCAGAAAGGCCATGAGAGCGGCGGTTTTCACGCTTTTCAACATCAAGTGTTCCTTCATTCATTGCCGCGCACGAGGGCGGCGTTGACACTGGTAGGGGCGACCCTTACATCGCTTTTGTCCCGTTGGGCGCCCCGTTCCCGAAAGGCATATGGGTTGCGATGCGGACGGGCAAGGCGCGGACACAAAGATGTGCGCATTATTCGACGGAGAGAGTATGCTGGGCTTTGGAAAAATCGCCAGATCGGTGTTCGGAACACCGAACGACCGAAAGATCAAGGCGACGCGCCCGCTGGTCGAACAGATCAATGCCCTGGAAACCGAGTTCGAAGCGCTCAGCGACGAAGGGTTGAAGGACAAGACCAAGGCGCTGGCCGACCGCGCCAAGGGCGGCGAGAGCCTGGACGCGATTCTGCCGGAAGCCTTTGCCAACTGCCGCGAGGCCGCCAAGCGGGCGCTGGGCCTGCGCGCCTTCGACGTGCAGCTGATGGGCGGGATCTTCCTGCACCAGGGCAATATCGCCGAGATGAAGACCGGCGAGGGCAAGACGCTTGTCGCCACCTTCCCGGCCTATCTGAACGCGCTGACCGGCAAGGGCGTGCATATCGTCACGGTCAACGACTACCTGGCGAAACGCGACGCCGAGTGGATGAGCAAGGTCTACGGCGCCCTGGGGCTGACCACCGGCGTGGTCTATCCCTGGCAATCCGAGCAGGAAAAGCACGACGCCTACAATTGCGACATCACCTATGCGACGAACAACGAGCTGGGTTTCGACTATCTGCGCGACAACATGAAATCCGAGCTCAAGGACATGTTCCAGCGCGGCCACAACTTCGCGATCGTCGACGAGGTCGACAGCATCCTGATCGATGAGGCGCGGACGCCACTGATCATCTCCGGCCCAGCCGAGGACCGCTCGGATCTCTACCAGACCATCGACAAGCTGATCCCGCATTTGCAGGAAGATCACTACACGCTCGATGAGAAAACCCGCAACGTCACCTTTACCGACGACGGCAACGAATTTCTCGAAGCGCAGCTGCGGGCGCATGATCTGCTGCCCGAGGGCCAATCGCTTTACGACCCCGAAAGCACCACCGTGGTGCACCACGTCAACCAGGGTCTGCGGGCGCACAAGCTGTTCCTCAAGGACAAGGATTATATCGTCCGCGACAACGAGGTTGTCCTGATCGACGAATTCACCGGGCGGATGATGGCCGGCCGGCGCCTGTCCGACGGGCTGCACCAGGCGATCGAGGCCAAGGAAGGCTGCGAGATCAAGCCCGAGAACGTGACGCTGGCGTCGGTCACCTTCCAGAACTACTTCCGCCTGTATGACAAGCTGGGCGGAATGACCGGCACCGCGGCAACCGAGGCCGAGGAATTCCAGGAGATCTACGGGCTGGGCGTGGTCGAAGTGCCGACCAACAAGCCGATCGAGCGGATCGACGACGATGACAAGGTGTTCCGCACCAACGACGAGAAGTACAAGGCGATCATCGACGAGATCCAGAAGGCGCATGACAAGGGCCAACCGGTGCTTGTCGGCACCACCTCGATCGAGAAATCCGAAATGCTCAGCCAGGCGCTGACCCAGGCCAAGCTGCCGCATAACGTCCTGAACGCGCGCCAGCACGAGCAGGAGGCACAGATTGTCGCCGATGCCGGCAAGCTGGGTGCGGTGACCATCGCCACCAACATGGCCGGCCGCGGCACCGACATCAAACTGGGCGGCAACGTCGACTTTCAGATCATGGAAGCCATCGCCGCCGCCCCCGACAGCGACCCCGAGGAGATCCGCAAACGGATCGAGGCGGAACATGCCGCCGACGAAGAGGCAGTCAAAAAGGCCGGCGGGCTCTACGTGCTGGCCACCGAACGCCACGAGAGCCGCCGGATCGACAACCAGCTGCGCGGCCGCTCGGGCCGTCAGGGCGACCCGGGGCGGTCCTCGTTCTTCCTGTCGCTCGACGATGACCTGATGCGCATTTTCGGCTCCGAACGGCTCGACAAGGTGCTCAACACGCTGGGCATGAAGGAAGGCGAAGCGATCGAGCACCCTTGGGTCAACAAGTCGCTGGAACGCGCTCAGGCCAAAGTCGAGGGCCGCAACTTCGACATTCGGAAACAATTGCTGAAGTTCGACGACGTGATGAACGATCAGCGGAAGGTGATCTTCAGCCAGCGGCGCGAGATCATGGAAGCCGAGGATCTGTCCGAAATCGTCCAGGATATGCGCCATGAGGTGATCGACGAGCTGGTCGATCAATATCTGCCGCCGAAATCCTATGCCGATCAATGGGATGCCGAGGGTCTTCAGGGCGCGGTGATCAAGTATCTCGGCCTCGACCTGCCGATCCGTGACTGGGCCGAGGAAGAGGGCGTCGATCAGGAGGTCGTGCGCGAACGTCTCGAGGACGAGAGCGACAAATACATGGCCCAGAAGGCCAGCGCCTTTGGCCCCGAGACCATGCGCAACATCGAAAAGCAGATTCTGCTTCAGACCATCGATGCCAAGTGGCGCGAGCACCTGCTGACGCTCGAGCACCTGCGTTCGGTGGTGGCCTTCCGCGGCTATGCCCAGCGCGACCCGCTCAACGAGTACAAGAACGAGGCCTTCCAGCTCTTCGAATCGATGCTCGAGAGCCTGCGCGAGGACGTCAGCGAGAAGCTGTCGCAGATTCGCCCGATGACCGAAGAGGAGCAGGCCGCTTTGATGCGCCAGATCCAGGAGCAGCAGGCGGCGCAGAAGAAGCTGACCGAACAGGCGCAACCTGTGGGGGAAAACGCTCCGCCGCAGCAAACGGCGGAAGGCGCCGCGCCGGGCTTTGACGAAAGCAAGCCCGAGACTTGGGCCAACACCGGCCGCAACGAGCTCTGCCCCTGCGGATCGGGCAAGAAATTCAAACATTGCCACGGCCGCGTGTAAACGCGCCAGCGCGCCGAGAGGCTGCCAGAGGATCAAAGGCCGGGCCCGACGCCCGGCCTTTTTCGTTGTCGGGCGCCCGCCGGACCGGGCAGGACAATGCCTGAACACCACCCTGAATTGTGTCGCAAATGCGGACAATCTCGGGCAGAGGGCCAAAAAGACTCCGCTAGCCCGCCCCATCTCCGCCGCCTTCCCCAGCGATATCTGAGCCTAGGAAAAGCCCGGTTCCGGGCAAGGAGGCAGAGATGAAGGCCAAACGATCGATCAGGCGCGGGGCATCCGGGTCAGGGGCCGCGGCACCGGCGGCCAAGGGCACCGCGAAGACCAAGAGAAAATTCGCCATGCCACGGCGTATCCCGCTGACCAAATCGACGCTCGCCTTCGGCAGCGGCGTGATCATCTTCTCGGTCGGCTTCGTGCTTCAGAATTTCGGCACCCACCCGGCCTCTTCGCTCCAGGATGCAAAGCGGCCCGATGTGCAGACCGCCGAATTGCCCGACACGCTTGTCGAAAGCGCCGATCTCAGCGCCATCACCCCGACCTCGGCCGGCGTCCTGCCGGTGGACCGGCCGCTGCCCCCCCTGCCGCGCGAGTCGGTCTCCGTTCCGGCCACCGAAACCGAGCCCGGCCGGGGCGTCACCGCTCTGGCCGCGCTTCAGGACACCGCCGTGCCGGAGCCGCTTGACCCTGCGGCGCTGGAGATCGCGCCCGGCGGCGCGGCCCTGAACACGCCGGTCCTGCCCTGCGAGGTGACAATGACCGCCGATCCGGCACCGGCGGCAATGGTCGATCTGATCGTCGAGGCGGCCTGCCTGTCCGACGCCCGGTTTACCCTGCATCACAGTGGCATGATGTTTCATGCGCTCACCGATGAAAACGGCCGGAGCAGCTTGCGCGTCCCGGCGCTGGCCGAAAACGCCGTCTTTATCGCCTCCTTCGACAATTCCCAAGGCGCGGTGGCTCAGATCGAAGTGCCGACGCTGGAATTCTATGACCGCGTGGTGGCCCAATGGCGCGGTGATGCCGGACTTGGCCTGCATGCGCTGGAATTCGACGCCACCTATTTCGGTGTGGGTCACGTGTATTCCGCCAGCCCCGGCGACATGAGCGCGGCGGCCAGCGGCAGCTCCGGCTTCCTCACCCGCTTTGGCGAGAATGCCGGCGCCGATGCGCTGATGGCCGAGGTCTACACCTTCCCCACGCTGACCTCGGACAGCGCCGGGCGCATCGGGCTTTCGGTCGAGGCGGAAGTGACGGCGGCCAATTGCGGCAGGCAGATCGCGGCCCAGACTCTGCAACTCAAGCCCGGCGAAACCCTGCGCAGCCGAGATGTGACGCTCGATATGCCGGCCTGCGAGGCCAACGGAGACTTTCTGGTGTTGAAAAATCTCTTTGAAGACCTGAAAGTCGCCGCCAACTGAACGCGACAAAAGGCCTGGCCTGAATGTACAAGTTGTGTGCGGCGTTCTGCGCCGCACTATTCCTTTTTGCGGTGGCCCTGCCGTCGCCGGCGCTGGCCCAGGATGTGGTGCTCACTTCGCTTGATGGCGCGGTCGAGATCGAAGGCACGCTCAAGGGCTTCGACGGGGAGTTCTATCGCCTCGATACCGTCTATGGCGAGATCACCGTCGATGCCTCGGGCGTGAATTGCGCCGGTCCGGGCTGCCCCAATCTCGAGGCCTTCGTGGCCGAGATGCGGGTCTCCGGCTCGGCCACCATGGGCCGGGTGCTGATGCCGGCACTGATCGAGGCCTTCGCGCTGCGCAACGGGCTCCTCGCCAGCCGCAGCGAGGTGGGCGAGAACCGTTTCGACTATGCCCTGCGCGACCGCGAAACCGGGGTCGAGAAAGGCCTGTTCCGGTTTCACACCACCAACACCGACGAGGGCTTTGCCGATCTTCTGGCCGATGACAGCGATATCGTCATGTCGCTGCGCGAAGTCCGGCCCTCCGAGGTGCGCGCGGCGCGCGAGGCCGGGCTGGGCGATCTGACCGGCCCGAACCGCTCGCGCGTGCTGGCGCTTGATGCCATGGTGCCGATCGTTTCGCCGCGGAACCCGCTCAATGCGATCAGCCCGGCGCAACTGGCGCGGCTC
This sequence comes from Marinovum algicola, assembly GCF_900109145.1. Classification (GTDB taxonomy): domain Bacteria; phylum Pseudomonadota; class Alphaproteobacteria; order Rhodobacterales; family Rhodobacteraceae; genus Marinovum; species Marinovum algicola. Next base: position 17,336 of record NZ_FNYY01000025.1, read on the forward strand.
TTCAGCGGCGAAATCTCGAACTGGCTGCAAATGGGCGGACCCGATGCGCCAGTGGTGCTGCATCTGCCGCAAGAGACCTCGGGCCTGGCGCAATCGGTGCAGGACAAGTTGATGGCGCCGGCCCGCGCCGATCTTGCGGCCGGGGTCGAACGCCATGCCGACAACACCGAGCTGGCCGAGGCGGTGGCAGGCGACGTGCTGGCCATCGGCATCACCAGTCATTCCGAGATCGGCAATGCCAAGCCGGTGGTGCTGACCGGGCGCTGCGGCTTTCAGCTCCGCGCCTCGCGGCTGGCGATCAAGACCGAGGATTATCCGCTGACGGCGCCGATGTTCCTCTATCTCCCGGCCCGCCGCCTGCCCAAGCTGGCGCGCGATTTCCTCACCTTCACCCGCTCCGACCCGGCGCAGATCGTCATTCGCCGCGCCGGTTTTGTCGATCAGGCCCCCGAGGAGGTGGCGATCAACGCCCAGGGCGACCGTTTCGCCAATGCGATCACCGCCGCCGGCGAAGAAACCTCGCTGGACGAGCTGAAGCGGCTGGTCGGCACGCTGGGCACCCGGCACCGGCTGTCCACCTCTTTCCGCTTCCGGGCCGGCTCGACCCTGCTGGACGCGCAGTCTCTGTCGAACGTGCAACAGCTGGCGCGCGCGCTGGAGGCCGGAAAATACGACACCCGCTCGGTGCTCTTCGTCGGATTCTCCGACGGCCAGGGCGCGGCATCGGCCAACCGCGCCATCGCCACGCGCCGGGCCGAGGCGGTACGCGATGCGGTGGTGTCCGCGGCGGAAACCGCCAATCTCGAGCGCGTGCATGTCGACATCGCGGCCTTTGGCGAGGCGCTGCCTCTGGCCTGCGACGAGACCGCCTGGGGCCGGCAGGCCAACCGCCGGGTCGAGGTCTGGGTGCGCTGAGCCGCGCCTGGCGGACTTCCGGTACGGCAGTCAAACGCCCGCCCCTGTCCCGGCCCCGTACCGCGCGCCTCCGCTGGCCCCGCCTTGCCGCCAAGGGACCTCTTGCCGCCTGACGCCGCCCATGGCACGGTTTCCCGAAAGCGACCGGAGGCACGGCCCATGGCCACCAAGACCAAAGCCAAAGACGACACCACGCATCTGCCCCAGACCTTCGAGCCGAGAAACCCCGGCATGGCGCTGGATCTCGACTGGGTGCTGGGCGTTCATGCCAACCGCTCGGCGATCGAGCGGCGCGCGGCCACCCTGCCGGGCCGCCGGAGCGTGAAAAAGGACCATCAGGCCGCCTGGCTGTGCCGGGCGATTTCCTGCATCGATCTGACGACGCTGTCCGGCGACGACACCGAAGGCCGGGTTCGCCGGCTCTGCGCCAAGGCGCGCCAGCCGGTGCGCGCCGATATCCTTCAGGAGCTGGGGATGGAGGGGCTGACCACCGGCGCGGTCTGTGTCTATCACGACATGGTGCCCACCGCCGTGCGCGCGCTCGAGGGCAGCAATATCCCGGTTGCCGCCGTCTCCACCGGCTTTCCGGCCGGGCTGTCGCCGTTCAACCTCCGGGTCGCCGAAATTCATGCCAGCGTCGAGGCCGGCGCGCGCGAGATCGATATCGTGATCTCCCGTCGCCATGTGCTGCAAGGCAACTGGCAGGCGCTTTATGACGAGATGCGGGCCTTTCGCGCCGCCTGTGGCGAAGCCCACGTCAAGGCGATCCTGGCCACCGGCGAGCTTGGCACGCTCAAGAACGTCGCCCGCGCCTCGCTGGTCTGCATGATGGCCGGCGCCGATTTCATCAAGACCTCGACCGGCAAGGAAAGCGTGAACGCCACCCTGCCGGTCTCGCTGGTGATGATCCGCGCGATCCGCGACTATCACCAGCGCACCGGCGTGCGGGTCGGCTACAAGCCGGCCGGCGGGATTTCCAAGGCCAAGGATTCGTTGACCTACCTGGCGCTGATGAAGGACGAGTTGGGCGACCGCTGGTTGCAGCCCGACCTGTTCCGCTTTGGCGCCTCGTCGCTGCTGGGCGATATCGAACGCCAGCTCGAACACCATGTCACCGGCCGCTATTCGGCCAGCCACCGGCATGCGATCGGCTGACCGCATGCAGCTGTCCCCGCAAACCGCGGCCTTCGCCTTCTTTGCCCTGCTTGTCATGGGCAGCGCGCAGTGGCGCCGGGGCCGCATCCGGCGGGCCGTGCGCGACCTGCCGACCCGCATGCAGCGCCTGCTGGGGCCCGAGCCGCTGTTTACGCCGCCCTCGGAAGGCGAATTGCCCGAGGGTCTGCGCCGTTATGCCGCCCTGCACCACCGCACCCGCTGGGTGCAGCGGGCGATCTGGGCGCTGGCGTTTCTCTGGCTGGGCTACACCCTCTATTCTGTTCTGAAAGGAACGCCGCAATGACCGTGAAAGAGATCTTCGACACCATGGATTACGGCCCCGCCCCCGAAAGCGCCGGCGATGCTCTGGCCTGGATTGTCGATCAGGGCAGCCGCTTCGGCATGTACATCAACGGCGACTGGACCGCGGCGCGCGGCGAGTTCCACTCCAGAAACCCTGCCAATGGCGAAACCCTGGCCGATCTGACCCAGGCGATCCCCTCGGAGATCGACGACGCCGTCGCCGCCGCCCGCGCCGCCCAGCCGGGCTGGGCCGGTCTCGGGGGCCACGGGCGGGCGCGCTATCTCTATGCCATTGCGCGGCTGTTGCAGAAACATTCCCGGCTCTTCGCGGTGCTCGAGACGCTGGACAACGGCAAGCCGATCCGCGAGAGCCGCGACATCGACATTCCCCTGGCGCAGCGGCATTTCTACTATCACGCCGGCATGGCGCAGCTGATGGCGGCCGAGCTTCCGGGCCGCGAAGCGCATGGTGTCTGCGGCCAGATCATCCCGTGGAACTTCCCGCTCCTGATGCTGGCGTGGAAGATCGCCCCGGCGCTGGCGGCGGGCAATACCGTGGTACTGAAACCCGCCGAATACACCTCGTTGACCGCCCTTCTGTTTGCCGACATCTGCACCCAGGCCGGCCTGCCCCGCGGCGTGGTCAACATTGTCACCGGCGATGGCGAGGTCGGTGAAGCCCTCGTCAGCCACCCCGGCATCGACAAGGTGGCCTTTACCGGCTCGACCCCGGTGGGCCGTGCGATCCGCACCGCGACCGCCGGATCGGGCAAGGCGCTGACGCTCGAACTGGGCGGCAAGTCGCCTTACATCGTCTTTGAGGATGCCGATATCGACAGCGCCATCGAGGGGCTGGTGGATGCGATCTGGTTCAACCAGGGCCAGGTCTGCTGCGCCGGCTCGCGGCTGATCGTGCAGGAGGGCATCGCCGAGACCTTCCACAGCCGGCTGCGCGCGCGGATGGACAAGCTGCGCATGGGCAACCCGCTCGACAAATGCATCGACGTCGGCGCCATCGTCGATCCGGTGCAATTGCAGACCATCTCGAAGATGGTCGACAGCAACACCTCGGGCGAAATCTATCGCGCCAATGTCGAGCTGCCGTCAGAGGGCTGTTTCTATCCGCCGACCTTGATCACCGGGCTGCACCCGTCCGACGCGCTGATGCAGGACGAGATCTTCGGCCCGGTGCTTGTCGGCACCACCTTCCGCACCCCGGAAGAGGCGGTGCAGATCGCCAACAACACCCGCTATGGCCTGGCCGCGACGCTGTGGAGCGAGAACATCAATGTCGCGCTCGACATCGCGCCCAAGCTGGCCGCCGGAGTGGTCTGGATCAACGGCACCAACATGTTCGACGCCGCCGCCGGCTTTGGCGGCGTGCGCGAGAGCGGTTTCGGCCGCGAAGGTGGCTGGGAAGGCATGAGCGCCTATACCCGGCCGGGCGGCAAAGCGGACAAGCTGGAAGAGGTCATCGCCTTCAAGGGCGACGCCGGCCCCAGCGATCCGCTCGACCGCACCGCCAAGCTCTATGTCGGCGGCAAGCAGGCGCGGCCCGACGGCGGCTATTCGCGCGGCGTCCATGGCCCCGAGGGCGCGCTCTTGGGGCATGTCAGCCTGGCCAATCGCAAGGATGTCAGGAACGCCGTCGAGGCCGCCAAGGGCGCGGCCTCCTGGGGGGCGACGACCGGCCATCTCAGGGCGCAGATCCTCTATTACATCGCCGAGAACCTCTCGGCCCGGGCGGATGAATTTGCCAACCGGATCGAGGCGCTGACCGGGCGCAAGGATGGCGCCAGGGAGGTGCAGGCGGCGATCAGCCGGCTCTTTACCTACGGCGCCTGGGCCGACAAGTTCGACGGTCAGGTGCACAATGTGCCGATCCGCGCCGTGGCGCTCGCCATGCGCGAGCCCGTGGGCGTGATCGGCGCGCTCTGCGACGATGCGCAGCCGCTTCTGGGGCTGGTCTCGGTGATCGGGCCGGCGATGGCGATGGGCAACCGCACGGTGATGGTGGCCTCCGAGGCCTTTCCGCTGGCGGCCACCGATTTCTACCAGATCCTCGAGACATCGGATGTGCCCGGCGGGGTAGTCAATATCCTCACCGGCAGCCATGGCGAGCTGGCCAAGACGCTGGCCGATCACATGGATGTCGATGCGGTCTGGAGCTTCTCCTCCAGCGATCTTTCGGGCGCGATCGAGCGGGGCGCGGCGGCGAACCTCAAGCGCACCTGGGTCAACAACGGCCGCAAGCGCGATTGGTTCGGCGCCGAGGGCGAAGGCCGGGCGTTTCTCGATGCGGCGACCGAAGTCAAGAACATCTGGGTGCCCTACGGCGCGTGAAGTCCGGCGCGGGTGTGGGGCGTGAGGGTGGGTTGCAAACCCACCCTACCCCTCAGCGCATGGCGGGGCTGATGAACGGGCGGTAGGGTGGGTTTGCAACCCACCTGCCCGGGCGCTCCGGCCCCTACCACTCCAGCACGACCTTGCCGGAGTTGCCAGAGCGCATGGCGGCAAACCCCTCCTGGAACTCTGCCGCCTTGAAGCGATGGGTGATCACCCCGCGCACGTCGAGCCCGTTCTCCAGCATGGCGATCATTTTGTACCAGGTTTCAAAGATCTCGCGGCCATAGACCCCCTTGATGGTGATCGCCTTGAAGACGATGCGGCTCCAGTCGACCGGCGATTTGCCCGGCGGAATGCCCAAGAGCGCGATCCGCCCGCCCATCACCAGCGCCTCGACCATCTGGTCCAAGGCGCGCTGATTGCCGGACATCTCGAGCCCCACATCAAAGCCTTCCTTCATCTTCAGGCCCGCTTTCACGTCGTTGAGGTCATGCTCGGCCACGTTCACCGGCACCACATCGGCAACCTTTTCGGCCAGCGCCAGCCGCTCGGGGTTCACATCGGTAATCACCACATGCCGCGCACCGACATGGCGCGCCACCGCCGCCGCCATGATACCGATCGGGCCGGCGCCGGTGATCAGCACGTCCTCGCCCACCAGATCAAAGCTCAGCGCGGTGTGCACCGCATTGCCCAGCGGATCGAGAATGGCGCCGATCTCGTCGTCGATCTCGTCCGGCAGCGGCACCACGTTAAACGCGGGCAGCCGCAGGTATTGTGCAAAGGCGCCCTGCTCGTTGACGCCGATGCCGCGGGTTTCCGGGTCCAGATGAAACTTGCCGGCGCGCGATTGCCGCGAATGCTTGCCGATCAGATGGCCCTCGCCGGAACAGCGCTGGCCGATGGCCAGGTCTTCCACTCGGTGGCCGATCTCAACGATCTCGCCGGCGAATTCATGGCCGGTCACCAGCGGCACCGGCACCGTCTTTTGCGCCCAGTCGTCCCAGTTCCAGATATGCACGTCAGTGCCGCAGATGCCGGTCTTGTGCACCTTGATCAGCACGTCGTCGGGGCCGATTTCCGGCACCGGCACATCCTGCATCCAGAGCCCTTCGCGCGCCTCGGCCTTCACCAGCGCTTTCATGTCGTTTCTCATGTCCGTGCTCCTTCCAGGATCAGCCAGGTCCAGGTGATGCCGGCCGAGGCAGGCTCACCCGCCCTGGCGCCGGTGTCGATGCGGTCCAGGGTCTCGAACCCGGCCGCCGCCGCCCGCGCGGCTTCCGTCTCGGTGTCCAGGGCCGCGACCCCCTGCCCCTCCGCGCCATGTCGCAGGGCCACGACGGCCCGGCCGCCGGGGCGGAGGATCTCGGTCACCCGCCGCAGGGCCGCATCGCGATCCGCCGGATCAAGATGATGCCAGACCGCGTTGAGCAGCACCACGTCAAAGCCCCGCGTCGCCAGGCCGGCCAGCTTCGGAAGCTGCGCGTCGCGCCAGCTCAGCCCCGGGTGTAGCGCTTGGCCGGCACTGCGCAGGCTCTCGGTCGGCTCCACCGCCGTCACGGCATAGCCCTGCGCCGCCAGCCAGGCGGCATCGCGCCCGGTGCCGGCACCGATGTCGGCCACCGGCGCCGGGGGCCCGGGGAAATGCGCCATCACCGGCGCCAGCACCGTGGCGCTGTCGACCCTGTCGTAGCGGTCGATCAGCGCCGCCCCGTGCGCGGCATAAAGCGCCAGGGCCTCTCCGGCCAATCCGCTCATGGCAGCACCCCCACCGCCCGGCCGGCGCGCTCGAAGGCGCCCAGCGCCTCATCCAGATCGGCGCGGGTCAGCGCAGCGTTCATCTGTGTCCGGATCCGGGCCTGCCCCTTGGGCACCACCGGAAAGAAGAAGCCCGAGACATAGACCCCCTCGTCGAACAGCCGCGCCGCCATCTCCTGCGCCAGACGGGCCTCGCCCAGCATCACCGGCACGATGGGATGTTCGCCGGGCAAGAGGTCAAACCCCAGCCGCTCCAGCCCGGCGCGCCAATAGGCCGTGTTCTCGAACAGCCGCGCCCGCAGGTCGTCACCCTGCGCCACCAGATCGAGCGCGGTGATCCCGGCGGCCACCACCGCCGGCGGCAGCGCGTTGGAAAAGAGATATGGCCGGCCGCGTTGGCGCAGCAGGTCCACCACCGGTTGCGACGCCGCGACATAGCCGCCGATCGCCCCGCCCAGCGCCTTGCCCAGCGTGCCGGTGAGGATATCGGCAGAAACCCCGGCATGGGCCGGGGTGCCAGCGCCCCCGGGACCCATGAAGCCGGTGGCGTGACAATCGTCGACCATCAGCACCGCGTCATAGCGGTCGGCCAGCGCGCGAATCTCGCCCAGCTTCGCCAGGTATCCATCCATCGAGAACACGCCATCGGTGGCGATCATCACATGCCGCGCGCCGCCCTCGCGGGCCTCTTTCAGCTTGGCCTCGAGATCCGCCATGTCGGAATTGGCGTAGCGGAACCGCCGCGCCTTGCACAGGCGGATGCCGTCGATGATGCTGGCATGGTTGAGCGCGTCCGAGATCACCGCGTCTTCCGGCCCCAGCAGCGGCTCGAAGACCGCGCCATTGGCATCGAAACAGGCGGCAAAGAGGATCGCGTCGTCCTGGCCGAGAAAGCTGGCGAGCTTCTGCTCCAGTGCACGGTGCAGTTCCTGCGTGCCGCAGATGAAGCGCACCGAGGCCATGCCGTACCCGTGGCTGTCGAGCGCCTGTTTCGCCGTCTCGATCAGCGCCGGGTGATCGGCCAGCCCGAGGTAATTGTTGGCGCAGAGATTGATCATCTCACGGCCCTGCACCTGCATTCGGGCACCCTGCGGGCCGGAAATCGGCCGTTCGACCTTTTTCAGCCCGTCTGCCTCGATCTGTGACAGCGTGTCGGTGAGATGTTCCAGAAATGCCTGCGCCATGGTGCGACTCCTTTCGTCACCCCTTCTAGCACAACAGACGACTATCCGAAATAGCGGATTTTCGGATTAGCGGAATAAATCCAGTATACCGGATATCGCCGACGGGGGTTGCACCCCCTACCCGCTGTCCTGCACCACCAGGAACACCTTGGCATCCCCATCCACCGCGCGGATGCAATGGCGCAGATCGGCGGCGTAGCGCGCGCTGTCGCCGCAGGCGAGCCGCGCGCTTGCCTCGTCAGAGGTGATCTCGACCGTGCCGCTGATCACGCTCAGGATCTCGACCGTGCCACGTTTGTGCGGCTGGCTGTCAAGCCGGCCGCCCTCGTCAAAGCGCAGCTCGTAAAGCTCGTTGCGCCCGGCCTCCTCGGGCGGCGAGAGGATGCGGATGCGACAGCCCGCGCCCATATTGTCGATTGTCGGGATCTGGTCTGCGCGCAGCACCTCGATGCGGTTGGCCTGCGCCTCTTCTTCCAGCAGCCCGGCAAAATCCACCTGGAGCGCGCGGGTCAGGTTCCACAGGGTGGCGATGGTGGGCGAGCTTTCGCCGCGTTCGATCTGGCTCACCATCGACCGCGACACGCCCGAAAGCTTCGACACCGCGTCGAGCGACAGGCCCTGCGCCCGGCGGGCCTCCTTGAGCCGTGCCGGCAGCAGCGCCAGAATATCGTCTGATGTATCCGTCATGGCGGAATAGTGGGGCGAAACCTGTGGCAGTTCAAGCGGGCAGTGACCCCACGTTCTGCTGACAGCGGCGGCGGCGGCCGACATACTCCGGCCAGAATCGGAGAGAGGAAAGCACATGTCTGAAGATATCGTCATTCTCGGCGGCGCCCGCACCGCCATCGGCACCTTCGGCGGCGCGCTGGCCGCCACCCCGCCCATCGCCCTGGCCACCCAGGTCACCAAAGCGGCGATGGCGCGCGCCGGGGTCGAGCCCGGCCAGATCGGCAACGTGGTCTTTGGCCATGTCATCAACACCGAGCCGCGCGACATGTACCTCAGCCGCGCCGCCGCCATCGAGGCCGGTATCCCCGAGACCACCCCGGCGATGAACGTCAACCGGCTATGCGGCTCGGGCGCCCAGGCGGTGGCCTCGGCCACGCAATCCTTGATGCTGGGCGATGCCGATTTCGCCGTTGCCGGCGGCGCCGAGAGCATGAGCCGGTCGCCTTTCATCAACCCGTCGCAGCGTTTCGGCCAGAAAATGGGCGATATCCGCACGCTCGACATGATGCTCGGTGCCCTGCATTGCCCCTTCGGCACCGGCCACATGGGGGTGACGGCGGAAAACGTTGCCGCCGAGCACCAGATCAGCCGCGAGGATCAGGACGCCTTTGCGCTGGAAAGCCAGCAGCGGGCCGCACGGGCCATCGCCGAAGGCCGCTTTGCCGAGCAGATCACCCCGGTCGAGGTGCGGGTCAAACGCGACATGGTGGCCTTTGAAGTGGACGAACACCCCAAGAGCACCACCGCCGAGGCCTTGGCCGGGCTGCGCGCAGTGTTCCAGAAGGATGGCAGCGTCACTGCGGGCAACGCCTCGGGCATCAACGACGGCGCGGCGGCAGTGGTTCTGGCGCGGAGCGCGGCGGCCGAAAAGGCCGGGCTGCGCCCCAAGGCCCGGGTTCTGGGATATGCCCATGCCGGGGTGCGGCCCGAGGTCATGGGCATTGGCCCGGTGCCGGCGGTGCGCAACCTGCTGGAGCGCACCGGCCTCACGCTCGACGCCTTTGACGTGATCGAATCGAACGAGGCTTTTGCCGCGCAGGCGCTGGCGGTGAACAACGAGCTTGGGCTCGATGCCGCCAAGGTGAACCCCAATGGTGGCGCCATCGCGCTGGGCCATCCGGTGGGGGCGACCGGGGCGATCCTGGTGGTCAAGGCGCTCTACGAGCTGGAGCGGACCGGCGGCAAGACCGCGCTGATCACCATGTGCATCGGCGGCGGCCAGGGCATCGCGCTCGCCATCGAACGCGTCTGAAGCGGGGACCGGCGGGGGAAACCCCCGCCCTCCGCCTGGCGACACCGCGCTACGGCCGCCGCACCGTCGCCGCCACCGAGGCCCCCGCCCCGTCGATCACCGACAGGCGCGAGAATCCGGCCGAGGGCAGCATCACCGGCAACACCCGGTCGCGGGTGGCGGTGACGCGCGGCGCGCCATCCACCAGCAGGGTAAAGGGCGGCGTACCGTGGCGCAGCTTGATCGTCACCTCCGCCCCGCCCAGGACCGCGCCATCGGGCGGATAGGCCAGCTCCAGCCGACTTGCGCCGCTGCGATACTGCCCGTCGCGGGCGCGAAAGCGCCGCAGCGGCTGCGGCAGATCGGCATTGCGGACCAACAGCGTCGCCGCCGGCGGCGGCGGCAGATCGGCCGGCGCGGGCTTCAAGAGCTGGAAGGCTTCGAACAGCACCGGCGCCGCGATCTCGCCGCCAAAGGCACCGGGCACCGGCGTGCCATCGGGCCGGCCCAGCCAGACGCCCGCCACATGCCGCCCGTCATAGCCCAGCGCCCAGGCGTCGCGGTGGCCATACGAGGTGCCGGTCTTGTAGGCCAGCCAGTCGCGCGGCGCGCCGGGGGGCGGCGCGATCTCCGACAGGATTTGCCCCACCTGCCAGGCCGCGACCGCGCCGGTGACATCCGCTCCCGGGGCGGCGGCGGCGCCCTGGCGCCAATGCAGAGGCCGCGCCGCCCCGCCCCGCGCCAGCGCCGCGTAAAGCTGCACCAGATCCTCCAGCGTCAGCCCGAGCCCGCCCAGCGCGATGGCCAGCCCCGGCCGTCCACCTTGCAAGGCCGGTTCCGCGCCGGAACGGCGCAGGGCAGCCATCAGATGCGCCGGACCCAAGGCTTCGGTGATGCGGACAACCGGGATGTTGAGCGACATCTGCAAGGCGCGCGCCACCGTCACCTCGCCACGAAACCGACCGTCGAAATTCTGCGGCACATAAGGCCCGAAGCGCACCGGGCTGTCGTCTATCAGCGTTTGCGGATGAGCCAGCCCGCGATCAAAGGCCAGCGCATAGACCAGCGGTTTCAGCGTCGAGCCGGGCGAGCGCAGGGCGCGGGTCATGTCGACAAAGCCATCGCGCGTCTCGGCCGCGCCCAGCCCGGCCGATCCAACCGAAGCCAGCACCTCGCCGGTCGCGTGATCGGCCACCACCAGCGCGGTGGAGAGGTGATCGCCCTTGCCCTGCACCGCCCGCGCCGCCAGCGCCTCGAGCCGCGCCTGCACGGCGCGGTCCACCGTCAGTTCATGCACCGGGGCAAAGGGCGCGGCCTCGCGCGCGCGGTCGGCCAGATGCGCCGCCAGCACCGGGAAATCGCGGCGCGCGGCCGGCACCGGCTCGCGCCGGGCGGCCGCTGCGGTCTCGGCGTCGATCACCGCAAAGCGCCGCATCCGCGCCAGCACCCGATCGCGCGCCGCCAGCGCGCGGGCCGGGCGTTTGTCCGGGCGGCGGCCTTCGGGGCTTTGCGGCAGTGCCACCAGCAGCGCGGCCTCGGCCGGGGTCAGCCGGCGCGGTTCCTTGCCGAAATAGCCCAGCGTCGCGGCGCGGACCCCCTCGAGGTTGCCGCCATAGGGCGCATGGGTGAAATAGAGCGTCAGGATCTCGCGCTTGGTCAGCCGCCGCTCCAGCGCCAGCGCCAGTCGCGCCTGGCGCAGCTTGCCCGAAAGCGCGCCGGTGCCGCTATCTTCCAGCAGCCGGGCCACCTGCATCGTCAGGGTCGAGCCCCCCGAGACCACCCTGCCATGGCTCAGCGCCTGCCAGACAGCGCGGGCCACCGCCCTGACATCGACGCCGGGATGCCGCCAGAACCGCTTGTCCTCATAGGCGATCAGCATGGCGACCAGCTTCGGATCGATCTGGTCCAGGGTCACCGAAAACCGCCAGCGCCCGTCCTCGACCGTATAGCCGCGCAGCAGCCGCCCGTCGCGGTCGCGGACCTCGACCGAGGTCTCGGCCAGCACCGGCGGCAGCACGGTGGCGGCCACCCAATCTTCGAAACCGTCCCGCGCAGCGGCCCCGCCCCAGAGCAGCAGCACCAGCGCAAAGAGGCCGAAGCGCCTCATTCCGTCACCGTCAGCCGCCCGGATGCCGTGCGCGCACGGTATTGCGGGCGGTACATGTCCTCGACCACCGCCGCCGGGTGGTGGAAATCGCCGGGCGAGATGGCGCGGACGACATAGGCCAGCTCGAAGGCCTGCGCGCCGTCATGTTCGACCGCCGCAAGAAAGCGGTCGGCCCGGAATTCGGCATGTCGCGCGGGAACCGGATCGAGCCAGTCGAGGGCGCGAATGTCGCCCGAGCGCAGCAGGTTCGGATTGTCGATCTCGAAGCCCGCCGGCAGCGGGTCGTCGATCATCAGCCGCGCGCCGGTCTCTTCCGCCGGGATCACCCGCAGCACCGTCACCAGCCGCGTGCCCATGGCCACCGGACCGGTGACCGGCGCGCCCTCCATGGTGAAATAGCGCCGCTCGAGCCGGTAGCCGTAACCGCCCGCCGCGACCGCACCGGCAGGGGTGCCAAAGGTGGTAAGGGTGACATCGGTGGGCTGATCGCCGCCGTTGGTGATGCTGCGTGGCGCCGCACCGCCGTCGAACCGGCGCACCAGCGGGCCGGTGACCGGCTCGCCGTCCAGCAGGATGCCGGAGACCGCGGGCTCGGTCACCATGGCATGGGCGGCCAGCAGCGACCAGGCCTGCTCCTGGGTCGAAAGCTCCGGCCGGGCGGTCGCGATCCGCTGTACCAGCGCGGCGCGATCCACCGCCGAAGAGCCGGCGGCCACCGCCAGCGACAACAGCCCCGCCGCATCGCGCAACCCGGTGCCGTAATCGGCCCGGTAGAGCGGCGGCTCGGCTTCGGAGGGCGGGGTCAGCTTGTCCATCGCGATGCGGAACATGGCATCGGCGCGGGTCTGATCACCATACATCGCCAGCGCCGCGCCCAATTGCGCGGCGGCCAGCGGCGTGGCGAAATCTCGGCCTTTCACATCGGCGTAATAGCGCAGGTCGCCCATTGCCGCGCTGCCTTCGCGTGCCAGCACCATCAGCGCATAGGCGATATCCTCGCCCCCGGTGTCAAAATCGGGGGCGTAGTTCACCCGGTTGCCCAGATTGTCCATCGCCTGGCGAAAGGCCTGATCGGGCACGGCAAACCCCTGCGCCCGCGCGCGGCTCAGGAAATCGGTGACATAGGCGTCGAGCCAGAAATCGCCCGACTCGGCCTGCCAGAGACCGAAAGCGCCATTCGGCGCCTGCCGCGTCAGGATGCGGGCAACGGTCGAATCGATGCGCGTCTGAATGCGGGTCGTTTCGGTCAGGCCCATCGCCTCGGCCACCGAGGACATGTAAAGCAACGGCATCGCCTGGCTGGTGATCTGTTCGGTGCAGCCATAGGGATAGCGGTCGAGCGCAGCGAGCATGCGCGGCGCATCGAACCGCGCCAGCGGCCCGGCGGAGACCAGCGCCGAGGCACCGCGCGGGCGCAGCCCGGCAAAGACATTGTCGTCAAAGCTGAAGGTCTCGCCGGGGGCCAGGCTGAAGCGGCGGGTTTCCGAGATCTCGGGATCGTTGTTGCGCACCGCCACGGTCAACCGCTTGCGCAGCACCTGCCCCGCCGGGGTGGTCAGCGCGACGGTGATCGCGTGGTCACCCGCGGCCTGCGCGGTGAGTGGCACGACAACCCGCGCCTTGGCCTGTTCGCCCAGCATCAGGCTTTCGGGAATCGCCCCGGTGTCGAGGCCGAGGCCCGCACCGGTGACCGCGAGGTCGATCCGCCCGGCCGGCCCCTCGGCGTGGGTGATTTCCAGCAGCATCCGGCTGCTGTCACCTGGGGCCAGGAAGCGCGGCAGGCTGGCACTGACCACCACCGGATCGCGCACCAGCACATCGCGTTCGGCCTGCCCCACCCCGGTGGGCGACCAGGCCACGGCAGCCAGCCGGACGGTGCCGTTGAACTCGGGGATGTCAAAGGTCAGCTCGGCCCGGCCTTCGGGCCCGACCTGCACCGGTCCGGAGAACAGCGCCACCAGCTCTTCGGTCGGCGGCGGGCTGTCATAACGGCCGGCCTCGCCGGCATCGCCGCCGGAGCGGACCCGCCCCATGGCGCCGTCGAGCCCGTTGATCAGCCGGCCGTAGAGGTCGCGCATCTCGACGCCGAGCTTGCGCTGACCGAAGTAATGGCCTCGGGGATCGGGGCTTTGGAACCCGGTGATGTTGAGAATGCCCAGGTCGGTCGCGGCAACGGTCACATAGGCGGTTTCGCCCTCGGCGATGCCATCGACCTGCACCTGTGCCCTCAGCGGCCCGCGTGGCGCCGAGGTCTCGCCGGTGATCAGCGAGACATCGAGTGCCCGCGCGCCGGGATCGATGCCGGCATGGGCCAGGCCGAGCGCCCGGGCCGGGGCCTGCCCGGAGGGGGCATCCATCGGCCGGATCACCGTGGCCGTGACATAGGCACCGGCGCCCCAGTCGTCGGTCACCGGCAGGGCGACGGTGTTCTCGCCCTCGCTGACCGCGATGCTCTGCATGTCGATCACCCGGTGCGACATCACGGTAATCAGCGCCGTGCCGGCATACCGCGGCACCAGCCGCAGGGTGGCCGTCTCGCCCGGGCGATAGGCCGGCTTGTCGAGCGACAGCTCCAGCATATCCGGCGTTTCGGTGGCATCGGCGGGCGCATACCAGCCGGCCCAGAAATCGGTCGAGGCGGCGACATAGCCGTCGTCGCCCTGACGTTCGACCACCAGCTCGTAATTGCCCCAGTCGACATCCGCACCGATCTCGACCGGGATGGCGCCCAGCGTGACCTCGCCGCTGGCGGCCTCGGTGCGGGTGACCACCGGCTCCCAGTTCCATTCGCCGTGCAGGCGATACCATTCATAGCGCGTGCGCACCCGGTTCAGCGTCCATTTCACCGGCAGCGCGGCAGGTTGGCCCCGGGCATCCAGCCCGATCAGCCGGAATCGCGCCTCGCCGCCCTCCTGAACCACACCGTCGAATTGCGGCTTGATGCCGATCACCGGGCCGGCGGCGGCCAGGGCGCGGGTCAGCCGGCGTTCCACCGGCCGGCCGGAGCCTTCGGAGAGGGAGACGACGACCTGCGCCTGCATCGGCAGGTCTGCCGCCGCGCCGTCGATCTCGGGAAAGCTCAGCGGCGTGGTCAGCCGCCCCGCCGCATCGGTGCGCAGATCGCCCTCAAGGTAGCGCGTGCGCGGATCGAACGCCACATCATGCCGGCCAAAGCGGTAGCCCTCCCAGCCGTCGATGGCCTCGGCGCGCGAGAGCCGCACCCGGACCTCGGCCGGCAGATCGGCCCCCGGCGCGCCAAAGAGATAGCGCGCATCGATGGTCAGCTCCGGGCTGTCGGCCAGGGTGACCCGGCCTTCCGGCAGCGAGAGGTCGAAATCGATCCGCTCGGGCAGGAAATCCTCGACCAGCACGCTCCGCGTCGCCAGGGCGGGCGCTTCGGGGTCGGAATGCAGCGCGATCCGCCAGGTGCCGCGCGGCACGGTGGTGCCCAGCGGCATCTCGAAGACATGGCCGCCGGCCCGGGGGGCCTGCGACAGGTGGCGGGCGTATTCCACCCCGTCAGGACGGGTCAGCACCGCCACCAGCGGCAGGCCCTCGATGGCCCTGGCCCGGGCATCGCGTGCCAGCGCGGTGGCATAGATCACCTCGCCGGCGCGATAGGCGCCCCGGTCGGTGGCCAGAAAGACATCGACCGGGCCGGCCGGAGCACGCCCTTCGACGCCGCGGTCCGAGAGATCGAAGGCCGGATCCGTCAGCGACAGAAAGGCGATGTCGTCGGCGGTCTTGGCCACCAGCAGCGCCGGGGCGGCGCCCTGGGTGCCGCGGGTCAGCCCGGGGTCGAAGCGCACATGACCGGCCGCGTCGGTCCGGGCTTCGGCCAGCACCCGGTTGGCCTGGGAAACCAGCTGCACCGCCACGCCGTCGCGCGCGCGCGCATCGCCGAGACCGCGAATGAAGACATGCAGCCCGTCGGTGCCGGACAGGCTTGCCAGCCCCAGATCGGAGAGCACGAACCATTGCGTCGCCGAATTGTCGGAATATTCATCCTCGCCCGGCACCCGCGCGGTAAGCGCATAGATCCCCGGCGGCTGATCGGCCAGCACCGCGCCCATCGGCAAGCGGGTGGTCACATCGCGATTGAGCTGCTGGTCGACCTCGCCGGTGCCCTGCCAGATGGTTTCGCCCACCTCCCGCTCGAACCGCCGCTCGGTGTAATAGCCCATGGGCGCGCCGAAATAGCTGTCCTGGATGGCGCGCAGGAGGTTGCGGTCCGACACCCGTCGCAGCGTGAGATCGACCTCGGAGAGATTGACCGTCTCGATCGGCAGCCCGGCATCCTGCGACCGTGGCAGCACATAGGCCCGGCCCTTGAAGGTGACGGCCGGCGCGCGGTCGCGGATATATTGCGTGAGGGTCACATCTCTGGTCAGCCGTTCGCCGGACGCGGCCGGAAGCCCGGCGCGCAGGGTGATCGCATAGCGCGTGCCATGCGCCACGCCGCCGACACAGATTTCCCGCTCGGTGGCGCTGACCACGAGGCCGGGATCGGGCAGCCGGACATATGGCGTGTAATCCAGCCCCGCGCGCAGCAGATCTTCGGAAAAGGCGGCGCAGATGCGCGGCTCGGCGCGGTCGCTTTCGACCCGGTGATCGGTGACGCGAAAGCCGTATTTTCCAATCGCGTCATCCAGCGCGGCCACCACGTCGGCGCGCGGCAGCAGGGCCTCGGCCAGCCGCAATGTCGGCACCATCTCTTTCCCGCGCCCGGCCGCTTCCAGCGCCTCGGCCAGCACCAGCAGCGCCGCGACGCGGCCCGCCTCGGCCGGCGCGCGCAGATAGCCGTTGACGCCGGCCGCCACCGCGCTGTCGGCCAGCTGCCGCTGCTCCGAACTGCGGTCCGCGGCCGCGCCAATGGCCAGCGCCAGGCGGGCATATTCGACCCAGAGATCGGCGGCATCGCTCTGCGCCAGTGCCGCGCCGGTCCAGTGCAGCGCATTGCCGAGATCGCCTTCGGCCTCTTTCTCGCGGGCGGCGGTCAGCAGCACCTCGACCGTCCACTTGCCGCCCATGTGCCTCTGGCCCAGGCCCTCGGCCTGCGCCAGCGCCGCATCGAGATCGGCTCTCGGCAGAAAGGCCAGATCGCCCGCGCGCGGTTCGGCCCGCGCCATAACCTCGGGATCGGTCGGCACCACAATGGCGGAAATCGCCCCTTCATAGGCCTGCCGCTCGCTTACCGAAGTCTTGGGGAAACAGGCGTTGGAGCGGCTGTTGAAGGTAAAGGCGGCGCAGGCGCTGTCGGACAGGCAAATCCGCTGGCAGGCCTCCAGCGAGGTATCGAAAAGCGCCTGAAGATCGGAGCCGAAGAAATCGATGTCGCGCGATACGACCACACGCCGGTCAGGCAGGATATCCTCGGCCAGCGCCGGCACGGCAAGGGTTACAAGCGACAGAGCAAAGAGAAAGCGGCGCATGAAAAGACCTCCGGGCTAAATGCCACCAGTGTCTCATGTGCCGGCTCGACCTGGCAACGATTCCCGCCCTGGCGTCAATGCTGCGTCAATTGCCGCTCCCGGCGCGGCTTAAACAGATCTTCACCCCTTGCCGCCAAGGTGCCGCCAATGAGCCGAAGAACGACCGGAGCCGGGCGATGACTCTCGCCAGCAAACTTGCCGAGGAACGCCGCGCCCGCCTTGCGGCGGAGCGCCTGCTCGAGCTCAAGCAGGCCGAGCTTTTTGCCGCCAATCGCAAGCTTGGCCATCATGCCCGCGCGCTGAGCGAGGAGATCGTCGAAAAGCGCGCCGAAATGGCCACGGTGCGCGACGAGAACCAGCGGGTGAAATCCGACCTCACCCGCGCCACCGAAAACCTCGAGGTCGCCGAACGCCGGCTGGGTCAGGCGGTGGAAACCATCGAGGACGGATTTGCCTTCTTCGACGCCAATCACTGTCTGATCTTTGCCAATTCCGCCTATCTCTCGGTGTTCGACGGGATCGAGGAAATCCAGCCCGGCATCTCCTTTGCCCGTGTCCTGCAATTGCTGACCGAAGAGGGCATCGTCGACACCGACGACCTTGCCCCGGCCGACTGGCGCGCGATGATGCTGGGGCGCTGGCAATCGCCCAGTCCCGAACCGGTGACCCTCAGGCTCTGGAATGACAATTACATCCGCGTGCATGACCGGCGCGGAGAGGCCGGCGACGTGGTGAGCCTTGTGCTCAATATCACCGACACCATCCGCTATGAAAAAGACCTGCGCCGGGCGCGCAACCGGGCCGAGGCGGCGAACCGCGCCAAATCGGCCTTTCTCGCCAATATGAGCCACGAGATCCGCACTCCGATGAACGGCGTGATCGGCATGGCCGAACTGTTGACCGATACCGAGCTGAGCGAAGAACAGCGGCTTTACGTCAACACCATGCGCAGCTCTGGCGAGGCGCTTCTGGTGATCATCAACGACGTGCTCGATTATTCCAAGATCGAGGCTGACAAGCTCGAGCTGCACCCCGAAACCTTCGATCTCGAACGCGCGATCCACGAGATCGTCATGCTGCTGCAACCCACGGCCCGCGACAAGGGGATCGACCTGCTGGTCGATTACGACATCTTCCTGCCGACGCAATTTTTCGGCGATCCCGGGCGCATCCGCCAGGTGCTGACCAATATCATCGGCAATGCGGTGAAATTCACCCTCAGGGGCCATGTGCTCACCCGCGTGGTGGGGGTGCCGCGCGACGATGGCACATCGGCCATCCATGTCACGGTCGAGGATACCGGCATCGGCATTCCGCCCGACCAGCTTGGCCATGTGTTCGGCGAATTCAACCAGGTCGAGAGCGAGCGCAACCGGAAATTCGAAGGCACCGGGCTGGGGCTGGCCATCACCAAGCGGCTGATCGGCCTGATGGGCGGCGAAGTCTGGGTCGACAGCGTGCAGGGCCAGGGCTCTAGCTTCGGCTTTACCCTCACCTTGCCCTGCCCCTCGGGCGAGACCGTGCAACCGCCGGTGATGCCGCGCCATCTGCGCCGGGTGCTGATCGTCGATGACAAACCGGTCAACCGGCTGATCCTGGAAAAGCAGCTTCAGGTCATGCTGGTGGAAACCGCGAGCTGCGCCAATGGTCGCGAGGCACTTGACCTGGTCAGCCAGGGGGGCGGGTTCGACCTCGTGCTGACCGATCACAACATGCCCGAACTTGACGGGCTCGAGCTTGCCGAGGCGCTGCGCGCGGCCGGGCAGGAGGCGCCGATCGTGATGCTCAGCTCGAACACCGGCTTTGCCGAGCAGGATCCGGCCGCCAGGCATTTGCATGCCATCCTGCAAAAACCGGTGCCGCGTGCCCGGCTATTCGAGGTGCTCAGCGGTGTCACCGAGGCGCCGCTAGTCGCCGCACCTCCGTCCTTACCAAAACTGCCGCCGCCGCCGGCCGCGGAAAAGTCGGAACCGGAGCCGCCCGAGGCGGTCAGGCTGCGAGTCCTCGCCGCCGAGGACAACCGGACCAATCAGTTCGTTTTCCGCAAGATGGTCAAATCCCTGCCGGTCGATCTGCATTTCGCCAACAATGGCGTCGAGGCGGTGGCGCTTTTTCGCGAGCTTCGGCCCGATATCGTCTTTATGGATATTTCGATGCCCGAGATGGACGGCAAGGCGGCCACCCTGGAAATCCGCAAGCTCGAGGAGGGCGGCGGGCACCGCACCCCGATCATCGCCTGCACCGCCCATGCGATGACCGGCGACCGCGAGGCGCTGATCGCGGCGGGGCTCGACGATTACATCACCAAGCCGCTGAAACGCGCCGCCATCGAGGATATGCTGACAAAATACACGCCCCGGAAGGCGACGATGCGCGCCGGCTGAGGGGTGTCGGCCGCGCAGGGGCGGGCCGACACCCGCCCGGCCTAGCCCCTGTCGTCGTGCAGGAACGCAGGGCGATCCGGTTCCGACAGCTCTTCGTTGTAACGATAGCCGCCGAGATCGAAGCCGAGCAGGTCGTCAGGCGCGGTGAGCCTGGTCTGCACCACATAACGCGCCATCGCGCCGCGCGCTTTCTTGGCAAAGAAGCTGATGATCTTGGGCTGGCCGTTCTTCATGTCATAGAACTGCGGCGTCACCACCCGCGGCTTCAGCGCCTTGAGATCAACCGCGCCGAAATATTCCTGGCTGGCGCAATTGACCAGCACCGCGCTGCCGGTGGCCTCGGCCTGGGCGTTCAGCGCCCGGGCGATCCGGTCGCCCCAGTAGTGATAAAGATTGCTGCCGCGCCGCG
Source organism: Marinovum algicola (assembly GCF_900109145.1). GTDB lineage: Bacteria > Pseudomonadota > Alphaproteobacteria > Rhodobacterales > Rhodobacteraceae > Marinovum > Marinovum algicola. Next base: position 37,289 of record NZ_FNYY01000025.1, read on the forward strand.
TCTTGAGTCGCGACCCCATTTCAAGCCGGTAGGGCTGGATCGCATCGAGCGGGCGCAGCACGCCGTAGAGCCCCGACAGCACCCGCAGATGATCCTGGGCATAACGCAGCTCGTACGGCTCGAGCGACCGCGCCTCGAGCCCCTGATAGGTGTCGCCGGCAAATCCGAAGACCGCCGGGCGGGTGGCCTCCGGCGCGGGCTCGGCGGCGAAGGCCTTGAATCGGTCGCGGTTGAGCCGGGCCAGATCGTCGCTGAGGCCCATCAGCCCCTTGAGGTCGCCCAGGGTCAGGTTGCGCGCGGTCTTGGCCAGCCGCAGCGCCTCCTCCTGCATCGCAGGCGCGGTCGTCTCGACATCGACCTCTGACCAATCCAGCCGCTTGGCCGGGGAAATCACCACAAGCATCGCATCCCTCCGTTTCGCCCGGACTTAGGATGCTTCGCGCAAAACGTCCAGAAAGGCCGCGCCAAAACGTTCGCTGCGCCGTTCGCCCAAGAGCCGCTCGAGCTCTTCGGGCAGCGAGGGCCGCCGTTCGGCCACCTTGGCCAGCAGCGAAGCCGAGCAAGACAGCGGTTTTTCGGTGCCACAGGCGCCGCGCGCCAGATCGGCCTGGACCTGCATCAGCCGGTCATAGACCGCGCCGGCGTCGCGCCCGGCCAGCTTGCGCCGGGTCGGGTGCATCTCTTCCGCCGCGCCGGTGATGACGGCGAGGAAATCGGCGCCGTAGCTGTCGAGCTTCTTGGCGCCGACGCCCGAGATCCGCGCCATCTGGTCGAGGTTCGACGGCTTGGTCTCGGCCATCTCGATCAGGGTGCGGTCGTTGAAGATGATATAGGCCGGCACGCTTGCCGCCTCGGCCAGCGCGCGTCGTTTGGCCTTGAGCGCCGACAGGAGCGGCGCATCCTCTTCGCTGACCATCGCCTTGACCGCCGGGCGGCGTTTCGCCTGGGCCCTGGCAATCGTGTCGCGGCGCAGGGTGATCGCGGCCTCGCCACGCAGGATCGGCCGCGCGGCCTCGGTCATCCGCAACGCGCCGTGGCGTTCGGGATCGGGGCGCATCAGGTCATGGCCCATCATCTGCCGGAACACCGCCTGCCAGCCGCGCTTGTCAAACTCGCGCCCGACGCCGAAGGTGGGCAGCTGCTCGTGGCCCTTCTGGCGCACCTTGTCGGTCTCGTTGCCCATGACGATATCGATCAGATGGCCGGCGCCGAACCATTCGCCGGTCCGCAGCGCCGCGGAGAGCGCCTTGCGGACCGCTTCGGTGGCATCAAAGGTCTCGACCGGGGTCTGGCACAGGTCGCAGTGGCCGCAGGTTTCGGCGTCTTCGCCGAAATAGCCCAGCAGGGTCTTGCGGCGGCACTCCAGCGCTTCGGCCAGACCCAGAAGCGCGTTGAGCCGGCCGTGATCGGCGGCGCGGCGTTCCGGCGGGGCAAGGCCCTCGTCGATCTGGGTGCGGCGCAGGCGGATGTCGTCGGGGCCGAAAAGGGTCAGCGTCTCGGCCGGGCCACCATCGCGGCCGGCGCGGCCGATCTCCTGGTAATAGGCCTCGATGGATTTCGGCAGGTCGGCATGGGCCACCCAGCGGATGTCGGGCTTGTCGACCCCCATGCCAAAGGCCACGGTGGCCACCACGATCAACCCGTCCTCGCGGGCAAAGCGGCTCTCGACGATGCGCCGGTCCTCGGCCTCCATGCCGCCATGGTAGAAACAGGCGGTGTGGCCATCCTCGGACAATGCGCGGGCCAGCCCCTCGGTCTTGGCGCGGGTGCCGCAATAGACGATGCCCGACTGGCCGCGGCGGGCGGCGGCAAAATCGAGGATCTGGCGGCGCGGGCTGTCCTTGGGCTGAAACGCCAAGTGGATGTTGGGCCGGTCGAAGCCGCGCAGGAAACGCGCCGGCTCCTCGCCGTCGAACAGCCTTGTGACGATCTCGTCCTGGGTCTCGCGGTCGGCGGTGGCGGTGAAGGCGGCCAGCGGCACGTCGAGCGCGCGGCGCAGCTCGCCGATGCGCAGATAGTCGGGGCGGAAATCATGGCCCCACTGGCTGACGCAATGCGCCTCGTCGACGGCGATCAGACCGACACCGATGCGGCGCAGCATCTGCATGGTGCCGCCGGCGGCCAGACGTTCCGGGGCGAGGTAGAGCAACTTCAGCGTGCCGGCTTCGAGCGCTTGCCAGACCGCCTCGGTCTCCTCGGGGGTGTTGCCCGAGGTCAGCGCGCCGGCCGCGACGCCGGCCTCGCGCAATCCGCGCACCTGGTCGCGCATGAGCGCGATCAGCGGCGAGATCACCACGGTCACGCCTGGGCGGAGCAGCGCCGGAAGCTGGAAACAGAGCGATTTGCCGCCGCCGGTGGGCATGATCGCCAGCACATTCTGGCCGGCCGCCACAGCCTCGACGATCTCCCCCTGACCGGGGCGGAATCCGTCGAATCCGAACACGTCCCGCAATAGCGTGGCGGCGTCGTCCATGGGGCAAAACCTGCTAGATTTGTGTCAAACTGCTCTTATCCCAACAATCACACATTGAGATTCGGTGAACAAGGCCCCGACACCGCCCCGGACGTGATCCGGGGCGCGCCGCGATCGGGTCTCAGATCAGGCCGAACATCTCGGGCAGGATGAAATCGCGCAGCGAGATCAGGATGATGAAAGCCACCAGCGGCGCCAGGTCAAGCGGGCTGGTGTCCGGCAGGATGTTGCGGATCGGGCGATAGATCGGCTCGAGCAGGCGGTTCAGCCCGTACCAGATCTGCGAGACCAGCGGCTGACGCAGGTTCAGCACCTGGAAATTGATCAGCCAACTCATGATGATATGGGCAATCATGATAAAGAACGCCACATCGAGGATGAGCTTCAGGGGCCCGTAAATCGCGTACATCTGCTTTATGTCTCCGCCTTTTCGCGCAATCTAGGTAAGGCCGGCACGATCAAAGCACAAGTGTCGCCGCGTCACGGCTTGCCGCCCGTCGCGCCGCGGCGCACACCTGCGGCTGGAGGTGGCCCGCATGTATCCGTTCATCCGCATGTTCAAAGAGTTGTACCTGTTCCGCAAGGCGCCGCGCCTGCCGGTGACCGGCACCCATGTGTCGCGCCACCGCTGCTGGCCCTGGGACATCGACTTCTGGATGGAGCTGAACAACGGCCGCACGCTGACGCTCTACGACCTCGGGCGTATCCCGCTGGCCCAGCGGACCGGCTTCATGGCGGTGCTGCGACGGCGCAAATGGGGGCTGACCGTGGCCGGCTCCTGCACCCGCTACCGCCGGCGCATCCGGCCGTTTGAGAGCTTCGAGATGCGGTCGCAGGCGGTGGGGGTGGATCACCGCTTTGTCTACCTCGAACAGTCGATGTGGAAAAACAACGGCGAATGCGCCAGCCATGCGATGTACCGCACCGCGGTGACCGGCCCCAAGGGGATCGTGCCGCCGGCCGAGCTTCTGGCCGAGATCGGAGCGGAGGGGATGCCGGAGCTGCCGGATCATATCAAGGCCTGGATCGCGGCCGAGGATGCCCGCCCCTGGCCACCGATGTCCGAGGGCTGAGCCGGGATGGCGGCGGTGTTTCCGGGCGGTGACTGCCGTGGCCGGAGCAAGTAAATCTTGCGCCACGCCGCGCAGTCGGGCTTAACCGCCGCAAACCACGGGGGCATCATGGACGCGACGAAACGCAAACGGATTTGGGGCTGGTTCTTTTTCGACTGGGCGAGCCAGCCGTTCAACACCCTGCTGCTCACCTTCATCTTTGCCCCCTACGTCAAGGAACTGATGGGTGACGGCAGCGCCGCACAGGCGGCCTGGGGCTACGGCATCGGCGGTGCCGGGCTGGTCATCGCGCTGCTGGCGCCGGTTCTGGGCGCATTGGCCGACACCTCGGGCCAGCGGATGCGCTTCATCTGGCTGTTTTCGCTGATGTATGTGCTGGGCTCGGCCGCGCTCTGGTTTGCCGCGCCGGGGGATTTCAACCTCGTGCTGATCCTGCTGGCCTTTGCCATCGGGCTGATCGGGATGGAATTTGCCACGATCTTCACCAATTCCATGCTGCCGGATCTGGGCAGCCCGCAAGAGATCGGCCGGATTTCGGGCAACGGCTGGGCCTTCGGCTATTGCGGCGGGCTGGTGGCGCTGGTGCTGATGCTGGCCTTCTTTGCCGAAAGCGCCGAGACCGGCCGCACCATGCTGGGCCTCGCCCCGCCCTTCGGTCTCGACGGCGAGGCGCGCGAAGGCACCCGGTTTGTCGGGCCGCTGACGGCGCTGTGGTACGTGGTCTTCATGATCCCGTTTTTCGCCTGGGTGCGCGACCCGAAGCCCACGGCGCGGCACCCCGGCGCCCTGCGCCGCGCGCTGCATGACCTCGGGCGGACGCTGCGGCGGCTGCCGCAAACGCCGTCGCTCTTTGCCTATCTGGCCAGCTCGATGTTCTACCGCGACGCGCTCAACGGGATGTATGTCTTTGGCGGCATCTATGCCGCCGGCGTGCTGGGCTGGAGCGTGGTCGACGTCGGCATCTTCGGCATCCTCGCAATCATCTCGGGTGCGCTGTTTGCCTGGCTCGGCGGCAAGTGGGATGCGCGCTTCGGCCCCCGGCCGGTGATCACCGCCGCCATCCTGGCGCTGACCTGTGCCGCGGTCTCGACGGTGCTGGTCTCGCGCCAGTCGATCTATGGCGTGGCGCTGGCCGAGGGCTCGGCCCTGCCCGACATCGCCTTCTACGTGATCGGCGCGGTGATCGGCGCGGCGGGCGGGGTGATCCAGTCGGCCAGCCGCACGATGATGGTGCGCCAGGCCGACCCGGCGCGGATGACCGAAGCCTTCGGGCTCTATGCGCTGGCGGGCAAGGCGACCTCCTTTCTCGCGCCGCTTCTGATCGGCGTGACAACCCAGATCACCGGCTCGCAGCAATTGGGCGTGACCCCGCTCATCGGGCTTTTCCTGATCGGACTTTTGTTGCTACGCTGGGTAAAACCAGAGGGAGACCGAGCAGCATGGTCCGACATCCGTTCCGCCTAGCCGGCGCCACGATTTTATGTGCTCTCCTCGCCGCTTGCGGCGGCTCTGACGGCACAAGGACCAAGGCGACGCTGGCCAGCGCCCCGCAGCCGACGATCGGCGATTCCCTCGGCGTGCTGTCGAGCAAGCAGGCCAAACAGCTGTTTGGCGCGCAGCGCGCCGGATCGGATCAGCGCACGGCAGCTTATGGCAGCTATGCCAAGGGCTGCCTGGCGGGGGGCGTGCAATTGCCGGAAACCGGCCCGACCTGGCAGGCGATGCGCCTGTCGCGCAACCGCAACTGGGCCCACCCGGAGATGATCGATTACGTCCGCAAGCTCTCGGCCCGCGCCGCGCAGTTTCCGGGCTGGAACGGGATTTACGTCGGCGACATGTCGCAGCCCCGCGGCGGGCCGATGCTGACCGGCCACACCAGCCACCAGATTGGCCTCGACGCCGATATCTGGCTGCGCCCCGCCGCCAATCTCGGCTTGTCCCAGCAGGCGCGCGAACAGATCTCGTCGATCTCGCTGCGCCGCTCGAATGGCGCCTTTACCAATGACGACTGGACGCCCGAGCATCACGCCCTGCTGAAAGCCGCCGCCTCGGATCCGCGGGTGGCGCGGATCTTCATCTTTCCCGGCGCCAAGGTGCGGATGTGCAACGACGAAACCGGCGACCGCGCCTGGCTGCGCAAGATCCGGCCGTGGTGGGGGCATCACTATCATTTCCACGTGCGCCTCTCCTGCCCGCCCGGCGCCAGCGGCTGCGTGAACCAGAACCCGCCCCCCCCCGGCGACGGCTGTCAGGAGGCGCAGGGCTGGGTTGATCGTATCCTCAACCCGCCGCCGCCGGACCCGAACGCCCCGCCGCCCAAGCCCAAACGCGAATTGGTGCTCGCGGATCTGCCCTTGCAATGCGCCAGCGTGCTGGAGGCGAAGTAACCCCGATGACACGATTTCTCAGGGCGGCCTGCCTCGGACTGGCAGGGCTCGCCAGCGGCTGCATCGCGGCCGAAACCCCGCCCACGGCGCGGCATCTTCAGAGCTTTTCCTGGCAAAGCGACGCCGAAGGCTTTGGCGGGATGTCGGGGTTCGAGCTGGCCGAGGATGGCGAAAGCTTCGTCGCGATCTCGGACCGGGGCCGCTTTGTCGAAGGCCGGCTGATCCGCGAAAACGGCCGCATCACCCGGGTCGAGGGCACCGCCCCCCAGCCGCTGATGAACACCGGCGGCAACCCGATGCACCGCAAGGTGGCGCAGGATGCCGAGGGGCTGGCCATTGCCGCCGACGGCCGGCGCTACATCTCTTTCGAGGGCCGGGCCCGGGTCTGGGCCTATCCGACGATGGCGCGGGCGCAGGCGCTGCCCAGCCACCCCGATTTCGACGGCATGCAGAACAATTCCGCGCTCGAGGCGCTGGCGGTGGACAGCCGGGGCTGGCTTTACACGATGCCGGAACGTTCGGGCCAGTTGACCCGCCCCTTCCCGGTCTATCGTTTCAACGGCACCCGCTGGGATCAGCCCTTTGCGATCCCCCGGATCGGCGGCTTTCAACCCACCGGCGCCGATATCGGCCCCGACGGCATGTTCTATCTGCTCGAGCGCGAATTCACCGGCCTCGGCTTTCGCTCGCGGGTCCGGCGCTTTCCGCTTTCGGAAACGGCGCTCGGCCCGGGCGAGGTGCTGCTGGTGAGCCATCTCGCGCGGCACGACAATCTCGAAGGCCTCGCCGTCACCCGCGCCGCCACCGGCCAGATCAGGCTGACCATGATCTCGGACGACAATTTCAACCCGTTCCAACGCAGCGAGATCGTCGAATACCTGCTGCCCTGAGGCAATCGCCCGGATCCGACCCGGCATTCCCCGCGCCCGAAGACCACCCGCCCCGGACCCCGATCCGGGGCCCCCTGGCCCGCGGCGCGCCCCGCCTGCCCGGCTTCCCCTTGACCGAGGCGCAGCACCTCTATATGCCCCGCCCGTTCCCGTTTCGGGAGCCAAGTCGCCGCAACCTTGCAAAAACGGGCATCAGACATGAACCGCACCCATCTTCCCGGCATTCTTGCCATGGCCGCGATCGTCGTGGCTTCGAACATTCTCGTTCAATTCCTCATTCTCGACGGGCTCCTCACCTGGGGCGCCTTCACCTATCCGCTGGCCTTTCTCGTCACCGATGTGATGAACCGGGTCTATGGCGTCCGCGCCGCGCGCAAGGTCGTGCTGGCAGGCTTCGTCACCGGCGTGATCTGTTCGCTTGTGGGCAGCCAGATCATGTTGCAGGGCGACGGCTACACCTATGCCGCCGTGCCGCTGCGCATCGCCGTGGCCTCGGGCCTTGCCTTCCTCGTGGCGCAGCTCACCGATATCGCCGTCTTCAACCGCTTTCGCGCAGGCCGCTGGTGGCGCGCGCCACTGGTCTCGACGCTGGTCGGCTCGGCGCTGGACACCGCGCTGTTCTTTACCATCGCCTTTTCCGCCTCTGTCAGCCTGTTCGACGCCGAGGCCGATGCCGCGATCAACTGGGCCTGGGAGGCTGTGCCCTTCCTGAACACCGGCCCGCTGGCACCGCTCTGGGTGACGCTGGCCTTTGCCGACTGGCTGGTGAAGCTCTCGCTGGCGCTGATCGCATTGATCCCGTTTCGGGCAATCGTCGCACGGCTTGGGCAAAATCGCGCTCTGGCCTGAAAAAACCTTTTGCGATTTGGCCTGTCCGTGCCATGATTCGAGTACGGACAACAAACAGAAAGGAGGTGCTTCAGTGTCTAGAGAGGTATTGGAGAAAGGTGTCGGAACAGTTCGGGGAGAGGCCCTCTGAGGCAGCCCTTGGGGGAGTTTCACCCCGAATTGGTAGGACCTAACCGGCCCCACCTCCTGACATTCTCGAAGGGCCATGCCGCCGGGCATGGCCCTTTTCGATTCAAATGACTGGCGGGACCGGCGCGCGACCCCGGGGAGGTCCCGGACCAGGTCCGGGGCGTACTCGGCTCGCGAGGCCCCGCGCCGCTTGCGACCTTGCCGTTCGCCCTCAGCCTGCCATATTCACCCGCATGACCCTGCACATCAACGATCAGATCGAAATCGCCGACTGGGAGCTGACGGAGCAATTCATCCGCGCCTCGGGCCCCGGCGGGCAGAATGTGAACAAGGTCTCGACGGCGGTGGAACTCCGCTTCGAGGCCGCCCGCTCGCCCGCCCTGCCCGATCCGGTCAAACGCCGGCTGCAACGCATCGCCGGCCGCAAATGGACCCGCGACGGCGCGCTGATCATCCAGGTCGACGAAACCCGCTCCCAGGCCCGCAACCGCGAGATCGCCCGCGAACGGCTGGCCGAGATGGTGCGCAAGGCGCTGGAACGCCCGAAACGGCGCATCCCGACGCGGGTGTCGCAGAACCAGAAACGCAAACGCGTGGATGCGAAAAAGAAGCGCGGCGAAGTCAAGGCGCTCAGGGGGAAGGTCGAGGAATAGCCCGGCCTACACCACCACCTCGATCCGCTCCTGCTCGCCCACGCCGAACACCCGCTTGTAGCGCTGGATCTCCGTCTCCGGCCCCATCGCCTTTTCCGGGTTGTCCGAGAGCTTGACCGTCGGCCGCCCCTCGGCCGAGACCGCCTTGCAGACCAGCGAAAAGGCGTCGAGCCCGCCGTCCGGCACCAACCCGCGGAAATCATTGGTCAAATTCGTGCCCCAACCAAAGGACACCCGCACCCGACCCGAAAATTGCGCGTGCAATGCCGCGATGTTCTCCACGTCGAGCCCGTCGGAAAAGATCACCAGCTTGTTGCGCGGGTCCTCGCCGCGGGCGGTCCACCAGGCGATCGCCGCCTCGGCGGCCTTGGCCGGATCGCCGCTGTCGATGCGGATGCCGGTCCAGCCGGCCAGCCAATCCGGCGCCTTGTCGAGGAAACCTTGGGTGCCATAGGTGTCGGGCAGGATGATGCGCAGGTTGCCGTCGTGCTCTTCGTGCCAGTCGGCCAGCACGTCGTAAGGCGCCCGCGCCAGGGCCGCGTCATCCTCGGCCAGCGCGGCATAGACCATCGGCAGCTCATGGGCATTGGTGCCGATCGCCTCGAGATCGCGGTTCTTGGCGATCAGGCAGTTCGAGGTGCCGACAAAGCTCTGCCCCAGCCCTTCGGTCATCGCCTGCACACACCAATCCTGCCACAGAAAGGAATGCCGCCGTCTTGTGCCGAAATCGGCGATCCGCAGATTGTCGATGGCGCGCAGGCCTTCGACCTTTTCCCAGAGCTTGGTCATCGCCCGTGCATAGAGCACCTGCAATTCGAACCGCCCCATGTCATTGAGCACCGCCCGCCCGCGCAGCTCCATCAGCACGGCAAGCGCCGGGATCTCCCAGAGCATGACCTCGGGCCAGGCGCCTTCGAAGGTCAGCTCGTACTGGCCGTCGCGCTTTTCCAGGTGATAGGGCGGCAGGCGCAGGTTTTCGAACCATTCCATGAAATCCGAACGGAACATCGACCGCTTGCCATAGAACATGTTGCCGCGCAGCCAGGTGCTCTCGCCGCGCGACAAGGACAGCGAGCGGATGTGATCGAGCTGTTCGCGCAATTCGCCCTCGTCGATCAGCTCGGCCAGGCGCACCGATTTCGTCCGGTTGATCAGCGAAAAGCTGACCTGCGTGTCGCGCTTGTTGCGAAACACCGACTGGCACATCAGCAGCTTGTAGAAATCGGTGTCGATCAGCGAGCGGACGATCGGGTCGATCTTCCATTTGTGATTCCACACGCGGGTGGCGATATCGACCATCTCGACCGTCCTTCCCTCAGCGCAGCGTGACGCCGGCGTTCTGCATGTTGGTTGTCGCCGCCGCCAGCGACCCATCCAGATCGATGGCGCGGCAGTGATCGCCCACCACCGTGACGCCAAAGCCGAGATTGGCCGCATCCACCGCCGAAAAGCCGACGCAGAAATCCAGCGCCAGCCCCACCATCACCAGCTCGCTGATCCCGCGCGTGCGCAGATAGCCTTCGAGCCCGGTTGGCGTCGCGTGATCGTTCTCGAAAAACGCCGAATAGCTGTCGATCGCCGGCCGGAACCCCTTGCGAATGATCAGATCGGCGCGCGTCGTTTCGAGTTTCGGGTGAAACTGCGCCCCCTCCGAGCCCTGAACGCAATGATCCGGCCAGAGCACCTGCGGCCCATAGTCCATCTCGGTCATCGCGAAGGGCGCCTTGCCCGGATGCTGGCTGGCAAAGGAGGAATGCCCCGCCGGATGCCAGTCCTGGGTCAGCACCACCGCCTCGAAGTCCGCCATCAGGGCATTGATCGGCGCCACGATCTCGTCGCCGTCCCCGACCGCCAGCGCCCCGCCGGGGCAGAAATCGTTTTGCACGTCGATCACGATAAGAGCGCGCATCAGGCGGCCTCCTGTAGTCCCGGTTTCGCCGCAGCTTAGAATCGGCATTGCGGAATTGCCATGGCCCATCCTTGCCGCTATAGCCGCCGCTTCGCGATGGATCGGAGGTGCGGATGGCACGGCTTGGCATAGATTTCGGAACCTCCAACACCGGCGCCGGCATCCTGCGGGATGGTCGCCCCGCCGCCCTGCCGCTCGAAGCGGGCGCGCAGACCCTGCCGACGGCGGTCTTTGTCGATTTCACCGACAAGCGCTTTGTCTATGGCGAGGCCGCGGCGCGGGCGATGATGGAGGGGCAGGACGGCCGCTTCATGCGTGGGTTGAAAAGCATCCTCGGCACGCCGCTGGCACGCGAAAAACGGCGGTTTCTCAACGAGCGGATGACGCTGATCGAGGTGATCGGCCGGTTCCTGGCCGAGATTCGGTGCCGTTCGGAACGGATCACCGGTCAGAGCTTCGAGGCCGCGATCTCCGGCCGGCCGGTCAGGTTCCACTCCGAATCCGAGGACAAGGACGCCCAGGCGGAGATCGACCTGCGCGAAGCCTATGCGCTGGCGGGCTTTCGCGCGGTCGATTTCCTGCCCGAACCGGAAGCGGCGGCGCTGGCGGTGGCCGGCGAGGGCCGCATGCTGATCGTCGATATCGGCGGCGGCACCTCGGATTTCACCCTCTGCGAACGCGCGCGCGGCCAGACCCGGGTGATCGCCAGCCGCGGGCTGCGGCTCGGCGGCACCGATTTCGACCGCAGCCTGAGCCTCGCCCATGTCATGCCGCTGCTGGGCCACGGGGCCGAAATCGGCGCCGAGCTGGGCGCCAAGACCCATGCCGCCCCGCGCGCATTGTTCCACGATCTGGCCAGCTGGGAAAAGATCGCCTTTGTCTATGATGCGGCACTGCTGCGCGAGGTGAAACGCTGGATCCGGCTGGCCCGCGACCCCGTGCTCTTCGAGCGACTGGCCGAGGTGCTCGAAATGCATCTGGGCCATGACATCGCCTATGCGGTCGAGGCAGGAAAAATCGCCGCCAATGACTCCGAGCGCGGCGAAATCGCGCTCGACGTGGTGCAACGCGGGCTACGGATCGATCTCTGGGGGGTGCAGTTGCAGCACGAACTCTCCTCCGCTGCCGCGCGCATTGGCGACATGGCGCTGGCGACGCTCAAGGACGGCGGTTGCCGGCCCGACCAGGTCGACATGGTGGTCTTTGTCGGCGGCTCCAGCCAGCTGTCCGGCGTCCGGCAGGCGCTGGCAAGGCGGCTGCCGGAGGCGCGGCAGGAAACCGCCGAGGTCTTTACCGCGGTGGTGCACGGCCTGGCCTTCGCGGCGCGGTAATCGCAGGACCGGGCGCCGGCGATCTTGCCTGCGCCGCCCGGTCTGCGTACATGCAGCCCATGTACACCGTTGCCGCGCTCTATCACTTCACCCGCTTCGAGGATCCCGCCGCCGTACAGGGCCCGCTCCGGATGCTCTGTCAAGATCAGGGCATCACCGGCACGCTCTTGCTGGCGCAGGAGGGGATCAACGGGACCATCGCGGGCCCGCGCGCCGGCATCGACGCGGTGCTGGCGCATATCCGCGCCCTGCCCGGCTGCGCTGATCTCGCGCATAAGGAAAGCCGCGCCAGCGCCCCGCCCTTTGCCCGGATGAAGGTGCGGCTCAAGCGCGAGATCGTCACCATGGGCCAGCCCGACGTCGATCCGCGCGCCCGCACCGGCCATTACGTCGATCCCGCCGACTGGAACGAGTTGATCCAGAGCCCGGATGTGGCGGTGATCGACACGCGCAACGATTACGAGGTCGCCATCGGCACCTTTGACGGCGCCATCGATCCCGGAACCGCCAGTTTCCGTGACTTTCCCAAGTGGTGGCAAGACAACAAGCACCGCTTTCACAACAAGAAGGTGGCAATGTTCTGCACCGGCGGCATCCGCTGCGAGAAATCCACCAATTACCTGCTCGGCCAGGGGGTCGAGGATGTGTTCCACCTCAGGGGCGGCATCCTGAAATATCTCGAAGAGGTGCCCGAAGCGCAGAGCAGCTGGCAAGGCGAGTGTTTCGTCTTCGACGGCCGGGTCTCGGTGGGTCACGGTCTCAGGGAAGGCCCGCATCTGCTCTGCCATGCCTGCCGCCGCCCGATCCTTCCCCAAGACCGCGCCCGCCCGGAGTACGAACACGGCGTGGCCTGCCACCATTGCGTGCGCGAGACCTCCGACGCCGACAAGACCCGCTTTCGCGAGCGCCAGAAACAGATCGAACTGTCCCGCAAACGGGGCGAGAAACACCTCGGCGGCGATCACGGCGTCTGATCCTTTTTCTGTTGGCAGATACCGCGGGTGAATCGCCGCGCGCGGCGATGGGACAGCGCCCCCGTCCTTGCCATCCACCAAACGAACGGTCATATTCGCATATGACATTATGTTTGGGAGGACGTCGTCATGGCACTCACCCGCAGAGAGATGCTGGCCGGTCTCGGCGCCGGTCTGGCCCTGGCCGGCCCGGTCTGGTCGGGCACCACCCTTGGCGCAATGCGGATCGACACGCTCAGCGATGGCAACCTGGCGCTGCCCGGCGATTTCATCTTCGGCCCGATGCCGCAACAGGCGCTGACGCCGATCCTGCGCAAATACGATCTCGATCGCGACAGCCTGACGCCGGGCTGCAACCTGACGCTGCTGCGCGATGACGAGAGAACCGTGCTCTTCGACGCTGGCGCCGGTCCGGATTTCCAGCCCTCGGCCGGCAAGCTGCAAGCTGCCTTTGATGCCCTCGGCCTGTCGCCGGACGACATCACCCATGTCGTGGTTACCCATGGCCACCCAGACCACATCTGGGGGCTGCTCGACGATTTCGGCGATCCGCTGTTTGCCGAGGCCACCCATCTGATCGGCGCGACCGAGCTGGATTACTGGCTGGACGACACCACCGTCGACACCATCGGCCCGGCGCGGCAGGCCTTTGCCGTCGGCGCGAAACGGCGGCTCGAGGCCCTGGGTGACCGGATCACCACCTTCACCGATGGCGCCGAAATCCTGCCCGGCGTTTTGGCCCATGCCAGCTTCGGCCACACCCCGGGCCATATGTCCTTCGAGCTGCGCAGCGGCACTGACGCGATGATGGTCGTCGGAGATGCCATCGGCAATCACCATGTCGCCTTCGAACGACCGAGCTGGCCCTCCGGCTCGGACCAGGACGTTGACACCGCCGCCGCCACCCGCCTGCGCCTGCTCGATCGGCTTTCCACCGAGCAGATGCGGCTGATCGGCTTTCACCTGCCCGGCGGGCTCGGCCGGGCCGAGGCCCATGGCGACGGCTATGTCTTCCTGCCGGAGGCGACGTGATGCGGATCGCCCTGGCCTTGGCCCTGCTCGCCGCGCCCGCCCTTGCCAACGAGGAGATCGCCGATCAATACCCCGGCTCGCTGCTCTATTCCAAACCGGTCGAGTTCATTCCCGGGGTCTGGTCCGCCATCGGCGCCACCGCCCCACCGACCTATGAAAACGCCGGCCACAACAACAATCTGAGCTTTATCGTCACCGGCGCGGGGGTGGTCGTCATCAACAGCGGCGCGGCGCACCAGCTGGCTCGGGCGCTGCATGACGAGATCAGGAAAGTGACCAACCAGCCGGTCATCGCGGTCTTCAACGAGAACGGCCAGGGGCATGCGGCGCTGGGCAATTCCTACTGGGCGGCGCAGGGCGTGCCGATCATTGCCCACGAAGATGCGGCGCGGGAGCTGGAGCACTCCGGCGGCCAGATCCTGAGCGGCATGATGCGCTACAACCGCGACCGCGGCGAGGGGACGGAGATCACCCTGCCGACCGAGACCTTCGCCGAGACATACATCCTCGAAAAAGGCGATTTCCGCATCGAAGCGCGCTATCTCGGCCCGGCCCACAGCCCCGGCGACATCGTGATCTGGCTGCCCGAGCAATCGCTGGTGATCTCGGGCGATATGGCGTTTCACGAACGCCTGCTGCCGATCTTCGAACATACGATCACCGCCGATTGGCTGGACACCTGGGACAGGGCGTTTGAACCGCTGGGCGCGACCTATGTGATCCCCGGCCACGGCCATCCCACCAACATGGCTCAGGTGCGGCGCTACACGCGCGACTACTTGGAATTCCTGCGCGGGCAGATCGGCGCCCATATCGACGCCGGCGGCGGGCTGGCCGAGGCTTATTACGTCGACCAGTCGCCCTTTGCCCATCTCGACACCTTCGAAGAACTGGCGACCAAGAACGCCGGCCGGGTCTACGAGCAGATGGAGTGGGAGTGAGCCGGCTCAGAACGCCAGCGCTTCTGCGACGATCTCGCCCAGAAGCGTCTCGACCGCGTCCATCGGGCCGGCGGGATAGCTGCGATAGCCGATCTCGACCTTGCCGGCGCGGTCGGTGACAAAGACGCTGTAGGGACAATAGGCGATATTGGCGGGATCGGCCTCCATCACCTGCCGCGAGACCTGCGCCGAACAGAACAGAAAGGCATCCGCCGCATCAAACAGCGGCGCGCCGCCCACGTCCTGACGGGTGCGCGCCAGCATCTCGCCGATGTGGCTGCGGTAATCCACCACCAACCCCTGATTGACGATGGCGTTTTCGACGCTGAACAGCGCATCCTCGTAGCTGCCGTCATAGACATGGGTGATCACTGGCGCTTCGGCCATGGCGGCGCCGGCCAGGCTGGCGGCAAAGGCCAGCGGAATCAGGCGGATCATCTGTAGTGCTCTCCTCAAAGTCGGGCCCCGCCCCGGGGCAGAGCCCGCCCCGGTCCGGTTTCAGCCGAACATGTCACTGGTGATCGCGTCATACCAGCCGAGACTTTCCTCGTAGGTCGCCTTGCGCGTCGCCGCGTCTTCACCGGTCTGGCTGACAAAGCCGTCGATCCGGGCGATCTTTTCTTCGGTCGCCTCATAGGTGGCGCCGACCTTGACGCCATCGTCCGCATCGATCAGCGACCAGCAGGTATTGGAGAACCGCGCCGGAAAGACGCGGCTTCCGGTCAGCGCGCCGCGCACCGCATTGGCACAGACCTTGGCCTGCGAATTGGCGGAAAAGCCCGATTTCGGCATGTCGCCCTGCGCCGCCGAATCGCCCAGAACGTGGATCTCGGGATCGACCTTGGACGACATGTCGACGGCATTCACCGGCGCCCAGTTGCCCTCGGTCACCCCCGCCAGATCGGCGATATGGCCGGCCTTCTGCGCCGGGATCACGTTGCAGGCCGCCGCCTCGATCACTTCGCCATCGATGTCCACCGTCATCTCGGCCGGGTTCACGGTGACATTCTCGCCGCCGAAATCCGGGCCGATGCGGGTGATCATGCCCGGGTAATGCGCCTCCCAGCCGGCCTCGAACAGCCCCTGCTTGGAGAAATTGGCCTTGGAATCGGCGATGATGATCTTGGCGGTCGGATTGCTCTGCTTGAGCACATGCGCCACCATCGACACCCGCTCATAGGGCCCCGGCGGGCAGCGGTAGGGGTTGGGCGGCGCGACCATCACGAAGGTTCCGCCTTCGGGCATCGCAAGGATCTGCGCCTTCAGCAGCTCGGTCTGAGAGCCGCCCTTGTAGGCATGCGGCATGGCATTCTGCGACGTGAGGTCCCAGCCGGCCACCGAGCCCGCGACGAAATCGATGCCCGGCGAGAGGATCAGCCGGTCATACGGCACCCGGCCGCCGCCGGCGAGCGCGACGGATTTGGCGGCGCGGTCCACCCCGGTGGCCCAGTCGTGCACCACGTTGATCCCATAGTCGCTGGCCAGGGTGCCATAGGAATGCGCGATGCTCTCGATCGTCCGAAAGCCGCCGATGTAGAGATTGGAGAAAAAGCAGGTGTAATAGCTTCGCGATGGCTCGATCAGCGTGACGTCGATCTCGCCGGCGCTGTCCTTGGCGATGTAACGTGCCGCCGTGGCGCCGCCGGCGCCGCCGCCCACGACGACAACCCGAGGCTTGCCATGGCTCCCCGCCCGCACCATCGGCGCGCGAAGCGTCGCGGCCGCCGCGGCGGTGCCGATAAAGGCCCGTCTGTTGAATGACATGTCCGTCTCCTCCCATAAAGCAGGGCCGCCCTATGGTGCGAGCGTCCCGAAATATGCGGCCAGCGCCGCAATCTCCTCGTCGGACAGGCGCCCGGCGATCATCTGCATGGCGGGATGGGATCTCTGGCCCGATTTATAGCCGTGCAGGGCGACGACGAAGGCCTCTTGCGGCCATCCGACGATCGCGGGAATGGCGTCGCTGCCAGAGGCCTGATGGCAGGTGGTGCATTCCGATGACAGGTATTCACCATACTCCGGGTCGCCCTCGATGGCGAGGATTTCGCCGATCTCCGTCTCCTCTTCGGCCGTCACCGCCGCCGCCCACCCGAGACAGAGCGCCAGGGCGACGGTCAGCGGGCGGGGGGCGACGGGCATGACTTCACTCCTCGGCGAAGGATTTCAGGTATTCGACCACCGCAGCCTGATCCGCCTCCTTGCGCAGGCCCGAGAAGGACATCTTGGTGCCTTGCAGATAGTCGCGCGGTTTGGCCAGAAAGGCTTTGAGGTCTTCCTCTGTCCATATCAGACCATCTTCGCCGGCCTGCTTCAACGCTTTCGAATACGAGAATCCGTCGATCGCGCCGGCCGGATGGCCGACAATGCCGTTCAGCGCGGGGCCGGTGCGGTTCTTGGCCCCTTCGCCGACCTGATGGCAGGACTTGCACTTCCGGAACACCCGTTCACCGGCCGCCACCAGTTCGGCATCAAGCGCGGCCGGCACCACGGCTTCGGCCTCTTCGACGGCTTCGGTCTCTTCGACCGTGGCCTTTTCGACCGCAGGCGGGTCTTCGGCCGCCCCGGCCTGATCCGGCGTCACGTCCAGAACGGTGGCGCGCATGGTGATTTCGACGCTGTCCTTGCAGTTCTCCATGCAGGGCTCGGCCCGCCATTGCGCATATTCCGCCTCGGCCCGGTCATCGACGATGAAGCCCGCGGCGTTGGGCATCTCGACTTCGAGGAAGTTCTCGTGGCTGAGGGTGAAATCCTCGTCAACGATATCGTTGGAATAGAGGATATAGGCGGTGATCGCATAGACCTCGTCATCGCTCAATGTCTGCGCCGCGCCAAAGGGCATGGAGCGGTGGACATAATCCCAGACCGTCGAGAGATAGGGCCAATAGCTGCCCACGGTCTTGACCGGGTCTTTCCGGTCCAGCGTGTCCCAGCCGCCGGCCAGCGTCGGCCAGTTGCCGACGCCCTCGGCAAAATCGCCATGACAGGCGGCGCATTGCTCGGCAAAGACCTCTTCGCCGGTCCAGACATCGCCGGAACCTTCGGGCAAGCCGGTGCCATCGGGCAGGATATCGACGTCCCAGGCGGCGATTTCCGCTTCCAATGCCGGGCGGCCGAGGCCGAGGCGGCTGTCTGTCAGGCCCTGGGCCGCTGCCATCTTCATCACCGGGGCCTCTGGCGCGCTGGCGGCGGCCCCGGCCTGCGGCACGTCCGCCGGCTCTGCCAGCCCGGCTTGCTCGGCCACTTCGGTCGCGGCCGGGATCACCTCGGCCGCCGGGGCGCCGCCACCGGGGATTTGAAAGGCGATCGTGGGCGCCGTGGCGGGCATCGGGGTGACAAAGCGGTCGGCCAGGGTGATGGCCAGACCGGCGGTCGCGGCAATGCCCGCGCCCGCGCCGACAAACAGAGCGGCTTTAGGAAACTTCGACATTTTCGGCCACCCCGTTGGATTTGACATGCCAGGTCTGAATGCAGTTGTTGTGATAGATCGAATTTTCGCCGCGCACGTCGCGCAGCTGGGACTTGGTCGGCTGGACATAGCCGGTCTCGTCCATCGCGCGGGCCTGCAACAGCATCTCGCCACCGTCCCAGTCGGTATCGAGATAGAAGCGCACCAGCGCCTTGTTTCCGCCCTCCTGCGAAAGCCGTGCGGTCTCCCAGCTCTTGCCGCCGTCCCGGGAGACGTCGACGCGGGTGATCCGCCCGTGCCCCGTCCAGGCCATGCCAGTGACAACCAGCGGCCCGGGTCCGTGAGTGATGGGCATTTGCGGCGAGGGCGAGGTGATGACCGACTTGGCGTCCATCACCCATGTCCATTTGCGGCTGGTCCCGTCGGCCAGCGTGTCGGTGTATTTCGAGGTTTCTTCGCGGCTTTCGACCGGCTGATCGAGCACCTCGATCCGGCGCAGCCACTTGATCCACATGTTGCCTTCCCAGCCCGGCACCACCAGGCGCACCGGGTAGCCATGCTCCTTGCGCAGCGCTTCGCCATTGGCCTTGAACGCCACCAGAACGTCATCCAGCGCCTTCTCCAGCGGGATCGAGCGGCCGTTCGACGAGGCATCGGCGCCTTCGACATAGACCCATTTGCCCGCCGTCTCGCCCGACAGCCCGGCCTCGTTCAGCAGGCTGCGCAGCGGCACGCCGGTGTATTCCATGTTGTGAATCATGCCATGGGTGAACTGCGCGCCATTGAGCTGCGCGCCGGCCCATTCCATGCCGGTGTTGGCGGCGCATTCGCAGAAATAGACGTGGTTCTCGCGCGGAAAGCGCTCGAGATCGGCATAGGTGAAGACCAGCGGCCGATCGACCAGCCCGTTGATCATCAGGCGGTAATCCTCCTTTTTCAGCTCGATGGCGCCCGAGTGATGCCGTTCGAAGGCGCAGCCCTGCGGCGTGATCGTGCCGTCGAGCGCGTGGATCGGGGTGAAATTGATCGAGCTGATCGTATCGGCGGTGAGCCATTCGACATTGCGGCGGATCACGTCGCTCTCGAATTCGATGGGCAGGCCATAAGGCACCTCGTCGACGCCCTGGCCGAGCCCGGACGCCCAGTCCTGTACTTCGGTGATCAGCGGATCGGGGGTGGCGGCGCGGGCGGCCCCGGCGGTGACGGCACCGGCGGCGGCGGCCACGCTGCCGCGCAGGAAGGCACGGCGGGATGATTTCAGGATGTCAGACATATGGCCCTTCTCCCTTGGTTGCGGTTTGCCGCTTGGACGGCGCGATTGGAAAACGCACTGCCCGAGGGCAGTACGGCATGTTCTGTGCGCCCGGGGTCGGGCGGTCAGGCAGGTCTTCTGTGCCTTCAGACGCCGGTCACGGCGACGCTGGTATTCGGATCAAGCCGGACAGTTCCCAGCTTGGAGATATGGGCCTCGACCACATCCCAGATCGGCGGGCCTTCGGTGCCTTCGTTCACAGAGGCCCAGCCGGCGACAACGTAGTTGCGCGCCGGGTCGATGGCCTCGCCGGTCGAAAGCAGCGTCATCTCGGAGATGCGCTCGCCCTGCGGTTTCGAAATGTCGATCCGGTAGCCCATGCCGCCAACGCGCACCATATCGCCGCCCTGCTGGTAATAGGGATCCGGGTTGAAGATGTTGTCGGCCACGTCCTCGAGCACGATTTTCAGGAATTCGCCCGTCATTTCGGTGCGGTAGGCGTTGGGATAGGTCATCGAGGTGACGTTCCAGATATCCTCGCGGGTGATCTTCTGGCCGGGGATCAGCGACGGCCCCCAGCGCACGCCCGGAGACAGCGCAATCTCGGCGTCGCGTTCCGACAGCAGCGCATCGCAGATCAGGTCGTCCCACGACCCGTTGAAATTGCCGCGGCGGTAAAGCAGGCTCTCGCTCTCGCCGATCACCTCTTGCAGCTCCGCCTCATAAGGCGCGCGCTCTGCGTCGATGACGGCGGCAACCTCCTTGTCGGGGGTGATCACGTCGGAAAAGATCGGGATCAGCTTGTGCCGAAAGCCCATCATCCGCCCATTCCGTACATCGAGATCCACGCGCGAGACGAACTTGCCGTTGGACCCGCTCGCCACGATGATCGTGTCGCCCACCAGCACCGGCTCGGGCAGCGCGTCATGGGTGTGGCCCGAGAGGATCACGTCGATGCCGGTGACGATGCCGGCCATCTTCTTGTCGACGTCGAACCCGTTGTGCGACAGGCAAACCACCAGCTCGGCGCCCTGCGCGCGCACCTCGTCGACCATTTCCTGCATGTTCTCGTCGCGGATGCCAAAGGCGTATTCCGGGAACATCCAGCCGGGGTTGGCGATCGGCATATAGGGGAAGGCCTGGCCGATGACGGCGATCTTGACGCCGCCGCGTTCAAAGAACTCGTAGGGCGGAAACAACTCGGCCGGCTCGTCCCATTCGGCGTCAAAGATGTTCTGCCCCAAGGCGGCGAAGGGCAGGCCCTCGACGATCTCGGCCACCCGGTCGGAGCCGAGGGTGAACTCCCAATGGAAGGTCATCGCATCCGGTTTCAGCGCATTCATCACGTTGACCATGTCCTGGCCCTGGGTGTGATAGCAGGTGTAGCTGCCGTGCCAGGTGTCACCGCCATCGAGCAGGAGCGCATCGGGCCGCGCGGCGCGGATCGCATTGATCACCGTGGCCACCCGGTCGAGCCCGCCAACCCGGCCATAGGCCTGCGCCAAGGCCGAGAAATCGCCCGAGGACAGCGCGTAATGCGCGGGCGAGCCGTCGTCGATGCCGTAGAGCCGGCGGAAATCGGCGCCGGTCACATGCGGCACCGCGCCCTTGTTGTCGCCGACGCCGATATTGATCGACGGCTCGCGAAAATAGATCGGCTTCATCTGGGCGTGGATGTCGGTGACATGGATCAGCGAGACATTGCCGAAGGTGTCGAACTCCAGAAGCTGGTCCTGGGTCAGCGCCTGCTGCGCGGCCAGGCGCGACCAGGTGCCGAAACCGGAGGCGCCAAGCATGGCCGAGGCGGCCATCGAGACCTGAAGGAAATCGCGGCGGGAGATCATCGGAGGCTCCTTGTATCACACAGGGCTTTTCTCACACACGGCTTCACATGCGCATATGTGAATAAGTCAAGAACAGAAAACCCCGCGCCAGAGAAACCGGCGCGGGGCGTGGATTACTGGCGAACCGCCGGTGTCTCGACCGAAAGGCCGTTGCCGCGCGAGGCGACATAAAGCTCCAGTGCGCGGAACTCGTCGGAGCCCTCGGCAAAGGTCTCGGCGCGGGTGTCGCGGATACAGCCGCGGAAGCGGTTGTGCTTGGAGATTAGCTTGGCCTGTTTCAGACGATAGGTCGGAAAGCCGTTGATCTGGCCCTGGCTGAGGTGATCGGCGCGGATGTAGTTGCCGTTGTTGTCCTCATGGCAGGAGGCACAGGACAGCTCGAGCTGGCCATAGCGGGTGTAATACATCTCCTTGCCCTGCTCCCAGTATTCCTGGGCCGGGCCGTCGATGGCCACGTTCATCGGCATGCCGCGCGACTGATGCGCGATTGCGGCGATCATGCCCTGCATCTCGGCGCCCGACCATTTCCACGGTTCGGCTTCCATGCGCTCGGTGCGGCAGGTGTTGACCAGATCTTCCATCACCACCAGTTCGCCGGCCTCGTTGACCTTGGGCATTTCTGCGGTGAGCCCGGCAAAACTCTCGATGTCCTCGTGACAGGAGGCACAGCTCTTGCCGGCGGCGCCTTCGACCACCTCGAACTGATCCAGCGCCTGATCGACAAAGATCATGCCGGGGTTGTCGAAATCGTCGAGCTCAAGCGCCTGGGTCTCGTTGGTGCGGTAGTGCCAGCCCGAGATCACCTTGTCGCCCAGCGCACCGTCCAGATGGGCGGGGGCGTCGGCCTTGGAGACCATCTCGACGTCGCCGTTGATGACCAGCGCGTCATCGTCAGGACCGCCGGCAAAGGCCGGTGCCGCGGCCAACAATGCTGCGGCAGTGAGTGCGGTAAATTTCATATCTTCCCTCCCTAAGCTGTCCTGCCCCGTTTTCGGGGTCAGATGGCGCGCCCGCCCCGGTCCATCCGGAGCAGGCAGGGGCCTCAGCCGACCGCGATTTCCTTGGCTTCCTCATAGACCGAGCCGTCATCGTCATACCAGGTGAACTTGAATTCACCCGATTCAGGCACCGTGGCCTGAAACTGAAAGTACGGGTTGGTCGAGATCGCCGGTTCCAGCGTGACATCGATCACGTTCTCGCCGTTGAAATCACAAGTGAACCGATTGATGATCGAGCGCGGGATGGTGTTGCCGTCCTTGTCCTTGCGCTGGCCGGATTCCATCGTGTGGCTGATCAGGGTCTTGATCGTGATCGCTTCGCCGGCCTGGGCCTTCTTGGGCACCTTGACGCGGGGTTTCACACCTTTTGCCATTGTTCTGTCTCCTTGTTAGCCGCCGCAGCCGCCGATGGTGACCTTGACGGTCTTCGAGGCGCGGACAAAGCTGCCGTCGGCCATCTGTGCGACGGCAATCACGTCCTGGGTTCCGGCAAGGCGAATCCGCGTGGCGGCCTCCTGCGCGGCGGCCAGCGGGCCGAAGTTGAACGTCGCGACCGGCGGCGCCGGGTTGCCGGCGGCAAAGACCGCGATGGCGGTGGCGCCGGGGGCCGAAACCTCGATCGGGACTGTGTTGCCGTTCTCGGCGATCTCGGGCGCGGTCAGCTCGAGCCCGCCCTCACCGGTTTCGGCTCCGCCGGTGAAATCATTGATAAGATCGTCCACCGACGCAAAGGCGCGGAACGGCAGGACGGTCAGAAGCGCGGCACCGGCACCGAGAGCCAGCGTTTCGCGTCGCGTGAAATCCATCATTTGTCTCCTTGTCTCGTCTGACGGGCGGTCACTCGTCTTTCAACGTCATCAGGAACGCCACCACGTCTTCGATCTCCTGCGCCGTCAGCAGCGGCGGCAGCGGCTCTTCGCCCGCCTTGCCGGTAAAGCCGTTGCCGGGACGGATGAAACCGCTGGTCTTGTAGAATGCCGGCATCACCGTGCCGTCATAAGTCATCTTGGCATTGGCGACGATGCCGCGCAGCTCGGCCTCTTCCCAGCGCGAACCGACGCCATCGAGAATCGGACCGACTTCGCCATGGAACGGCGCATCCTTGAGCTCGGTCACCGCGTGGCACGAGATGCAATTGCCCTTGGATTTGGTCTTCATGATCACCGCGCCGCTTTCCGGGTCGCCCGGTGCGCCCGACAGCGAAGTCGCAATGGCGCCGTAATCGTCGTAGGTCACATCCTGCGGGGCCACTTCTGCCGCGAGCGCGGCCTGCGCGCCCAGCGAGGCAACCGCCAGTGCTAGTGTCGTGAGCCTCATATTCCCTCCCTAAGTCGCTACCTTGTAATTTTTTGTATCAGGTTGCTTTGCGTACCGTAGTCCACTGCGGCAGCCGGACGCAACAACAAATTCATGAGTTTGAATTAGTTGATTTGAATCAATCGGTGCTGCCATCGTCGCGTTCCTGGATCATCCGCGCGTGGTATCGCTGAAAATCCTCGCCGTTATCAAGCAGATACCTCTTTTCCGCAACCCAAGTGAACCACTACCGGCTGACGCCGGTAGCATCATGTTTTCCATGTAGTTCGAGGTACTGAAGTATGATGTCGTCGGTCACGTTTCCCGAAGTGGTCGAGAAATACCCACGAGCCCAGAACCGGCGGCCCCAGTAGCGCTTTCGCAATTCGGGGAACTCCATCTGGACCCGGCGCGAAGAGCGACCCTTGATACGTTGCATGACCGTGGCGAGGGCCAGTTTCGGCGGCACACTGATGAACATGTGGACATGGTCACGCGCCACGACGCCCTTGACGATGTGCACGTCGAGTTCTGCGCAGGTTTGGCGGATGATCTCGCGAAGA
>NZ_FNYY01000026.1 GCF_900109145.1 Marinovum algicola
AGGATCGAGCCGCGCCCGCCAAAGAGCGAGATGCCGCCGATCACCACGGCGGTGATCGCCTGGATGTTGCCGATCACGCCGGTCGTGGCCGAGGGCGACACCGAGCCGAACCGACCGATCATCACCCAGCCCGCCAGCGCGCAGATGAAGCCCACCAGCATGTAGACCGACATCAGCGTTCGGTGCACGTCGACACCGGCGAGCTGTGCCGCCTCGGGATCGTCGCCCACCGCATAGACATGCCGGCCCCAGGCGGTCGAGCGCAGCGCATAGGCCAGCGCTGCCACCAGCGCGATCATCAGGAAGACGCCGAGCGTGAACCGCGCGCCGCCGACGTCGAAAGTGGTGCCGAGGAATTGCAGGAACGGGGCTTCGGCCTCGATGTCTTGGCTGCGGATGGTTTCATTGGCGGAATAGAGATAGGTGGCGGCCAGCACAATCTGCCACATGCCCAGCGTCACGATGAAGGGCGGCAGTTTCATCCGGCTGACCAGCCAGCCGTTGGCCGCGCCGATGCCGGTGCCGACGGCGAGGCCCGCGATCACCGCGAAGACCGGCGGCAGGCCGTAGTCGAAGGAGACCTTGCCCATCACCACGGTGCAGAGCACCGCGATGGCGCCGACCGAGAGATCGATTCCGGCGGTCAGGATGATCAGCGCCTGCGCGGCGGCTAGCACACCGACGATCTGCACCTGTTGCAGGATCAGCGTCATGGCGAAGGGCGAGAAGAACTTGTTGCCCAGCACAAGGCCAAAGATCACGAGCGCCGCGAGCAGCACGATCAGCGGAACGAGCGCGGGGGTGGAATGCAGCAGGTCGTGGAACCGGCCCACGAAGCCCTTGTGCGGCGCGTCGAAGGAAGCGACGTCGCCCGACGCTCCCTCGGTGGCCGATTCGTAATTGTCCGCGTTGGACATGGGTGCCTCCCGGAATGTGAGTGCGAACGCCGCCCGGCGTTCAGGAATGGGAACGGGGCGGGCAGGTGGCCCGCGCCCGGCGATGTTTCAGCTTGCGTGTCGTCGGGGCGTTCCGTCAATCACCGCGCCTGCAACGGCTCCGGTCCTGGCTGGACGCCCTCCGCGTCCCGGGCTTGATCCGGGACCTCCAGGCCAACCCCAGGCCCCGGATCAAGCCCGGGGCAGGCTCCCGGATCAAGCCCGGGGCGGGCTCCCGGATCAGAGCCCGGGGCAAGCTCCCCGATCAGGCCCAGAGAGCGGGCTGCGGAGTGGGGCCGGACCGCCCAGAGACGGCCCGGCCGTTTGTCTCAGCCCCAGCAGAGGTCCTTGCCTTCCGCCACCGAGATCGACTCGACGCCTTCGACCGGCTGATCGGTGACAAGCGCCACGCCGGTATCGAAGAAGTCCTTGCCCTCGGAGGCTTCCGGCTTGGTGCCGTCCTTGGCCCATGCGGCAATTGCCTCGATGCCCAGCGACGCCATCTTCAGCGGGTATTGCTGCGAGGTGGCGCCGATCACGCCGGCCTCGATATTGTCGACGCCGGGGCAGCCGCCGTCGACCGAGACGATCAGCACGTCGTTCTCGCGGCCGATGGCCTTCAGCGCCTCATAGGCGCCGGCGGCGGCGGGTTCGTTGATCGTGTAGACCACGTTGATCATCGGATCTGTGGCCAACAGGTTCTCCATCGCGCGGCGGCCGCCTTCCTCGTTGCCCTGGGTCACGTCGTGGCCGACGATGCGGTCATCCTCTTCGTCGCCCCATTTGTTGGGGTCGCCCAGTTCGATGCCGAAGCCCTGAAGGAAGCCCTGGTCGCGCAGCACGCCGACGGTGGGCTGGCTGATGGCGAGGTCGAGCATGGCGATGCGAGCATTGGCCGCCTCGTCGCCCAGCTTGGCGGCGGCCCATTGGCCGATCAGCTCACCGGCGAGAAAATTGTCGGTGGCAAAGGTCATGTCGGCGGCGTCGATCGGATCGAGCGGTGTGTCGAGCGCGATCACCAGCAGCCCGGCGTTGCGGGCCTGCTCCAGCGAGGGCACGATGCCCGAGGTGTCGGAGGCGGTGATCAGAATGCCCTTGGCGCCATTGGCGATGCAGGTTTCGACCGCCTGAACCTGGGTTTCGTTGTCGCCATCGACCTTGCCGGCATAAGAGTTCAGCGCGACGCCGAGCTCTTCCGCCTTGGCGGTCGCGCCTTCGCGCATCTTGACGAAAAACGGGTTGGTGTCGGTTTTGGTGATCAGGCAGGCCGAAACCGAATGGCTGCCCGCCTGGGCCGCACCGGCAAATCCGGCGCAGGTCACGGCGGTACCGAGAAGAAGCTTTTTCATGGTGTCCTCCCAAAGACATAATCTCGTGCCGGTCACTGGACCGGCCCTCCCGTCTCGCCCATGCTGAGCGAGAACAAGGCAATACAACCTGATTCGCGACGCAGCGTCAATTAATAAATCATTTTGATTTATTAATTGACGCGTGTAAAGTTTATAGAGTTGGGAGGGGTGATTCATGACGCAGGAAAACAGTCGAAGCTTCAGCAGTGGTGTGAACCAGAGCGGTGTACGCGACTATAATGAACGGCTGTTGCTGTCGATGATCCAGCGTCTGGGGCCGATGCCGGGCAGCGACATGGCGCGGCAATCCAACCTCTCGGCGCAGACAGTGTCGGTGATCCTGCGCTCGCTCGAGGCGGATGGGCTGCTGATCAAAGGCGCGCCGCAGCGCGGCCGGGTCGGCAAGCCGCGCATTCCGATGGCGCTCAATCCCGCCGGCAGCTTTTCCTTCGGGCTCAAGATCGGCCGCCGCTCGGCCGACCTGGCGTTGATGGATCTGATGGGCGCGGTGCGGGCGCAGACCCAGGTGCAGTATCATTTCCCCGACCCGGATGCCTTGCTTGCCTTTCTTCAGGACGGGATCGCCGCGATGTCGGCCGATCTTGCGCCGGAACAGCGCGCGCTGATCTGCGGCATCGGCATCGCCGCGCCGTTCGAGCTCTGGAAACGGCACGAGATCATCGGCGCCGACGACCGCTCTTACGACTCCTGGCATGGTCGGGACATCGTCAAGGAAATGGCGGCTTTCACCGAGCTGCCGATTTCGCTGGTCAATGATGCCACCTCGGCCTGTTATGCCGAGAACACCTTTGGCCAGGGTCGCAAGTTCCGCGATTACGCCTATTTCTTCATCGGCGCCTTTGCCGGCGGTGGGGTGGTGATGAACGGCGCGGTCTTCGAGGGCCACCGGGAAAACGCCGGCGCGCTCGGGTCGCTGATCACCCGCGATGCCAAGGGCCGGCCGGCGCAGCTGATGGACCGGGCGTCGATCTTCTGGCTCGAAGCCGCGATCCGCGAGGCCGGCGGCGACCCCAGCCTGCTCTGGACCCAGGGCGCCGACTGGGCCGATTTCGAACATCAGCTCGGCCCCTGGATCGAGATGGCGGCGCAGGAGTTGGCGATGGCGGCGCTGTCCTGCTGCGCGGTGATCGACTTCGAGGCGGTGCTGATCGACGGCGCCTTTCCGGCGGCGGTGCGCGCCCGGCTGGTCCGGCGCGTGGCCGCCCTGGCACAGGACATCGAGACCATCGGCCTTTACCGGCCGGAGTTCGCCGAGGGCGAGGTCGGCGCCAATGCCCGCGTGCTGGGCGCCGCCTATCGCCCGATCGCCTCGCAGTATTTCCTCGGCTCGGGCATGTTGAACTCCAGCGTCTGAACCTATCCCAGAATATGCTCTGCCGTGCGCATCGCCAGCGCGGCAATGGTCAGCGTCGGGGCGTTGACCGGCATGGTCACATGCGCCGACGACCCCAGGATGTAGAGATTGGGGTGCTGGTGCGCCTGCTGATGCGCGGTGACCACCGAGGTGTTCGGATCGTCGCCCATGCGCGCCGTGCCGCCGATGATCGCGTTCGAGAGATACACCTCGTTCGAGGTGATCTCGGACGAGCCCAGCCGTTGCAGCACCTCGGTGTTGATCTTCCGGGAAATTTCCATGCCGGCGTGGGTGTACGCATCGATGTTGTAGGCAATGCGCGCCTTCGGCAGGCCGGCGCTGTCAACCTCGTCCGAGAGCGTCAGCCGGTTTTCGGGGTCGGGCAGGATCTCGCCGCTGGAATTGAGCCGCAAATGCCGCGACACGATGCGATTGAGTTCGCGGACCAGCGCCTGGCCCATGTATCCCTTGCGGATCAGCTCCCGTGCCACATCGGTGCCGTCGGAATTGCCGGAATGGCCGGAGTTCATGAAACTGGTGCCGATGGCCGCATGTGACGACCGGAAATCGCCGTCGCGCAGCTCTATCAGCCCCGAGGTCTGTTGCGGCCCGCGATAGGGAAAGACCGGGTCGCGGGTCACGCCCTTGGTGTCCTGGTTGGCCTGGGTGATCAGATAGCGCCCCACCGCGTCAGAGCCGTTGGCCACGCCCCTGGGCGCGTTTTCCTGCGCCGACATCAGCAGCAGCCGAGGGTTCTCGATCGCATGGCAGCAGAGCGCATAGACATTGGCGGTGACGCGGGCTTCGCTGCCGTCGGGGCGGCGCACGTCGACGCCGCTGACGCGACCGTCGGGCGCGACGTGGATCATCGTCACCACCGCCTCGGTGATGATCTGCGTCCCTGCCGCCTCGGCCTTGTCGGCGATCACCGAGCCGTCGAGCTTGGCGCCGACAGGACAGATCGGCACGCAGGTGTTGTTGCCGCAGCAGGGCGGGCGACCGTCGAATTGCACCGAGTTGCGGGCGTGGCTGAAGATGCCGGAATGCAGGCCCATTTGTTTCAGCGCGATATCGACGCGGCTGTCCATGTAGGAGGCCGGGATCGGCGGCATCGGATAGGGCTCGCTCCGGGGGGCGCCCCAGGTGTGTTCCATGCTGCCGGCGACCCCCCAGATCTTCTCGGCGCGGGCGTAATAGGGTGTCAGCTCCTCGTAGCCGACCGGCCAGTCGAGGCCGACGCCATAGGTGCTCTTCATGCGGAAATCGGCCGGGCGCAGCCGGTCGGCAAAGCCGGTCCAATGCCAGGTCGAGCCGCCGTAGATCCGCAGGTAGGCGCCGACAAACTCCATCGGCCCGGCCTGGTCATAGAAGGTGGCATAGCCGCCATCCTCGGGATGCGGCGCCCAGGGGTTCGACGGATAAGGCGCCTGCGGGCCCTTGACCGGGTTTCTGGTGAAGATCGACATCCAGTCATGACGCGGCTTTTTCGGCCCGGCCTCGAGCACCGTGACCTGCCGCCCGGCCTGTGCCAGTTCCAGCGCCAGATGCGACCCGGCCATGCCGGCGCCCACCACCAGAACATCGACGGTTTCCGGCACGGGCGTCGTCATCGCTCGGGCTCCTGCCAATGGCCGAAGGGCCCGCCACAAAGCCCCGGCGCGGTGGCGAATGTCAGCGCCTGCCAGCCGAGGCAATAGTCGTAGTACGTCACCTTGCCATCGACCTCGCCGGTAAAGAGAAAGGTGGCGATCCAGCGCATCTGGTCGCCGGCGCGCAGGCTGGCCGCCTGGCTCATCGCCTCGAGATCGGGGCGCCGCCGCGCCAGCGCCACCAGGCCGAATATCGCCTCGGTGCCAAAGGCGCGGGCGAACTCGGTCTCGCAGGCCTCGAGCAGCAGCGGCGGCATATAGGTCGTGCCGCCGATGGCGCGGATGATGTCGCGAAACACCGCCAGATCGTCCTCGACCCCCAGCCGCGCCCTGGCGCCGGCCGGGGCCAGCGCCATGGCGGCGCCAAGGATGCGGATCACGTCGCGGCGGGCCAGGCGCTGCATCAGAAAGTCCTCACAAGCGCCAGCCCGCGCGAGCGGTTCGAGGCGCTATCCTTGTCGAGCATTGCCTTGTAGAGCAGCGGCATCGGAATCCAGGCCGGCGGATACTTGTACCCCGCCACGTCGAGAACCAGCACCGAATCGCTTGGTTCGTGATAGGCGGCAATGGGCGAGACATGGCCCTCGCCATCCTGGCCGACGATGCCGCGATTGTAGTTCAGGATCACCCGGCTGTTCGGGTCCGACAGGCCGTCGAGGATGACGCTGCGCATCTGCGCCTCGTCATTTTCATCGGCAAAGACCGTGGTCGGCTGCACATCAAGATGGGTCAGGTACTGGCCGATCTCGTCGAGCGTCAGCCCGTCGGTCACCACGCCTTCAAAGCTCTTGACCTGTTGGTTGGCCGCGTTGAACAGGTTTTCCTGGGTGAAATAGGGGTAGGGATAGCGCTTGGGATCGATGGGCCGCTGCACCGCGTCCTCGTAGGAATTGAGCACCGCCGCCATGCTGGCGATCGAACAGAAAGTCAGGAATTTCTCGCTCTCCAGATAGGGCGCCACGCGGAAATAATCGTGGTTGAACCGGCTCTGCACCACACGGGCGCCGCCCTCTTCGGTGGTGAGGTAGACAAGGCGGTCGTCGGCGCCCTCGGCCGAGGCCTTGACCAGATGCGTCACCGGCGCGGCGCTGACCACCGAGGCTTCGGTGCCGAAGAACTCGGCCAATCGGTCGATCTCGGCATCCGAGAGCTGTTGCGCGATGGCCTGCATCACATCCGCCGTGCCGCCGCTGCGCTGACCGGATTTGTAGGCGTGCAGGGCGTTGCGCAAATAGGTCTGCGACTGGCCGTGGATGATCGGGATGTGATCGATTTGGGCAACGCCGTCGACGGAATGACAGCTCAGGCAGGTCTGGGCATCGACTTGGGGCGCGGCAAGCGCCGGCGAGGCGCCAAGCACGACAAGGGCGAGGGCCGGCAGGGTCGGGCGCGGAAGGCTCATGGCAAAATCCTTACATTCATCATCATGCCCGCGTCCTCATGCGGCAGGATGTGGCAATGGGTGACGAAATCGCCGTCGAAATCCTCGAACCGTGACCGGATCGTCAGCGTCCCGGCCGCCGGCACCACGAAGGTGTCATGCCAGGGCCGCTCTGCCACCGGCTTCCCGTTGATTGCCACCACCTGGAACGGGTTGATGTGGATGTGCATCGGATGCGGATAGGCGGTGGTGTTGACGAAGGTCCATTCCTCGGCGGTGTCCAGTTTCGGGGTCAGGTGCCAAGTGTCGGGGTCATAGGACTGGCCGTCGATGGTGAAGGCGGTATCGAAGATGGCGCGCGGATCCTTGCGCTCGCCCAGAACCACCCGCCGCTTGCGGCTGATCTCGGCGTCGGTGATGTCGGGCGGAGTGGCCGCCGGCGCGGGCATCAGGCCCGAGGACGCGCCGCCGGGCTCCACATGCACCTGGGCGATGGTCCGCGCGTCAAGATCGACAAGTCCGTGGCGATAGGGCTGGCGCTCCATGTCATGCAGACCGGGCGCCAGCCCCTCGACCACCACATCGAACCGGTTGCCGGGTGACAGGAGCAGGCTGTTCACCGGTTTCGGTTCATGCAGGGGTATGCCATCCCGGCCGACCAGAATGGCCCCGAGGCCCATAGCCTTGAAATTCAGTGGGCAAAACTGGAAATCATTGGCCAGGAGCATGCGCCAGAACTGACGCTCGCCCTGGCGCAGCCGCAGGGTGGGGCGGTATTGGCCGTTCAGGGTGAAGATCCGCGGCGCGCCGAGCGACATGAATTGCCTCGGGTCGTCAAACGCTGCCGCGTCGCTGCCGATCACGGTCTGGATCACGATCTGCCGTTCGGGCAGTCCGGCGGGCAGATAATCTTCGGGTTCGACGAGAATCAGCCCCGCCATTCCACTGCCGATCTGTGCCGCGACAGAGCCATGCCAATGCGGGTGATACCAGAAACTACCGACAGGGTGGTTTTGGGGGATTTGCACGCGGTAGTTGAATGCTCCGCCCGGCTCGACAGTGAGAAAAACATTGTCGCTGGCGCCCTTGGGGCTTACGTGCATGCCGTGAAAGTGAAGATTGGTGGTGTTGAGATCATGTGGTGCGACATGGCCCATACCCTGTGGACCGCAAAGATCCGCGGCGCTCAGGAACGGCGAATCGGCAAGCTCGGGCAACGCAAGCGGGTTCTGCGGAAGCCCGTTTTCAAGCCGGATTTCCATTACGTCGCCGGGGTGGACGCGCAGCGTCGGGCCGGGCAACCCTCGGTTATAGCGCCGCAATTTACGGGGTTTGTCGTCAACCAGCGCCTGAGAGAGCGTCGGGCGCAGGGTCGCCCGCAAGACGCCGGCCTCACTGCGGATCTCGGCCGGATTGGCCAGATCGCCGGGCCCGCCAAGGCCAAAGCCCGCCAGCGCATCCCCCGACCAGCCGACGGCGGCCACAGCGCCCAGCGCCGCGCCGCCGGCGCCAAGTGCCAATATCTGCCTGCGATTGTGCATGGGCCTGCCCCCTGTTGCCGCCCATTTTGTCACCATCGATTTAAAAAAGCGACTTACCTATATACCGTTATCCGGCGTAACCAGTTATAAGTGTGATGAATATCACTTTAAATACCTTTACTTGGAAATCTCGTTTGAGATCGGCAGGTGGTCCGATTGCAGGTTGAAGACTGGCTTCGCAGCCATGGGCTCGAAAAATACGTGGCGCGCTTTGCAGAGCACGAAATCGGCCTCGATATTCTCGAGACGCTGACCGGTGCTGATCTGCGCGAAATCGGCCTGCCGCTGGGCGCGCGCAAACGGGTGCTCAAGGCGATTGCAGAGTTCCGCGAGGCTGGCGACGGCCTGGCCCGGACCCTGCCGTCGGCCCGGCCGGATTCGGGCGAGCGGCGACAGATCACCGTGTTGTTCTGCGATCTGGTGGATTTCACCGGGCTGGCCACGGCGATGGATCCCGAAGACCTCGAGGCGCTGATCGCCCGGTTTGTCGAAACCTGCCGAATCGAAGTGGCGCGCTGGGGCGGGCATGTGGGCAATTACCTCGGCGACGGGCTGCTGATCTACTTCGGCTGGCCGCAGGCCCATGAGGATGCGCCGCAGCGCGCCGCCCATGCTTCGTTGGCGCTGATCGGCGCGGCGGCCAAGCTGCTGGCCCCCTCGGGCCTGCCGCTGCGGGTGCGGGTCGGCATGGCCACCGGGCTGGTACTGGCCGGGCGCAAGGTCGAATCCGGGTCGCTCCGGCTCGATACCGTGTTCGGCAAGACACCGAACCTGGCCGCGCGGCTCGAGGCGCTGGCCGCTCCCGGCGAAGTGCTGATCGACAGCGCGACGGCGGCGCTTTTGCCCGAGCCGCGCTTTGCGATGACCGATCTGGGGCCGCATCTGGTCAAGGGTTTCACCTCGGAGGTCGGCGTGGTGCGGCTTGACGGAGCCTCGATCCAGTCGATGCCGGGCCGGGCGCGCAATGCGCGGCTCGGCGAGGCGCCGATCGAGGGCCGCGCCCGGCCGCTCAGCCGGCTTGCCGGTTGGTGGCAGGAGGTGGTCGAAGGCGCCGGTCTGCGCATCGTGCTGCTCGAAGGCGAGGCCGGTATCGGCAAGAGCCACCTGAGTGCGCATTTCCTGCGCGCCTGCCGCAGCAGCGGCGGGCAGGGGCACGAGCTTCAGTGCTGGCCCTACAACGACAATGCCACGCTCTACCCGATGGTGGCGTGGCTCTACGAGCGGGCGGGCGTGCTGCCCGATGCCCCGGTCGGTCAGCGGCGCGACGGCTTTGCCGCGCTGGCAGCGCACCAGGGGCTGCCGTCCGAGGTCTATCTGAGCGGTCTCGGCGATCTGCTCGATCTCGATCCTGCGCCACTGGTGCAATCAGCCGAGCTGCGCCGTTCGGCCTGGTTCGAGGCCATCGCGCAGATCCTGCGCGCCGATTGCGCCCATGCGCCGATGGTTCTGGTCTTCGAAGACATGCATTGGACCGATCCGCTGAGCGATCAGCTGCTCGGCCATCTGGCCGAATCCGCCGCCGATCTGCCTCTGGTCATCCTCGCCAGCGCGCGGCCGCAATATGCGCCGGGCTGGGCACATCACGGGCCGGTGCGCCGGATCGAGCTGTCGCGGCTGGGCCGGGGCGCGGCCGAACGCATGGTGGCGCAGCTTTCGGCCGGGCTGGCGCCGGAGGTGCGCGATCGGATCGTCGAGGCCTCTGACGGGGTGCCGCTGTTCGTTTCGGAGCTGACCCGCGACGTGATCAAGCGCGCCGGCGACGGCAGTGGTGACGCCGCCACGCTGACCATCCCCGCGACCTTGCAGGGGGTGCTGGCGGCGCGGCTTGAATCGGCGGGCGATGCGCGGCCGGTGGCGCAGGTGGCAAGCTGCATCGGGCGGATCTTCGATCCCGGAGTTCTGGCCCGGGTGACCGGCCGGGACTCGGTCGATCTGGCGGCCTTGCTGGACACGCTGGAAGCCCTCGCGCTGATCGAGCCGATCGAGGCCGGCGACACCCGCTACATCTTTCGCCACGCGCTCATTCAAGAGGCGGCGTATCAGTCGCAGCCGAAGTCGCGGCGGCGCGCGATCCACGGTGCGGTGGCCGATACCCTGGCGCTCAGCCCGACCGCGGATGACCGTGTGCTGGCCAACCACCTGACCGCGGCCGAGCGCTATTCCGAGGCGGTGGAACGCTGGAAGGGCGCCGGCATCCGCGCCGCGCGGCGGTCGGCCCAGGGCGAGGCGATCGAGCATTTCCGCCGGGGCCTGAGCCTGCTTGACAAGCTGCCCGCCGGGCGCGACCGCGACGCTCGCCGGCTGGCGATGCTGTTGGCACTGGGGCCGGTGCTGTCGTCGCACGACGGGTATGGCGCCGAAACGGTCGGCGCGCTTTATGCCGAGGCGGCCGCGCTGGCCGATAGTGTCGGGCATCCCTCCGACCGCTTTGCCGTGCGCCGCGGGCTTTGGATGTACCGCCAGATGAGCGCGCAATACATCGCCGCCGAAAAGGTGGCGCAGGAGATGATGGCGCTGACCGGCGATGCCGCGCCCGATGCCGCGCTGTCGCTCGAGGCCCGGCGCGCGCTAGGCGCCACCGCCTTCATGCTGGGCAACCTGCGCGCGGCGCGGGGCCACCTGGAAGAGGCCATCGCCGGCTATGCCAAGGGCGACGGCGCCGGCAATATCGCACTCTACGGCGATGATCCGGGGCTGGGCTGCATGGCCTATTTGAGCAGCGGGCTGTGGTATCTCGGCGAACCCGAGGCTGCGCTGCGCTGCTGTGACGAGATGCTCTCGATCGCCCGGCGGATCGAACACCCGTTCTCGCTCGCCCGGTCGCTGACCTTTTCGGCCTTTACCTATCACCTGATGCAGGATTTCGACCGGCTGCTGCCCACCGCGCAAGAGGCGGCCGCGCTGGCCGAACGTTTCGAGTTTCCGTTCCACGAAGGGGTGGGGCGGATTCTTTTGGGCTGGGGGCTTTGTCGGCTGGGCGATCATGACCGTGGCCGCAGCCAGATCGACGCCGGCTTTGACTGCTACAACGCCTCGGGCAGCCACATGCTGCAACCACTCTATCTCACCCTGCGCGCCGGGCTGGCGCAAGATTGCGCCCTTCCGGACGAGGCTTGGGAAATGTCCCGGCAATCTCTGGCCGCGCTCGAACGCAGCCAGGAAAACCTTGTCCGCCCCGAGGTGCTGCGGGTGCATGGCGAGTTGCTGGCCCAGCGCGGGCAGGT
Source organism: Marinovum algicola (assembly GCF_900109145.1). Classification (GTDB taxonomy): domain Bacteria; phylum Pseudomonadota; class Alphaproteobacteria; order Rhodobacterales; family Rhodobacteraceae; genus Marinovum; species Marinovum algicola. The sequence continues at coordinate 11,455 of NZ_FNYY01000026.1, forward strand.
GCCCGAGGGGCTCTGGCACATCGATCAGGCCTTGGCGGTGGCGGAAGAACAGGCCTCGGTGTTCTGCGCCCTGCGCGCGCATGTCTCGGCCAGCCGGATCAATCCGGGCCGGGCCGGGGCGCTGGCCGAGGCCCTGGCGCGGTTTCCGGCAGAAATGACCACCGCAGACCTTGCCGACGCCCGCGCGGCGCTGGCGACAATCCGGGAACGGGCCGGGTGAGCAACCGGGCCACGCATGACGTCTGGAACGGCCAGTCCGGCGCCGATTGGGCCGAACACCAGCCCGATCTCGATCTCTTACTGGGGCAGTCGATGCGGCGGCTGGCGGCGCTGCTGCCGCTGGCGCCGGGCCGCCAGGTGCTCGAGATCGGCAGCGGTGCCGGCAGTTTCAGCCTGGCGCTGGCCCATGCGGTTGCCCCCGGCGGGCGGGTGCTTGGCCTCGATGTCTCGGAGCCGTTGCTGCGCCTGGCGCGGGCCCGCGCCGAAGGCCGGGGCGACCTCGCCTTTGCCAAATGCGACATCCAGACCGATGCGCTCGATGCCGCCGGCTTCGACATCTGCGCCGCCCATGTCGGCATGATGTTCTTTTCCGATCCGGTAGTGGCGCTGACACGCCTGCGCCGGCGGCTGACCTCGGGCGGGGTGATCGTCTTCAACGGCTGGGCGGCGCGGGGCAACCCGTGGTTTTCCCTGCCCCTCGGCGTTGCCGAACGGCACCTTGGCCCGCTGCCGTCCCCGCCGCTCGGCGAAACACCGCCGCCCGGCCCGCTGGCCTTCGCCGATGTGACCTATGTAACAGGCCTGTTGCGTCAGGCGGGCTATCGTCAGGTGGAAGGATGGCAAGAGACCATCGCAATCCGCCATCCCGGAGGACTGGACGCGCTGATGCAGACACTGGCTTACGTCGGCCCGATTTCGACGCTCTATCGCCTGAAACAACCCGGTGCGGCGCAAAAGGCCCATATCGCCGGCGAGATCCGCGAGGCGTTCTCCGCCTTTGTCGATGCCGGCGGCGGCATCGACATGCCGGGCACCATGGCGTTTTATCGCGCGGTTGCGCCATGAGCGCCGAGGCGCAATGGCTTCTGCTCCTTCTCCTCGGTTTCCAGGTCAAGCATCTGGCCGGCGACTACCTGTTGCAGACCCCCTTCATGCTGAGCGGCAAGGGCCGCTACGGCCACCCCGGCGGCCTGGTGCATGCCGGCATCCATGGCGCGCTGAGCTTCGGGCTTCTGGCGCTGACCGGGGTGGGGGCCGGCGTTCTGGCCGGGCTCGCCCTGGCCGAGACGGTGCTGCATTACCATCTCGACTGGGCCAAGGAACGCTGGCTGCGCCGGCAGGCATTGACCACCGCCGATCCGCGCTTCTGGCTGGCGCTGGGTCTGGACCAGTTCCTGCACCATCTGACTTACCTCGGCATGGCGGCCCTGGTGGTGGTCACGCTGACCTGAGGGAAAATATTCGCCATTTCGGACGGCTCTGGTCCTGAATCGGGCTATCAACCGGCGGCGACGGCGGGTAAGCCATGGCGCATCATCCCAACAACAACCGAAATACTGCCATGTCCGATGAATTCTACCGCCTGAGCCTTCTGCCGCCCTATGTCATCGCCGAGATCAACGCGATGCGCGCGGCGGCGCGGCGCAAGGGTGAGGATGTGATCGATCTCGGCATGGGCAACCCCGATCTTCCGCCGCCGCAGCACGTCATCGACAAGCTGATCGAAGTGGCTTCGAAGCCCGACGCCCACGGCTATTCCCAATCCAAGGGCATCCCCGGCCTGCGCCGGGCGCAGGCCAATTACTACGGCACCCGCTTCAATGTCGAACTCGATCCCGAGACCGAAGTGGTGGTGACCATGGGCTCGAAAGAGGGGCTGGCCTCGCTCGCCACCGCGATTACCGCGCCGGGCGACGTGGTGCTGGCGCCCGATCCGTCGTATCCGATCCATACCTTCGGCTTCATCATGGCCGGCGCCACGATCCACGCGGTGCCGACGACACCGGACGAGTTCTATTTCGAGAGCCTCGAGAAAGCCGTCGCCGATTGTCGGCCCAAGCCCAAGGTGCTGGTGGTCAACTACCCGTCGAACCCGACCGCCGAGACGGTGGACCTGGCGTTTTACGAACGCCTCGTGGCCTTTGCCAAGGACAACAATCTCTATGTGATCTCCGACCTGGCCTATTCCGAGCTCTACTATGACGGCAAGCCGACACGCTCGATCCTCGAGGTGCCGGGCGGCAAGGATGTGGCGGTGGAATTCACCTCGCTGTCGAAGAGCTATTCCATGGCCGGCTGGCGCATGGGCTTTGCCGTCGGCAACCCCAAGCTGATCGCGGCGATGACGCGGGTGAAATCCTATCTCGATTATGGCGCATTCACTCCGATCCAGGCCGCCGCCTGCGCCGCGCTGAACGGGCCGCAGGACATCGTGGCCGAGAACCGCGCCCGCTATCAGAAGCGCCGCGACGTGATGGTCGAAAGCTTTGCCCGCGCCGGGTGGGACATTCCTGCGCCGGCCGCCTCGATGTTCGCCTGGGCGCCGCTGCCGCCGGCGCTGGCGCATATGGGATCGCTCGAGTTTTCCAAGGAGTTGCTGACCAATGCCAATGTCGCGGTGGCGGCGGGCATCGGCTATGGCCCGCGCGGCGAGGGCTATGTGCGCATCGCCATGGTCGAGAACGAGCAGCGCATCCGCCAGGCGGCGCGCAACATCAAGCGCTACTTCCAGAAGATGGGGATCAACACCCCGGCGCAGGGGGACTGAGACCCGAGACCCGGGGGGCCAGCCCCCCGGACCCCCCGGCGGTATTTTCAAAGAGAAGAAGACCAGGGGACTTGGATCAGCCCTGGGTGCGCAGAAGCAGGGCGGTGCCGAGGCCGCCGGCGGAGGCGATGGCGGCGAGGCCGGTGCCGGGCGTCTTGCGCAGCTGGTGAAACAGGTCGACCGCGAGAATCGTGCCGCTGGCGCCTATGGGATGCCCACGGGCCAGGGCGCCGCCATCGCGGTTGACGATCTCTCGGGGGAGCTGCGCGCCCTGTTGGCAGGCGATGGCCTGGACGGCAAAGGCTTCCATGATCTCGGCGCTTATCAGCGTGTTAGCCGGGGTGCCCTCCAGGACAGCTTCTATGGCGGCCACCGGGGCGAGGCCGGGCATGTCCGGGGGGCCGCCGAGGGTTCTGCCGGCGATGATCCCGGCGCTTTGGCGGCCCTGGGCCACACGCTCTGACACCACCAGAACGAAGGCCGCGGCATCGGCGGCCACGGCCATGTTGGCGGCGGTGATCGTGCCATGGACCTGTGGTGCGCGGGCGCAGAGCCGGGGGGTGAGGGCGCGGGTGAAGGGATCTCTGGTGAGGCCGGCGATCTCGACGATGCCGGGAGCTGTGGCGGCGAGCGCCTTGCGGTGGCTTTCGATGGCCCAGGTGTCCTGTGTCTCGCGGCTGATCCCCTGGTCTCGTGCCAGGCGGTCGGCGGCTTCTGCCATGCCGGGGTCACGTTCCGGCCAGGGGGTGAAGCGGGCCTGGTCGTAGGGTTCGGGCGGGCGGCCGTCGGCGAAGCTGCGCAAGCGCTGCGGGCGGCGGGAATAGCTTTCGGCGCCGCCGGCGATCACCACCTCATGCAGGCCGCTTTGCACCATGGCCGCGGCGAGCAGCAGCGCGTCGAGGCCGCCGGCGCATTGCCGGTCGATGGTGAGCCCGGCGACGCGCTGCGGCAGGCCCGCCGCCAGGGCGGTGACGCGCGCCGGATTGCCGCCGGCGCCGAGGGCGTTTGACAGGATCAACTCGCCTATATCCTCGGGGGCAAGGCCGGCATCAGCCAGCAGGGCGTCGATCACCGGTGTGGCGATGTCGTGCGGCTCCAGCGTGGCGAAGGCGCCGTTGCGCGGCGCCACGGCGCTGCGGCGGGCGGCGAGGATGTGGCTCATGCCTCGGCCCTTCTGGCCAAGGCCGCGAGGTTGGGCTTGCCGGCCGGCAGGAGGGGCAGGGCATCAATGCGGATGAAGCGCTGCGGCACGGCCTGCGGCGGCAGGACGGCGCGGCAGGCGGCGCGCAGGGCCGCCTCCGGCGCGGTGCCCTGGACGAAGGCGATCATCCGGTGGCCCCTTGCGGCATCGGGGCGGGGTACCACCGCGCAGGCCGAGACGCCGGGCTGCCCTGCCACCACCGCCTCGATTTCCTCGGGAAAGACATTGTGATCTGCGACGGTGACCATGCGGCTCTTGCGGCCGCGCAGGAACAGATGGCCGGCCGCGTCGAGATAGCCCATCTCGCCGATGCTCAGCCAGCGGCCCGCGCGCCGGGTGTCGGCAGCGGCGCCGCTGGCGTAGCCGTCGAAGAGATAGGGGCTGGCGACCCAGATCTCGCCGGTTTCGCCCGCCGGCGCATCGATCCGCAAGTCTACGCCGGGATAGGCGCGGCCGACCGATCCGGCGGGCGTGCCGGCCTCGCTCATGGTGATGAAACTGGTCTCGCTGGCGCCAAAGAAAACCCGCAGATCGGCCGTCTCGAACCGCGCCCGAAGCTGGCCCTGCAACGCGCTGTCGAGCGCGCCGCCGCCGCAGAAGATATGGCGCAGCGCGGGGAATTCCGCGATCCCCGCCGTCGCGGCGCCGCGCAGCAGCAGCCGCAGCTGTGTCGGTGTCGCATAGATCACGCTGATCCGCCCCGTGGCCAGATATTGCGCCTGCGCGCGGGGCCGCATTCCGGCCAGCGCCGCCACATCGGCGCCGAGATGAAACGCTTCGAGCAGGGCGTAGAGCGTGAGCGAATGGCCAAGATCGCCAAAGCAGGCATAGCGCGCGGCGGGGCCGAGGCCAAAGAGCCCTGCGGTCACCTCGAACGAGCGCTGCCAGCTTTCGGGCCGTCGCCGGATCACCTTGGGCGCGCCCGAGGACCCGGAGGTCTCGCAGAACAGCATCGGCGGACCGTCCATGGCCAGCGGCCCCGCTGCCTGTGACAGATGCAGCGCGCCGCCGTGCCGGAGGGCTTGGACCAGCGCAGCGAGCCCGCGCGCCTCTGGCGTCAGCAGGGCGCTCTGCGGCGATATGACAAAGCTCTCTTGCATCGCCCCGTTCTGGCACATCCCGCCGGCCAAGGCGACGTCAGTAATCGCGCTCGTAAAAGATGCCGAGTCCGGTGTCGCCATCGTTGCCCAGCCGTCCGCGCACGGTGACGTCATCGGTCAGGTCGAGGTTCAGGTTGATTTCGCTGGTGCCGTCGCTCGACACCGTGACATCGGTATAGACCCGCTCCGAGATATAGGTTCCGACGCTGGCTTCGGTGTTGCCTTCGGCATCGGTGGCGATATCCAGATCGTCGACCCCCAGGCCCTCGCGCAGCGTGCCGGTGAGGCCGAGGCCGCCTTGCCCCGAGAGCGTGCGGATCGCCGAGGCAAGCTGAACTGCCTGGAAGGCCGAAATCGAGGTCACGTCCTGGCCGAAGAGCAGGAGCGACAGCGCCTCTTCCTCGGGCAAATCCGGGTCTGCGGTCACCGTCAGGTCGGGCGCCGAAGCCAGCCCGTCGAGCCGCAGCGTGACATCGACCTCGCCGACCTGGGTTGTCGCCGCGAAGGCGACCACAGGGTCAAAGCTGCCGCGTATCTGCACATCGCCCTGGGTCAGCGTCAGCCGGTTGCCCAGCAGGTCGAGCCGGCCACGGATCAACGAGAAGCTGCCGATCGGGACGATATCATTGGTCGATCCGGTGAGCCGCAGGCTGCCGCCGAGTTCGGCGTCGAGGCCCCGGCCGCGCACAAAGATGCGGTTGGGGGCCCGCACCAGCAGATCGAGCGGATAATCCGGGCCGATGGCATTTGCCGTCTCGTCCACCGGTTCGAGCCCGGCGAACCGCAGGGTCTGGCGGACATCGGCGGGCGGGTTGATGTGGCGCAGCCCGTCAAGCGCCGAATAGGAGGGCCCGATGTCGGGGATGCGCAGCTCGGCGGTGGCGATGTCGATCGCGCCGCCAATCCGCGCGCCGCCTGCCAGCGGCCCGCTCAGGGTGACGCGGCCGCCAAGCTGGGCCTCGTAGAGCGCGGCATCGCGCAGGGTGACATTGGCCAGCTCTGCTACGAGATCGGCGGTATAAGGCGCCTCGAGCGCGATCGGCCCGGAAATCCGCAGCTGGCCGCCGCTCGAGATATTGCCGGTCAGCGCCAGCCGCGCCTGGGCACCGGCCAGATCGGCCTGCCCGGTGATGCCGGTCACCGCGATATTCTGGGCCGGCAGCGCCAGTCGCGCGTTGGCCAGGCTCAGCCGGCCCGAGACCGAGCTCAGCGCCGGCGGGCCGTTGACCGCGAGATTGAAGCTGACAAAGCCGCTCAGCGCCTGTCCCTGAAGCCGCCGATTGGCCAGCGCCAAAGGCACCCGGCCCTCGGTCGAGACATCGAGGCGCGAGAAATCCTGGGCCACGCTGCCGCGCGCCGCCAGCTGGATGCCGCCCGGGCCGGTGCCCGAGGCGTCGATGCGCCAGCGGTCGCCCTGTTGATCGGCGGTGCCCGAGAGCGTTGCAGGGCCCGGCAGATCGGGTACCAGAATGCCCAGGTCGGCCACCGCGACGCGATAGCTCAGGCTGCTGCTGCCGCCGCCGAAACCGCCGTCGAGACGGAGGTCGAGGGCCTGACCGTCGAACACCAGGTTGCGGAAGGTCAGCGCGCCGCTGGCACCGCGGGCGACGTTGACGTCGAAACGCGACGTGCCGCGCAGCAGCGGCTCCACCGTCGGCACGCCAAAGACCGGGCTGGTGACGGTGCCATCGGCCGCGATGTCGAAACTGCCGGCCAGGGCATCAACCGAACCTTGCGCCGTCACCGAGATCGCGCCCCCCAAGGCGCGGCCGGCGAGCGGCGAAAAGGCGTCGAGCCTTGCGATGCGGGCCTCGAGACGGCCGTCGGCGCGCAGTTCGGTCTGGCCGTCGCCGGTGATCGTGCCGTCAAAGCGTGCGCCGGTGTCACCCGGCAGATTGGCCTCGGCCGCAACCTGCCAGACCGCGTCGTCGCGTTGCGCCGTGCCGGTCACGCTGGCCGGACCGGGCAGATCGGGCAGGGCGACACCGAGATCGGCCACCGCGATGCGATAGGTCAGATCGCCGGTCCTCGGGCCGAAGGCGCCGCTGACATTGGCCTGAAGCTGATCGCCGACGATCACGGCACGGCGAATGGTGATCTCGTCGCCGATCTCCCCGGCCGCCGAAAGATCGAACGCCGTTGTGCCGCGCAGCAGCCCTTCGGCCACCGGCACGCCAAAGCGCGGGCTTTGCAGGTTGCCGCTGGCTGTCAGGTCGAAGCTCTGCCGCACGATATCGCCGCGGCCCTCGAGCGTGACCGAAGCCGCGCCCCCGAGATCGCGCCCGGCGAGCCCGGAAAAGGCCCCAAGCTCGGCGACCCGCGCCTCGGCGCGGCCGGTGATCAGCAGCGAGGTTTCGCCATCGCCGGAGATCGTACCGGAATAGCTGGCGCCGGTGCCGCCGGGCAGGCTGGCCTCGGTGTCGATCTGCCAGACTGCGTCGCGGCGTTGCGCCGTGCCGGTCAGTTCGGCCGGGCCCGAGAGGTCGGGCAGGGCCAGGCCCAGATCGGCAATCGTGAGATCGAAGGCGACGTCGCCGGTCTCGGGCCCGAAGCCTCCGGTCACCCGGGCGTCGATCTCCTGGCCGTCGATGACCGCCTCGCGGATGGTGATCGTGCCGCCGACGGCGCCCTCGGCCGAAAGATCGATCCGGGTCAGCCCGGGCAGCAGGGCCTCGGCCTGGGGCACGCCGAAACGCGGATCGCGCAGGGCGCCTTCGACGGTCAGGTCAAAGCTCTGCGCCAGCACGTCGGCCTGGCCTTCGAGCGTCAGATTGGCTGCCCCGGAAAGCGTGCGCCCGGCCAGCGGCGTGTAGGCCGACAGTCGTTGCACCACCGCCGCGGCCTCACCGGCGACCACCAGCGAGGACTGGCCATCGCCAGTGACCGAGCCGCGATAGCTGGCGGTCGTCTCACCCGGCAGCAGGGCATCGGCCGTAATGCTCCAGACGTCGCCATCCTGTGCCAGTTGCGCCGTGATTTCCGCCGCGCCCTCAAAGCCTTCGACAGCGCGCGACAGATCGGGCACGCGGGCGGTGAGCTCGGCCGACGAGGTGCCGGTGCGCAGGTTGGCCATGCCGGTGATGCTGGCGTGATCGGTGCGGATGGTCAGCGGATCGGCGCGCAGCCCGTCTTCGTTGCGCAACACCCCGAGACGCAGGACGCCCTCGCCTTCCAGCAACGGATCGAGCTGGGCGATGCCGGCGCCGAGATCGTCGGTCGCGCCGTCGAGCACCAGGTCGATCACGCCGGTCAGCGGCTCGATCCGCCCGGTGATCGCCAGTTCGGCGGCCCCGGTCAGCGCGACGCCCGCGAGATCGGCGAACCGACCGAGGTTTTCTGCCGCCAGCGTCACATCCGGCGCAATGGTCAGCGGCGCCTCGGCTTGCAGGCCGCTGATCACGGTCGAGCCGGTGAGGCCATAGTCGGCCCCGGTCAGGGCGATGTCGCGCAGCCGCAGCGGCGCGCCGTTGGCCCATCCGAAGTTGAGCGCGCCGCGCACCTGCGCCCCGATCGCGCGGGCCAGGGCGGCGTCGGCGGGGGCGATGCCCTCGGCGTTGACCGACACGCCGCCGGTCACGCTCTGATCGTCGCGCTTGATGGTGCCGGTGCCGTCAAAGGCGACCCGCTCGATGCTCAGGCTGGCCTGCTGATAGCCGCGCGCCGCGCCGTTGAGCGACCAGACATCGCCGGCCGAGGCGTCGAAGGTCGCGGTCAGCGAGGCGCCGGCGACAGAAGTCAGATCCCCCGGCAGCGGCAGGATCACCGTGTCGCCCTGCGGCGGGGTGATCTCGGCGTCGAGGTTGAAGCTTTCCGGCCAGCCGTCGGCGGCGATGCGGGCCTCACCCTCGATCGTCATGGCGGCGGCCTGGACGCGCAGGGCATCGAGGCTCATCGCTCCGCTGGCACGCCGCTGGCCGCTGGCCACGAGCGCCACGTCTCTCCCCAGGAACTCGCGGAACTGCGGCGCAAAGACCGGCGCGATGTCGCCGGACAGATCGGCGGCAAAGGAGGCGGCGCCATCCTCGCTGCTGCCCAGCCGGACCTGGCCGGACAGCCGCTCTTCGCCGGCGGTGGCCAGCAGGATGTCGGCGGTGAAATTGCTGATCGGGTCGTTGCCTTCGACGCTCAGCGCCACCGACGGCCGGTCGGGAAGCTCGAGCAAATTCGCGGCAATGCCGTTTTCCGGCTCGCTCAGATCGAGATCGAGCGCAAGTTCGCGGCTGGCGTTGTCAAAAGCGGCATCGACGGTGAAAGAGCCCTCGCGGTCAAGGCGCCGCACCTCGAGCCGGGTTTCGCCGGCGCCGCCGGCCAGCTGCGCACTGCCGGTGAACGCCATTTCGGCGGCCTCGCCGAACAGCGGCTCGCCGAGGATGGCCCGGTCGATCCGCATTTCGTCGATCTGGACCGAAACCGGCAGTTCGGGCAGCGAAAAGGCGCCGCCGCCACTGGCCTCGGGAGCAGGCATCTCGCCTTCGCTGGGCAAGGGCAGGCGGGGCAGGGCGATCTCCTCGACCGAGATCTCCTCGATCTCGACCCGGCCGCGCAGCAGGGCGCTGCGATTCCACGACAGGCCGACGCCCCGGGCGGTGAACCAGACGCCATCGGGATCGGTGACGGTGATCTCGTCGATCGTCGCGCGCGAGCTCAGCGCACCGGCAAACCCCTCCAGGCGGACCTCGCGCCCGGGCGCCGAAAGCGCGTCTTCGAGAATGCCCTGGATGAAGCCACGGTCGCTTTCACTGGTCTGGGCGACGGCGGCGGCAGGGGCGAGAAACAAAAGACAAAGCAGGAAAATCCGCATCAGAAGGCCTGACCAATCCCAATATAAATTTGTACGCCATCGCCGGTGTCGCCGGCCACCGGGCCCGCGACGTCAAGCCGGATCGGCCCGACCGGCGTCTTGTACCGCAGGCCGAGCCCCGCGCCGGCGTGCCATTCGCCGTCTTCGAACAGCTCGGCGCCGACGTAACCGGCGTCGGCAAAAGCCACCACGCCGATGGTGTCGGTCACGCCATAGCGCAGCTCGCCCGAGGCGGCGGCAAAGGAGCGGCCGCCCAGCGAAACCCCGTCGTAATCGGCCTCGAGCGATTGATAAGGCTGGCCCCGCACGGTGCCGCCGCCACCGGAATAAAACAGCATGCCCGGCGGCGCATCCTCGGCCTCGGGGCCGACCAGCGCCCCCAGTTGCAGCCGGGTGGCGGTGACAAAGCGTTCCTCTTGGCCATAGGCGCGATAGGCCCGGCCATCAAAGGTGAGATGCGCGCCCGGAGCTCCATCGACGGTTTCATAAAACGGTGTGGCGGCGCCGCGCAGGAAAAAGCCGCTGGTGGCGTCGAGTGGATCGTCGCGCTTGTCATAGGTCAGCGCCGTGGGCAACGACACGATTTGCAGCGTGCGCGTGGTCTCCGGTGTGGCAAACCGGTCGGTCACTTCGGAATAGCTGAGGCCGAGACCCAGCTCACCGGTGAGAAATTCGTTGAACTGCCGCGAGACACCGACCGTCAGCTCGGCCCGGCGCTCGAGGTAATCGGGCTCGTCCTCATATGCGAGACCGGCCTCGGCAAAAAACAGCGTGTCGGGGCCGTAGACCGCCGGCCGTTCAAACCGGAACGACAGCGCGTAATCGATTCCCTCTGCCTGAAGTCCGATCTGGCTGATCTCGCCCTCGACGCGAAACCGCTCGGCCCCGCCGAGGAAATTGCGGTGCAGCCAATAGCCGGTGAGGTTGAGCCCGCTAAAGGTCGATACCTCGACGCCGCCGCCGATGCGGCGCGGCTTGCGATCGATGACGGTGATTTCCATGTCGATCGTGCCATCCGGCTCGACCGCCTCGGCCTGATCGATCTGCACCGAGCGGAAGGTGCCGGTCTTGCGCAGCCGCCCGGCGGCGCGCTCGACCTCGCTGGTGGCATAGCGCTCGCCCTTGGGCAGCCCGGCGATCTGGCGCACCCGGGGCTCGCGCACCGTGGTCTGGCCGGTGACGGTGGTGTCGCCGAAACGGGCCCGGCGGCCCGGCGCGATACGCACATCCACGTCAAGCCGGGCCGTCGGATGGCGCGCGGCGATTGATTGATCGACGATCTCGGCCTTGGGAAAACCGCGCTCACGCCAATCGCCCACGGCGGTCTGTGCGGCATTGCGCACAACGGTGGCCAGCGCCGGTGCGCCGCTGCGAAATTCCTCGACCGGCGGATTGTCGCCACCCAGGGGCGCGATCTGCGCCTGACCCAGCCGGAAGCGGGGGCCGGGATCGACAAAGACGATCACCTCGTCAATCGTCGCCGGTTCCTGGAACGGGTCGATCAGCGCCGCTTCGCGTCCGTCGATTCCAATGCGGACGACGGCCGAGTAATAGCCCTGGGCATAAAGCGTTTCGACCAGCCGGGTGTAATCGGCCCGCGCCGCCGCAACCACGTCGCGCGGCACGGTGTCCGGGGATTTCTCCAGCGTATTCAGTACCGAAGCAGATTGCAGGCTCTCACCCAGCGCGGCGGTATCCGCTTCCGACTCGAGGCCGACGAGCCGAAGTTGCACCCGTTCGAGCGCCCGCGCTTCGAGGGTCAGGCTGGCCAGGGCCGCCCCCACTGCCAAAAACCGGCCGAATTTGAACATGCTCACTCCCTGCTCTGCGGTTTTACCGCAGCTTATGACAGAGGAGGATAAGTCTCCATGGCCAAAGGCAAGGGTCGGATCAGGTTTTGCTGCCCAGTGGCGCGGCGGGCATCGGCCCGGCGCGCGCCGCAACCACCTCCTGGCCTGAGCTTCGACAGGTCGGCCGGAACAGTGGCCGGAAACGCAAAAGACCGGGCCGGGCCCCGGTCTTTTCTGCACGCCGATGCTGGCGGGATTTGGTGGAGCCTAGGTCTACTAAGCCCTTGTCGCACGTCATCGCATTGAACCCCAAAATATTGCGTATCTTCGAGATTTTTGCCATCCATATGGTTCATGTAATTGCAGGTTGTCGCAATCGGTCCTATGATAAGTGGCGGGACAAATGGCGGGACAGACCATGCCGAAGCTAACAGTTAGAAAAGTCGAAACTATCAGGGAGCCGGGAATGTACGGCGACGGGGAGGGGTTGTACCTCCGCGTGGGGCCAACCGGGGCCAAGTCCTGGATATTGCGAACGCGCATCAAGGGGCGAATTACTGCCGGTGGAAACCCGCTCCGCTGGGAGGGCGGCTTGGGGTCAGTCAGCCACGTTTCCTTGGCCGAGGCCAGGGACACGGCAAGGGAACTTCGCAAGATTGCACGGACTGGCGGCGATCCGGGCGCGGAAAAGAACAAAGAGACGCTGACGTTCGAGCAAGCGGCCCGGCGCGTCTATCAGTCATTGCTGCCCACATGGCGCAACGCAAAGCACGCGCAGACATGGATCGGCACGCTGGAAAACTACGCGTTTCCCGAATTTGGCCGCACGCAGATTCAGGACGTTACCACTGCGGATGTCCACGCTGTGCTTGCGCCTATTTGGACAGCAAAGCATGAAACGGCCAAGCGGCTCCGCCAACGGATCAGCAGTGTCTTCGATTGGGCCAAGGGCGCGGGCCATTACACAGGAGAGAACCCTGTGAACGGCCTGAAGAAGGCCCTTCCTCTGGTTCGTCACAAGCCACGCAACATGCCCGCCTTGCCTTGGCAGGAAATCCCGGAGTTCATGGAGGCGCTCAAAAGCCGGTCGAGTGTCTCGGCACTGGCACTTAGGTTCGTCGTGCTGACCGCCAGCCGTAGCGGCGAAGTTCGGGGTGCGATTTGGGGTGAGTTCGAGGACGCCACTTGGACCGTCCCGGGGGAGCGCATGAAGCGGGGTGAGCTGCACCGGGTGCCGCTCTCCGCCGCCGCGCTTGAGGTGCTTACATCGGTGCGGGGTCTAGATCCTGCAATCGTGTTCCCCTCGCCCTCAAAGAGCACCGGCGGGACGGCGCGGGCGCTGTCGGACGCGGCCTTCAAATCCCTCATGCAGAAGGCGGGATACGAGTATGTGACCGTCCACGGTATGCGCAGCGCGTTTCGCGATTGGGCATCCGAAAGCGTTCATGCGGACCGCGAAGTTGCCGAGGCTGCCTTGTCACACGCCGTGGGCGACCGTGTTGAGCGCGCCTATGCGCGCAGTGACCTTTTCGAGCGCCGCAAAACGTTAATGGACGCGTGGGGCCGCTATTGCATTGGACAAGCCGGAAAAATCGTGAGGTTGGCTAGGTGAAGTCGGACCATCACCAAGAAATTGTGGCAGTCATAGAAGAACACGTTCCAACATGGCAGTTGTCAGATTGGGATCGTGCGTTGCTCTGTAGAGATTGGATTATCGGCGAACTTGACGGTGACGAATTTACAAGCCGGTTTGGCCAAGTGGGTAAGGCCAAGGTTGCCGATCATACTCAGCAAGACCAATTGCTCAAAGATTTCGAAGATGCGCTAGGCAAGCTGATTTCTGCAAATGCGCGCCTTCATCCGGATGTAAGACGTTCTCTCAATTACGCCTTCTCCCAAAACCTAGATGCGCTCAATGATTCCCGAACGTGTTTCGAGAAACTGGTCGCTTTCGCGGAGTTACCTGAAGATAACGGTAACCGAACTCTCGAACCGGTAAGTGTTTCTAGGCCATTGGACTGGCTGACGGGTTGGATATTCGGCTGCGTGCACGGTACAGATCCAGACTTGGCCTATCGCGGCAAAGGCCAGAAAATTGGCGTTGATGCAATATCCGTGGCGCGGCAGGCCATTGCGCAACTTGAAGAATTTGCCCCTAAGGAGCAAGCTAGCGATACTTGGAAAAAAGTCATGCTCGTTTCAAGATGCCGAAGGATTTGGGCGGATCACGTAGGTGTGCCACCAGTAAAGCCAAGTGAAGGTTCAGCGTTTCACCGGTTTGTCGGAGATATGACTTTGGCAATCGGCGAGAATTGGCAGACCGATGCAACGGTGAATGCGTGGCGCCGGTTGCGGGACAGGGATAGCAGAGGCCAAATTTTCTGACTTTCCTATACGTGAGGAAAGCCAAAGCACCCCATAGATTGTCAGCACACCGCAACCGGGCGCGTTCTTTGGCAAAGTCTTTCACTTGTAAGCCCTGTCAGAGACCGCCCAAGCATAGGGCTGACAAATGGCAAATACCGACCCCCTGATTTGTGACAAGGATGGCGCCAAAATGATTGGCGGGTCAGTGTCAACTTTCTGGCGCCGCGTCGCAGACGGCACAATTCCGAAGCCGATCAAGATTGGCGGCATGAGCCGTTGGCGCCAAAGCTGGATTGAGCAAGTCATTCAAAAAGCCGAAGCGGCCCGCGAAGCCGCATAAGCAAACCCCGAGGCCGAAGGCGCACGGGGCTTGCGAAATTACGTTCTTGGCGGGACGTGACCGCATCTTAGCACCGCCGCTGACGCCTCGCAACCAAGAGGTGCCAACATGGCAAAGAAGCAGAAGACCGAAACCCAATTCTCCCCGAGCATCGCCCCGAAAGAGGAAATCCAAGTCCGGCGCATCCAGTACAGGACCGGCCTGCCCTACAGCACCGCGCTTGTGCTGGCCCGGCTGGTCTTCGGGGAGAGCTGCCATGGGTAACGAGAAACTCAAGCTGGCCCATCAGGGCCAGCCTTCTCCGCAGAGGCGGGGCCGCTCGGCAATGAGCAGGTGGGCGAAGCCGCAGCACAAGGCTGCGGCCCGCATGATGGGCTACTGCCTCACGCTGGGCACGTCCGGCGGATGGGTCGGATTTTCACAGTGGGCGAAGGTCCGTCTTGCGCCCGAGGAACGTGCGGCGCTGGCGTTCATGGCCTTACGCTCGCTGGATCACGAAACCGCCTGCATGACCGCCGACGCGGCCTTGGGCTTCGAGCAATCGGAGGCGGCGTGATGGACGGAGGTTTTGACGCTTACCTGGATGCCGGTTGCCCCGAGAAACCGGTGGACGTTCAAAAGGCTATCGCTGTCATGGCCAAGCTGTCGCCGGTCGAATACGACCAAGCGCGCGAGGCTTTCGCCAAGGAACACAAGATCCGACTGACAACGCTGGACGCTGAGGTTGAAAAGCTGCGTCCCTATGAGGACCGGAGGACGGATGGAAACTCCGACTTTGAGGAGGTCGAGCCTTGGGAACAGCCGGTCAATGGCTCTGACTTGTTGCACACGCTGGTCACGACGATTGAGCGGTTCTGCGTCCTGCCCGATCACGCGGCACCGCTGATAGCGGCCTGGATCGTTCACGCCTGGGCACATGACGCGGCGGATATCAGTCCGGTTCTGGCTTTCACATCGCCGGAAAAACGGTGCGGCAAATCGACGGCCATGGCTGTTGTTCACGCCTTGTCACCGAAAGCAGAAATTGCGGCGAATATCACGGCGGCGGTTCTGTTCCGCCTGATCGAGAAGCACAAGCCGACGCTGTTGATCGATGAGGCCGATACCTTCCTTGAGGAACGCATTGAAATGCGCGGCATGATCAACGGCGGGCACAACCGGCAATTGGCGTTTGTGTGGCGCTGTGAGGGCGACGACCATGAACCGAAACGGTTCAACGTCTGGGCTCCGAAGGCCGTGGCCATGATCGGCAACTTGCCGGACACGCTGGAAGACCGGGCGCTTGTCGTTCAACTCAAGCGCAAGGAGGGCAGTGAAACCGTCGAAAGAATGCGGGCCAGCCGGGTTGCCGAATTGCTTCCGGTTCGCCGAATGCTGGCGCGGTGGGTGGCAGATAATGAAATCGCGCTGGCCAATGCCGACCCTGACATGCCCGAAAGCCTGAATGACCGGGCGCAAGACAATGCACGGTGCCTGTGTGCCATTGCGGACGCGGCGGGCGGTGACTGGCCTCAAAGCATCCGCGCGGCGCTGGTGGGCATGGCCGCAGCGCGGGCCGGTGACGAACCGAAGTCCAAGGGCGTCATGCTGCTGACTGACATTGCCGACATCCTGGACCGGTGGAAGGGCGACCGGATCAAAAGTAATGATCTCGTGGCCGAACTGGTGGCGATAGACGATGGACCGTGGGCCGTCTGGAAGGGTGGCGAGCCGATCACCACGCGCATGATTGCATCGTTGCTCAAGCCTTATGGCGTGAGACCGCAACAGGACAGAGCATACCGCTTCTACGCTGTCGGTGATCTGCGCGGCGCAGTGGGGAGGTACACGTCATGACGTACCTTGCCCGTCTGCCCCGAAAAAAGCGTCACAAGCGTCACATCCGTCACGCGGCAACGTCCCATGTGTCACACCCGTCACCAAGCGTCACGGAAAAGTCAATGAAATCAATAGGTGTGACGCTTGTGACGCTTGTGACGCTTGGAAGCGGGGTGGCAATGGGGTGCACGGCAAGTGTCACGGGATGCGTCACGCAAGCGTCACCGGAAGCCGAAGGTTGCACGAAACGCGCCCTAGCCAGCGCCATGGAAACCTTGTTTGGGCGTGGTGACATCATCGTCGGAGAACACGGAAGCGGTCAGAAAGCCAGGAAGCACATAGCACGGAAAGGTCAGTGCAATGACTAGATGTTGTGGGTGCAACGCAGGTGCAACACAAGGCGCAACCCCCGGTACAACCCCCCGCCAACGCCCCGCCAACGGGGGTGCAACATATACCCCTTATACCCCGTGCGTTGCACCCGCCCTCAGAGGCGGGGTGCACGCACTTCCGAAGGTTTTCGCTCAAGGCAAACATTGGCGGAGAATTTGGCGATGACCCGAAAAAACGGACGAAATTCGGATGGGACTTTCGCTCGCGGCAATCCCGGGAAACCTCAAGGTGCTCGCCACAAGGCTACGAAGGCCGTTCAGGATCTTCTTCAAGGTGAAGCCGAGGCGTTGACCCGGAAGGCTATCGACTTGGCTATAACCGGCGACACAACGGCACTGCGGTTGTGCTTGGAGCGGATTGCGCCGCCACAAAAGGACGCGGCCATTTCGTTTTCCCTGCCTACCATCGAGACGATGGACGACGCGGCAAGCGCTGCGCGGGCAATTCTTCAGGCGGTTTCTTGCGGCGAGATAACCCCCATGGAAGCCGCTTCGGTCATGGCGGTGGTTGAACAGTTCCGTCGCACTCTCGAACTCACCGAAATTGAGCGCCGTATTGCGGCACTGGAGGCAACTAAATGAGCATCATCGATAAAAGGGTAAAAAAGCTGGAAGCCAAACGCTCTGACGGAAATTTCGTGTGGGTACGCGCGCCAAGTGCATGGAGCGAGGATCGTTGCAGGAGCGAAGCCAAAAGCTTGTTGCCGCAAGATTTCGTTTGGGAGGGTTGCGAGTTGAGTATCCAGCAATCGCCGGAATCTGAGCAGCTTGACGTGATCTTCGCCGGCAGCGGCAGCGAGCTAAGCGCCATCTTGAAAGAAGTCGCGCGGCGCGGCAATCGGATTACGAATGGTCGCCCGGCAGCCGGCCCTGACGCGGATGATCTGGGTGAGGGTGGCAAATGAAGCGGTTGGGCTCACGCGTCGAAAATCTCGAAAAAACAGTTGTCGCACCTCGGAGCTTTCAGATCATCCGAACCATCTTGTGTCCGGGCGCGAGCGGTGTTTGGCGGGAGGACGTCATTTGCGTGCACACGCCAGGAGAAACATTCACAAGGCGGGAAGGCGAAAGTCATACGCAGTTTTTCGAAAGAGTTGATCAAATCAGCAAGGGGGCGGCGAAGTGAGCAACGCGAGTTACGAGGAATTGATGGGGGCCGCGCGACGTGCAGACCGTGCCGGCGACGTCCGTGCTGCGCGGCGGTTTTTGGAGCTTGCGGCGGAAAAGAAACGGCAACGCCAACCTCTCGATGAGGAATTGCGCAAAGCCGCGCTTGTTGCCCTTGCGCGCAAGAAGCTGGCAGAAAAGCAGGCGGCCAAGACCCAGGGCCCGCCGGAGCCGCCGGAAGGCTATTTCATGGATCCTGTCACCGGGGCTATGACTTCGCGCGAGCTTCTGAAAAACCGCATCGAGCCGAGCCGCAGACGCGCAGCCGCCGGGGGCGCGTTTCAAGGGGCAACGTTCCAGTGGGGTGATGAGGCTCTCGGACTGGCGGGCGGCAGTGAGGATGATCGCCGGTTCAACCGGGAATTCGCCCGCGCGGCTCTGGAAAAAGACAGTGAGGCCTATCCTTGGACCTCGGGCGGCGCGGAAATTGCGGGGGCGATCACCTCAGCCATGGCCACAGCGCCGCTGACAGCGGCGAAAACGGGCCTCGGGCTGCTGGCGCGCGGCGTGGGTCTCGGGGCGGCGGAAGGCGCCCTGTACGGCTCTGGTCGCGGCGAGGGCGCTGAGGATCGGGGCGAAAAGGCGATGGACGACGCGGCGATGGGCGGGCTCTTGGGGGCGGTTGCTCCCAAGGCGATATCTTCGGCCCGGCACGTTTATGGGCTCGGTCGCGGTCTGCTTTCGAGCATTGCCGATGTTCCCGACCACGTGCGCGCGAACGCAGCCATTGCCAAGACGATCAATCGCAGCGGTAAATCCGCCGATGAGGTCGCGCAGGAGGTGGCGCAAGCCGCCCTTGAGGGCCAGCCGGAATTCCGGGCCATGGACGCCATGGGGGACGCTGGCGCGCGCCGAGCTTCTGGCATTGCGCGCTCTGCGGATGGTGAAGCATCGAGGATCACCGAGTTTCTGGAGCGGCGGCAGATGGATCAGGGCAGCCGGGTGGCAAGGTTCATCGAAGAGGGCTTTGACACCGGCGGCGATACTGCGGCCAAGCGGGAAGCGGCCTTGATCAAGATGCGCAGCGACACGGCGAATGCGGCCTACGACGCGGCCCGTGATGCTGCCGGCCCGGTGGATGTGCGTGGCGCTATCGACGTGATCAATGCGCGTATCGGAGGCATGGCGAACAGCGGGGTTGCAGGAGACGGGATCGACGGCAGGCTATCGCGCGTTCTCAACCGCCTTGAGGCGAATGCATCGTCTCTCGGGCAGGGTGAGACGCGCCGCACGCTGAGCGACTTTGACCGGGTGCTTGGCGTCAAGCAGGACGTGGGTGACATGATGGGCGAGGCGCTGCGTGCTGGCCGCAACAACGAATACCGTGAACTCAAGAAGGTGCATGACGCGCTCGACAAGGCGCTTGAGACCGGATCGGACGCCTACCGGGCAGCAAATGACGGGTTCGCCAAGGCGAGCCGGGAGATTGACGCGATTTCACAGGGGGCCGAGATGAGCCGGCCTGGTGCGCGGGCTGACGACACCGTTGCACGCTTCCGGTCCATGACGCCCGAACAGCAGGCACAGGCCCGCGTGGGCTATGCGGATCGGGCGCTTGCCAAGATAGAAGCCAACCCGTCGCCCACGGCTGACCGCTCAAAGCCGTTCCGAAGCACCAAGGGGGCGGCAGAGGCACGGGCAATGGCGGTCAACCCTGACACCTTCACCAACCGGATGCATCGCGAAGGCGCGATGTGGAACACGCAGAACAAGGCGATTCAGGGCAGCCGGACGGCGCAAAACCAAGCCGACATCGATGAAGTCGGGCAGGCGGCGGCGGGCTTGCCGTCAGTTATGCGCAGCGCCGGCAACCTGAGCTTCGGGGATGCGGCGGCGTCGATCCTGCGCCCGGTCATGGACGCCACGGTTGGCATGAACAACAAGACACGAACGCTGATTGCCCAAGCGCTGATGTCGGACAATCCGAAAGAAGCCCTGAACATCGCGATCAGGCAGGAAATGGGCGCTGAGCAGCGTCAGCGTCTCATTTCAGCCATTGCGCGCAGTGCTGGGCTGCGGGTCAACGCGCAAGAATAAGCGGAACCGGGAGCTGCTACAACCACGCGGCCGTCGGGCCCTTCTTCAAAACGATCAAGTCTAGTGTTCTTTGAGCAGCGCTAGCTTAATCAGGGCAAACTAATTCCACTTAGCGCCGTTAATTATTTAGCGAGTAAATTACCTTTCGGGCAATATCTTCATTCTTTTGACTGCGTCCGGCGCCGGGGCTTCCGCTGTAGTTTTCGTCAAAAACGAGTAGCGTGTAGATCACGTCAGGCCCTGAGAAGAATTTTGTGAGATAGGTTTCCGATTGTCCGGCGGGCGCATTACAGACCATCCGAAGTTCTCTCGCCTGATGGTTATCGTCGAGCGAGATGCCGCGTGAACTAGTGGCGTAGTCTCCATTGCAGCCCTGAGCGATAAACTGGGTGTCGTCCGGGTCACTTTCACGCAGGTCATCTATAGTGACATCGCTCACAATCAATGAAAAGCCCGCGACGCCACTTTCGTCTGCTTCCCAGGCCACCGCGTTGCTCCATCCGCGTTCGGATAGCTCAGACTCTGATAGGAACCGGAAATCGTTTGCGCCTAACTCGGATATCACCATCGTAGCCAGTTGAAACAAGACTGTTTTGTCGCTTGTTGCGGTTGCTTTGGGCGCTGCGGCATAATCAAAGTTTCGGAGCGCACATCGGCGCGCGGCTTCCAGTGCACGATACGTACCTTTGAGGCTGTACGGGGTAACTGTGCCGAGGGCTTCGATATTGAGATAATGACCCTTCTTAAAAGCGTCCATGGCGGCGTCAAAGTCCCTAATGTTAAGGATCGCGAAGCTTGAATCTATCGCGCTAGCATTTCCGTAGAATGGGCGTCGGCGGTCGACATAGAGGGCGACAGGGAAAGTTTGGCCGGCAGTCAGCCCCAGATTTCCGGAGACGCCGACGGTCACGGATGCGTCAAAGTTGATCGAAAAATGTAAGGTACTTCCATGATTATAGGCCGCAGAAATCGCGCAGTGCGAAAATTTCCCTGTGAGGTCGTTGGTGTATGCTGCACCGGACCAGTTCCCATGTCCAAACGATGATCTAGGTATTTCCTCAGCGGCAGCTTGAGCCGATAGCAGCACCACGGCGAAAAAGGACGCAATTCTCATGACAATTCCTCCGATCACATCTGGAAGGCTACATCGCGCTCAACGTTCTGTCCATTTTCTGATGCGGTCGGAATTGACCCCGACGCAGATGGCCGAACACCTCGCGAAGCGTAAGGAGCTTTGGGCGGCCAGGAATAACGCGAACACTGTTCGCGAAAAGCCCGGTAGACCGAAAGGGTTTGCGGGGGAAACATCCGACGCGACCGGTGTATCCGCTCGGCATGTTCAAAAGGCAGTCGCCCGCGCCTCCGGCGTCACCGAGGAAGCCCGTGACGCCATTCGGGGCACCGACATGGACAAGGGCACGGTGCTGGACGAGTTGCGCCGCGTGGCCCCTGAGCGCCAGCTAGATGTGAGCGAAATGCGGCAGTTTGCACGCTGACCGCTTCCTAGCTCTGGTCAGTCTTGCTCCGCCTTGTTCAGCGCCACGCCCGGCCCGGCGGCAACCTGCCCGCTGTCAAGGAACTGGATGCCCTTGTCTTCGAGGGCTTTGCGGATCGCTTCGGCGCTGGAGTGTTGCAACCCCCCCTTTTCGGTCTCGAAGCGGTTGATTGTCGTGAAGGAAACTCCGGCGATTTCCGCTAATTCCCGTGTTCCAAGTCGGAGGGCATTTCTCGCCATTCGAAGTTGCTCGGGCGTCACGTGATTACCTCGTTAGTATTTTTGCTTACTGTGTATTGACAGTGGCCTGCATGGTTCTTATTTATACCCTGTAAGCAAAATGCGAACAAGGTAAGGAAACGTCATGACTGTCCAAGCCACCGAATTTAGCCGTTCCTGGATCATGAGCCGCGCTTGGCACTACGTCCGCATCTGGCGTTGCGCCCCCACGGCGGGCACCCTGTCCCGCGCTTTGAAATACGCTTGGGGTGACATGAAGGCCCGGATGCAGGGCCTGCGCCTGACGGATGAATTGAGCGGCAATGATCAAGAGCTTGCCGCGCTCGAAGCGAAGGAATTCACCACGGCAGCCGAGCGGGACCGCATTGGGTTTCTGCGCACCGCCGTCGCTCACGAAAAGTCCGAAGGCGACTATGCCGAAAAGCGGGGGCTGATCGAAGCCGCCCCCTGCACCGTCACGTTCATCAAGGCAGACGGGACGCGGCGCATCATGCGGACCGAGCCGGGCAGGCTGATTGCCAAGGGCGACAAAGCCACCCGTGCGGGCCAGCGTGCCACCAAGACACGCAAAGCTCGCCACCCGAACCTGTTGCCCGTCTGGGACGCTGAGGCGCAGGCTCCGCGTTCCGTGAATCTCGCTACTGTCACGCGCGTTGTCGTTGACGGCAGCACACATGAATTCCGGGCCAACTGAGGCCCGGGACTGACCAAGGGAGAACCTGACAATGACCAAGCCGAATCCCGCCACCGCGAAAGCCTACGGGTTGTCGCGCCGAAACCTTCTGGCTGCTGTGCCTGCGGTAGCAATCGCCCCGGCAGCAGCAGCGGTTGCTGCACCTGGCGCGCAGGATAAGCATCCGCAATGGCTGGCAGAGTATTACGAAACACAACGCGTCTGGGAACTGGCGGAGGAAGACACGCCAAGAGAAGAATTTCTGTTCGAGCTCTGGCACGAAATGCAGCGGCAATTTTGCAGAACGCGCGCAACGACAATTGAGGGCATCGCAGCCCAAGCTGAGTGGCTGGTCCATGATGCTGAGGACTACTGGGCCTGCGAGGACCAGAGGATCCTAGTTGAGAACATCTTGGCGGCACTGCAAGGGCTGATGGAGGCGGACGCATGAAAAAGTCGGCTTACTTTCGACGGGAACGCGACGAACTGGACGCGACCGTTTCTGACCTCGAAAACCTGATCGACGCGCAACAATGCGTTGTGTGGGAACTCATCAACCTGCAAGCCGAGCCCGGCTCGGAGATTGACCGCCTTCGCAATGCGATGGTCGGGATTGCAAATGCCATGGCGAGCCGCGTGCGAGCAGAACATGCACGGCCGGACAGAGGGCGGAGGGCAGACGCAGCGTGATGATCTGGCTCAGCGCCACACAAGAGGCAGCCGGAGTATATCCGGCCGGCGAAACCGGAGGGGAGGTGAGCATCAAATCTGAAAACCAGCTACGTCACGGACAGCCCGTTTTCGCGCGGGCTGCCCTTTTGTTTCATGCCACATGCATTCCCAGATGACATTTCAGTACGGCATCAACCGGACCTGGTCGGATTGCTACCTTCCTCAGATCAAAAGCATCGTCGGGGCGCACCTGCTGGCGACCGCGCCCGACAATCTCGACATGAAGCACGCCACGGATTTGTTGATGCTGGACGCCCGCGATATGCGCATTGCCGCTCGCGTCCGCAGGCCAGGGTATGCGAGCCGATACCCGCATGAGTTCACCATCCGCTCTGAGGCGGCATATGGCGGTGAAACAGAGCTATCCAAAATCGTGAACGGCAAGGGAGACTGGATGTTCTACGGGCACGCGTCCAGCAGGGGCTCATGCTTCGATAGCTGGTGGATACTCGACTTGCGCGCCTTCCGCGCGGCACTGATTCGGCAGGTCACCAACGGGCATCCCATCCGTTGCGGCGACAAGCGCAACACGGACGGGACCGCGTTCAAGTGGTTTGACATCCGGTCGTTTCCGGCGAACCCGCCGCTGGTGGTGGCGAGGTCGTTGTAACCGCGCCATCGCCGAACTTTTCACGAGAGGCATTGCATTGCGTCGCCACACGTCTAGCGTGATGTGATCGAAGCATTTTTTAATCGAGGGTTAGATGAAACGATTCTCATTCATTGCGGTATTCGCTTTACTCGCAGCTTGCGCCGAAACCACCACGACACAGTTGGCGAGCAATGTTGTTCGGATCGACGCCAGTGCAGCCCCTGCCTGCGGACGCACAGGCGCTATCAAGCTGGTCAACAAGATGGCAGCCGTAGAGACGCTGCGCTTGGGGTATGACAAGTACATCATTTCCAACAGCCAGGCGCAAAACAATGTTCGCGTCGTCGGGCACACCTACAATACCACCGGCACCTATGGCTACGGCACGTTCAACGCCAACACCTACGCAACCCCGATAATCGGCGGATCGACCGACGCTGCGGTCATTGTCTACATGTACAAGGCGGGCGATCCGCAGGGACGGCAGGCCATCGACGCCAGAACAACTCTGGGCGCAAACTGGCAGGAAATCGTCGCTGAGGGGCCGCCGACAACCTGCAACTAGCGTAGCTCATTACTGCTTGGGGTGTCGGTGAGGCGAAGTCTGTACCGGTGCACCAGTCAGGCCGCATGGCTGGCAGATAACCGCCACACCGACAACGGCACGCTGGCGCATATCATGGTGTCGAACGCAATGGCCGCGCAGGTCAGCCGGACTTGGAAGGGCTATTGGCAGCGTGCGGCTTAGTGACGCTTGACAGCGGCCACCGGCTGACTCATATAACTCTTACTGCATCCCGGCAGACTTGATCTGTCGCCAGCCGTGGGCGTGAAAATGCTCACGGCATTTGCATTTTTAGGGGTCTCGCATGGCGCGGATTTTTGGATATGTCGATGGCTTCAATGTTTATCATGCCATTGATGACGCGAACAGAGCGGTGCGGGGCGCGCGGTCCCACCTCAAGTGGCTAAATCTATTTTCTTTATTGCAGGAATTCACCGATCCCGCGGTACACTCAATAGACGCGGTGAAGTTCTTCACGGCATACCCGACGTGGAACAAGGAGAAGACGGAACGTCACAAGAACTATACTCGCGCACTCGAATGTGCAGGCGTGACGATCATTGAGGGGCAGTTCAAACCTAAGACATGTTTCTGCAAGAACTGCCGGACCAACTACAAAGCGCGGGAAGAAAAAGAGTCCGACGTCAACATAGCAATGCATCTGATTAACGATGCCCATCTTGATCGTTTCGATCAAGCATTCTTGGTGACCAACGACTCTGATCTATTAGGCCCGGTTAGGCTCCTGCGAAACACCTTCGATGACAAGCAAATCAAGGTGATCGCGCCCCCGTTTCGACGCCACAGCAAAGAGTTGTGGGCGGCGGCGGACAAGCGAGGGCAGATCCTAGAAGAGCATATGGAACGGAACCTGCTGCCTGAAACTGCAAACGATGGCAGTGGGCGCGTTCTATTTCGCAGGCCAGACGACTACCGACCGTAGCCTCTTTTCTTTAACGCGCTCCACACCCGCCCCACACGCATCACCACCCCACGTTCCTCCATCCGCTTCAAATACGTCCTGACACGCTCTGACGGCGTCCCACGAGGCATATCCGGCACAACGGCTGAATCGGTCGTAAAGCTGCTGTGCGGCACTCAGGCTCATCTCTGAGCGCTGACAGCACGGCTTTTGGGAGTTGATACTTAGAAACCGACAAAAACTAACATACTCGCGAACGGCACCGTTGTTCATAGTCGGTGAGGGCTTCGGAGTGGCAGGGCACTTGCAGGCATGGGCGCGGAATGCAGTGATTCCCGAAATCCTTGAATCGCAGTCCCTCCGAAGGCCTTGCGGCGGGACAAGTGGCGGGACACAGGGTTAGCCGACCGGCTAAGCCCTTGCAAACATTCAAATATAAGTCCGGGATTTGGTGGAGCCTAGGGGAGTCGAACCCCTGACCTCTACAATGCCATTGTAGCGCTCTCCCAACTGAGCTAAGGCCCCTTGCCGATGACGCATCGTCCGTCCTCGTGACGGGCGTATTAGGCAAAGGCGCAGGGAGGTTCAAGCGAAAATCTTCCCCCCTGGGCCACTTTTTTCGATCAGGAGTCGTCGTCTTCCGATGCGACGTCCGCGATCTCTTCGAGCGGCACGTTGTCATCGTCATCCTCGTCCTCGAGAATGTCGTCGCCGAGGTCGACATCGACTTCCGCATCCTCGTCGTCCAGCACGACCTCGTCATTGGTCTTGGCTTTCTTGGCCGAAGCGGCATCTTCCGCGTCGGCTTCGATCATGCGGTTCTTGGACTGGTCGAATTCCAGCACTTCGCCCGTATAGGGGCTGACGATCGGGTTGGCGTTCAGGTCATAGAATCGCTTGCCGGTGGTCGGGCAAAGGCGTTTCGTTCCCCATTCTTCCTTGGGCATCTGGGTCCCTCTTACACTTTCAGTCTTGCGGGCAATTGCGGTCCCCTGCCATAAGACCAGTGCCCGTGTCAAAGCCTTTGGCAAAAGGCACCGGATCGGCAGTTCAAGGACCCCATATGGGCCAACATTCGCTTCCCGGCAACCCCCCGGTGCCGCTACAGATGCGCACATCGGCGCGGGCGCGCCGGATCACCCTCAGGATCTCGTCGCTCGACGGCACCGTGACATTGACCCGCCCGCGCGGCGTGTCGGAACGCGCGGCGCTGGACTTTGCCCGCGACAAGGAAGCCTGGCTGCGCGGACATCTGGCAAATCAGGAGGACGCGGTATCGGTGGGCCTCGGCGTCCGATTGCCGATCGAGGGTCTGGCGCGGCGGGTGGAGGCCGGGCAGGGGCGGCGGGTGCGGCTCGACGGCGACCGGGTGCTGGTGCCAGGGCCGGAAGAGCGGGTCGCGGCGCGGCTGCTGGGGTTTCTCAAGACCCATGCCCGCAGCCGGCTGGCCGAAGCCTCGGACCGATATTCCGCCCGTCTCGGGCGCGGCTATGCGCGGCTCACCCTGCGCGACACCCGCTCGCGTTGGGGCAGCTGCACGGCGGATGGCGGGCTGATGTATTCCTGGCGGCTGATCCTCGCCCCGCCCGAGGTGCTGGAATATGTCGCCGCACATGAGGTGGCGCATTTGCAGGAAATGAACCATTCCGCCGCTTTCTGGGCGCTGGTGACGCAGCTTTACGGGCCCTATCAGGCGCAACGCCGGTGGCTGCACCGGGAAGGCGCGGCGCTTCACCGCATCCGGTTCACGTAAAGCCTGTTGCGGACGGCGAGATTTGTGATCACAGTTGCGCCATGTTGATCAACCCCAAGCCCGACAGCGCGGTGTCGACCCATGACAAGGTCTATCGCGGGCTGCGCTCGCAGATCATGTATGGCGAGATTGCCCCCGGCGCGGCGCTCACCCTGCGCGGTATCGGCGCCGAATACGGCGTCTCGATGACCCCGGCCCGCGAGGCGGTGCGACGGCTGGTGGCCGAAGGCGCGCTGTCGCTGTCGTCGTCGGGCCGGGTGGCCACGCCCGAGCTGTCGAACGACCGCATCGAGGAGCTGGCGGCGCTGCGCTCGCTGATCGAGGTGGAGCTGGCCAGCCGGGCGCTGCCGCGGGCGCATATCGCGCTGATCGAGCGGCTGCACAGTATCAACCTGACAATTGCCGATGTGATCTCGAACCGCGATGCGGTGGGTTACATCCGCGCCAACCTCGAGTTCCACCGCACCCTCTACCTGCGCGCCCAGGCGCCGGCGATGCTGGCGATGGCGGAAACCGTCTGGCTGCAACTGGGGCCGACGATGCGGGCGCTCTACGGCCGGCTGCGGCGCACCGAGGCGCCGCATTTCCACCGGCTGATCATCGCCGCGCTCAAGGCCGGTGACGAACCCGGCCTGCGCCTCGCGGTGCGTTCCGACGTCACCCAGGGGCTGAGGATGCTGGCCAACTGAGCCCGGCACCCCCTGCTTCCTCTTGCCGAAAATACCCTCGGGGGGGTCGCCCCTGGCGACGGGGGCAGAGCCCCCAAATCCGCCCTCAGGCCGCCAGTCCCTTCGATCCAAGGTCGAGGAACTTCTGCCGCCGTTCCTTGCGCAGGGTCTCGCCGTCCTTCTCCGACAGGTCGGCCAGCATCTGCTCGATCGCCCGGCCCACGGTCTTGATCGTGCCGGTGCGGTCACGCTGGGCGCCGCCCATCGGTTCGGGGATGATCCGGTCGCAGACCCCCAGCTTGTAGAGATCCTCCGCCGTCAGCCGCAGCGCCTGCGCCGCTTCGCGCATCTTCTCGGCATCTTTCCACAGGATCGAGGCGCAGCCCTCGGGCGAGATCACCGAATAGACCGAATGTTCCAGCATCGCCACGCGGTTGGCCGTGGCAAAGGCCACGGCCCCGCCCGAGCCGCCCTCGCCGATGATCACCGAAATCAGCGGCACGCCGACGGACAGGCAGGCCTCGGTCGACCGCGCGATGGCTTCGGACTGGCCGCGTTCCTCGGCGCCCTTGCCGGGATAGGCGCCGGCGGTGTCGACCAGGGTGATCACCGGGAGACCGAAACGGTCCGCCATGTCCAGCAGCCGCGCCGCCTTGCGATAGCCCTCGGGCCGGGCCATGCCGAAGTTGCGGTCGAGCCGCGACTGGGTGTCATGGCCCTTTTCATGGCCGATCACCATCACCGGCCGGTCATTGATCCGCGCCAGCCCGCCCATCACCGCCAGATCCTCGCCGAACTGCCGGTCGCCGGCCAGCGGGGTGAATTCGGTAAAGAGCGCCTCGATGTAATCCTTGCAATGCGGCCGCTGCGGATGCCGCGCCACCTGGCATTTGCGCCAGGGTGTCAGCTCGCGGTAGAGGTCCTTGAGCATCGCCGAGGCCTTGCGGTCGAGCGCATTGGCCTCTTCGTCCACATCCATCGGATCGTCGCTCTGCCGGGCAATGGCCCGCAGCTCCTCTGCCTTGCCCTCGATCTCGGCCAGCGGTTTCTCAAAATCGAGATAATGCGCCATGCGACAACTCCTTTTCTTCACCGGGTATATGGCGCGATGTGCAGCCGGATGCAATCTTTGGCGTGTCTCAGCCCGGCAGAAGCGCCGGCACCAGCGACGCCAGCAGCAAAACTGCCATCGCCCGGTTGAACAGCCGCAACTGGCCCGGCGCGCGCAACAGCCGGCGCAGCTGCCGGCCGAGTGTCGTCCAGACCGTGGTAGAGAGCACGCCGGCGGCCACATAGGTGCCCACCACCCAGAGCAGCGACGCCAGATCGCGGCTGGCGGCATAAAGCGTGATCGCCCCCAGCGCCATGGTCCAGGCCTTGGGATTGATCCACTGGAAACCGGCCGATTGCAGAAAGGTCAGCGGCCGTCCCTGCTGCCGTGCCTCGGCGGGCGGGCTGGCATGGGCGATCTTCCACGCCAGCCAGATCATGTAGGCAACCGAGGCGGCCAGCAGCACGTCATGCAGTGCCGGCCAGCGGTCGAACAGCCGCAGCGCGCCCAGCCCGACCAGAAAGATCATCGCCGGAAAGCCGAGAATGATTCCCAGCATATGCGGCAGCGACCGGTGCAGGCCGAAATTGGCGCCCGAGGCCAGCAACATCAGGTTGTTGGGCCCGGGGGTCAACGTGCCGACAAGAGCAAAGACCGCCAGCGCGGAAAAGAGATCAAAGGTCATGCCGCAGGGATACCCGCCTTCGCTGCGGCGGGAAACGGCAATTGTTGCGTGCCGTCCTCGGGATTACGCAAGGTCCAGCGCGCAGCGCAGTGCCAGTTCCGGCGCCGCCAGCACATCCGGCCCGAGACCGCCGAGAAGATGCGCCGCATCGGCCATCGAGGCCTGCGCCAGCACGACAGTGCGGAAATCCGGCCGCACCTGCACCGCCTCGAGCGCCGCCGCCGCGACGGCGGCGCAGAAATTGGCCACTTGCCCGGCCTCGAACAGCGGCCAGAATTCTTCGACCACCAGGGTCGTGACCGGCGGGGCGCGGCCCGTCTCTTCGAGGCAGGATTGCAGCAGGGCCCGGCTGGGGCCAGCGGCGCTACCGAGCGCACAGACCAGCAGGATCGGCCCGTCGGATTGCGCCGCCGCCGCCATCATCGGCCGGTCGATGCGGATCGCCCCGGCTTCGTCCGCCGCTTCGCCCAGCGAGGTGCAGGTGCAGAGCACCCGGCCCGGCGCGGTCTCGACCGCCTTGCGCATTTCGGCGGCGAGCTGGCGGGTCATGCCGTCGCTGCGCACCCGTGCCAGCCAGTCGGCGCGCACCCTGTGTTCGAGCCGCAGCGGCGGCGCGATCCGGTCGCGCAATCGATCGAAGATCCGGCAATGAAGCTGGGTGGAATGCAAAAGCGTGAGCGGCAGGGTCATGGCAGGGTCCGGGTCGGCAGGGCCCCGGTCAGCGGGGCTCTGCCGTCATACCGCCAAACCGCTAAGGTTCAGTTACCGGCGATCATCTCAGATTGCCGCACGATCACCTCGGCCTGTTTGATCGAGGCGATATCGACCAGCCGCCCCTTGTAGACGGTGGCGCCTTCGCCCTTGGCCTTGGCCTCTTCCATGGCGCTCAGGATCTCGCGCGCCTCGGTCACCGCCTTGTCCGAGGGGGTAAAGACCTCGTTGGCCAGCGCCACCTGTTTCGGGTGGATTGCCCATTTGCCGACCATGCCCAGCGTGGCCGAGCGCAGCGCCTGCGCGCGAAAGCCCTCGTCATCCGAGAAATCGCCGAACGGCCCGTCGACCGGCAACACGCCATGGGTGCGACAGGCGGCGACGATGGCGGCCTGGGCCCAGTGCCAGGGGTCCGACCAGTGTTTCTGGCCTTCGTGGATCATGTAATAGTTTTCCTGGGTGCCGCCGATGCCGGTGGTGGCCATGCCCATGGAGGCGGCGAAATCGGCGGCGCCGAGGCTCATCGCCTCGAGCCGGGGCGAGGCGGCGGCGATCTCCTCGACATGGGCGATGCCGGCGGCGCTTTCGATGATCACCTCGAAGGCGATCTTCTTCTGCCGGGACTTGGCCGCCTCGACCGCCGTCACCAGCGCATCGACGGCATAGAGATCGCCGGCGCAACCGACCTTGGGGATCATGATCTGGTCAAGCCGCTCGCCGGCCTGTTCCAGCAGGTCGACGACATCGCGATACCACCAAGGTGTGTCGAGCCCGTTGATCCGCACCGACAGTGTCTTGTTGCCCCAGTCGATATCGTTGATCGCCTCGATGATATTGCCGCGTGCGCTGTCCTTGTCCGACGGCGCGACCGAATCCTCGAGATCGAGGTTGATCACATCTGCCGCCGAGCCCGCCATCTTTTCAAAGATCGCCGGGCGAGAGCCGGGGCCGAAGAGCTGGCAGCGATTTGGGCGGGCCGGGGGCTGGGGCTGGATACGGAAGGACATGTCGCGCCTCTCGGTAAGGAAATTACGTGATGATTGCGCTCAGCGATATTAAATTGCGCTGCGCCATGCAAGTGTATTTTGCAGTCGCAGCATTCCTGCGCCTGGCCGACTGGTGTTGCCACGCCGCTGGACGGCCTGCCAAGGTATCGGCAGGCTGCCAAGGCGGGTTTCTGCGTGGTGGCCCAGCTAGGCGCACGATTATTCGGAATTTGGGAAGAGTTTTCGCGTTATCTTGCAAAGAACTGTCGAAAGACACACGAATTCAGGAGGCACTGATGACGATTCCGCGCTATATCTCTCGCCGAACAAGACGACTCAGGAGGCCTTCGCCGTGATCAAGACGCCCTATCTGCTGTTTCTCGGTGACGCGCCCGATGCTCTAAAAGCCAAGGTGGCGCAGGGGATCAAGGACTGGCGGCCCGAGAATGCCGTGGGCCAGTTCCGCATGGAAGGCTGCAAGGCCGACCTGGGACTGCCCGACATGGGGCTGGCCGAGGCCCGCGCCGCCGGTGCACAGACGCTGGTGATCGGTGTTGCCAACCGGGGCGGCGTGATCAGCCCGGCGTGGAAAAAGGTGCTGGTGGCGGCGCTGGAAGAGGGCTTCGACCTGGCCTCGGGCTTGCACAACCTGCTGCGCGACGAAGCGGATCTGGCGGCGGTGGCCAAGGCCTGCGGCCGCGAACTGCACGATGTGCGGGTGCCCGATGTGGACTATCCGATCGCCAATGGCGTCAAGCGCAGCGGCAAGCGGGTGCTGGCGGTGGGCACCGATTGCTCGGTCGGCAAGATGTACACCGGGCTGGCGCTGGACCGTTCAATGAAGGCGGCGGGCCGCAAGAGCACGTTCCGCCCCACCGGGCAGACCGGTATCCTGATCACCGGCGAGGGCATCCCGCTTGACGCGGTGGTGGCGGATTTCATGGCCGGTTCGGTGGAATGGCTGACGCCCGACAATGACGCCGATCACTGGGATATCATCGAGGGGCAGGGCAGCCTGTTCCACGTGTCGTTTTCCGGGGTG
Source organism: Marinovum algicola (assembly GCF_900109145.1). Taxonomy (GTDB): domain Bacteria; phylum Pseudomonadota; class Alphaproteobacteria; order Rhodobacterales; family Rhodobacteraceae; genus Marinovum; species Marinovum algicola. The sequence continues at coordinate 43,350 of NZ_FNYY01000026.1, forward strand.
ACGCTGGCGCTGATCCATGGCGGCCAGCCCGATGCGCTGATCCTCAGCCACGAGCCGACGCGCAGTCACATGCGCGGATTGCCGGATTATGCCCTGCCGTCGCTCGAGGCGCTGCGCGACATGGCGCTGCCGCTGGCCCGGGTGGCCAACCCGGATTGCCAGGTCGTCGGGATTTCGGTCAATACCGCCGCGATGTCCGAGGATGAGGCGCTGGCCTGCCTGTCGGAAATCGAGGCGCGCATGGGGCTTCCCACGGTCGATCCGTTCCGGCAGGGTGCCGAACGTCTGGCCGAGGCGCTGGACGCGCTCTGAGCTCCGGGCCGCGAAGCCCCGAAGCGCGACGGCGCGGCGAATTATTGGAAAGCGAAGAAGGAGCGGGATGTGATCGAAACACGCCGCGATACCTTCCGTCTGGCGGAAGTCTTTACCATTTCGCGCGGCTCGCGCAGCGAGGCGCAGGTGCTCACCGTGTCCGTCACCCGCGCGGGGGCGACCGGCCGGGGCGAATGTGTGCCCTATGCCCGCTACGACGAAACGCTGGACTCGGTGGCGGCGCAGATTGCCGGGCTGCCCGAGGCGATCACCCGCGCCGAGCTGCAAGAGGCGCTGCCGGCCGGCGCGGCGCGCAATGCGGTGGATTCCGCGCTCTGGGATCTTGAGGCGAAACGCAGCGGGCGGCGGGTCTGGGAGCTGGCCGGACTGCCGGCGCCGGGGCCCGAGATCACCGCTTTTACCCTGTCGCTCGACACGCCAGAGAAGATGCGGGCGCAGGCCGCCAAACATGCGCATCGGCCGCTGCTCAAGATCAAGCTGGGCACCCCGGATGACATGCCCCGGCTCGAGGCGGTACGCGCAGGCGCGCCGGATGCGCGGATCATCGTCGATGCCAACGAGGGCTGGAGCGCCGAGGTCTATGCGGATCTGGCGCCGCATCTGCGGCGGCTGGGCGTGGCACTGGTGGAGCAGCCGCTGCCCGCCGGCGAGGACGAGACGCTGCGCGGGCTGGAGCGGCTGGTGCCGATCTGTGCCGACGAGAGCTGCCATGACCGGGCCTCGCTGGCCGGACTGGCGGGCAAATACGACATGGTTAACATCAAGCTCGACAAGACCGGCGGGCTGACCGAGGCGCTGGCGCTGCGCGATGCGGCCCGGGCGGCGGGCCGTGACATCATGGTGGGCTGCATGGTCGGCTCGTCGTTGGCGATGGCGCCCGCCGTGCTGGTGGCCCAGGGCGCGGCGGTGACCGATCTTGACGGGCCGCTGCTTCTGGCCGAAGACCGCGCCGCACCGCTGCATTTCGATGAAAGGGGTGTGCACCCCTCTGACCCGGCCCTCTGGGGCTGACCGCTGACAGGAGAGACAGCCCATGGCCCGCACCGTCTATCTCAACGGAGACTATCTGCCCGAGGACGAGGCCCGGGTCTCGATCTTTGATCGCGGCTTCCTGATGGCCGATGGCGTCTATGAGGTGACCTCGGTGCTGGGCGGCAAGCTGGTGGATTTTCCCGGCCATGCCCGGCGGCTGACCCGCTCGCTCGAGGCGCTCGACATGGCGGTGCCGCTCACCGAGGCGGCGCTGCTGGAAATTCACCGCGAACTGGTGGCGCGCAACGCGCTCGACGACGGGCTGATCTATCTACAAGTCACCCGGGGGGCACCGGGCGACCGAGACTTCATCTTTCCCGATCCCGAAACCACGCCGCTGACCGTGGTGCTCTTTACCCAGGCCAAGCCGAACCTGGCCGAGAGCGCCGAGGCCGAGCGGGGGCTCAAGGTGATCTCGATCGACGACATCCGCTGGGGCCGGCGTGACATCAAGACGGTGCAGCTGCTCTATCCCTCGATGGGCAAGATGATGGCCAAGGCCGCCGGCGCCGATGACGCCTGGATGGTCGAGCAGGGCCTGGTGACCGAAGGCACCTCGAACAACGCCTATATCGTCAAGGACGGGCGGATCATCACCCGGGCGCTGTCGAACGACATCCTGCACGGCATCACCCGCGCCGCCGTGCTGCGCTTTGCCGAAGAGGCGCAGATGAAGGTCGAAGAGCGCAGTTTCAGCATCGACGAGGCGCAGGCAGCGGAAGAGGCTTTCATCACCTCGGCCTCGAGCTTTGTCACCCCGGTGGTGCAGATTGACGGCGTTGCGCTGGGCGCGGGGGCGCCGGGCCCGGTGGCGAAACGGCTGCGCCAGATCTACATCGAGGAAAGTCGCAAGGCCGCCCTCTGAGTCCAGCTGCGGCACCGCGGCAACAGGTGGCAAGGATCGGCCGAGGCGGGACGCAAAAGCCACGCTTTCCTGCCGATATCTGCCGCTCACAGGCTTGGCACTTGAGGCCGCGCATGCGGCGTGGTGTCTGTGGCAAAGCGAGGCCGGAGCGATGCGTCCGGGCTGCATCAGGGGCGCCGCCGCCCGGTTTTTCCGGCGCGGTCATGGCAGCTCTCACTGCTTGGTGAGCGCTGCGTCTGGCCGAGGGCCGAGGGCCTGCCAGCCCGATCCCTGGCGATGTGCCCGGAGCCGACCCTGACGCCGCGTGACCGGATTGTGAGGGTAATTGGGGGGCAATTATGCTGGAAGGCTTGATCGTTTTGGCCGCGGCTCTGTGTGGAGCTTTGGCGGGCGTTGCTCTCGGATGGCGGTTGCGCTCCGCGCTGATGGTGCGGCCGCCGCATGTGGCCGAGATCGAGGCGCTGCGGGCGGAGCTGCGCACCGCCATCGGCCTTCAGGCCGACAAGGACGCCCGTATTGCGACTTTGGAGGCCGATCTCGAGGCCGAGCGCACCGGCTATGTCCGCTTCGAACAGGAACGCCGCGGCAGCCAACTGGCCAGGCGCCAGTTCGGCTGAGGCCATCCCGTCTTGCCCGTTTTTCCAATCGCGCCCTCCGGGGCGCGATTGTCGTTTGCGGGGTCGTGGTTTGGCGTGGCACACAAGCGCGTGAGGATTACTAGACGACCGGTCTATTATTTCTTAGGTCACCGGCATGACAGAGCACAGCAAATCCGATCTCAAACGGCTGCACATCCTTGAAACCGGCCGCGCCCTGGTGGTCCGGCACGGTTTCGGCGGGGTCGGCATCGCCCGCATCCTCAAAGAATGCGGCATCCCCAAGGGGTCGTTTTACTACTACTTCGAGTCCAAGGAGGATTTCGGCAAGGCGCTGCTCGACCATTATGTCGAAACCTATCTGGCGCGATTCGACACGCTGATCGCCGGCCCCGGAGCGGCGCGCGACAAGCTCGATCGCTTCTGGCAGGCCTGGCTGGCGCAAGCCGGGGCCGAGGGCATTGCCAGCCAATGCCTTGTCGTCAAGCTGGGGGCCGAGGTGGCCGACCTGTCCGACGACATGCGGCTGATCCTCGACACCGGCATATCAGAGCTGGTGCGGCGCATTGCCGACCTGCTGCGGGCCGGGGCCGAAGAGGGCTCGATCCGCCGGTTCGATGCCCCAGAGGCCGTGGCCCGGATGCTCTATGCGAAATGGCTGGGGGCCGCCATTCTCGCCAAGCTCGCCCGCTCTCAGGCGCCGCTGCAACAGGCGCTTGCAGAGACGACAGACCAACTCTCACGCACATCCTGAAGGAAAATTGCAATGAAAGCTGCCACGCACGATACATTCGGCGAGCCCGTCGAGGTGCTCGCATCCACCGAGGTGGAAAAACCCGCGCCAGCGGCGGGTGAGGTTCTGGTCAAGATGACCTTCTCGCCGATCCACAACCACGATCTCTGGACGGTGCATGGCAGCTACGGCTACAAGCCCGAGCTGCCCGGCGCCATCGGCGGGTCGGAAGCGCTGGGCACCATCGCCGAAGTCGGCGACGGCGTCGAGGCCGCGCTTGTCGGCCAGCGGGTGGCCGTTGCCGGTGTCCACGGCAGCTGGGCCGAGTATTTCACCGCCCCGGCCGGCGGCGTGCTTCCGCTTCCCGAGGCGATCAGCGACGCGGACGGCGCGCAGCTCATTGCCATGCCGTTCAGCGCGCTGTCGCTTCTCGAATCGCTGAAAGCCAAGGAAGGCGATTGGATCATCCAGACCGCAGCCAACGGCGCGGTCGGCAAGATCATGGTGGCGCTGGCGAAATCCCGCGGCATCCACCTGCTGAATCTGGTGCGCCGGCCCGAGGCGGCGGCAGAGCTCGAGGCGCTGGGCGCCGAGCACGTGCTTCCGACTTCGGACGAGGGCTGGCAGGACAGGGCGGCGGCGCTGGTGGGCGACCGGGCGGTTTCGGCCATCGATTCGGTGGGCGGCGAGGTCTCAGCCGCGCTTGTCGATCTGCTGGCATCGGATGGCGAGCTGGTGGTCTTTGGCACCGCGACCGGCGCGCCGATGCCGCTGTCGTCCGGGGCGCTGATCATGAAGCAGATCACCGTGCGCGGATTCTGGGGGTCGCGGGTCAGCGCCGAGATGGCGCCGGAAGAGCGCAAGCGGCTGATCACCGAGCTTGTGACCCTGGCCGCACAGGGAGCGCTGCGGCTCGACGTCGGCGGCACTTACGGGCTCGACGACGTGAGCGAAGCGGTCACGGCCGCCCGTACCCCGGGCCGATCCGGCAAGATCCTGCTGCGCGGCTGAGTGCTGCGCCCCTCCCCGCCGATCCGCCGGCAGGGGAGGGGCCTCAGGGCTCAGCCCTTGTCGACGTTCTCGGCAAAGGCGGTCTTGAAGGCCTCGCGCTGATCGTCGCTGGCCTCGGACTGATGGGCGGCTTTCCAGTCGGAATAGGGCATGCCGTAAAAGATTTCGCGCGCCTCTTCCTTGTCCATCTCGATGCCGCGTTCGTTGGCGGCCTCCTGATACCAGCGCGACAGGCAGTTGCGACAGAACCCGGCCAGGTTCATCAGGTCGATGTTCTGCACGTCAGTGCGCTTGTCCATCAGATGCGCGCGCAGGGTGCGAAAGGCGGCGGCTTCAAGCTCGATACGGGTCTGGTCGTCCATGGTGCGGGTCTCCCTTGGGTTCGGGATGAATATGGGGGGCTGCGGTGCGCGGGAAAAGGTCAGCGGGCGTGGCGACACCGGGCCAGCTGCACCTGATAGGTGATCGACCGGGTGCCGACCTCATCGGCGACGCGCAGCAGCCAGGCCTTGCTGTTGTAGGACTGGCGGGCAAACCCAGTGTGGCCTTCGTGATAGGCCAGATACTGGTTGCGCGCATCTACCAGCGACACGCCGTTGCGGGCGCGGGTCTTGTTCATATACCAGCCCATGAAATCCGTGGCATCGTTGATCCGGTCGCGCTTGGCACGGCGCTTGCCGGTCTCTTCGCGGTATTCGTCCCAGGTGGCGTCGAGCGCCTGGGAATAGCCGAAGGCCGAACTTTGCCGGCCCATCGGGATTACCCCCAGCGTGTAGCGCAGCGGCGTGCGGGCATTGCCGACGAATTTGCTCTCCTGGTAGATCGTGGCCATCTGCACATGCACCGGGACGCCCCAGCGCCGCTCCGTGGCGCGGAAGGCCCGGAAATATTTCGGGCGCTCCTCAAGAATTGCACAGGCGTCATCGAGATTGCGCGGCGCCGATTGATTGCCGCCGCCACAGGACGCAACGGCGAGCACCATAACCATGGCGCGAAGGACTCTGCTCATTTGCCTCTCGCTCGTGTATTTGGTCTTTTGTTTTGTCGCAGTGTAGCGAAAATCGCCTGACAGGGAAATCACGTTTTCCCGGGCGGCGGGCTTTGAGCGGGCCTGCACCCGGGCCGCTGCCGGGCCACTGTATGACCATGGGTCACAGTTTGTTTCCTTGATTTCCCGGCGGAAAATTGGACATTTCCCCCTTGATGACGCTAACCTGTGGCGGTAGAGGCCCCGGAATGCACACAGCACGCGCAAAATATCATTTGGGACAGGTGGTCCGGCACAAGAAGCACCCGTTTCGCGGCGTGGTCTTCGATGTCGACCCTGAATTCAACAACACCGAGGAATGGTACAACGCCATTCCCGAGGACAGCCGACCCAAGCGCGAACAGCCGTTCTATCACCTGCTCGCCGAGAACGATCAGAGCTTCTACGTGGCTTACGTGTCCGAGCAGAACCTTGTCGCAGATTATTCCGGACGGCCTGTGGATCACCCGGATATCCCCGATCTCTTCGGCGAATTCGAAGATGGATCCTATCCTCTGCACTTCCAGCTGAATTGAGGGGACGGTGGGTTGCAAACCCACCAAAATCGCCCCGTAGGGTGGATTTCCAACCAACCGCCGCCGAACATCCCGCTCAATATCCGATCGCGCAGCCGTCCTTGCGGGCGTCCGAGGCGCCTTCGAGCACGCCGCTGGCATGCATGCGGATCGCCTGCGCCCCGCCGATCGGCTCGGTCGGGGTCACCACATCATGCCCCAGCGCCGCCAGCTTTGCCGCCACCTCCGGGCTGTAGCCCCGTTCGAGCTGAAGCCGGCCATCGTCGAAAAAGGCGCGCGGAGCATCCACGGCGGCTTGCGGATCCATGCCGTAGTCGCGCAGGTTTGTGACAAAGCGGGCATGGCCGCAGGACTGGTACTGCCCGCCCATCACGCCGAACGGCATTTCGATGCGCCCGGCCGCGCCCAGCATGCCGGGAATGATGGTGTGCAGCGGGCGCTTGCCCGGGCCGAACTCGTTGGGATGGCCTTCGCGCAGGTTAAAACCGCAGCCGCGGTTGTGCAGCAGCAGGCCGAATTTCGGACAGGCGAGGCCCGACCCGAAACTGTGGAAAATCGAATGGATCAGCGATACCGCCATACCGTCGCGATCGACCGCGGTGATGTAGATCGTGTCCCGGTGCACCGATTCGGCGATCCGCGACGGCCCCGGCAACGCCCGGCCCGGATCGATCCGCGCGGCCAGCTCGGCGGCCAGCGCCGGGCTGCACATCTGCGCCGTGGCATCCAGAACGTCGGGATCGGCAATCAGCCGGTTGCGGCTGTCATAGGCCAGCTTGCCGGCCTCGCTCTCGAGATGGGTGCGGGCGGCTCCAAACGGGTCCATCGAGGCCAGATCGAACCGCGCGAGAATGTTGAGCAGCAGGATGGCGGTCGCGCCCTGGCCGTTCGGCGGATGTTCGAAAACTTCGGTGGCGCGGTACTGTCCGGTGATCGGCGTGGTCTCTTCGCCCCGGGTGGCGGCGAAATCCCCGGCGCAGTGCCGGCCGCCGACGGCCGCCAGCGCGGCCATCATGTCCTCGGCCACCTCGCCCTGGTAGAAGGCCGGCGCACCATGCCGGGCGATGCGGCGCATCACCTCGGCCTGGCCCGGCGCGCGGAACAGATCGCCCGGTTTCAGCGGTCGCCCGTCCCGGAGGTAGAAGTCGCGCGCCACGCCTTGCAGCCGCGGCGCCTTGTTGGGCCAGTCAAACCCCACGCGATCGGCCACCGGCACGCCCTCTTCGGCATAGCGGATCGCTGGCTGGAGCAATCGGTCGAGGCCTAGGCGGCCATGGCTCTCGGACATTCGGCAAAATGCCTCGACCGCGCCGGGGACGGTGACCGCATCCGCGCTGCCATCGGGGATCGTGTCGTGGCCGGCCGCGCGCAGCCGTGCCGCATCGGCCGCCGCCGGTGCGCGGCCCGAGCCGTTGAAGCCCAGCACGCGCTCCGCCCCTGCCGGTTTGATCAGGGCAAAGCAATCGCCCGCCAGCCCGCACATATGCGGCTCGCAGAGGCTCATCAGCAAGGCGCCGCAGATTGCCGCGTCCATCGCCGTGCCGCCGTCTTTCAGGCAGGCCAGGGCCTCGGCCGCGGCCAGCGGATGCGAGGTGGCGACCATGCCGTTGGTGGCTCGCACCGGCGACCGTCCGGGAAGATGAAAATCGCGCATCTGAACCTCCGTCGTGATGGATCGGAGGCTAGCGTCGCCTGGCGCAGAAGAAAATCGCGATTTCGGAGAAAGGGACCTCGGCGCCGCGCACTGGGTGGGGGCTGTTAACACGCGGCGCCGAGGTGAAGCTATATGCAGCTACCCGTACTGTATCGCGTTCCATTCAGGCGTCGGTGGGATGGGATTGCGGCGGAACTGGGGCAAAGGCGCGAAACGGGCGGTAATTGATTGCAACTGTGCGCAATGTCACACAACCGAAAAGTGAAGTGTCAACTTGCTGCGACCGTCATTGCGTTGATAGTGCAGATCCGAGGTCATCTGGCGGATCAGATGCCAGCCGAATCCTCCCTCGGGCAGCTCCGCCGTCGGGCCCTCCAGGCTGGCGGCGCGGCCTTCCGGCAGGGCCTCGTCCGGGAAGGGCCGGCCGTGATCGGTGATGGTACAGGTCAGGGTTTCCGCGGTCAGTTCCATTTCGAGACCCAGCGGCCCGCCCTCGCGAAACCCATAGCCATGTTCGACCACGTTGTTGAGCGCTTCGGCCAGCACCAGTTCGACCGCGCTGCGCGCCTCGGCCGGGTGGCCCCAGTCCGCCAGTGCCACCATCGCCTCGCCCAGAAGGTTGCGCACGGCCAATCCGCCGGTGCGGGTGTTCAGTGAGATGCGGTGCGCTGTAATGCGGGGCTTGGCAACCGGTTCCAAGGGACGGTGCTCCTTTCGCCCGTCAGTCGGCGTGAGCCATCAGCGCCGCATCCAGTGTCGGAAAGAGCGCAAAGACAGTGTCCATCCGGGTCAGCCGGAAGACGCTTTCCACCGCCGGGGTGAGCCCTGCGAGATCGAGCCTGCGCCCGGGGCCGAGCTGTTTCATCGCGGCGACGATGGCGCCAAGCCCGCTGGAATCGATGAAACCGACTTGCGCGAGGTCGAGGATCACCCGTCTGGACGGGCCGTCGGTTTCCGCTCGCATCGCATCCTTGAACTGGATCGCCACCGCGGCGTCGATGCGCCCGGCGTTGACCGTGACGATCTGCAATGCGCCTTCGGTTCTGCTGGTCATGTCCATGGCTCGGTCACCTTGCGTTACGATTTCGCCCCCACGCTAGACGGCAATCCTTACTAAATTGTATGCAGGGGTAAGGATTTGGGGAGGTAGGCCATGAGCGAAGTGATGATCCTGGGCGCGGCACGCACGCCGATGGGCGGATTCCAGGGCGAATTCGAGGGCGTCGAAGCCAGCACGCTGGGCGGCGTGGCAATCGCCGCGGCGCATCGCGAAGCCGGCAAACCGGCGCTGGACGAGGTGCTGATGGGCTGTGTCCTGCCGGCCGGTCAGGGCCAGGCGCCGGCACGGCAGGCCGGGTTTGCCGCCGGCCTCGGCGAAACCGTGCCCGCCACGACGATCAACAAGATGTGCGGCTCGGGCATGAAGGCGGCGATGATGGCCTTTGACCGGATCGCCCTGGGCCAGGCCGGCGCCATCCTGGCCGGCGGCATGGAGAGCATGACCGAGGCGCCCTACCTGTTGCCCAAGATGCGCGGCGGCGCCCGGATCGGCCACGGCCAGGTGGTCGATCACATGTTCCTCGACGGGCTCGAGGACGCCTATGACAAGGGCCGGCTGATGGGCACCTTCGCCGAGGATTGCGCGGCGCATTACCAGTTCACCCGCGAGGCGCAGGATCAATATGCCATCGGCTCGCTGGACAATGCGCTTGCCGCCGAACGCAATGGCGCCTTTGCCGACGAGATCGCGCCGGTCAAGCTGCACCGGCGGCATGGCGAAGAGATCATCACCTGCGACGAACAGCCCGGCAAGGCCCGCCCCGAGAAGATCCCGATGTTGAAACCCGCCTTCCGCAAGGATGGCACGGTGACCGCCGCCAATGCCTCGTCGATCTCCGATGGCGCGGCGGCGCTGGTGCTGGGCACGCCGGAGGTGGCCGAGGCCCAGGGCGTGGCGCCGCGCGCCCGCATCCTCGGCCATGCCAGCCACGCCCAGGCGCCGGGCTGGTTCACCACCGCGCCGGTGCCGGCGGCCAGAAAGCTGCTCGACCGGATCGGCTGGAAGGTCTCGGATGTCGATCTGTGGGAGGTCAACGAGGCCTTTGCCGTGGTCCCGATGGCCTTCATGCAGGAGTTGGGCCTGCCGCGCGACGTGGTCAACGTCAACGGCGGCGCCTGCGCGCTGGGCCACCCGATCGGCGCCTCCGGCGCACGGATCATGGTGACGCTGCTCAATGCGCTGGAAAAACGCGGGTTGAAGCGCGGCGTCGCGGCAATCTGCATCGGCGGCGGCGAAGGCACCGCGATCGCGGTGGAGCTGATCTGAGCTCAATTGCTAGGGTCAGGACCCATTGATTTCCGCCTGTCGGCGTGATTCACGGTTCGAAAAACGAGCGGTGAACATGTCCGATCTTTTCTGGCTGACAGATGCACAGATGGCGCGTCTTGAGCCCTTCTTCCCGAAGTCCCACGGCAAACCCCGCGTCGATGATCGGCGTGTGTTGAGTGGAATTATCTTCATCAATCGCAATGGCTTGCGGTGGCGCGACGCGCCGAGTGCGTATGGCCCACACAAGACACTCTACAACCGCTGGAAGCGGTGGAGTGACAGAGGCATCTTTACCCGGATGATGGCCGGACTGG
>NZ_FNYY01000054.1 GCF_900109145.1 Marinovum algicola
TTTGCTTGCATCGACAGGTTTGCGGATTTCGGAGGCTTTGTCCCTCCGGTGCGACGACTTGACGGAAGATGGTCTCATGATCCGGAAGGGCAAGTTCGGCAAAAGCCGCCTCGTGCCGATACATGCCTCGACCCGCGCTGCTCTGGAACGGTATCTCGAAGCCCGCAATGGCGTAGGTAATGCGGGCGATGATCTTTTCGTTCTTGGCCATGGCCGTGCCCCGACGGCGACCAGGGTCCACGTGGTCTTCGTCCGGATCGTGCGGAAGCTCGGATATCGCACTCCGACTGGTCCCGGACCCCGGCTGCACGATCTGCGCCATACATTCGCGATGCGATCTCTGGAGGCCTGCGGGAACGATCTGCAGTCGGTTTTGCGGCACATGAAGGCTCTGAGCACCTATCTCGGCCATGTCGATATCGCCAGCACCTATTGGTACCTTGAGGCCACGCCAGTGCTGCTGAAGATGATTGCATCGACCGCCGAAGAGACCTGGATCGGAGGTGCAGCATGACCCCGCTCGCTCCCGATCTTTCGGCCTTCCTGCAAACCCATCTCCCGGGCGAGTGCGGTGCAAGCCGACATACCATCGCAGCCTATGCCCACGCGTTCACTCTTCTGCTGCGGTTTGCCGCTGGACGGCTCAAGCGCTCCCCTTCGGAACTCGCAATCGAAGACCTCGATGTCCAGATAATCAGGGCGTTCCTTGAACACATCGAGGTAGGGCGCGCCAATTCCGCCCGGTCCCGCAACGCGCGGCTGGCGGCGATCAAATCGTTCTTCCGTTTCGTCGAACATCGCCACCCGGCATGCCTTGAACAGGCGATGATGATCCGGGCCCTGCCGATCAAGCGGTCGGATACAAGGCTCATCGACTACCTGACCCGGGAAGAACTCCAGGCTCTGCTTGCCGCACCGAACCGCCATACGCTTGGCGGATTGCGTGACCGGGCGATGCTGCATCTGGCCTATGCTGCGGGCTTGAGGGCGTCCGAGCTGCTCGCAGTGCGAATGGGCGATTTTCCTGAAGGCTCGTTTTCCAGCGTGCGGATTCTTGGCAAGGGTCGGCGGGAGCGGATTCTGCCGCTCTGGAAGGAGACCCAGGCCGCCATTCGCGCGTGGCTGGCTGTCCGGCCAGGGAATGCGGGGCCGGAACTGTTCCTGAACCGTGATGGTCGCCAGATGACACGGGACGGGTTCGCCTACAGGCTCAGGCAGCATGTGGTGACAGCCGAACGCGCGGCGCCGTCGATCGCCGCAAAGCACGTCACCCCGCATGTGCTGCGGCACAGTTGCGCGATGCACACGCTTCAGGCCACCGGCGATGTCCGCAAGGTCGCGCTCTGGCTCGGCCATGCCAGCATCCAGACAACGGAGATGTATCTGCGCGCGGACCCGACCGAGAAGCTCGCGCTCTTGGATGCCCATCACGCACCGTTGATCAAACCGGGCAAGTTCCGGGACCCCTCGGACAAGCTGATGCAGATATTGGCGGCGGCCACGCAGCGTTCCTGACTGAACGCGTAACAACTGGCGTCCCGCTTCCGGCGGGGCGCTATTCCATCACATAGCCGAGCGCCCGATAGCCTGCACGACGCTTGGCCGCCATTCTGGACAGGACCGGAACCGAACTGTCGACATAATCGACCACCAGGACGTCTTTCTTTCCGTCATGCTGCCGATGCAACCTGCCGACATATTGCGCCAGCGTGCCTTTCCAGGCGATCGGCATCGTCAGGAACAGGGTGTCGAGCCGCGCATCATCGAAGCCCTCACCGATATAGCGCCCTGTCGCGAGGATCAGCCGTTCCTCATCGTCATCGACAGTCAGCGCCGCATGCGCGGCCTTCCGGTCCTTTGCGGACATGCCGCCACGGAGCACGGCGATGTTCTTCGCAAATCGGGAGAATCGCTGATGAAGATACTGGAGGTGATCCTTCCGTTCGGTCAGCACGATCGGCGAGCGTTTGGCCTCCAGTGATTTCAGCACATCGTCGAAGATCAGATCGTTTCGAGCAAGGTCCTCCGCTAAAGCGGCATAAATTGCAGGTATGGATGGGCGCTCCGCCATGGCGAGGGGCTCCGGCAAACGGAATCTCGTGTGACGTTCACGCGCCCGATGGTGAATGCCGCTTTCGGCGGCCTGCGATTTGGCGCTCACCTGATGGCGCACGGGGCCGCATTGCATGAAGATGATCGGATGATGTCCGTCTTTTCGGGCGACGGTCGCCGACAACCCGGTGACGTAGCGCGCCTTCGATCTGCGGGCGACCAGTTCAAAGCTTGACGCAGACAGATGATGGCATTCATCGACGATAAGGTGTCCGTAGTCGGCAACAATGTCGTCTACTTCGCCTTTGCGGACCAGGCTCTGGATCAGCGCCACGTCGATCACACCGGTAGGTTTGCGTTTGCCGCCGCCGATGGTGCCGATCAGCTTCGGGTCGATCTGCAGAAAGGACTTCAGCCGCTCGACCCATTGGTTTAGCAGTTCCCGGCGGTGAACCAGCACCAGCGTATTGCGTGCACGATGTGCGATCAGCGCCGCGGCCACGACCGTTTTACCGAATGCGGTCGTGGCGGCAAGCACACCGGTATCGTGTTCGGCCAAGGCGTCAAACGCGCGCGATTGCGGCGGGCGAAGTTCGCCACGGAAGCGGACCGTCTCCGGCAAGCGGGTTCCATCCTCGCGCAAATCGTCCAGATCGGCTGTCGCATCGTGATCGGACAGGAACCCGATCACTTCGTCGAAGCAGCCGCGCGGCAGCGCAACGTGTCGGGGATGCAGTTCGGCACAGGAGACAATTCGCGGCTTGCCGAATGTCGGCAGCCGCATCGCTTGCGCGCGATAGAATTCTGGGTTCTGGAACGCGGCCAGCCGCACCAGTTGGGCAATCATGGCCGAAGGCAGCTCTGACCGGTCGATATAGATCTGGTCCGAGACTGTCACCTTGATGGTTTGCGGGATGGGCACATCCAGACGTCGCGGCGTGCTGCGGCGTGACGGAGACATCTTCCAGGGCTCATTCGCCTGCTCGTCATCCACCGGCATGCGCACGCCCAACACCCGCCCGGAAAGCTCCGCCGTTTCGACGAGGTCACTCACCGCTGCCGCCGACATTCTCGGCAGGGAAGACAAAAAGGCCCACTGATCGTCAAATGGCCGCATACCCGCGTCCACAAAGACGCTGTTGCCAGCCTTGCGCGCAGTGTTCTGGAGCGGCAGTGCGATAAGATTGCCGAAACCGCCGAGCGGCATGATATCCTGGTTTGGAAACAGCCGGTCATAGGAGGCAAAGCCAATCTCCGGCCGCCTTTCCATCGTTTCCGTGATCAGGACCGATCCGAGCTGGCGCGCCAGACGGGCGGACACGGGTTCAGAGAAGAAGATCCAGACATGACCGCCGTTGCCCGATCTCGACCGCTCCAGCGCTGCTGGGACTCTCTTTGCCCGGCAGGTTTCCAGCAGCGCACTAGCGTCTTCCGCCCAGGATGCCTTGTCAAAATCCGCAGCAAGGAACCAGCAAGTATCACCCTGGAGAAGCGGGTAGACGCCGGCGACAAAATCCCCGCTTCGGCCATCATCACCGCGCAGGTGTTTTTCCATGATGTGCTCATTCGGCGGGATGAACTTCTGATGCGGGCACTCGCCGCATTTGACCTTCGGCTTGCCGCAAATGCCTTTCACCCATTCGTTGGCACAAGCAGGCGAATATCCTGAGCGTTCGGTCTTCCTGTTTTCCCATCGCACAGGAAACACGTCAGGCCGACCGGCGAATAGACTTCGGAACAGGTCGACCTTTTCATGCGACGGCGAACTGTTCGTCACCGGAGCGTCCTCGAAGGAAGGCTGTTTCACGGCTGGCGCGTGCTCTGCGGCGAGGCGAACCTCGAGGGACGCCATCTCGCGCTGAAGCCGCTGCCGTTCGGCATCCAGATCGGCCAGACGCGCTCGAACCCGCGCCATTTCCTCCCCGATGTCGCTCTTTTCTGCCACCCGCGGTTTCCACCCAATCTTTTCCCTTCCGCCAAGCATAAAGCGCGAAACGGACTGGCGTAAGCGGGTCTTCCCGATCGTCAGCACGGCCACTGAGCGGAGAGTTGGAGGGGGAGTTCATGGAAGATGTCCTTCTGCGGTTGAGAGCAGAGGCGTCATGATTATCCAAAGTGGAAACCCGAAAATGAATCAGCAGAACAACAGGTTGAAATCCCGAACTCCGCATAACGGTGACGCGGCATATTACGT
>NZ_FNYY01000027.1 GCF_900109145.1 Marinovum algicola
CCCTGTCACTTTTCATTTTCGAAGTATGAAGCGTTGTCTTTGGTTATTTTTTCGAGGGTGGAGTCGAGTCTTTTGAGGTGTTTCATTCCGTTGGCGACGGCGGTTTCGGGGTCTCCTTGGAGGATGGCGGTTGCGATGGCTTCGTGGTCGGCGAGGAGCTGGGGCATGCGGTCCTGTTTGGCGAGGCCGAGCAGGCAGAGGCGGTCGACCTTGGCCTTTTCGGCGGCGATCACCTCGAAGGCGAAGGCGGCGCCGGCGATGGTGCAGAGGGCGCGGTGGAAGGCGTAGTCGAGGGCGCTGAAGCCATGGGCGTCGCCGGCGGCGAGGGCGGCGCGCTGGCGGGAGAGTTCCTGGGTCAGGGCCTGGCGGGCGGCGGCCTGGGTCTCGGCGGCGGCCAGGGCGGCGCGGCGCAGCACCTCGGCCTCGACGGCGGCGCGGACAAAGCGCGACTTCTCGATCTCGCGGGCCGAGAACCGCTTCACCTCGGTGGCGCGCTGCGGCCGGATCAGCAGCAGGTCGAGATTGGCCAGCCGGGTGAAGGCATCGCGCACCGGCTGGCGCGAGACGCCGAAGCGGGCGGCGATCTCGGCCTCGGAGATGCGGTCGCCGGGGCGCAGGCGCAGGGCGTCGATCTCGGCGCGCAGGTGGTCGAAGATCTCGTCGACGGCGGTGCGCCGGTCGCTGGACAGGCTGTGTGGCATCCCTCGGGTCTCCCTGTGCGGGGCCGGCGGCTGCCCCCTGATGGCTGTGGCTGCGGCGCCGGCGCGCCGGGCCCCTTGGGGGGTCTGGCGGGCGCCCTGCCGAACTTCATACTAGTATTCCAGATTTGTTACTAGTATACCAGTCTTAAGTTAGCCCCGAATCGCACCGCCATGCAACTGATTGGGGGCGGCATCCGCACAGGCGGGACCGGCGGGGGCCGGGCGCCGGCAACTTTAACGGAGGAGAGGACATGTCGGGAGTTCGTTTGGAGGGCATCGTCAAGGCCTATGGCGCGGTGCAGGTGGTGCATGGCATCGACCTCGAGGTGGCGGAGAAGGAGTTTGTCGTGCTGGTCGGGCCCTCGGGCTGCGGCAAGTCGACGACGCTGCGGATGATCGCCGGGCTGGAAGAGATCAGCGACGGCGATCTGACGATCGACGGCCGGCATGTGAACCGGGTGGCGCCGAAGGATCGCGACGTGGCGATGGTGTTCCAGAACTACGCGCTCTACCCGCATCTCAACGTCGCCGACAACATCGCCTTCGGGCTGCGCATCCGCAAGGAAAGCAAGGACCACATCGCCGCCTCGGTCGATGAGGTCGGCGGCATCCTCGGGCTCACGCCCTATCTCGAGCGGCGGCCGGCGGATCTCTCGGGCGGCCAGCGCCAGCGGGTCGCCATGGGCCGTGCCATCGTGCGCCGGCCCAAGGTCTTCCTGTTCGACGAGCCGCTGTCGAACCTCGACGCCAAGCTGCGCACCCAGATGCGGGCCGAGATCAAGCGGCTGCACAAGCGGCTCGGCGCGACCTCGATCTATGTCACCCACGACCAGGTCGAGGCGATGACCCTGGCCGATCGCATCGTGGTCATGCACGACGGGCGGATCGAGCAGATCGGCAGCCCGATGGAGCTCTTCCTGAACCCGGCCAACACCTTTGTCGCGGGCTTTCTCGGCTCGCCGCCGATGAACATGATCCGCGCGCAGGTGGTGGCCGGCGATCGCGGCCCGGTGGCCGAGTTCGACGGCCAGCGCATCCAGCTGCAACCGATCCCGTCGTTGCAGAACGCGGTCGGCCAGACGGTCATTCTCGGCATCCGGCCCGAGTTCGTCGCGGTCGCCGGGGCCTCCGACCCGACCCGGGTCGGCCTCGATGTCGATCTGGTCGAGACCCTGGGCTCGGAGGCGCTGATCCATGCCAGCCTGCAGGGCGAGCCCTTTGTCATCCGCACCGAGACGGTGGGCCAGATGCACATCCTCGACGGCATCTCGGGCTTCACCATCGCGCCGCATCTGATCAAGGTCTTCGACGCCGAGACCGGCCGGACGCTGCCCGGGCAGGTGCTGGAACAATGAGCAACGATCCCAACTTCACCGGCGCCGCCGGCCCGGCGACCGAAGAGCTGATCTTCGACGCCTCCGAGGCGCGGCGCGCGCGCCGGCCGAGCCGCATCCAGAGGGTGGGCGACCACCTGCGCCGGGAATGGCAGCTCTATGTCATGCTGATCCCGACCATCCTGTGGCTGGCGGTCTTTCTCTACAAGCCGATGTACGGGCTTCAGATCGCCTTCAAGGATTACTCGATCTTCCGCGGCGTGGCGGCCAGCCCCTGGATCGGCTTCGAGCACTTCCAGACGCTGTTCGGCAACGACCAGTTCCTGCGGGCGCTGAAGAACACCATCATCATCTCCTTCTACGGGCTGCTCTTCGGCTTTCCGATGCCGATCATCCTGGCGCTGATGTTCAACGAGATCCTCAAGCAGAGCTTCAAGAAGACGGCGCAGACCATCGTCTATCTGCCGCACTTCATCTCGAGCGTGATCATCGCCGGCATCGTGATCACCGCCTTCAGCCCCTCCGCGGGCATCGTCAACACCTTCCTCGGCTGGATCGGGGTGGAGCCGATCTACTTCCTGACCAAGCCCGAATGGTTCCGGCCGATCTTTGTCGGCACCGGCATCTGGCAGGAGGCGGGCTTCCAGTCGATCGTCTATCTGGCGGCCATCGCCGGGGTCTCGCCGACGCTGTATGAATCGGCCGTGGTCGATGGTGCCAGCCGCTGGCAGATGATGTGGAAGATCACCATTCCCTCGATCCTGCCGACGATCATCATCATGCTGATCATCCGCATCGGCAACATGCTCGAGATCAGCTTCGAGATGATCATCCTGCTCTATCAGCCGGCGACCTACGAGACGGCGGATGTGGTCAATACCTTCATCTACCGCCAGGGCATCCAGGGCGGGCAATACGATCTGGCGGCGGCCGCGGGCCTGTTCAACGCGGTGGTGGCCTTCGTGCTGGTGATGACGGCGAACACGATCTCCAAGCGCTATTCGCGCACCTCGCTCTGGTAAGGGAGGACCGGACATGACCAACATGAACCTCTATTCGCGCGGCGACAGGCTCTTTGTCATCGTCAACATGGTGCTGATCGGCCTGTTCACCATCTCGACGCTCTATCCCTTCATCTACATCGCCTCGATGTCGATGAGCACCGGCTTCGAGGCCCGCGCCGGCAATGTCATCCTGACCCCGGTGGGCTTCACGCTGGAGGCCTACAAGCAGGTGCTCTCCGAGCCGCTGTTCTGGTCGTCTTACGCCAACACCTTCATCTACACCATCGGCGGCACGCTGATGAGCCTGGCCTTCATCATCCCCGGCGCCTATGCGCTGTCCAAGCCGCAGCTCTACGGCCGGCGGTTCTGGAACCTGGTGGTGGCCTTCACCATGTGGTTCAACGCCGGCCTCATTCCGTTCTTCCTGAACATGCGCGATCTGGGCCTGCTCGACAGCTACTTCGGCATCATCATCGGCTTTGCGGTCAACGGCTTCAACATCATCCTGCTGCGCAACTTCTTCGAGGGCATTCCGCGGAGCTTCGAAGAGGCCGCGCGGATGGACGGCGCCAACGAGTTCCAGGTGCTGTGGAAGGTCTATGTGCCGCTTTCCAAGCCGGCGATCGCCACCGTGGCGCTGTTCTGCATCGTGTCGCGCTGGAACGGCTTCTTCTGGGCCATGGTGCTGCTCCAGGACGAGGACAAGATCCCGCTCCAGGTCTATCTGCGCAAGGTGATCGTCGAGCTCTCGGACGACGAGGAGTTCGCCACCTCGCTGCTGACCGCGGCCTATTCGGTCGAGACCGTGACCGCGGCGATCATCGTCTGTTCGATCATCCCGATCCTGATGATCTACCCCTTCCTGCAGAAATACTTCTCCAAGGGCATCCTGCTCGGCGGGGTGAAGGAGTGAGCGGCGCCCGGACAGGGCTCCGGCGGAGCCCTGTCCGGGCGCGAACGCCCGAGGCCCTCCCGAGGGCCTGGCAACCGAAGACCGAATGAATTCGCATAAAGGGAGGACACCATGCGAAACCTGTCACTGACCATGCTGGCGACGACGGCCTTGACGGCGGCCATCGCCGTGCCGGCGTCTGCCGAAAGCCATCTGCCGATCACCGAGGAGCCGCTCGAGCTGACGATCCACATGCATTGGCCGCGCGCCCAGGGCTATGGCCCCGGCGGCGACACCTCGAAGCTCTACCCGGTCGAGGAAGTGGCCCGCGAGAAAACCAATATCCACCTGATCGACCAGACCTCGGGCCGCAACACCAAGGACAACAACGAGGCGATGAACCTGCTGCTCGCCACCGGCGATCTGCCCGACATCGTCGGCGGCAACCTGATCAAGCAGCCGGTCAACCAGTACGGCCCCGAGGGCGCCTTCGTGCCGCTCAACGATCTGGTCGAGGACCATGCGCCCAACATCAAGGCCTGGTTCGACGACCATCCCGAGATCTGGGATGCGATCAAGGCCTATGACGGCAATGTCTATTACATCCCCTATCTGCCGGACGGCAAATACGCCCGCGCCTGGTTCGTCCGCCAGGACTGGCTCGACGCGCTGGGGCTGGAGGCGCCCGACAACGTGGAAGAACTCTACGACGTGCTGGTGGCCTTCCGCGATCAGGACCCCAACGGCAACGGCGTGCAGGACGAGATCCCCTTCTTCGTGCGCGACTGGGAAGAGGTGCTGCGGCTGCTGACGCTCTGGGATGCGCGTTCGACCGGGGCGGATGTCTATCACCAGTTCTACGTCAAGGACGGCCGCGTGGTGCATCCTTACGCCCAGGAGGCCTATCGCGACGGTCTGGCCAATATCGCGCAATGGTACGAGGAAGGCCTGATCGACCCCGAGGTCTTCACCCGCGGCTCCTCGGCGCGCGACTATCTGCTGGGCGAGAACCTGGGCGGCATGACGCACGACTGGTTCGCTTCCACCTCGGGTTACAACGTGGCGCTGGAAGACAAGGTCGAAGGCTTCAACTTCATCCCCTTCCTGCCGCCGAAATCGGTCTCGGGCGTGCGCATCGAGGAAAACCGCCGCATCCCGATGAAGCCCGACGGCTGGGCGATCTCCTATTCCAACGACCATCCGGTCGAGACCATCAAGTACTTCGACTACTGGTTCTCGGAAGAAGGGGCGCTGCTCGCCAACTTCGGCGTCGAGGGCAAGACCTGGGACATGATCGACGGCGCGCCGGTCTACAAGGACGAGGTGCTGAGCTCGGGCCAGCCGGTCAACAGCCAGATGTATCTCGAGGGCGCGCAGGTCTATCGCGGCTACCCGCAGGACTACCGCTACGAATGGCAATGGACCCGCGACAGCGCGCGCAAGGGCATCGAGCTCTATGACACCGAGGACCTGCTGATCGAGCAGTTCCTGGGCGTCGCCTTCAACAAGGAGGAGCAGGAGGTCTACGACCGGTACTTCCCCTCGATCCAGACCTACATGCTGGAGCGCCAGCAGGCCTGGATTCTCGGCTCCGGCGACATCCAGGAGGACTGGGACAGCTACATCGAGACCCTGAACAAGATGGGTTACGAGGAGGTGCTCGAGGTGATGAACTCGGCCTACGAGCGCCAGTACGGCGGCTAGGCCAGAGCCCCCCGGACAGACCCGCCTGCGGCCGTCGCCGGCCGCAGGCTCCCCGAATCTTCCCCGCAAGCAACAGGATATCCCGATGCCCGGCGCCACCGCCCCCACGCTCGACGAACCCAGAACCGGCCGCCTGACGATCCAGTATGCGCCCGACGCGGAGACCCCGATCGTCGAGAACCCGCCGCGCTTCACCTGGCTGCCGGTGATCGAAGACGAGGCGCTCTATCTGCTGCGCCTGTCGCAGGACCCGGCCTTTCCCGCCGCCGAGACCCGAACCCACGGGCCGGTGCCGCTCAACTTCTTCACCCCCGACCGGGTGCTCGAGCCCGGCACCTGGCACTGGGCCTATGCGGTCTGCGACGCCGAGGGCCAGCCGGTCACCGGCTGGAGCGCCACCCGGCAGTTCACCCTGGCCGAGGGCTTGCCGGAAACCCCGCTGCCCGGCCGCGCCAGCCGCTTTGCCGAGGCCCCCGAAAGCCACCCGCGGCTCTGGCTCGACGCCGCCCGGCTCGAGACCTTCCGCAAGGCGGTGAAGGCCGATCCCGACCATTGCACCTGGGCGCGCTTCTACGAGAAATCCGTCCTGCCCTGGATGGACCGCGAGATCACCCGCGAGCCGGCGGGCTATCCCGGCCACCAGCGCACCGCGCCGGTCTGGCGCCAGACCTACATCGAGTTGCAGGAGGTGATCTATGCCATCCGTCACCTCGCCATCGGCGGCCAGGTGACCGGCGACCAGGCGATGCTCGACCGCGCCAGGGACTGGCTGCTGGAGGTGGCTTCCTGGGATCCGATGGGGGTGACCAGCCGTGCCTATACCGACGAATGGGCCTACCGCGTCACCAATGCCCTGGCCTGGGGCTACGACTGGCTTTACGACCAGCTCTCCGACGACGAGCGCAGGCTGGTGCGCGACGCGCTGCACGAACGCACCCGCGACATTGCCGAACACGCCATCCTCAACGCCAAGATCCACCTCTTTCCCTATGACAGCCATGCGGTGCGCTCGGTCTCGCTGACCCTGGTGCCGGCCTGTATCGCGCTCTTGGGCGAGGACGAGGGCGAGAACGGCAGCGGCGAGGCCCGCGACTGGCTGAACTACTGCATCGAGTTCCTCGCCACGGTCTATTCGCCCTGGGGCGATGCCGATGGCGGCTGGGCCGAGGGCACCAACTACTGGATGATGGGCATGGCCTATCTGATCGAGGCCGCCAACCGGCTGAAGAGCTTTGCCGGCATCGACCTCTACCAGCGCCCCTTCTTCCGCAACACCGGCGACTTCCCGCTCTATTGCAAGGCGCCGAACACCCGCCGCGCCACCTTCGGCGACGACAGCACCCAGGGCGATCTGCCCTGCATCAAGACCGGCATCAACCTGCGGCAATACGCCGGCGTCACCGGCAATGGCGCCTATCAATGGTACCATGAGGAGCTGGCCCGGCTGAACCCCGGCACCGAGGGCGCCTTCTACAACTGGGGCTGGTGGGACACCCATTTTGACGAGCTGACCTATCTCACCGACTTCCCCCTGGTCGAAGCTACGGATCCGCCCTCGGGCATGCGCCACTTCAAGGGCATCGGCTGGGTCGGCATCCAGCACGAGATGGCCGACCCCGACCGCCATATCCAGTTCGTGTTCAAAAGCAGCACGTTCGGCTCGATCAGCCACAGCCACGGCGACCAGAACGCCTTCTGCCTGGCCGCCTTCGGCGAGGACCTGGCGGTGCAATCGGGCTATTACGTCGCCTTCAACTCATCGATGCACCGCAACTGGCGGCGCCAGACCCGGTCGAAAAACGCCATCCTGATCAATGGCAAGGGCCAATATGCCGACAAGGACAAGGCCCGCGCCATGGCCGCAACCGGCACGATCCTCGCCGCCGAGCAGCGCGACGACCACATCTACATCCACGGCGACGCCACCGCCGCCTATCAGAGCCTCTCGCCCGAGGTCACCCGCGCCGGCCGCGAAGTCTACTTCGTGAACGGCAGCTACTTCGTCATCGTCGACAGCGTCGATGCCGACGCAGCCGTCACCATCGACTGGCTGCTGCATGCCAACCAGCCCTACGACCTCGGCCGGACCTCCTTCCGCATGACCGGCGAGACGGCGGGCTTCTACGGCCAGGTGGTCTGGTCCGAGGCCGGCAAGCCCGAACTCAGCCAGGTCACCGGCTTCCCCGGCGTCGACCCGGCCGATTACGCCGGCCTGCCCGAAAGCACCTGCCTGCACGCGACATACCCCGCCGCCAGACGCCACCGCATCGCCACCCTGCTGGTGCCCTACCGGCGCTCCGAACCCAAACGCATCTTCAACTTCATGGACGACCAGGGCTACGACGCCGACCTCTACTTCACCGACCCGGACGAAAACACATTCAAAATTACCCTCAAAAAACTCGCAAAATCATGAGCCGAGGGGTCGCCGGGGCCCCAAACGAGGCACCCGGACGAGACAGTAAAAAGCCGCGGGGGATGCCCGCGGCTTTTCGCTTTTCTGTCGGTATGCTGGGCCGGGACGGCCCGCCCCATGGGGCCGCGCCAGCGCTCAGCCGCCGAAATCGTCGAGCATGATGTCTTCGCGGTCGACGCCCAGATCGAGGAGCATGTTGATCACCGACTGGTTCATGATCGGCGGACCGCACATGTAGTATTCGCAGTCTTCCGGCGCCGGGTGATCCTTGAGGTATTCCTCGTAAAGCACGTTGTGGATGAAGCCGGTGTAGCCCTTCCAGTCGTCCTCGGGCAGCGCATCCGACAGCGCGACATGCCATTCGAAGTTGGAAAATTCCTCGGCCAACTGGTCGAAATCCTCGACGAAGAACATCTCGCGCTTGGAGCGAGCCCCATACCAGAAGGTTATCTTGCGGTCGCGGTTCTCGAGGCGCTTGAGCTGGTCGAAGATATGGCTGCGCATCGGCGCCATGCCGGCACCACCGCCGATGAAGACCATCTCTTTCTGGGTATCACGGGCAAAGAACTCGCCGAACGGACCGGAGATGGTGACCTTGTCACCGGGCTTCAGGTTGAAGATGTAGGACGACATCTGGCCCGGCGGAATGCCCTCGGAGCCCGGCGGCGGCGAGGCCACCCGGACGTTGAGCATGATCAGCCCCTTTTCGTCGGGGTAATTGGCCATGGAATAGGCCCGTTCGATCGGCTCTTCGACGTGGGAGTCATATTGCCAGAGATCGAACTTGTCCCAATCCGGCCGATATTCTTCCTCGACGTCGAATTCCTTGTAGGACAGCTTGTGCGCCGGGGCTTCGATCTGGATGTAGCCGCCGGCGCGGAAGTTCACGTCCTCGCCCTCGGGCAGTTCCAGCACCAGATTCTTGATGAAGGTCGCGACGTTTTCGTTGGAACGCACGGTGCATTCCCACTTCTTCACGCCGAAGACCTCTTCCGGAACCTCGATTTCCATGTCCTGCTTGACCGCCACCTGGCAGGACAGGCGGTCACCGCAGGATGCCTCGCGCTTGGTGATATGCGATTCCTCGGTCGGCAGGATCGAGCCGCCGCCGGAGTGGATGCGGACCCGGCATTGCGCACAGGTGCCGCCGCCGCCGCAGGCCGAGGGGACAAAAAGTTTTTCCGCCGCCAGGGTCTGGAGCAGCTTGCCCCCGGCCGGCACCGAAATGGTCTTTTCGCCGTTGATGGTGATGTTGACGTCGCCCGAGCTGACGAGCTTTGACCGCGCCGCCATGATGATCATCACCAGCGCGGTGACGATCAGGGTAAAGAGAAGGACGCCAAGTCCGAAGGTTTCCATGGTCCGGGCCTCTCCTTACAGTTTGACGCCGCTGAAGGACATGAAGGCCATGGCCATCAGTCCGGCAGAGATGAATGTGATGCCGAGGCCCTGAAGTCCGTCGGGAATATCGGAATACTTGAGCTTTTCGCGCACCCCCGCCATGGCGGTGATGGCCAGCGCCCAGCCGAAGCCCGACGAGGCGCCATAGGTCAGCGCTTCGGGGAAATCGTAGCTGCGTTCGACCATGAAGAGCGAGCCGCCGAGGATGGCGCAGTTCACCGTGATCAGCGGCAGGAAGACCCCGAGCGCGTTGTAGAGCGGCGGGAAGTACTTATCGAGCACCATCTCGAGGATCTGCACCAGCGCCGCGATGACGCCGATATAGGAGATCAGCCCGAGGAAGGTCAGGTCGATGTCGGGGAAGCCGGCCCAGGACAGTGCGCCGGGGGCGAGCAGGTAGGTCAGGATCAGATTGTTGGCCGGCACGGTGATCGACTGCACCACCATGACCGAGATGCCGAGGCCGATGGCCGTCGAGATCTTTTTCGACACGGCGAGAAAGGTGCACATGCCGAGAAAGAATGCCAGGGCCAGGTTCTCGACAAAGATCGCCTTGACCGCGAGGGATACGAGACCTTCCATCAGTGTGCCTCCACCGCTTGAATGCGGTATTCCCGCTCTTCGACCTGCCCCGGTTTCCAGGTGCGGACCGCCCAGATCAGCAGACCGATCACGAAAAACGCCGAGGGCGGCAGCAGCAGAAGGCCGTTGGGCACATACCAGCCGCCATTGTTCACCGTCTCGAGGATGGTGACGCCGAACAGCGAGCCCGAGCCAAACAGTTCGCGGAAGAAGGATACCACCATCAGCAGCAGCCCGTAGCCCAGGCCGTTGCCGACACCGTCGATGAAGCTCGCCACCGGCGGGTTCTTCATCGCAAAGGCCTCGGCCCGGCCCATGACGATGCAGTTGGTGATGATCAGGCCGACAAAGACCGACAGCGTCTTGGAGATCTCGTAGGCATAGGCCTTGAGCACCTGATCGACGAGGATCACCAGCGAGGCGATGATCACCATCTGCACGATGATCCGAATCGAATTGGGGATCTGGTTGCGCAGCATCGAGATGAACAGCGACGAGAAGCCCGTCACCGCGATCACCGCCAGCGACATCACGAAGGCCACCTGCATCGAAGAGGTCACCGCCAGCGCCGAGCAGATGCCCAGCACCTGAAGGGTGATCGGGTTGTTGTCGACCAGCGGGTCGACGAGTTGCGAACGATAGGTCTGTGCCATCAGCCAACCTCTCCTGCTTTCAGCCGTTCAAGGAAGGTGCCGTAACCGGCCTCGCCCATCCAGAAACGCACCAGGTTGTCCACGCCCACCGAGGTCAGCGTCGCCCCGGCCAGTGCATCCACGAAATGTTCCGCGCCCTCGGGCGGCGGGGCCTTGGCGACGGTGATCGCCAGGTCGCCATCCTCGGCAAAGAGCTTCTTGCCGTTCCACAGCGCTTTCCAGCGCGGGTTGTCCACCTCGGCACCCAGGCCGGGGGTTTCGCCGTGCTGATAGAATTGCAGGCCATAGATGTCGTTGCCGTTCTCTTCCAGCGCGATGAAGCCGTAGAGCGTCGACCACAGACCATAGCCTTCGATCGGCAGGATCACCTTGTCGAGCGCCCCGGCCTCGTCACGCAGCAGATAGATCATCCGAAAGGCGTCCATCTGGCCGCCCAGACCGGCCGGGTCTTCGTCCAGCGCGCGCACGATCGCCGGGTCGTCGGCGGCGGCCAGGTCGTCGAAGGTCTCGATGTCGAACTGATCGGCATAGGTGCCGCTGTCGAGCTCGAGCACATGCGGCTCGAAGGCTGCGAAAGCCTCGTTCACCGGCACGGTCTCGTCATAGACGCCGGCGACCTGAAGGATGTTGACCCGCTTGTCGACCAGGCGGTTGGCTTCCTGCACCGGGCGCAGGGCCACGGCGGCGGCCGAAACCACCATCGAGGCGACCAGACAGAGCGCCACGGCGACAAAGACCGTCTTGCCCACGCTGTCGGGCGGCGCATCGAGAAAGCGGCGGATCGGGCCCTTGCGCCCGTTTTCGTCAGGCATGTTGTCCTCAGGCATGGCGCTTTGCCCTCCGTTTGATATTGGCCTGGATGACGAAATAATCGATCAGCGGCGCAAAGACGTTGCCGAACAGGATGGCAAGCATCATGCCTTCGGGGAAGGCCGGATTGATCACCCGGATCATCACCACCATGAAGCCGATGAGCGCGCCGTAGATGTAGCGACCCAGGTTAGTGTGGCTGGCCGAGACCGGCTCGGTCACCATGAAGACCAGGCCGAAGGCATAGCCGCCCACCACCAGATGCCAGTGCCAGGGCATGGCAAACAACGGGTTGGTGTCGGAACCGATCACGTTCAGCAGGGTCGAAAAGGCGATCATGCCCCCCAGACAGCCGACGATCAGCCGCCAGTTCGCGATCTTGGTGAACAGCAGAAAGCCCAGCCCGACCAAAATCATCAGCGTCGAGGTCTCGCCGAAAGAGCCCTGGATCGTACCGACAAAGGCATCCATCCAGGTAATGCCGTTCTCGGGCAGGACCTGATGGCCGTCGGCGGCCGAAATCGCCAGCGCGGTGGCGCCGGAAAAGCCGTCGACCGGGGTCCAGATGCTGTCACCGGACATATAGGCGGGATAGGCGAAATAGAGAAAGGCGCGGCCGACCAGCGCCGGGTTGAGGAAGTTCTTGCCGGTTCCGCCAAAGACCTCCTTGCCGATCACCACACCAAAGATGATGCCGAGCGCCACCTGCCAGAGCGGCGTCGAAGCCGGCAGGATCAGGGTGTAGAGCATCGAGGTGACAAGAAAGCCCTCATTGACCTCATGCTTGCGGACCACCGCAAAGATCACCTCGAAGATGCCGCCCGCGACCAGGGTGACGATATAGATCGGCAGGAAATACAGCAGCCCGTGGGCCATGTTGGCCAGCGGGTTGTTGAAGTTGAAGCCGATGCCCAGCGTCTCGATGATCGCCGCGCGCCAGCCCGAAGGGCCGAATTCGGCGATCGCCATGTTGGTCTGCAAGCCGGTGTTGTAGAGCCCGAAGAGCAACGTCGGGATCGTCGCCAGAACCACATAGGTCATGATCCGCTTCATGTCGATGTAGGAGCGGGCATGCGGGGCGACGGTGGTCACCGTGCGCGGGGTATAGATAAAGCTCTCGACCATCTCGTAGAGCGGGAAGTACTTTTCGTACTTGCCGCCCTTGACGAAGCTCGGCTCTATCCGGTCGAAGAATGCGCGAAGACCCATGGCCTACCCTTCCTTCTCGATCTTGGTGAGGCTGTCGCGAAGCGCGATGCCATATTCATACTTGGCGGGGCAGGCAAAGCCGCAGAGCGCGACGTCTTCCTCATCCAGTTCCAGAACGCCAAGCGCCTGGGCGCTGTCGGTGTCCATCACCAGCAGCGCGCGCAACAGTTGCGTCGGCAGGAAATCCTGCGGCATCAGCTGTTCAAAGGTGCCGATCGGCACCATGGCGCGGCGACCGCCGTTGAGGTTGGAGGTCAGGTTGTAGAGTTTCTTGCTCAGCGCCGATCCCAGCACCGGCTGAAAGGCGTATTTCGACGGCATCGGGCGAATCCAGCCCAGCGGGATCTGCTCGCGGTCTTCCTCGATCAGGGTGACCTGGCGGGCATAGCGGCCGAGATAGGCGGTCGGCCCGGCGCCGGCGCGTCCGCTGAGGATCGAACCGGAAATCACCCGAACCGGGGTGTCGGTCTGCAAATCCGCCTCGCAGAGCTCGAGCATCGAAGCGCCATCGATCGTGCGCACCAGACGCGGATTGCGGCACATCGGGCCGGTCAGCGCGACAATGCGGTCGGCGCTGATGCGGCCGTCGCGCAAAAGGCGGCCGATGGCGATCACGTCGTGATAGCCGATGGTCCAGACCATCTTGTCCTCGCGGGGCGGCTCGAGGAAATGCATGTGCGTCCCGGCCAGACCGGCGGGGTGCGGGCCCGAGAAGCCCGCCGGGGTCACGCCCGCCACATCGGCCCCGGGAATCTCGGCGCCGATCTCCTGGCAGAGATAGGTATTGCCCTCGGTCAGCAGCGCCACGGCGGCCAGGCCGCGGGCAAAGGCCTCGGCGTCGTCGTTGATGATGACGGCGGCATCGGGCGACAACGGCTCGCTGTCCATCGCGGTGACATAGATCGCCGCCGGTTTGCTGTCGGGATCGGGCACCTTGGAATAGGGACGGGTGCGGAACGCCGGCCAGAGCCCGGCCGCGCAGAGACGTTCTGTCACACCTTCGGGGGTGCTGACATCGCCCACCTGCGAGAAATCCACCGGTTCGGCAGCCGCGTGATCGACCTCGATCTCGACGCTGACCAGGACCCGTCGCGCACCGCGGTTGATTGCCTTGATTCGGCCCGAAACTGGTGCCGTGACCAGCACTCGAGGCGTATCCTTATGCGCCAGAATCGGCGCGCCAGCGGCGATAACATCGCCTTCCTGAACCGCGAGTCGAGGCTTCAGGCCGATGTAATCCTGGCCAAGAATTGCTGCGGTTCGGACGGGGGCGGCGTCATGGATCGTCATGTCCGGTGCGCCCAACACCGGCACGTCCAGACCTTTTTTCAACGGAAATTGCTGCACGTCTTTCGTCCTGTCTTCTGTCCCGCCGC
Organism: Marinovum algicola; assembly: GCF_900109145.1. Classification (GTDB taxonomy): domain Bacteria; phylum Pseudomonadota; class Alphaproteobacteria; order Rhodobacterales; family Rhodobacteraceae; genus Marinovum; species Marinovum algicola. The sequence continues at coordinate 14,083 of NZ_FNYY01000027.1, forward strand.
CTTATGCGACACTGCGGCTGGGTTTTAAAGCCGGTTTAGGCGCGTTTTCGCGATTCCCAGTTGAACCCAGTCTCGATCTGTCACAGAAGCTCATCAAACGATCACCGGACCAGATTGCAGCCAGCGGAGCCGTCCCATGTCAGACCCTCTTCTTCTTACCCGCCGTAGCGTCTTTGCGATGCCGCTGTTTCTCATGGCGTGCAAGAAAGGCTGGTCGGTGCTGGAGCTGACCGGGCTGACCATGGGCACCGGCTATTCCATCATCGCCGTCGATCACAGCCGCAATGTCGACCAGGCCGAACTTCAGACCGCCGTCGATGCCGCTCTGGACCGGGTCAACGTGCAGATGTCGAACTGGGACGCCGGCTCCGAGATCTCGCGCTTCAATGCAGCGGCACAGGGCGAAAGCCTGAATGTCTCGCCAGAGCTGGCGCAGGTGATGCAGGCGGCACAGGACGTCCATGCCGCCAGCGAAGGCGGCTTCGACGTGACCGTCGGCGCGCTGATCGATCTCTGGGGCTTCGGCGCCGGCCAGTCCCGTCGCGACATGCCCGCCGAATCCGAGATTGCCGAAGCCATGGCCTGCTGCGGCCAGGCGCGTTCGGTCGACCTGCAAGGCAGCCAGCTCACCAAGCTCACCCCGGGCGCCGAGGTCTACCTTTCGTCGATCGGCAAGGGCTTTGGCGTCGACCAGGTGGCCAAGGCAATGGCCGGATTCGGCATCACCGATTACATGGTCGAGATCGGCGGCGATCTCTATGCTTCCGGCCGCAACCCCGACGGCCAGCCCTGGCAGATCGGCATCGAGACGCCGCAGGCCTATGACCGCGGCATCAGCCAGGTTGTCGGCCTCTCCGGCATGGGCATGGCGACCTCGGGCGATTACCGCAATTATTTCGACGTCGATGGCCAGCGCTTCTCGCATATCATCGACGCCACCTCCGGCCGGCCGGTGACCCATGACACCGCCTCGGTCACCGTGCTGACCGACACCGCCATGCTGGCCGACGCCTGGGCCACCGCCCTGCTGGTGCTGGGCCGCGAACGCGGGCTGGAGATCGCCGAACGCAAAGGCATCGCCGCGCTGTTCATCGATCGCGGCGCCGACGGCTTTGTCACCACCGCCTCCAAGCGCTTTGCGACGGCCACCGCCTAAGAGGACGCCATGTCGACCTTTCTGCTCGCATTCGGACTGCTCTTGCTGGTCATGTTGGGGATGGCGCTTGGCGTCATCCTGAACGGCCGCACGATCAAGGGCAGCTGCGGCGGGTTGAATGCGATTTCCGACGCGGATCAATGCCTGGTCTGCAAGAAGGACATCGACCCCGACAGCCCCCTGCGCGAACGGCTGCAATGCCCGCGCGCACGCAAGATGCTCGATCAGATGCAGGCCGAGGAACGGCCGGCGGGCTGACCCCCGGATCAGCCACGCATCGGCACGAATCCCAGCACCAGAAGCGCCACCGCGGCGATCACCCCGTAAAGCCAGAGCCGGCTGCGGGGCCCTTCCGCCTTCCAGATATTCCGGTAGCGCATGCCGGCGAGGCAGGCGACGACAAAGAGCGCCGTCGCGGTGACGGGGGTGAGCGTGACATCAGGCAAGCGAGGCTCCTCTCTGCGTGTGTTGGAACCCATTTACACAGGCACGAATTCCTATAGCGTATAGTGTGAAACAGGGAGAATACACCATGGTGGCGTCGTACCAGCCCAAGACCCGCGACTCGGCAACGCACGAAAAGACGTCGAGCCAGTCGATCCAGACCAACATGTCGGCCGCGCAGGCCACCGTGGCGCATGTGCTGGAAAGCAAGAGCGACGACATGTTCTGGATCGCGCCCGAGGATACCGTCGGCCATGCCGTCGAAGTGCTGCGCGACAAGAAGATCGGCGCGCTGATGGTCAAGAATCCCCAGGGCGAGCTGGTGGGCATCCTGTCCGAGCGGGACGTGGTGCGCCGGCTGGCCGACACCCCCGGCCATACCCTGCCGCAGAAGGTGGCCGACCTGATGTCGACCGAGGTCAAGACCACTACGCCCGACGAATCCCTGGTTACGGTACTGCGCCGGATGACCGATGGCCGTTTCCGCCACATGCCGGTGATGCAGGAGGGCCAGCTTGTCGGCCTGATCTCGATCGGCGACGTGGTGAACTATCGCCTGACGGCGCTGGAATACGAGGCCTTGCAACTCAAGCAGCTGATCGTCGGCTAGGTGACGCCAACGGCCCGCGTCAGAGGTATTCCGCGATACGCTTTTCGATGGCCGCGACCACTGCCGCGGCCTTCGTCTTGTCCGCCGCTGCGGAATGCGGCGCCGCGAACCGCCCGCTGTCATTGTCGAAATAGAGGCCGGAAGCCTCCGCAAAATCCGCCGAGAGCGCGGCCCGGCTCAGAATTTCCGCGCCGATGCCGATATCATTTCCGGCGACGCCAAAACCCTGTTTGACCATCTTGGTCGCCAGCAGCGAGCCGGGGTTGACCGCAACCGTGACCGGCCCGTCCGGCCCCAGTTCCCGGGCCAGTGCCGCGCTCCACATGGTCAGCGCCAGCTTGCTCTGGGCATAGGCCTCCATCGCCTCGAGCGGACGCTCGCCGGCCATGGCCGCCAGGTCCACGGGCGCCTGGGCGGCCGAGGACAGATGCACCAGCCGCCCCTCCGCCGGGATCGCCGGCAGCAGCAGCCGGCTCAGCAGCGCGGGTGCGAAGGTGTTGACGACAAAGCGGAGATCCTCGCCGCGGGCGGTGGTGGCCGGGTCTGCCTTGAGAACGCCGGCATTGTTGATCAGCACGTCGATCCCGCCCTGCTCGGCCAGCAGCCCCTCGGCCATCTTTGCCACATCGTCGAGGTCCGAGAGATCGCCCCGCACCGTTCCGATCACCCCGACACCCGGCAGGGCGCGCAGCTCTTCGGCGGTGATGGCAAGTTTCTTGACGTTGCGCCCATGCAGCAGAAGGGCATGGCCTTGTTTCGCCAGATGGGTGGCAGTGGCATGTCCGAGGCCGTCTGTGGCGCCGGTGATCAGGATGGTCTTGGTCATGACAGGTCTCGCAATTCGGGGTCGAAAAGGTGCTTTGGTGACAAAGCGGTCGGCGTGGTCAAAGGCGCGGGGGCGCCAGGCCGGTGCAGATAGTGCGCAACCGGCCCGGTGCCACGGCAATTTCGGATCAGAACCCCGAAAGCACCTGCTTGCCGATCACCTTGCCGCTTTCCTGGCGGGCATGGGCGGCGCGCAGCGTCTCGACGCTCAGGGCCCCGGCGCGTTCGGTGACGGTCGAACGCAGCGTGCCGGTGTCGATCATCTGCGACACGCGGTTCAGCAGGTCGCGCTGCGCGGCAATGTCCTCGGTCGCGAACATCGGGCGCGAAAACATGAATTCCCAGTGAATGCTGAGCGCCTTGGGCTTGGCGGGCTTGATATCAAGCGCGGCGGGATCGTCGATCAGCGCGATCTGCCCACGCGGCGCGATCAGCTCGAGGATGGCGGGCCAGTGCTGATCGGTGGCGGTGAGCGCCGCGACATAGGCCGGCGCCTGACCGAGCGCCGCGACCTGTTCGACCAGGTTGCCACGATGGTCGACCACGTGATCGGCGCCCATGTCGCGCACCCAGTCCCGGGTTTCCTCGCGCGACGCGGTGGCGATCACCGTCAGGCCGGTGAGCGTCTTGGCAAGCTGGATCAAGATCGAGCCGACGCCGCCGGCCCCGCCGATCACCAGAAGGCTCTGGCCCGCGCCGCCGCCTTCCGTCAGACGGAAGGAATCGAACAGCATTTCCCAGGCGGTGATCGTGGTCAGCGGAAGGCCGGCGGCCTCGGTGAAATCGAGCCGCGAGGGTTTGCGCCCGACAAGCCGCGCATCAACCGCCTGAAGCTCGGCGTTGCTGCCGGCGCGGGTGACGTCACCCGCATAAAACACCTCGTCGCCGATGATGAAATCGCTGACCTCGGCGCCGGCCTCGACAACCACCCCCGCCGCGTCAAAGCCCAGCACCCGCGGCCCACCCTCGGGCTGCGCATTCTGGCGCAGTTTGACGTCGACCGGGTTGACCGACACGCCGCGCACATCGACGAGGAGATCCTGCGGCCCGATCTCGGGCCGGGGTGCGTCAAATGCCCGGAGCGCATCGGGCGCATCCACCGGTCCTGCCGTCTCGTAGCCAATCGCTTTCATCTCTTGCTCCAATCCAAGCGCTGTGTTGCGACCAGAGGTAACCTTGGCGCATATCCGAATAAACCGGAGATTTCGGATTTCATTATTCCGATTCGCAGGATAATCGCAGGTGTGTTCAGCGTGCCCGGGTCGAGGCCGCCGCATCGGAGGACTGGGGCGCCGGCCCGGTGGTTTCGCGAATCACCAGTTCGGCAAAAACCTCAGAGAGGCTCACCGGCATTTCCGGCTCGCGGATGCGGTTGAGCAGCACCTGCGCCAGCTTGCGCCCCAGCTTTTGCGGCGAAACCGCCATGGTCGTAAGCGGCGGCGTCGCCACGCTGGCATCCTCGATGTCGTCGAAGCCGATGACCGAGACGTCCTTGCCGGGCTGCAACCCGGCCTTGACCAGCCCGAGACAGGCGCCAAGCGCCACCATGTCGCCGTTGCAGACCACCGCCGTCACCTTCGGATGTGTCCGGTAAAGCTCCAGCATCGCCTCCATCCCGGCGCGCTTGGTATCGATCGATGGCCAGACGATCGCCGGTCCGAGATCCTGCGCCGCCAGGGCCCGCTCATAGCCGGCGATGCGGCGGCGGCGCACCGCGGTCATCCCGGTCCCGCCGAGATAAGCGATATGCCGGTGGCCAAGATCGACGAGATGACGGGTCGCAGCATCGGTGGCAACGGCATTGCGCACGCCGACATGGTCGAAATCATCGCCGGCCGGCCGCAGGAACGTCACCGTCGGAATGCCCTGCGCCCTCAGCAGCGCGACGGTCTCTTCCGGGGTGTCGAGCGCCGGCACCCACATCAGCCCGCCGCGCCCGTTGCGGATGAACGCCTCGAGCTGGCGGCTCTGTCGGGCGGCATCGTCGCGGGTGTCGAGGATCGACACCAGGTAGCCTTCGCCATCGAGCAGATCGACCGCGCCAGACACGACCTCGGCGTTGAACGGGTTGGCGAACTGGTTGATGACAAACCCGATTTCCCGGTTCTCGCCAGACCGCATCGCCGCCGCCCGGCTGTCGGGCACATAGTGCAGCTTGCGCGCCGCCTCGAGCACCTTTTCGCGGGTCTGTTCGGAAATGCGGCCGGTGCCGCGCATGACCTGGCTGACCGTGGGAATCGAGACCCCGGCTTCCTGCGCGACACTCCTCAGGGTGGGTTTTCCGGCCATGCTCCTCACATCGAAGATATAACGATTAGCCGAAATATAGAAAGCAGCCGCGCGAAAAGATCAAGCATATTCAACAGAACCGCCGATTTAGGCGAAAGCGACGCGTAAAAAGGATTTGACAGGTGATATATCGTTACATCATGGTACTGCCATCGCCAAGGCGAGTCGTGCGCCGCATGATCCCGCCAACAGCGCGACGGCAGGCTGTCACAGGGTCAGGAGGCCCGGGCAGGCTGTGACCGGGCGGGGCAGGCCGAGAGGCTTTGCGTCCGTGTTTCAATTCGGGAGGAACTTATGTCACTTCACTTCAAACTCGCCGGCGCCGTGTCCGGTATCGCGCTGGCCCTGTCGGCGGGCGTGGCCCAGGCCGAAATCCTGTTCTGGTCGACCCAGGCCAAGCCGGTCGAAGAGGCGCAGGCCATGCGCGAACAGGTGCTTGCCGGCTTCGAAGATGCCGTCGACTATCAACCCAACGACGCCGGCCCCTGGCTGACGCGGCTGAGCGCGGAAATCCAGTCCGGCACCGGCACCATCGGTCTGCTGGGCGCGCTGCACGGCGATTTCTCGGCGATGGACCCCGGCACGCTGGTCGATCTGGGTGACACCGGCACGATGTCCGCTTCCGACACCTTCAACAGCCTTGCCAAGCTTGGCACCGACAGCATGCAGTACATGCCCTGGATGCAGGCCAGCTATATCATGGCGGCCAACCGCGAGGCGCTGCAATACCTGCCCGAAGGCGCCGACATCGATGCGCTGACCTACGACCAGCTGATCGCTTGGACGGCCAATGTGCACGCGGCCGAGGGCGAACCCAAGTTCGGCTTTCCGGCCGGCCCCAAGGGCCTGAAGCACCGGTTCTTTCAGGGATATCTCTATCCCTCCTACACCGATGGCGTGGTTCGCACCTTCGCCTCGGACAAGGCGGTGACCGCCTGGGAAAAGTTCAAGGAGCTCTGGGCCCACACCAACCCCGGCTCGACCAATTTCTCCTTCATGCAAGAGCAGCTTTTGTCGGGTGACGCCTGGATCGTGTTCGACCACACCTCGCGCCTGGCCAATGCCTTCAACGAGCGGCCCGACGATTTTGTCGCTTTCCCGGCGCCGGCCGGCCCCGAGGGCCGTGGCTTCATGCCGGTCCTGGCCGGCATCGCCATCCCGGAAACCGCGCCTGACAAAGACACGGCCAAGGCGCTGATCGACTATCTGATGCAGCCGGAGACCCAGATCGCCACGCTCAAGGCGACCAATTTCTTCCCGGTGGTCGATGTCGACCTGCCCGATGATCTGCCGCCTTCGGTCAAGGCCGCCGGTGACGCCGTGGCCAAGATGTCGGGCTCGGCCGATGCCAACCCGGGGCTTCTGCCCGCCGGGCTCGGCGACAAGGGCGGCGATTTCAACCGGGTCTTTGTCGACAGCTTCGAACGAATCGTGCTGGCCGGTCAGCCGATCGAAGCGGTGCTGCAAGATCAGAAAGGCCGGCTCGAGGCCATCATGAACGAAACCGGCGCGCCCTGCTGGGCCCCGGACGCCCCCTCGGACGGCGCCTGCCCGGTGGAATGATCCGCCGGGGTCAAAGCGCCCCTCCCCGTCCGGGCCTTCGGGCCCGGACATCCCCCTTGCCCCCAGATCCCACCCAGAGCGCGCGCGACGCGCCGGAACAAGGAGCGATTCCATGAACGCTCGACTATTGCCTTATATGCTGATCCTGCCGGTGACGCTGTTTCTGTGCCTGTTCTTCCTCTACCCCTTCGTGCTGGTCGCGAAACAGGCCTTCACCACCGGCGCCGGCTTTACCCTCGACAACTTTCGCGAGGTGGTCAGCTACTGGAAATTCCCGATCTCGCTGAAAAACACGCTGCTGCTGGCCGCCGCCGTGGTGCCGATCCAGCTGGCGCTGTCGCTGCTGATGGCCACCATGGTGACCCGGATGGAAAAGGGCCGCGACCTCGTGCTCTATGTCTGGACCATTCCGCTGGGCATCTCGGATCTGGCGGCGGGGCTGATCTGGCTGGCGATCTTCGAGCAGTCGGGCTTTCTCAATTCGATGATGCACGGCATGGGTATCGTCGACAAACCGGCCAACCTGCTGACCTTCCAGAACCCCGGGCTGGTCTTCGTGGCCATCGCCCTGGCCGAGATCTGGCGCGCGACGGCGATCATGCTGGTGATCCTAGTCGCCGGCATCGGCCTGATCCCCAAGGAATATTACGAGGCGGCCGAAGTCTTTGGCGCCAGCCCCTGGAAACGTTTCGTCCGCATCACCCTGCCGATGCTGCGGCCCAGCTTGCAGACCGCGCTGGTGCTGCGGGTAATCATGGCCTTCGAGGTCTTTGCCGTGGTGGCCGCGCTTGGCGGCACGCTCTTCCCGGTGCTGATGGGCGAGACCTATGCCTATCAATTCGACCTTCTCAACAGCGGCGCCGCGGCGGCCATGGCGCTGGTCATCCTCGCCATCTCGATCGCCGCGACGCTTGTCATCCTGCGCGCCCTGCGCGTCCCGAAAGGAGCAACGATATGACCGATGCAACCGTTGCCGAAGCCCCCGCCGCGCCCTCGACCCGCAGCGCCGGCCGCTTCCTCTACATCTCCGGCGTGGTCCTGCTCTGCGCCTGGGTGCTGGTGCCGATCTACTTCCTGCTGGTGAACACCCTGTCCTCGCCGGATACCGTCAACAGCTTTCCCAAGCCGCTCTTCCCCGAATTCGACTTCGGCTCGCTGGCCTTTTTCGCGCAGTTCGCAGGGATGCTGACGGCGCTCAAGAACTCGGTGCTGACGGCGGGGATGACGATGATCATGTCGATCCTGATAGGCGCGCCGGCGGGCTATGCCCTGTCGCGCTTCGATTTCCGCGGCAAGGAGCTGTTCCGCCTGCTGATCCTGCTCACCCGCGCCTTTCCGCTGCCGCTGCTGGCGCTGCCGCTGGCGGTGATGTTCATCCAGACCGGGCTTGACGACACCACCTTCGGCCTCGCGCTGGTGCACACCACGCTGGCCATCCCCTTTGCGGTGCTGATCACCTTCTCGCTCTTCTCCGGCATCCCGCTCGAACTGGAAGAGGCCGCCTGGACGCTGGGCTGCACAAGGCTCACCGCCTTTACCAAGGTGGTTCTGCCGCTGATCCTACCTGGCATCACGGCGTCGGCGATCTTTGCCTTCGTGATCTCCTGGAACGAGGTCTTCGCGGCCGCCGTGCTGACCATCGAGAACCGGACGCTGACCGCCTTTCTGCTGCAAAACCTCGACACCTCGCCGCTGCACCTGAAGTTCGCCGGCGGCTTCATCCTCGTCGTGCCCGCGCTGATCTTTATCTTCGCGGTGCGCAAATACCTCTTCGCCATGTGGGGCATCGCCAACCGCTGAGGCGGTTCATGAAAGGAACCAGAAAAATGGCTGAAATTCAGATCAAGAACGTCGCCAAGAAATTCGGTGCCTATCAGGCGCTGCACGACATCAACCTGACCATCGCCGACCAGGAATTCATGGTCCTGCTCGGCGCCTCGGGCTGCGGCAAGACCACGCTGCTCAGGATCATCTGCGGCCTGGAAACCGCGACCGAGGGCGAAGTCTGGATCGGCGGGCGCCGGGTCGACCACCTCGCTCCCAAGGATCGCGGCATCGCCATGGTGTTTCAGAACTACGCCGTCTTTCCGCATCTGACGGTGTTCGAGAACATCGGCTTTGGCCTGCGGATGCAGAAGCTGCCCGATGACGAGGTCAGGCGCCGGGTCGAACGGGTGGCCTCGCTGATGCATATCGAGATGCTGCTCAAACGCTATTCCGGCGAGCTTTCCGGCGGCCAGCGCCAGCGGGTTGCCGTGGCCCGGGCGCTGGCAATGGAGCCCGATGTGATCCTGATGGACGAACCGCTTTCGAACCTAGACGCGCTCTTGCGGATGGAGATGCGGGCCGAACTGAAAGGCGTGCTGGCAGAGAGCAAGACCACCGCTGTCTATGTGACCCATGATCAGGTCGAAGCCATGTCGATGGCCGACCGCATCAGCGTCATGCACCAGGGCGAGATCGTGCAGGCCGCCTCGCCGATCGAGGTCTATCGCAACCCGGCGGCCGAATTCGTCGCCAGTTTCATCGGCAACCCGCCGATGAACTTCCTGCGCGCCGAGGCGGCGGGCGACGGCAAATGGAGTGTGGCTGGCAACGTGATCGACGGGCCGCGCTATGGCAAGTCGCCGCTGCAATTCGCCATCCGCCCGGAAGACATGCAGCCGGCCGGCGACGGGCTTGAGGCAAAGGTGAAGATCGTCGAACCGCTGGGCGCGCATCTCCTGGTGACCTGCGAGGTCAACGGCACGTTGTTCCGCGCGGTGCTCGACAGCGACATGGAGGTCAAGCGCGGCGACATGCTGACGCTGGCCCCGCAAACGGACCGGGTGCGCTGGTTCGATCCCGAAACAACCCTGGCCGTGGCGTGAGGCAGACCAATGAACCATGACGAAATGATCCGGCACGCCCGGCAAGTCCTGAGCGACAATGACCGTGGCGCCTATACGGTGCCGACCCACGGGCTCTATCCGTTCCAGTGGAACTGGGATTCCGCACTCAGCGCGCTGGGCTTTGCCCATTACGACGAGCCGCGCGCCTGGACCGAGATCGAAACCCTGCTCGATCATCAATGGGATGACGGGATGGTGCCGCATATCATCTTTCACGCACCCGACGATGGCTATTTTCCCGGCCCCGAGGTCTGGGGCACCGGCCGCGCCGTGCCGACCACCGGCATCACCCAGCCGCCGGTTGCGGGCTTTGCCGTGCGCCGCATCCATGACCGGGCCCGCGACAGCGCGCTGGCCGGCAGACAGGCGCGCGCGCTGCTGCCCAAGATCCACGCCTGGCACCAATGGTTCTACCGCTGCCGCGACCCAGAGGGCACCGGGCTGGTCGCGCTGCTGCATCCCTGGGAATCCGGCCGCGACAATTCCGTCGACTGGGATGATGCCTTTGACCGGGTGCCGATCGACGGCGTCGGCGAATTCACCCGGCGCGACACCGCCCACGCCAACCCGGCGCACCGGCCGACCGACGGCCAGTACAAGCGCTACATCTGGCTGGTGCAGAAGTTCAAAAGCCTCGGCTGGGACAACACCAAGCTGCACGATGCCTCACCCTTCAAGGTGGTCGATCCGGGCTTCAACGCCATCCTGATCCGCGCCTGCGAGGATGTGGCCGATCTCGCCGCGCGTCTGGGGATGGAGGAGATCGCCAAAGAATCCCGTGCCATGGCCGACAAGGGCGTCGCGGCGATGGAAAGCCTGTGGAGCGACGAACTGGGCCAGTACCTGTGTTACGACCGGGCCGAAGGCAAGCTGATCCCCAGCGCCTCGATCGGCGGCGTCCTGGCGGCCTTTGCCCCGATCCCGAAACACCGCATCACGGCACTGGTGCGGCGGATCGAAGAGCTGGGCGAGGTCTGCAACTACCTGATCCCCAGCCATGACCCCCGCGCGCCCGAATTCGACGGGCTGCGGTACTGGCGCGGTCCGGTCTGGCTGATCGTCAATTTCATGGTCGCCGACGGGCTGCAACGCGCCGGAGAACGCGAAATCATCGACCGGATCATGGGTGATTGCCTGCGACTGATTGAAACCAGCGGATTTGCGGAATATCACGACCCCGTTACAGCCGAACCTTGCGGCGGCGCGCATTTCACCTGGACCGCTGCAATGATCATCGAGATTCTTCACACCTTCGAGGTTGCCGCATGAAACGATCCCGCATCAACGACATCATGGCACAGGCGGACGATATGATCCGCAGCCATGGCTTTGCCCTGCCCCCCTTTGCCTATTGGACACCCGACGAATTCAAATCCCGCAAGGACGACGCCCGCGCGGTGATCGAGGCACGCTGTGGCTGGGACATCACCGATTACGGTGATGGCCGGTTCGACGAGATGGGGCTGTTTCTCTTTACCCTGCGCAATGGCCGGCTGGCCGATCTGCAACGGGGCGGCGGCATGTGTTACGCGGAAAAGCTGCTGATTTCGCGGCAGGATCAGCTTTCGCCGATGCACACCCATGTGATCAAGGCCGAGGACATCATCAATCGCGGCGGCGCCACCATGGTGATCGAGCTCTACGGCTCTGACGATCAGGGCAATTTCTCCGAGGACAAGGGCGGCACCGTCTGGTGTGACGGCATCCGCCGCGACTTTGCCCCCGGCGAAAAGTTGAAATTCGCCCCGGGCGAGAGCGTCACCCTGATGCCCGGCGACTGGCATGCCTTCTGGGGTGAGGGCGGCGATGTGCTGATTGGCGAGGTGTCGACGGTGAACGACGACGAGACCGACAATATCTTCCGCGAGCCGATCGGCCGCTTCGCCGAAATCGAGGAAGACACCGATCCCACGCATCTGCTGGTCAGCGACTACAGGTCCTGGCTGGCCTGAGACCTGCGCCGGGCCACCGCCGCGCGGTGGTGGCCCGCGATCGCCCCTTCAGCCCTTGACGTCATAGACCAGGCGAAACCCCTGGTGCGACGTGGTGCTGTCGGGGGTGGAGCCGGTGCGGGCGGCGATCCGGTAACGGTAGCAATAGCTGGCGTGGCAAAGGAATGACCCGCCCTTGGCCAGCTTGTAGCCGACCTTGTCGGCATGGGCCCGCTGCACCGATTTCTTCAGTGATTTCACCTTGAAGGGCTGGGCGGTGTACTGCCAGATATTGCCCACCATATGATAAAGCCCATAGGCATTGGGTGCAAAAGAGCGCGCCGGCGCGGCGCCCCGGTGCCCGTCGAGCCCGAGATCGTGCCGGGGGAACTGACCCTGCCAGATATTGCAGGGAAAGTGATCGCTGTCGTTCGGCTCTGCGTCGCCCCAGGGAAAGCGCACATCACCTTGCCCGCCGCGCGCCGCATGTTCGTATTCCGCCTCGGTCGGCAGCCGCCCCTCGGCCCAGCGGGCAAAGACCTGGGCGTCGTTCCAGCTCACATGCACCACCGGATATTCGTCGAGACAGGCCCCGCCCGAGCCCGGCCCCAGCGGCTCGGCCCAGGAGGCACCATCGACCACCCGCCACCAGGGCACTGCCGCAACCGCCTGGGTCGGCGGGAAATCCGGCGGCAGCAGATTGGCGAAGACAAAGGAATTGCCCAGCCGCTCGGCGTCGGTGACATAGCCTGTCGCCGCGATGAAACGGCGGAACCGGGCGTTGGTGACGGTGGTCGCGTCCATCGCGAAGGGCTTGATCCGGGTCTGGCGAAGCGGCGCTTCGCCATCGATCGGCAATTCCGGCCGGTCGGTCCCGATCAGCCCGCGGCCGCCGGGGATCTGCACCCGTTCGGGCGGATCGCTCTCGCGCGCCATCGGGTCTTGGGCTTGCGGTCTGGCGCTGTCGCCGCTTCGGGCGGGGGCGCAGCAGCTCTTGGCAATGGTATCGGACATCACCGGCCTCCCGGACGGCAGGGCGCGGGGATCGGTGGCACGGAACGAAACACTGGCATGGTCAAGAAACCCTCCTGCGCGCCTTTCTGCCGCAAACTTGCGCCAAGTTCCATGGCGATTGCCGGGCACAGGCAGCATAAGGCGGGTGATCCGGCCCGGAAAGGGCCACCGATCAGCGGCCCGCGCCGGTCAGACCACGCCGCCATCGACGACAATACATTGCCCGGTGATCATCCGCGCGGCGTCCGAGGCCAGCCACAGGACACAATCGGCGATGTCCGACGGCTGGATCAGCTCGGGGATACATTGCAGCGCGTGTGTCTCGGCCACCCAATCGGCGCTCACCTGTCCCGCCACCCGCTCGGTCACCACGCGGCCCGGGGCGATGGCATTGGCGCGGATGCCCTGGCCGCCGAGATCGCGCGCCAGGCCGCGGGTCAGTCCGAGAATCCCGGCCTTGGCGGTGTGATAGGCGGTCAGATTGCCGGCCAGCTTCATCCAGGCGGTGGACGAAAGGTTGACGATGGCCCCGCCGCCCGCCGCCGCCATACCCGGCGCAACCTGCGCCGCCAGCAGGGCGTGATGGTCGAGGTTGGCGGCCAGCATCCAGCGCCAATCCGCTTCGGTCTGCTCGGCAAAGGCGATCCGCCGGTCGACACCGGCATTGTTGACCAGCACCCGGATCGCGCCGTGCCGCGCCTCTGCCTCGGCGCAGAGCGCATTCAGCGCCGCGCTGTCGGTCAGATCGCAGGTGGCGGGGGTGATCGCCTCGGCCGCAGCCGCCGTCTCGGCCAGCCCCTCGGCGTTGAGATCGACAGCCGTCACCCGCGCGCCCTGGGCGGCAAAGGCCAGCGCCGTCGCCCGGCCGATGCCCGCCGCCGCACCGGTGACCATCACGTGGCGGCCGGCAAATTCCGCATGGGTGGCGCTCATGCCCGGGCCTCCGTGGCCGGCTTGCCCGGCACATCCACATCGATGGCGAACAGCGCGCCGGACAGGGGCGCCTCGTCCAGCACGCTGGCCGGCAGGCGGATCGAGGCACTGGTGATGAACAGTCGTTTCATGTCGTCGCCGCCGAAACAGCAGCTTGTCGGGCGCGGCACCGGCATGTCGATCTCGCGTTTGAGCCTGCCGTCGGGGCCGTAGCAGGCCACCCGCCAGCCATCCCAGATGGCGATCCAGAGATTGCCCTCGCTGTCGGTGCAGAGTCCGTCGGGCTTGCCCTCGGCCGGATCGAAGGTGAGAAAGCTGCGCCGGTTCGACAGGGTGCCGCCGGCGGCCTCGTAATCATAGGCAAAGACGATGCCGAGCGCGGTATCGGTAAAATAGAAGGTGCGGCCGTCCGGGCTCCAGTCGAGACCGTTCGACACCTGAAAGCCGCCGTCGACCGCCCGCGCCTCGCCCGGCCGGTCGAAACGGTAGAGCGATCCCGAGGGCATCGAGGCGTCGAGGCTCATCGAGCCGCTCCAGACCCGGCCCTGCGGATCGGTCTTGGCATCGTTGAAGCGGTTCGAGGGCAGATGCGCCTCGGGGTTGTGGATCGTCTCGAGCGCCTGGGTCACCGGATCATAGCGTTCGAGCCCGTTCTGGGTGAGCGCCAGCATACCGCCGCCCTCGGCCGGCAGAACTGCCGACACGATGTAAGGCGCCTGCGACATGCGGTTTTCGCCGCGTCTGGGATCGTAGACGTGAAAGGCGGGCGCGGCGACATCGACCCAGTGCAACACCCCTTCGCGGGCGTCCCAGACCGGGCCTTCGCCGACGATGGCCCCGGTCGCGGCGAGGCATTCGAGCCCTTCCTCGACATGGGCGGTGCGGCGCGGATTGGCGGTGATGCTCACAGGGGCGCTCCCGATATTGCCCATGACCCGGCGCGCGGCTTCCATCAGGTCGCGTCCGATCACATGGCGGCGTTCATAACTCAACCGGCTGGCAAGCGCGGTGACGACGATGGCACCATGGCCCATGCCGGGCGGGCCGTTGACCGGCACGGCGATTACCACCACGCCTTCAAGGGTGCGCGAATTGGCGATCGAATAGCCGCGCGCGCGGGCGATGGCGAAATCGGCCAGCAGGGCGGATTGCTCCTCTGCCGGCAGCGCGCCGATGATGCCGTTGACCCGGTGCGGCGGCTGCGCCGAGAGAATGGCATGGCCCGAGGCGCTTTCCAGCGCCGGCAGCTCGCGGCCGATCTCGACACCGATGGCCAGCGGGTTGGAGGGCCGGCGTACGTCGACATAGATCGTGCGCTCGCCTTCCAGCACCGCCAGGCTCACCGTCTCGTTCAGCTCTTTCGACAGCCGCAGCACCTCGGTCTCGGCCGCGGTGCGCAGATCGAAAGACGCCATCGACTTGCCCGCCAGCTCGATCAGCCGATGCCCCAGCGCATAGGTCTTGAGCCGGGGATCATGGCGGATGTAGCCAAAGGCGGTGAGCGCCCCGATCAACCGGTAGAGCGTGGCCTTGGGCAGGCCGGTCTGGGCCAGAAGCTCGGCCGAGGTGGCCGGCCGGCCGATCTGATCGAGGATCTCGATGATCTGGATTCCCTTGACCAGCGTGCCGGCGCCGGGAAACCGCTCTGCAATGTCGTCGAACCTGTTCAAGCGCTCATCCTGCCGCCGCCTCATGGGTGTCGGGATCGAATACATGAAGTTTCTCCACCGGGAAAGCGAGCGCGAGGGTCTCGGCTTCGCTGTAACGCCGATCGTCGATCACCCGGATCAGCATGGTCTGGGCATCGCGCTCTTCATCGGCGCCGACCTGCGCGCGGTCCAGCTCGAGCACGTTTTCGCCCGGCGTGTGGAAATGCAGGATCTTTTCGGTGCCGAGGTTCTCGACCAGCGACAGTGCCACGCCGGGGCCGTCTTCGCCCACCCGGATATGCTCGGGACGGATGCCGAAGATCATGTCGCGCCCCGACATGCCGGCGCATTTTGCCGGCAATGGGATGTCGTGACCGCCGAACCGGGTCACCGGGCCCTGCGGGCCGCTTTCGACCTTGCCGTGAAAGAAATTCATGCCGGGCGAGCCGATGAAGCCTGCGACAAAGACATTGACCGGGGCGTGAAACAGCTGTTCGGCGCTACCCACCTGCTGGATCTCGCCGCCCTTCATCACCACGATCTTGTCGGCCATGGTCAGCGCCTCGGTCTGGTCATGGGTGACATAGATCGTCGTCACCCCCAGCCGTCTTTGCAGCTTGACGATCTCGGAGCGGGTCTGCACCCGCAACTTGGCATCGAGGTTCGACAGCGGCTCGTCCATCAGAAAGGCCGCCGGTTCGCGCACGATGGCCCGGCCCAGCGCCACCCGCTGGCGCTGTCCGCCAGAGAGCGCGCGGGGCTTGCGATCGAGATAGGGGGTCAGCTCCAGAACCCGCGCGGCCTCTTCGACCTTGGCGTTGATGTCGTTCGCCGGCAGGCCCTGCATCTTGAGGCCGAAACCGATGTTCTTGCGCACCGACATATGCGGATAAAGCGCGTAGTTCTGGAACACCATGGCGATGTCGCGCTTGCCGGGGCCAAGCTCGGTCACGTCGCGACCGCCGATGCTGATGGTGCCGCCCGACGTGGCCTCGAGCCCGGCCAACATCTTGAGCGCGGTGGATTTGCCGCAGCCCGAGGGGCCGACGAAGACGCAGAATTCGCCGTCTTCGATATCGAGGTTGAAATCGCGGATCGCCTCGACGGCGCCATAGCTCTTGGTGATCTGATCGAATTGTACGGTTGCCATTGGTTTTGTTCCGTTACTTCTCGGATCCGGCGGCCAGGCCACCGACGAGGAAACGTTCAAGGAAAAGATAGACGATGATGATCGGGATCGAGGCCATGATCGACCCCGCCATGATGACATTCCATTCAGTCACGAACTCGCCCTTGAGCGAGGCGATGCCCATTTGCAGCGTCCAGCTTTCATCATTGGTGGTCAGGAAAGTGCGACCAAAGAGGAAATCCGACCAGCTGACGACAAAGGCGTAAAGCGCCGTCGCCGCCAGCCCCGGGGCCGCCACCGGCAACACGATGCGAAAGATCGTGCCCAGCGGCGAACAGCCATCGACCAGCGCCGCCTGCTCGAGTTCGGGCGGCATGGTGTCGAAATAGCCTTTCAGCATCCAGGTACAGAACGGCACGATCAGCGTCGCCTGGGCGATCACCACCGACCACAGCGACCCCACCAGGCCGGTCGAGCGGAAGATCGCAAAGAGCGGGATGATCAGCAGCGTCGCCGGCAGCATCTTGGAGGTCAGGATGAACAGGCCCAGGCCCTGCCCGCCGCGCAGCCGGAAGCGCGAGAGCGCATAGGCCGCCAGGATCGAGACCGCCAGCGAGATGGTCATCGTGGCAAAGGCGATCAGGATGGTGTTCGAGAACCACAGCATGAAGGGGTGTTTTGCCAGCAGGTCGGCAAAGACGTTCCATTGCGGATCGGCGGGCCAGAACTGCGGCGGATAGGCCCGCAGGTTCGACGCGGGTTGCAGCGCCGTCACCACCATCCAGTAGATCGGAAAGAGCAGCAGCCCGCAGGTCACGAGGACCGTGAGATAGAGGGCAATGGTGTTCAGCGGATGTCTCTGTTGCATCGTATCCCCCTCAGTGCACCGATTTCGCCATGCGCCCGACAAGCGCCCGGCTGATGATTGCGCAGAGCACCATGGTCAGCACGCCGACGGCGGCCCCCTGCCCCATGCGGAAGAATTCAAAGCTCTGTTCGAAGGTCAGGATCGACAGGGTCGTCGTCGCGCCCAGCGGACCGCCCTGGGTCAGCACGTGGATGATGGCAAAGTCGCGGAACACCCAGAGCGTGGTCATCACCATGGTGACACCGACCACCGGCAGCATGTTCGGCAAGGTGATGTACCAGAACCGTTGCCAGACTCCGGCGCCATCGACCTTGGCCGCCTGGTATTGCTCTTCCGGGATCGATTGCAGGCCGGCCAGAAGCATGATCGACATCAACGGATAGCCTTTCCAGATCATCACGAAACAGACGGCGGCAAAGGCGGCGGTCGGGTTCGAGCCGAAGGCGATCGGCTCGCTCACCAGGCCCGAGGTCAGCAGGACCCAGTTCACCAGGCCGAAAGAGCTGTCCAGCATCCAGGCCCAGATCACCGTGGCCACCACCTCGGGCACCGCCCAGGGCAGCGCCACAAAGAGGCGCGCCGCCGCCCGGCCGCGGAACTTCTGGTTCACCAGCATCGCCGTAGCAAAGCCGATGATGACCGAGAGACCGCCCACCACGGCCACAAGCTTGAACGTGACCCAGAGCGCGTGCCAGGTTTCGCCCGAGCCGAACAGCCATTGATAATTCTCCAACGTCCAGGGTTCGCCGCTGTCGCCGATGCGCGCGATGCGCACATCCTGCATGCTGATGCTGACGGACAGCAGGATCGGATAGACGATGATCACGGCCATCAACAGCACGGCAGGCGCCAGCAGTAGATAGCCGAACTTGGCGCGGTGGCGCGGGGCGCTGAAATCGATGGTCGGGATCATCCAGCCTCCGGTTCTGCCGCGATGATGTGTGGTTGTGTCGGTCATGAATGTCTTGCCCTTGTGCGGCCGGGCCCCGGGCGGGGCGCCGGCCAGTTGGCTGAAAGGTCAGTCCTTGATGCGCGAGACCTGCTCTTGCAGGCGCTTGGCGGCCTCGGCCGGATCAAGATCCTGCAAGATCATCTGCTGGGCAACCTTGTAGAACACCTTGACGACCTCGTTGTTCTCGAGCTCCAGGCCCTTGGGCAAACGGTCGACATTGGCTGCCGCCGCATCCGCGGCCGCCTTGGCCAGCACCTCGAAAGACGGGTTTTCGGCCATCAGCTCGGAGTAATCGAGGCCCGGGCGCGGTGCCGGCGTCTTGGCCCATTCGGCAAATCGCTGCTGGTATTTCTCGGATGCGGTCAGGGCGATGAAATCCCACACCAGCTCCTTTTTCTCTTCCGAGATATCCGACGGCATGCCCAGCACGTTCGAAGTGCCCCCCAACGGCGGCGAGAACGGCGACTGCGTGATCTTCAGGTGCTGCTGCACCTCGGGCGCGGCACTGCGGAAGGTGTTGTTGATCCAGCCGCCATCCACCGTCATCGCCAGCCGCCCTTCCAGCAGCAATTGCCGGACATCGGCCGAAGACAGCTCTTTCGGCGTCAGGTTTTCGGTAAAGAGCTGCTTGTAGCGCGCCAGCCCCTCGACCACCTCGGGCCGGTCGAAGGCGGGCTCGCCGTCCAGGGTCCAGGCGCCGCCGGTGTCGAGCACGAAGTTCTGCGCCTCCTGCATGACGCTGGCCGGATCGTCGAACGGCAGCGCGATGCCGTATTGATCGAGGATGCCGTCGCCATCGGTGTCCTGGCGCAGTTCGCGTGCGGCATGCAGATAACTGTCCCAGTCGGTCGGCACCGGAATGCCGGCATCGGCAAAGATCTTTTCGTTATAGGCCAGCACGAAACCGGTGTAGAGCAGCATGATGCAGACCGTTTCGCCTTCCCATTCGCAGGTCGTCTGCCCGGCCCAATTGCTCAGGTCGATGCCTTCCTCGGCAATGCGCGCGTCCAGCGGCTCCATCCAGCCCTCGTTGGCGAAAGGCTGAAATTCGAAGGCGGCAAGATGCACGATGTCGGGCGGGTTGCCACCGGCGAACATGGTGAACATCGTGTCGGCATATTCCGCCCGCGACACGCGGCTCATGTTGATGGTGGTGCCGGGATGGGTCTCTTCGAACTCGGCAATGATCTCATTCCACCAGTCGCCATATCCCGGCTCGTCCTTCATCCAGCTGACAAAGGTCAGCGTTTCGGCGCTGGCGGGCAGCGCGGTCAGCATGGTGCTGGCGGCCAGCAGCGCGCCGATGGCGGTTTTTCTCAGGGTTGTCATAACGGGTCTCCTCCTCGTTGGTCTGTTCTAAAGGCTCAGTAGGGGTTTCAGATGCGCCATCCCCGCCGCGTTGGGGATGGTGCCGTGGCCGGCGCTGTCCGGGATTCTGAACGCCCCGTTTTCGCAATCTGCCGCGCCGTCGAGCAGAGCGGCATTCGCCGGATAGATGGTGTGCTGGAACTCATGCGCCTCGGCGCCGGTGGCCAGACCGGCGCGCAGGCTGGCATTGGCAAAGAGCCCCAGCCCGATGGTGGCATGCGGAATGACCTGCGCGCCGTCCTTGCGTGCGCGCGCGGCGATGCGGGCAAACTGGGTCACGCCGGTGTGGCCCATCTCGGGCTGCACGATCGCTGCGGCGCCGGCGCGCGGACGATAATCCCATTCGCTGCGCCATTCCTCGCCAAGCGCCAGCGGGCAGGCGATGGACTTGCCCACCGCATGCTGCGCCGCGATGTCCTCGGAGGCGACCGGCGCCTCGAAGAACCAGGGATCGAAGGGGCGCAAGCTCTCTGCCATGGCGATGGCCTGATCTGCGGTGCAGGTCCAATGCACATCGACCGCGATCTTCTGATCGGCGCCCAGCCCGCTGCGCAGGCTGTCGAATTCGCCGGCGATGTCGCCATCGTCGCTGTGGCTCACCGGGATTTTCACCTTGTCGAAGCCGCGCGCCTGCCAGCTCTGCGCCAGTTCCAGCCGCGCCGCCCTGGTCGCCTCCGGCAGCCCCGAGACATAGGCCGGAAGTTCGCCGGCGCCGGGCCGGCCAAGCGCCGCTTGCAGGCTCTCTCCCCGGCTGCGCGCATAGAGATCCCAGAGCGCGATATCCAGCGCCGCCAGCGTGTCGGCCAGATAGCCGCCCCAATAGCCCCGCACCCGCTGCAATTCGTAGAGCGCATCCCAGGTGGCATCCGGGCGAGCCGGATCCAGCATCATCAGATAGGGGCCGAGCAGATCCTCGATCAGTGCCGCCACCGCCTTGGGCGCCACCAGCCCATAGGTCTCGCCCCAGCCGATGGCGCCATCGGCATCGGTCAGCCGCACCACCACCGAACGGTCGAAGCGCGGATAGACCGTGCCATTGAAGCGCCGCACGATGTGGCTGTCGCCGAGGGCAAATTCGCCGTCTCCCAGATCGCCGAGATAGGCCGCCTTGCGGTCGCGCTCGAAGACAAAGACGTCGATGCGTTCGATCTGCTTATGCATCGGCCAGCTCCCGCGTCAGGCTGGCGCGTTCATAAAGCTCCAGCACCAGTTCTGTCAGCTCGCCATCCATTTCGGGCAGCGGTTCGCGCACGTCGTCGCATTCGATCAGGCCGCGATGCTTGAGGATCAGCTTGGTCAGCCGCATCCGGTACGGTGCCTGGATCAGCAAGAGCGGCAGGCTGCGTTCGTAAAGGCGCAGCGCCTCGGCCCGGTCATGCGCCGCATAGGCGCGGTAGAGCGCGACATGCAGATCGAGCAGTTCGATCGCCGGCATGGTGGCCATCGCCCCCCGGTCGAGCTCTTCCAGCAGGTAGCGCGCGCCGCCGCCGCCGATCACCCCGTCGAGATCCGGGCCGCACCCGGCGACCAGCCGCGAAACCTTGGGTCCCGAGGGGATGCCTTCTTCCTTGACGTAGCGAATGGCCGGCACCTCGGCGGCCAGCGCCAGCATCTCGTCGGCACTCAGATCGGCGCCGCGCGGCTTGAACAGGTTTTGCAGGATGATCGGCCGGCCCTCGCCAAGCGCGGCGGCAATGCGGCCGAACCATGTGCCGCAATCGCCCTCCATGCCGGGTACGGCCATCGCCATGATGCCATCGGCGCCGGCCTCGACCGCCATGCGGGTGATCTCGACCATCTCGGCCGGATCGGAAGAATTGACACCGGCGATGACCGGCAGCCGGCCCCGGGCCACATCGGCCACGAGGCCCAGCGCGCGGCGGCGCTCTTCGGCGCTGAGGTAAAGATCTTCGCTGGCGACGCCGGGAAAGACCAGTGCCGCCGCGCCCGCCTCGATCGCATGAGCCGCGACTTTCCTGAGCGAGACCTCGTCGACCTCGCCGCTTTTGGCAAAGGGGGTCGGGACGATGGGCAGGACACCCTTCAGCGCAGCTTTCATCTTGTGAGTCTCACTATTTGCAATTGCCGTTTCATAGTTGAAACTTACCGAGGCCCATCGTAACCTGTCAATGCGTTTTTGCAGCACGAGGAGCATTCACCATGGCGCAGCCATCCTTCATCGCGGTCGATTGGGGCAGTTCGTCCTTTCGCGCTTGGGCCGTCAGCACAGCCGGCGAGGTGATCGCCGCGCGCAGCGGGCCGGACGGGCTCAAGTCCGTGAAAGACAGGGATTTCGAGGCGGTGATCCGCCGCCATTGCGGCGACTGGCTCGAGGCCGATCCGACCCTGCCGGTGCTGACGCAGGGCATGGTGGGCGCGCGCGGCGGCTGGCAGGAGGCGCCTTATGCCGCCTGCCCGGTGCGGTTTGCCGATCTTGCCGCCAATGCCGGCCGGTTTCACATCGGGGCGCATCCGGTGGTGATTCTGCCCGGCGCCTGCATGAAGACCGACACCGGCGGCGACGTCATGCGCGGCGAAGAGGTGCAGATCCTCGGTGCCGCCATACTTACTGGGCGCGACGAGGCGGTCATCTGCATCCCCGGCACCCACAGCAAATGGGCCCGGCTCGCGGCCGGCACGCTGAGCGGATTTCAGACCTTTGTCACCGGCGAGCTGTTCCAGCTCTTGTTGAACTCCAGCCTTGTCGGCGCGCTGGCCGAGGGCGACGAGATGCAGGAGGCGGCTTTTGGGCGCGGGCTCGACCGTGGCGCGGCGCTGCCGCTCTCACATGCGGTCTTTGCCGGTCGCGCCTCGGTGCTGACCGGGCAGATGCCCGGCACCGAGGTTGCGGCCTTTCTCTCGGGCGTGCTGATCGGGGCGGAATGCGCCGCCCAACCCGCCGATGACAGCCCGGTTCTGCTTCTGGCCAGCGGTGTGCTGGCCGACCGCTATGCCCGCGCGCTCGATCATTTCGGCCGTGTCCATCTGCCGGTGGACGCCGATGCCGCCAGCCTCGCCGGGCTGACCCGGGTGGCGCAGGATCTCTGGCCGAGACGGGTGGCCGCATGAGCACGCCCGCCGTCGCCCTCAATCATGTCGCCCTCGCCGCGCCCGATCCCGAAGCCAGCGCCGGCTTTTACCAGGCGTTCGGCTTTGTCTGGGGGTTCACCCGCCATGACGCCGCCGGCCGGATCGCGCTGCTCCAGATGCACCGGGCCGGCGGCTTTATCGAGCTTTTGGCCGATACCGAGGGAGTCGCGCCGGGCCATTTCGGCCTGCACACCGCCGAGATCGCCCCAATGCTCGAGCACCTTGCCGCCCAGGGCATTGCGCCACTGCATCCGCCGCGTCAGGGCGCCTCGGGCGTGATCTGGACCTTCTTTGCCGATCCCGCCGGCAACCGGGTCGAGCTTACCGCCCCCTGCCCGCGCGCATGAAACCGGGCCCCACAGCCTCGGGCCAATTGCTGGCCCTGGTGGCGCTGTTCAGCGGCGTCGCCTCGGGCGTGGTGCTCAAGGCGATCGGCGCCACGCCGCCGGGCGAGGCCATCGCGCTGCGCTCGGCCATGGCCTTTGCGGTGCTGGCGCTGGTGGTGCTGGCGCGGCGACGCGGCGAAGCGCGGCTGATCGGCCCGCGCGGCGGGCTGCGGGCCGTGCTCGACGCGGTGGCGGCACTGTGCTTTTCGCTGGCGATCTTCGAGATTCCGCTGGCGCTGCTTGCCGCGATCCACGCCACCCTGCCGATTGTCTCGGTGATCCTTTCGGGCGTTCTGCTGAAAGAGCGGTTGCGCGCGCTCAACTGGCTGGCGCTTGCCCTGGCCTGCGCCGGAACGCTGCTGATCCTGCAACCCGGCCTGGCGTTTTCGCCGCTGGGCATCGGGCTGGCCCTGATTTCGACCTTGGCCTATGCGCTGCGCGATATCGTTACCCGGCTGCTGCCACCCAGGACCGATACAATTCGCATCGCGCTGGTCTCGCTGGCGCTGGCCGGAAGCCTGGCCGCGCTCCTGCCGGGACAGGCCGGGTGGGTGATGCCGCCGGCGCGGGACCTCAGCCTGATCGCGGCCGCGGCGGCCGGGTTCATCGGCGCCAATGTATTGATCATCGCTGCCCTGCGGCGCACCGCACTCAGCCAGATCGCCCCGCTGCGCTATTCCAGCGTGCTCTGGTCGCTGGGGTTCGACGCCCTGCTCTGGGGCTACCTGCCCGATCTCGCCGGCTGGACCGGCATCGGCCTCATCCTGCTGGCCGGGGCGGTGCAGATCCGCGCCGGCCGCCCGACGTTTCACAAGGACCTGCCATGACCCGCAAACCCAACATCCTCTTTTTGCTGCCCGATCAGCTCCGCCACGACTTCCTGGGCTGCTATGGCGCCGGTTTCCTGCGCACCCCGGCGCTCGACAGTCTGGCTGCCGCCGGCACCCGGTATGAAACCGCAATCTCGCCGGCGCCGATCTGTGTGCCGGCGCGCGCCTCGATGCTGACCGGCCAGCCGGCGCATGAGACCGGCATCCTGCACAATCTCTGCTGGCTGCGCCCCGACCGCCGCGCCATGGGCATTGCCACCTGGCCCGAGTTGCTGGCCGGGGCCGGCTATCACACCGCCGCCATCGGCAAGATGCATTTCTATCCCTGGGACCGCGCCGAGGGGTTTCAGCACCGGGTGATTTCCGAGGACAAGCGCCATATCCATGTGCGCGACGATTACCACCACGCGCTGACCGCCGAGGGCCATGGCAAGCTGCACGGCCATCAGATGGCCGGCTATGTCGAGACCAAGGGCGCGGCGATCAACCCCCTGCCCGATCATCTGCAACCCGACCGCTGGGTGGCCCGACGCGCGGCCGCGCATCTGCGCGGCATGACCGGCGACCAGCCCTTTGCCATGATGGTAGGCTTTCCCGGTCCGCATTGCCCCTATGACCCGCCCGCCACGGCGCTGGACCGGGTTGATCCCGCCGGCCTGCCGCCCGCCCTGCCCCGCACTGAGGAAAGCGCGGTCCTGTTGCCCGAACTGGTGGCCGGCTATCGCCGCGACTGGGCCGAACTGGATTATTCCGAACTGACCGAGGCGCAGATCCGCACCATCCGCCACCATTACGCCGTGTCGGTCGAACGGCTGGATGAGGATGTGGCGCTGCTGATCGAGGCCCTGCGAGAGACCGGCAAGCTCGACAATACCATTGTCGTCTTCTCCTCTGACCACGGCGATTACCTCGGGGATTTCGGCCTGATGGGCAAAGGCTTCTTTCACGAGCCTTCAATCCGCGTGCCGCTGATCGTGGCCGATTTCCGCCAGCCCGAGGCGAAGGTCGAAACCGCGCCGGTGACGCTGGTCGATCTCTTCCCGAGTTTCCTGACCTGGGCGGGTCTGCCGCCGGCCCCGCAATCGCGCGGCGCTGTGCTTGGCACCGCGACGCCCGACCGCGCGATCTTTGGCGTCACCTCGCGCGGTGTGATGCTGCGGCAGGGACGCTGGAAACTGGCCCGCTATCACGCCGGAAGCGAAGCGCTGTTTGACCTGGGCGCCGATCCCGGCGAGCAGGAGAACCTGATCGCGGCGCGCCCCGACATCCGCGCCCGGCTCGACGCCCTGCTCACCGCCGAAATGTTGCGCGGGATGACCGCCGGCCATGCGGACAAGACGGTGGCAGCGGCCAAATCGCCACCCGAAGGCGCCTTTCACGACCGGTTCTGGCACCGCCCCTACCCTGCGCCCGCCGGATGACGGGAACAAATTTCTCGCGATATTGCGGATTTCATGATGTCAGGTGATGACCGCGGCGGCAGGTTGCGCTAGAATTTCAGTACTTGGCGCTTGGGTTGAGTCCGGCTGATACCGGGATCGACGGCCGCCGGGCGGGGGCGCTTTCTGGCTGGTATTTGCCACATAACCGCCCCTATCTACCTGCTCCAGCTACGTCCGATAACTCTGAAGTGACAGATGGTGGGCTGTCGTGCTGCCTGCCGGCTCAGCCGGCCATGGAAACTACCTTCGAAATGCAATTGTCCTGGCCCGGCAAGCGCCCCCCATGCCGCCCCAGCCAAGGTGCTGGTGGGCGCAAAAGGCTTTCGGTTTCTCGGAGAAAACTTTGTCGATACTGTCTGGGCCGACCGCCGGTTCGCGGACAATTGGCGTGTCGAGGAGGTCGTCACCGCGATAAACGGGGAACAGCTCTCGAGCGCTGGCGATGTCGAGGGGAATGTCCTCGGCATCCTGTTCCAGAGGCACCGCCGCGCCAAGGCCGGCAAGCGGGTTCTTACGGGCTTGATCGGGGAAAGCGCATGCATTCCCGCACCATTGCCCGCCGGTTTGGCAATACAACCCAAGCCGCTCCAGCGTCGCCGCATCCTCAGCGGCAAGATTGGGAAGGGTAGGGGCCAGCGCGACAAGTCTTGGAACGGCTCAACCAACCGGAGCGTCGCAAGCACGATAAGCGGATCGAGAGCGTGACATTCAGCGACCTGAACTCTGAGCCGCGTTGCGTGCTGCAATGCCCCAGCCCAGAGCCTCGTTTTGCGGATTGGCGTCAATGAGCTGGTCATGGAGCGGACGGCCCGTGACTTCGGACAAAATTGTCCGCGGACAACGGTTGGGCTCCATCGCGCAATCATTGCGAAAACCCGAGAGAAACCGGCGGGGTCGATGGCGCAAGATTGCCCAGGTCATGTCCGAGACAATCGACGCACAAGTTGTTCCGGGACAAAGCCAGCGCTGTTCTTTCCTGACGTTATCGAGCGAAAGTAGGCGCCGACCTTCTGGATTTTCTCATGGAATTGCATGACGGCCCAGACAGTCAGTGCCGCGCCTTCTATGCCCAGTCGCTCCTGTGCATCTTGGTAGTTTCGTGAATCGATCCCGAGCATTGGGGCAAGAGTTCGGGCATGGGAAACCACGTCGGACATGGTCTTCACTGGCGACAGTGAAAATTGCGCAGCTTCGGGGCAGGCGCTCAGGATTTCCTGAATGGTGATCTTTGGCGCTTCGGACCGTGATGGAGGCATTTTGGATTGGCTCGGGTCTTTAATATCAATATTTTCTTTACTTGAGTTATGATGGTGCCGGACAATTTGGCCGTGGCTGTCGGACATTTTTTCTTCTCTGGCGTCGGTGCATTCGTACGGTTGTTCGATGTCCCTGGCTTCGATGTCGAGGCTGGCCAACAGGTTTTGGCAGTCCTCCAGTGAAAGATTTCTACGAAGGGCGCGGATAGCCATTGTGGCATCACTGTTGTCGGGATCGGTTCGTAGGATTTCATTTGCGGCGGCGCGTATCTTGGTTTTGAGATAGGCGATCTGATCGTTCTTGCGAACGGCCTCGGCAGCAAGGTCAACAAGCTCGCGAAAGCGCTGGAACAACGGCGACAGGTCGAACCCGAACCGAAGTGCGGTTCCCTCCGTCCTGTTCTGGCGGCAGAACCGTTTCCGGTTGGAACTGTCCCGCCGGACGAGAAGGCCGCACTCCTGAAGGATGGCGGCATGGCGCCGAATGGTCCGGTCAGAGATACCGTTTCGGCGGAAGGCAAGCGTGGCATTCGATGCGAAAACGGTGTTGTGGCGCCGCTTCGGGGGAAGACATGACAGCATCGCGTCGAGCGTCGCAATGACTGACGCTTTCAGCCCCATCAAATGGGCTGCCTGGCGCAGTGTGTCGATGACGATGTGCCGTTCGGGGCGGGCGTTGTCCGCGGACAACAGTTCCCGGTTCCGCTCTCCTACGGAGGCGGATGCTTGCGTAAATGCCATGAATTTTTCACGACAACCGGTCGGGAAAGGGCCCAGCCCCCCGTTTTCTTGAGAAAAGGCAACAAAAAACCGTTCAACCGAATCGGTTGTTGTTGACTGTTACGGAGAAGCTGGTAAATCTGAGGGTGCTAAGAACAGATTGGGCTCTCCAGGGGTGACCTTGGGGGCTCTTTCTTTTTTTGGCTGTGTGTCGTGCTCCTTGTGGTTTTTGTTGCTCTGCTCGCCTGTGTATCAGTCGGATTGCCTGTCCGACTTCCACGCCTCATAGAGACGCTTCAGCTCAATTTCGGCATTGTCCCGCATCCATTGAGTGAATTCCGGGGCGTCGACCTTGGACATCTTCACGGTCAGTGCGCGTGGGCTGTCCTTGATCTCAGCCAATGTTTTGCCGTCGTTCGCCATGACCTTTTGTGCCGCGGGTTTTGTGGCTTTGGCGGCCTTGGCGCTATTGGATACAGCGTCGCTGACACGCGCAAAGCGGTCGTCCGAGGCAGGGATCTTGTCGAGTGCCAAGTCCGAGGCCACTTGAATAAGGTCAGAATTGCTGCCCTTCACCTTGTCGGCGAGGTCTTCCCACCGGCGGCGACCGACACCATGCGCCGAGCCGATCATCTCGATCACCGGTTCGGGGATCGATCGCGCCACCTTGGTCATGCGCGACAGCATCGGTTTGTCGATGGCCAGGGCGTCGAGGATCACGGGCTGTTCATAGCCCGTGTCGCTGAGCTGTGCCGCGAAAAGAGCCTTTTCGATAAAACTCGGGTCCAGCCGATGTGAGTTTTCCTGGCCTTGCGCCAGGATCGCCTCTTCGTCGGAAAGCGTGCGCACCAGGGCTCTGGCCGCCAGTCCGATCGATTGCAGTGCCCGCAACCGGCGACGACCGTAAACGATCTTGTAGCGCCCGGGCTTTTCCGCAAGCGGACGCACCATGATCGGCACCTGCTGGCCGTGTTCCTTGATGCTTGCCGCAAGCGTGACCACGTCGGCGTCGGAAAAGGCAAGGCGGTCCTTTGGCCCGTCTTCCTCGATCAGGTCGACGGGAATT
Organism: Marinovum algicola; assembly: GCF_900109145.1. Taxonomy (GTDB): domain Bacteria; phylum Pseudomonadota; class Alphaproteobacteria; order Rhodobacterales; family Rhodobacteraceae; genus Marinovum; species Marinovum algicola. Next base: position 42,495 of record NZ_FNYY01000027.1, read on the forward strand.
TCCCGGACCGCATTGCTGGAGAGATCCTTGAGCGTCGATTTTACGCCGCTCATCGCGCCCGTGTTCGGGAAGCGGGGCTTCGAATCCTCGGAGGAAACAGCAGCGGCGGCATCCGGCGGGGGCGGGGGCTGGAACAGGTTTCTACGTGCCATCAGTCGACGGTCCTCCCCCAGGATTGTTGGATTGTTTTCTCGAATTCGTCCGCGACGCCGTTCACACTTTCCATGATCCTGTCCAGGGTCTTCTTGACCACCTGGCTCGGTTCCAGCTCATAGATTGTCTGCTGCGTCATCCCGGCGTCGGAAATCGCGGTGGATTTCAGCATCGGCGTGGCAAGCACCTGGTCGAGCAGAATGGACCTGAGGAAACCCGCCATCTGCGATTGCGGCACGTCGGTCGGCTCGAACCTCGCAACGAGGTATTTGAGGAACGACCAGTCGATCGGCCCCGTCGCTTCCTCAAGGGTGCGAACAGTCTCTCCGGCCATCTCAAGGAATTGCGCCATCGAAGCAACATCGAGCATGCTGGGTACGACGGTGATCAAGAGACCTGTGGACGCCAGCAAGGCAGTCATTGTCGTGAAGCCCAGCTGAGGCGGACAATCGATAATCACCAGATCGTAATTGGCTTCGATTTCATCGAGTGCGATGGCCAGTCTTTGCGTAAAGGGCGGGTCGACCTTGTGCTGAAGTGCATAGGCGGTTTCGGTTTCATACTCGGACAGCAACAGCCCGGCAGGTGCCAGGTCGAGGTTGTGAAAGTAAGTCTTGCGCACCACCTGGCTCAACGGCACAGGGTCTTCGTACTTCAGCGCATCGTATATGGTTCCGCTCTCGGCAAACTCGATTTCCGGGCGATAGCCGAACATCGTCGTCAGACTGGCCTGGGGGTCCATGTCCACGGCCAGCACGCGATAGCCCCTGAGGGCGTATCGCTGGGCCAGGTGGATCGCGGTTGTCGTCTTGCTGGACCCGCCCTTGAAATTCACGATGGAGAGGATCTGAAGCGCGTCACCGTCCCGCCGACCTGGCAAGTAGGCGTCGCCGTTGCGACCGGTTTTTGCCATCACCTTGCGGATCTGGTCGATTTCTTCCGCAGTATAGAGGCGTCGGCCTCGGGAATCCGTCTCGACGTCGGGAAAGTCACCCTCCTGGTGGCGCGTTCGGAGGTTCGACATACTGATGCCTGTCAACTCGGAAACTTCGGCAGGGTGGAATTTGCGCAGGGTCTTTCTGCTTTCCGGTTGAAAGCTGTTGCGCATATGGTGGTTCAGGGCTTCCGAAAGTCGCGCCGCATCCGTGGAAATGGATCCTGCAATAGACTTTGTGCCGGGGAAATCCGCCTTGCTGTTCATGCTGCCCTCGTGACCTCTTGGTGGGTCGATTATGTTTCGTCGCTAAAGTGCGTGATTTTCGCGTTCTTGCGACTAGAGCACTCATCGCACGCAACTTATCCCCAGACAACAATTTTTTTAAGCTGGTGGATGGCGGAATTCCGATAGCGGTTGGGGGTGCAGTATGGTGGTATGGCGTAAGTATTTGGAAAATAATGATAACCTCTGCGAGAAGGGGCTGTTCGCGAATAAGTTGCCGTGTTGCCTTTGCCTGCCCCCGGGGGACACGGCAAGCTTTGTCTGCGAATCGTGGCACTTACGAAACGCATGACGGCAATCTGGGGCCCGCTCAGATAGGCCCAAGGCGCTTGGCCCGCGCCAGCAACATTCCGACCGAGGACGACTGTCAACGGGTGTGGCAATGCAGCGTGAATTCGTGCCTCGCCTCCGGCCGGCCGCAGATTGCCTGCAACGGAATGCCCGCGTCCGCGTCCTTGATCGCGGCGACATTGGCGGGCAGGCGATCGTCACGCACACAGGCTTTCACGGCGCGTAGCGGGGGCTTTGCATCCCGTGTTGATCCCGGGGCAGGGGGCATGGACGCAGAACCGCTTGGGTAATGTGCAAAAGTCACGTATTTTGCACATATGAAACCGCAAGAATCTACCTTTAATGACCTTTCCGACGATCCTCTCACCACCACCGAAGAGGATGAGGAGACTTCAGAAGATGTCGCGTTTAATTCCCGATTTCAATTGAAGCAGAAAGCTGAAACTGAAGCGCTGGAATTTCATCTTAGCGCTTCACCAACGCGTCAAGATTCCTGAGCTTCACAGCCCTGCGGCTTTGGTCAGGTTCACCCTGAACCTGTCGCGCCTGCGCTGGTAACGCCGGGTCATCTCGGCCGACGCATGTCCCAGGTGCTTTTGAACATAGCGCTCATCAACCTCTGCCGACGAGGCGAGCCCGGCGCGCAAGGAATGTCCAGAGAACATTGCCAGCCTTTTGGCTTCCGGCAGATCGGATCTGACGCCGCTCTTCAGAACGGTTGCCTTGATCAGCCGAGCGACGTGCTTGTCGGAGAGGCGGGCCTCGAGGGCACGTTTGCCGTCCCGCGAGGTGCGCACGAAGACCGGCCCAAAGTCGATCTTCGCAAAGTGTAGCCATTGCTCAAGTGCGTGGACAGGACAGGTCTGGTCGCTTGAGCCGCGCCCAACCTCGACCTCGCGCCACCCGGTCTTGGCGTTCAGTGTCAGCAGAGCGCCATCTTCGAAAATCTCGATCCAACCGCCGGAGCCCGGTGTATCATCCTTGTGCACGTCAAGGCTCACGATCTCGGAGCGACGGAGACCTCCAGCATAGCCCAGAAGTAAGATCGCCCGGTCTCGAAGCCCGCGGAGATCATAGGGAAGGGTGCCCACCATGGCCTGGATGTCCTCGGGCAGGATCGCTTCCTTCTGAACCGGCGGACGCGCGTGTTTGCGCCTAATCCCGGCCAGAACGGTGGCGACATGGCGGTCCTTGCGATCAAGAGTGAACCCTCGCTGCCTGTAATTCCAAGCGATGCCGGAGAGGCGCCGCTCAATGGTGGAGACCGAGAGAGCAGGGGCCTTCCCGGTCGCGGCGGCCAGATCAGCCAGATAAAGTCCAACCATCTCCGGCGAGGGGGGCAGAGGCTCCGTGCCTTTCAACCGGCACCAGCGGGTGAAGTGTTTCCAGTCGGCGGCGTAGGCCTTGTTCGTGTTCCCAGCCGTCGAGGCCTCGGCATAGTCCCGGGCGGTATCGATCAGCCGGTCGAGCGCGCCGGAGCCGGCCACATGGGCGGGCAGAGCGATTGAGGCTCCGTCCCGAGAGGTTCTCTCGTCGCGCTCGTCACTGTTCGGCGCGGTATGGGGTGCTGAGCTCGAAATCTCTGCGTCAGACGCGTCAGAATCCTCGATTTTGGTGCCGCTATTCGTGATACTGCTCATGTTTCCGAGCATATCATTTTTCCGTCCGATAATGAAAAAGGTTTGTGGCCGCTGGATGCGCGTTATCCAGCGGCGATAAATCTGCCTTGGACGAAAGCGCGGGCAGAATTTGGGCCTATGGGAATTGCTCTGAACGACTGAGCTCGGTGGCTGTCTGTGTTGCAGATTTTGGGGTGGGGTGGATGCCGAGTTCGACAAGAAACACCTGTCGTTCTTGCAAAACGAGGGCCTTTGCGCGCGCGGTTCCTGAGCATTTGTCGTGCTTTCGAATTTGAGCCACACGGACCCGTGCGGTGCCGGGGCGCCGCAGGTCAAGACAAAGGTTCTGCCCTTGTTTCATGCGGCGGTTCTCCAAGGTGGCGAGCGAGATTTCGGGGTCTTGCCGCGCTCGAATGCATCGATGACGACCATGCTGCCGCCGCATTCCGGGCACGTCAGACTCGAGGACTGTTCGTCCGGAGGGCCGGTCTTGTCGTCTGATGCTTCCTGGTCGTCTTGCGCCTCTGCGGCCAACAGTAATCTGATGGTTTCAAGCCTTGCGCGGCGGATGCCGTTGGCAAGGAAACCGGTATGGCGGATCCGGTGAAACCCCGGAGGCAGAACGTGGGTCAGGAACCGGCGAATGAACTCCCCCGTTTCGAGACGCATGACCTTCTGGCGATTGCGGTTTCTAATCCTGTAGTCCTTCCATCGGAACGCAACCGTCTCGGCATCGGCGCTGACGAGGCGCGAATTCGGAATCGCCACCCTGTGCGTGTACCGGCTGAGATAGGCGAGAACTGCCCCGGGTCCTCCGAAGGGCGGTTTGGCGTATACCACCCATGCGGTCTTTCTGAGCGGTGCGAGGTGGGTCTTGAAGATGTCCGGGCTCGTCAGATGCGCCAATTGCCCGGAGAAGGCCAGATTTCCGGACCGATGAAGAGCCATCAGTCCTTCCAGGAACAAACGCCGGAACAGACGGGACACGACCCTCACGGGCAGGAAGAACCCCGGACGGCAAGCAATCCAGTGCTTGCCGCAGGGCGACAAGCCGCCGCCAGGCACGATGATGTGCACATGCGGGTGATGCGTCAGCGCCGATCCCCAGGAGTGCAGCACACTCGTCATTCCAATCGTCGCGCCCAGATGCTTGGGATCGGCGGCAATCGTCAGAAGCGTTCTTGAAGACGCCTTGAACAGAAGATCGTAGACAGCCGCCTTGTTCTGCAAGGCGATCTTGGCGATCGTTGCGGGCAGGGTGAAGACAACGTGGAAATATTCCACTGGCAAGAGGTCGGAGACCCGGGCCTGCATCCAGTGGTGGGCGGTGGCCCCCTGGCATTTCGGGCAATGCCGGTTGCGGCATGAATTGTAGGAGACGTGCTGGTGTCCGCATTTGGTGCAAGCCGCGACGTGTCCGCCCAGAACAGCCGTCCGGCAGGTTTCAATTGCCGACATGACCTTGAGTTGCGCCTGGCTCAGGTGACCAGCATTGGCACGACGCCAGGCAGGTCCGTGGGCTCGGAAGATGTCCGCGACTTCGAGTGCTGGTCGGGACATTGGGGACCCGCCGTCAGCCGCTTCCGCCTTTCTCGAGGTTCAGCAGATCCAGAGGGCTCGTCACGTCCCGGATCATCTTGATTGCAACCTTTGTGTAGACGGTCGTGGTCTCCAGCGTCGTGTGACCAAGCAGCACCTGGATCACTCGGATGTCTGTTCCGTTTTCCAGCAGGTGCGTGGCGAAACAGTGCCTCAACGTGTGGGGCGAGACGTTTTTCTTGATATCTGCAAAGTCGCACGCGGCGTGGAACGCGCGGCTCAGCTGGCGGTTTGAAATCGGGTTGGCCGGGTCGCGGCCGGGGAATAGCCAGCCCGCAGGACGCGTTTCCCGATAGTAGGCGCGCAAAAGCTCGAGAAGGGTGGGCGACAACATCACCTGCCGATCCTTGCGGCCCTTGCCTTGCTCGACGCGGATCAGCATGCGATCGCTGTCGATATCGGACACTTTCAGATGCGTGACTTCATTCGCCCGCAATCCGCAACCATACGCGACACTGAGAGCGGCCCCATACTTCAAGCCCGGACCCGGCGCCGCGGCCAGAATTCGCGCGACTTCTGCGGCGCTCAGTACGACCGGGATCTGCTTGGCGATCCGCTGGTAACGAAGGTAACGTTTCATTTCGGACCGGTCGCAGGTCACCGAAAAGAAAAAGCTGAGCGCAGTCAGCCGGTGGTTGAAGGTCGGCGCGCCGGTGCCCTTGTTCGTCATATCGAGCTGAAACGCGCGCAAGTCCTCGGGCGTGGCCAAATCGGGCGACCGCCCCAGAAATCTGGCAAACTCGCGCACTGACCGCAAATACATCTTCTGGGTGATTGGCCGCAGGCCCTTGATGCGCATGTCGTCTAAAAACCGTTGCCGTAGGGCTGGAACATGTTCGCTGGACAAAGGAACCTCCTGTCGTTCGATTGAGAAGGTCCCAATCAAACGACGGTCACACCTATCCGCAAAGACCACAGTCGACCCGGCGTAGTTCGGCGGTAACGAGCGCCAATACCGCGTGAGCGGTTTCGTCCAAGGCAAGCTTATTGGACATAAACGGATACGGCAAAGCGGGGCGGTTTTCCCAGTATGTGGTAGAACAAAGCGCCGCCATCGGATAGTGTTGTGGCATGGCATATGCTCGAGCGACCTTCATTGACGACCCTGATACCCTACCTCGGATGCCGCCCTGGGTCACTTCCGCACGCCCCGAAACCCATGAAGATATGGCGTTTTTGTCGGGCGCGGCGCTGGCGCATCTGCATCTGGTGGTCGGGCGCGATGACGTTCCCCAAGCCTTGTTGCGGGAAAGTTTGGCGCTGCGCGCGGCGGAGGCTTGTGTGGTACATTCGGGGCGGCCGGAAAGGGCGGCAGACTTGCGGGACGCGTTGGCGTTTCTGCAGCCGGGTGACAGCCCGGGGCCAGCGGGCGAGAGTTATCTTTCTTGGCGGCGCGCGGTGGAACGACCGGTGGCGGCCAAGGCATTGAACCGGGCGCTGCCGACTTTGGAACCGGAACAGATCGCAACCTGGCTCGAAGTAGTGAAGGCGGCTCCGGTGACTCAAGCGGCCACCGTCCTGGAGGCCGTTCTTGGAGATCGACCCCGCGACCTCACCTCCGCACTGATTCTCGCGGATGCAACTTTGGCGCAGGCGCTCGGGTGGAGCCATGTCCTGCCGCTTCTGGCACTCGGCCTCAAGCGCGGTGATCTTCGAAAAACCGGCGAGGAGTTGCGGCTGATCTGTCATCAGGCAATTGGGACGGCAGCAGTTGAGACAACGCACCAGGCCATCGATCTGACACGACGCGCAGCCCGGCTCAAAGAGGCCGCGCCGAAACTGCGAGCCAGGGGTTCTGACAAGGCAGTGGCCGACTTTCTGGCCCGGGATGCCATCGCCCCTACCGCGCTTACCTCACTGCGGTCCGACCGGGCAGCGCGCCGCTTTTGCGACCGGCTGGTGGCGTTAGGGGTCGCCCGAGAGCTCACCGGGCGTGACACGTTCCGCCTTTACGGGGTCTAGGCATGGTCAAAGATCACGCCGAAACCGACCTCGACCGGGAATTGGACGATCTGCCAACCGAATTGCGCTGGCGAGAATGGAGGCGGCGGATTGAAGCCGTTCTCTTCGCCAGCGCATCGCCGGTGCCGCGCGAGGACCTCGCGCGCGTGGTGGGGCAGGGGGCTTCGGTCGATCTGTTGGTCGAAGACCTGGCCGCCGATCTCGAAGGACGATCCTTCGAAGTGGCGCAGGTGGCCGGCGGCTGGATGCTGCGGACGAGACCGGCCTATGCGGCGGCGATCAGGACGGCCGCGGATGTCGGCGATCAGGATCTCGATCTGCGCGAATACGATGTCGCGGTCCTGGCCGCCATCGCCTACCACCAGCCGATCACAAGAGACGGGCTGAAGGACATCTTCGGCAAGGAGATCAGCCGAGATCTGATCGGTCGGCTACATGCCCGTGGCCTGATCGGCACCGGCCCACGGTCGCCGCGGCGCGGGGCACCCTATACCTATGTGACGACGGAGCAGTTCCTGGTCGCGTTCGATCTGGAGTCGCTGCAGGACCTGCCCGATCGGGAGCAGATGGAGGATGCAGGTGTCATCAATTCCCAGGCGTAGTCGTTGCCAATGATGTTCGACGGTTTGAATGAAGGCGGATGATGGCTCGCTGTAAGGCTGTCAAATCAGGATGTCCGGAGCGTTTCTTTGTTCCCGGTGTTATCTGTGACAATATCTCTGCACTCAATGACGCCACCAGGTCGGAATGCTTGGACGCTGCCAGTGCAATGCGGGTCCAGAGCTCAATTGCGGGATGCTCGGAATATTTTTGGAGGGGCATCATTCCTTCGGTCAACTGGCGGAAGAAAAGATATCGGTCGCGAATTGGAAGACGTGAAATCGATTTGGGTTCCCCATCGAACGTGAAGCAAACGGTCCCAAGCATGGCGGGCAGGGAGGTCCTCCCGTGCAGTCCATGTCCCGCAACATGCATTCGAAGCAGATCGTCGAGCAGCCGCTCGAGACGATGCACATTATACTCGGCGGGCAGCGTGGGTTTTCGGAGATCTGCGTCGCACCAGACACAGAAATGTTGCGGCAGAAGCCGGTTTTGTCGAACAGGCGCGATGCCGCCACGGCAGGTAGGGCAGTGGTCGCGCAAGCGGCATCCATGCCGAAAGCAGGAAACGCGCGTTGCCAAAGTCCAGCCGCGTCGGAAGTACGGTGCGAGATCCTCTTTCAGGCACACTGGACAGTATTGCAGGCGATTGAACTGAGCGGTCGATGTGCCAGGATCTCCAGATCCACTGTTGTGCCGCAAACGCAACCGGGCTAGCGGGTCGCGGTTCAAAGCCAAGCCATCAATATCCTCGGTAGGTAACCGCGTTCGCTCGACCAGCAAATTGAGGATTCGCCCGGGAAGGTCTCGGTCAAGCTTCGCAGACCAATCTCCAACTGCGACATCCAGAACCCGCCCAAAATATTGAGGTGGAATTCCATTGGCCATGGCCAGCCGATGCAACCAGCTCGACAGCAGCTCTCCGGGTACCGGTGCAACAACGACGGGCCAGCCTTGCCCCACCTCGTTGCCGTAGTCGCGCGCAGGTGTGACCGTGATCTCGGACGCAGACTGGTTCACATCATTTCGCGGCGCAAAGGCGCATTTCGGCGTTTCGACAGGGGCGTGTAACCAAGCGAGGTAATGGTCGCCTCAGAAATGTGTTCCTCGCCGTTCCTTATCGCCTTGATGGCCGCGCTGCTCACGATATCGACGACCTCTCCGATCAAGCCCTCTGACAATTCATGGATGATCTCAGCCAGTGACGGTCGCGACAGGTTCGAGGCGCGGGCGAGAGGGATGCTGGTTTCAAGACTATCGAGGAGCGTCGCGAAATCCTCGTCATACGCCCATCTGGGAATAGGGATCGTATCGAACCGCGATCCCATTTCCTCGGTGTCGTGTACCGCGTCATAGACCGCAACCTCGCCAACCAGTACGGGCGAAATGTCGTGGACACGTGCGATACGGCGCAGGAACGAAAAGATAGATTTCACGTCCTGTCGGCGCCCTCGAAGGGCGCTGTGAAACTCATCGAAGATGAGCAGGCGGGGTTTCAAGCTGTCCAGCAAATGATCCACCTGCTCGCCCGCGCGCGACAGGCTCCGCCAACCAGATGCCTGAGGCGCGCGCAACCCGGCAAGAATGCTGGCATAGAAGTGAGACAGTCCGGCACCTTCTCGGGTCTGGATCACCCAGATCCTTTGACGTTCTGACTGCCGCAAATGTTCAATCGCAAAGCGTTCGGCGATCATCGTCTTGCCATTGTGATAGGGGCCTGTCAGCAAGAGCCCTCTGGGACGCAAGGTTACTGGCCGATCAAGCAGCAGACTCATGGCGTTATGGGCGCGACTTGCAACCGGATGGCTGATCCAACGGGCCGACCGGATATGGGCGATGCGGCACGCGTCACCAGCATCGAGAAGTGATGCGGCGGAGTCTAGGAGGTGATCAATCATTTCACCAATCCTCAACCGGAAAGACGCGGCGCGGGCGCTCAGGGTCAGGTGTTTCGCGGATTGGTGTCGGGGAAGAAGTGAGGCTCTGGTAGGGTTTCGGCGCATGAGCCGCATGCCTGGCCCGTGCGACTTCCTTCAGCCTTTGCTTCTTCGATGCCGAGGCATCTACCGTCGCCGCGATTTCGCGGCGGATCGCGGTCTTCTCCTCGATCGGGCGTCGGCCGGTTTCGCGCGCTCGGCTTCTCTCGGCCCTGTGCTGCCAGAGGGTGACCGCCTCAAGCAGTCCATCCCGCCGCTCCACAGGGCGCCAGGCTCCTGTATCGGGATCCTTGATGTAGATGTGACTAATGTCCCGAGGATCATAACGAACATCGAGAGCACCCAATCGATCACGGCGGGCGACCAACGGGCCCAACCATGGATCGAAATAGTCGTTGGCAAACAGGCTGACACCTTGAGGTGAAATCCTGCGTGTCTTGTTCGGGAGAAAGCTGAGCAGAACGTCGAAAGGGTTGTCTTCCGGGCCGTCCGGCTGACGGCATTTTCGTTCCCATTCATTGGTCGGGACTGTCAGCTTGCGTTCATTCTGGCTAAGATTGTGATCGATAATCGCCAGCGCGATACAGCGTTCGAGGTCTGCAAAGTTGAGCCTCGCACGGTCTTCGGACAGATACTCACCCCGATCCGCGATGGAACGCCCGGTCTTGCCAGGCAGGGAGCGCAGCACCGTATTCACCTTGCCTAGAAGTCGTTCGACAACCCCGCCACGATGGACGGTCCCCTTGTTCCGGCTTTGAATTGCAATCCCGTACTCGGCACAACCCAGGATGAAACTGGTGCTTCTGAATTCCATGGCGGAATCCACGACGACCATCTTCGGGCGGCCAAACATCGGCCAGGAATGATTGATGTCGCGCGCTGCCAGCCAGTCCTCCTTGCGGCACATCGCCTGCGCCAGACAGAGGGCGACCGACAAGCGTGAGGGCTGCTCAAGGGTCAGGCAGAAGCCGATAATCGCGCTTGTTGCAACATCAGCTGCGATGGTGAGATAGGGGCGTCCAACATAGATGCCCTGACCATCGATGACTTCCACAAACTGGATGTCGGCGGGGGTATGGTCTATCTGGACGACATCGAGTGCGTGGTTGGCCCGGATATAACCTGGGCGGGGTTTCAGGCGCCGTAGGTTTTTTCCTCCTGAATGTCGCCGTCGTGCAATCTCCTCGGGCGTGAACAGTCGTGGGATACGCTTGGAAACGGTGACATAGGCAGGCGGATCAAGACCCTCGCTGTCACAACGGGTGCGGATTTCATCGACAATCGGCGCAAGGTCCGGTTGCTCGGGCTGAAGCCACATCTCCCGAAGGGTTGCCAAAATGATTTCCTCAACAGCCGGGCTGATCCTCGCGCGCCTAGCTCCACCTGTCTTTGGCAACAGCGAAGACACCCGATGTTCGGTACGATATCGGCGCAGGTGGTTGTAGACTTGGCGCGTCGAGAGACGCAATTCGGATGCGGCCCGAGAAACTGCGGTGCGCATAGGCTCTTGCCCGTCCAAAATGCGATCCAGCTCTCGCGCGATACGCGTTGCCTTGGCCCAAGCCTCGTCAGACGCTTCGTTTTCGCGCAGCGTCATGAACCCGCCGCTCCACGGTTTCTAAACCCCATCTTCTGCCCCATGTTCTCGCTTGTTGAAACGCGAGCTAAAAATTGAAATCGAAACGTAAAATACCACGTCGGATTACGCTTCATCCTACTGGAATCCTGTAAGAACTTTTTGATGAAACGGCAAAGCAATTGCGACA
>NZ_FNYY01000044.1 GCF_900109145.1 Marinovum algicola
ACCGACGACATCATACTTCAGTACCTCGAACTACATGGAAAACATGATGCTACCGGCGTCAGCCGGTAGTGGTTCACTCCATTTTTACCAAGCGGGATGAAGCTATCCGCGATTTAGGGAAAACCCTAACTTCTTAAGATTTGGATCGGGGGCGGCGTTAAGCTATTAAAGTTTCATCCCGACCAGAAAGGTTGGAGCCGAAATTCAGATCACGAAGGATGTGTGGGAGCGTCCGGGGTGAGAGGAGAGGGCTCTGACTTGATCGAAGTCAGGGCCCTTTTGCCGTCTGCCGCCCGGTCGTTTCAAAGCAGCACCAGCACCAGCCCCATCAGCGCGCAGGCCGAAGTTGCATAGCCGCCGTCGATCAGCGACAATTTGAACGGTCGGTCGCCATAGAGATTGTTGATGACGATCCAGGGGCTGATAAAGAACAAGCCGATGCCCAGGCCGGACAAAAAGCCCTTGCCCAGGGTATCGACGCCGGAGAGCGCGAAGGTGTGGCGCATCATTCCGGCGACCAGCAGCAGCATGACAAAGGTGATCGCGAAGATCGCCGGCGATTGCCCGCCCTCGGGCTTGCCATCCGCCCCGCGCTTGATGCCGGCGGCGGCCATCCAAGGCTCGGCCAGCACCATGTACCAGACCGCGCCAAGGCCGAAACCGACGGCGGCGGCGATGAGGACGCTGAGAAAATCCATGTGAGTCGCTCCCTGCAAGCACGCCCGAGAATTCAGGCGAAATTAACCTTACCGCAGGATCACCGGTTTCCTTACAATTTCAATTGTTTTGTTGCCCTTAACCGCGATCAGAGCCCGCCGAGGCCACAGATATGCCGCCATTCCGCTTCGCTGACGGGCTGCACCGACAGGCGGGAGTTCTTGACCAGCACCATGTCCGACAGCGCCGGATCGGATTTGATCGTGTCGAGTGTCACCGGATGCGGCAGGGGCTCCACCGCGCGGATATCGACGCAGTCCCAGCGGTCGTCGTCTGTCGTGCTGTCGGGATGCGCCGCGGCGCAGACCTCGACGATGCCGACGATCTCGCGGGCCTTTTGCGAGTGGTAGAAAAAGCCGCGGTCGCCCACGGCCATCTCGCGCATGAAATTGCGGGCCTGATAGTTGCGCACGCCGTCCCATTCCTCGCCCGCCGCGCCCTTGGCGAGTTGATCCGCCCAGGACCATGTGGAGGGCTCGGATTTGAACAGCCAATAGCGCATCAGCCGACGACCTTCTTCCATTCGATCAGCTCGACCTTGTCGAACAGTGCGGCCTTGGCATACGGGTCATTCGCCGCCCAGCTCTCTGCCGCTTCCATGTTCTCGACATCGAGGATCACCAGCGAGCCGATCATGCCGTCGTTTTCGATCAGCGGCCCGGCCTGAAACACCACCCCGGTCTCTTCGATATAGGCGAGATGGGCGTCGCGGTTGTCCTTGCGGGTTTGCAGGGCACCGGCTTTGTCGCGGGCGATCAGGGCTATCAGCATGTCACTCTTCCTTCAGGGGTCGGGCGAGAAGCTGGTCCATCGCTGCGCCGACGTCAAGCTCGCCGGCGATGATTGCGGTGACGGCACGGGTGATCGGCATTTCGGCCCCGTGGCGCTCGGCAACCCCGAGCATGGCGCGGGCGGTGGCGGCGCCTTCGACGGTGGTGCCGGCGGCAAACTCCTCGTTGCGGCCCAGGGCCTGGCCGAAGCGGTAGTTGCGCGACTGGGTCGAGGTGCAGGTCAGCGTCAGGTCGCCAAAGCCCGAGAGGCCTGCCAGGGTTTCCGGCCGGGCGCCAAGCGCTTGGGCGATGCGGGTCATCTCGGCAAAACCACGGGTCATCAGCGCGGCTCGTGCCGACTCGCCCAGCCCGGCGCCGATCACCACACCGCTGGCGATGGCGATCACGTTCTTCAGCCCGCCGCCCAGTTCGGCGCCGGTGACATCGGTGGTGCGGTAGAGCCGCAGGTTGCGGGTCGAGAGCTGTTCCTGCAATCTCCGGCCGCTCTCCTTGTCGCCGCAGGCCAGCGTCAGCGCGGTGGGCAGCCCCCGGGCAATATCGGCGGCAAAGCTCGGTCCGGTCAGGATCGCCGCCTGTGCCTGCGGCAGGATGCGGCTGATCAGGCTGACCGGGCCTTCGCCGGTGCGCAGGGAAAACCCCTTGCAGCAGGCCACCAGCGACTTTTGCGCCAGCGTCCCGGCATTGTCGGTGAGCAACGTCTCGAGCTGTTGCATCGGCACCGAGAGCAGCAGGGTGTCGGGCGCGGTGGCCTCGGCAAAATCGCCGGTGGCCGTCAGGCGCTCGGGAAAGCCCGCGCCGGGCAGGCGCCGGGCGTTTTCGCGCGCGGATTGCATCTCGGCCATGGCGGCGGCATCGCGCCCCCAGAGCACCACGTCCCGGCCGGCGGCGGCCAGCGAGATGGCCAGCGAGGTGCCGAAAGCGCCGGCTCCGATCACGCCGATACTCATGCCTTGGCTCCTTTTTTGCCGCTGCCCAGCATTGGCGCGGCGCTTTTGTCCAGCGGCCAGCGGGGGCGGGCCGCGAGGGTCATGTCGTCAACCTTGCCCAGCGCCATGCGTTCCAGCCCGGCATAGGCGATCATCGCCGCATTGTCGGTGCAAAGCGCCAGCGGCGGCGCGGTAAAGCCCGCGCCCGCCTCGGCGCAGACCGCTTGCAGCGCCGCGCGGATCGGCTGGTTCGCGGCGACGCCACCGGCAACGGCCAGCATCGGCTGCGCCGGCGACTCGGCGAGATAGGCCGCAAGCGCGCGGCGGGTCTTTTCCGCCAGCACATCCACCACGGCGGCCTGAAACCCGGCACACATGTCGGCCCGGTCCTGTCGGGTCAGCCCGCCCTTGTCGGCGATCACCCCGTCGCGGGTGCGCAGCAAGGCGGTCTTCAGCCCCGAAAACGACATGTCGCAACCCGGCCGGTCGAGCAGCGGGCGCGGAAAGGCAAAGCGCCGGGCCGCGCCCTGTTCCGCCTCGGCCTCGACCGAGGGGCCCCCGGGCTGGGCCAGCCCGAGAAGCCGCGCGGTCTTGTCGAAGGCTTCGCCGGGGGCGTCGTCGATGGTGCCGCCGAGGCGGGTGAACTCTTCGGGGCCGCGGGCGATCAGGAACTGGCAATGGCCGCCGGACACCAGCAGCATCAGGTAGGGGAAGGCCGCGCCGTCGGTCAGCCGCGGGGTCAGCGCATGGCCGGCCAGATGGTTCACGCCGATCAGCGGCAGGCCGGTGCCCGCCGCAAGGCCCTTGGCGCACATCACGCCCGAGACGACGCCGCCGATCAACCCCGGCCCGGCGGTCACCGCGATGCCGTCGAGCGCGTCAAAGCCCAGCCCGGCCCGGGCCAGCGCCTCCTTGACGCAGACATCGAGCCGCTCGGCATGGGCACGGGCGGCGATTTCCGGCACCACGCCGCCAAACTCCTTGTGCAGCCCGGTCTGGCCCTCGACCACCGAGGCAAGGACCTGGGCCGCGCCGGGGGCGCCGCGCACCACGGCGGCGGCGGTGTCGTCGCAGCTGCTTTCAAGGCCGAGAAGGGTGAGCGATTGGGTCATCTGACGCGCCGGTTCGTTGCGGAGGGAACAGGGCGCAGGTAACACTTGCCATGATGGCAAACAATCCCGCCCAACACCCGCCCGCGCTGCTGCTGACCCGGCCCCGCGTCGATGCCGAGAGCTTTCTGGCCGATCTGCGCCGGAGCGTCACGCCCGGCACCGTGGTGATTTCGCCGGTGCTGCGGATCGTGGCCACGGGGGCGGTGCCGGATCTGGCCGGAGTGACGGCGGTGGTCTTTACCTCGGCAAATGGCGTACGCGCCGGCAAGCTGCCGCCCGGGCTGCGCGCCTTCTGCGTCGGGTGCAAGACCACGCAGGCGGCGCAGGCGGCCGGGTATGTCGCCGAAATGGTGGGCGAAACCGCCGATCAGCTTGTCGCGCATCTGGCCGGGTTGCGGCCCGAGGGTGGCATGCTGCACCTGCGCGGCCGGCATGCGCGCGGCGATGTGGCGGCGCGGCTCACCGCGATGGGAATGAACGCGCGCGAAATGATCGTTTATGATCAGCAGGCCTGTGACTTTACTCGCGAGGCGCGTGCGCTACTTGACGCAGAGAAGCCGGTGATCCTGCCGCTGTTTTCCCCGCGAAGCGCCGAGATCGTCGTGCGGCAGGCCCGGGCGCGGGCGCCGCTCTGGGTCGTGGCGCTCAGCCCGGCGGTGGCCAGCTGTGCAGCGCCCCTGAAACCAGAGCGGCTGGTGATCGCCGCGCGGCCCGATCGTGCGGCGATATGCGCAGCCGTGGCCGGGGTCATTGGTGGGGGAAGTCCGCTTGAGGGGCCCTCGAGGGTGCCATAAGGTAATGATATTGCGCCGCAGCAGTAAGATTCGGAAAGGGTGATCCTTGGTGTCAAATTCGAAAGAGCCGAAACCGGAAGAAACCGAAGACAAGACGGCGGCCGACGACCGGACAGATGCGCCGGAGGTCTCGGATACCACCGATGAGGCTGCGGGTCCCGAGACCCCCCCGGACGGTGCGGCCGACACGATTACCACCGGCGACGATACCTATCCCGTCGATGAGGGCGACATGATTTCCGGCGGCGATGACTCCTTTCCCGCCGATGAGGCCGATACGCTGGCCGCCGATGAGGCCGACACGCTGACGTCGGGCGAGGATACGCCAGCCGCCGGCGACAGCGCGGAGCCGCCCGAAGGCGGTGTCGAAGACGCCGATCCGCTGGCCGCCCCCGATCCGGTGCAGGCCGAGATGGCCGCCGACGAGGCCGGCGCGGATGCCGGCAATGAGCCCGAGCCCGAGGTCTTTGACGATGCCGAGCCGCCGCAGGCGGGGGCGCCGGTTGCGCCGCCGGTCACCGAAAAGGTGATCGAGCGTCGGGGGGGCTTTGTGCCGATGGTGCTGGGCGGCATTGTTGCCGCCGGGCTGGGCTATGGTGCTGCCTATTACCTGGGGCAGGATGACAGCTTCGAAACCGAGACCCGCGCCGCGCTCGAGGCGCAGACCGCGCGGCTGGACGACGTGTCGGAGCAGATCACCGGCATGGCCGCCGATGTAACCGGGCGGATCGACACGCTTGCCGCCGACCTCGCCACCACGCAAGAGGCGTTGGGCGTCACCGAAAGCGAGCTGGGGGCGCAGAACGAACGGCTGACCGGTGTCGAGGCGCTGCGCGAGGAGATCGCGGCGATTGACGAACGCCTGACGACGCTGGCGAAACGGCCGATTGCCGACACCGTCTCGCGCGAGGCGATTGCGGCCTATGAAGCAGAGCTGGAGCGGCTGCGCGGCTCGATGGAAGAGCAGCGCCTGGCGATCGAAGAGACGATTGCCGCCGAAAAGGCCGAGATCGAGCAGATCGCGGCCGAAGCCACCCAGATGGAGGAACGCGCGCTGGAAGAGGCGCGGATTTCCGCCGCGCGCACGGCGCTGACCCAGGTGCTGACCGCGCTCGAGGCCGGCGATCCCTTTGCCGAGCCGCTGGCGACGCTGGCCGAGAACGTGGACGCGCCGATGACGGCGCTTGAGGCGGCGGCCTCCGACGGGGTGGTGACCCAGGCGGCGCTGCGCGAACGCTTCCCAGATGACGCGCGCGCCGCGCTGCGCGCCGCGCGCGCGGCCGGAACGGATGACGCCGACGGCGGCATCGGCGGCGTGCTGGAAAAGATGTTCGAGGTGCGTTCGGTCGAGCCGCGTGACGGCGTCGACACCGACGCCATTCTGTCACGCGCCGAAGCGGCGGTGCGCAGCGGCAACTTGCGTGTCGCACTTGATGAAATAACGGCTCTGCCGGATGCGGCGAAAGAGCCATTGGCCCAATGGGTGGCGGATGCCGAAACCCGGATGTCGGCGCTGGACGAAGCCAACGCCATCGCGGCACGCCTGAACCAGGGATAAGGACGAATTCATGCTTTGGTCACTTCTGAAAATCCTCGTCTTTGTCGCCGTGGTTCTGGCGCTAGCCTGGGGCGCCGGCTGGCTGCTGGAATATGATGGCGCGGGGCTGCGCGTCACCTTTAACGGTCAGGAATTCACCTTTACCGCCTTGCAGGCCGTGCTTGCCCTGATGGCGCTGCTGGTGGCGCTCTGGGTGTTGCTCAAGGTGGTGTCCTTCCTCGTGGCGCTGCTGCGCTTCGTCAATGGCGATGAAACCGCGATCTCGCGCTATTTCGACCGCAACCGCGAGCGCAAGGGCTTTCAAGCACTGAGCGACGGGCTGATGGCGCTGGCCTCGGGCGAGGGCAAGCTGGCGATGGCCAAGGCCGCCAAGGCCGACCGCTATCTCAACAAGCCCGAGCTGACCAACCTGCTCACCGCTCAGGCCGCCGAGATGGCCGGCGACCGCGGCAAGGCCGAGGCGGTCTACAAGAAGCTGGTGGCCAACGAGAAAACCCGTTTCGTCGGCGTGCGCGGCGTGATGAAGCAGCGGCTGGCCGATGGCGACACCGATACCGCGCTGAAGCTGGCCGAGCGGGCCTTTGCGATCAAGCCCAAGCATGAAGAGACGCAGGATATCCTGCTCAAGCTTCAGGCCGATCACGGCGATTGGGCCGGGGCGCGCAAGACGCTGAACGCCAAGTTGAAATCCGGCAACCTGCCGCGCGACGTGCACCGCCGGCGCGAGGCCGTTCTGGCGCTGTCGGAGGCGCGCGAGGTGGCCGCCGATGGCCGGACCATCGAACAGCGCGAAACCGCGATCGAGGCCAACCGGCTCTCGCCCGAGCTGATCCCGGCGGCGGTGATGGCGGCGCGCAGCTATATCGAGCAGGGCAAGCCGAAATACGCCACGCGGGTGATCAAGAAGGCCTGGGAGGCGCAGCCGCATCCCGATCTGGCCGCCACCTTTGCCGCCATCGAGCCCGACGAGACGCCGGCGGCCCGGATCAAGCGCTTTCAGCATCTGACCCGGCTGGCGCCGGAGCACCGCGAGACCAAGCTGCTCTTGGCCGAGCTGCATATCGCGGACGAAGATTTCCCCGGTGCCCGCCGGGCGCTGGGCGATCTGGCCGAGACCGGTCCCGACACCCGCACGCTGACCATCATGGCCGCCATCGAACGCGGCGAAGGCGCCTCGGATGCGGTGGTCAAGGGCTGGCTGGCCCGGGCGCTGAATGCGCCGCGCGGGCCGCATTGGGTCTGCGACAATTGCTCGAACATCCAGAGCGAATGGTCGGCGACCTGCACCAATTGCGGCGCGCTCGACACGCTGAGCTGGAAGACGCCGCCGGCCGAGGCTGCCTCGTCCAGCGCCGACAGCGCCATGCTGCCGCTGATCGTCGGTGCGATCGAGGATCATTCCGGCCGGGACATGGCGACGCAGGACAGCGTGATTGCCGGGGAGGCAATGCACAACGGTCCGGGCACGGGCGACGTCTCGGCCGAAGGCGCCGAGGACGATCAGACCATGGCCGAGAAGCTGGCCGAGGATGACACGCCGCCGGCGGCGGGAAAGATGGCGGATGACGCCGAGATCGTCGGCGAGGATACCCCCCGGGCCTGACGGCCCGGGCGTGCCCCGGTCATTCGGCCGGGGCAAACCCCAGCATCAGCTGACGCAGCCCGATGTAGCCGCCGGCGAGGATCGCGGCCAGCGTCACCGGCGCGCTCCAGGCCAGCAGGGACATGGCCGAGAGGCCCTGTCCGACGCTGCACCCGGTGGCCACCACCGCCCCCAGCCCCATCAGCGCCGCACCGCCGATCTGGCGGCGCAATTCGCGCGGGTCGTCGCAGGCCTCCCAGCGGAACTGGCCTTTGATCATCGACCCGAGGAAGGCCCCGGCCAGCACCCCAAGCACCGAGCCCGTGCCGAAATTCAGCGCCACCCCCGACGACAGCATGGCATAGAGAAGGGTGTCGCCGAGCGGTTTGGAAAAGGTATGTGACGAGACTGCGATATCGTCCCAGCCATGGCGCGCAACCCAGGAGGTGCCGGCCCAGGCGCTGACGATCGCCAGCCCGACCACCGCGCCCCAGATCAGCGTTTCGCGAGAGCGGCGCACCCGCGCCGGCGCGGCGACAAAGGCGAGGATCGCCAGCCCGATGGCCAGCCCCGGCAGCGCCACCGGCAGGCCGGTCAGCCGGGCCAGCGCATGGGCCAGGCCGGGCAGCGCCTGCGGATCGGTCTCGACCACCGGAAAGACCGTGATGCGCAGCGCGGCCAGCGGCCCCGACAGCACCACATAGGCCGAGATGCCGGTGACCAGCACGATCACGAAGGACCGCAGGTCGCCGCCGCCGAGGCGGGCAAGCGCGCCAAAGCCGCAATTGCCGCTGATGGCCATGCCATAGCCAAAGACCAGTCCGCCCAGCACCGAAGCGACAGGCGACCAGGCGGTGGCAAGGTAGATCGGGGCGGCGGGGTCGAGCCAGCCCAGCGCGATCAGCACGAAGCTGCCGGTCACGGCGGTGCCGATGGCGATGCCCCACATCCGCAGGCGCAGGTCGCTGCTGGAATAGAAATAATCCTCGATCGCACCGAGGGTGCAGAACCGCCCGAGCCGCGCCGCGAGGCCCAGCATCAGGCCGCTCAGCAGTCCGACAAGCGCCACGGCGGTGGCGTCGCCCATGGTGTCCAGCATCGGTCCTCCCTCCCCGAGATCCCGGCCGCCGGGGCCTGCCTGGCGCGGGCCTAGCGGTCTTCCGTGTCCGGCCGGCAGAACATGTCGTAGACGATTTCCATGATCTGGCGCGGCCGGTCGTCGGCCAGCGAATAATAGATCGCCTTGCCATCGCGCCGTGGCTTGACCATGCCTTCGAGCCGCAGCCGCGAAAGCTGTTGCGACACCGCCGCCTGACGCGCCGAGAGCAGATCCTCCAGCTCGGTCACCGATTTTTCGCCGGTGGCCAGATGACAGAGGATCATCAGCCGCCCCTCGTGGCCCAGCGCCTTGAGGAAATTGGCGGCGTTGGTGGCGTTTTCCATCATCCGCTCGATGTCTTCCTCGCAGGTGTTCTCGTCGAACGCCGGAAGCGGCGATGCCTTTGCCGCGCCAAGGGTGGTGTTCATCGCGTCGGTCATCCTGCTGCCTCTTGCGTCCTGGCGGTATCGATCAGCCTGCCGAGCAGGCCCCAGAAGAAATCCTCGCCCGGATAACCTTCGATGCGCCCGCTCTCGACGCCGTCGACCATCAGTACGAAGGTCGGCGTGAAATGCAGGTCGCGGGCGAACTGCATGTCGTCCGGCGGGCGGTCGCGGATGTCGATCCGCCGCAGGGGCGCCTGGGCGCCTTCGTCGGTCTTGGGATAGACCGGTCCGACCTCCTTGTTCCACTTGGCGCACCAGACGCAGCCGGGTTCCTCGACCATCACAAGCGCCATTTCGGCACGGGCAGCCGTGGCCAGCAGCATCAGCGCCGACAGCAGAAGCGGGACAATCTTCAGCATGCGAATTGATTTCATTTGATCCGAACCTGATATACTACCTAATCTGAATATGTGAATTTTACAAGCGGGACGGGCCTCCGATGTTCGATGTCACTTTCGCAGGCGCTCTTCTGGCAGGATTGCTGTCATTCCTGTCACCCTGCGTCCTGCCGATCGTGCCGTTCTATCTCAGCTACCTCGCCGGGGTCGGGATGAACCAGGTGACCGCCAGCGCCGAGATCTCGGGCGCGGTGCGGCTGCGCGCGGTGCTGGCGGCAAGCTGTTTCGCGCTCGGCGTGATCACGGTCTTTGTGGCGCTCGGGGCCTCGGCCACGGTCTTTGGCCAGATGCTGCGCGACTATTTCGACATCCTGCGCTGGCTGGCGGCGGCGGTGATCCTCATCATGGGGCTGCATTTCCTGGGCGTGATCCGCATCGGGTTGCTCTATCGCCAGTTCCGCGCCGACACCGGCGCGACCTCGAACATGAGCCTGGCCGGCGCCTATGTGATCGGGCTCGCCTTTGCCTTTGGCTGGACGCCCTGCGTCGGCCCGGTGCTGGCGGCGATCCTGTTCACCGCGGCGGGGCAGGAGACCGCCGGAACCGGCGCGGCGCTGCTGTTTGTCTATGGCCTCGGGATGACCTTGCCGTTTATTCTGGCGGCGATGTTCATCGGGCCGTTCATGCGCTGGATGGCGCGGTTTCGCCGCCACCTGCCCAAGATCGAAAAGGCGATGGGCGCGCTGTTGATCGTCTTTGGCGTGCTGATTGCCACCGATACGATGAACTACATCGGTCAATGGATGCTCGAGACCTTTCCGGTCTTCATGCAGATCGGTTGACCACGACCTTCAAGGGGGAGGATGACATGACACGTTGGATCACAAACCTCGCGGCGCTGCTGCTGGCGCTGCCGCTCTGGGCGGCAGAGCTGGGCGACGACGGGCTGTACAAGACGGACTGGATGCGCGACACGTTCAAGGACCTGCGCGAGGATCTGGAAGAGGCCAATGCCGAAGGCAAGCGGCTGGCGCTGATCTTCGAGCAGCGCGGCTGCGTCTATTGCGACAAGATGCACAAGGAGGTGTTTCCGCGCCCCGAGATCGCCCGCATGATCAAGGACAATTACTTCGTGGTGCAGCTCAACCTGCATGGCGACATCGAGGTGACCGATTTCGACGGCGAGACGCTGAGCGAAAAGGACATGGCGCGCAAATGGGGGATTCTCTTTACCCCGACGGTGATGTTCCTGCCGGAAGAGGTGGCGGAGGATGCAACCGCGCCGCAGGTGGCGGTGGCGGTGATGCCCGGGGCCTTTGGCGCTGGCACCACGCTCGACATGTTCACTATCCATTGAATGGAACGAAGCCACCGGCTTCCAGCCGGTCCGCTTCAGCTGACGAATGAGGGCTCCCCCGGGATTTGAGACCGCCCG
>NZ_FNYY01000028.1 GCF_900109145.1 Marinovum algicola
TCCGCCAAACCTGCGCAGAACTCGACGTGCACATCGTCAAGGGCGTCGTGGCGCGTGACCATGTCCACATGTTCATCAGTGTGCCGCCGAAACTGGCCCTCGCCACGGTCATGCAACGTATCAAGGGTCGCTCTTCGCGCCGGGTCCAGATGGAGTTCCCCGAATTGCGAAAGCGCTACTGGGGCCGCCGGTTCTGGGCTCGTGGGTATTTCTCGACCACTTCGGGAAACGTGACCGACGACATCATACTTCAGTACCTCGAACTACATGGAAAACATGATGCTACCGGCGTCAGCCGGTAGTGGTTCACTCGCCACCATTCATGCCCCCACGATCAGTCTGCCCGGAGGTCCGGCAAGGTGAAATCCATGAAGCGCTGCTCCTCGGCGATGGTGGCGGCATCGATCACGCCGCCGGTGCCATCGCCCACGGTTTGAATCGCTTCCAGCTGCCACATCGCCACGAGGGCGATGGCCAATTCAGCTGTCACGCGCGTGTTGAGATCGACGCTTTGCTTGAGCTCTTCCATGTCGTCGATGAGCCCGACAAGGCGGTCGACCCGCTCGAGCGATTGGCCGGCATCTTCATAGCTGTTCTGGGCGGCGGCTGAGACGAGCGCGCCGGTTGTTGCCTGCGTGGCCACACGGATGGCTCCGGGATTTCCGCTCGTGGCCATCTCGGAGAGAGTGTCGTCGTCAAATCCGAGATCGGCCAGCACCCGGTCCATCTGGGTTTCGATTTCGCCTGCGCCGGAGCCCGAGAGGCCCGAGAAATCCCCAGTCTTGATCGCCTCAATCGTGGCGAGGATGTCGCCGAACTCCTGGTCGAGCAGGCCATTGAGTTCGTCTTCCATCTCGGTGCGGATGATTTCTGGAAGCTCGGCGAGGCGGGTGAGGGCCTCGTAGGTTCTTTGCAGCTCCGCGAGTTGGTCCGTGAGCGTGGCAAGCTGTTCGCGGAGCTGCGTCAGCTGCTCGTTTTGCAGGATCTCGTCTTCGATCATCTGCCGGAGCTGCTGGATGTTTTGCGCGATATTCTGGGTGTCGACGACCGGCACACCTTGCGCGAGGGCAGGGGATAGGGCGCCAAGATGCAGACCAACCCCAAGTGTCGTGGCCAAAGCTGTCCTCAAGAGCAGATGTCCCATCATTCAATCTCCCTGATCGTAAAATCCATGAACGCGCCTTCGGCCATGCGGGCGCTGGCCTGGGCCAGCTCTTCGGCGGCGAGCACGCGGGTGCGGGCGGCCTGAAGCCGGATGCGGGCGGCCACGAGACGCACGAGTTCGGCGCGGGCATAAGTGTTGAGCGCAACGCTCTCCTGCACGTCCTCGGTTTCGGAAATCCGTTCGACGATATCGCGGATGCGCAGGGCGGATTGGCGGATCGCGGCTGGTGAGTTGCTGCCATAAAAGGCCGCGCCATGCCCGGTCATCGAAAGGTTCGCATTGGCCAGAAGCGCGGGGTCGATCGTGCCAAGCGCTTCGATCCCGCCGATACGGGTCAAATAGAGGTTATAGCGTTCGGGGATCACCTGGACGTAGTGCTGGGTTTCGGCAAAGGGCGGCACGCCACCATATTCGAATACCCGGCCGGGTCCCGCGTTATAGGCAGCGAGCGCATTGATGATATTGCCGTCGAAGGTGTTGAGCTGGGTCGCGAGATAGCGCGCGCCGCCATGCACCTGCAGATAGGGGCTGTCATAGTATTCCGGGTTAATGCCCAGATCGCTGGCGGTGCCCGGCATGATCTGGGTGAGACCATAGGCGCCGACGGGAGAGCGTGCACCGATGGTGAAACGGCTTTCCTGCCAGATCAGCGCTTGCAGCAGCGCGCGCCATTGGACGGGGGAGAGCCCTGCGCGTCCAACACCCGCAAAGCCGCTGGTCTCCTGGGCAACGCGGATGATGAGCTGCTCGATGTTTTCCGCAGCATCCCCGAACATCTGTGCACCGCCGGGATTGGGGTCGATCTCGCCCGTACCATAGACGGCTTCCACGGCGCGGTCGGGATCGCCGCTGCCGCTTTCCAGCCCCGAGACCATGGCCGGCAATCCCTGACCGCCGAAGCTGGTCTGGGCATCGAGGATGCGTCGGAGGGTTTCCAGCTGCTCCCGTTCGATCTCGGCGATGAGTTCGCGCACGGCAAGCTTGTCCGCCTGAACGGCCAAGTCAGCCTCGCGATCGCCAGTCTCGACGATGTCACGCGCGGTCAGCCCACTGTCATTGGTCGGCACGCCCTGAGACAAGGCGAGACCGGGCAGCAGGCAAAACGCGAGGATATGAGGCAGGCTAGACTTCAATGTCGCCCTCCGGGGTGCCAAGGAGCGTGAAGTCACAATCAGGCGCGACGGGTGCCGTGGACGCAAGGAATGTGAAGCAGTTCGCCTGCGGCTCCCGGTACTGGGTGCAGGAGGCCAGCGCGCCGAGCGCAGCCAAAGCGACAAGAATACGGATCATGAAAGCCTCCAAAAATCTGGGCGGTCGCGGTAGTCGGCACCGACGAGCGCTTCGCCTTTTTCCATGCCGCCGAGGATGGTGAGAATGGGCCCGAGGGCGCTCAAATCGGCATCGACGACGATGGATCCCTGGTCGTCGCGGATGAGAGCAAGGCGGCTGTCGCTGCCGGTATTGAGAAGCACGTCGAGTTCCTTCTCGTAAAGATTCAGCATCGCGTAGTCGGCGGCGTGGGCTCGGATGTTCGGGAGCAGGATCTGCGTCGGCACCGCCTCGACGATGGTCTTGCCGGTCCGGGTGCGTTCGAGCTGGCTTGCGTATTGCGTCATCATCACCGCGACGGTGTTCTGCTTGCGCGCAGTCACGAGCCAGTTCGACAACCGTTCGGCGAAATACGCGTTGTCGAGCGCCTTCCAGGCCTCGTCGATCACGATGATGGTGGGGCGGCGGTCCTCGATCTCGCGCTCGACCCGGCGGAAGAGATAGGAGAGGACGGCCATCCGCTCCTTGTCGGCTTCGCTGTCGAGAATGCCGGTCAGATCGAAACCCACCACATCGCCTTTGAGCGAGAAGGTGTCCTCGAGGCTCTGTCCGAAGATCCAGCCATAGCGGCCGTCCTCGGTCCATTCGAGGAGGCGCTGGTGCAGATCACCGCCATCATCGGTCGAGACGAACAGCGATGCGAAATCCCGCCAGTTCCGCAAGGCGGGGTTGGTCGCCTGCGCATTCTGGCGCACGACTTCCTGGATGCGGTTGGTCTGGGCAGGCGTCAGCGGTTTGTCGGCACGGTGCAGCAAGGTGGCGAGCCAATCCGAAAGCCATGCGGTGCCGCGCGCATCGACCTCGGTCCAGAGCGGATTGAGGCCCGTGGGTTGACCGGCGTTCAGGGAGGCGTAGCGCCCGCCATTGGCGCGGACGGCCATCTCCATGCCGAGGCGGTAGTCGAAAACGAAGATCCGCGCCCCTGCTCGACGGGCCTGCGTCATGAGAAAGGCAGACAGAACCGATTTGCCCGAGCCCGGCCTGCCCATAATCAATGTATGACCGCTGGTCGGTTCGTTGTCAGGCGAGCCTTGCTCGTGATAGGAAAACCGGTAGGCGCTCTGCTCCGGCGTGGGCAAATAGGTGACGACCCGGCCCCAGGGGGTTTTCGCAGACGGTTTGCCGAGCTGCGTCCGGTGGAAGGCCGCGAAATCCGCAAAGTTGCGATTGGTGACGGCGCTGGCGCGGACGCGCTTGGGCTGGTTGCCGGGATGCTGGCTGAGGTAATGCGCCTTGGCGGCGACCCGCTCGCCGATCATCTTTACGCCTTCGGTCGCGGCGGCGTTCACGATCTCGGCGCTGAGGGTTTGCAGTTCTTCGAGCGTGTCGCAAAAGAGCGTCACGATCATGTGATGCTCGCCGAAGCTTTGGCGCTTGGCCTCGAGATCATCGGCCGCGATATCGAGGGCTTCCAGGAGCGAGAGGGCCGCGTCCTGGCTGGCCTGCATCTGGCGCTTTTGCCGCTTGATACGGCCCGCCATGAGGTTCGAATTGATCGGTGTGAAGGAATGGGTGACGATCATGTCGACCGGCAGGTTCAGCATGTCGAACATGGTGCAGGAGGTGGCCTCAGCATATTCCCCGATGGTGAAACTCTTGCCGTAGCGATGGCCCACGACGCCCTCGGAAAGCTCAAAATGATCGCCGTGGAACGTCACCCGGGTATTTGCGACGTTGAAGGACAGAAAGCCGTAGGTGTTTGCCGGGTAGAGCGGCAGCTCGGTGCCTGTGTTCAGCGCGCCCAGAAACCCCACCAATTCCCCCGATGCGGCCGACAGCAAGCGCGGCTTCAGCTCGGCGAGGCCAGACAGAAAGACGTTCACGGCCTCGCCCAGTCGCCGCAGGCGTTTGCGGGTCTCCTCTCTCAGCCGGTCCGGCGCGCTGCGGCTGAGGAACGGCAGGAGGCTTTTCGGGGGTGGGCGGTGAATGACGGTGAGCGTCAGCGTCTTGTCGCGCAGCCCGCTGGTCTCGAGTTTCGCGCGCCAGCGCCGGTCAACCTCGCCTGCGAAGCTGTCCTCACGGATCGGGTCGAGATCAGGTTTGATGGCCTTGGAGACCTTGTGGACGTAATAGCTGAATTCCGGGCCGAGCTGCGCGACGATGCGGGCAAAAAGCGCCGTCACCTTGTCAAGATAGGCATCGTCCGTCGTGTAGCTGTTGATCCCCTCGAGCCGGATGCAGCGGAAGAGTTCGTTCACCCGGGTCCGCACGGTCTGGTCGTCGACGAGGCTCACATAGGGCAGCATATGCGCGAGGCGGGTCTCGCGCGCATACCAGTCTGGCGTCATTGTGCGGGCATCGAGCGCAGCATCGCGGGCGTCATCACGGGGCATAGCTGTCCCCGCCATGGATGGACCTGTTGCGCGTGGGCGGTGTCTCCTGCAGGGCCGTCATCATCACATCGATGAAACGCGGGTCCCAATCTGCGGCCTTCCACAGCACCGGATAAAGAAGGGCGGCCACGCCCAGCACCGCGATGTGCTGGACCCAGACGAACAAGAGCACCGAACCGAAGAGCCAGACCATCGCGTACATGATGGGCAGGCCCAGAAGCTTCGGCGGGCGCACGAGGCCGAGAAAGAGAGGCGCGCGCTCAGCCACCGGCAAAGACCGCGGCAACGATGGTGGGGGCGGCGGCAACACCAGCGATGCCCACGAGGACCCAGAGCGCCTGGCGCAGATCGATGATGTTGAAGAACCAGCTCAAGAAAACGCCGAGAACGGCGAGTGTGGCGATGACGACGCCAAGTGGGCCGGTCAGCGCATCGACGATGCCCTGCAACAGGCTCTGGATCGGGGAGAGATCGATGCTCTGTGCAAGGACGGGCTCGGCAATGAACAGGAATAGCGCCAGCGAGGCGACAAAGAGGTTTGAAATCTGTCTCATGAATTTGATCCTTCCAATCGGGCCATGACAGCCATGACGCGGGCCACGTGGTTCTGGGTTTCTCGGTAGGGGGGAACGCCGCCATACTGGCGGACCGCATCGGGTCCGGCGTTGTAGGCAGCCAGCGCCAGGTGCGGATCGCCGAACGTCTCCAGCATCATCGCGAGGTAGCGGGCGGAGCCGTCGAGGTTCTGCAGCGGATCACGCGGGTCGACGCCCAGATCACGCGCCGTCGCTGGCATCAATTGACCAAGGCCAGTGGCACCTGCACTTGAAATCGCATCCAGCCGGTAGGCGCTCTCAACCTCGATATTGGCCCGATAGAGAGCCAGCCAATCCGTCACGGAGAGCTCTGCGCGGCGCAAACCGGGATGGCTGGCATAGCGCAGAGCGGTGGTTTCGATGGCAGTGAGAACATCCGCGCGGGGCAGAGGAGCGGGCCGCGAGAGCGCTGCCAATTGAATGTCTTCTGGCTCTGCGTCCCGTTCGTCAAAGATTGCCAGATCATCGGACGCGGAACCCTGACCAATGCCGTCATTGTAGTTCCGGGCAAAACTGTCCTGGGATTGGGACGGGGTCAGAGAGCCATCGCTCTCCATGACCAGCACCATTTGGGCAGAGGCCGGTCCCGCCAGAAACCAGAAAAGGAGAAGGTTACTTGCGGCCGCTCTTGTCGGTAGGAGCCAACTTATGCGTCGTCCGCTGGCCCTCTTCGAGCGGGACATCGGCATGGGAGAAACCGATGCCGATGAGGAAGGAGACCACGCCCGTGATAGTTTTGAATTCGCGGATTTTGATATCGTTATAGGTCGTCCGTGTGCGGGCAGTAACAAGGAGCTTTTCGACGCCTTCGTCAGAGACGGCACGCATGATCCAAACCCCATAGTAGCTGGGGCCTTTCTTATGCGCAGCTTCCTGGCACAAGACCTCGGCGCGATAGCCGCTCTCCACGAGGTCGCGGAATCTGGCTTCAGTGACCACATTAGGTGCTTCGATTTCCCAGTTCATACCTGCGGTCACACTTCTCTTGATCCGAGCCGTATGCGCGCCTTGCCCACCATGGACGTGACGATCATACGAAAGTATACTTTTGTGCATCAAGCGATATTTATGGGTCTGCCGTTCAGTCGGCGGACCTTCGCCAAAACGAGCGAATTACCTTAATGCCCCGCAACAGTAGGAGATTTGTGCATGAAGATGAAGCGACTGCAGCCCATCCCACAGGCTATAGTATTGCTGCTCGTTTTCCCAGGGGCGGTTGATGCAGGGGCGTGCCTTCCTCCTCTCCGGCCATTTGTGCCCGACGACCCAGTTGCACTTGCCGAATTTGCCGACCTGATAGGCGAAGATTTTGAGACCTACATAGAAGATGTGCAGGCGTATTTCCGGTGTTTGGAGCAAGAGCGTGCCCGAGCGTTTGATGAGGCGAGGCAGGTCAGTCAGGATTATGAGCGGTTTTTACAGGAACGTGATGCGGACAACCGCTAACGTTCCTGGCCCTCTTCGCCATTGATCGGTCGTCGAACAAAATTTTCGATCGGGTCACCACTCCATAAAATACCAGCTTCGCCGTTGTTCCAATGGTACTCGATCCCGACCAGTTCATCGCTATTCGGGCATACCAGTCTGAATATAGGAACAGCTTCCAACATGTCTGATGTTTGATCCGTCATGACGCACTCATTTATCAACTTTGGGTTGAGCGTTTCCGACTGTACGGATGAAGACAACAGGGCTTGTGGTTGATCAGAGTTTCGGGCGGAGCGTTGCTGCAAATCAAACTTGGTGCGCAAAACTCCGCACAATGCTCGGATTTTGATGGGGAACTCCGTTCAGCCGACTGAATGAGCAAAGTTAAGATTCTGCGTCAACGGTACGAATCGCAGGTCATGAATGCCGTTTTTTTGATCACTGTTAGTAGTTCACCTGCTCGAACCCGTAGTTGCCTTCATAGTCACGCCAATCGACGAAGACGGATCGGTGATAAATGTCGGGGCAATGCTCGCCCCATCGTTCAAGGCCTGTATGGGCCTCGGGCAGGGCAGTTATGGAAGATCGCTGCCAAGAAAAATCGCCTTGGGTCCCGTAGGTGCCGAGGACCACGGTCGCGCTTCGGTTGCAGTCACCATCGCGCCCGGACTCGTGCTGTCGTGCGTACCGGACATCAAAAACACGGATGGATCGTACAAAATTGAACTCAGGGCCGCTGATATCGATATCCGCGCGGTCCTCAATGAAACGGAGGGCCCGGTCGGTGGGAACGAACTCGTCAACTGGCAGGGATTGAAGTGGTCTACGGCTGTCGGGACGGTGCAAGGCTTCGAAGATGCGGCCAGCGTTGTTTGATAGCCGATCGCTCCCATAGGAGGCGCCCATGGGACAGCGCCAGATTTGCAGCGGCGGTTCCACCGGCCAGGGCGTAATCCGCCGGATGAATTCGGCGCGAGCCCGAGCGCAAGGGACGGAAGCGGGCCAGCCTCCAGACAGGCACAAGAGGATCGCGCAATCGATCGGGTAGGTCTGTGCGCGGGCGGGCACTGGCTGCGAGAAACCTGTCACGGTCAAAGCGACTGCGACCGAGGGGAGGAGCTTCTTGATTAGATGGCGCATGGTGCGGAACCTCCGTGAGAGGAGTTCAGCATACATACGATAGTATACTATCACAACACCAACTATAACGACGCATAATGAAGTTTATGTTAAATTATTGCTTATTCCAGGAATCCAAAAATCTACCATTGGCAAAGTACCTTGGTACAAATGCGCTTCTATGCAAACTGAAGACGTTGACAGCGCGCGCTGGAGCGGACCGTCAAATGGCGCAGTCTTCGCGCGGCACGATTAGCGCGTCGACGGCCACTGCGCCGTCCGGAAGGACAATGAACGGGTTCAGGTCGAGCGACTCCAGACGCGCAGCATTGGCATGCGCGAATACCGAAAGCCGGGCAAGAGCCTCGGCGAGCGCTTCCACGTCGACCGGGGGTGCGCCACGGACGCCGTCGAGAATGGCGCGACCGGCCAGGCCCTCCACCATCGCTCGCGCCACGTCGGTGCCGAAAGGCGCCATCCGGAACTGTACGTCGTGTAGGACCTCTACGAGCACGCCGCCCAGGCCGCACATCACCGTTGGACCGAAAACAGGGTCGTGTACCACACCGACCACCATCTCGACCCCGCCGCTGACCATCTCGGCCACCAACACCCCATCGATCCGCGCGCCGGGCCGTGCGGCTGCTGCCCGCTCGATCAGCGTTGCGTATGAGGCGTACACGGTGGCCTCATCGTCAAGGTTCAACAGAACGCCGCCGATCTCGGTCTTGTGCTGAATGTCCGGCGACACGATTTTCAATGCAACCGGCCCGTCTATTTCGCGCCAGGCGGCCACCGCGGCCTCGGCGCTGTTGACCAGACGTTCATGCGACACCGCGAGCCCGGCGGAAGCGATGATCTGCTTGGCGGCGTGCTCGGCCACCTGATCGGAGGGCACTTCCATTGCGTCGGCGAGCGGCGCGGGGGGGGCCTCCGGCGCGCCGCGGACAAAGACTTCCGCGAAGTGCGAGAGCGCGGCCGCGGCTCGTACAGCCAGCGAAGGGTCCTCGAAACACGGCAAGCCCAACTCCTCGTAGCGCGCGCGGAGCTCGTCGGAAACCACCATTATCACTAGCACTGGTACGTCCGGATGACGTTCGCGCATAGCGGAAAAAATCTGTAGACATGCTTGGCGAGAGAAGTCGTAATCCGGCACGCCGCTTAAGTAGACCACGTGCGCGTCATAGCCCCCTTCCTCGATTGTGAGCGCGATGTTGGCCTGCATCAGCTCCGGATTGTTCAGGGCTTGGGCGGTGAAATCGACCGGGTTGTCGACTGCAGCAAAGGGGATGAGTTCCTTCATGCGCGCCGCCGTTGGGGCTGGCATGGGCGCGACATCAAGGCCACGGCGCGTGGCCGCGTCGGCCATCTGCACGCCCACCCCACCGGAAATAGTCTGCACGCTGAGGCGCCGTCCCTTCGGGTACCGACCGAACTGGCAGGCATAGGCGACGTCGACCATTTCTTCCGTGGTCTCGGCGCGGTAGACGCCATACTGTTCGAAAACACCATCATAAATTGCGTCGGCCCCGGCCAACGCGGCAGTGTGAGAGGCCGCTGCGCGTGCGCCCACGTCGGTGGTGCCGACCTTCATGAAAATAACCGGCTTCTCGGCCTCGCGCGCGGCGGCCAACGCACGACACAGCCGACCTGCGTCGCTGATGCCCTCGGCGTACGCCATGATGACCCGAAGGTCCGGCACGCCGGCATAATACTCGATGACCTCGGCAACGTCGACGTCGACCTCGTTGCCGGTTGTCACCCAATGATTGGTGCCAACGCCGCGCCGTTGCGAAACGTTGAACAGGTGACTGCCGTAGGACCCGCTTTGCGACACGATGCCGATTGGTCCGGGCGGGACGCGCTGGTTGGCCAGGGCGTGCACAAAGGTGCCGTACCAGCCTTTGTCTAGCGTGAAAACGCCCAAACAGTTGGGCCCGGCGATGCGCATGCCGCTGGACTTTCCGATCTCGCGTATCCGCTCCTGCGCAGCGGCGCCTGCCGCGTCTGATTCAGCAAACCCGGATGTGAACATCACCGCACTGCGCACACCGCGGTCGGCGCAGTCCTGTATGACGTCCACAGCCGCCGTCGCCGGAACCGCGATCAAGGCACAGTCGACCGGCTCGGGCACCTCGTTGATGGAGGGGTAGGCGCGCAGCCCTTGGACTGTGTCGCGCTTGGGATTGACGGGATAGATAGCGCCGCCGAAACCACCGTTGAGCATTGAGTGTATCGACCGACCGCCGATGCGGTCCGGTGCCTCGGAGGCCCCGATCACGGCAACGCTACGCGGGTGCAACAAGGGCTCTAGAAGGGGGCGAATCAAGGCATTCTCCTGAATAATCTGGTGTCGGACGGCGCGGCATGGGCCTGCGCCCTGCTGCCGTCAGACCATTCTTTCGTGCAGTATGGTGGAGGGCCGTCCTTAATTGCAACTGATTAAACCACACTGGCACTTGACAAAAACTCAAGAGCAGATGGCGCTGTTTAAACAAAGATTTAAGGCAAAATGCGGAGTCTCAGTCGGCAAAAAAAGCGCGCGCCCTGTCACTTTCCGATGTGCAATGGGGGCGTCAGACGGCGTCTGTCGCGCTCCGTCAAGGGATTTCAGGCTGTCACTTCATTGACATTTTCTCAAACTTCTATGCTTTTTAATCGTTTGCATGAAGGGCTGCCTTGTTACCAAACTGACCAGACGCCGTGCATGTGAACAAAAAGGGTAAAGCTCAATGCGAAAGGTTCGTATCGACGAGGTCGGCCAGGAAACAGGGGGCTTGCCCAAAAACGGAACCACGAACAGCAGCAGTGGGTGGCCGGAAAACCCCGCGCCCCGACCGCAGCCCCAAGACGGAGGTGCCTCGATGTCTGAACGCCTAACCACGAACCAAATTAGCGGCCGCAGCGCGTTCATCTCACTGCTGCGCGATGAGGGGGTAACAACCCTGTTCGGCAACCCCGGTACCACAGAGCTGCCGATAATGGACGCGCTGAGCGAGCAGAGCGATATCGGTTACGTTATGGGAATGCAGGAGGCCATCGTGGTAGCGATGGCCGATGGCTACGCCCGCGCATCGGGTCGGCTCGCGGTCTGCAACGTGCACGTGGCGCCGGGGCTTGGCAACGCCATGGGGTCGCTGTTCACCGCGATGCAGGCCGGTTCGCCGTTGCTGATTACCGCCGGTCAGCAGGAACAAGGCCACGGCCTAACCGAACCTTTGCTCTATGCGCCGCTCGTCCCCATCGCCGAGCCAATGGTAAAGTGGGCCGTAGAGGTCAACCGCATCGAGGATTTGCCACGTGTCATGCGCCGTGCCGCCAAGGTGGCCCTGACAGAACCCACCGGTCCGGTGTTCATCTCTCTCCCGGGGGACATCCTGAACACCGAGGCGCCGCTTGACCTGGGAGCGGCAACGCGGGTCGACACCACCAGCAGGCCAACGGCGGCGGCGGTAGATGCGCTGGCGAACCGGCTGCTGTCAGCACGTGCTCCGGTGATCGTTGCCGGACACGAGGTGGTGGCGAGCGATGCCTTCGAGGCCGTCGGCGATTTTGCGACAGCGCTTGGCGCTCCGGCCTACAAGCAGACCGTTGATTCCGGCGCCCATTTCCCCTCGGAGCACCCGGCCTACATTGGAACGTTGCCCCGCAATCAGGCCCGGGTGCGCGAGGTGATGAGCGCGCATGATGTCATGATCTGCGTCGGCAGTGATGTGCTGCGCATGTCGGTCCACAGCGAGGTCGATCCCCTGCCCGAAACCACAGCCGTGATCCAGATCGGACAGCGCGACTGGGAGCTGGGCAAGAACTATCCCGCCGAGATCGCCATTCGCGCCGACGTACGGGAAACACTGGTCGATCTGGTGGCGGCCTTGCGGCGGATCGGCGGTGAGCAGCATTCGGAGAGAGCCGCTGCAGCCATTGCCGCGCTGGCCGAGGATAACTGGAGCGCGCGCCGCGCGCGTAGATACGCGACCGCGATGAACAATGCCAAGGTCTCTCCAATGGCGCCGGACTGGCTCATGGCGGCGATGGTCGATAACCTGCCCGACAACAGCATCGTTGTCGATGAAGGCATTACATCAGCGAGCGCGCTGCTCGATCTTCTGCCGTTCCGCCATCGCTACAGCTACATCGGTAACATCAGCGGCGGGATCGGCTGGGGCGTGCCGGCGGCAGTTGGGGTCGCGCTGGCCAGGCCCGAGGCGCGGGTCACGGCGATCATTGGCGACGGCTCGGCCATGTACAACATCCAGGCTCTGTGGAGCGCCGCTAAGCACAAGCTGCCGATCACCTATGTCATCGCCAACAACGGCGGCTATCGCATCATTAAGCAGCGGCTGAAGTCGTTTCACGACAATGATAATTTCATTGGCATGGATTTCGCCGATCCCCCCGTCAACCCAAGCAAGCTGGCCGAGGGCTTAGGTATGCGCGCAATTCGCGCCGAGACTCCTGACGCATTTGTTGCCGCCATGCAGGAAGCCACCAAGTCCGACGGCCCGGTTCTGATCGACGCGCTGGTGCAAGGCCATGTCTGACGGTGCGACCGGAAATCTCCGACAGTGTGTTCCGCCTGACCCGCGCCCCTTTTAATACTCACCTAAAGCACAATGCGAATTGCTTGAAACATCAGGTCTCCCCTAACGCTTTGAAATCTCTGATTTCAGGCAGCGTTAGGGGATTCAGCTTTTCGCATTGTTCTCTAAAGCGATGTACCGGCTGCTTTACCCAGCAGGTTAGGCTTTGCCTATGTCTGCAAGTTGGAGAAGTGGCGCGGAGAGGAAGACCTTCGATCAGCCGATGTCCATCGGGATCGACATCGGCAAAGATACGTTCCACCTTGTCGGGTTTGACCAAGATGGTCAATTGGTGTTGCGCGAATAGATCAAGCGGTTGGCACGCATAGCCTGGAGCACCCTAAGGCACAAAACCGCGTTTGACGCACCACGAGACGAGGTGGCCGTCGGCATCTGAGCCGACGCGCCCAAAGGAGTTCGCGACAGATCTAAAACATGGAACGGAACAATTACGCCCCCAGAATCTGACGGCCATCATTGACCTCGCAGCTAATTGGATCGCGGCGCGTGTGTAACCCCGATAATGACACGACCCGCGTGTCGATCAACAAGCCCGATACATATGAGCGACTACCGAAATCGTGCCCGAAATCAATTGCGAACAACATCCGGTGCATACATCAGGGTCAAAGGTCGGCAGCGTCGCAGAACGATACCGTCACGGATCCGAGCCCGCAGAACCCGGCAGTCACCGTCTGACCCGGTTCGACCGGAAGCAGGGCGGTGCAGGCGCCAGTGAAAACAAGGTCCCCGGCGCGCAGACCGCGACTTCGCAGCCTCGGGTGCTGGGTTAGCCAGGCAACCGCGTCGAGGATGTCGTCCCACAAGAGCGCGTCAACGCTGCCCTCCGCCACCTTCCTGCCGTCAACGGACAGTTCGACACCCAGCCCGCGAAGCTGCGCAAACGGAATGGCGCAGCGGCCGAAAACAACATCCGCGTTGCCTCCTCCGTCCGCGACGATCAGAAACGGGCTCGTTTGCGGTTTGC
The DNA here is from genome assembly GCF_900109145.1 of Marinovum algicola. Lineage (GTDB taxonomy): Bacteria > Pseudomonadota > Alphaproteobacteria > Rhodobacterales > Rhodobacteraceae > Marinovum > Marinovum algicola. The sequence goes on from NZ_FNYY01000028.1 coordinate 13,539, forward strand.
TGTATCGGGATCCCACGATCTCGATAGCTGGCAACGCCGCCTCGACGGCATCGCGGACCGCTTCTCGTCCCCCCGCGGCCATTTTGGCGTCGATGTCGGCGCCGACCCGCAACGCGATCTCGGCTTCCAGCTTCGGGCGATGGGACATGTGGAGAGGCACGCAAGCCCCGTCACCATGGCACTTCGAGCCATAGACAGGTCCGATGAGCGGCTCGTTTAGGCCGTAGGACACCAGTTTTTCCGCACTTGTCACCCCGATCTTCCAGCCAGCGATGTCAGCTCCATGTAGCGCGATCTGCGCTGACTGGATGTCATAAGCCCGGTCCAGGGCGGTCAGCGTCGCGAGCCTGCTTTGGTCGAAGTGACCGCCTGTCTCGCGCGCCTCGTACAGGTCGGAAGCGATCATCTTGGTTGCGCTATATCCTGAACTTTCCATTTCTGTTTCATTCTCCGCCGACATTGACAAATCGCCGCTTGCCTTAGCAAGCGGATCGAGGCCGCACAGCGGCTTAGACTGGGTCCCAGCTGAACACGTCCCCCGACACTGTAAGCGGCATGTAATCCGGCTTTAGCGCGGGAATTGCGTGTTGTGCCACGCTATCGAAGTCCCAGCCTTCGCCGCGATGCGCGGAACGCAGCGGGCGTGGCTGGGACATCAGGAATATCTCGTTATTGCGCACTGCAAATACTTGGCCTGTCGTGTCGGCGCCCTCGTTCGAGGCCAGAAACATCGCCAAGGGTGCGATCTTCTCGGGCCGCATCTCTTTCATGCGATTGACACGCGCCTCCTGTTCTGGGCTGTCGACCTTGATCGACGAGGTCATGCGGCTCCAGGCGAAGGGGGCAATGCAGTTCGAGCGGATGTTCCATCGCTGTAGGTCAAGCGCCATGGATTTTGACAGCGCCGTGATGCCGAGCTTGGCCGCGGAATAGTTGGCCTGAGCGAGGTTGCCGATCAGCCCCGAGGTCGACGTCATGTGGATCAGGCTTCCCGTTCCTTGCTCGCGCATCACATCGGCGGCGGCGCGGCTCACGTTGAACGTGCCGTAGAGGTGTACTTTCACGACCGCGTCGAAATCCTGATACGACATCTTGTGGAAGAAACCGTCGCGCAGGATGCCCGCGTTATTTACTACGGCGTCGAGCCGCCCGTAGGTGTCCGTTGCCTGGCGTACCATCGTACTGGCGCCGTCCGGGTCCGAGACATCATCGCCATTGGCGACCGCGCGGCCGCCGATTTTCTCGATCTCGGCTACGACGTCCTGCGCTGCTGCGCTGGACTCTCGTCGGCCGTCGAGCGAGGCGCCGATGTCGTTGATGACGACGGCGGCCCCGGCTTTGGCGGCCTCTATGGCGATGGCACGGCCGATGCCACCACCGGCACCGGTTACCAGTATGACCTTGTCGTCTAGGGGTTTATTGTCAGACATGGGTTCTCTGCCTTTTCCTTAATATTTGCGGAACATGTTCAATCTTTTGAGGTGCGGCCGAAGACACCGCGCTCGATTTGCCGGGCGGCATCGGCCAGTGCGGCACCGACCTGGTCAAGGCTTTCGTCGGTCTGCTGGCCCGTGATCGTGATACTACTCATTCCGAGCCGTGGCACGTGGGTTGCATCGAGCGCCATGGCCGCGACGATGTCGAGCCCGCGGAACAGGTTGCCAGGGTCCTTTGCCGTGCCACTCTCCCGGGCGGCCTGAACGTCCTGCCAGTAGGTGTCGAAACCCGGCGCATTCTGCCAGCGAACGTTTTCATACCCGGCACGGGTTTGGGCCTCGGTCAGTTCAAGTGCCGCGGCATAGACCCGCCCGATGGCGCCCGCGAAAACCGGCAGGCGGCTGCTGCGCGCCATGACGGCCTGCACGATATTAGGGGCGCTGAAGCGGTCGATCAGCACAATGCGTTCATTGGCGGTGATTTGCCAAAGCGCGACGGCCACCCGGTGCTCTTGCGCGATGGCCGTCAGGGTGGGTCGGATCAGGTCGCTCGGATTGGCACCCAGAAGCGGCGCGGCGAACTCCATAAGCCCCATGCCGATTGTGTAGGTCTTGGCCTCAGGATCGAAGCTCAGTAGGCCCCCGTGGTTCAGTGTACGCAAAATGTTGAATGCCGACGAGACATTTAACCCGGTCTCGCGGGCGATTTGCGTCGCGCCCATCGGCGCTCCGGCAGCAGAAAGCAACCGCATGATGGTCATTGCGTTCTGGACCGCAGGCACCAATTTCTGTCCGTCTTGGCTGCTCATATCATATCCTATACAGAATGGTATTTACCCTACAGAAAAATTTTGGTAGTGCAATAGGAGACGATAGGCAGCCTGAGGGAGAAATGAGATGGCGTCAGGAGTGGATGGTGAGGTTTTCGAACAGCTTGTCTCGACGGTCGACCGGTTTGCCCGCGAACGCCTGATTCCGGCTGAGCGCCGGGTCGAGGAAGAGGACAACATCCCCGACGAGATTGTGGCCGAGATGAAGGAGATGGGGCTGTTCGGCCTGTCGACGCCCGAGGAATTCGGCGGAATCGGTCTTAACGTGCCGCAGGAGGCGCGGCTGATCGAGGCGTTGTGCTATGCTTCGCTGACTTTCCGGTCGCTGATCGGCACCAACGTGGGTATCGGCTCGCAAGGAATCGTCATGGACGGGACGCCTGCGCAAAAGGAACAATGGCTGCCGGGCGTTGCGAGCGGTGACGTGATTGCGGCCTTCGCGCTGACCGAACCCGACAATGGATCAGACGCCGGCGGCATCCGCACCTCCGCCCGTAAGGACGGCAGCGATTTCCTCATCAATGGGACCAAGCGTTTCATCACCAACGCGGTCCGCGCAGAGCTGTTCACCGTCTTTGCGCGAACAGATCCGAACGAGCCGGGTGCCGGCGGCGTGTCGGCCTTCATCGTGCCAGCCAATACGCCGGGCATCACCGTTGCCAAGCCGGACAGCAAGCTCGGACAGCGCGGCACCAAGACCTCCGACGTGATCTTCGAAGACGTGCGGGTCCCCGAGAGCGCAATCATCGGTGGACCTGTCAATCTGAACTGCGGATTTCGTACAGCGATGCGCGTGTTGGACCGGGGCCGCATTCATGTTGGTGCCATGGCCGTCGGCCAGAGCCAGCGCATGCTCGACATCGCGACAGACTATGCATTGACGCGCAAGCAATTCGGCAAGCCGATTGGCGAGCACCAACTGGTGCAGGGGCTTCTGGCGGATTGTCAGGCCGAGCTACATGCCGCGAGGGCGCTTGTCCGAGCTTCGGCGGACACGTTCGATCGTGAAGGAAAGGCCATCATCGAGGCGTCCTGCACCAAGTATTTTTGCACGGAGGCCGCGGGCCGCATAGCGGACCGGGCGCTGCAAATCCACGGCGGCGCCGGGTACATGACGGAGTATGATATCGAGCGTCTCTACCGCGATATCCGACTGCTGCGCATCTACGAAGGCACCAGCCAGATCCAGCAACTGGTCATTGCCCGCCGCACGTTGACGCAACGGGCCGATTGACCAGAAGCCGAACCGGGAAGATCAAAACTAGGAGACGATTGGCAGAAATGACAGATACCGAAAAATCCCGCCTTGGACCGCAAGCCGCCTACGAGGCGTTTCTTGCCGAAGGCCGTTTCATGATACAGCGCGCCGCAAGCACCGGCGAGTACCTTTTCTGGCCGAAGGTCACCTCTCCTAGCGGCGCAACTGATCTGGAGTGGGTGGAAGCCCGCGGTACGGGGACGATCTATGCCATTACCGTTAACCGCGCCCGCAAAGGGGCGCGCAACGTGGCTCTTGTCGATCTCGATGAAGGCGTGCGCATGATGTCCACTCTGCCCGACGTAGAAACCGCGGAGATCGGCGCGCCAGTGAAAGCACGTATCGAAATGACCGCGAATGGACCGCGCGTGGTCTTTGATCTGGCAAAGGAGGCGTCCGCATGACCCGGGACAACATCAGAGGCAAATCCGCCATTGTCGGCATGGCAACCGCCGGGGTCGGCGAGGCGCCGGGCTTTTCCGCGATCGAGCTGATCGGTCAGTCCGCAGTCAAAGCCGTGCATGATGCCGGTCTGAAACTGCAGGACATTGACGGCGTCTTTGCGGCCACGTCCAACCATGCCTATCCGACCATGAGCGTGGTCGAATACCTCGGCCTCCGACCACGTTTCTTCGACGGCACCAATGTCGGCGGGTCCAGCTTTGAGATGCATCTCTTGCAGGCAACGCTTGCGCTCGAGGCGGGTCTCTGCGACGCGGCGCTCGTCTGCTACGGGTCAAACCAGCGCACTGCGGGCGGAGGGCTGGTGTCGATGAGCGAGCCGCAATGGCACGAGACCCCCTATAAACCGCGCCACCCGATCACCGCCTATGCGCTGGCCGCGAGCCGGCACATGGCCGAGTTCGGCACCGCCCGCGAGGACTTGGCCGAAGTGGCACTGGCCGCGCGCGGCTGGGCCAACCTGAACCCCGAAGCCTTCGCGCGTGGCCCGCTGTCCAAGGACGACGTCCTTTCGGCGCGGATGATCTCAGACCCGCTGAGCAAGGCCGATTGCTGCCTCGTCACCGACGGTGCGGCAGCCTGTGTGTTGGTGCGCGCCGACCGTGCCCGGGACTTGCCTGGCAAACCGGTCTATTTCCTCGGCGGCGGTGGCGCCAACTATCACCGGTCGATCGTCGCCATGCCAGACCTTACCACCACCGCAGCAGCCGAAAGCGGACCGCGGGCGATGGAGATGGCGGGCGTCGGGCATGACGAGCTGGATTTGTTGATGCTTTACGACGCCTTCACCATCACAACGATCCTGTTCCTCGAAGACCTCGGGTTCTGCCCCAAGGGCGAAGGTGGGCGGTTCGTTCGCGACGGGCGCATCGCGCCGGGCGGCGAGTTGGCGGTGAATACCAACGGCGGCGGACTATCTTGTGTGCACCCCGGAATGTACGGCTTGTTTCTAATCGCCGAGGCGGTGGCGCAAATCCGAGGCGAGGCCGGTGCGCGCCAGCAGGAGGAGTGCAACCTCGCGCTTTGCCACGGCAACGGCGGGACATTGTCCAGCCAATGCACAGTGGTGCTGGGGTCGGAGGCGGCGCTATGACCGGCAAATCGCCGGTCGATGGCCTTATCGCGCCACGCTCCGTTGCCATCATCGGAGCGTCCGACAACCCGACGCGCATTGGCGGTCGCCCGATTGCCGCGATGCTAAAGGCGGGCTTCGCAGGCCGCATCCTGCCAGTGAACCCGAAAAAAGAGATGGTGCAGGGCCTGCCCTGTTTTCCCGACGTAGATTCCCTGCCGTTGGCCCCTGATGTTGCGCTGATCGCCGTACCGGCAAAGCTGGTGCCCGAGTCAATCGAAGCGCTGGGGCGCAAGGGCTGCAAGGCGGCGACTCTTTTCTCGGCGGGCTTTGCCGAGACCGGCGCCGAGGGCGAGGCTGCGCAGCGTGATCTCGTCGCGCGGGCGCACAGGTACGGCATGCGGCTTCTGGGGCCAAATACTCTGGGCGTTTACAACACCAACATCAACTTTTTTGGCACCTTTTCCTCATCGCTCGACTCCGGATTTCCGCTGCCCGGCAACATCGGGATCGCCAGCCAATCCGGCGCCTTTGGCGCGCATCTGGGCGCGCTGGCACGTGACCTCGGCTTGGGCTGCTCGGTGCTCATCACCACCGGAAACGAGGCCGACATCACCGTCGCCGACGCGATATGCTGGATGGCGGAAAGCGACACTATTGACGTGATCTGCAGTTATATGGAAGCGATCAACGACGCGTCGCGGCTGCTGGCCGCACTGGACATCGCAAGAGACGCCGGCAAGCCGGTGCTGTTGCTGAAATCGGGCCGCTCGGAAATTGGCGCACGCGCCGCGGCGTCGCATACCGCATCGCTTACCGGCGACGCGGTGGTGGCCGACGCGGTCTTGTCAGACCATGGCGCGATCATCCTGCGTGACCCGGAATCGATGATGGACATCGCTTATGCGGCATCGAGGATGGTGCTGCCGGCGCGGCATTCGCTGGGCGTGGTCACTGTCAGCGGCGGCGCGGGGATCGTGGCCAGCGACGAAGCCGAACGGATTGGCCTGCCGATGCCCCCCATGCCCGAAGCGGCGCAGGCCAGGCTGCTCGACCTGCTGCCTTATGCCTCGGCGGTCAACCCGCTCGATTGCACGGCGCAGGCGCTGAACGAACCAGCGCTGCTGGAGCAGTTTACCCGTGCCGGGCTGGAAGACGGCGGCTATGGTGCAGTGCTGTGCTTTCTGACCTATGTAGCGGGCAGTCGCGAGATTTCAGAAGTGATCCTGAATGCGCTGGCACCATTGCGCGCGCAGTACCCCGACCGCATTCTGGCCATCTGCGCGCTTGGCGATCCGCAGGTGCTGCGCCGATATGATGACGCGGGAATCCTCGTTTTCAACGACCCTTGCCGCGCAGTACGCGCGCTCGACGCAGTGCTGCGACACGGTGCAGCGCGGACGCAGGTAGGTCCGGCCAAGCCGCCGCTGGTCCGGCCGGTCAACCTGCCCACTACCCCACCCGACGAAGCAGGAGCCAAAGCGATTCTGGCAGAGGCGGGCATTGCCGCCGCACCCGAGCAGGCAGTTCAGACCGCCGAGGAGGCGGTCGCCGCGGCCGCCCGCTTCGGCTACCCGGTGGTGATGAAGATCCTGTCGCCTGACATTCTCCACAAATCCGACATCGGTGCGGTAAAGCTGAATATCTGCGACGCCGATGGCGTGCGGGATGCCCATGCCGCAATTCTCGAGGCGGCGGCACATGTGCCCGGCGCCCGGATAAGCGGTGTGTTGGTCGCAAAGCAATTGTCGGGCGGGATCGAATGTCTGATGGGCATCAACCGCGATCCGACATTCGGGCCGATGGCGGTCTTCGGGATTGGTGGCATCTTTGTCGAGCTCCTGAACGATGTGGCCCTGCGTGCCTGTCCTTTCGGATCCGAGGAGGCTCGCGAAATGATACTTTCGATCCGCCATGCGTCGGTGCTGCAGGGTGCACGCGGCGCAGAGCCAGCAGATATAGACGCTCTGGCGAAGATGCTATCAAACCTATCCGTCTTTGCCGCCGGGGCCGGGGACCGGCTTGTATCGGTCGATCTCAATCCGGTGCTGGCCATGCCCGAAGGTCAGGGCGCCTTTGCGCTCGATGCGGTGATCGAACTGGATGTCGAACAGGAGCAAGCCGTTGACAATTAACTATGACACTCTGATGAAATTCGACATTCCCAAGGTGCAGCAAAGCTATGGCACCGAAGAGGTCGCGCGCTTCGGACTGACCGTGGGGATTGGGCAGGATCCAACGGATTTGCGGCAGCTTTCCTACGTTGGTGCGTTGGCCGACGATGTGCGGGCGCTGCCGGCCATCGTCAACGTGCTGGGGCATCCGGGATTCTGGCTGGGCGACCCCGCGACCGGCGTCGATGCGCTCAGGCTCGTGCATGGCGAGCAGGGCTTTACCATCCACCAGCCAATTCCACCAAACGCCCGGATTTCTGGCAAGACCCGGGTGACCGGGTTGGTGGATAAGGGCACAGGTAAAGGCGCTCTGCTCTACCTCGAAAAGGAGATCGTTAATGTCGCGAGCGGCGTGAAACTCGCGACTTGCCGATCGACCATCTTCTTACGCGGCGATGGCGGGTTCGGTGGGCCGAGCGGCCCGGTGAAGAAGGCGAACAGCCTACCCGAAACCCCGCCGGACCACGTATTCGAGACGGCCACGCGGCCAGAGCAAGCGCTATATTACAGGTGGAACGCCGACCCGAACCCGCTGCACCTCGACCCCCGCGTGGCGGCTAAGGCGGGGTTCGAGCGTCCGATCCTGCACGGGCTGTGCACATTTGGATGTGCGGCGCATGCGTTGTTGGCGGTGGTTTGTAATTACGACGCGATGCAATTTGGCGCGATGGACGGACGATTTACCGCTACCGTCTATCCCGGCGAGACACTGCGCACTGAAATCTGGGACGACGGCAGCTTTCGCACCCGCGTGTTGGAACGCGATGTGATCGCCATCGGCAACGGTCTCTTTCGGCGCCGCGAAAGCTAGGCGGACGCGTTGTCTAGGCCCGGTTTAGTCCCCATCGCCACATCGCGTTCGCCAAGGCGACGGTCAGAACGATCCTGAACAGGTGATGAGTTGCGACGATGACCGGGCTGATCCCAAGACTTAGGGCGATCAGGTTCATCTCGGTGATCCCACCGGGCGCAAAGCTGATAACCAGAGCTGCGAAATCCAACGGAATGGCGGCCTGAAGGCCGAAGGCAAAGCCAACGCTGAGACCAAGCGTTAGGCTCACCGATAGCAGGCTCATCGCAAAGGCTTTGCCGAGCAAGTCAAGCGAGGCACCCGAGAAAGACGAACCCAGCCCGCAGCCAACGGCCACCTGGGCCAGAGCGAGCAGCCACGTCGGCGCGTGAACGTCGATTACCCCGGTGGCATGAAGAACCCCGCTCAGCAGTAGCGGCCCCATCAGCTGCGATGCGGGCAGGCGCAGCAGCCCGCCCAAGGTCAGACCCGCCAACACTGCGGCGCCAACAATACCAAGATCGCGCCAGCCGGACGGGACCTCCACCGCCGAAACGCCACCCACGGTTTCACCCGAAAACACGGCGAAGCCAAAGGGCACGATCAACACAACTAAAAGCGCACGCGCAAGATGCTGCACGGTCAAGAGCCGGACATCGACCCCTGCCCTTTCACCGAACGCTACAGCCTCGATAAGACCGCCGGGCATGGCGCAGAACACCGATGTCACACGGTCGTAGCCGCCGATCCGCCGGAAAATCAGGTAACTGCTGAGAAACGCCAGCGCCACAAATAGCGCCATAGCGCCAAAGGACAGCCAGAGCGTGGCTGCGATCGCCAGAACGTCGGCGGAAAATTTCGCACCGATCAGGACGCCGATAACGCCGATGAAAACCTTGCGCAACATTTGCGGAATCCGCACTGGCCTGCCAGTTCTTTCCCAAGTAGCGACGGCAAAGGCCGCCGATGCCAGCACACTGCCCAGAAGGAACGGCAATGGCAGCCCACCCCATTGCGCAAGCAAGCCGCCACTCAGGCCGATCGGCAGCACCAGGATGACGTTGACGAGAGGCGCGAAGGCAGCTGTCATGCCCGCTCAAGACTGTCGGCGTAGTGCTTAGGCAGGCCGATAGACTTGGCTTCAACGTAAGGCTCGAACCCTTCCCATCCGCTTTCCCGCCCGATGCCGGACTGCTTGACCCCGCCGAACGGCGCGTGGAATCCGAAGGGTGCGCCATTTACTTCCAACACGCCTGTCTTGACCCGGTTGGCAATGGAAACGGCATGGCCTATGTCCTCTGAGAACACAGCGCCGCTCAGGCCGTAGACCGAGTTGTTGGCGATCTCCACCGCCTCATCCTCGTCTTCGTAGGAGAGGACTGAGAGCACAGGGCCGAAGATCTCTTCCTGTGCGATGCGAGAATTGGGTTCGACTTCGGCAAACAGGGTCGGCTGCACAAACCAGCCCTTGTCAAGTCCCTTAGGGCGCCCAACGCCGCCAATGACAGCGCGAGCGCCATCGTTGATGCCCGCCTCGATGTAGGATTCGACACTGTCACGCTGCTTTTGGCTGGCCATCGGTCCTACATGAGTGTTCGGGTCCATGGGGTCGCCTACGGGCAGTGAGCCGACCATTTCAGCCAGCGCTTCGACGAACTCTCGTTCACGTGCCTTAGACACCAGCACCCGCGTCTTCAGCGTGCAGATCTGGCCAGAGTTGCGGAAGGACAGAAGCTTTAATGCCTCGACCGTTTCGGGGATGTCGGCGTCGTCAAGCACGATCCCGGCTGATTTTCCGCCGAGCTCAAGCGTGATAGGCCGCAGGAGTTCGCCGCACTTGGCCGCAAGGTGGCGACCGGCGGACGTGGAACCGGTGAAGGTGACTTTATCTACGCCGGGATGCAACGCCAGGTACTCGGCCTCGCCGCGATCCACTGTGATGACGTTCACCACGCCCTCGGGCAGGCCGGCTTCCTCGACCATCTCAGCCAGCAGGTATGCGCTGAGCGGTGCCAGCGACGCCGGTTTCAGCACGACGGTACACCCCGCAAGCAGCGCGGGGCCGAGTTTGTGGATTATCGTTATCATGGGGGCGTTCCATGGTGTGATCAGCGCGGCGACACCTTTGGGCGTGCGGGTCACAAGGGCGTTGCCCGAGGCCGACCGGCGCAGTTCGCTCCATGGATAGCTCTCTGTCGCTATCTGGCGCTGCTCATCAAGCATCATCAGCGGCACCGTGGTCTGGATGGTGCAAGACTGGGTAATCGGGCTGCCCATTTCCGCGGTGATCGCTTGGGCCATCTCCTCCTTGCGGCTCTCGAACACGGCGCGAAGGCGGCCCACGCCCTCGACCCGCTCAGCCACTGTCATCCGGGGCCAGGGGCCCGCATCAAAAGCGCGCCGGGCTGCAGCAACCGCAGCGTCGACATCGGCAGCAGAGCCTCTGGGCACGGTGGCAATGACACGCTCGGAGACGGGGGAAATCACCTCCAGCCGAGACGAGGATTGAGCGGGCACCCAATTGCCGCCAATGAAAAGCGCATCGGTTCCGTCTAATATACTCATCGCGGAAACTCCATCGTGGTCGTGTCTAATAAGGGTTATGCGGTGCCCGCCGCCGTCGTACCGTGGGGCGGGCCTATCCGGCGTAGTTCAGGGATCCGGCGGCCTAGCGGCTGATCAGTGCGTTGGCCTCTTCCATGCTCATCGGCTGCCTCGACAGCAGGATATCGATGGCCTCGTCCTCCCACGTCGCTGCCGCGTCTTGCGCCATGACGGGTGCCGGGTCCAACCGGTGATCGACAACCATGCGCGAGATCAGCAAGCGCCGCGCATCGCTGCCGTCGCGCGCCGATCTGTCGGCCTCCCAAGCCAACAGCGTGGCACTGAGTGCGTGATAGAGCATGCTCGTGGCTTGGCGGTACAGCGCTTCGCCGACATCAGACCCGGCGACCTTCGCGGCAAAGTCGATGGCCTGGTCCGACAGCGTGTCCAGCCGGTCGCGGTAGTCCTGACTTACCAGGGTCGCCTCGGCGGTGAGGCGGTGCAGCTCATCCCTGAGCGCCAGGTGTGCGCCGCACTTGCCTACCGCGCGGCGCAGCGCGTCAATGGCGTTGATGACGCTGGTGCCTTCCCAGTTCACCGGGACAAAGGAATCTCGCAGCAGGCGGGAATTCGTCCAATCCTCGATCACCCCGTTGCCGCCGCGTATCTCCAGCGCCTTGGTAGCCGCTTTCACGTTATCACGGTTGCTGCGCATCTTGATGGTCGGGGTGATGATCCGGGTGATCAGTTTGGCCTTTTCGCAGCCTTGCTCTTCTCGTTGCAGGACGTCGCCGCCATAGAAGCTGGTCGACAGGGCTTGCTCGGTCCAGACCAGCAACTGCACCAGTTGCCTGCGCATCAACGGCTGATCTAACGCCGGTTTCCCGAACAGGCGGCGGGATCCCGCGAAGGCCAGAGATTCATTGAGTGCCCGGCGCATCGTGGCCGCGGCACGGACGCCGTGCGACAGGCGCGACAGGTTGACCTGATCCAACAGGATCTTGATGCCTTGGCCTTGCTTGCCTAGCATGTAAGCGACGGCACCTTCATAGATGATCTCGCCGCTGGCCAGCGACTTGCTACCCATTTTGTTTTTAAGCCGCGCGATCCGGTAGTCGTTGCGCGACCCGTCTGGCAGATCTTTGGGCACGAGGAACGCGGTCAATCCCTTGGTTCCATCCGGATCGCCCTCGACGCGCGCCAGCAGAACCGCAGCGCCGCAATCAGGGTTCGAGCAGAACCATTTCTCCCCGTGGAGGCGCCAGTCGGAACCGTCAAAGCGCGCCATAAGTTCGTTGGCGCCGACATCGGAACCGCCGGCCTTTTCCGTCATGAACTGGGCACCTTGGAGCAGTTCCTTGGGGTCGAGCGACACCATCTTGTTGCCATATTGTTCGATCAATTGCGGCGAGCCATAGCGGAAGACGAGCATCGCCGCCAATTCGGTGACCCCGATGGGGCACATCAAACCGAACTCCGCCTGCGAGAAAATGTAGTGCAAACCGAATTTCACTAGTGGCGACACCGGCGTAGGCCATCCCAGGATCGGTCTATGCGGCGCGGCATGAAGCCCGTATTGGTAAAAGCCGATCCGTTCCATTTCGCGGTAGGCCGGGTGGTATTCAATCCACTGCCTGTCCCGGCCAAAGCGGTCGCGATCGTGCAAAACGGGGGGATGCTTGTCACACAGGTCGGCGCATTCATCCAGCGTTCCGCCTGCCAAGTCGCCCAAGCGTTCGAAATGCGGCCAGAAGTGCTTCTGCTCGTCTTCGCTCAAATACAGTTTTAGAAGCGCCTGAAAGCTTGGATCAATGGTAAAGAAATTTTCTCCCCTGCAATCACCGCCAACATGATCGCTGCCATAGGCAACGGCTTCGTCGTTCTTCGAATTCTCAATGGCTTTCATTTCGCTCGGTACCACAATTTCTACCTTTCCAAGCTTTTCTTGTCGTGTTTCCAGTATTAGTGGGCGTCCGAGTGCTCCGGCAAACGATTTAATCGCATCGGAGATTGACAAAATCTCAACGCCCTGGCGTGACGATAAAGCTTTGAAACTGAATAACTTTTATGTCTGGAAGTGCACTGAGGTCTCCGCGAGGCTGGTTGAGTTTTACCGCCAGGCCGACGGAGATTGGGCGGGCCTTCCAGATGAAGGCCCGCCCGTGCAATGACGTTAGAGTGAGGCAACCGATACCGGATCAGCGCGGCACCCGTAGTCGCCAAGCCCGCGCCTCAATCAGGAGAGCGCAGCTTGGATCGGCAAGGTCCGGATGCGCTTGCCCGTCAAGGTGAAAAGGGCGTTGCAGACCGCGGCCGCAATCGGAGGCGTTGCCGGTTCGCCGAGCCCGGTGGGCGCGGCGTCGCGTTCTATGAACGCCACGTCGATTTGTGGCATTTCTTGCGCCGTCAGTACCGGGTAGTCGTGGAAGTTGCTGTTGACGACGGCGCCCTCTTGCACCTCTACCTTCTCCATCAGTGCTGCGGAAAGACCGAAGGCAATGCCGCTTTCCACCTGCATGGCCGCGGACGACGGGTTGACCACGGTTCCACAATCCACCGCGCACCAAACCTTGTGCACTTTAGGCATGCCGTACTCGTCAAGCGATACCTCGGCGATCTCGCCTACGATGGTATAATGATCCTCGTGCAGCGCCACGCCCATTGCGTGTTGGCGTCCGTCATCGGCCATCCAAGGTGCGCCGCGCCAGTTCGCCATCTCGATGACCTTGTCCAGGACTGCCGCGAAGCGTGGTGATTTGCTCAGCAGACGCCTCCGGAAAGCCACCGGGTCTTCGCCGACCGCATGGGCCATTTCGTCGACGAAGGACTCGATAAAAAAGCCGTTGTGTGCGCCGCCCACCGATCGCCAAAAGCCAAGCGGCACGGCGTTCTCTTCCAGAAGGTATTCCGTGCGCTTGTTCGGAATATCGTACGGCTGGTTGGCAGAGCTGTCCATGACCGAGTGGTCAAAGGGCTGGCCTGCGGCAAATCCTGCGTGGCGCTGTGGCCCATCTCCGATGTTGATTTGTCGAAAGACGGTCGGATTGTTGTTGGCATCGAAGCCGGCCTGTAACCGCCCGAGTACCTGGGGCCGATAAAAATCGTGCTTAGTGTCTTCCTCGCGCGTCCAGATGACCTTGATCGGACGGCCTGGGAAGCGCTTGGCAAGGCTGACTGCCTGCACGACATAGTCGGCGTTGTTCTTGCGGCCGAAAGAGCCGCCGAGATAGGGCGTGACCACCTTTACGTTTTCTGTCGGGATTGCGAGGATCTTTGACGCGACAGTGGCCACCCAGTCCGCGCTCTGATGACCCGTCCAAAGTGTGCAGCGGTCGCCCTCGTACAAAGCGGTGCAGCTCATCGGCTCCATCGCCATGTGGGCAGCGAGGGGCACTTCGTAATCGGCTTCAATTCGGATGGCTGCGTCTGCCAAGGCGGCGTCGACGTCGCCGGCCTCCTCCGCCGCTACGCCTTGTTCACCCACCCGGGATCGGAGCCGTGCCGAGAACGCTTGGTCAGAGGCCGCCTCGGCGCCGCCTTCGAATTCCACTGTGACTTCCTTAAGCGCGGACTTGGCGTGCCAGAAACTATCCGCCACGACCGCCACCGTGCCTGTCGGATCGTTTGGCTGATGGTCCGGTGGGGCCAGCACGTAGTCGACGAAGCTGGAGGTGCCGTTGGGGATCGCCTCGACCGCCACTACCCCCGGCATTGCGAGAGCGGCGTCCTTGTCAAGCGCGCGAATGCGGCCGCCAAAGACCGGCGATTGCAGGATTGCAGCAACAAGCATGTCTGGCGGAGACGCATCAATGGCGAACTGCGCGGTACCGTTGGTTTTTTCGACCATGTCGAGCCGGTCGGTCGGCGTGCCAATCAGTTTGAAATCCGCCGACTTCTTCAGCGGAACATTAAGCGGCGGGGCGTTCTCTGCCGCTCTCGTCACGAATGTGCTGTAGGCCGCCTTGCGGCCGCTCGAAAGGTGCGAAATCTCGCCTGCTTCGGTCAGAAGCTCTTCGACGGCAATGCCCCATTCTTCTGACGCCGCCTGAAGCAGCATCGCGCGGGCAGCTGCGCCCGCCTTGCGCATGGGCATAAATCCGTCCTTGATGGTGAGGCTGCTGCCCGTATAGCGCACGGCGCCGTCCCAATGCAGCCGATATTCAGGACCCAGCGGCGCCTCTTTCACCTTCACCTGCGCCATCGGCACATCGAGTTCTTCGGCGATCAACATTGCCAGCGAGGTATGAACGCCCTGGCCCATCTCGACGAAGGGGATAAAGACTGACACTGTCCCGTCAGGTTCAATCGCCACGAAGGCATTCAACTGCTGGCTTGCCTGCTTCTCTCCCGCCTTCAGCGCGCCGCCTTGCAGCCCGACGGTCAATACCATGGCGCCTGCGGAAATCCCGGTGCCGAGGAAGGCGCGCCGGCTGAGGCCTGACACGTTCTGTAGTTCGGAAGCCTGCCGGGTCATAGCTTTTCCTCCGTACCTGTACGGGCCGCCCGTGCGATGGCCGCCTGGATGCGCAGGTAGGTGCCGCAGCGGCACAGGTTGCCCATGCCTTCGCGAATCTCTTCGTCCGTGGGCGACGGGTTCTCTTGCAGGAAGGCCGCGGCGGCCATGATCTGGCCCGACTGGCAATAGCCGCACTGGGGCACGTTCTCGGCGACGAATGCCTCCTGCAGAGGGTGCGGGACTCCGCCCGACGCGAGGCCTTCGATAGTGGTGACGGACTTGTCCACGGCGTCGCCCGCAGGCGTGATGCAGGACCGCACCGCCTCGCCGTCAATATGGACCGTGCAGCATCCGCACAGTCCCGCGCCGCATCCGAACTTGGTGCCGGTCAGGCCCGCCTGTTCCCGTATCGCCCAGAGAAGCGGCATGTTCGGATCATCGATTTCATGTATCGCGCCATTGATGCTCAGCTTGATCATGGAAAGTTCCCTCGTTGGCAGTAGGTTCCGCAATCCACTGTCGTGGCCGCCCGGCCTGTTAGGCAATCGATTAAAGCGCATCGTCTCGTGACAAAAAATCAATCGGGTAATAAGAAAAGTATCGGAAACTTTATTCCCTATCCTTTCCAAGGAAGCCGGTGAATCCATATTTTTCTATAGATTTCATGAAATACCTTGCCCCTTGCTCCGAAAAACTCCTTCGAAGGATCGGAGAAGCGGGGCTGAGTCAGTAACCCCGGCACGCATCAAAACGATTGAGAATCTCGCGACCGTCCATGATGCGGCGCAGGTTCTCGGCCAGAGTATCAAGCTTGCGCGCCTCGGTCTCGGCACCTCCCTGCCAGGACATATGCGGCGTGATGATAAAGCGCTCATCCCCATAGGCCCAATGGCCCTCCGGCAACGGCTCAGGATCGGTGACATCTAACGTCGCCGCCGCAACCGTCCCGGTCTCCAGGCTGCGCCGCAGCGCGTCAAGGTCAAGGATCGCGCCACGCGAGACGTTGACGAGGTGCAATCCCGGTTTCGCGGCCTGAAACACCTTTCGACCAATACTCTTCCGAGTCTCCTCGGTCAGCGGCATGGCTATGACCAGGTGGTCGCTGAAACCCGCGAGGTCGCGCAGCGACGCGGCCGCCTTGATGCCGTCGGGCAAGGCCGTGTCAGACCGGCGATAGGCGCGTATATTCATCCCGAAGGCCAAAGCGCGGCGCGCCACTTCACCACCGATGGACCCGAATCCGGCAATGCCGAGGGTCGCACCTTTCAGGCTGCCGACCCAGCTTGTTTCCATTGCCGAGGAAGAGCGCACCCGATGGCGTAAAAAGCCCTTTTCGTGGTTCAGCATCGCGCCCAGCACGTATTCCGCGATCACGTCCGAAGTGAAACCACGGCCACAGGATATAACGGGGACGTCAAGCACCCAGCGCGGGTACATATCCATGCCCGCAGACATCGACATGAGCATATTCACCCGACCCCAACTTGTGGGGATGGCCTCAGGCGCATCCCTCCACGCGGGCGATGGGGTCACCAGGACGACCGTGGCCTCTGGCGATATGTCCCACGGGGTTTGTGCAATTACAGCCCGGATCGAAGTTCCGGGCACTCGAACCCTCAGCTGGGCATCAAACTCGGCACCAATTCCGCTCGCAATGACCAATTCCATCGTTGGCGCCCTAGGGTTTCGGCCCATCGATGATATCGGACGGAGTGCCGCCATACTGGGACAGTCCACTGATCTGCGTCACGCTGTGAGACCGGGTTGCCACGACGCCCGCTTTTAAGTGGTTGCACCACAGAATTAACGCGGCAAGCGCCAGCCCACCCGCGGTTACTATGACAGTCCAGATACCCATACCTCCAAAAACTGCGGTTGCGGCCATGACGGCTAAACCAGCAACCATCATCGCCGCTTCGTAGAGCCAGTTCGGCACACCGCTATAAGGCGAGCGCAGCATCGACAACTTGAGCAGATAAGAGGCGACCACGGTGTTGAAGAGCGTCACCGCAATCTCCATGGGTGTCCCCTGCATCAAAAGCGCTGGATTATAGACCCATACGAAGGGCAGGATATAGGCAACGATGCCGAGCCGCATGCTTAGGAAACCGGTAGTCCACATATTTGCTTGGGCGAGGCGCGCCGCAACAATGCTGCCGATAGCAATCGGTGGTGTTACCATACTCATCAAACCGAAATAGAGAAGAAACATATGGGCGGCGATCGGCTCGACCCCAAGTTTTGTCATTGTCGGAGCCACTACTGTGACAAGCACGATGTAGACCGCGGCGGTGGGCATCCCCATCCCTAGCACAATGGCGACTAAAGCGCTCAACACCAGCAGCGCCATCAGACCATAGGCAGACGCTATATGGGTCAGTGCCAGCGAAAGCTGGAATGCGAAACCCGTGGAGTTGAGCAGGCCGATGATGACACCGGCGGCACCGCCGATCAGCATCAAGGGGCCAAGTTCACGTCCAAGGTTCACAAGCGCATTCCAGAGCTCATTCAGATCGAACCTGAATCGTATCTTGACTGCATTGACCGCAATCATCACCCCCGACGCGATCAACGCGCAATGCCCTGGGTTCGCATTGGTCATGAACAATAAATACATCAGGACGCCCAGCGAAATCAGGATCTCCCAGCCGTCCCGGAGGGTTTCTCTGATCGTCGGAAACTCGGAACGGTCAAGCCCCTTCTGGTTGTTCTTGTAGGCCATTGCATCGACCTTGAAAAACAACGTTAGGAAATAGAGAAATGCCGGAATCGAGGCCGCTATGACGATCTCGGAATATGGCACTTGCAGAACTTCGGCCATGATGAACGCCGTGGCGCCCATGATCGGCGGCGCGACTTGGCCGCCGTTCGAGGCGGTCGCCTCGATTGCTGCGGCCTGCACGCGTTTCATGCCGGTCTTTACCATCATGGGAATAGTGAAGATGCCAGTCGACATGATGTTTGCAACCGTGGAGCCGGACATCATACCGAAAAAACCGGATGCCACCACAGAAACCTTCGCAGGTCCGCCACGCCGGTGTCCGACCGCGGCCAACGCGAGATTATTGAAGAAGGTCATGCCGTTGGCAATCTCCATCGCCTTGCCGAAAATCATGAATGGCACCACCAGTGTGACGATCACCGTCACCACCAAGCCCGGCACGCCGTTGCTGTCGGCGTAGAGATAGATGATCGTCCGCGTCGGCGCGAAGACCGACGCCTGTAACATTCCGGGTACAGCGTCGCCGAAAAAACCGTAGGCAGTGATGACCCAGACCAGTGCCGCTATGATGAGGCCCATTGACTTGCGCAGAGCCTCAGCCAGCAACAGCAAGCCGATAAGACCTGGACCCCAAATATCTGGCGTACGGAACGCCATCGTGACCATCCACGGTTTGAAATTGTAAGCATACCAGAACCATGCCGCAGCTCCAGCCAGCGCCAGAATGACATCGATCCAGAGGTGCCGGGGAGAATAGGGATGCGCCAGCAGACCGGCAGCAACGGAAAGACCAAGGATGACAGCCACGACCTGCTGCGTAACGATCGGCATCCCGAAGGTTTGTGGCAGGTTCAAAACCCAGACAACACTCAGAACAGGCATGGAAACCAGAGCGGCCGTCAGGATAATCGATTCAAGTTTCTTCACAGCGTGCTCCACCGGCTACACAGCATCGTCAGAGAAACATCTCCTTCCGATTTGCATCGGAAGGAGATGCAATACATTATCAGGTCAATTCTCTGGCTGGTTCTCTTCGTGGGCGTCGGTCCAAAGGCCCACTTCCTTGTAGAATTTGATGGCACCCGGATGATAGGGGACCGACGGATTTACGAGAGCCAGTTCGTTCTGTGCAATTCCACGCAGCGTCCCGATATCATTCTGCAAGCTACCCCAGTTGTCGTAGAGCGACTTGGTGATCGCGTAAACGTCATCTTCCGAAATCGCTTCGTTGGTGATCAGCATCGTATCGTACGAGACGATCTCCGTCTCGCCGATGATGAAAGGGTGCTTTTCACTAGGCAACGCTGTGCCTATTGTGACGCCAGAGATCTCTTTGGCAAAAAATTCGTCGCTAGCCTCGCTACCATTGCCGATAATCCGAAGCCCACCCGGAACCGAGGCCTGCAATTCGGTCAGTACCGGCATTGCGGTGGAGGCGGGCGCCGCGTCGGCGCGGCCTTCGACAACAGCGTTGATGCCGTCCATCAATCCGCCGCTTGTCATGAAGTTCACGTCGTCAAGCTCCAAGCCGCCGGATTTGACCATGGCTTGATTTATCATGGTCGCCGCTTGCGAGGCGGGCATGTCGCCCATGACGCGTTTGCCGCGCAGGTCGTCCGCTGTGATGATGCCGGACTCCGCTTTGGTGATAAACGCATAAGGAATATTCCAGACGCGCGCGATGCTGCGAAGCCCGGTCATAGGCTGTGGAAAGTCTCCTTTGCCTTCGTAGGCAACACCCGATTCAACGGTGGACGCCAATCCCAGTGTGATATCCCCGACGCTTATCGAGGGGAGATAGACCGACGCCCCGGTGAAAGGCTGCGCGGTCGATCGGATACCGAGTTCTTCCTGAAAAACCTTCGCGAAGCCGCTACCGATCAGATAGAAGGTCGACCCCGAAGGGTTTGTGCCGATGGTAATGTTCTTCAGCTCCGCCAGTGCCGAATGGCCGTTTCCTAATACCATGAATGCCGCAGTGGCGGCAATTTGCCAAATTTTCAATTTTGTTCCTCCGTGGATTGATTTGGCATCACATAAATGAACTCGTTCCACAAAACGGATTAAAGAGCATCTTAAACCTCGGATGGTCCGAATAAATAAACGCAATGCGGGTATACCCTTGGGCATAAAAACAGAATGCCTTAGGCTTAATTGTATTACATTTTTCTTCGCTGTTTTGCTTCCGTCCGAATGGCCTTAATAAACGACCACGGGACTGGACCCGCCGTCGACGGCAATTGTCTGCCCGGTCACCGCAGATGCATGAGCGGAGGCCAGGAAAAGCACCATCGGAGCAATGTCGGCAGGTTCCACGAGACGCCCGATAGGGAAGTCCGCGATAAAAGACGCCTCGGCCTCTTCCATAGAGATTCCCCGCTCCTTCGCGCGCGCTTCAAGCCGCGCCGGGTATCTGTCGGATTTGGTGAAAGGCGGATGGACCACATTCACGGTGATGCCGTCGGGTGCGACATCGGCGCTGAAGTTCTTGGCAAAGTTCGCCAA
Source organism: Marinovum algicola (assembly GCF_900109145.1). Lineage (GTDB taxonomy): Bacteria > Pseudomonadota > Alphaproteobacteria > Rhodobacterales > Rhodobacteraceae > Marinovum > Marinovum algicola. Next base: position 33,788 of record NZ_FNYY01000028.1, read on the forward strand.
CGCGGAATTGCCTAGTCCCTGAGGAAGGGCTTCCCGGTGCGCGACGCGGGCCGAGGTACCCCCGATGCAGATCACACGCCCGCGCCCGGACCGGCGCAAATGCGGCAAGGCCGCGCGTGCAAGCCGCATGGACGCCAATGTCTTGCCCATAAACCTCTCGACAAGCTTTTCGTCTGTGAGTTCTTCCAGTCGCCCGCCCACGTTTGTCGACGCGTTGTTGACGAGCACATCGAGGGCACCAAAGCGTTCCTCCACGCTCGCGATGGCGTGCTCACAGCCGTCAGCGGTGAAGAGGTCGGCCTCCACCGTCCAAGACGTGCCTCCGCACTCTTCGATGGCGCGGCCGGCGGAGGCGAGCGCCTCGCGGTCCCGACCGCAGATCGCCACTCTTGCACCTTCGCTCGCAAAGCCCAGCGCGATGGCCAAGCCGATGCCGCGGTTCCCTCCGGTCACAAGGACCGTTCGGTCTTTTAGATCGAGATCGATGGCTAATCCTCCTCTTCCTTACGCTGCAGGTCTCTGGGCACTGCAGGGTGATGGTTCCCCGATCCTCGGATCACTGCATCCAGTCCCTGCCCTGCGCGCGTTCAAGCTTGCGCAGCATTGCCTGCCATTCGGTCTCGCGGCTGCTGCCAAAACTATCCCGCTCAAAAATGGCGCGCGATTGCTCCATCACAAGCTGTTGGATGTCTTCGTTGATGGGCTGGATCTCTTGTCCGGTGCTGAGAATGGCCATCTGGTAGGAACAAGCCGATTCCATGCGTGCCATCCACAAAAAGGCCTCGCCGACAGTACGGCCCACCGACATCAGCCCGTGGCTTCGCAGCACCAGCACACGACTGTCGCCCAGATCGCGTACGATGCGTTCGCGTTCCTCCAGATTCACCGCGATGGATTCGTAATCGTGGTAAGCCACGAATGGTAGCATCGTCAGGGCCTTCTGGTTGTTCGGCAGAAGGCCGTCACGCATGCAAGCCACGGCATTGCCGGCGCGCGTGTGCGTGTGCATGACTGCGTTCATGTGCTGCGCGGACATGTGTACAGCTGAATGGATGGTGAAACCCGCCGGGTTGATCGGGTAGTCCGAACGGTCCAGCACGTTACCTTCTTCGTCGACCTTGATGAGCGACGAGGCGGTGATTTCCTCGAACAACATGCCGTAAGGGTTCAACAGGAAATGGTCAGTCCCCGGTACCCGTAGCGAGATATGCGTGCCGAACAGGTCCGACCAGCCATACATGTCGGTCAGGCGGTAGCAGGCCGCAAGATCGCAGCGCGCCTGCCATTCCTCGGGACTCATGTGATCGGGAGTGGTATCGGGATCTGCAACGATTTTTAACATTCAAGTCTCCTCCTGCCTGTACGCACTCAGTCTCCGTCGACCGGTTGACCGGATCCCCATGCCGCGTTTGACGTAGGCATGGAAAGTGGCCTTTGGTTGCAACGGGTTGCGTGATTAAAACTGTGCCCGAAAGCCCTGCTGACAAGCAAACGATTATAACGCATGGTTCCTTGATAAAAACTCAAACGAGTCGATTTCCAAGGGTCTGCTGCCGCACTCATTGAGGAAGGTCGTCACCCCGCAAGCGACCCATAGACGAGCACCGCGCGTGGGCCATAAAGACGGCCGGAGCCGCCAGTGCAGCTCCGATCAGGGCTGTATCCAGGTGAGTCAGCCCGAGCGTCGCCAGCCCGGGAACAGCCACAAGGAACCCGCCCACAATCAGCAGACCCCGGCCCGCGGCGGCCCACAGCCCCTTGCCCAGTGGGCCGAACCCAACGACGTAGCCGCGAAAGCCGGAGGCCATCAGCCAGATGCCCACTAAGGCACTGGCAAGCGCCACGAATACTTCCGAGATGCTGCCCTGACCGACCAGTGCCGGGTCCAGCACAAAGAAGAACGGAATGATGTAGATCACCGCACCCAGACGCATGGATTCGACACCAACTTCAAAGGGCCGCGCGCGCGCCAGCGTCGCAGCCGAAAATGCGCCGAGGGCAACCGGCGGCGTAATGAAGCTGACCATGCCCCAGTAGAGAATGAAGAGATGCACGACGATGCGTTCGAGCCCCGTTGCCTCTAAGGCGGGTGCAAGGACCACAGCAAGGAAAACATAGCACGCAGTCACGGTCATCCCCATGCCGAAGACAAAGGCGGTAACCGCCCCCATGAGCAACAAGGCAACCTTGGAATTCCCGGCAATGAAGACGAGATCGTTGACCAACGTACCCGCCAGTCCGGTCGCCGCAAAAGCGCCGACGATCAGGCCGATGCCCATAAGTATGGCGGTCAGCTCGGCTAATGCGGCGCCAACGTTCCACGCCAGCTTGCACAGTCCGGCAAAGTCGAGTCTGCTTTGCGGTAAGAGCTGGTTCAAAAAAAGCATCAACGCAGTTGCGAAATAGGGCGCGCGCGTTTCGGCCCGCAAACCGATCATCATCCAGATCAGCAACCCGAAGACCAGGATGTAGGTCCAGCCACCGCGCAGAGTTGCGCCTAGTCGCGGCAATTCCTCGCGCGGCAAACCGCGGAGCCCCTTGCCCGCAGCATAGGCGTCGATCTGCATGAAAAGGCCGAAGTAGAACAAAAGCGAAGGGATGGCTGCGGCCAGCGCCACCTCGGCGTAGGGCATTCCCAGGAACGAGGCCATGACAAAAGCGGTGGCACCCATGATCGGCGGCATAAGCACGCCACCGGTCGACGCGCAGGCCTCCGTTGCTGCGGCGGTCTTTGCCGAGAAGCCGCTGCGCTTCATTGCCGGGATCGAAGCCGCTCCGGTCGACAACACGTTAGAGATCACCGAACCCGCCAGCGACCCCATGAAGCCACTGGCAAAGATTGCTACCTTGGCGGCTCCGCCCCGAAAGTGCCCGACCAGAGAAAAGGCAAGATCGTTGAAAAACTGGCCGCCGCCGGTTCTTGAAAGAACCGCGCCGAACAGCACAAAGCCAACCACCAGCTTTCCGAAGCTTTTCATTGGGATACCAAAAACGCTTTCCGACGATATCAGGTGATAGGCCATCGTGTCGAATAGCGGCTGTTGAAACCCATTGAGCGGACCGGGAAAATGGCTGGCCGCCGTGGGGTAAAGTGAGACCGAGCAAACGATTGCCGCAAGGGTTATGCCGCCCGCGCGTCTCGTTGCCTCGATAATCAACGCCCAGAAGATCACAGATGCAAATTGCACCGATCGCGGCGCCGCATATTCCCAGCCTTCGTTCAGAGACCGTTCCGAGCTGGCTGCGAAAAACAGGCAAAGTGCCAGCGATAGCACCATCAATCCCCAGTCCACCGCGCGCGCCCGGGAGCCCAACGCGCCACTCTCGAAAACCAGAAAGGACAAAGAGAAGAAGGCCGCGGCCAAAAGATAGAGGTACTGACCTTCCAGAATGGTGATCCCGAAGGCCCGCAGCTGAAAAACTTGATTCAAGGACAGCCCGACCCCAAGGAGTGTACCGGCAGCGACGAGCAGAAGGCGGAGCGGGCTGCTCGGCATCCGCTCCTCCGTTGTGGCCGAAAACATCTCCGCCGGTTCATTCGTGAAGGTTCCCACGACCATCTTCAAAAGACCGGCTGGAAGCCACCGCTGACCAGCGCCTCGCGGCGCTTCGTGGCCCAGGCGCTCTGCCAGTCTTCTGGGGACTCAGCCTTCAATTCCTTCCAGGCTGCGGACAACGTGTTCTGCCGGGCGATCATTTTTTCATTGTGCGCCTGTGCCGCATCGGACCAGACACCGATTTCCTTGAAGTAGCGGATCGCGCCTGCGTGGAACGGGACCAACCATTCCATGTCCTGCGCCTCGATGCTCCAGCCATCCGCTGCCGGAGCGGCATCTTTATAAGCATCAAAGGTTTCAACCATGGCGCGGGTCTGCTGGTAGACGAGATCCTCGTCCTGCACGTCCATCGCGATCAGGACGGGATAGGGGTAGCCGACAGTGGACAGCCCGTTTTCTTCTGAAAGCCCAGCGCCTTGAGTGGCCGTCATCGGTGCGAAATAGGGGGCGATTTCCTGTAACCGAGCCATGCCTTCAGCATTGTTGGCGTCAACCGTGGGCCAGAACAGGCCGCGAGGCCCTGCTTCGACTTCATAAGCAGCCCCCGCCGTGGTGGCGGAATAGGCCGCGTCCACGGTGCCATCCACCAGCGCGCGATAGCTGTCAGCGATGCCGCCGAACTCGACCGCGGTGACATCATTCCAGGTCAACCCGCCGTATGCCAAGAGCGCCGATGTGGCGACGTTGAGGGCCGGTGAGCCCTTGACCCAAGACACTTCGAGTCCACGAAGATCGCCATAAGTGAAGCCATCGCAATCGGGCTTGCCAACCTTTTCGCAGGTGTCCCGCGTTGTGGCGAGCGCAAAACCGAATTTGGAACCCGCATTCTGCAACAGGACGCGCACTTTCTGCGGCCCCCAGTTTTCGTCACTGAAAGCAAAGACACCTTCCTGCGCCATATAGACGCCTCCGATCCCGGCGGCCGCGAAATCAACCTTTCCCTGACGAAGCGGAACGGCGCGGGCGATGTCGTTCTTGCCGGCAAGCATGCGCAGGTTTGTGCCATAGGCATTCTTCAGTGCAGCGCCGATAGCGACCGCCTGGCTGTGACCGCTGGAGCCGACGCCATAGGTCGACCAAGAGATCTGGCCCGGCAGGTTGAGCTCTTCAGCATGACTCATTCCAGCCAGCAGCGAGATGCCCGCTGCGATGATCAGGGTTCTTGACATGAATTCCTCCCAAACGTCAAATTGCGGCTGCCCGTCCTCTCGGCGGCCAGTTTTTTTGTCTCACACGCGCGCCGCTGGTCTTCCAAGTCGTTGAAAAAGGTGATAATATTGCAAGAGGCCCCGGCGGCGCCCGGAATGAGCATTCGTTCACTTTCCAATTTGGGTGGAACGCCGTTCATCGCGCAACCGACTTATTCACATTGAAAGCTGAGAAAAACTCAAATAGCCTCGCCACAGCTCAACTACCAAGGTCCCCCCACAATGAGGAACGCGCTTCCCCCCTTAAACGCGCTGCGCAGCTTTGTGGAAGCTGCCAATGCCAGGAGCATCTCGAAGGCAGCGGAAGCGCTCTACGTCACGCCCGGTGCAGTCAGCCGCCTGGTCCAGAAGCTCGAGGATTACTTTGGCACGGCTCTGTTTGTCCGAACGCCCAATGGGCTGGAACTCACCGAACATGGCAAGACATACCTGCGAGACATAGCCGGGCCCTACGCGGCGCTTGGCGATGCGACGCGCAGGATGCAGAGGCGTGCCGTCGGCAATCGCCTGATCGTCACCTGCCATCCAACCTTTGCGGCGCGTTGGCTGCTGCCGCGGTGGAACAACTTTTCCCGTCAGCGCCCGGATATCGAGGTGCAGATCGTAACCACGTTGAAGGAACTGGACTTTTACCATCACGACACCGACCTTGCGATCGTCCTAGGGCCAGACGTCGACGCCTACACCCTCGGTCCCGGCATCGTCGGTGAAAAGCTGTTGGAATTAGAGATGTTTCCGATCTGCTCGCCAAAGCTGTTTGCCGATATGTTTGCCGGTCAGGGCGAACCGTCCGAATGGAAGGTGCCGCTCGACGTGCTCAAGACCCATACATTGATCCATACCGATCCGACGCCGCACGAATGGCAATACTGGCTCGATGCTTACTACAATGCCAGCCGCGACCCCGAATTGAAGGCGGCGATCAAGTCGGTCGATGTCAGTCACGGGCCGGTGTTCGCCACCGCGGATCTGGCCATCCTCGCCGCGCTCGAAGGGATTGGCCTGTCAACCAGTATCGGCGCCTTTGTCGAGCAAGATCTGGCCAATGGCCGGTTGATGAAGCCTTTCGAATTCTCCCGCAAGGCGACAAGATTCTATCATATTCTGTGCCGCGAAGAGCGCTACGAAGACGAGAACATCGCACTTTACCGCGACTGGCTGCTCAGAGAAGCGGGCATCATTCCCTAGCGCCAGACAGCGCGAGCGAGGCCGGGCTTTTCCATATTTGAGTTTTTCTCAATGGTGACTGCGAATTACTCGTTTGATCAAGCAGATGCTCTTCCTCCAGACTGGTCGTGCCAAAAGGCATATTTTAGTTTTGGAGGATGTAAAATGCCAGACACCACCGCCAAGGTCTCGATCCGGGATACCGCAAAGGCCGTCATTAGGGCCATCGATGACGCCGGCGAGAACCCGACGAAACTTCGCCAGGGCATTCTCGAAGCGACCGACCCGTTGCGCCGACGCGCGGATCTGTTGGACCTTGGGACAAAGCGTCTCGCCAATCACATCGAGGCCAATTCCAAGCACCTGTACTACGACGGCGAGCTGTCCATCACGCTCGACAGGGTTCCTACCGGGAGAGTGATCCCACCGCATGACCATGGCCTGTGGGAAGCCGTGCTGGTTTGCACGGGTAGTCTTCAACACGCGATCTACCAGCGCGCGGACGACGGATCGGTCGAAGGCTATGCAGAGCTCGAGCTTGTCGAGGACCGCGTGATCCAGCCCGGCGATCTGGCGCTCGTCATCCCACCCGCCGAGATTCACAGCTTCGAAGCTTTGGAGGAAGACACTTGGCTGATCAATGTGGTCGGCGGGAATTACCGCGCGCACCGCAACTACTTCAACATCGAAGCGCAGACTGTCGTTTATGCCAAGGCGGGCACCTACCGGGCCTCGCCGCCGCCCGCGCCCGTCGGGGCAACGGCCTGATCGGCACGCCCAACGCGGAAATCCTCGCCCGGTGCGCCCGGAGGAACCTCGGCACCCCGAGGAGGCGCAGGCAGGAAGCGGCAAAATCAAGAATTACTCAGGGGAGGAAAAGTCACCATGACTGCACTACGAACTTATCGCCGGACCGGTCCGGCTGTCGCCCTGGCGCTGGCCGCCGGGATGCTCACCGTCACTCAGGCCTTTGCCAACGAAACTATACGCTGGGGGTCGTCGTCGCTTGGCGCCGGGTCCCAGACAACGATTGCCGCTATGGCCTCGGTTGTGGCCAAGAAAACCGACCTTAAGCTGGTCGAACAGGTGACCGGCGGGCCGTCGGAAAACATGCGGCTAATCCAGCAGGGCGAGATCGAGATCGGTCAGCTGACTTCGGGCATTGCCTATGACGGCTACCACGGCAACAACCAGTTCGCGGCCCAGGGCAAGACCGACATGCAGGGGCTATTCACTCTTTACCCGGCTAACATGACCTTTGCCGTGGCCGCCGATTCCGGGATGCGCACCGTCGATGACGTCAAGGGCAAACGGATCGCCGTCGGCCCCCCGGGCTCGACCGCGCCGAAGTGGATCCAGGCCTGGCTCGACGCCTACGCCGCCTCGGAAGGCACCGACCTAGTGCGCATCGGTTATGTCGAGGGCTGCGACGCACTGCAAACGGGCACCGTCGACGCCTGCCTGATCTTCGTCACCGGCAGCACTCCGGGCGGCTTCACCCAGCGGCTCGATCTCGCCATGGACATTGTGCCCATCGAGTGGAGCACAGAGGGCGGGGGCTTCCAACGGCTGGAGGAAGAGCGGCCCGAACTGGCGGTACCCGGCATGATCGTGGCCGGCAGCCTGAAGAACCTCGACCGCGACATACAGGTCCCCGGCACCTTTTCGGCTGAGTACACCCCGACCGGGGCGATTTCCGAGGAAGAAGGGTACCAGATCGTCAAGGCGATTTGGGAGAACCGCGAGGAGATCGCTAGCCGGGTCGCGATAGCTAAGTGGTACGGACAGTCGCCGGCCAACCTGCTGGCCGGGCTCGCGCCCTCGATTCCGGTGCATCCCGGGGCCGCGCGCTTCTACAAGGAAATGGGCGTCTGGGACGACCGCTACACCGTAGGCTCTGCCGAGTAGACACCTGAACCAGCCTCCCCGTGAGCACGGCCAATCGCCGGGCTTGCGGGGCTCCCTCCCCCCTTCACGCGAGACCGTCACCATGCCGACACTTAGCAAGAAAATTCTGGACCTCGTTGGCACGGTCGTTTCCGTGGCCATGGTGATGTTCCAGGTCTGGTACATCTACCGTCCGTCGATCTCGCCGGACGAGGGTGCCAACATCCACTTGGCCTTCGGCCTCTTCCTGGTGTTCTGGTACGCGCTGCGCCGGGCCGGGCGCTGGTACGATCTCGCGTTTCTGACGGTCTGCCTGGTCGTCAGCCTGTTCGTCACCGGTTACATGGCGGTGAACTACTACACCTTGCTCGATCGGATCGGCATCGCGTCCGACCTCGACCTAGCCGTGGGGGCCCTGACCATCGTGGTGGTCCTGGAGGCGACCCGGCGCGCCTTTGGCTGGGCCATCCCGGGCTTTGCCATCCTCATGCTGCTCTATGCCTACTTCGGCCCTTACATGCCCGGGCTGCTGCACCACGGCGGATTTTCCCTCACCCGGCTCGTCGCCAGCATGACGACATACCTCACCGGCGTCTATTCAAGCATCCTGGGTATGTCGGCCACCATTGTCGCCATCTTCATGATCTTCGGTGGCTTCCTCAACGCCTCGTATGCCAGCAACTTTTTCGTCAAGCTCGCCCTGAGACTGACGCGCAATACACGGGCCGGATCGGCCTTTGCCTCGGTCGGCGCAAGTGCCCTGTTTGGGTCGATCAACGGCTCGCCGGTGGCCAATGCCACCACCACCGGAATCTTCACCATTCCGCTGATGAAGCGGCACGGATTCAGCGGCCCATTCGCGGCAGCGACCGAGGCGGTGGCCTCGACCGGGGGCACGCTGATGCCGCCGATCATGGGGGTAGCGGCCTTCCTGATGGCTTCAATCACGGGCATCCCCTATATCCAGATCGCTGCGCATGCCATGGTTCCGTCGATCGTCTTCTTTGGCGCGGTCGCCATCGCAATCTTCGTCTACAGCCGCAAGCACGACCTGATGCCGATGAAGACCAGGATCGCCGCCGACCCGCGCTCAACCATGTGGATCGAGGGCGTGACCTTCTTCGTGCCCTTCGCACTCATCATCACACTGATGATCTCTCGCTATCCGATCACCAGTGCCGCACTGCTGGGGACAGTAATGCTGATAGCCCTGGTGGTGCTGCGCGAAGGCGTCTACCGCTTCCTGTCCTTCCGACCGCCGCTGGAGTTGATCCCCGGTGCGCTGGAAACCGCCCAAGCCGAGGGCGCCGACCTGCCGCTGCGCGACGGCTTGGGCCGCCAACTCCTCAACGGCTGCATCGAGGGCGCACACAATGCCGCGAGGATCGCCGTCGTCTGCGGCACCCTGGGTATCGTCGTACATGCCTTCACCATGACCGGCATGGCCGGACGGTTGGTGCACAACATGTCGGACGTGGCTGGCGGAAACCTTCTACTGACCCTGGTGATCGTGGCGGGCGTATCGCTGCTCTTCGGCCTCGGCGTTCCCACCGTCGGCTCATACGTGATCGTGGCGGTGCTTGGCGCGCCTCTGCTCACGGAACTGGGAGTGGAGCTGCTGGCCGCGCACATGTTCATCTTGTACTTCACCATGCTGTCCGGCCTGACACCCCCGGTGGGCGCAACGGTGCTCGTCACCTCCCAGATCGCGGGGGCCGGTTACTGGAAATCCGCCGTGGCCTGCATCACCATCGCCACACCGGGTTTCGTCATCCCATTTCTTTACGCCTATGAACCGGCGCTGTTGGGCTTCGGCGATATCACCACCATTATCTGGAAGGTGACGGCAGTGCTTGGCGGTGTCTATGCCTTCACGGTGGCCATGCAGAACTTCAGCTTCACCCGATGCCGTCCGGTGGAACGCATTGTGATGTGCATCGCGGCGGTTTTGCTCTTTTCGACCGTGCTGTTCGGGATCTGGCTCGCGGCGGTCGGCGCGCTCGCGGTTGGCGCGGTATTGCTAATGCAACGTCAACGGCTACGGCTGGTGAAGTCAAACCCAGCGTTTTAGGCCAAGCGTGGCTCCATCTGGAAACGCGACATATTCGCGACAATCAACGGGAAACAACTCAATGAATAGTGCGTTCACAGGTCACGAAACGAAATCACCAAGCCACGAGAGTTCTTTTCCACTACGCGGCGTGTTTGAGAGGCTTAGCGAAGGGTACAATGACCTTGTCATGAAGCGCCCTTTCTTGTTTGTGTGGGCGCTAAAGGGGTGCGGTAAGCCAACAACACCGCCCGATGACAACCGTTGGGCGGTCGAAGCCCAATATGTGTGTTTGCAATGAATTGAATTGCGATCAGGCCAACTTAACCGCGGTCGATTGGCCGCTACAATGGCGAGTGAGCCGGTCGAACGGCGCTGCGCTCATCATTTCGTCTTCTCAGCCTGGCCATGGCCTCGATCATGGGCTCCGACGGCATCTACGGCGAGGTCTTCATGACTACAGCATCCGCCGCAGTCAGCCTTTTCTTAGTCGACGCTGTCGACCTTGTCTCGGGGCGGCTGCGCTTACGCCACTTGGTCGAAAGCCTGCGCTAGCGCACAATGCTGCTGATATTGCCATTTTCTCGCCGCCGTTGGGGCTCGATCTCGTCGTGCTTGGCATAATCGGTGCCTTTCCGTTCATCTCAATTATCTTGCCCAACATCAAGGGCTGAGATCGGAAGACCTTCTCCGGACCGTGCTCACCCCTTCTCGCGTCCGGAACCATCCCGGTGCAAGCTCACACGAGCGTCGCGCCGACCCAATGCCCTTCTTGCACCAACTCCGCCACTACGTCGTGGATCGTCTCTTCCACCGCCTGCTGCGCGCGCGTTATCGTTCCCGTGCGCCGGATAACTGCCTTGCGCCGCAACACCGGCGTTTGCATTCTCTGAAACAACAGCCGGCCCTCCGCGATCTCTTCTCTGACCGCATGCAGTGGCAAAATCGAAGCACCGTGCCCCGCCGCGACCAGTAACTTGATATTGCGGTAAGAATCGATCTCCATCGTCACACGCAACGGGGTTTCCGCATGTGTTGCAAGGCTGTCGAGCAGGTCGCGCAAGCCATGCCCCTTCGAGGGCAGGATCATTGGCAGGTTCTGCAGATCGCGGAGGCTTTCGAAGCCCTGCCCAGAATTCTCCGCCCCCTGGACTAGAACCAGCTCTTCCTCGACTAGCGCCTCCTGCTCGATGTCATGGCCGCTGGCCGATGCGTAGAGCAGCGCAAGATCAATCCGCCCCTCCTCCAACCAGCCACTCACAAAACCGCTCATCGCGTCGGCAATGTTGAGCGTGATACGCGGATATTTTTCCTGCAGCGCTTCGATCAGCGGAAGCGTCAGAATCTCGCTGATCGTCACCGAAAGCCCCAGCCGGACCGCCCCGCCTGGCGACTTGTCGAGGTTTCGTATCTCGTCTTCCGTGCGCGCAAGGTCTGCGAGAATGGCACGCGCCCGCGATGCGAGCAATGCGCCGGCCTCGGTTGGCGCACTGCCACGGGCGCTACGCAGCAGCAAGTCGGTCTGTAGCCGCTCTTCCATGTTGCGCATGTGCAGCGAAAGCGCCGGTTGCGCCACGTTCAGGCTGCGCGACGCCGCGCTGAGAGAGCCTTGATCTACAATTTCAAGGAAGTACCGGAGTTGCCGAACGTCCATTTGCGTGTCCCAACCCCTATTTTTTTTATATGAGTTACATCACAATTATATATTTTTAAAATGGTCCGGCAACTGGTTTAGTTCTGGAAAGGAAAACGCATTCGGGAGCCGGGCATGAAGCATCTTTCCGATAATTATCAAGACATTCGCGACGGTGTGCGGGCGCTTTGCGCGCAGTTCCCCGCTGAATATCACCGTAACGTCGATGAGGAAAAAGCCTATCCCGAGGATTTCGTAGATGCGCTGACCCGCGAAGGCTGGATGGCGGCGCTGATCCCGCAGGATTACGGCGGTTCGGGGCTGGGCCTCGCCGAAGCGTCTGTCATCATGGAGGAAATCAATCGCGCGGGCGGGAACTCTGGCGCCTGTCACGGTCAGATGTACAACATGACCACTCTGGTCCGCCATGGATCGGAGGCGCAACGGGAGGCCTACTTGCCGAAGATTGCCGCCGGCGAGCTGCGATTACAATCTATGGGCGTGACCGAGCCGACCACCGGCACCGACACAACAAAGATCAAGACCACCGCGGTGAAGCAGGGCGACCGCTACGTGATCAATGGCCAAAAGGTCTGGATCAGCCGCGTGCAACACTCCGATTTCATGATCCTGCTGGCCCGCACCACGCCTTTGGCCGAGGTGTCAAAGAAATCCGAAGGGCTTTCGATTTTCCTCGTCGACATCAAGGAGGCGATGAAAGATGGCATGGCAGTCAAGCCCATCGACAACATGGTCAACCACGAGACCAACGAGCTGTTTTTCGATAACCTTGAGATCCCTGAGGACAACCTGATCGGCGAAGAGGGCAAAGGCTTCAAATACATCCTCACCGGGTTGAACGCCGAGCGCACCCTGATTGCCGCCGAGTGCATCGGCGACGGCTACTGGTTCACCGACAAGGTCACGGCTTATGTCTCGGATCGCCAGGTTTTCGGCCGGCCCATCGGCCAGAACCAAGGCGTGCAATTCCCGATCGCAGAGGCGTTCATAGAGGTTGAGGCGGCGAACCTGATGCGCTGGAAGGCCTGTGGCCTGTACGACGCGGGACAGCCCTGCGGCGCCGAGGCGAACATGGCGAAATACCTTGCCGCCAAGGCCAGCTGGGAGGCGGCCAACGCCTGCCTGCAATTCCACGGCGGCTTCGGTTTTGCCAACGAGTATGATGTCGAGCGTAAGTTCCGCGAGACCCGACTGTACCAGGTCGCACCGATCTCGACCAATCTCATTCTGTCCTACGTGGCCGAACACATCCTCGGCCTGCCGAGGTCGTTCTGATGCGGCCGTTGAAAGGTCTCACGGTCGTAGCCATCGAACAGGCGGTCGCCGCACCTTTTGCCTCTGCCCGTCTCGCCGATGCCGGCGCGAGGGTCATCAAGATCGAACGGCCCGAGGGCGATTTCGCCCGTGGCTACGACGATGTTGCTAATGGCCAGTCGAGCTATTTTGTATGGCTCAATCGGGGTAAGGAAAGCGTGACTCTCGATCTCGCCTCGGACGCGGGCAAGACGCAATTGCGGCTTTTGTTGGCCGAGGCCGACGTGTTGCTCCAGAACCTTAAACCCGGTGCCCTGAAAAAGCTCGGCTTTGCGCCTGCCGACCTGCGCGCCGCCGACCCGCGGCTCATCACCTGCTCGATCTCTGGGTTCGGAGAGACCGGCCCGATGGCCGAGCGTAAGGCCTACGACCTGCTGATACAGGCCGAAAGCGGGCTATGCTCGATCACCGGCGGCCCGTCGGAACCGGCGCGGGTGGGAATTTCCGTGGTCGATATTGCCACCGGCGCCAGCGTCCATGCGGCCATCCTCGAAGCGCTGATCCGGCGCGGGGTGACCGGCGAAGGCGCCGAGATCTCGGTCTCTATGTTCGACGTCATGGCCGAATGGCTCACCGTACCGCTTCTCAACCACGAGGGCGGCAAAAGCCCGCAGCGCATCGGTCTCGCGCATCCCTCGATCGCGCCTTACGGCGTGTTTCAGCCGGCATCCGGCGCACCGCTGCTGATCGCGATTCAATCAGACCGCGAATGGCGTGATCTGTGCAGTGATTTCATCGGCGACCCTGAGCTTGGCACAGATGTCCACTATGCCACCAATGTCGCCCGGGTGGCACATCGAGACGAAACCGATGCTCATGTGGCGGCCGCCTTTGCCCGCCAGAGCTCCGACACTGCAATGGCGCGCCTGCTCTCGGCGCGGATCGCCGTCGCCACGGTGAACGACATGGCCGGGCTGGCCACGCACCCGCACCTGCGGCGCATCCGGGTCGACAGCCCGAACGGGCCAGTGGTGATGCCCGCCCCGGGCGCGCGTTTTTTGGGCGAAGACCTCAGCTATGGCGCCGTGCCGGCGCTGGCTCCGGCTAAAGGATGAACATGCAAATCGACATAGACGACTTGCGGCGCTGGATTGGCCGCGAGGAGCACGCAAGCGAAGCTCTCAGCGCCACCCGCCTACAACAGTACGAGGCGACCCTCGAAGACAGCCCCCCGCAATGCCCGGCAGGGACCGCGCCGCCGCTGATCCACTGGTGCCTCGCCCAACCCGTGGTGCCGATGTCTGAGCTTGGCCGGGACGGCCATCCCGCGCTGGGGTCCTTCCTGCCTCCGGTTCCCCTGCCCCGACGCATGTGGGCAGGCGGCGAAATCACCTTCCACGACAATCTGCGCGTCGGTAACACCGTCGACCGCTGCTCGAAGATCACCGATGTCACTCTGAAGCAAGGCCGCAGCGGCGATCTCTGTTTCGTCACCGTGACCCACGATATTTCGACCGCCGGCCGCGCGATTTGCACCGAGCGCCAGGACCTTGTCTACCGGGCTGCGGCCTCCGGGCCGACGGTTGCCAGCCCTGCGCCCGTCGCCGCGCCGCCGGGGGACAAAAGCCAGACGATCAGCCCGCATCCGACTCTGCTTTTCCGTTTTTCCGCGCTCACCTTCAACGGTCATCGCATTCATTACGACCGACGTTTCTGCACCGATGTCGAAGGATATGCTGGGCTCGTCGTGCACGGGCCGTTGCAGGCCACCCTGCTGTGTCACTTCGCGGCAAAGCTTTGGGGTGCGGCTCCAAAAACCTTCTGGTTCCGCAGCGTATCTGCGATCTGCGACGACACGGACTTCACCCTGAATGCCACGGAGGAGGGCGACGGGTTGCGGCTCTGGACAGCGGCGGTTGGGCACCCCGTGGCGATGGAGGCCGGCGCTCAATGGTAACCGATGTTCGTGCCCCGCTCTTCGTGCCGGCCACGCGCCCCGAGCGGTTTGCCAAGGCCGCGCCCGCCGGCGCCGATGCCATCATTATCGATCTTGAGGACGCGGTTGCCCCCGCCCAAAAGCAAAGCGCCCGCCAATCCCTGGACACTGAGTTCAACACGCTCCCGGTGATCTTGCGGATTAATGCGCCCGGGACGCCGTGGTTTTCCGAGGATCTTCAGGCGGCCAAGGCGCTGCATCCGGCAGCGGTCATGCTGCCCAAAGCCGAGAACCCAGCCGCAATCAACACGGTGGCGCGCGATCTTCCCGGCCTGCCCCTGATCGCCCTCATCGAGACTGCTGTCGGCATGGCCCACGCGCGCGAGATCGCGTCGCTCGAGGGGGTGGTCAGGCTGGCCTTCGGCTCAGTGGACTACTGCGTCGATCTTGGCTGCCGGCACCAGCGCGACAGTTTGCTATCGGCTCGCACCGAGCTAGTGTTGGCGGCGCGGCTAGCCGGTAAGGTGGCACCGCTGGACGGGGTGACTACGGCGCTCGACCGACCGGGCATACTGCGCGACGATGCCCAACACGCGCGGGACTTGGGCATGACTGGAAAGCTTTGTATTCACCCCTCGCAGGTTCCCGAGGTGCTCGCCGCTTTCGCGCCCTCCCCGGAAGAGCTCGCTTGGGCGCGGCAGGTGCTGACCGCATCGGACGGAGCAGTGCGGATTGACGGCGAAATGGTCGACGCGCCCGTTCGTGCCCGAGCCGAGGCCCTGCTGGCACGCACAACCGAAACCTAGGCGGTCCGCGCCGTGTCGCGCACGGCGTTTTAATGCGGCCCGAATTGTTCAAAACAGGAGTATAGCGCAGATGAAGGTCCTAGTACCGGTCAAACGCGTGATCGACTATAACGTGAAAGTCCGTGTGAAAGCGGATGGCAGCGGGGTTGATCTTGCCAATGTGAAAATGTCGATGAACCCGTTCGACGAGATTGCTGTTGAAGAGGCGATCCGGCTTAAAGAGGCGGGTAAGGCTGACGAGGTTGTGGCGGTTTCGATTGGCGTGAAACAGGCGCAGGAAACCTTGCGCACGGCGCTTGCGATGGGCGCGGATCGCGCGATTCTGGTGATTGCGGCCGAGGATGTGCACACAGATGTCGAGCCGCTGGCGGTTGCCAAGATCATTAAAGGGATTGTTGACGAGGAACAGCCGGGGCTGGTGCTTTGTGGCAAACAGGCGATTGACAACGACATGAACGCCACCGGTCAGATGCTTGCGGCGTTGCTGGGCTGGTCGCAGGGCACGTTTGCGTCCGAAGTGGATATCGAGGGCGATACTGCCAAGGTGACGCGCGAAGTTGACGGTGGGTTGCAGACGATTTCGGTCAAGATGCCAACGGTTGTGACGGTGGACTTGCGGTTGAACGAGCCGCGCTATGCGTCGTTGCCCAACATCATGAAGGCCAAGAAAAAGCCGCTGGATGAAAAGACCGCCGCGGATTACGGCGTTGATGTCACGCCGCGTCTTGAAGTGGTTTCGACTGTTGAGCCGGCGGCACGTGCGGCAGGCGAGATTGTCGGATCGGTTGACGAGCTGGTGACGAAACTCAAGGAAGCGGGGGCGATATAATGGCTGTTCTTCTTCTAGCGGAAGTAAATGACGGTGTTCTCTCGCTTGACGCGACCGCGAAAGCGGTGTCGGCGGCGGCCAAGCTGGGCGATGTGACGGTGCTGTGTGCCGGCGGATCGGCGGCGGATGCGGCGGCAGAAGCGGCCAAGATCGCAGGTGTGTCCAAGGTTCTGTGCGCCGAAGATGCCACGCTTGGCCATCGGTTGGCTGAATCCACAGCGGCGCTGATTGTGTCGCTCGCGGACGATTACATCCACATCGTTGCACCGGCGACGACGGATGCGAAAAACGTGTTGCCCCGCGTGGCGGCATTGTTGGATGTGATGGTCATTTCGGATGCGTCCGGCGTTGTCGACAGTGACACGTTTGAACGCCCGATCTATGCGGGCAACGCGGTTCAGACCGTGAAATCCAGCGACGCGACCAAGGTTGTCTCGTTCCGGACGTCAACATTTGACGCGGCGGGCGAACAGGCGGCGGCACCGGTGGAAAACATCGGCGCGGCGGAAAACCCCGGCTTGTCGGAATGGGTCGAAGACAAGGTCGCGGCGAGCGACCGTCCCGAGCTGACCTCGGCCGGTGTGGTTGTGTCGGGTGGTCGTGGCGTCGGATCGGAAGACGACTTTGCGTTGATCGAGGCACTTGCGGACAAGCTCGGCGCGGCGGTCGGCGCATCGCGCGCGGCGGTGGATTCGGGCTTTGCGCCGAACGATTGGCAGGTTGGTCAAACCGGTAAGGTTGTTGCGCCCGATCTTTACATCGCTGTAGGGATTTCGGGGGCTATTCAACATCTTGCCGGGATGAAGGACAGCAAAATCATCGTTGCGATCAACAAGGACGAAGACGCGCCGATTTTCCAGGTAGCCGATTACGGGCTGGTTGCAGATCTGTTCGCGGCGGTGCCGGAATTGACCGAAAAGCTCGGTTGACTGCAAAACGGGGCTGTGTTGCACAGATCAACTGCAACTCAGAACGCGCCCAACCCGAAACGGATTTCAGGCGGTGCGTTCAAAACTTGGGCGGCCAAGTCCGGTCATCCGGTTGAGAACCCGGACGCCAATCTTGGCTTCTGTTTTCTGATTTTCGCAGTTACGCGCCTTTAGCTTAGGCCCAATGACAGCCTTCCAGCGACCCATGAGAGTTTCACCTCGGCTGCGTTGATTGTAGCCAGTGGCCTTCTGCCAGGCCATTCGCCCGCGGGCTGCGATCACGGCGATATGGCAGTCACGTGCCGTCGGATCTTTGGCCGCATTGCGGCTCGGTATTGCGTTTCTGGGAGGTGGGATCGTGACCTCGATCGTCGATCCGAACGTAAGCATCCGGCGTAGGCCGCGGTCAGGCGGCTTGGCGGACTTTCGAGGGCTTCCAGTTCCACGGTAGCAGTGTCGGCACCTGCGAGGCTGTC
>NZ_FNYY01000009.1 GCF_900109145.1 Marinovum algicola
GAGCGAGACCGCGCGCGAGATGATCGGGCGTTCGTGCAGCGCCAGCCCCAGCCCGTGACCGAATTGCAGGCCGAAGGCCGACAGCTCGTCGGGAAAGCCGAATTCATGCGCCTTGGGCCAGAGCCGAGCCACCTGATCGGTCGTCACCCCCGGCTTGATCGCTTCGATCGAGGCGTCGATCCATTCGCGCGCCTTGACATAAGCATCCTGCTGCGCGGGCGTCGACGTGCCGATATTGAAGGTCCGGTAATAGCAGGTGCGATAGCCCTGATAGGATTGCAGGATATCGAAAAACGCCTGATCGCCGGGGCGGAACAGCCGGTCGGTGAAATTATGCGGATGCGGGTTGCAACGCTCGCCGGAAATGGCGTTGATCGCCTCGACATCGTCCGATCCCATCTCGTAGAGCAGCTTGTTCGACATCGCGACGATGTCATTCTCGCGGATGCCCGGTTTCAGCTCTTCGTAGATCATGTGATAGACGCCATCGACCATGCTGGCTGCCTGGGTCAGAAGCTGGATCTCGTCCCAGTTCTTGATCTCGCGGGCGCCGAGCATGATCTGCTGGCCGTCGACCACGTTGAGCCCGGCCTCCTTGAGCGCGTGAAACATCGCCGTTTCGGCATAATCCAACCCCACCGGCATATCCTTCATGCCGGCGTCCTCGATCAGCCCGGCAATCTCTTCGGCGTATTTCTTCATCAACCCGAAGCTGGGCGGGATCGTGCCCCGCATGCCGACGACACCGGCGCGGCAATGATCGGGGATCAGCCAGTCCGAGAACTTCTTGTGGTGTACTGCGGCGGAGCCGAAATCCCAGACGTAAGGCGCGTCGTCGCCGGTCAGCAGGCAGAAACGGCACATCTTGTCGCGTTCCCATTCGCCGATCTTGGTGGCCGAGACATAGCGGATGTTGTTGACGTCAAACAGCAGAAGCGAGCCGGCATCGCTGGCCTGGAGCGCCTGACGGGTGCGGCTCAGCCGGTAGCGGCGCAGGCGGTCGTGGTCGATCCGGCGTTCGAAATCCACCGAGGAAAACCCCAGGGCAGGCAGGCGGCCTTGCCATTGCCAGTTGGGGTCAAGGTCCTGCGGGGTGAGGACATTGGGGGTCAGGGCGCGGTTCATGGCAATACTCCTTGGGGCGCGTGGCGGCACGCACCGGATGGTCGGTCTGTGGCGGAAAGGGCGGCGGCGCTGGCGCCGCTCAGGGCGTCACTGGATGCACCAGCCGCCGTCGATGTGGATCATCTGGCCGGTCATGTAGTCGCTGTCGTCGCTGGCCAGAAAGGACGCGGTGCCGGTGATGTCCTCGGGATAGGACACCCGCTTGATCTGAAGCGCGTCGCGCACGATGTCGTCATAGGCCTGGCCCTCGCGCTCCTTGAAGCCGATGTCCACGAGGTCCTTGTCGAGCTGTTCCCAGAGCGGCGTCACCACCACGCCGGGCGCATAGCCGTTGACGGTGATCTTGTGCTCCGCGAGCCCCAGCGCGCCGCAATGGGTCAGCGCCAGACAGCCGTATTTTGAGGTGCAATAGACCGTCACATCGACCAGCGGCTTGCGCGAGGCGATGGAGCCGACGTTGATGATCTTGTAGGGGTGATCCTCCATCGGGCCCTGGGCGATCATCTGGCGGGCGGTTTCCTGCATGCCAAGCCACATTGCCTTGGTGTTGACGTTCATGATCATGTCCCAGTTGTCTTCGTCGATATCCATGAAGAACCGGGGCTTGTTGAGACCAGCATTGAAGAGCCCGACGTTGATCGACCCGAAGGCCTCGACCGTGGCGGCGACGGCGGCGGCATTGTCGGCGCGCCGGGTGACATCGGCGCTGACGGCGATCGCCCGGCCGTTTCCGGCGGCGTTGATCTGATCGGCCATCTCCTGCGCCGCATCACCGTCGAGATCGGCGATGCAGACATTGGCGCCCTGGGCGGCGAAGGCCTCGGCATTGGCCGCGCCCATGCCACGGGCGGCGCCGGTGATCAGGATGTTCTTGCCTTTCAGGCGGTCGGGGTCCATGGCTCTCTCCTCCTCAGATCAGGTTGGTCCGGTTGTGTGGATCAGCGCCTCGGCCCGCTCCTGGGCGCGGCGCAGCGCATCGCGCGGCGCGGTCAGCCCGCGCAGCATGTCGTGGAATTCCTCGCCGCAGATCTGGATGATGCCGGTGATCTCGGGCACCGGCGGGCGCGGCCAGAATTGCAACTCGTCGCGCCAGGACATGGCGTCCACCGCCTCGAAGATCGGCGAGGCGCGGCGCACTTCGGCATCGGAAGCCACGGAATAGCGCGGGTTGGTGCGGCTGCCGTTCTGGACAAAGAGCTTCTGCGCCTCGGGGCTGGTAAAGACGCGCAGCGCCTCGGCCGCGGCCGGCACCCGCTCGGGGGCCAGATTGGCCGGGATGCCCATCACATAGCCGCCCACCGGCGCCACGTTGGTGGCGCCCGGCCCGTGCGGATGCGGCAGATAGCCGGTCTGGCCATAGGCCGGCGACGAGGGATCAAGCTCGAAATAGGGGGCGAGCAGGGTGTAGCCATAGGCCATGGCGATCTTGCCGGCCGCAAAGGGCCGCACCCGTTCGTACCAGGACATCGACAGAATGTCGGGCGGCGAATAGCGCAGCAGCTCCATCAGGAAGTCCGCCGCCAGCAGCCCCTTGTCGGTGTCGATGGTGACGCGATAGCCGCGGTCGGCCAGCCCGTCGGTGTCAAAGCCGCCGGCAGCTTCCGGCAGATCGAGCACGGGCTGGCCGAAATCCGCCAGGGTCATCAGGAAGGTATGGCCAAGCGCGGTGCCCCGGGCCGCGTTCCAGGCGATGCCATAGCGGCCTTTCTGCGGGTCGTGCATCCGCCGCGCGGCCTCGAGCAGCTGGTCGGTCGTGCCCGGCGGTTCCAGCCCGGCCTCGGCAAAGAGGTCGCGGCGATAGAACAGCAGCTCGGGCGTGGTCTGGGCGGGCACACCATAAGGCCGGCCACCCCAATGGGCCGCCTTCCAGCCGGCGGTGTGAAAATCGGCCGGATCGACGGCCGCGACATCGATCACGTCATCCAGCGGCATCAGAACCGACTTGTCGGCAAATTCGCCAACCCAGGGCAGATCGAGCGCGATGATGTCATAGCGGCTCGCCTTGCGTTCGGCATTGCGCAACGCTTCCTCGCGCAGCCGGTCGATCGAAAAGGCGCGCTGGTGAATCTGCGTGCCGATCACCTGTTCGAACTGGCGTTTGAGGTTTTCCATCACCATGAAGGTCGGGTCGCCATGCACGAGCACCCGAATGCCGCCCGCCACCTTCAACGGCTCGGGCAGTACCTGGATCGGCGGAATCGAACGGGCGGTCATGTAAGAGCCGCCAAAGTAATAGTCGCGGTCCTCGGCGGCCTTTGCCCCGGAGCCGAAATAGGTCTCGGTCAGCCGGCGCACCCGGCCCGAGATCCGGGTCCATTGGTCCATCATCTTGTCGCTGGGATGCATCGAGAAGCTCTTGCCCGACTTGGTGCGCGGCCGCTGGTCAATCAGCCCGGCATCGATCATCTCCTTCAGCCGCCGGCTGGCAGTGGCATAAGGCACATTGGCGGCGGCGATCAGCGAGGTGGGCGTGACGATCTTGGCCTCCAGGTGCCCCTTGATCACATGCAGCGCCATGCGGAACACCGGGTTCGGGGCGTTGAGCTCGATGGTGTGGTCGAGCTCGTCGCTGCAATCCTCCAGATAGGACAGAATCTGAAGCATCTCGCCGGAGGCAAGCTGGGTCTGCATGCGGGTGTCCGTATGTGTGCCCATTGCATTCATCTCGGGAGACCAGCCCTTTCGTGTCGCCTGGGGCCTTCCGGCCGCGGTTTCGCTCAATTTGGATGATCTGGATTTGCCCATGCCATCACCTCCCGCAGATTGTTCAAATTGATCGTTGCAGCGTATCGCGAAATTATCCAATTTGGATACACAGGCGCTCATTTTGGACATTTTCGCTAAGTTCCCGAACCGGGAGACGGCGCACTCTGTCGTCAGTCGTCCGGCGCACCGGATGATGATTCCCCGAGGAGGAGGGGGATTGGCCTTGTCACAGGCCGTGAACGAGACAACCCGGGAGGAGACCCAAATGACACTTCGCAGAGTTCTTGCCGCGTCCGCCGCCACTGCCGCGCTTGCCGGTGCCGCGTTCGCGGGCGGCCATGGCGGCTACAAGATCGGCATCACCCAGAACAACGTCGGCGTCGACAGCTACCAGACCACCTACGAAAAATCGTTCATTGCCGCGGCCGAGGCCAACCCCGACGTCGAAGCCGTGGTGCTCGACGCCGGCGGCGACGTCGCGCGCCAGATCGCCCAGATGGAAGACCTGATCCAGCAGGAGGTCGATGCCATCATCATCTGGCCGACCAATGGCGAGGCGGTGATCCCCGCCGTCCGCAAGGCGCACAAGGCCGGCATCCCGGTGATCGTGACCAATTCCAACATCGCAGAGGAAGGTTTCGATTTCGTGGCCTCCTTCTCGGGCCCCGACAATATCACCCAGGGCTCGCGCTCGGCCGAGATCATGTGCGACAAATTCAAGGAGATGGGCATCGAAGACGAGGCCCGCGTGGTGCAGATCTCGGGCCAGCCCGGCTATACCACCGCCATCGAGCGCCAGAAGGGTTTTGACGACCGCCTGCCCGAGGTCTGCCCGAACGTGACACTGGTCGAGACCCAGCCGGGCGACTGGAACCGCGAGAAATCGCAGAAGGTGATGGAAGCCTTCCTGGTCAAATACGATGACATCGACGGCGTCTATTCCGGCGACGACAACATGGGCGTCGGCGCCCTGAATGCCGCCAAGGCTGCCGGCCGCGACGGCATCATCTTTGTCGGCGCCACCAATTTCTCGGTCGGCTACGAGGCGATGGAGCGTGGCGAATACTGGGGGTCGATCTACCAGTCGCCGGTGGACGACGCCGAAGCCGCGCTGAAGACCGCGGTCGATGTGCTCGAGGGCAAGGAGGTGCCTTTCCTGAACTACTTCGACACGCCGAAGATCACCCAGGACAACATGGGCGACTACACCAAACCGGTGTTCTGAGGCCTTCAGGGTCTGCCTCGGGCGCGGCCTTGGCCCGCGCCCGTTTTCACCGAAGGTTGTCACCCCAGGGAGGCGAGCATGGGCCGAGTGTCGAACCGTTCCTGCATCGTGACCGGCGCCGCGCGCGGTATCGGCCGGGCCATCGGCGAAGCGCTGCTCGACGAGGGCGCAGACGTCTGCTTTGCCGATATCAACGGTGATCTGGTGCAACTGGTCGCCGACCGGAACGCGCCGCGCGCCGCCGAGACCGGCGGCAAGGTGACCTGGGCCGCCGTTGATGTCGCCGACCGCGCCCAGGTGCGCGCCATGATCGACAAGGCGGTGGCCGTCTTCGGAAAGCTCGACGTCAAGTTCAACAATGCCGGCGTCAACAAGCCGATGAACTTTCTCGAAGTAACCGAGGACAACTGGAATTTCATCATGCGCGTCAACGGGCTGGGCTGCATGATCGGCATGCAGGAGGCGGCCAAGCAATTCATTCGCCAAGGCACGCCGGGCAAGATCATCAACACCGCCTCGATCGCCAGCCGCCAGGGGTTTGACAATGTCGCGCCCTATTGCGCCAGCAAATGGGGGGTTGTTTCGCTGACCCAATCCGGGGCGCGCGATCTGGCGAAACATGATATCACCGTCACGGGCTTTGCGCCGGGCGTCGTGGCCACCGAAATGTGGGAAGAGGTCGACCGCGACCTGCTGGCCATCGGTGCGGCGCAGAAACCGGGCCAGGCGATGGAGGAGTTTTCCGCCGAGATCCTCCGGGGCCGCGTCGCCAGGCCGGAGGACATCACCGGCACGACAACCTTTCTGGCCTCGCGCGACAGCGACTACATGACCGGCCAGATCGTGATGATCGACGGCGGCATGACTTTGGTCTGAGCGGGGCGCTCCGCAGGCAGGGGCGCCACCGTTCGGCTGGTTGACAGGAACGGCGCCGGGAGCGCGCCGCAGGGGAGGACCGCATGACAAGCGTCACCAAGACACAGATCGGGGGCTTTCTGGCCCGCCAGGGCATCCTGGTAGCCTTTGCGCTCTTTATCATCGGGTTCACGCTGGCCAATCAGCGCTTTCTGGACCCTGACAATATCCTGGGCGTGGTCCGGTCCTCGGCCATTCTCGGCGTCATGGCGCTGGGGGTGACCTTCGTGGTCATCAGCGGCAATCTCGACCTGTCGGTCGGTTCGATGATGTCGTTCTCGACCATCGTGGTGCTCGACCTGCACGACAAGCTCGGCCCGACGCTGGCAATCCCGGCGATGTTCGCCATGACCCTCTGCCTCGGCGCCTTCATCGGCTTTCTGGTGGGTTATCTCAAGCTCAACTCGCTGATAGTCACCCTCGGCATGCTCTCGGCGATCCACGGGCTGACGCTGACCTATTCCGGCGGCCAGAACATGGACATCGCCGACAAGGCGGGAACCTGGTTTTCGGTCTTCGGCCAGGGCGAGGCCCTGGGCATCCCGGTGCCGATCCTGATCTTTCTGCTGCTGGCCGCCGTGCTGGGAACAATCCTGGCCCGGACGCCCTTCGGCCGCAAGGTCTATGCGGTGGGCGGCAATGGCACCGCGGCCACCTTTTCCGGCATCCGACGGGCGCGCGTGGTCTTCGCCTGCTACCTGATGTCGGCCTTCTGCGTGGCCACCGCCGGGCTGATCCAGGCCAGCCGTTCGCTGGGCTCGCAGAACACCGTCGGCCAGGGGCTGGAGCTGGAGGTTCTGGCGGCGGTGATCCTTGGCGGCGCATCGCTTCTGGGCGGGTCGGGCACGATCTTCAAGACCGTGATCGGCGTGCTGATCCTGGGCTTCATCCAGAACGGCCTGCTGCTGGTCGGCCTGCAATTCTATGTCCAGTATGTGGTGACCTGGGTGATCATCATCCTCGCCGTCTGGCTCGATGTCGCGGCCAAACGCGGCAAGCTCTTGTCGCCGATCGCCTGAAGGAGGATGACCATGCAACCCGGAACGCTTTCGACCTTTCTCAAGCGCGGCGCCATCTGGGGCTTTATCGTGCTCGAGCTGATCTTCTTTTCGGTGGCGGGCGAGTTCCTGTCGCTGAGCGAAAAGGCCTTCATGGATTTCGACAACATGCTGCTGCTGTTCAAGCAGTCGGCGCCGATCGGCATCATCGCCATGGGCATGACGGTGATCATGATCAACGGCAATATCGATCTCTCGGTCGGCGCCACCTATGCGATCTGCGCCATCGTGCTTCTGGATGCGATGAGCTGGCCGGTCTTTGCCGGTCTCGGCGATGCGGTGATCCCCGTGGCCTGGCTGCTGGCACTGCTGACCGGGGTTGCCCTGGGCGCGCTGAACGGGCTGATCGTCTGGAAAACCGGGGTCGATGCCTTCATCGTCACCCTCGGCTCGATGCTCGGCTATCGCGGGCTGGTCTTCATGTACAACGGCGAACAGCCGACCTCGCATCTCAACTGGACATTGGTGGATTTCGCCGAGGCGCAGTTTCTCTGGCTGCACACGGCCACCTGGTTTCTGCTGATCGTGACGGCGGTGATCTGGTTCCTGATGAACCGCACTGTGCACGGCCGCAACGCCTATGCCATCGGTGACAACCGCGAAGCGGCGGTCAATGCCGGTATCCGGGTCGGTCCGCACATGATGATCAACTTCATGATCATCGGTTTTCTGGCGGCGCTCTCGGCGGTGGTGTTCTATTCCGAAAGCGGCTCGGTCAATCCCAATGACGGCGAGCTCTACGAGCTCTGGGTGATCACGGCCGTGGTGCTGGGCGGCACCAAGCTGGCCGGCGGCGCGGGTTCGATCGTATCGACCTTTGGCGGCGTGCTGGCAATCCAGCTGCTGCGCAAGGGGCTGGCCCATATCGGTGCCGATACATCGACGGTGAACCTCGTCATCGGCCTGATCCTGATCGCGGTGCTGTTTCTCGACAGGCAGCTGAACGTCAAGGGCAAAGAGGAGCTGAAGATATGACCGATGACACCCCTGCCCTGCGGCTCGAAGGCATCGTCAAGACCTTTCCCGGGGTGCGTGCGCTCGACGGTGTGTCGTTCTCCGTCATGCCGGGCGAAGTGCATGCGCTGATGGGCGAAAACGGCGCCGGCAAATCCACCCTGATGAAAGTGCTGGGCGGCATTCACCAGCCCGACGCCGGCAAGATCATCGTTGGCGAGCGACCGGTCGTCATGTCCGGCCCGCTCGAGGCCAAGGCCAAGGGCATCGTCTTCATCCACCAGGAGTTGAGCCTCGCCGAAGAGCTGACGGTGGCCGAGAACATCTATCTGGGCGAATTGCCGCGCAAGCGCTTCGGGCTGGTCGACTGGGACCGGCTATATGCCCGCACCGATGCGATCCTGAAAAAGCTCAAGGTGAGCTTCGACGCCCGGACCCGGGTTGGTGACCTGTCGATCGCCAACCAGCAGATGGTCGAGATTGCCCGCGCCCTGACGGTCGAGGCCAAGGCGGTGATCTTCGACGAGCCCACCGCCTCGCTCACCGATGCGGAAAAGGTGGTATTGTTCGACGTGATCGCCGATCTGCAATCCGCCGGTGTCGGCATCATCTATATCTCGCACCGGATGGAGGAAATCTTCAAGATCACCGACCGGATCAGCGTGCTGCGCGACGGCCAGTATCGCGGCACGCTCGACACCGCCGAGACCACCGAGGAAGAGGTCACCCAGCTGATGATCGGCCGCAGTCTCGACCTCAGCCGCAATGTCAGCCATCACACGCTTGGCGACGTGGCGCTTGAGGTGCGCGGGCTTTCCTGCGGGCCGCTGTTTCAGGAAATCGATTTCGAGGTGCGCAGCGGCGAGGTGGTGGGGTTCTACGGGCTGGTCGGCGCGGGACGCACCGAGATTGCCGAGACCCTGTTCGGCCTGCGCGACCCCTCTGCCGGCAGCATTCTGCTCGATGGGGCAGAGGTGCGCATCAACTCCCCGGCCGACGCCATCGCCCTCGGCATTTCGCTTGTGCCCGAGGATCGCAAGGGCCAGGGGCTGGTGCTGGGCATGAATTGCCGTGACAACATGACCCTGCCGCAGGTCGACGATCTCACGGCCGGGCCCTTCGTCGCCGAAGGCTCCGAGGTGGCGATTTTCGACCAGTACCGCGACAAGCTCGACATTCGCACGCCGGGCTGGAAACAGCTCGTCGGCAATCTCTCTGGCGGCAACCAGCAGAAGATCGTGATCGGCAAATGGCTGTCGATGCATCCGCGTGTCCTGATCGTGGATGAGCCGACGCGGGGCATTGATGTCGGATCGAAATCCGAAATCCACAATCTGATCCGCGATCTGGCCGCACAGGGTTATGCTGTGATCGTGATCTCTTCGGAAATGCCCGAGGTGCTGCATGTCAGCGACCGGATCGTCGCGATGTATTCCGGCCGGATCATGCGGACCTTTACCTCTGACGAGGTCACCGAAGACAATCTGATCCAGGCGATCTCCGGGATCCGCAGCACCGGGCGGGTGGCCTGACGCCGGCCTGCCCGGGCCGTTCTGCTTTGCGGTCGCGGGATGCGCGATTGACTATCCTGCGGTTGTCACGGCTAGTGGCAGCCAGACCGGAGGGAGGATCATCGTGGAAAGATTCGGGATTTACACCGCACTGCTGACACCGTTCACCGAGCGTGGCGACATCGATACCGACCTCCTTGTCCGGCACGCCGAAGCCCTGTTGGCCGAGGGTGCGGACGGCGTGGCGCTTTATGGCACGACCGGCGAAGGCGCCTCGATCGGCCGGCAGGCGCGCCTGCGCGGCATCGACGCACTGACCAATTCCGCCGTGCCGCGCGCGCGCATCGTGCTGGGCATATGTGCCCCGTCGGTCGAAGATGCAGCAACGCAGGTCGAGGAAGGGCTGGCGCAGGGGATCGAGAATTTCCTGCTGCTGCCGCCGTTCTACTTCAAAGGCAACGGTGATGACGGGCTTTACGACTGGCACGCCGAATTGTTCGCCCGCTGCGACAGCCGCGCGAGGTACATCCTCTATCATATCCCCCAGGTCACGGGCGTCCCGCTTTCGGTCGCCCTGGTCGGCCGGCTGGTCGCCGATTTCCCCGCGCGCATCCGTGCGATCAAGGACAGCTCCGGCGACTGGGGCAACGCCGAGGCCCTGCTCGGCCTCAACACGATTCCGGTGCTGATCGGCGACGAACGCCTGCTGCACCGTGCGGCGGCCCTGGGCGGCGGCGGGGCGATTTCGGGCGTCGCCAACCTCTGCCCCAGGCGGCTGAAACAGCTTTTCGACAGCGCCACGGAAGACCGCGCCCTGTCAGAAGAGGTCACCCGGATTGTCTCGGTGCCGGTGATCCCGGCGCTCAAGGCGATGCTGGCAGAGAAATCCGCCGAACCCGCCTGGGAGCGTCTGCGCGCGCCTTTGACGCCACTCAACAACAGTCAGCGCGCCGTGGTGATCCCGGCGGGCTGACGCTCAATATTCGATCCGCGCCAGCCGCCGCAACTCTTCCGGCGTCGTCGACGGCAGGCAAAAGAATTCGAGGTAGGCAGGGATCTGCTCGAACAGCATGTCGGTGCCGACCTGGGTCTCGCAGCCCCTGGCACGAGCGGCGGCCAGCAGCGGCGTTTCCTGCACCTTCATCACCACCTCGCCCACCAGGGTCGTCGGGTCGATCCGCTCCGGGTTCAGCGGCAGCGGATCGCCCGGCCGCATGCCCAGCGGCGTCGCGTTGACCACGATGTCAAAGCCCGCGGGATCCTTCGATCCGGTCAGGATCTCGCACGCGGGATAATGCTGCCGCAGCCGCGCCCCGAGCCCCTCGGCGGCCCCGGCACTGACGTCATGCAGGCCGATGCGCGCCGCCCCTGCCGCCGCAAGCGAGGCGGCAATCGCAGAGCCCACGCCGCCGGCTCCGACCACCAGCGCCGACGCGCCTGCGACCCGTCGGCCCTTGCGCAGCACGCCGCGAACAAAACCTTCGCCGTCGAACATGTCGCCGACAAGTCGGCCTTCGTCATCGCGCCGCACCGCGTTGCAGGCCCCGCAGATCCGCACCGCAACGCTCGCCTGATCAAGCAGGCCTACGGTGGCAACCTTGTGCGGCATGGTGACCAGCGCACCGCCGATGTTGCGCAGCCGGAACACCAGCCGCAGGAAGTCGGGAAAATCGCCCACATCGCAACCCATCGGCACGACCGCCGCATTGATGCCGCGATGGGCGAACCACGGGTTGTAGATCATCGGCGCCTTGAAGCTCTCGGTCGGCACGCCGAGATGCGCGATGAGGCGGGTCTGTCCGTTGATATCGACCATTCCACCGCTCCCGATAGCCAGATCACGGGCCGGCCCGCGAACGGGCCAACAAATCGATCTTCATATGACATTAGACATTTCGTCGGATATTTTTTCTAGCGATGACGGTGCGGCTTGTCTACAATTCCCTCATGAAACATCCATCCGACGACCAGACGATCTCTACCACGGTCTTTGACGCGCTGCGTCGGGACATCGTGTTCTGCAATCTCAAGCCCGGCGAAAAGCTGAAGCTGGAGGCGCTGAAAGCCCGTTACAACGCAAGCGTTTCGACCCTGCGCGAAGTGCTCAACCGCCTAGTGTCGGAACGGCTGATCGAAACCAGCGGCCAGCGCGGATTTTTTGTCGCCGGGGTCTCGCGGCAGGAGCTGCGGGAAATCGCCGATCTGCGGATCCTGCTGGAATCTCATGCGATGGACCTGTCATTTGCCGCCGGCGATACCGAATGGGAAGGCCAGGTCGTGGCCGCGCATCACAAGCTTCACCGCATGGAAGAACGCATGCTGGCCAACGATCTCTCGGCTCGCGAAGAGTGGAAGCGCTACGATTGGGAGTTCCATCAGGCGCTGATCAGCGCCTGCGGCTCGGCCTCGTTGATGGCGGTGCATGGCAATGTCTTTGATCGCTACCTGCGCTACCAGATGCTGGCTCTGACCTTCCGAGGCGCGATTGCCGTCGAGCAACATCAACAGCTTATGCAGGCGGCCCTCGACCGCGACGGGGCGCGTGCGAAGGAGGTTCTGCGGCGCCACATCGACGGCGGAGTCGAAGACAGCCTGGCAGCCAATCCGCCGGTCTGGGCGCCCGATCCATAACACCATACAAAATGAAAATCGTATGAGATTTCTTTATTCAACGGAAATTTTTGACTTCATGCGTTGATTCGAATCGAAGAATGTGCGACCTGACACTATGACCGCATAAAAAAGCGGCATCTCGTGTCACCACTGGGAGGAATCTGATGACCACGAAATTTGCCCGCCGTTCGGTGATGGCGGCCGCCCTGGCCACCGCGACCGCATTGGCCTTTACCCCCGCCGCCGCACAGGACAAGATCAAGCTGCGCCTGTCCGCCGTGTCGTCCGATACCGATCAGCGCGCTGTCGCGCTGCTGGAAAAATTCGGCCCGATGGTCAGCGAGATCGCCGATTTCGAGCCGCATTGGAACGCCACGCTTTTTGCCCAGGGCACCGAACTGGAAGCCATTGCCGTGGGCGATCTGGAAATGTCGATCACCTCGGCACAGGAACTGGCGACGTTCTTCCCCGAATTCTCGATCTTTACCGCCGGCTATGTGCATCAGGACGCGGCGCATCAGGTGGCGGTGTTCAACGATCCGCTGATGGATGACTTCAAACAGAAGGCCGAGGACGAGCTGGGCGTCAAGCTTCTGACCGTGATGTATCTCGGCCGCCGCCAGGTGAACCTGCGCCAGACCAAGGATGAGCTGACCGTCATGACCCCGGAGGATCTGGCCGGTGTGAACCTGCGGATGCCGGGCACCGACGCCTGGCAGTTCCTCGGCCGCGCGCTTGGCGCGAACCCGACGCCGATGGCCTTTACCGAGGTATATACCGCGCTCTCCACCGGCTCGGTCGATGGCCAGGACAATCCGCTGCCCACGGTGGTGGATGCCAAATTCTACGAGGTGACCAACCAGATCGTCCTGACCTCGCACCTGGTCGACCTGAATTATCTGGCGCTCTCCAAGGCGACCTGGGACAGCATGACGCCGGAACAGCAGGAGGTGGTGCAGGCCGCTGCCGATGCCACCGCCGAATTCGCGCGCGAGAACCAGCTTCAGAAGGAAGCCGAGCTGGGCTCTTTCCTCGAAGAGCAGGGCCTCGCCGTTTATGAGCCCGATGTCGCGGCCTTCCGCGAGCGGGTGCAGACTATGTATCTCGACAGCGAATATGCCGAGACCTGGCCCGAGGGTCTGCTCGAGAAGATCAACGCCCTGGGCAATTGATCTAGCGCGCCTCGGGGGAAACCGCGATGAAGAGGTTGATCAACGGGGCGTCCCGCCTGACAGAATTCATGGCGGCCATGATGATGGCCGCCATGTTCGCCACCTTCATCATCCAGATTTTCATCCGCTATTCGGCGCGTGTTCCCGGGGTCGCCGAAGCGGTGCCCTTTCTCAGCCCCGAAAACTTTGGCTGGACGCTGGAATTCTGCCTGCTCATGTGGATCTGGCTGGTGTTCTGGGGCAATGCCTTCATCGTGCGCGAGCGCGACCACGTGACGTTTGATATCCTCTATCAGGGCGTCAATCCGGCGCTGCGCAAATGGTTCGTGATCGTCGCGGCGCTGGCCATCATCATCGGGCTTCTGGCCTCGATCGGCCCGACCTGGGACCGTTTCTACATCCTGCGGCTGAAACGCACCGCCACGCTCGAGACGCTGTTCGGCGCGGATGTGCGTATGCTGCATATCTACATGATCTATATCGCCTTTCTCCTGATCGTGCCGGTTCGTTATGCGATCCGCGGCTGGAAGGCCTGGCGCCTAGGTGCGGAAGAGGACCTGCACCACTACGAGGCGCTGGCCCGCGAAAAAGGCAAAGACATCCACAAGGCCGACGATACATGAGCCTCGAATTCACGCTCTGCCTGATCTCGCTCTTCCTGTTTGCGGGCATCGGCATGCCGGTCGCCTATGCGATCCTGCTGGCCTCGCTGGTCTATCTCTTTCTCGGTGGCCAGAGCATCGGCATCGCCGGCAAGACACTGATGGACGGGGTTTATCAGAGTTTTATCCTGCTTGCCGTGCCGCTTTTCATCGTCGCCGCGAACATCATGAACGCCGGCACCATCAGCGACCGGCTGCTGCGCTTCTGCGTCGGGCTCGTGGGCCGGTTCAAGGGCGGGATGGGCCATGTCAACGTGGTGGCGTCGCTGATCTTTTCCGGCATGTCCGGCTCTGCGGTGGCGGATGCAGCAGGGATCGGCAAGGTGATCATCGACATGATGGTCAAGTCGGGGCATTACACCCGCGGCTATGCCGCCGCGATCACTGCCGCCTCTGCGGTGATCGGCCCGATCATCCCGCCGTCGATCCCGATGGTGCTCTATGCGCTGGTTTCGAACGAATCCATCGGCTACCTGTTTCTCGGCGGCATCGTGCCGGGCCTGTTCCTCGGCAGCGTTCTGATGGGGATGAACTGGTTCATTGCCCACCGCCGCGACTTCGGCACCGAAGATCCGGTGCCAGTGAGGGATTTGCCGGCGCTGACCGTGAATGCCTTTCCGGCGCTGCTGATGCCGGCGATCCTGCTGTACGGCATTTATGGCGGCGTCACCACGCCGACAGAGGCCGCCGCCGTCGCCGCCTTTTACGCGCTGATCCTGGCCGCCGTCTTCTATCGCGCGCTGTCGCTCGGGGCGTTCTACCATATCCTTGTCGAAAGCGCCCGCTCCTCGGCCGCCGTCGGCCTGGTGATCGGTGGCGCGCTGATCCTGAACTTCATCGTCGCCTCCGAGAACATCCCCTCGATGATGGCCGCGGCGATGGTCGATCTGAACATTTCGCCACTGGCCTTCCTGCTGGGGGTCAACCTGCTGATTCTGCTGCTGGGCTGCGTGCTGGATGCGACGACTATCATCCTGGTCATCCTGCCGCTGTTCATTCCGACCTGCCGCGAACTGGGCATCGACCTGGTGCATTTCGGCGTGGTCGCGGTGGTCAACTGCATGGTCGGGCTGATCACCCCGCCTTATGGCATCCTGTTGTTCGTCATCAACGCGGTCACCCGCATCCCCCTGGCCGAGATCATCCGCGAGGTGCTGCCTTTCCTTGCGGTTCTGGTGATGGCGCTGCTGGTGCTGATCCTGGTGCCCGACCTGGTGCTGTTCCTGCCGCGGATGCTTGGCTATCAGGGCTAGGCGGCCCCAGCCGGCCCGCATGTTCTTCCCGTTCCGACACGAAAGACCCACGCGATGAAAACCATCTACCTGCTCAACGGCCCCAACCTGAACCTTCTGGGCAAGCGCCAGCCGGAGATCTACGGCCACGAGACGCTCGATGACGTGGCGCGCATGTGCCAGGAGGCCTGCGCCGAGGGCTTCGAGATCAAGGCGCTGCAATCCAACCACGAAGGCCAGATCGTCGACTGGATTCACCAGGCCCGCGAGGCGGCCTGCGGCATCGTCATCAACCCCGGCGCCTACAGCCACACCTCGATTGCCATCCTCGACGCGCTCAATGCCTTCGAGGCGCCGGTGATGGAGGTGCACATCAGCCAGATCCACAAGCGCGAGACCTTTCGCCATCATTCCTATGTCTCGCATCGCGCCGACGCGGTGATCGCCGGGCTGGGGCTCGACGGCTATGTCGCCGGCGTGCGGCGGATCTGCTCCCTGGCCGGAGCCGCCGGATAATGACCGAGGGCCCGAAGCTCGCCGTCGTCGGCGCCGGTCTGATCGGCATCCGCCACATCGAGGCGATCGACAAGACGGCCGCGGCGACCCTGGCCTGCATCGTCGATCCCGCCGAAGCCGGCCAGGCCGCGGCCCGGGCGCACGGCGTGCCCGGTTACCTCACGCTTGAGGAAATGATCGCCGCCGGCGGCATCGACGGGGTGATCCTCGCCACGCCGAACAGGCTGCATGAGGCGGGCGCGCTCGCCTGTATCGACGCCGGTCTGCCGGTGCTGGTGGAAAAGCCCATCGCCACCGACCTGCCCGGCGCGCGCCGCATCGTGGCGGCCGCAGAGGCCGCAGGCGTCGCCGCCGCCGTTGGCCACCACCGGCGGCACAACCCGCTGATCGCCCGGGCAAAGGCGCTGATCGACGAAGGCCGTCTGGGCCAGATCGCCAGCGTGCAGGGCACCACCTGGTTCATGAAGCCCGATAGCTATTTCACCACCGACTGGCGGCGCCGGAAAGGCGCCGGGCCGGTCTACCTCAACCTGATCCACGACATCGATCTGCTGCTGCACCTGGTGGGGCCTGTGGTCAGCGTGCAGGCGATGGAATCCAACGCCGTGCGCGGCAACGAGGTCGAAGAGACCGCGGTGATCCTGCTGCGCTTTGCCTCGGGCGCGCTGGGTACGGTCAATGTCTGCGACACCGCCGTCGCGCCCTGGAGCTGGGAGCTGACGGCGCGGGAAAACCCGGCCTACCCCGCCACGTCCGAGGATTGTTACTGGCTGGGCGGCACCGAGGGCTCGCTGTCGCTTCCCAACCTCGCGCTGTGGCGCAACCCGGCGACGCGATCCTGGTGGGAGCCGCTTTCGGCCACCCGCTTCCCTTTCGACCTCACCGATCCGCTGATCCTTCAGATCGAACAATTCGCCGCCGTCGTCCGGGGCGAGGCCGCGCCGCTTGTCTCGGCGCGCGACGGGCTGGCAGCGCTCGAGGTGATCGAGGCGGTCAAGAACTCGGCCGCAAGCGGACTGCCGGTCGCGCTGACCGGCTGAGACCGGAACGGCGGGTCGGCTCGGGGCACCGCCTATCGGCTGGGCACGCCCTTGCCGCGCATCAGGCGCTTTTGCGCCGCGATCCGAAACGGCGCATTCGGGGCGCCGTATCCGCCATAACCCGCGCGCCGTTCCACGATCTCAAAGAACATTCCGCCGGCATAGGGCCGGGAATAGAGCTGAAAAAACGCGCCGCCGGCGTCCTCGTCATAGAGAATATTCGCCGCCGCGAGCCGGTCGAGCATCCCCGGTGGCAGGTCGAACCGCGCCGCGAGATCGGCATAATAGTTCTCCGACATCGGCAGCGGCTCAAAGCCGCGTCGGGCCAGCTCTTCGGCGGTGGAAAAGATATCGTCGGTCGAGAACGCGACATGCTGCACCGAGGCGCCGAAACTGTCCGCCAGGAAATTGCCCGCCATGGTGCGGTGGGTTTCCGCGCCGTTGAGCGTGATGCGGAACCGGCCGTCGCGGGTTTCCAGCGCCTGGCTGCGAACCAGCCCGTCGGGATCGACGACATCGACCATGGGCGATTTGTCCATCTCGAACAGCGTGGTGTAAAACAGCGACCAGCTGAGCATTTCGTCATAGCTCATGGTCTGGGCCAGGTGGTCGATCCGGGTGAGGCCGGCGCCCGTGGCTTGCGCACCCGACGAGGTGAATTCGACCGACCAGACGTCGCTCAGCCCGCTGGCCTCGTCGATGAAATGCAACACGCTGCCCGAAAGGCCTCGGATCGCCGGAATCTGCAACTCGCCCGGGCCGACCGGCTGTTCGAAGGGTTTGGCCCCGAGCTGCCTTGCCCGCGCCACCGCATCCGCGGCATCCGGGACCGAGAGGCCGATGTCGCAGACGCTGGTGCCGTGCATGTTGTAGGCGCTGCTGGCATAGCCAGTGGTTTCGCGGTTCACCACGATACGGATCTCGCCCTGGGTCCAGAGCGAGAGCTTCTTGGCGATATGGCGCCCCGACTGGTGGAAACCCAAGGTTTCCAGCATCGCCTCGAGCCTGTCGGCCTCGGCGCCGCGGGTCGCGAACTCGACAAAGGACACCCCGTCGACAGAGGACCGGGCCGGCATTTCGGCGGAGGTGAAAGCCAGCGCGGGCTCGGCCCGGCGCACGTCATCCATCAGCGCGATCAGCGAGCGATGGCCGTCCTTGGCAATGGTTTTCGGCGGGCCGGAGCGGAACTGGTCATTGAAGATTTCGAGGCTGATCGGGCCGGCATAGCCGGTCGCCATCACAGCGCGCATGAAGTCGGTGACCGCCAGATCGCCTTCGCCCGGCATGTTGCGGAAATGGCGTGACCAGTAAAGCAGGTCCATCTCGATTTGCGGGGCGTCGGCCAGTTGCACAAAGAAGATGCGGTCGCCGGGGATGCGGCGGATGGTGTCGGGGTCGATCTGGCGGGCCAGTGAATGAAAGCTGTCGAGGATGATGCCGACGTTTTCATGATCGGCCCGGCGGACGATTTCCCAGGCGTCGCGGTGGTCGTTGACGTGCCGGCCCCAGGCCAACGCCTCATAACCCACACGCAACCCGCGCCGGGCGGCGCGTTCGCCCAGTTCGTGGAAATCCGCCGCCGCCCGGTCGATGCCACCCAGCGCCTGCGGATGGCAGGAGGAACAGACCAGCACCAGTTCGGTGCCCAGCTCCTGCATCAGGTCGAACTTGCGTTCGGCGCGGTCAAAAGCCTTGGCGCGCAGCGGCTCCGGCAGACCTTCGAAATCGCGGAACGGCTGAAACAGGGTGATTTCCAGCCCCATCGAACGGATCATGTCGCCCACCTCGCGCGGGCTGCCGTCATGGGCAATGAAATCCTGCTCGAAGATCTCGATCCCGTCAAAGCCGGCTTCGGCAATCGCCTCGAGTTTTTCCGGCAGGTTGCCCGAGATCGAGACGGTGGCGATGGAGGTTTTCATGCCTTGTCCCCCTGAATGGCATCACGCAGGGCGGCGTGATCGAGATCGGCGCCGGTAAAGATGCCCCAGGCATCGACGCCCTGTCCGAAAAACAGCTCGTAGCCCGAGATCACCGCCAGCCCCGCAGCCTCGGCGTCTTGCAGGAACTGCGTATCGGCCGGCGTGTAGACCGCGTCGAAGGCCCAAGTGGCGCCGGCCATTGCCTCGACCGGCAGCGGCGTGCCGCCGATGCCCACCATGCCCAACGGCGTGCAATTGATGATCCCGTCCGCCCCTTCGGCGGCGGCGATGGCCCCGGTGACGGTTTCGATCCGGCTGTCGGAGCCGAGGGCGCGCAAGGCCGTGGCCAGCCCTTCGGCCTTGGCCGGGTCGAGATCGACGCAGCGGATCGATCGTGCGTTCAGCGCGATCAGCCCGAAGGCCACCGCCTTGCCCACCCCGCCGGTGCCGATCAGGCAGACGGTGCCGGGCGCGGCATCGCCGCGCACCGATCTGTAGGCCGCCTTGAAACCGGAGTAATCGGTGTTGAAGCCTTTCGGCCCGTCTGCGTCAAAGACCACGGTGTTCACCGCGCCGATGCCACGGACCAGCGGATCGGAGACCGCGACCTTGGCGGAGACGATTTCCTTGTAGGGATAGGTGACGTTGATGCCGCGATAGCCGCCGCCCTGCGCCCGGTCAAAGACCTCGTCAAAGCTCTGGCCGAGGTCTTTCGGGATCAGCCGGTCATAGGTGACGTCAAACCCCGCCAGTTTGCCCGCGGTTCGGTGCAGGCGCGGCGATTTGGAGCGGGCGATATTGTCGCCGATCAGGCCGAGCTTGATGCTGCGGGTCATTGCTGTTCTCCCTTGCGGCCAAAGACGCGGGCCTTGCCCTCGGACCAGAGCGGGGTCTGGCTGACGAAAATCAGGATCACCGCGGCAAAGAGCACCAACGACAGCGGGCTTGTCACGATACCATGAAAGAAGCGGCCAAGGTCTTCGCGCTCCGAGATGATCGCGCGACGCCAGTTGTCGTCGAGCAGGCGCGACAGGATCACGCCGAGGATCACCGGCCCCAGCGGATAGCCGTAATGCCGCATGAAGTAGCCGAATACGCCGAAGCCGAGCATCCAGTAGACATCGGAAATCGAGTTGTTCACCGCATAGGCGCCGACGATGCTGAGCAGCATGATCAGGGGAATCAGCACCGCGCGCGGCATCTCCACGATCCTGGTGAAAAGCTTGATCCCGGTCAGGCCAAAGAGAAGCATGAAGCAATTGGCCGTCACCAGCGCGCCGACGATGAACCAGAACATGTCGGGCTGGTCGATCATCAGCATCGGCCCGGGGTTCAGCCCGTGGATGAACAGCGCGCCGATCATGATCGCGGTCACCGCGTCGCCGGGAATGCCCAGTGTCATCATCGGGATGAAGGCGCCGCCGACGGCGGCGTTGTTGGCGGTTTCGGGCGCGACAAGCCCTTCCATCGCGCCATCGCCGAATTCGCGCTCGGGCGACTTGGTGACGCGCTTGGCGTGGTCATAGGCCATCAGCGCCGCAATGTCGCCGCCGGTGCCGGGCAGGGCGCCGATGACCACCCCAATCGAGGAGGTCTGGAGCGACAGCGGCAGGTGTTTCTTGACCGTCGAGAGCGAGGGCACGATGCGCGAGATCTTCTGGCGCACCGCGTCCTTGTCGACATGGTGCAGCTGGGCCAGCGCTTCGGAGACGCCGAACATGCCGATCATCACCGCGATGAAGGAGATGCCGCCTTCGAGGATCTGGAAGTCGAAGGTGAAGCGTTCGGCAAAGGTCAGCGGGTCGCGGCCGACGGCGCCGATGGCAATGCCCAGGGCGCCGGCAAAGATGCCCTTGACCAGGGAACCCTGGCTCAGCGAACCGACCAGCAGGATACCCAGGATCGCCAGCAGCATGTAATCGCGCGGCTGGAAGGTCAGCGCGAAGTCCGATATCAGCGGCGCGAACAGCGCCAGCACGCCGATGCCGATGAAGCCGCCGATGAAGGACATGACGGTGGTCACGCCGATGGCCTCGCCGGCCTCGCCCCTGAGCGCCATGGGATAGCCGTCAAGCGCCGTGGCGATGGCCGAGGGTGCGCCGGGAATGTTGAGCAGGATCGCGGTGCGCGAGCCGCCATAGACGCCGCCCATGTAGATGCCGATCATCAACGAGATCGCCGGATAGACATCCCAGGAGAAGGTAAAGGAGATCAGGATCGACACCGCCATGGTGACCGAAAGCCCCGGAATGGCGCCGACATAAACCCCGGCAAAGGTGCCGAGCCCCACCAGCAGCAAAAGCTGCGGCTGGCTGAAGACGGTGAGAAAGTCCATCACAGCGCTCATTGCGCCCCCTCCGCCCGGAACAGATCGCGGAAAAACTGGATGAACTCGGCTTCGGGCAGGATGCCGGCGGGCATCAGCACCGAAAAGACGATGCGGAAGATCAGCCAGATCACGATCAGGCTGCCAAGCGAAACGGTCAGCGTCCAGACCCAGCCGCGCCGGGCGAGGAATTTGATCGCCAGGATCAGGAACAGCGCCGAGGTCGGCAGGAAGCCCAGCGGTTTCAGCAAAATGCCGTAGATTGCAAGCGCCAGCGAAAACAGCACCACGGCCGGCGGAAGGATGTCGCGCGCCAGCGTCTCGCTGCGATCAAGCGGCAGTTTCGCGGTTTTCAGCAGCACCAGCAGCGAAGCCAGAACCATCACCACCGTCGTGGCCATCGGCACCGAACCGGGGGCCGAGAGCGCTTCGAAGCCTGAAATGCCATACGCGCTCCAGAACAGGCCGAGGCTGACCGCCAGCATCAGCCCCGCAAAGACCAGTTCTCCGGGCCGCCGCTGATCCGAAGCGCCGCCGGGCGTGGCGTCGGAGGTGCCGTCGTGATGTTCGGGGTCGATATGTTGCATGGCGTCCTCCCTGGAAGGCCTGCTGAAATGAATGGCGCCGCGCATCGAATGGAACGCGCGGCGCCGGTTACGCGGGACGAACGGGCCGCCGGTCAGGCAATCACTCGCCAGGACGGGCGATGCCGAACTCCTCGGGCGAGGCTTTGGTAAGGCCCGCGTCTTGCAGGAGCCAGGCGGTGCCTTGCTGCCATTTCGACAGGAATTCCTCGGCCTCGTCTCCGGCAATGCCCATCAGGGTAAAGCCGCGGTTCTCCATCAGCGCCACGAAATCCGGGTGCTCGACGCCGGCGGCGAAGGCGTCGGACAGCTTGGCCACCACATCGTCCGGCGTGCCCTTGGGGGCAAAGACCCCAAAGAACGGGCCCCAGGGCAGATAGGTGCTGTAGCCGTCGTTGAACTCCGTCACGGCGGGCACGCCGGGCAGCTTGTCGTTGGCGGCGACGTCGAACACCGCCAGCGGCTTCATGTTGCCGGCGCGGATGCCTTCGATGGCGGCCCCAAGGACGGCCGGCATCACGTCGATTGCCCCGCCCTGAAGCGCGGTCAGCGCCGGGCCGTCGCCGTCATAGGGCACGGCAATCACATCCAGTTCCCCCTCGACGGTGTTGATCATCGCGGTAATCACCGAGGGAAGGCCGCCGGGGCCGGTGGCACCAAAGCGGACCTCGCCAGGGTTGGCTTTGATGTGTTCCATCATGCCGGCGTAATCGTCAAACGGCGCATCCTTGTTGGCCACCAGAATGGGCGTGCCACGGGCCAGGATGTTGATCGGAATGAACTCGCCGTAATCCTTGTCACCCAGGCCCATGATCTTGTAGAGCATCGGATTTTCCGCGCCCATCAGCAGGGTGTAGCCGTCGGCCGAAGCCCCCGCGACATGGTTCAGCGCGATCGCGCCCACCGCGCCGGTCATGTTCTGCATGACGACACTGCCGCCCAGAACCTCTTCGGCATGCGGCGTGACAGAGCGCATCACCGTGTCGGTCGAACCACCGGCCCCCCATTGGATGATGCCCTGGATTTCCTTTTCCGGGTATTCCGCGACGGCTGCGGTCGCCGACAGCGCGAGCGCGCCGAGCGCGCCCCAAATGGCTCGTTTCATCTGTATCCTCCCAAATCTTCAAACAGTCGGGCCAGGCAACTTCCCAGCCCGGGACAGGCGGACTATCACAGATGGCGCGGCGTAACGTCAAATACTCAAATCTAGAAATGATTAACCTAATGTTATTCTGACCGGCGAAACTCGGGCCCTTGTGCCACCGCCCGCCCCAGTTCGCGACGAAAGTGACTTATTGCGTTTTCGGCAAAGCCCGACAGCACCCGGCCCTTCTTGCGCACCACAAAGGATTTGACGGTGACCTCCTCGCGCAGCGGACGGCGCACCAGACCGGGCATATAGACCTCGGCCACGGAAAATTCGTCGATCACCGCCACGCCCAACCCGTGCCGGACCAAGCTCACCACCGTCTGGGCAAACCGGCCGCGCATCGCATGGTTCACCGGCAGCCCAGCATCCCTGAATGGCTGGGCGAGCAACGCGCCATAAGGATCGGCGGGATCGACGCCGATCAAGGGCTGGTCGGTCAAGTCGCGCACGGAAATCTCGGCCCTGTCCGCAAGGGCATGCCCCTCGGGCAGGATCACCACCAACCGCCCCTCGGCGATCTGTTCGTTTTCGATCGAAGCGTTCTCCACTGCCGACGACATCACAACGAATTCGCCGCGCTCCAGCAGCAGATAGTCCACGGTCTCCTCGATCTTGAGAATGTTCAGATCGATGAACAGATCCGCATATCGCCGGCGCACCCGTTTCAGCACGCGGGCGGCAATGAACTGGGCAATCGACGGCGCCGCACCAAAGGCCAGCCGCACGTCCTCGCCTTTTTGCAGGGCACCGACCGCCGATTGCAGGTTGGCGACGCCCTTGTAGACCTCGCGCACCTGATCGAAGACCGCGCTGGCCTCGACCGAAGGCACAAAAAGCCCGGCCTTGCGCTCGAACAGCCGGATACCAAGCGAGTCTTCGGTATGTTTGACCAGGCGACTGATGCCGGGGGCCGAGACATTGAGCATCTGGGCCGCGCCGCTGATCGTGCCGGTCATCATCACCGCGCGGATCACCTCGATCTGTCGCAGAGTCATTTCGGGCATCGTTCCTCCTTTCGCCCCGAGATTAACATGGAGTTACGTGGAGACAAGAACAAGCATTTGACGTTAAGGCGTGCGCTCCGCAGGCTGTGGTCCGGATCAACCGATAGGACGGGCCATGACCGACAAACAGCACATCTGGACCGAAGACTGCGACCTGCTGGTGGCGGGGTCTGGCGCAGCCGGGCTGGCGGCGGCGGTAACCGCGGCGCATCACGGGCTGAAGGTGGTGCTGGCGGAAAAAGACGCGGTTCTTGGCGGCACCACCGCATGGTCGGGCGGCTGGATCTGGGCACCCGGCAACCCGGTGGCGCGGCGTCAGGGCATCGCCGAAGACCCCGAGGCGCCGCGCCGCTACCTGCGGGCGGTGCTGGGCGAGACGTTCAACGCCGAGCTTGCCGGGGCCTTCTTGCAGGCCGCGCCGGAGATGGTGGGGTTTTTCGAGGCCGAGACCGCGCTGCGTTTCGACTGCGGTGCGGCCATTCCCGACACCTACTGCCATCTGCCCGGCGCCGGGCTTGGCGGACGGTCTGTCATCGCCCAAGCCTTCGACGCCCGCGCGCTCGGACCGGACATCGCGCTGCTGCGGCCGCCGCTGCGTGAAACCAGTTTCCTCGGCATGACCATCCAGGCCGGGGCCGACCTGCGGGCCTTCCTGACTGCAACCCGTTCGCTGAGATCGGCCCTGCACGTCGCCCGGCGGCTGGGCCGCCACGCCTGGGATCTGGCACGCCATCGCCGCGGCATGGACCTGCGCAACGGCAATGCGTTGGTGGCGCGGCTCCTGCTTTCGGCGCGCGAAATCGGCGTCGACCTGCGCCCCGGGCAGGCGCTGGCCGAGGTGATCTCGGATGCCTCCGGGGTG
The DNA here is from genome assembly GCF_900109145.1 of Marinovum algicola. Taxonomy (GTDB): domain Bacteria; phylum Pseudomonadota; class Alphaproteobacteria; order Rhodobacterales; family Rhodobacteraceae; genus Marinovum; species Marinovum algicola. Next base: position 24,575 of record NZ_FNYY01000009.1, read on the forward strand.
CACGGCGCCGTCCTGACCGTCGGCGACACCGAAATCCGCATCCGCACCCGCCGCGGGATCGTACTTGCCTGCGGCGGCTATCCGCATGACCTCGCGCGGCGCAGGGCAAGCTATCCCTGCCACCGTCACCACACGCCGCTGGCGGTGCCCGCCGCCACCGGCGACGGCCTCCGGCTGGGCGAAGCCGCCGGCGGCCGGCAGGATATGACGCTGGCCGCGCCAGCCGCCTATTGTCCGGTCTCCCGGGTCAATTGGCCCGACGGCCGCAGCGGCGTCTTTCCGCATATCATCGACCGCGGCAAACCGGGGGTGATCGGCGTGCTGGCCGACGGCCGGCGGTTTTGCAACGAGGGCCTCGGCTACCACGATTACGTCACCGCGATGCAGGCCGCGACCGCGCCCGGCGATGAACAGATGTCCTGGCTGATCTGCGACCGGCGGTTCCTGCGGCGTTACGGGCTGGGCATCGTCCGCCCGGCGCCGGTGCCGATCCGGCCCTGGCTGCGCGCGGGCTATCTCAAGACCGGCGGCACGCTGGCCGAACTGGCGCAGGCCTGCGGCATCGACGGCGCGGGATTGGCGGAAACCGTGGCGCGATACAACACCGGCGCCCGTCGCGGCGAAGACCCGGCGTTCCAACGCGGCAGCTCGGCCTACATGCGGCTGCAAGGTGATCCGGCGGTCACGCCCAACCCCTGCGTCGCCCCGATCGAGACCCCGCCGTTCTACGCCGTCAAGGTCGTACCCGGCAGCTTCGGCACCTTTGCGGGGTTGAAGACCGATGGCCAGGCGCGGGTCTTGGGCGCCGGCACGGGCCCGATCCCCGGCCTCTATGCGGCAGGCACCGACATGGCCAGCGTCATGGGCGGGCATTACCCGGCGGGCGGCATCAACCTCGGCCCGGCGCTCACTTTCGGCTTTGTCGCCGGCCGCCATGCGGCAGGGGCGGCGCCATGAGCCGGCTGCTCTCGCTCGCGCATCTGACCGCCATCGAGCTGGCGCCGCCGGAGCTGATCCGTGCCGCTGCCGAGGCCGGGTTCGATGCCGTCGGCCTGCGACTGATCGCGGTGACCGACACCAGCCCCGGCTACCCACTGATGGCGGATCCGGCAATGCGGCGCGCCACCTGCGCCGCGCTGCGCGAAACCGGGCTGCGGGTGCATGACATCGAATTCGTCAAGCTCACGCCCGAGACCGACCCCGCCGGGCTGCAATCCTTCCTCGACGCGGGGGCGGAGCTTGGCGCTTCCGAGGTCATCACCGCCCCCTATGATCCCGATCTGTCCCGGCTGGCCGACCGGCTCGGCGCGCTCTCCGAGCTTGCGGCGGCACGCGGTCTTGGCGTCTCGCTGGAGTTCTTTCCCTGGACGGTGGTGCCCGATCTCGGGGCCGCCCTGCGGCTGGTCGAGGGCGCGGCGCCCGATGTCGGCATCCTCGTCGACAGTCTGCATTTCGACCGCTCGCAAAGTCGCCTGGCCGATCTGCGACACATCCCGTCGCGGCGCCTGCGCTTTGCCCATCTCTGCGACGCGCTTGTCGCGCCGCCCTATTCCACGCAACAGCTCTTGCACGCCGGCCGGGCCGAGCGCCTGCTGCCGGGCGAAGGGGATATCGACCTCGCGGGCTTCCTCTCCGCCCTGCCCCAAGACCTGCCGCTCGCGCTGGAGGTGCCGATGACGCGCCGCACCGCCGAGCTGGGGCCCGAGGCGGTCATCCGCCACGTCTTCGCGGCGACGTCCGGGTTTCTCGCGGCGCAAGACAGCACCTGATCCTAGCCGGCGGCCGCGATTCCGGCATCCACCAATTGCTCCCAATCCGGCAGGTCGGTCAGCGCCTCCATGTCGAAAGCCGCGAGAAAGCGGTCGGTGGTGACAAAGGTATAGGGCGCGCCGCGCCGGGGGCTTCTGGGGCCCGTCCCGATCAGGCCGAGGGCATGCAGCCTGCCGATCAGGTCGCGGCCGATCTCCTTGCCGAAGATCTCCTTGAGCCCGTCGCGGGTGATTGGCTGGTGGTAGGCGATGGCCGCCAGTACCGCGAGATCGAAGTCCCGCAGGTCGAGTTCCTGCCCGCCGACATCCGCCGCCGCGCGGACCGCCGGCGCATAGGCCGGCCGCGTCCGCAGCAGCCATCCGCCGGCGGATTTGCTGATTTCGAAAGACCGGCCTTCGAGCTCGACCGCAAGATCCTCGATCAGAAGGTCCACCGAGGCCCCCTGCCCCACGACCCGCGCCAGATCATCCGCCGGCACCGGCGCGGCGCTGGCAAAGAGCACCGCCTCGATCCGGCGCATCCATTCGCGCCACCGCAGCTCGGGCGGCAGGCTCTCCAGCTCACGGTCGAAATCCGGCTCGGTCTCGCTTCGGGCCATGGTCAGACCCCGTAGAGCCGAAAGGTGTCGCGCCCGGTCAGCTCGCGCGCCGCACCAAGCGCGACCAGCCGGTCGCAGAACCGGCGGGCGGCCCGGCCTGATCGGAGCGAGGTGAGCGCCGTCGGCGCCACCGCATCCCGCGTCAGAAACAGGCGAACGGCCTCTTCCGCCCCTCTGGCCCGGAGCTTTGGCGCCACCGCGTGCAATCGGGCGGCGCGCTGGCCAAGCTCTGCGGCTTCGCGCGCCGCCTCGCGCGTGGCCTCGGCCACGGCCCGGTGACAGGCCAACCGCAACTCCTCACCGGTCTTGCGCAGATCGCGCCGCTTGAGGCCGAGCGACAGAAGCGGCATGAGATGCGACCAGCCGAGCGCCCGCGCCAGCACCGCATCGGCAATCAGAAGTGCGGTGGCCTCGGCCCCCGGACTGTCCTCGAGAACCGCTTGCAGGGCAGAGGCCGCGCGCCGGATCGGCGCCCCCTGCCCGGCATCCAGCCAGGCCGCGATCCGAGGCGGTTCGGTTTTGGGCAGCGCCCGGGGCAACGCCCTGGCCGAAAGCGGGCGTTCCACGGCCCGGCGCCAGGACAGATAGACCTCACCTGCGGGGCCGGGCTGATGGCCCGGCGGCAGGAACACTACCACGTCGCGCAACTCGCTCGCCCGTTCGGGCCGCCCGGCATGGGCGACGCAATTCTCGGCCGCCCGCAGGGCCAGCCGCGCGCGCAACAGTGCCAGGGGCAAGGCTCCCTGTGCCAGGACAAGATGCAAATGGGCCAGCGCCGCCCCCGACAGAAACGCCAGATCCTCAGAGGTTTCGGCCCGCCCGGCGCCAAGCCAGGGCGGCATGCGGAGCGCCATGTCACTCTCTTTGCTGAAGGTCGCGGCGGCATAGGTCATCCGGCAAGGCTAGCCCATCTCGGCGCTTGTCGCCATATTCGACTGTCAAAACCGCCCTTGCCTTCTTCACGTCCAATAACCTTGCCTTCTCGGCTGGCCGGTCATAGGCTTCGGCGCATGTCGAACCGCCTCATCAGCCCCCCTGCCCCGGAGAACAGTTTCGATCCGGCGCACGCCCCATCCGGGGCGGGCCCGCGCGGCGCGGCCTCTGACAATACCTTGAAAGCCTATGCCCGGGATTGGGCGCATTTCTCGCGTTGGTGCCGGATGACGGGCACCGATCCGCTGCCGCCTTCGCCCGAGCAGGTCGGGGATTATCTGACGGCAATGGCGGCGCCCGCAGACGACCGGCAATCCCCTGCGGCCCGCTGCCCCCTTTCGGTGTCCACCATCGAGCGCCGGCTTGCCGGACTGGTCTGGAACTACGCGCGGCGTGGCTTCGCACTCGACCGCCAAGACCCGGAGATCGCCACCGTGCTGGCCGGGATCAGACGCCGCCACGCCCGCCCCCCGGCGCAGAAAGAGGCCATCCGGCCCGCGGATATCTTGGCCATGGTGGGCACATTGGGCTTCGACCTGCGCGGGCTGCGGGATCGCGCGATCCTGTTGCTGGGCTTTGCCGGCGGATTGCGTCGAAGCGAAATCGTCAGCCTCGACCGCCGCAAGGACGACACCGCCGACGGCGGCGGCTGGATCGAGATCATGGAGGCCGGCGCGCTCCTTACCCTCAAGGCCAGGACCGGCTGGCGCGAACTCGAGGTGGGGCGCGGTTCGTCCGAGCGGAGTTGCCCGGTGAAGGCGCTGGAGGACTGGCTGCACTTTGCCAGGATCGACACCGGGCCGGTCTTTGTCCGTACCTCCCGCGACGGCAAGCGGGCACTGAAGGCACGGCTGACCGACAAGCATGTGGCGCGACTTGTCAAACGCACCGTTCTGGACGCCGGGCTGCGACAGGACTTGCCAGAGCAAGAACGACTTGCCCTGTTCTCCGGTCACAGCCTGCGCACCGGGCTTGCCAACGCGGCCGAGATCGACGCGCAGGCTGTTCAGAAACAGCAGGGCCATGCCTCGGCCGAGAGGTCCGGTTCTCGACGCCAGGCCGACAGGTTTCAAGTGAACCTGACCCGAGCGGCGGGGCTCTGAGCGGCATGAGCCGAGGCCTTCGCCTTGCGGCTCAGGGCCGGGCATCGCCCGAGAAGCGCGCAATCCGGGTGAGCAGATAGATCTGCCACAGCGCCGCCAGAATCGCCGCCCCGAAGACCGCCTGAATCGAGATCAGCGCGACAAAGCCGGCGCCGAGCAGCGGCAAAAGCGCTGCCGGCGCGGCCAAAGCATTGAAATAGGCGGAATAGGCCGGCCGCCGGTCATCGGGCGATATCTCCATGAGATAGCCCAGATAGCCGATGGTCACGCCGTTCATCATCGCCCCGATCAAAACGAAGAGCAGGGCAAAACCGATCAGCCCGGCCCCGGCCCAGATCAGCCATATCGCAATGAACGGCGGCACCATACGGACAATCGCGACCATGCGCAGCATCGCCAGCTTTCCGGCGCCATCACCGAGCCAGCCCCAGAGCGGGTTCGACAGCAGCGCCCCGGCGGTTTGCGCCCCCAGCAGGATGCCGACATCGGCCGCGCCGATGCCGTTGCCGGCGGCAGCGACGACATAAAACGGCAGCGCCATCAACGTCGCGCCACCGAGCCATTGCGAATAGAGGAACAGCCGAAAGCGGGTGTCGGCTTGCAGCACCTGCCAACCGCCGCGCAAAAAGGCGGTGATACCCGTCGGCGTGGCTGTGCCCGCCTTGCGCGCCGGCACCGGCGGTTCCCCCGCCGCCACAAAGAACGTCGAGGACAGGATCATCAACAGCGCCGCCAACGCAAAGATCACGGCATGGGCCAGAAGCAGCGGCAAGGCGTCGATCGTCAGCCCGACAAAGCCCGCCACGGCAAAGGCGATCAACCCGCCGCCAAAGAAGCGCCAAGCCAGCATCCGGCTGCGGGCCTCGGAGCGGATCGAGCGACCGACGATGTCGTTATACGGCACCGCGACCACCCCGCTGACAAAGGCATAGACCGTCCAGAGCGCGAGGAAGCCGACAGCCAGCGGCACCGGCGGCCAGTCGAATTGCGGCCAATCCGACCCCCACCAGAGCAGAATCGCGATGAACGCCAGACAAGTCGCGCGCCCGTAGGCACCAAAAACGTAAAAGGGCATCCGCCGTTCGGCCCGCTCTGCCAGGTAGCCGACGAGCAGTTGCGGCAGCAACCAGCCAAGCCGCAGTATCGCGCTGGCAAAACCCACCGCAAAGGCGCTGCCGGTCAGATGAAAGACCAGGCTCGCCACGACGGTCGCGGAATCGACCGCCGCCGCCCCACCCTGAAACGCCGCACCTGCGCCGGCAATGCGCCAGAACCGCCGGCTCTCATCGGGCAGTGTCGTCGGCTCAGACCCGGACATTGGCCCGTTCCGCCTCGATCCGGGCTTGCCGGATGTCGATCCCCGATTGCCACAACACGACCAGCCCGATGCCGACGACCAGGATGATCGACACCATCCAGTTGAACAGGATCATCAACAGCGCCTGTTCTTCGGGAACGCCCAACAGCTGAAACGCAAGCGCCGTGCCGATGACAAAGCCCCCCGGCACCCGGACGAACCGCGACAGCACCAGCGAAAAGCCGCCAAACACCATCAGGAAGAGGTAATCGAGCGGTGCCAGAACCACGCCAATGGCCAGCCCGGCCCAGAGAAAATGCGTGGCCGAGACAAATTTTGCCGCCACCGCGCCGAGCAGCACGTTCAGCCTGTGCTGCCGGCTGCGCGGCCAGACGACACCGCTGCACAGCGATCCGCGCAAGGCGGTGCCGTTGGCCCGGAACCAAAGGGCCACCCAGTCGAAGATGCGGCAAATCAGCGGCCCTTCCCGCGCAAATAGGGCGCGAAAGCGGAACATCGCCCAAAGCAGACCGCTGAAGAGCGCGAAATTCAGTGCCCCGGCGACCGCCAGGCCCAGCTCCAGATTGCCGGCGATCTGAGGCACCTCGCCCGCCATCGCCACGACCCCGGCAAAGAGCGCAAAGACCACGCCATCGATAAATCGCGCGATGATGGTGGTGGTTAGCACGGTGCCCATCTTCAAGGTTTCCATCCGCGCGACCAGCCAGGACCGCACCAGCGGGCTGATGCCAAGCGGCACCAACACATTGGCGCCGTATCCCGCCAGCAGCGCCCCGGTCAGCCGCAGCGTGCGCACCGGTTTCACATCATGCAGAATCTGACGCCATTTCCAGCCGTTCAGCACCTGCTCGAGCAGCACAGTCGCCGCCAGCACCACGATCCACCCGAGGTTGGCCGAGCCGAGCCCGGCCAAAAACCGGCCGAAATCGAGATCGCGGTACAGCCAGAAAACAATGGCAAGCGCGACCACACCGCCGGCAACGGGCAGCCCCCAGCGCGACAAGATCCGTTTCATGCCAGTGCTCCGCCAATCTCGTGCACCGTGCCGGATGCCCCTGCCCCGTGCCGGACATGCTGTTCTGTGGCCATTGCCATCTCCCTTGCGCAATTTCCCTGACACGCCATCCTACAGACCGTATCATGGTACGGAGTCAACCACACAAGTGACAGGAGCGCCTGATGAAACCCTTCACGATTGGTAATGCGGCAAAGGCAACGGGTGTCGGTGTCGAAACCATCCGCTTCTACGAGCGCCGCGGTCTTATCGCCCAGCCAAAGCGGCCCGAAGGCGGCGGCGCCCGCGACTATGATGCCGACACCGTTGCGCGATTGCATTTCATTTGCAAGGCCAAGGAGATGGGGTTTTCCCTGGCCGAAACAGCGGAGCTCCTGGCGTTGAGAGATGATGGCGAGGCCGGTTGCGCCACGGTGCGCGCCCGCGCCATCGCCAAACGCCGGGAGATCGAGATCAAGCTTCTCAGGCTGAAGGAGATGTGCAGCCTGCTTGATGACCTCATTGCCGGCTGCCCGGGGTCCGGGGAGCTGTCGGATTGCACCATTCTGGGGGCCATCGAAACCCACGACCGATGAGGCCGGCCCAGGTCAGGTCCACGGTCCTTTCGGACCCCGGGCCCGGGACTTGGGGATGCTGCTGGCCGACAGCGGGGTTGTCCGCGGCGCTGGCCGCGATTGGCTCGCCAAGGCCCGCAGGGCTGCGATGCGGTTCTCGGTCGCCGGATGGGTTGCGAACAGGTTGTCATGTTTGTGTGCGTGCAGCGGGTTGATGATGAACATATGCGCCGTCGCGGGATTGCGCTCGGCGGCGTGATTGTCGATCCGGGCAGCGCCCATGGCGATTTTTTCCAGGGCCGAGGCCAACCAGAGTGGCTGGCCGCAGATCTCGGCGCCCATCTTGTCGGCGGCGTATTCCCGTGTCCGGCTGATTGCCATCTGCACCAGCGCAGCCGCCAGCGGTGCGAGCATCATCATCAGCAACGTACCGATCAGCCCAAGGCGTTCACGCGACCCGCCGAAGAACAGCGCAAAATTGGCCAGCACCGAGATCGCGCCGGCAAAGGTCGCGGTAACGGTCATGATCGCGGTGTCATAGTTGCGGATGTGGGCCAGCTCATGTGCGACCACCCCGGCCAGCTCCTCTCTTGTCAGGCTGCGCAGCAGGCCCGAGGTCACGGCCACCGCCGCATTTTCGGGGTTGCGCCCGGTGGCAAAAGCATTGGGTTGCGGCGTGTCGATCAGATAGACCTTGGGCTCGGGCATCCCGGCGTTTCGGGCCAAATCCGCAACCATAGCGTGCAGCCCCATCCGATCTCCCGGTGTCACCGGCTGGGCATTGTGCATCCGCAGCACCATGCTGTCGGAGTTCCACCATGTGAAGGCATTCATCGCCGCGGCCACCACCAGGGCGATCACCGCGCCGCCTGCCCCGCCGATCAGATAGCCGACGCCCATGAACAACGCGGTCATTGCCGCCATCAGCATTGCCGTTTTTACGTAGCCCATTGTTGTCTCCGATCCTTGAATGCGCCTTGATGCAGGAAATATGGCGCGGATTTCGGGGCCTGCAAGTCGCCGCGTTGTGTGTGTCATAGGCCCGTTCCGGGCAATGGGTTGGCGCGAGGTTGGTGATCCCGTTGGCGGCCTTCTACTTCCTTAAAATCGCCCGAGAGAGACAGCCATTTGGCGGGCTGTACCGCGGCGAATGCGAGCAATTTCAGGAACGCCATGCCCGTGATTTTTCCGGTCGGGTTCCTTGGTCCAGATTGATCCGTTGCGAGGGTCTGCAATCAACGTAGTGCAGCAGCGTGCGGCGCGGTTTGGTAAATTTTTGGGCCGGTCTTTAACGAGGGTCATCGTGACAATCTCTTCGGCACAGGGCAGGGCCTCGCCAGCTGATCGGCGTTCATCCTGCCCAAGAAAGTTGGCCATGGCCAACTTTCCCCTGCCGGGCATCCCGGACGGCTCTGGTCAAATAGGCGTCGGGGTTGGCAATGTCGCAGAGACGCCTGGCCATCCGGTCCTGCAAGGTCAGCGTCTGTCTCAACCCCAAGGACGTTAGTGCCGCGGTCAAAGTGTTGTGCTGAACCCCCAGCATCTTGCCGAATTCATAGAGAACCCGCTGCGCTCCACGCTCCGAGGTGGGCGGATCGGGGTAGAACGCGGCCAGAGCCCGAAGCTGTGGCCATAGCTCGGCTTGCGAAGGTTCGGAGTATTTTTTTGTATTGGAGTTTGTTGGCTCTTTGTGTCGGACGTTTTGACCGTCATTGGCGGACGTCGGAACCGGTGTTGCCTGTGTCCCGTCACCATGCGGCAGGGCGTTGCCCGTGGCCTCGACCTCGGTTTCCTGTTGCATCGGCGCGCTGACCTCTGGGGGCATCAACAGCCGTGTCAGCTCCTGGATGATCGACCTGGCCTGCACGATGGTGGCACTGGCGCGTCGCATCAGGGTGCGGGTGCCTTCGACAAAGGCCCGCGCCTCTTCTGCCAGATCGAGTTCAAGGCATTGGCGTCTCAGCGTCTGGATACGGGCCTTGAGGCCGCGCAGCTCAAGCGCCTCTTCGCGGCGTTTTTCGGCAAGATGCAAAAGTTCCTCGGATCGGACCAGCAGCGGAGAGAGGTCGATGCCGTAGGCCGCAACAACTTTGCCCGCACGGTAGATCGGAAATCTCTTCCGGTTTGCACTGTCCCTGCGGACAATCAATCCGACGGCCTCCAGCCGCTCCAGATGCCGGCGCAGCTGCCTGTCGGTGATGCCCTTGGCACGAAAGCACAGTGTCTCATTGCTCGCGAAGACCGTGAGCAGGGTGGTGGGTGAGATCGCCATGTCCCGCCCGGTTTCGGAATTCTTGCAGGCCAGACAGCTCAAAAGAGCGTCCAGAACGACGATCGACGCCGCGCGCAGGCCCAGATCCCGACCGACCGTGTTGACCGCGGCCATGAGCGCGCGTCGGGTAATCGGCCGAAAGTCGGGTTGCGTAGATATTGCGCCGATCCCCTCGAAGCCATGAGGGGTGGACAAGGCACAGGTTTCCTGTGCCACGGCATCAGGTGCCGCGACATACTGGTGATTCATGCAATTTCAGACGGCAAAAGGCGACCGGTCACCGAAAACGGTGTTGCAGGGATTCGTTTTTGGGGGTACCAATAAAGTGCTAGTAAATCGGGACCCTCTGGAGTGCGTCACTGCCTTCGGGGGGTTTCTTTTTGCGCTGCTGTCTGCCTCCTTACTGCTCGGTTTCGTTTCTGCCTATCTGTTGGCCATGGCCAACATTAATGAAATCAACGTGTTACGTGATTATGATTGGTCTTCACGTTGCTTCCATTCTCGGTAAAGCCTTTCCAGGTTGCCTTCGACAAACCCGATAAAGCCCTGATCATCCGTCGCCGTCACCTCGACAACGATCCGTTTGCCCTTTGCCTTGAACGCCAGCGAGGTTCCATCCAGACGCTCCAGCGGGGCAGGGGAGCTGGCCGGTTTTTGCGGCGCGGCTTCGCGCTGCGCCCTGGCTTCGATGTCCTGCATGGCCTCGATCGCGGCGGCCAGCCTTTCCGCAGGCGTCCCCGATCCGGGGACCAGGGGCAGGACGGCGTCACATGAGCCGGCGCCAATGCTTTTGACCAGGCGCCTCAATTCCAGCCAGGGGCGCCGGCCGGCCTCGTGCGCGGCACCGATCTTGTAGATGATGGTGTCGGGCACGTCCCGCGCCACGCCGATCAGTTTGCTCAGCGTCCCCTTGTCGACAGCGAGCACCTCGCCGATGTCGCTGCGGCTGAAGCCCTGTTCTTCCAGCTTGGTGGCAAAGATCGCCTGTTCGATGAAGCTGCGTTCCAGCCGGGCCGAGTTTTCCAGGGCCTGCGAGACAAGCGCCTCGCGCTGGTCCATTTCCTTGATGTAGGCTTTGACCTTGATCCCAAGCGCGCGACAGGCGGCAATGCGCCGCCGCCCGTAGACCACCTCATAACGTGGTCCGGCCCCGCGGCGATAACGCAGCAGGGCAGGGAGTTGTTGGCCGGAGGTGCGGATCGACGCAATCAGATCCTCGAGCCCGTCAGCCACGTCGAACCGGTCGGCGATCTCGGAATCCGCAATTTCAGCAACATCCACCTCTTGCGCCGATTGCGCCGAGACCTGCGACAGGACATCCGACATGCTCTTGATCGAACGCGGGGCTGTCGTTTCCTGTTGCGGCGCGGGCGTGGCCGGAGCCGCTGGCTTCGACCCCATCTGGGCCAGGCTCTTGGCCAGAAGATCACGTTTCATGGATGCCTCCCCGACCCCAGGCCGATTGGATCATGTCCTCGATGTCGTTCGAGAAGCCGATGGCGGATTCAAGCGCGCGGTCATACGTCTTGCGGTTCTTCGACCCCACGAGATCGACCTCGAAGATCGTTTTCTGCGACAGCCCGGCTTCGCTCACCGCGGAGGATTTGACAAAGGGTGTCTTGACGACGCTTTCGCCCAGCAGTTCCCTGATCCATTCGGCCAGATCCTGCTGCGTGCTGATGGCGGTGTCGAACCGGGTCAACAGATAGGCGAAATTGTCATAGGCGCCGATGCCGCCATTGGTATAGAGCACTTCGAGGATGCCCGAGGCCATGGTCAGGAACTGGCTGGCCGAGGCCAGGTCGACGCGCTCGGGAATGACGGTCATCAAAAGCGATGTCGATGCGCAGGCGGCCGCCATGGTCAGATATCCGAGTTGCGGCGGACAGTCGATCAGCACGATATCGTAATTGTCCTCAACCTGGCGCAGGGAATCGCGGATGCGGTTGAAGAAAACCGGCTGTTCGCCACGGCTCAGGGCCGTCGGCGTCTCGGTTTCGAATTCCGAGAGCATGATCCCGCCGGGGACAAGATCGAGATTCGGAAAATAAGTGCCTTTCAAGACGTCGGTGATCGGTTGCCGCGAGGTGTCGCCGTCGTTGTAACGGATCGCATCGTACAGCGTGCCGCCGTGACGGAAATCGATCTCGGGCTGGTATCCGAAAAAGGTGGTGAGAGAGGCCTGCGGATCGGCATCCACCAGGCACACGCGGTATCCGCGCAGGGCAAGTCTCATCCCCAGGGTGACTGTTGTCGTCGTCTTGCTCGAGCCGCCCTTGAAGTTGACGGTCGACCAGATTTGCAGCTTGTCCCCCGGGCGCCGACCGGGAAGGAACTGATAGGGGTCCTTCGCGCTCTGAGCCAGAATGTTGCGGATTTCCAAGATGTTGTCGGCTGTATAGAGGCGCTTGTTGCCGGGGCCTTGCTCTACCTCGGGGATGCGTCCGTCAAAATGCGCCTTGCGGAGATATCCGTCACTCACGCGCAGCAATTCGCCCACCTCGGCGGTGGTGAAGCTGCGAAGCGTCTTCTCTTCCTTGGGAGCCAGGAAAAGCTTGGACATGTGTTCAAGGGCTTCGGAAAGCCTGTTAGCATCCGCCTTGAGCTTGTCATGCAACACAGGGTGCATCGTGGTCTGCCCGTCTTGTTCCGCCTGTTTCGCGTTACTCCCTCTTGCCTGTCGAGGTTGGATTCGAGGAACGCGGCCGGCAATTTTTCTTTTGTTTCGCGTTACAGGTATGCAGGGTAGCCTTCTGAAACTCAAGAAAAATGTTCGCGCATGCCTTGTATCTCGAAGGGTTTCATTCCCCGGATGCAATGAAAATTTTGGCGACGGACCAAATGGCGCAAGTGTAAGACATTGAATTTTATGCCTAAAGTTATGCACAGGTTGTCCACATCCGCGGCTTTGCGGCTCTCGGGGCCTCAGAATGCTACGTTCTGCCTTTGTCTGTTGTAACGCTCACTGCAAAATTTCGGCGGGCTCTGCGTCCTCTGAATAGGGCGCAACGATTCTCGCACGACGCCACATAACAGTCTGCACATCGAGGGACGAACCGGATATTGGCGTTACTGGATCGCCGCAGGCTGGGAAAAGCACAGTGTTGGCAGGCATCCGAAGAAATTATCGGACATATTGAGCGATAGCCCAGAGGGGCGGTTTTTGGTGACTAGGGATACTATAAGCGCCGCGCGGTGTTCCCGGTTTCCGATGCCGGTCGGGATGGTGGTCTGACGGCCGCGCGGAAAAGGCTTGAATATCACACCGGGCCCGCGCGAGTCTCGCGCAAGCCCGGCGCGCATGCTTTCGGGCGGGCAACCCAAGGAACCTGGCCCGTGACACTCTATCTTCGCTCGCTGCGACCGGTGCAATTGCGTCTGATCTCGGCAATCGCCAGGCATGGCAAGCTGCGGCTGGCGGCGGATACCTGCAACATGACGACGCCGGCGGCCTCGCGCATGTTGGCCGAGATCGAAAGCCAGCTTGGCACCGAATTGTTCACCCGCACGCCCAAGGGCATGTTGCCGACACCCGCAGGCCGGGTGCTGGTCAATCATGCCCGCAAACTGGTGCATGACATTGACCAGATGGCGCAGGACTTCGCGGCTCATCTTGGAGGCACCGGTGGCTCGGTGCGGGTCGGAGCAGTCACCGGGGGCGCCCTTGCGGCGGCGATCCCGGCGATCCTGGACCTGAAATCGGAGGCGCCGTTGGTGGATGTTGCGCTGGATGTATCCTCATCTTCACGCTTGATGTGGGGGCTGGAGCGCGGCGAATTCGATTTCACCCTGAGCCGCGTCGGGCCGCATGATTATTCCCGCGACTTCGAGATCCATCCGGCCGGCGATGAAGCCGTGCTGTTGATGGTGCGCCGCGGGCATCCCATGGCCGAGGCCGGCGAGGTGACGCTGGCCGAGTTGCGCGACCAGGCCTGGACGATGCAGGATCGCGGCGCGCCCATCCGACACGCCTTGGAAATCGCCTTTCACGAAGAGGGGACGGACCTGCCGGCAAACCTGATCAAGACCGCTTCGGTGGTGGCGATCATGGCCTTGCTGCGCGACTCCGACGTCATTGCCGTGGTCACTCATGAAGTGGCCGATCTTCTGCTGTCGCCGCCCTTTTGCGCCGACCTGGCCCTGCTTCGGACGGTGCGGCAGATCCGGATCGAGCCCTATCACATCCTCTGCCCGCGCGATCGATTGATGTCGCCGGCGGCCCAGCGTCTGCTGGCGCTGGTCCAGGCCCGTCTGGGCCGCTAGTGTGTTACCAATACTGTCAACGCGATAGTCCGAGATGTAAATTGTTGGGCAATCCGTCCTCGGCATAGGCTCCCCTCAACACAAGGTTTGCATCCGGAGGGGACATGAAGAGCCGCGCAACAATTCACCGGGATTTTGCCATCGCGCAGATCGACGATCGCCTCTATTCGGCTTTTATCGAGCACATGGGCCGGGCCATCTATACCGGCATCTATGAACCGGATCACCCGACCGCCAACGCCGACGGTTTCCGCCAGGACGTGCTCGAACTGGTGCGGGGGCTGAAGATCCCGGCAATCCGCTATCCGGGTGGCAATTTCGTTTCCGCCTACAAATGGGAAGACGGGATCGGCCCGCAAGCGGATCGCCCGGTGCGGCTCGATCTCGCCTGGCGCTCGAAAGAGACCAACCAGGTGGGCATCAACGAGTTTGCGAAATGGGCACGCGACGCCGAGATCGAGATGATGCTGGCGGTCAATCTCGGCACCCGCGGCATCGAGGAGGCGCGCAATTTCGTCGAATATTGCAACCATCCCTCGGGCACCTATTGGAGCGACCTGCGCCGCAGCCATGGGGTCGACCAACCCTATGGCGTGAACATGTGGTGCCTGGGCAACGAGATGGACGGCCCCTGGCAGATCGGCCACATGGAGGCCAAGGAATACGGCCGCCTGGCCGACGAGACATCCAAGGCGGTCAAGGCTTTCGGCAAGGGAATCGAGACCGTGGTCTGCGGCTCGTCGAACGACCAGATGCCGACCTATCCCGACTGGGAGCGGCAGGTGCTGGAGGAATGCTACGAGAACGTCGATTACATCTCGCTGCACAAGTATTTCGGCAACAACAGCCGCGACAGCCTGAACTACTTTGCCAAGATCGAGGAGACCGGGCGGTATATCCAGTCGATCGGCGGCGTCATCGATTACGTCAAGGCCAAGAAACGGGCCAAGAATGACATCTACATCTGCTTCGATGAATGGAATGTCTGGTATCACAACCGCGCGCAGGATTCGAAGAATTGGCAGTCCTGGGACTGGCCCGAGGCGCCCGCGCTGCTGGAAGAGGATTACAACCTCGAAGATGCGATCTTTGTCGGCGGTCTGCTCAACGAGTTCATCCGCCGCTCGGATCGGGTCAAGATCGCCTGTATCGCGCAGCTTGTGAATGTCATCGCGCCGATCCGCACAGAGACCGGTGGCCCGGCCTGGGCGACGACGATCTATTACCCCTATCAATTCGCCAGTCTCCATGGCCGGGGAACGGCGCTGAACGTCGCGGTGGACGGCCCGCGATATGATGCCAGGGTGGCGCAGGACGTGAACTACCTGGATGTTGCGGCGGTTCTGGCGCCCGACGGCAGGTCGATCACCATCTTTGCCATAAACCGTAGCCCGGACGCGACCATGGACCTCGACCTTGCGCTGCACGGTTTCGATGGCCTCGGCCTGATCGATCACCAGGTGATGGGCGGCAACAGCGCCGATGCGCGGATTGCCAATACCGCGGCACAGCCCGACCGGATCACGCCACGCAAGGGCGAAAAGCTGGCGGTTGCAGATGGCAGGGTGACCGGCGAGCTGCCCGCGTTCTCTTATAGCGTGATCCGATTGTCGGTCGGCTGACGGCAGAATGCGTGAGGAACCGGAAAAGGGGGGAGCGGCAATGCAGGACACCGGAGTTCATCTGAGAGACGTCACGAAGAGCTTTGGCGCGGTGGATGTGATCCGGGGGGTCGACATGGACATTCCGCGCGGTCAGTTCGCGGTGTTCGTCGGCCCCTCGGGCTGCGGAAAATCTACCCTGCTGCGGATGATTGCCGGCCTCGAGGACACCAGCGACGGCCAGATCGCCATCGGCGCGCGCGATGTGACGCACGAAGACCCGGCAGATCGCGGCGTGGCCATGGTGTTCCAGTCTTACGCGCTTTACCCGCATCTCTCGGTGTTCGAGAACATGGCGTTCAGCCTGCGCCTGGCAAAACGACCCAGGGTGGAGGTCGACGAAAAGGTGCGCCGGGCGGCCGGCATCCTGAAACTGTCGGACCACCTGGACAAGAAGCCGGCGCAATTGTCCGGAGGTCAGCGACAGCGGGTGGCCATCGGCCGCGCCATCGTGCGGGCGCCGGATGTGTTCCTGTTCGACGAGCCGCTGTCGAACCTCGATGCCGAGCTGCGGGTGCAGATGCGCCTCGAATTGGCGCGGCTGCACAAGCAGCTCGGCGCGACGATGATCTATGTCACCCATGATCAGGTCGAGGCGATGACCCTGGCCGACACGATCTTTGTGCTGCAAGGCGGGCACGTGCAACAACATGGCGCGCCGCTTGATCTCTATGACGACCCGTCGAACCGCTTCGTGGCGGGCTTTATCGGATCGCCGTCGATGAACTTTTTCGAGGCAACGGTCGCCGGCCATACCAAGGACGGCATTACCGCCCAGCTGGCCGGCCAGCCCGACCAGAGCTTTGACATTCCGCTGCGCCATCGCCCGGAGCAAGGCACCGTCCTCGTGCTGGGCATGCGGCCCGAGCATCTGATGGTGACGGCAGCGGGCGGCATGCGTGTCACCGTGGACGTCGCCGAAGAGCTGGGCGGCGTGTCCTATCAGCATGGCACGCTGGAGGGCGGCGAAGCCGTGATTTTCCAGCAGACCGGCGCGCGCCACGGCATGCACGGCACGGTCCAGACCGTCACGCCCGAGCTGGCACGGATCTTTGTATTCGACAAGAGTGGTGACCGGGTTCGGTAGGGTCACGAGAACAGCAGGAGGAGACTGAAATGATTAGAAAAATTGGGAAACTGACCGCGGCAACCGCCTTGGCCTTGGGGCTTTCGGGCCCGGCTTGGGCGCAGGTCGAGGTCGAGTGGTGGGATTTCCTCGGCGGCGGCGACGGTGTGCGCATGAAGGCGCTGATCGGCCAGTTCAACGAGGAACACCCCGACATTCAGATCAACGGCACCACGCTGGAATGGGGGCTGCCGTTTTATACCAAGGTGCGCACCTCGGTGGCGGTCGGGCAGGGGCCCGACATCATGACCTATCACCTGTCGCGCCTGCCTCTGGCGCTCGAGGAGGGCGTGCTGTCGCCGATCTCCGAGGCCGATCTCGAGACCGCCGGGATTTCGACCGGCGATTTCTTCCCGGCCTCCATCGCCGCCGCCTCGAGCGAGGACGGCGCGCTGATGGCCGTGCCTTTCGACATCCATGCCATCGTCACCTATTACAACCGCACCGCGCTGGAAGGCACCGAATGGCTGGACGCTGACGGCAACCTGACCGGGCTGAACTCGATCGACGACATGACCGCGCTGCTGACCTGGGCCAAGGACAACGGCTTTTCCGATCCGCTGAGCTTTCAGACCGAGGGCGGCGGCGGCACTTGGCGCGTCTTCTACACCCTGCTGCGCCAGCAGAACGGCGAGATGCTCACCGATGGCGAAGTGCTGGCCGGTGACAATCTCGACAAGGCGGCCAATGCGATCAAGATCATGGCCGATTGGCGCGCTGCCGGGCTGATCCCGGAGCAGGCCGCCTACGAGGCGTCCGTGGCGCTGTTTTCAGGCGGCAAATCGGTGCTGCACATCAACGGCGTCTGGGAAGTGCCGACCTTCAAGGACCAGACTGAGGCCGACACTCTGGGCTTTGATTGGTTCGCCAACGAGGTGCCGCAGCTGATGGACCAGCCCGCGACCTGGGCGGACAGCCACGCCTTTGCCATCCCCAATGATCCCGATATGGACGCCGAAACCCGCGACGCGGTTCTGACCGTGATCGGCTGGATGGAAAAGCACTCCCTGGACTGGGCGGGCGCCGGTCACATCCCGGCGTACAAGCCGACGGTGGACAGCGACGCATATGGCGCGTTGCAACCGAATGCGACCTATGCCTCTCTGGCCGGCAACGCGGCCTTTGATCCGCGCTCCAAGATCGCCGGCGTCGCCTCGCCGATCTATGACGCGGTGGACAACCTGATCGCCCCTGCGGTGCATGGGTTCCTCAGCGCCGATGATGCCGCGGCCGAGATGAAAGCCCAGCTCCAAGCGCTGCTGAACTGAAGACGATGGCCGGGGACGTGACATACATGTTCCCGGCGTCACATGCCGAAGGCAGGGAGGCCGTCATGTCGAAAGCAAACCGCCGCCGTCGCGAATTGCGGGCCGCAGGCCTGTTGATCGCGCCCTTCCTGCTGGTCTTCACGGTTTTCTTTCTCTACCCGACCTACAAGGTCATCGCGCTCAGCTTTACCGATGCGCCACTGATCGGCGAGGGCACCTGGATCGGGCTGGCGAACTACGTCAAGCTGTTCAACGACCGGCTGTTCTACACCTCGCTCTGGAACAACTTCTACTTCGTGCTGCTGACCGTCGTGCCGACCACGGTGATCGCGCTTCTGATCGCGCTGGCGGTGAGCAAGCTGAAGGGCCGGATGCAGGCGCTGGTGCTGACGCTGTTTTTCCTGCCCTATGTGCTGCCGGTCTCGGTCGTCACCATGATCTGGACCTGGATGCTGGATTTCCAGTTCGGCATCCTGCAACCGCTGATCGCGGCGGTGACGGGCAAACCGGTGCCGGTGTTCAAGAACCCCTATTGGGTGATGCCGATGATCGCCGTCGTCACCATCTGGTGGACCAATGGCTTCAACGTGCTGTTGCTCATCGCCGGGCTGCGCAACATTCCCCAGGATCTCTACGAGGCCGCGGCCCTGGATGGGGCCACGTCATGGCAGCGCTTCTGGCGGATCACCTGGCCGCTGCTCTGGCCGATCACCGCGCTGGTGCTGACGCTGCAACTGATCCTTCAACTCAAGCTTTTCGATCAGGTCTACCTGCTGTCGAATGGCGGCCCCTTCAACCAGTCGTATGTGGTGCTGATGCAGATGTACCGCGAGGCCTTTCAGCTCAACAACGGCGGCTATGCCTCGGCCATCGCCATGGTGCTCTTCGGGATCATCGTCATCGTCTCGGTCCTGCAATTCCAGCTGCTGCGTATCGGAGCCCGTAAATGACCGCCAAACGCGCCCGCAACCTCGCCTTTTCCGCCATCGTGCTGATCGCCGCCGCGATCTGGATCTTTCCGCTCTACTGGGCGCTGACCACCTCGCTGCGCAGCGAGAACCGGATCATCTCGGACGCCGGCGTGCTGATCGACGAGCTGAATTTCTCGGCCTATATCGATGTGCTGTCGACCTCGAAGCTGCCGCTCTGGTATCTCAATTCGGTGGGCACCTCGGTGATCATCACCGTCATCGTCCTGCTGACCGGCATGATGTGCGCCTATGCGCTGTCGCAGCTCAGGTTCCCGGGGCGCCAGACGCTCTATCTTCTGGTGGTGGCGAGCTTCATGGTGCCGGTGCCGGCGCTTTACGTGGCGCAGTTCGTGCTGATGAACGATCTCGACATGGTCAATACCTGGTGGGGGATCATCCTGCCGCAATTGATCGTGCCGGTGGTGGTGATCGTCTACAAGCAGTTTTTCGACGCCATTCCGCGCGAAATGCGCGAGGCGGTGCTGCTGGACGGCGGCGGCGAGTTCGTGCTGCTGTTCAAGCTGTACCTGCCGCTGAACTGGGGTATCACCGCGGCGCTGGCGATCATCACCTTCATCTCGGCCTGGAACAATTTTTTCTGGCCGTTCCTGGTGGTCACCAGCGAGGACATGATGACCATCCCGGTCGGCATTACCCAGGTCACCGATGCCTTTGGCGTGGCCTATGCCCGGATGATGGCGCTGGCGCTTCTGGCCGCCGCGCCGGTGATCATCGGCTACCTGATCTTCCAGCGGCGCGTCACCGAAGCGGTGATGATCTCGGCCGGGGTGAAAGGCTAGGGGGTTTCGCGGGCGCTATGCCCCGCCGCGCTCAGAGCCGCCGCAGCACCTCGTTCAGCAGGCGCTGCGCGACCGGCGACAAGGCGCGGTGGCGGACATGCAGCACCAGGTAGTTCGACACCACGATGTTTTCGTCGGTTTCGACAATCGCCAATCCGGGGGCGATGCGGGCCAGGAGCTGCCCGACCTCCCGGGTCTGAGGCGAGACCGCCCGGGAATCCGAGACGATGTTCAGGGCGATGAGCAAGGAAGAGCTGTTTGTCACCTGCGCCGGCGTCGGTAGACGGTTTTCCAGAAACGCGGTTTCCAGTGCGGTACGGATCGGAGACCCCGGTTCCTGAATGACAAACTCGTAGGGCAGGGTCTCTGACAGCGCCACCCGTCGGCCTGCAAGCGGATGATCGGCGCTTGCCACCAGGCAGACGGTTTCGGTGCGGCCGGGATAGGCCTGAAAGGCCCGCAGGTCGCTGTCTGATCCGACCCGCGCCAAAACGAAATCGAACCGGCCTTCCTCGAGCCCGCGGATCAATGTCACCGAGGGCGCCACCTCGATGGTGGGCTGGATGTCCGGCATCTCGGCGCGCACGGCCATCAGCGCGGGCACCAGGGCGCCCACCGCCGGCCCGGTGACCGCGCCGACGCGCACCGCGCCGGCGGTGCCGCCCTGAAGCTGCGCGATCTCGGTGGTCAGCGTGTCCACCTCGGCGAGGATGACCCGGGCGTGGCGCACGAAGGCCGCGCCGATCGGCGTCGGCGCCATCCCGCGCGGCAGACGTTCGAACAGCGGCCCGCCGGCATCGGTTTCGATCTCGGACAACATGCGCGAGGCGGCGGGTTGCGACATGCCCACCGCATCCGCCGCAAGCTGCAACTTGCCATGATCGCGGATGGCGCAGATCAGCTTGAGATGGGACGGTTTCATCCGTTGGGTCAGGGCGGAGGTCATGCGACTTAGGCATATCATATATGTTATGTCGGTCGTCAATGTTCGAATTAGTATGATATGTTTTGCCCGGTTACTTTGGCCCCCAAGGCGCTTCCGATGCAACGAGCGGCGCCTCAGAGGAGGACAAAATGACATTCAAATCCATTCTCGCCAGCACCGCGCTGGCGACCATTCTTGCCACCAGTGCCTATGCCGATGGTCTTGTCGGGATTGCCATGCCCACAAAATCATCCGCCCGCTGGATCTCGGACGGCGAGTCGATGGTGCAGCAGTTCGAAGCCGCGGGTTACGAGACCATCCTGCAATACGCCGAAGATGACATTCCCAACCAGCTGGCGCAGATTGAGAACATGATCACCAACGGCGTCGATGCGCTGGTGATCGCGGCGATTGACGGCACCACCCTGTCGAACGCGCTGGAGAACGCGAGTTTCGCCGGCATCGAGGTAATCGCCTATGACCGTCTGATCCGCGACAGCGGCAATGTCAGCTATTACGCCACCTTCGACAACTTCAAGGTCGGCGTGCAGCAGGCCGAGACGCTCGTCGCCGGGCTCAAGGAACGCTATCCCGATGTCGCGCCCTGGAATGTCGAGCTGTTCGGCGGCTCGCCCGACGACAACAACGCCTATTTCTTCTACGATGGCGCGATGTCGGTGCTGCAACCGCTGATCGACAGCGGCAAGGTCAACGTCGTCTCGGGCCAGATGGGCATGGACACTGTGGGCACCCTGCGTTGGGACGGCGCGGTGGCGCAGGCGCGGATGGATAATCTGCTTTCGGCGCATTACACCGACAAGCAGGTGCATGGCGTGCTGTCGCCTTACGATGGGCTGTCCATCGGCATCCTGTCTTCGCTCAAAGGTGTGGGCTATGGCACCGGCGACACGCCGATGCCGATCGTCACCGGTCAGGACGCCGAGGTGCCTTCGGTCAAGTCGATCCTGGCGGGCGAACAGTATTCTACGATCTTCAAGGATACCCGCGAACTCGCCCGCGTCACCGTTGGCATGGTCGAGGCCTTACTGGAAGGCGGCGAGCCCGAGATCAACGACACCGAGACCTATGACAACGGCGTCAAGGTCGTTCCGTCCTATCTGCTCGAGCCGCTGAAGGTCACCGAGGAGAACTGGCAGGAACGGCTGATCGACACCGGCTATTACACCCTGGATCAGATCAAGTAAGCGCTCCGGCGCATTTCTCTCCCTGTCGTTGATCTGACGGGCCGGTCTGCATCGTCGGGCCGGTCCGCCTGAAATTCCCCGAACCCGTGAGGCACCCGCCATGCAGGACATGCTGCTGGACATGCGCTCCATCACCAAGACCTTTCCGGGCGTCAAGGCGCTCGACAATGTCTCGTTGCAGGTCAAGACCGGCGAGATTCACGCCATCTGCGGCGAGAACGGCGCCGGCAAGTCGACGCTGATGAAAGTGCTCTCCGGCGTCTACCCGGCGGGCAGCTACGACGGCGAAATCCATTATGACGGCGCCCTGACCGAGATGCGCGACATCGCCGACAGCGAGGCGCGCGGCATCATCATCATCCACCAGGAACTGGCGCTGGTGCCGCTGCTGTCGATTGCCGAGAACCTGTTTCTCGGCAATGAAAACGCCCGCGGCGGTGTCATCGACTGGCGCGACACCAACCGCAGGACCGAGGTGCTGTTGCGCAAGGTGGGCCTGCGCGATGCCCCGACGACGCAGGTCGAAAAGCTGGGCGTCGGCAAGCAGCAACTGGTCGAGATCGCCAAGGCGCTGGCCAAGGACGTGCGGCTGCTGATCCTCGACGAGCCGACCTCGGCCCTGTCGGAGAGCGACAGCCAGAAGCTGCTCGACCTGATGCTCGAGCTCAAGGCGCAGGGCATGACGCAGATCATCATCAGCCACAAGCTGAACGAGGTGCGCCGCGTGGCCGACAGCGTCACGGTGATCCGCGACGGCCAGTCGGTCAGCAGTTTCGACACCAGCGACGGCATCACCGAAGACCGCATCGTGCGCGACATGGTGGGCCGGTCGATGGAAAACCGCTATCCCGAGCGGACCCCGGAGATCGGCGAACGCATCATGCGCGTTGCCGACTGGTCGGTCTATCACCCCGAGCATGACGACCGGCAGGTGATCAAGGACGTCGGCTTTGACGTCCGCGCCGGCGAGGTGGTCGGCATCGCCGGCCTGATGGGGGCCGGCCGGACCGAGCTTGCCATGTCGATCTTCGGCCGGAGCTGGGGGCAGAACATCTCGGGCACGGTCGAGATGCACGGCCAGCCGGCGGATGTCTCGGACGTCAGCCGCGCCATTGCCGCCGGGCTGGCCTATGTGCCGGAGGATCGCAAGAGCCTCGGGCTGATCCTCGACGACAGCATCACCCGCAACATCACCATCTCCAACCTGCCGGACGTGGCGCGCGGGCCGGTGCTGAACGAACATGCCGAAAAGCGCGTGGCCGAAAAATATCGCGGTGATCTGGGGATCCGCACGCCAGGTGTGTTCCAGAAGGTGGTGAACCTCTCGGGCGGCAACCAGCAAAAGGTCGTGCTGTCCAAATGGCTCTTTGCCGGCCCCGAAGTGCTGATCCTGGACGAGCCGACCCGCGGCATCGACGTCGGGGCGAAATACGAAATTTACGGTCTGATCAACGATCTCGCCGCCGCCGGCAAGGGCGTGGTGATGATCTCGTCGGAGATGCCGGAACTGCTGGGCATGTGCGACCGGATCTACGTGATGAACGAAGGCGCCTTCGTGGGCGAAATGCCCGCAAGCGACGCCAGTCAGGAGCGCATCATGTCGCTCATCGTGAACAACTAGGGGGCTTGCCATGTCGATGGCCGAAGACACCAACCAAAAGGCCGGCGGCTCGGGCCGACTTGCCGAATACCTCACCGCGCATCTGCGCGAATACGGGCTGCTGTTTGCTCTGATCGCGATCATGGCGTTTTTTCAGGTGGTCACCAGCGGCACCTTGCTGCGCCCGATCAACCTGACCAACCTGCTGTTGCAGAACAGCTATATCGTCATCATGGCGCTGGGGATGCTGATCGTCATCGTCGCCGGGCACATCGACCTGTCGGTCGGTTCGGTGATGGGATTTGTCGGGGCGCTGGCGGCGGTGATGGTGGTCAACTGGGAGGTGCCCATCGCCGTGACCATGGCGACATGCGTCGTGGTCGGGGCGCTGATCGGCGGCGCGCAGGGCTATTGGGTGGCCTATTGGAAAATTCCCAGCTTCATCGTGACGCTTGCCGGGATGCTGGTGTTCCGCGGCTTGTCGCTGTGGCTTCTGGAAGGCCAGTCGGTCGGCCCCTTCCCGCGCGAATTCCAGGTGATCGCCACCGGTTTCGTGCCGGATGTCCTGCCCGGCGGCGAGGCGCTGAAAGGCGTCCTCGGCACCCGCAATTTCAATGTGCTTGCCTGCGCCATCGGCATCATCGCCGCAAGCTGGGTGGTCTGGTCCGGGCTGCGCAAGCGCGCCCACAACAAAGCCTACGGCATCGAGGACGAACCGCGCGCCTTCTTTGTGGTGCGCACCGCGATCATCGCGCTGGCGCTGGTCTTCATCCTCTACAAGCTGGCGACCTTTCGGGGCCTGCCCAATGTGCTGCTGACCATGGGCGTTCTGACCGTTGTCTATGCCTTCATCACCGAACGCACGGTGCTGGGCCGCCGCATCTATGCGCTTGGCGGCAACGAGAAGGCGGCCAAGCTCTCGGGCATCAAGACCGAACGGCTGACCTTCCTGGCCTTCGTCAACATGGGCATCCTGGCGGCCATCGCGGGACTGGTCTTTGCCGCCCGCCTGAACACCGCGACCCCCAAGGCCGGGTTCGCGCTGGAACTCGACGTGATCGCGGCGGTCTTTATCGGCGGGGCGTCGATGTCGGGCGGCGTTGGCCGGATCGTCGGCGCCGTGGTCGGCGCCTTCCTGATGGGGGTTCTCAACAACGGCATGTCGATCATGGGCATCGGCATCGATTACCAGCAGATGATCAAGGGGCTGGTGCTGCTCGCGGCCGTGATCTTCGACGTCTACAACAAGAAGAAGGGCTGAGGCATGGCTTTCAAACCCGCCAAATGGCCGCGCAAGCTGCGCTCTGCCGAATGGTACGAGGGCAGCACGAAGGACGTGATCTATCATCGCGGCTGGATGAAGAATCAGGGCTATCCCGACGATCTCTTTGACGGCCGCCCGGTGATCGGCATCCTCAACACCTGGTCCGACATGACGCCGTGCAACGGTCACCTGCGCGAACTGGCGGAAAAGGTGAAGGCCGGCATCTGGGAGGCCGGCGGGTTTCCGATGGAGGTGCCGGTATTCTCGGCCTCGGAAAACACCTTCCGCCCCACCGCGATGATGTTCCGCAACCTCGCCGCCCTCAGCATCGAGGAACAGATCCGCGGCCAGCCGATGGACGGCTGCGTGCTGATGGTGGGTTGCGACAAGACCACGCCGTCGCTTCTGATGGCGGCCGCGTCCTGTGACCTGCCGTCCATCGTGGTGACAGGCGGGCCGATGCTGAACGGCTGGTTCCAAGGCGAAAGGGTCGGCGCGGGCACGCACCTCTGGCGGTTTTCCGAGGCGGTGAAGGCCGGCGAGATGACGCAGGAGGACTTCCTCGAAGCGGAATCCGCCGTCACCCGCTCCTCCGGCACCTGCAACACCATGGGCACGGCGTCGAGCATGGCCAGCATGGCCGAAGCGCTTGGCATGGCGCTGTCGGGCAATGCGGCGATCCCTGCGGTGGACAGCCGCCGTCGGGTCATGGCGCAGCTTTCCGGGCGCCGCATCGTGCAGATGGTCAAGGACGATCTGAAACCCTCGGACATCCTGACCCGCGAGGCATTCGAAAATGCCATCCGTTGCAATGGGGCGGTGGGTGGTTCGACCAACACGGTCGTTCACATGTTGGCCATCGCGGGCCGGGTGGGCGTGGATCTCACGCTGGACGACTGGGACCGGTGCGGGCGTGACATTGCCACGATCCTGAACCTGCAACCCTCGGGCAAATACCTGATGGAGGAATTCTTCTATGCCGGCGGTCTGCCTGTGGTGCTGAAACGGCTGGCCGAGGGCGGCAAGCTGCACAAGACGGCGCTGACCGTTTCGGGCCGAACGGTCTGGGACGAGGTCAAGGACGCAAAGAACTGGAACGAGGACGTGATCCTGCCGCTCGACAAGGCCTTGACGCAAAAGGGCGGGATCGCGGTGCTGAAGGGCAATCTTGCGCCGAAGGGGGCGATCCTCAAACCCTCGGCCGCCTCGCCGCATCTGATGCAGCACCGCGGCCGCGCCGTCGTCTTCGAGGACATCGACGATTACAAGGCCAGGATCAACGATGACGCGCTCGACATCGACGAGACCTGCATCATGGTGCTCAAGAACTGCGGGCCCAAGGGCTATCCCGGTATGGCCGAGGTCGGCAACATGGGACTGCCGCCCAAGGTGCTGAAGAAAGGCGTCAAGGACATGATCCGCATTTCCGATGCGCGCATGTCCGGCACCGCCTATGGCACGGTGATCCTGCACACCTCGCCCGAGGCGGCGGCGGGCGGGCCGCTGGCGGTTGTCCGCAGCGGCGACATGATCGAGGTCGATGTCGAAAACCGGCGCCTGCACCTCGACATCACCGAGGCGGAATTGCAGGCGCGGCTGGCCGATTGGACGCCGGCGCATGAACGCGCCGAAAGCGGCTATGCCTGGCTGCACCAGGCGCATGTGGAAGGCGCGGATACCGGCGCCGACCTGGATTTCCTCAAGGGCTGCCGCGGGGCGCCCGTGGGCAAGGATTCTCACTGATGAAAATAGCCCTCGTTGGCATAGGAAAGATCGCGGTGGACGAGCATGTGCCCGCGATATCGGACAGCCCCGACTGGGAACTCGCCGCCACCGTCAGCCGGGAGGGCGCGGTTGACGGCGTGGAGGCCTTTACCGACCTCGGCGCCATGCTCGAGGCGCGGCCCGACATTCGCGTCGTCTCGCTCTGCCTGCCCCCGGTGCCGCGGTTTGCCTATGCGATGCAGGCCATTGCGGCCGGGCGCCATGTCATGCTGGAAAAGCCGCCCGGGGCCACGCTGGCCGAGTGCCATGCGCTCGAGCGGGCGGCGCGGGCAGCGGGGCTGACGCTCTACACCACCTGGCATTCGCGCGCGGCCGAGATGGTCGGGGCGGCGAAAGCCTGGCTGGAGGACAAGACGCTGACGTCGCTGACCGTGACCTGGAAAGAGGACGTGCGGCGCTGGCATCCGGGGCAGAGCTGGCTCTGGGAGCCGGGCGGTCTCGGTGTCTTTGACCCGGGCATCAACGCGCTGTCGATCGTGACCGAGATTCTGGCCGAAGACCTGCATGTCACCCAGGCGGTGCTGGAGGTGCCCGAGAACTGCCAGACGCCAATTGCGGCCCGGGTCGCGTTTTGCCATCCCGGCGGCGCCAGGGCCGAGGCCGTTTTCGACTGGCGCCAGCAAGGCGATCAGATTTGGGAGATCGTGGCGGTGACCGAAAGCGGCAGCCTCCGGCTGGCCGATGGCGGTGCAAGGCTCGAGATCGACGGCACGGTCAAGGGCGCGGCTGCGGCGCTCGCCGGGGAATACCCGCGGCTCTACAAGCGTATGGCCGACCTGGTGCGTCAGGGGCAATGCGATGTCGATCTGCGTCCGATGACCCTGGTGGCCGATATCTTCACGCTTGGCCGGCGCGAACGTGTGGCGCCCTTTGTCGAGAGTGCGACCGATGCCGCTTGACCCGCCGACCGAGGAAAGCCTGACCATTGCGCGCGGGCCGTCGCGGGCGCGGATCCTGACCTACGGCGCCACGCTGGCCGACTTTCGCCTCGATGGCTTTGCCCATTCGCTGGTGCTGGGCAGTGAGGACGCCGCCGCCTATCGCGGCCCGATGCGCTATTTCGGGGCCATTGTCGGACCGATTGCCAATCGCATCGCAGGCGGCCGGGCGCCGCTCGATGGCCGGATCGTCACACTCGCGACCAACGAGGGCGACACCGCGCTGCACGGCGGTCCGCAGGGACTGTCGCAGCGCAGCTGGAGCATCGAGAGCCGGGACCGGCATCGGGTGGTCCTTGGCATCGCGTCCGACCCGGGTGATGGCGGTCCGCCTGGGCCGCTGACGATCCGGGTGGCCTATGAGATCGAGGAGGACGGCGCGCTGCGGCTCGAGGTCACAGGTCAGAGCCCGGCGCAAACTTTCTGCAACCCGGCCTTTCACGGCTATTGGTGTCTCGGCAGCGAGGGGCTGGCCGGGCATCGGCTGTGTGTTGCCGCCGATCATTATCTGCCGACCGACCGGGCGCTGATCCCCACCGGCGAGATCGCACCGGTCGCCGGCACGGCCTATGACCTGCGAAGCCCGACGCCATTGCCGGCCGCTGTCGATCTTGACACCAACTTCTGCCTGAATGGCGCCGGCTTTCGCAAGGTCGCGTGGCTGGAAACCGACCGGCTGACGATGACGGTGGAGACCGATGCGCCGGGACTTCAGATCTATGATGCCGCCGGTCTCGACACGCGCCCGGCGCGGGGCCATCACGGAAAGCCCTATGGTGCCTTTGCCGGTCTGGCGATGGAGCCCCAGCTCTGGCCCGATGCGCCGAACCACCCAGACTTTCCCTCGATCGAATTGAGCACCGACAGGGTGTTCCGCCAATCCTCCCGTTTCAGATTCATCCGCAAGGAGATCCCATGATCCAACCATTGACCGGAATCCTCCCCGTGGCGCCGACGCCGTTTCACGCCGACGGGGCCATCGACACGGAGGGCATGACACGGGTGCTGGACTGCATGATCGACCAGGGGGTCGACGCGATCTGCATCCTGGCCAATTACTCGGAACAATTCGTTCTGTCGGATGAAGAGCGTGCCACCCTGACCCGGGTCTCGCTCGAGCATGTGTCGGGCCGGGTGCCGGTGATCGTCACCACCAGCCATTTCAGCACTCAGGTGGTGGTCGATCGCGCCCGCGAGGCCGAAGCCTTGGGCGCCGCGATGCTGATGATGATGCCGCCTTATCACGGTGTGGGTCTGGTGCCGGGCGAGGCGGCGATCTTCGAGCATTTCGCCGCCGCGTCGGATGCGGTCTCGATTCCGATCATGGTGCAGGATGCGCCACTATCGGGCGCGACCTTGCCGGTGCCACTGCTGGTGCGGATGGCGAAAGAGATCGAGAATGTCAGCTATTTCAAGATGGAAACACCGTTTGCCGCCGACAAGCTGGCGGCGTTGATCGAGGCGGGGGGCGAGCATATCGTTGGCCCGTTTGACGGCGAAGAGGCGGTGACCCTGCTGGCCGACCTGGATGCCGGCTGCACCGGCACCATGACCTCGGCGCTGCAACCCGAACTGATCCGGCCCATCGTCACCGAGTATCGCGCCGGCAATGTCGATGCCGCGCTGGCGCAATGGCGCGTCTGCCTGCCGCTGATCAACCATGAAAACCGCCAATGCGGGCTGCGAGCGGCCAAGACCGTGATGCAGGCGGGGGGCGTGATCGGTTCGGATCACGTGCGCCATCCGCTCAAACCGATGACGGACCGGACGCGCGCCCGGCTGCTGCAACTGGCGGCCGAAAGCGACGTGATCGCGCTGCGCTGGGGAAAGTGAGGACAACAAGATGGCCTATGAACACAAAGGCAAGCATCTGATCGCAGGCGATTGGATCGGGTCCGACGACAGTTTTGACTCGCAGCCGGTGACCGGGCCGGCGCTCAGTTTTGCGGCGGGTGGCGCAGAGGAAGTGGACCGCGCCGCGCGGGCCGCGGAACGCGCGTTTTCGACCTACGGCAACACCTCCCGCGCCGCGCGGGCGGATTTTCTCGAGGCCATCGCCGAAGAGATCGAGGGACGCGGCGCCGAGATCACCCGGCTTGGCTGCGCCGAGACTGGCCTGCCTGCCGCCCGGCTGGAGGGTGAGCGCGGACGCACCACCGGCCAGCTCAGACTGTTTGCGGCGCATATCCGCGAGGGCCGCCATCTTGACCGGCGTCATGATCCGGCGCTGCCCGAGCGGCAGCCCTTGCCGCGGCCAGATCTGCGAATGGTTCAGCGGCCCCTCGGGCCGGTGGCGGTCTTTGGCGCCTCGAATTTCCCGCTCGCCTTTTCGACTGCGGGCGGGGACACCGCATCGGCCCTCGCCGCCGGATGTCCGGTTGTGGTCAAGGGCCATCCGGCGCATCCGGCCACCGGCGAGATTGTCGCGGAGGCCATTGCCGCGGCCGTCGCGCGCAGCGGCATGCCGCCGGGCACCTTTTCCTTTGTTCAGGGAACCAGCCATGCCCTTGGCGGCGCCCTGGTCCAACACCCCCTGATCCGCGCGGTCGGCTTCACCGGATCGCTGGCGGGCGGCCGGGCGCTCTTCGATCTCTGCGCTGCCCGCCCCGAACCGATCCCGTTCTTTGGCGAGCTGGGCTCGGTAAACCCGGTCTTTCTCCTGCCGGCGGCGCTTGCGTCTCGGGCGACCGAGCTTGGCGCGGCCTGGGCCGCATCGCTGACCATGGGGGTGGGCCAGTTCTGCACCAAGCCGGGCATCGTGGTCGCCGCCGAGGGGCCGGGGCTCGAGGCCTTCACCCAGGCGGCGGCCCGCGCGGCCTCCGATGTGGCCGCTTCGGCGATGCTGACCGAGGGGATCGCAAGCGCCTTCGGGCGCGGCGCGGCGCAGGTCAGATCGCGGCCCGGCGTGACGGAGATCCTCAATGCTCCCGCCGAGGGGCGACAGGCCGGGCCGGCGCTGTTCCAGGTCAGCGCCCGGGACTGGCTTGCACAAAGTGCGCTGGCCGAAGAGGTCTTTGGACCGCTGGGCCTTGTCGTGACCGCTTCCGGGCCGGAGCAGATGCTCGAGGTTGCCAGAAGCCTGAAAGGCCAGCTAACCGCAACGCTTCAGCTCGACGAGGCCGACACCGACCTGGCGCGGGAATTCGTTCCGGTGCTGGAACACAAGGCCGGGCGCGTGCTTGTGAACGGCTTTCCGACCGGGGTCGAGGTGGCCGATGCGATGGTACATGGCGGGCCCTATCCCGCATCTACCAATTTTGGCGCTACCTCGGTCGGCACCCTGGCGATCCGCCGGTTCCTGCGGCCGGTATGTTACCAGAACATGCCCGAGCGCCTGTTGCCGGCAGACCTGCGCGACGACTGACCGGCCTGCCGGTCCTGGCCCGGCTAAAGGTCGGTCAAGGCGCGGCAGAGCGGGTGTGAAGGGTCGCGCAGCCCGTCGATGACGTCGAAATGGTGGCGATCGGCTTCGGCGATCAGGGGCACCGGAGCGTCAGCCGTGCTCCAGGCCTCGGACAGCAGCGCCGACTGGCGCAGGAACTCGGGGCGCTCCGCCGCCCCGACCCAAGCCGTCACCTCGACGTTGGGCACCAATCGGCACAGCGCCGGGCTTTCGGCGGCGGCCTCCTCGGGGGTGAGTTTGAGCGAATCGTTCATCGGGTTGAGTTGCAGCGGACGCAGGTCATGCACGCCGCTGATCGAAACCACCCGGTCGACTCGAGCCAGCACCTCGGGGGGCAGGGGGCTGTCGTCGCAGACCATGCGGGTCACGAGATGCCCGCCGGCGGAATGCCCGGTCAGACGGATCGGTCCGGGCACCCGCGCGGCCATCGCGGCGATGGCCCGCCCGATCTGGCCGGTGATCTCGCTGATGCGCGCTTCGGGGGCCAGGGTATAGCCGGGCAGGGCGACGGCCCAGCCCTGCGCCAGCGCGCTTGCCGCGAGATGGGACCAGTAGGATTTGTCGAAGGCCAGCCAGAAGCCGCCATGCACGATAACCACCAGACCATGGGCGGCCTGTTGCGGCAGGAAGATGTCATACGTTTCGCGCGGATGATCGCCGTAGGGCAGGTCCAACTCGCCTGCCACGTCCTCGCGAAATCGTGCCGCCGCGGCGGCCCATCTGTCGGGATAGTCATCGCCTTCGGGAATATGCGCGGCATTGGCAAAGGCGTCGCCCCAGTCGATCCCCGTCAAATCGCTCATCGTCAAATCCTCTCCCTTCGTCTGCCGATCTTTATTCAAGCATAAAAGGTTTATGCTTGAAATAACTTTCTGATCCGGCCACACTGCCCCGCGCCCGCCCGCCGCCGCCTGCGGCACGTCCCGGGTGCCGTGCAGCATGCGACGCCGGGTGCGCGGATACCATAGCCTGAAGGGCATGTGATGACAGATAACAGCTACGATCCGGGCGCCGAGGGCACCAAGATGTCCTTTTCGGACGCGATGTCATATAGCGATTACCTGAGGATAGATGAGCTGCTGTCGCTGCAACAACCGCTGTCCCCGGCGCATGACGAGATGCTGTTCATCATCCAGCACCAGACCAGCGAGCTGTGGATGAAGCTGGCGATCCGCGAACTCTCGAGCGCGCGCGAGGCGCTTCTTTCCGGCCAGCTTCCGGCGATGTTCAAGATGCTCGCCCGGGTCACGCGGATTTTCGAGCAGCTCAATTCCGCCTGGGACGTGCTGCGCACCATGACGCCGGCCGATTACACCCGGTTCCGGGATTCGCTGGGCGCATCCTCGGGGTTTCAATCCTATCAATACCGGATGATCGAATTCATTCTAGGCAACCGG
The DNA here is from genome assembly GCF_900109145.1 of Marinovum algicola. Classification (GTDB taxonomy): domain Bacteria; phylum Pseudomonadota; class Alphaproteobacteria; order Rhodobacterales; family Rhodobacteraceae; genus Marinovum; species Marinovum algicola. The sequence goes on from NZ_FNYY01000009.1 coordinate 56,744, forward strand.
AATGCAAACATGCTGGCGCCGCATGAGCATGTGCCGCAGGTCCGCCAGATGCTCTCGGACGAGCTCGCGCGCCCCAGCCTGTATGACGAGGTGGTGCGCCTGTTGTTCCAGACGCTGGATGGCGGCACCGACGGGATGCCCGCGCCGCAACTGCGTCAGCCGCACGCGGCCATGCCCGAAATCCAGGAGCGCTGGAAGCGGGTCTATCAGGATGTCGAGACCTATTGGACGTTATATGAGCTGGCCGAAAAGCTGGTCGATCTCGAAGATTACCTCCGCCGCTGGCGGTTCAATCACGTCACTACGGTGGAACGTGTCATCGGCTTCAAACGTGGCACCGGCGGCTCTTCGGGCGTGCAATACCTGAGGCGGATGCTGAGCGTCGAGCTGTTTCCCGAACTGTGGCACCTGCGCGGAGAATTGTGATGACCGACCTGCCGAAAAAAGAGCTGTTTTCCCTGCCCGAGGGGGTGATCTACCTCGATGGCAATTCGCTCGGCCCGTTGCCGCGCAAGGCGCGCGCCCGCGCTGCGCAGGTGATCGACGCCGAATGGGGGCAAGAGTTGATCAAGGCCTGGAACACCGCCGACTGGATCGGGCTGCCCAAGCAGGTGGGCGACCGGATCGGCGGGCTGGTCGGCGCGCCCGAGGGGACGATCGCCACCGGCGACACGCTGTCGATCAAGGTGTATCAGGCGCTGGCGGCCGCGTTGAAGATGCGCCTGGACCGCAAAGTCATCCTGTCGGACAGCGGCAACTTTCCCTCCGATCTCTATATGGCGGAGGGGCTGATCGAGACCATCGACAAAGGGCTGGAGCTGCGCACGCCGGCGCCCGAGGCGGTGCTGGAGGCGATCACCGACGAGGTTGCCGTGGTGATGCTGACCCAAGTCGATTACCGCACCGGCAGGATGCATGACATGCAGGCGCTCACCCGGGCGGCCCATGCCGCCGGGGCGGTGATGATCTGGGATCTGGCGCATAGTGCCGGTGCGGTGCCGGTGGATCTGATGGCGTCCGAGGCCGAATTTGCCGTCGGCTGTACCTACAAATATCTCAACGGCGGCCCCGGCGCGCCGGCCTTCATCTACGTGCGGCCCGACCTGATCGAGACGGTCGAACCGGCGCTGTCCGGCTGGATGGGCCATGATGCGCCCTTTGCCATGGAGCGGCACTATCGCCCGGCCATGACAACCGAAAGGCTGCGCATCGGCACGCCGCCCATCGTGCAGCTTTCGATCCTTGAAGAGGCGATGAACATCTGGGAGGGCGTCGACATGGCCGAGATCCGGGCCGCGTCGATCGAATTGTCCGAACTCTTCATCCGCGAGATCGAAGCCCGCTGCCCCGATCTGACCCTGGCCTCGCCCCGCGATCCGCAACAGCGCGGTTCGCAGGTGTCCTTTGCCTTTGACAACAGCTATCCGGCGATGCAGGCGCTGATCGCGCACGACGTCATCGGCGATTTCCGTGCGCCCGACATAATGCGTTTCGGCTTCACGCCGCTCTATCTCGATGCCGATGACATTCGGGTTGCCGCCGGGCGGATCGAGCGGGTGTTCCGCGACGGGTTGTGGCGGGATCCGGCCTATCAGACCCGGTCGCGGGTGACCTGACGGGCCGGTCAGGGCTGTCCGGCCAGGAACATCGGCCCGCCGCGATGGCGCGGGAAGCCGTAGCCGTTCACCATCACCACGTCGATATCCTCGGCCCGGCGCGCGGTGCCATCGGCAAGCACTGCGCGCGCTTCGGCCTGCATTGCATCCAGCAGGCGGCGCATGATGTCGGCCGGGCGGTCAGCCGTGCGGCCCTGCCGCGCGCGCTCGGCCGCGATCATCCCGCGCACGGTCTCTGACGGCACCGGCCTGCCTTCGACGTAATCGTACCAGCCTGCGCCGGCCTTGCGGCCCAGGCGGCCGGCCTCGCAGATGCGGTCGGCGATCGCGACGTAGCGCTCGTTCGGATCGCGCGTGGCGGCGCGGCGTTTGCGCATCGCCCAGCCGATATCCAGCCCGGCCATGTCCTGCATTTCGAAGATGCCGATCGGAAAGCCGAAATCGCGCATGGCGGCATCCACTTCTTCGGGCCAGGCGCCGTCCTCGACGATGTACTCCGCCTCGCGGCGATAGGCCGACATGATGCGGTTGCCGATGAAGCCTTCGCAGACCCCGGCGAACACGCCGATCTTGCCCAGCCGCTTGGCAAAGGCCGCCGCACTGGCAGCCACCGTGTCGGCGACCGCATCGGGCAGGACGATTTCGAGCAGTTTCATCACATGCGCGGGCGAAAAGAAGTGCAGCCCGATCACCCGGGAGGGATCATCGAGTGTCGCGGCCAGTTCATCGATATCGAGATACGATGTGTTGGTGGCCAGGATCGCGTCGGGCCGGGTGGCGGCCTCAAGCTCGGCAAACACCGCTTTCTTGACCGCCATCTCCTCGAACACCGCCTCGATCACCAGATCGGCCTGCGCCAGCGCAGCATATTCCGTGCCCGCCGCAAAACGGTCGAGCGTGACCGCGACGGCGGCGGCATCCTGACCTTCGCGCCGCGCGCTTTCCTCCACCATCTCGCGCACCCGCCTGGCGCCGGCCTCGGCGGTGGCTGCGTCGCGTTCGACCATCCGCACCTGAAACCCGCGCCGCAAACAGGCGGTGGCGATGCCGGCGCCCATCGTGCCGCCGCCGACAACGCCGACCTCGGCGATCTCGCGGGCCGTGCCCTTGGCGCGCGGGTCCGACAGGCTGCGCCGTTCGGCGAAGAACACATGGCGCAGCGCCGCACATTGCGGGCTGGACTTGAGCCGCAGGAACCGCGCGCGCTCGGCTTGCAGCGCGTCCTCCGGCGGCGCGGTCAGGGCCTGCGTCACGGCCTCGACCGCCTCGGCCACCGAAACCTGACCGCGTGCCTTGGCGACAAGCCTGGCGCCGATCCCGGCGAGCGCCCCGGCGTCAAAGGGCCGTACCGGCCGGCTCAGCGTCGGCACCGTCCCGGTGGCTTTGCGGGCGCGCGTCAGGGCGGCTTGCAGCAGGTCGTCGCCGGCAATCGCGTCGATCAGACCGGCGCTCAAGGCGTCCTGTGCGGTAATCGGCTTGCCCCCGGCAATCATCCGCAGCGCCAGATCGCCCGGCACCAGACGCGGCAGGCGTACCGTGCCCCCGGCCCCCGGGATCAGCCCGAGTGTCACTTCGGGCAGACCCAGCCGGGTGCCCGGGGCGGCGATGCGGATGTGACAGCCCATCGCCACCTCCAGCCCGCCGCCCAGCACCGTGCCATGCAGCGCCGCGATCCAGGGTTTGTCAGAGGCTTCCACGGCCGCAATGACATCCGGCAGATGCGGCGCTTGGGGCGGGGCGTCAAACTCTGTCGCATCCGCCCCCGCGATAAAGGTCCGCCCGGCACAGCGCAGCACGACGGCGGCGACCGCCGGGTCGCGCTCCAGCGTTTCGATCCGGCTCAGAAGCGCCGCGCGCACCGCCTGCGAGGTGACGTTGACCGGCGGATTGTCGATGGTGACGATGGCCAGATTGCCGTCGTGGGTCAGCTCTACCGTCATGGATCGGCCTTTCGAACGGGTCGGGCGCATTGATATTAGTTTAGGCCTAAAATTTCAAGCTTGAAATAAAATTCGGTCAGGTTAAGCTTGCAGGCGAGCAAACCAGGGAACTTGGATCATGCGCATTGCCTGCCTGGGCGGAGGGCCGGCCGGCCTGTACTTCGCCATTTCGATGAAATTGCGTGATCCCTCGCACGAGATCACGGTGATCGAGCGCAACAAGGCAGATGATACCTTTGGCTGGGGCGTGGTGCTGTCGGACGAGACCTTGCAGAACCTCGCCGCCAACGATCCGGTTTCGGCCGCCGCCATTCAACAGCATTTCGCCTACTGGGATGACATTGCGCTGCATTTCAAGGGCGAGCGGATCGTCTCGTCCGGTCACGGCTTCTGCGGTATCGGGCGCCGGCAATTGCTGCTTCTTTTGCAGGAGCGCGCCGGCGCCTTGGGGGTGGCGCTGCGTTTCGAGACAGAGGCCGCCTGTGCCGAGGATTACCGGAGCAAGTATGACATCGTGGTGGGCTGCGACGGGCTGAATTCGCGGACACGCGCGCTCTATTCCGACACCTTCAAACCCGATGTCGAGGAGCGCCAGTGCCATTTCGTCTGGCTGGGCACCCGCCAGACCTTCAAAGACGCCTTCACCTTCATCTTTGAAGAGACGGAGCACGGCTGGGTCTGGGCGCATGCCTATCAGTTTGACGATGACACCGCGACCTTCATCGTCGAATGCGCGCCCGAGACCTTCGAGGCCTGGGGCTTCGCCCGGATGAGCCAACAGGAGTCGATTGCGGTTTGCGAAAGGATCTTTGCCCGCCATCTCGGCGGCCACAGCCTGATGACCAACGCCACCCACATTCGCGGCTCGGCCTGGATCCGCTTTCCCCGGGTGCTGTGCGAAACCTGGCATCACGAGAATGTCGTGCTGATGGGCGACGCGGCGGCGACGGCGCATTTCTCGATCGGATCGGGGACCAAGCTGGCGCTTGAAAGCGCCATCGCGTTGGCGACCTTGCTGGACAGCGAACCGACCATCGACGCTGCCTTCGAGAAATACACCGATGCCCGCAGGCTCGAGGTGCTGCGGCTGCAATCGGCGGCGCGCAACTCGCTGGAATGGTTCGAAGAGGTCGAACGGTATTTCAATCTCGATCCGGTTCAGCTCAATTATTCCATGCTGACCCGGTCGCAGCGGATCAGCCACGAAAACCTGCGCGCGCGCGACAAGGCCTGGCTGGAAAGTGCCGAGCGCTGGTTTCTGGCCCGTGCCGGGGTGGCGCAGGACACGCCGCTGCGCAGCCCGATGTTCGCGCCTTACGCCTTGCGCGGCATGCGGCTCAAGAACCGCGTCGTCGTGTCGCCGATGGCGCAGTACATGGCGAAAGACGGCTGTCCCACCGACTGGCACCTGACCCATTACGGCGAACGTGCCAAGGGCGGCGCCGGGCTGGTCTATACCGAAATGACTTGCGTCAGCCCCGAGGGACGGATCACCCCCGGCTGCCCCGGTCTCTATACCGCCGAGCACGCGGCAGCCTGGCGGCGGCTGACCCGCTTTGTCCACGAATATACCGACGCCCGGATTTGCTGCCAGATCGGACATTCTGGGCGCAAGGGCTCGACCCAACTCGGCTGGGAAGAGATGGACGCGCCGTTGAAATCCGGCAACTGGGAGACGGTCAGCGCCTCGCCCATCCCCTGGTCCGATGCCAACCCCGTCCCGCGTGAGATCACCCGGGCCGAAATGGACGAGATCCGGGGGCAATTCGTCGCCGCCGCCGAAATGGCCGACGGTGCCGGCTTTGACATGATCGAGCTGCATGCCGCGCATGGCTATCTTTTGTCCTCCTTCATTTCGCCGGTCTCCAATCGGCGCACCGACACCTACGGCGGCCCGCTGGACAACCGCCTGCGCTATCCGCTGGAAGTCTTTGCCGCGATGCGCGCGGTCTGGCCCGAGACCAAGCCGATGTCGGTCCGCATTTCCGCCAATGACTGGCTGGGCGACGAGGGTGTGACGCCGGACGAGGCCGTCGCCGTCGCGCGTGCCTTCCGCGCGGCCGGGGCCGATCTGATCGATGTTTCGGCGGGCCAGACCAGCAACCGGGCCCGCCCGGTCTATGGCCGCATGTTCCAGACCCCGTTCAGCGACCGCATCCGCAACGAAGCCGGCATCCCGACCATGGCGGTGGGCAATATCTACGAGGCCGATCACGCCAATTCGATCCTGATGGCGGGTCGGGCCGATCTGGTGGCGGTGGGCCGGCCACATCTGGCCGATCCCTACTGGACGCTGCATCAGGCTGCCCTGATCGGCGACCGCGCCGCGCCGGACTGGCCCTTGCCCTATCATGCCGGGCGCGACCAGTTGTGGCGGCTGGCCGACCGCGATGCCGAACAGGTGCGGGCATGAGACGGGTTCTGGTCACCGGCGGCGGCACTGGCATCGGCCTCGCGATCGCCCGGGCCTTCGCGGCGGCCGGCGAGGGCGTCACCATTTCCGGCCGGCGCGAGGCGCCGCTGCGCGCTGCGGCTGCGGCCGGCGGGTTCGACTGGATCACCGCCGATGTCACCTGCGAGGACGACATGCCCCGGTTGTTCGCCCGGCCCTTTGATGTGGTCGTGGCCAATGCCGGCAGCGGCCAGCCCGCCAAGATCGCCGACCTGACGCTGGCACAATGGAACGCGACGCTGGCCGTCAACCTTACGGGCACCTTCCTGACCTTCCGGGCGGCATTGGCCGGGATGCCTGTCGGCGGACGGTTGATCGCCCTCGCCTCCACCGCCTCCTTGCAGGGCGGCGCGGCGATCCCGGCCTATGCGGCGGCCAAGCACGGGGTGCTGGGGCTGGTGCGGTCGGTGGCGCAGGACGTGGCGCGGCGCGGCATTACCTGCAACGCCATCTGCCCGGGTTTCGTCGATACCGACATGGCGCAGGCCGCCACCGAGGGGCTGATGAAACGCTTCGACATTCCCCGCGACGAGGCCGTCGCGCGGCTGGTCGGCGGCAACCCGATGCGGCGGTTGATTGATCCCGAGGAGGTGGCGGCGACGGCGCTTTTTCTGGCCTCGGAGGGGGCCGCCGCGATCAACGGCCACGCGCTCAGCATTTCCGGAGGCGAGATATGACGCTTGACGAGAAGATTTCGACCGACACGCTGTCGAAAACCCGGCTGCGCCTCTGGCTGCGGCTCCTCAAGCTGACCGGCAGCATCGAGGCCGAGTTGCGCCGCCGGCTGCGTGATCAGCATGGCACGACGCTGCCCAGGTTCGACGTGATGGCAGCGCTGGCGCGCCATCCCGAGGGGCTGAAGATGAGCGAGCTCTCGACATTCCTGCGGGTGTCGAACGGCAATGTCACCGGCGTTGTCGACCGGCTGACCGAAGATGGGCTGGCCTGCCGCGTGGCCTTTCCCGGCGACCGCCGGGCTCAGGTGGCGCGGCTGACCGAAGCGGGCAAGGCGGAATTCGCCGCGCTGGCGGTCGATCACGAAAGCTGGATCAACGACATGCTGGACGGGTTCGACGAGGACGAGGCGCAACATCTCCTGGCCCTGCTCAGCGCATCGACGGAGGGAGGACCCAGACCATGACAGGCACCCAGGCCGAACATTTCCGCTGCACGGTGGCGGGTGGCATTGCCCGCATCGCGCACGACCGGCCCGAGCGGAAGAACCCGTTCACCTTCGACAGTTACGCCGCGCTGCGCGACTGGTTTCGCGGGCTGGCCTATTCCGAGGACATCCATGCCGTGGTGATCCTGCCCAATGGCGGAAACTTCTCTTCCGGCGGAGACGTCCATGATATCATCGGTCCGCTGACCCGGATGAGCATGAAGGAGCTTCTGGCCTTTACCCGGATGACCGGTGATCTGGTCAAGGCGATGGTGCATTGCGGCAAGCCGGTCATCGCCGCCGTCGATGGCGTCTGTGCCGGGGCCGGGGCGATCATGGCGATGGCCTCGGATCTGCGGCTGGCGACACCCGAGGCAAGGACTGCCTTCCTGTTCAACCGCGTCGGCCTCGCCGGCTGTGACATGGGCGCTTGCGCCATGCTGCCCCGGATCATCGGACAGGGCCGCGCGGCAGAGCTGCTTTACACCGGGCGGGCCATGTCCGCCGAGGAGGGCGAGCGCTGGGGCTTCTTCAACCGCGTGGTCGCGGCCGAGGCGCTCGAGGGCGAGGCGGTGAAACTGGCCGAACGCATCGTCGCCGGGCCGACATTCGCCAATTCCATGACCAAGACGATGCTGGCGCAGGAATGGAACATGAGCCTGGATCAGGCGATCGAAGCGGAGGCGCAAGCCCAGGCGATCTGCATGCAGGGCCGCGATTTCACCCGCGCCTACGAGGCCTTCGTGGCCAGGGCAAAACCGGTGTTCGAGGGCGACTGATGGCTGACACATCTTACCGTTCCTGGCCGTTTCTGGACGAGGCGCATCGCGACTGGGCCAGGCAAGTCGAAACCGTGGCCGCCGGGCTCGAGATCGACCACAGTGACACCGATGCGGCCTGTCGCCGGCTGGTCCAGGATCTGGGCGCGGCGGGGCTTTTGCAGGCCACCGCGAGCCCCGATGGCGCGCTCGAGGTGCGCAATCTCTGTCTCGCGCGCGAAATCCTGGCTCGCCACGACGGGCTGGCGGATTTCGCCTTTGCCATGCAGGGGCTGGGCACCGGTGCGATTTCGCTCTTCGGCACCGAGGCGCAGAAATCCCGGTGGCTGCCACAAACCCGCGCCGGCAAGGCGATTTCGGCCTTTGCCCTGACCGAGCCGGGCTCGGGATCCGACGTCGCCAATTCCACCATGACGGCCCGCCGCGAGGGCGATGATTACATCCTCAATGGCGAAAAGACCTGGATCTCGAATGGCGGGATTGCCGATCTCTACACGCTCTTTGCCCGCACCGGCGAGGCCCCGGGGGCCAAGGGGCTTTCCGCCTTTGTCGTCCCCGCCGATCTGCCGGGGTTCGAAATCACCGAGCGGCTCGACACCATCGCGCCGCATCCCCTGGCCACCCTGCGGTTCACCGAGTGCCGGATTCCCGCCAGCGCGATGCTGGGCGCGCCGGGGCAGGGGTTTCGCATCGCCATGTCCGTGCTCGACGTGTTTCGGCCGACCGTCGCGGCGGCGGCACTGGGATTTGCCCGCCGCGCGCTGGACGAGGCGCTTGCTCGCGTCGACAGCCGGCACGTGCAGGGCGCGCCCCTCTTTGATCTGCAAATGGTGCAGGGCCATCTGGCTGACATGGCACTTGACGTCGATGCGGCGGCGCTTCTGGTCTATCGCGCGGCCTGGGCCAAGGACACTGGCACGCCACGGATCACCCGCGAAGCGGCGATGGCCAAGCTCTTTGCCACCGATCACGCCCAGATCGTCATCGACAAGGCGGTGCAGATCTTTGGTGGCGAGGGAGTGCGCTCGGGCTCCACGGTCGAGACGCTTTATCGCGAAATCCGCGCCCTGCGCATCTACGAGGGCGCTTCGGACGTTCAAAAAGTCATCATCGCCCGCGCCGCCCGCGCGGCCCATCAGGGAGACCGCGCATGACACTCCGCCCCTCCGGCCACACCGACACCTTTGCCCGCGACAACCTGCCCCCCGAAGAGAACTGGCCCGACCTGCTGCTTGACGGTTTCGACTATCCCGACCGGCTGAATGCCGCCGTCGAGCTGACCGACGCGATGGTCGACAAGGGCTTTGGCGACCACACGGCCCTGATCGGCAACGGGCGCAGGCGCACCTACAAGGAGCTGACAGACTGGACCAACCGCCTGGCGCATGTGCTGGTCGAAGACCTTGGCGTGCAGCCCGGCAACCGGGTGCTGATCCGTTCGGCCAACAATCCGGCCATGGTGGCCTGCTGGCTGGCCGCGACCAAGGCCGGGGCCGTGGTCGTCAACACCATGCCGATGCTGCGCGCCGGAGAGCTGGTGAAATATGTCGACAAGGCCGAGGTCCAGTTCGCGCTCTGCGATACCCGGCTGATGGAGGAAATGACGGCCTGCGCCGGAAAATGTCCGAGCCTGAAGTCGGTCATGGGGTTTGACGGCACCTCGAACCACGAGGCCGAGCTGGACCGGCTGGCGCTGGAAAAGCCGGTGCATTTCGACGCGGTCGACACGGCACAGGACGACGTGGCGCTTTTGGGCTTCACCTCCGGTTCGACCGGCGCGCCGAAGGCGACGATGCATTTTCACCGCGATCTGCTGATCATCGCCGACGGCTACGCCAAGGAAGTTCTGGGCGTGACACCCGAGGATGTCTTTGTCGGCTCGCCGCCGTTGGCCTTTACCTTCGGACTGGGCGGACTGGCGATCTTTCCGCTGCGCTTCGGGGCCGCTGCGACGCTGCTGGAAACCGCCTCGCCGCCTAACATGATCGAGATCATCCAGAAATACCGCGCCACCGTCTCCTTCACCGCGCCGACGGCCTATCGCGTGATGTTGCAGGCGATGGAAGAGGGCGCGGACCTGTCGTCCCTGCGGGCGGCGGTGTCGGCGGGCGAGACATTGCCCAAGCCGGTCTATGACGCCTGGATCGCCCAGACCGGCAAACCGATGCTCGACGGGATCGGGGCCACGGAAATGCTGCATATCTTCATTTCGAACCACTTCGACGATCATCGCCCGGCCTGTACCGGCAAACCGACCGCCGGCTATCAGGCCAGGGTTCTGCAAGAGGATGGGCGCGAAGCGCCACGCGGCACGATGGGCCGGCTTGCCGTGCGCGGCCCCACCGGATGCCGCTATCTGCGCGGCGAGCGGCAGACGGAATATGTTCAGGACGGCTGGAACATCACCGGCGACAGTTTCGTGCAGGACGAAGAGGGCTATTTCCACTTCACCGCCCGCAGCGACGACGTGATCGTTTCGGCCGGCTACAACATCGCCGGGCCCGAGGTCGAGGCTGCGCTGCTGGCCCATCCCGACGTCTCCGAATGCGGCGTGATCGGTGCCCCGGACGAGACCCGCGGCATGATCGTCGAGGCGCATGTGGTGCTGATGCCGGGTGTCACGCCCTCGCAGGAGCTGACCACGCGCTTGCAAGAGCACGTCAAGGCCACCATCGCGCCCTACAAATATCCCCGGGCGCTGCGCTATGTCGACAGCCTGCCCAAGACGTCGACAGGCAAGATCCAGCGCTTTTTGTTGCGGGCGAAGGACTGAGGCATGGCCTTCGAGATCGCGCAGCTGGTGCTGTTTCGCCATTGCGACCCGGCGGGGATCGTTTTCTTTCCGCGCTACTTCGAAATGATGAACGATTGTGTCGAGGCCTTCTTTGACGAAACGCTGGGCTGGCCCTTTGCCGAGGTGCACAAGACGGCCGCCGTGCCCACGGCCGAAATCCGCACCCGGTTTCAGCGGCCGAGTTTTCACGGTGATCGGCTGACCCTGCGACTGGTCATCACCCATGTCGGGCGAAGTTCGCTCGGCTATGACATGCGTGCGATTTGCGGCGAAGAGCTGCGTTTTGCCACTGAGGCCGTGCTGGTGCATGTCGACGGGGCGGGCAAACCAGCGCCCTGGCCCGAAGAGATCCGGCAGACACTCCTGCCCTTGAAGGAAGCGAACCATGACACATGAGATCATTCACCCCGAAGGCTGGCTTCCCGCCAAGGGCTATGCCAACGGCGTTCTGGCCAAGGACGGCACGCTGCATATCGGCGGCCAGATCGGCTGGGACGGCACCAAGCAATTCGTTGGCGGCGGCTTTGTCGGCCAAATGCGGCAGGCACTGAAAAACATCGCGGCCATCGTCGAGGCGGCGGGCGGGCAGGTGTCGGATGTTGCGCGTCTGACCTGGTTCGTGACCGACAAATCGGTCTATCTTGCCCATCAGGCCGAGGTCGGCGCGGCTTATCGCGAGGTCTTCGGCAAGCATTTCCCGGCCATGTCGATGGTGGTCGTCGCCGATCTGATCGAGGATGAGGCGCTGGTGGAAATCGAAGCCACGGCACATATCGGATGATGGAGCGGGTCTATATCTGCGATTACCTCCGCACGCCGATCGGCCGCTACGGCGGCGCGCTGGCGACGGTGCGCAACGACGATCTCGCCGCCCTGCCGGTCACGGCGCTGATGGCGCGCAACCCCGGGCTGGACCCGGCGGCGGTGGATCAGGTCATCTTTGGTGCCGCCAATCAGGCAGGCGAGGACAACCGCAACCTCGCGCGCATGGTGGTGCTGCTTTCGGGCCTGCCTGAAAGCGTTCCGGCGGTCACCGTGAACCGGCTCTGCGCCTCGGGCATGGATGCCGTTGTCGCCGGCGCGCGTCAGATTCAGGTAGGCGAGGCCGGTCTGGTGATTGCCGGCGGCGCCGAGAGCATGAGCCGCGCGCCCTTTGTGATGCCGAAGCCCGAAACCGCCTTTTCCCGCGCCGCCGAAATCCACGACACGACCATCGGCTGGCGGTTCGTCAATCGCCGGATCGCCACGCAATACGGCACCGAGTCGATGCCGGAAACCGCCGAGAACGTGGCCGAAGCCTTTGACGTGAGCCGCGCCGACCAGGATCGCCTGGCGCTATCCAGCCAGACCCGCGCCGCCCGTGCGATTGCCGACGGGCGTATGGCCGAGGAAATCCTGCCGGTCCCGGTGGCCGGACGCCGTGGCCAGATGACCGAGGTGACGCAGGACGAACACCCGCGCGAGACCACGCTGGACAAGCTGGGTGGGCTGAAGGCCATCTGCCGCGATGGCGGCAGCGTGACCGCCGGCAATGCCTCGGGGGTCAACGATGGCGCGGCGGCGCTGATCCTGGCGTCGGAACGGGCGGTCGCGGCGCAGGGGCTGACGCCACTGGCCGAATATCGCGGCGCGCAAAGCGCGGGTGTGGCGCCGCGCGTGATGGGCATCGGCCCGGTGCCGGCGGTGCAAAAGCTCTGCGCCCGGCTCGGCATGACGCCGCAAGAGTTCGACCTGATCGAATTGAACGAGGCCTTCGCAGCGCAGGCCATCGCCGTCTGTCGTGAGCTGGGTCTCGATCCCTTTGCCGCTCACGTCAATCCGCGCGGCGGGGCGATCGCGCTGGGCCATCCGCTGGGCATGACCGGGGCGCGGCTGATTGGCACGGCCGCCATGGCCATCGCCCGCGGGGAGTCGCGGACGGCCCTGGCCACACTCTGCGTCGGTGTGGGCCAGGGGGTGGCCGTCGCCCTGCGCGCACCTTGATCAGAGCACAAGAACCTTCAGCGGCATCCAGATCCCCATGACGATCATCATCAGGTTTTCGGTCAGGGAAACGAACCCGAGGGGCACGTTGCTGCTGCCGCCGACACAGGCGCATTTCAGCTCGCGTTGATCGATGTAGACCGCCTTGAAGACGGAGACCGCGCCGACCGTGCCGATGAAGAGCGCCACCGGCGCCGACAGCCAGGTCAGCGCCCCGGCGACCATGAGGATGCCGGCAAAGGCTTCGCCGAAGGGATAGATATATCCGTATCGCACCCAGCGCCGGGCGAGGAGGTCGTAGTTCAGGAACATCGTCGAAAAGCTTTCGACGTCTTGCAGTTTCTGAACCGCAAGGAAGCACATCGAGATCGCGATGAACCATTCGGCGCCGCGTAGCGTCAGGATCGAGCCGAACATCGCCCAGCTCAGGCCAAGCGCCATCAGGAAGGCGACGGAGAAGATGGCGATGACCGGCTGATAGCTGGTCTCGTCGGCATCCTGCGTCTCCTTGCCAAAGTGGACGCGCAGATCGTCGTAGCCGCCGATCCGCTCATCCCCGAGCCAGGTCTGGGGTGTGGTCTCGACGCCATGTTTCTCCATGAAGGCATCGGTTTCCTCGCGGGTGGTCAGGTGGTGGTCCTCGACCGCATATCCCTCTCTCTCCAGAAGAGCCTTGGATTTCAGCCCGTAGGGGCAGAGGTGATCCGGCATGGCCATCCGGTAGAGTTTCGCTGTGCGCGAGGCGGGGTTTGTCTGCTTGTTCATGTCAGGCTCCACAGCTGTAGAAGCCGCGGTATCCGGCGCTGAGACCGGCGTCGAGTTCGAGCACCATGGTCGCTTCGACCGGTTCCGCACCGGCGGCGTCGAGCGAGCTGCCGTCTTCGGCGGCTTCGAGACGGATCGTCAGGCCCTCGGTGCCGAGACCGGACGCGGTTTCCCCGATGCGGACCAGATCGTCGCTCAGCTTGACCAATCCGGCAGTTTCGCCATCGGCCTCGCCCAGAGCGAGCACCGGCGGGCTGCCGGGGGTGTAGTTGAAGGTGCAGCCCGGGCCGCCGGGCAGAAGCTGCGCAATCTCGCCGTCTGTCATGAAACCGGGGTCGATCACCGCGACATTCGCGGTCGAGAGCGCTTCCTCGAGGCTCACGATACTCGGCGTGGCGGGGTCTTGCGTTTCGGGGGCATCGCCGGAGTTTTCGATCTCGTTGATCAGATAGCGCATCTCGGCGATCTCCTTGTCCTGCGCATAAACGATCTCGTCGGCGAGCTTGCGCACGCGCGGATCGGAAATTCCGGCCCGGCTCGAGGTCATGATCGCAATCGAATGGTGCGGGATCATCGCGCGCATGTAGCTGGTGTCCCCGACCGTCACCTGGCTGCGCACAAGCCAGAGCGAGCCCGCAAAGGCCAGCGCGGCCCCGGCGAAAATCGCCGTGTTGATCGACTTGTTGGAATACATCGAAAGCATGAAGGCGAGCATGATGATCGCCATCGTCGCACCCATCAGAAGCGCCATGTAGGCCCGGGTTTCGGACCAGAACACATGGGAAAGCAGATAGGTGTTCAGATACATCAGGATGAACATCACGACCGTCGATGTCGCGATCATTCCGGCAAATCTCCAATAAGACATGTTTCGTTTCCTCTGCTTGGACGGATACCAGTACAGATGGAAAACGACATTCCCGCGCTGGAATGTTCCGGATTTTTTGCAGCAATCGCCAAAGAGGCGATGTTTCAATCGGGTTTTCGCGTCACCACGAGAAAGAGGGTCGAGGCCGAGCAGCTTATCAAGAGAAAGCCGTTCAGCGCCTCGACGCCGGCAAGAAAGCGGAAATGGCCGGTCGGGTAAATGTCGCCCAATCCAAGCGAGGAATAATTGACCAGTGAAAAATAGAAGACATCCATGAATGAATTGACGTCCTCCTGCTCGAAACCGCCAATGCCCAGATTGTCGCCCAGTGAAAAGCCGATGGCGTAAAGCCCGGCTTCGAGAATATGCGCGCCTCCCAGCCCGTAAAGGGCAAGCAGGAGGCGCGCCGGTGTGGCGAAGGTCCGCCGCGTTGCGGCGGACATCACCCAGCTCATGGCCGCGACATGGACAAGACCGCTCATGCCAAAGAGGATGAGTGCCAGAACAATGGCCCAGCCCATGCCCGAACCCCGCTACGCCGTGTTCTCCAGCCGGTCTTCGCCGCTCTGCTCCTTGGCAAGATCGGCGAGGATCGGGCAATCCGGGCGGTGATCGCCGGCGCAGGCATCCACCAGATGCGCCAGCGTGGCGCGCATCTCCTTCAGTTCCGCGATCTTGCTGTCGATCCGTTCGAGGTGGTGTTCCGCGATATCCTTGACCTCGGCGCTGGCGCGATGTTCGTCTTCGTAGAGCGCCATGAGGTTGCGGCAGTCTTCGATGGAAAAGCCCAGCGCGCGGGCCCGGCCCAGAAAGGCCAGCTTGTGCGCATCGCTTTCGCGGAACGAGCGATAGCCGTTCGCGCTGCGCAGCGGTTTCACCAGGCCGATATCCTCATAGTAGCGGATCGTCTTGGCGGGCAGACCGGACAGGGCGGCCACATCTCCGATATTCATGTCAGTTCCTCCTTATTCAGCGGCGAGGGGGGCAGGGGAGCGCGTCGGGGCCTGTACAGGCCCCGGCAGGCGGGATTCGTCCATCACCGCGCGTACGCGGCGCAACCGCAGGGCGTTGGTCAGCACAAAGACCGAGCTGAGCGCCATGGCACCGGCGGCCAGGACCGGCGACAACAGCAGGCCGAAGGCGGGATAGAGCAGGCCCGCAGCCACCGGGATCAGCGCGACATTGTAGCCGAAGGCCCAGAAGAGGTTCTGTCGGATGTTGCGCATGGTCCGGCCGGAGACTTCGAAGGCGTTCACCACGCCGCGCAGGTCGCCCGACATCAGCACCACATCCGCCGACTCGATGGCGACATCGGTGCCGGTGCCGATCGCGATCCCGACATCGGCATGGGCCAGCGCCGGCGCGTCGTTGATGCCGTCGCCGACAAAGGCAATCTGCTTGCCGCCTTGCCGCAGCTCGTCCAGGGCGGCCACCTTGCCATCGGGCAGAACACCGGCGATCACGTGGTCGATCCCGGTTTCGCGGGCGATGGCAAGGGCCGTCTCGCGCTTGTCGCCGGTGATCATCGCGACCTTCAGCCCGAGATCGTGCAGCGCGCGGATCGCCGCAGCGCTGGCTGGTTTCACCGGGTCGGCCACGCCGATCACCGCCGCGACCTTGCCGTCAACCGCCGCAAAGAGCGCGGTCCGGCCCTGTTCCGCCAAGCGGCGTTCGGCATCGGCCATGGCGCCGATGTCGATCCCCTCGCGGGTCATCAGGCGATCCGCTCCGACAAGCACATCATGCCCGGCGATCTTGGCCTGCACGCCGTAGCCAGTGATCGAGGCGAAATCCTCCACCTCATGGCGCGTCGCGCCTTCGGCCTGGGCGGTGCGCACGATGGCCTCGGCAATCGGGTGTTCCGACAGCGCCTCGACCGCCGCCACCAGCGCCAGTACGTCGGCGCGCTCAAAGTCTTCGGCCAGCACCAGATCGGTCAGCTCCGGGCGGCCTTCGGTCACCGTGCCGGTCTTGTCCAGCGCCACCACATCGACCGAGGTCAGCTGTTGCAGGGCGTCGCCCTTGCGGAACAGCACGCCCATTTCGGCGGCCCGGCCGGTGCCCACCATGATCGAGGTCGGTGTGGCCAGACCCATCGCGCAAGGGCACGCGATGATCAGTACCGAGACCCCGGCAACCAGCGCATACGACAGCGCCGGCGAGGGGCCGACCACCAGCCAGACCAGCACCGTCAGCGCGGCCAGGGCCATGACGGCCGGCACGAACCACAGGGTGATCCGGTCCACCATGCCCTGGATCGGCAGCTTGGCGCCCTGCGCCTGTTCGACCATGCGAATGATCTGGGCCAGGGTGGTATCGGCTCCGACGCGGGTGGCACGGAACTGGAAGCTGCCGGTGCCGTTGACGGTGCCGCCGGTCACCGGGTCGCCCTCGGCCTTGGCCACGGGCACCGGTTCGCCGGTGATCATGCTTTCGTCGACATGGGCGCTGCCCTGGATCACCTCGCCGTCGACGGCGATGCGCTCACCTGGCCGAACGACAAGGATGTCGCCGGCGACGATACGCTCGATAGCCATCTCCTGCGGTTCACCATCCACCAGAACCCGCGCGGTGCGCGCCTGAAGGCCCAGCAGTTTCTGGATCGCGGCACCGGTGCGGCCCTTGGCCCGCGCTTCCATCCAGCGGCCGAGAAGGATCAGCACCACGATCACCGCCGCCGCTTCGAAATAGACCGCGCGTGCGGTTTCCGGCAGCAGGGCGGGCGCGAACAGTGCCGTCAGGGAATAGAGATAGGCGGCCCCGGTGCCCACGGCGACCAGGCTGTTCATGTCCGGCGCGCCTTTCAGCAGGGCGGGGAACCCCTTGAGATAGAAGTGGCGCCCCGGCCAGAACAGCACCACCGATGTCAGCACGAACTGGATCATCCAGCTGGTCTGGTGGCCGATGGTGCGGCCGATCAGCTCATGCACGCCCGGCACGATATGCGCGCCCATTTCCAGCAGGAAGACCGGCAATGCCAGCACCGCCGCAAAGGCGGTGCGGCGGGCCATCTCGCGGGCCTCGGTCTGTTTGCGCGCGCCGGGATCCTCGGTCGTGGTCGCGTCGGCCGGCTCTGCCGGATATCCGGCGTCGGCCGCGGCCTTGAGCAGATCGGAGAGCTCGACGGCGCCTTCGACATAGGTGACCGTCGCGGTTTCAGACGCGAGGTTGACGTTGACGTCGAGCACGCCGGGGACCGCTTCCAACGCCTTGTCGACGCGCCCGACGCAGGAGGCGCAGGACATGGAGGCGATGTTCAGGCGCACCGTGCCGGTGCGGGCGGGATAGCCGGCGCGCTCCAGCGCGTCGATCACAGCGGGAACGCGGGTGTCGGAATCGATCTGTGCCTGTGCCGTCTCGGACGCGAGATTGACGTTGACCGCGTCGACCCCGGGCACCGCCGCCAACGCGCGTTCTACCCGGCCGACGCAGGACGCGCAGGACATATTCTGTACCGAAACCCGAATGTTTGTAGAGGGTGTCATGGCATCTCCTTCGTTGCTGGGAAGGTATCTAGGGCTTCCATTCACTGGAAGGTCAACTACTTTCGAAAGATTTTGTTTCCATCTTGACCTTCCCTGGCTGGAAGCACCCACATGACGTTAACACAGAAGGAGAAGGTAATGAGCAACTTCAAGGTTCCAGGCATGAGTTGCGGGCATTGCACCGCGGCAATCGAAAAAGCGATCAAGGCGATCGATCCGACCGCCACCGTCACCTGCGATCTCGCGGCACGGGCCGTCGCGGTCGAGACGATTCTCAGCGACCGCGCGGTGTCCGAGGCCATTCGCGACGCCGGATACGACGTGGCCGCCGAAGCTTCGGCCTGAAACGAGCCCGGCTCTCGAAACCGGCACCGCGCAGCGCGCGCGGGCCTATCCCTATTCAGCGACCCGCCGCGGCGCTTCTTTCGGCTTGGGCCGTACGCTGGCGCTCCGGCCAGGTCGATTTGATGTAGGCGATGATATTCCAGATTTCCGCATCCGACAGCTGCTCGCCAAAGCTCGGCATGGCGCTATCGAACTCGACGCCCTCTTTCGCGAGCGCCTCCTTGCCCCCGAGCTTGGTGTAATCGAACAACACGCTGTCCGGGTGATGCCAGGTGTGCCCGGTCTCGTCATGGGGCGGTGCGGGCAAGGTGCCATCGGGGCCGGGCGAGCGCCAGTCCGGCTGGCCTTCTAGATTTGCGCCATGGCAGGCGGCGCAGAAATCGCCGTAGAGCTGCTCGCCCTGCGCGATATCCACCGTGGCAGGCATGGTTGCGGTCGTCGGCGCAGCAAGCTCGCCGCGCATCCAGACCGTGGCGCCCACGCCGCCCAGGGCGATAAGCAGCACGATCAAGGTGCGTCGCTGCAATAACAAATCCGGCAGTTTCATCATTACCCCATTCTTCAGGAAAGGTGGGGCGCTGACGCGCCCCATCATACTAGTCGTAGGTTTTCTGCGGCGTCGACAAGGCGGCAACCGCGCTTTCTTTCAGGCCCTCGCCTTCCATCAGGTAGGTCGCCATCGCGCGCAGATCAGCTTGGGTCAGGAATCGTGTCCCGTTCTGCACCACCTCGCCCATGCTGCCGCCAAAGACGTCGCCGGATGGCGTGATCCCGCTTTGCAGAGCATAGCTCAGGTTGTCGACGGTCCAGCCCCTTTCCGCCAAGGTCGCGGGAAGAATGGAGGGCGCCTTGTTGCCGCCCGGAAGAGCGTCGTTGCCGGCGAAAAAGGCTGACGGATCCCGCCCTCCGGCCAGGTTCCGGCCGGTGTGGCAGGCCGCGCAATGCGCGGCGCCGCGCACGAGCTCCCGGCCGCGGTTCCATTCGGCGCTCTTGCCGTCCACCGGCGCTGTTTCCGGGGCGCCGAAAAACGCGGCCCGCCAGAGCTTGAGCCCCCATCGTTGATCGAAGGGAAAGCCGACGTCGTGTTCGGGCGTGGATTCGGCCACCGGCGCGACAGTCTGAAACGCCGCCCAGAGGTCGGCGATATCCTGATCCGAGAAATTCGCATAGAACGGATAGGTGAACGCCGGGTAGTAGGGCGTTCCATCGGGGGCGATGCCCTGCCTGATGGCCTTTGCGAATTGCTCCACGTCCCAGTTGCCGAGGCCGTGATCGGGATCGGTGGTCAGGTTCGGCGGATAGAAGGTGCCGAAATCGGTGTTGAGCGGCGCGCCACCGGCCAGCGCCGCACCACCTTCCTCGAAATTCGTGTGACATGCGACACAGCCGCTGGCCCGCGCCAGATAGGCGCCGCGCTGCACATCGCCTTCTGGTTCGATTTTCCTGGGGTCGCTGCCGATCGGCCAGGCCACGAGGGCCGCCACGGTGGTTGCGCCGGCAAGGGACAGCCCGGCGATGCCTGCAATAAGAAACTGCCTCATGTCACTTGGCCTCTTTCCGGAACCGCGTATGACAGGTCGAGCAGGTGTTGCTGACCAGCGAAAACACCTCGTTGGCCGGCATGTCCGCCAGCTCTTCACGGCCGAGCGTCGCTTCCAGCGCCATTCCGGTGCCCATCATCGACCCGGCGCCCATCATGCCGCCGCCGCCCATCATCGATGCCGCGTCGGCCATGCCCTGTTTTGGCGCGGCCGGTCCGTTCTCGGCGGCCAGGGCGAGCCCTTCGGAATAGGTGTGAAGGCGTTCGGCCAGTTCGGCAAAGGTGGCCCAGTCTTGCCAGATGGACGCCTTGACGTAGGACGCCATGTTTTCGTTGTCAGCCGGGAAAAGCCGCGTCATCGAGGCGCCGGCATGTCGGCCGATGGCCTCGGCGGCATCGCGCACGGCGGCGGCCTCGTACTCGGACGCGCCGCTCATCATCGGCGCGATGGTCTTGATGGCATCAGCCATGGCCGACATCGCGACCATCCTTTCGCGCACGATCCCCTTTGCGCCGGTATGCGCAAGCGCAGCCGACGCCAGCGAAAGTGCCGCGACGGTGGCAATAGTGAATTTGGTTCTCATTTCCTTGTCCTTCGTCTTACCGTTGGTGTTTTTCCAAATCAGTCAGACGAAGGGGCGCGGAGGAGGTGGGTCATATCCCGGGTCCAGCCCGGCCCAGAGGGCCACACGGGACCGAAATTTCTTGGTATCGAAGAGCGTCGCATGATCTTTCAGGGCCGGTTCGGCCATAATCGCCGAAACCGCGCAATCCAGCCCCGGGTGGCAATGGCCCAGGGCCTCTTCGATCAGAGAATGCGGGGCGTCGTCGTGCGCATCGCCGGCGCCGGCGAATGCCGTGGCAGAAGACAGGCTTTCGTCGGGGTGGGCGTCGTTGACCTCTGGCCCAAGGCCGAGCGCCAGCAGCACACAGAGGAGTGCCGTGCGCAGGATGGCCAGAGGAGAGCGCCCACCCCGCATCCCGCTAGAAGATTCCGTTCTCGGCTTGCAGTTCGCGGACGTATCGCGCGATCATCTTCACATCGGCATCGGTCAGGCCTTCGACCGGCGGCATGTTGCCGAATTGCCAGTGGTGGGCCCGAACGCCGTTCTTCGCGGCCATGACAAAGGCCATGTCGGAATGGTGCCCGGGTTCGTATGTCTTGTGCACCAGCGGCGGCGCGATACCGTTCTGGCCGGCGGCATTTGTCCCGTGGCAGGCCGCGCATTTGGCTTCGAAAGCCCGTTTGCCGATTTGCGCATTGGCGGACAGCTCGGCCGGCAGCGAAACTTCGACGATCGGCGCGCCGTCCGCGATATCGCTGGTGTCTGGCGGGGTCATCGAATGGCCCGCGGTCTGAGACGTGGATTGCCCCATGTTCAGATAGACCGCCAATCCGCCAAGCAGAAAAAAGGCCACGAGGGCCAGTAGAGATTTAGTCATGAATTTGGTTCCTTGCGGTCATCGGTTCGACTTGGGCCGATTTTCTCCGGGGCCGGGCTGTCATGGCCCGGGCGCCCTCGGCGCGCATTTCGCGGTCAACGTCGATGGACCCATTTGATGATTTTCTGCCATTCCTGCCGAGTCTCGCAACGCTGCTTCCGTGGTAAGCGGATGCAACGACGCACATGCGATCATTCCGTGATGGCGCCTGCCCTGCCATGGCATGCACGCCCCTAGTTTCTTGCCTATTGAGGCAACGTAGAGCACCTTCCTGCGCAGGAAGGTCAAGCTGGTTCACCCTGACAAAACAGTGAAATTTGTATCTGATTGCAACATTGACCTTCCCGTGCTGGAGGCCGCTAGCCACCTCGGCAGGTCACTGGAGACAAGACGAACGATGGACACCAACGACAAGACGGCCGGGCAGGCCGGTAGCGACAAGATCATGAAATACGGAATGTGGGCCTGCTGCGCGGTGATGTTGCTGCCGCTGGGGGCTTTCCTTGTGTCTGGCGGGGCGTCGGGCGGGGCCGGGGGGCTCGCGACCCTGGCGCCGATCGTGCTCTGTGTCGGCGCGCATCTGGTCATGCACCGGTTCATGGGAAAATCCTGTCACGGAAAGGCGGAAGATGCTGAGACCAAGGCCGAGACGCCAGACCCCCGGGCCACGGCACGGGTCGCCGCGGAATAAACCCCGCGCGAGGATGTTTCGGTGCGCGGCCGGCATGCTGGTGCTTGCCGGTCTCGGTGCCTGTTCGACGACGCTGGCGGATTGCTTCGACCTGGAGGCGGCGCGCCTGTCCACAAACGGGGCCGAAGCGCATCTGCCGCCGGGATGCGAGATCACCGGGACCAGCGCAAACGGGGTGGCAACGCTGGCCTGTGCCGGCGGTCGCGAGGGTTTCATGGTGCTCGGGGCCGATCGCGCCGGGTAAGGCCCGCCCCCCTGGCCGCAGGACAGGGGTGTCGGGTCGCAGGCGGATTGTCAGGTCATGGCCCTCGTCGCCGTGGCCCGCGCCTCACGGCCGGTTTTGCGCAAGGGCGGCACCCCGCTCGGGGGCGGTCGACGGCTCCCGGCTCGGGGTGTTGGCCGCTTCGAGCGGCAGTGTGACCGTCGCCAGCAATCCGCCTTCAGCGCGGTTGGAAAGCGCCACGTCGCCGCCATGGGCCCGGATGATGGTGCGCGCGATCGACAGCCCCAGGCCGGTGCCGCCGGTTTCGCGAGAGCGGGATTTCTCGAGCCGGAAGAACGGCTCGAACACCTGCTGAAGCTCGCTTTCCGGTATGCCGGGGCCGGTGTCGGAAATCAGAATCCGCACATGGCCGGGATCGGTCCGAAAGGAGACCCGGGCCCCGCCGCCATAGCGCTGCGCGTTTTCGATGATGTTGCGCAGCGCGCGGCGCATCGCTTGCGGGCGCAACCGCGCCTGGGCATCGTCGGCGGCGTCAAGCTCGAACCCGTTGATCATGTCTGCCTGCAACTGCTCAAGATAGCTGCGCAACTCCACTGTTTCGGAGGGTTCGGCGCTGGCCATGCCACGGGCAAAATCCAGGGTGGAACCGACCATCTCCTGCATTTCTTCGATCGAGGCGACAAGGCTTTCGCGGGTTTCGTCCTCTTCGACCATTTCCGCCCGAACCCGCATTGCGGTCAGCGGAGAGCGCAGGTCATGACCCAGCGCCGCAAGAAGCTTGGTCCGGTCCGCCACGAACCGGGTCAGCCTTTCCTGCATGCGGTTGAAAGTCTGCGTGAGCCCGCGCACCTCGCTTGGCCCGATCAGCGGCAGGGGATCCACGGTTTCCCCACGCCCAAACCGGTCGGCGGCGTGCGAAACGCGCAGCAGAGGCCCGGTCAGGCGGGTCAGAAGGAACCAGCAGGCCGCGACCAGAATGATCGCCGCGGTGATCCCGAAGCTGACGATGGAAATCCAGGGCCATTGCAGCGGCGGCGGCTCGAACCGGGTTCCGACGTTCAGCCATTGGCCGTCAGCCAGGGCGATCGAAAGCTGCATTTCGATGGCCGAGAGCTCGCCCTTCATCATGGCGAGGTGCATTTCCGCCATCTCGGGCACCAGATGGGGCATTGGCGGAATGCCATGCTCGACCTCGTGCAACTCGACCCGGATCTCCCGGTGTTCTGCGCCGCCAAGCAGCCCGCGCACGCGGGCCTCGACAGCGCCGCCATCGGCATGGCTGGCATGGTCGACGTCGGGGTTGTCTGCGAGTTCGAACCGCACGAGGGGCGAATTCGCCGCGCGCAGGATGGCCTGATGCAAGGACTCCGGCGCCTCTTCGAGCAGCAGCGCCACATTTGCTGCCCGGCCGGCGGCCTCGAACCCCAGCGCCGCGCGCACGGCGAGGCCACGTTCGTCGACGAACAGCCACAGGCTGATCGTCTGGGCGGCCGCCAGTGCCGCGACGATCAAGAGAACCAATTGCCCCCGGAGGCTGTCAAAGGGGCGTGGCATCAGCTCAGTTCGCGGACGTCTGATGCCAGGCAATAGCCGCCGCCTCGCACCGTCGTCACGATGCGGGGGCGCGACGGATCACGCTCGACCTTGCGGCGCAAGCGGCTGATCTGGTTGTCGATGGTGCGGTCAAAGACCGAGGCCGACCGGCCCGCCGTCAGATCGAGCAGCTGATCGCGGTTGAGCACGAACCGGGGCCGTTCCAGAAGGACGGTCAGTAGCTTGAATTCGGCGCTGGTCAGGTCGATCTGCTCGCCGTCGTCATTCGACAGCGCCCGGGTGTCGGTATCGAGGACCCAATGGGCAAAGGCGATGCGCTTGCCCGAGAGCGCGCCGGCATAGGGTTCGGCCTTGGTGGTGCGGCGCAGGATGGCCTTGATGCGGGCAATCAGCTCGCGTGGGTTGAACGGCTTGGCAAGATAGTCATCGGCGCCGATTTCCAGGCCGACGATCCGGTCGGTCTCTTCTCCCAGCGCGGTCAGCAGCAGGATCGGCACATTGCCATTGGCTGACAGCCGGCGGCAGACCGACAGCCCGTCCTCTCCCGGCATCATGACGTCGAGAACGATAAGATCGTACTGGCCATGGCCGAGCTTGGCGTCCATGTCGACCGCGTCGCGCGCAGAGGTCGCCCGCATTCCGTTCTGTTCAAGGTAGCGCGTCACGGCATCGCGGATTTCGCGGTGGTCGTCGACGACAAGAATGTGTGGTGGTTCGCTCATGGACCTTCTTTTAAACGAGTGAGGGGCGCTTTCCCGAAGATATTTGTCACGAAATGTAACCGCCACCGCCGTTGTGATCCGCCGATACAAAACCGTGGACTCCCCGGCATTTTGTCGCGACAAACCCCTGCCATATGTCAGGTATCGCAATACTGACATGAGGTGATCCGAATGAAACACAATTCTCTTCTCGCTGCATTTGCTCTGGCCGCGACCGTGCTTGGCGGGGCCGCTTATGCCGGTTCCGATCATGGCCACGGCGGCAAGACCGGCGGCAAATCCGGTGCGGCAGCGATGCAGGGCGGCGGCTCCGGCATGATGGGCGGCATGGACGGCATGATGGACATGATGAAGCGCATGCATGGCTCGATGATGGGTGGGGGCATGATGGGCGGCATGGGTTCCATGGGCGGCGGCATGATGAAGATGTTCGACGCCGATGGCGACGGCACCGTCACGCCGGAAGAGATGCGCAGCCAGCTGCAAGCCAAGCTGGCCGAGTACGACAGTGACGGCGACGGCACGCTTTCGATTGCCGAATTCGAAACCCTGCACAGCGCGATGATCCGGGAAATGATGGTGGACCGGTTCCAGCATCTGGACGCGGATGGTGATGGTGCCGTGACGGCGGAAGAGATGGCGGCACCGGCCGACATGATGGAACGGATGCAAAAGATGCATTCCAACATGTCTCAGATGCAGCCGGAGGCCGAAAAGGGCATGGATGGCGACGCCATGATGAACGACAACTGACCCAAGCGGGGCCGTCTCTCACGTCGCCCGGTCGCAAGCGAGAGACGACCCCGCACGGACATCCTCGCCCCGCAAAGCGGGGCGAAGGCCGGCCGGCGGTGCCCTGCACGATGTCGCGAAGTTCGCGCTTGACCTTCCAGTCACTGGAAAGACTAGGCTCTAGCTGTTTCCTTCCCCGTCTTTGTCCAAGAGGACTTCAGAATGAGCGACCATGCACACCCAGTCTCGCACGATGCCGAGACAACAACCTACGTCTGCCCGATGCACCCGGAGGTGCGGCAGGACCATCCGGGAGACTGCCCGAAATGCGGGATGCATCTTGTGCCTGAGGGTCAAGAGGCGCACCACGGCGGACACGATCACCATGCCCACGGCCCCCAGAGCGGCGCCGCGGACGGCAGATATGACAGCGTTCCCGAGGATCATGACGGCGCGGTCTATACCTGTCCGATGCATCCGCAGGTTCGCCAGACGCATCCTGGCTCCTGCCCGATCTGTGGCATGGGGCTCGAGCTGGAATCGGCGGCAATGGCCGACGCGGGCCCGAACCCGGAGCTGGTGGATTTCACCCGGCGGTTCTGGGTCGGCACGGTCCTGACCATCCCGCTGCTCATTCTCACGATGGCCCCCTTTCTCGGCTTTTCCGGCGTGCGCGAGGCCTTTGGCGAACGCACGACGCTCTGGATCGAGCTGGGTCTCGGAACGCCGGTTGTCCTGTGGTGCGGCTGGCCCTTCCTGGTGCGGGGCTGGAATTCGTTCCGCACCATGAACCTCAACATGTTTTCCCTGATTGCCATGGGCGTTTCGGCGGCCTGGCTCTTCAGCGTCGTGGCGGTTCTGGTGCCGGACATCTTCCCGGCGGGGTTCCGCGATGCCGAAGGGCACGTCGGGGTCTATTTCGAAGCGGCGGCGGTGATCGTGACGCTTGTGCTGCTCGGGCAGCTGATGGAGTTGCGGGCCCGCGAAGGCACCGGCAAGGCCATCCGCGCCCTGCTGGACATGGCGGCCAAGACCGCGCGGGTGATCAGGCCGGATGGCACAGAAGAGGAAATTCCGCTCGAGGAGGTGCTTGTGGGCGACCGTCTGCGGGTGCGGCCCGGTGACAAGGTGCCGGTTGATGGCGTGGTCGTGGAAGGCCGCTCCTCGATCGACGAGAGCATGATTTCCGGCGAGCCGGTCCCGGTCGAAAAGGTCGAAGGCGATGCGGTGACCGGGGCGACGATCAATGGCACCGGCAGCCTGGTGATGGAGGCAACGCGGGTCGGCGCGGACACGATGCTGGCGCAGATCGTCGAGATGGTGTCGAACGCGCAACGTTCGCGCGCGCCGATCCAGAAATATGCCGACCGGGTGGCGGGCTATTTCGTGCCGGCGGTGATCGCCATCGCGGTTCTGTCGTTCATCGCCTGGGCGGTTCTGGGGCCGGCGCCGGCTCTGTCCTATGCGCTGATCTCGGCGGTTGCGGTCCTGATCATCGCTTGTCCCTGTGCGCTCGGTCTCGCGACCCCGATGTCGATCATGACGGCAACCGGTCGCGGGGCCCAGGCCGGGGTGCTGATCAAGAATGCCGAGGCGCTGGAGCGCTTCGAGAAGGTCGATACCCTGATCGTCGACAAGACCGGCACGTTGACCGAGGGCAAGCCGCGCCTTGTCGCCGTTTTGCCCGAACGCGGTCATGACGAGGCCGAAGTGCTGCGGCTTGCCGCGTCGCTGGAACGCGGGTCAGAGCATCCGCTTGCCGAGGCCATCGTCCGGGGCGCGGAAGAGCGCGACGTGAAAATGGCCGATGCCGCGGATTTCGAGGCGATTACCGGCAAGGGGGTCCGGGGCGTGGTGGATGGCAAGGCCGTCGCGCTTGGCAACCTGGCAATGATCCGCGATCTGGGTCTCCACGCGGGCGAGCTGACCGCCAAGGCCAATACCCGGCGTGACGAGGGCGAGACCGTGATGTTCGTGGTGCTGGATGGCGAGATCGCCGGGCTTGTCGGCGTTGCCGATCCGGTCAAGGACAGCACGCCCGCCGCGATCAAGGACCTGCACGCGCTGGGCTTTCGCGTCATCATGGCCACCGGCGACAACGAGCGCACGGCCAGGGCCATCGGCGCCCGTCTCGGCATCGACGAGATCCGGGCCGACGTCTTGCCCGAAGACAAGGCGCGGATCATCAAGGAGCTGCAACAGGACGGCCGCAAGGTTGCGATGGCCGGGGATGGCGTCAACGACGCCCCGGCGCTGGCGCAGGCCGATGTCGGCATCGCCATGGGCACCGGCGCGGACGTGGCCATCGAAAGCGCGGGGATCACGCTGGTCAAGGGCGACCTGGACGGCATCGTCCGCGCCCGGCGGCTGGCCCATGCCACGATGCGCAACATCCGCCAGAACCTGTTCTTCGCGCTGATCTACAACGCCTCCGGCGTGCCGGTGGCCGCGGGGGTGCTCTTCCCGGTCTTCGGCATCCTGATCAGCCCGATGTTCGCCGCCTTTGCGATGAGCGCATCCTCGATCTCGGTGGTGCTCAATTCGCTGCGTCTCCGGGCGGCGCGGATCTAGGCCGCGGAACCCACCTGATGACGAGTTGATCGGTGCTGCGTTCGGACGGATCAGCTGCGATCAAGGTCTCCGCAACCCCGGGTGCGTCGGCAAAGGTTCGCCGACGTATTCGGGGTAGATCGGCAACGATACATTCGGATACAAAAGATACGCCGGTCGGGCGTTTGCAAGTCCGGCGAATTCACCTAGGTTCCTGGGTCAGGGATCGGGAGGAGAACGCGGAAGCTGCAATCGGCGGCGCGTGGCAGACCGATGACGACCGGACCAAGGGCAGGCAGGAACAAGGACGGGCATGTCGAAATTGACGATATCGATCGTGGCGGCGGCTCTTCTCGGCCTCGGTGCCTTGGCTTGGTATGCCGCACGCCCGACCGGCCATTCCATGGACCAACCCGATCTGGCGCAGCTCTCCGAGGGGGCGGCGATCGTGGATGTCACGGTGCCCGCCGAATTCTCTGACAATGCCAAAATCGGCCAGCGGGCTTTCGAAGCGAAATGCGCCGCGTGCCACGGCACGAACGCCGCCGGACAAAACGGGGTGGCACCGCCCCTGGTTCACAAGATCTACGAGCCCAGCCATCACGGCGACATGGCCTTCGTTCTCGCCGCCAAGAACGGCGTGCGCGCGCATCACTGGAGATTCGGAGACATGCCGCCGGTCGAGGGGCTGACCCAGGGCGACGCGATGATGATTGTCGCCTATGTCCGGGAACTGCAACAAGCGAACGGGATCGACTGAACGATGCGCGGCATGATTCCCGGCCGGCTGATCCTGCTCGCTGTCGCGGCCTGTGTCGTGGCGCTGCTGAGCCTGCCTGACCTGGACTTCGCCCATTCCGACCAGCCGCCGGTTGCGGAGCAGTTGGCGCATGACACCCATTCCGACGAATCGCACAGCACCGGCATAGGCCATTGTCATGGCGAGGCCTCCTGTTCCAGCGGGCTGCACATCGTCTTTGGTCTTCGTACAATACCGCCCGAGCGGCCGCCGCTGCCGGCGCTGGATCGCGCCCCGACGAATTTCAACGACGCCACCCTCGGGCGCGAGCCACCGGTCCCTATCGCTCTCTCTTGATGCATCCGCGGCCCAAGTGCCGCATTGGAACTCAACGGAGACAAGAGATGAAATATACAGGAATTACCGGCATCGTCCTTTCGGTGACACTTGCAGGCGGCGTTCTGGCCCATTCGGGTGCGACAGGCGTCGTGAAGGAACGCATGGATGGCATGATGGCCATGAGCAAGGCGATCAAGGCGGTCACACCGGTCATGCGCGGCAAGGTCGACTATGATGCCGCGCGGGTGCGGGACTTTGCCGCCACGATCAAAGAGCATTCGGGCGAGACGATGACCAAGCTGTTCCCCGAAGGCAGCGAAGAGGCACCCTCGGTCGCCAAGCCCCGGATCTGGGAAGACTGGAGCGAGTTCGAGGCGCTGGCCGTGCGGCTGGGGACCCTCGCCGAAGGACTGGACCGGGCGGCGGACAATGGGCTGAAGGCCGCGGGCGGAGCATCGGCCAGCATGATGGGCGGCGACACCATGATGGGCGGCCAGTCCATGATGGGTGGCGACAACATGATGGGCGGCGGCGGCATGATGGGGGGCAGCGGGCCGATGACGGCCGAGCTTGACCCCGCGCAGCTGGCAGAGATGCCGGCGGATGCGGTCTTTCGAATGGTGAGCCAGACCTGCGCTGCCTGCCACACCAAGTTCCGCGCGGAAAAATAAGATGCGCAAAGTGACAAGAGGGCTGGTCGCCGCCGCAGCATTGGGCGCGGCGGGGCTGGCAGCGGTGGCCGCCTGGCCCGTCGGCCGGGCACCCGAGGATATCGCGCTGCAAGGCGATGCCAATCGAGGTGCCTATCTGGCGCGGGCGTCCGGCTGTATCGCCTGCCACACCGATTTCGAGAATGGCGGCGCACCGCTGGCCGGCGGTGTCGAGCTGGAAACTCCCTTCGGCAGTATCTACTCGCCAAACCTCACCACCGACCCGGAACACGGGATCGGCGACTGGACGATAGAGCAGTTCGCGGCGGCGGTTCGGCAGGGGGTGTCGCCGGAGGGTGCCCCCTATTACCCGGCCTTCACCTATCCGTTCTATCAGCAGTTCACCGATCAGGACATTGCCGATCTCTGGGCCGCGTTTCAGACCGTGCCCGCCGTGGCCGAGCCTTCGCGCGAGCCGGAGATGCCGTTCCCCTTCAATCAGCGTGCACTGATGAAGTTCTGGCGCGCGCTCTATCTGGATCCGCCGCGCGCCGAGCCGGTGCCGGGGGCCGATCCGCTGTGGAATCGCGGCAAGGAGCTGGTCGAGGGCGCGGCGCATTGCGGCGCCTGTCACACCGGCCGGACGCTGCTGGGCGGCCGCGATCACGAAAGCCAGCATTTCAAGGGCAGCAACATGCTGCCGGGCGGCGGCAAGGCGCCGGCGATCGATGCCGAAACGCTGATGGCGCGGGGCTGGGATGTCGACAGCCTCTCATATGCCTTGCGCTCCGGGATCACGCCGTCGGGTGACGCTTTTGGCGGTGCGATGGGTGAAGTCGTCCTATATGGAACTCAGTACCTGTCCGATGAAGATCTTGAAGCAATGGCAACCTATCTGATGGACGATCACGGATGATCGGACGATTGCCGAACCACGAAAGGACACCGCGTTGAACGTGACACGGCGGAACATTCTGCTGGGAGGTGCGGCCTGTGCCGCCCTTCCGGGCCTGGCCTTTGCCCAGGCCGGGGCCGAGGAATTGTGGGCCGCAGCCTTTGATCACCAGCTGCTGCCCGACCCCTATGGCCCGACCACGCTCTGGGGCTATGGACCGGCCTCGCCCGGCACCGAGATCCGCGTCGCCCAGGGCGCGCGGGTGCGGCGGACCCTTGTCAACGGGCTCGATCAGCCCACCTCGATCCATTGGCACGGCATTCGCATCGACAATGCGATGGACGGTGTCGCCGGGCTGACCCAGGGTGCGGTGGCTCCGGGGGAACGCTTCGATTATGACTTCACGGTGCCGGATGCCGGAACCTTCTGGTATCACGCGCATGACCGCTCTTTCGAACAGGTTGGCCGCGGGCTTTACGGTGCGCTGATCGTCGAGGAGCCCGAACCGCTGGACATCGACCGGGACGAGGTGCTGGTGCTTGATGACTGGCTGATCGATCCCGACAGCGGCCAGCTTGCCGCCAGTTTCGGCAACATGCACGATCTGAGCCACGCCGGTCAGGTCGGAAATCTCGTCACCGCCAATGGTGCGCATGATCTTGCCATGCCGGTCAAGCGGCATGAACGCCTGCGTCTGCGGCTGATCAATGCCGCCAATGCGCGGGTGTTCCAGTTGCAGATGAGCGGGTTGGACAGCTGGATCGTCGCGCTCGACGGCATGCCGCTGCCCACGCCGCGCCCGCTGTCAGAGGCGCTCTTGCTGGCACCGGCACAGCGCGCGGACCTGATCGTCGACGTGACCGCCGAGGCGGGCGAGACGGCGGGTCTGGTCAGTGTCGAACGCGGCGAGGGGTTTGCCCTGGCCTCCTTCCCGGTTACTTCGGAGGCCTCTGCCACCCGACGGGGCGCCGTCGCGCCGCTGCCGCCCAACACGGTGGCCCGGCCCGATCTCGCCGCCGCGACGGTACTTGATTTGCGGATGGAAGGCGGCGCCATGGGCGGCCTGCGCGGGGCGCGGCTGGATGGCGAGATGCAATCGATGAACGCCCTGGTCGCAGAGAACAAGTTCTGGGCCTTCAACGGCGCGATCGGCACCATGGAAGGCCCGCCGCTGGCCGAGCTGTCGCGCGGCGAGACGGTGCGTCTGAAGATCGTCAACGACACCGCCTTTCCGCATGCCATGCACCTGCACGGCATGCATTTCCGCGAGGTCACGAAGGACGGCCAGCTTGGCGATCTGCGCGACACCACGCTGCTCTTGCGGGGCGAGACCCGCGAAGTGGCCTTTGTCGCCGACAATCCGGGCGACTGGCTGTTGCATTGCCACATGCTGTCGCATGCGGTGGCCGGCATGACGACACGGCTGCGCGTCGGCTGACCGGCCTGGCCGTGGCGGGCGCCTCACCCGGATTGCATCTGCACCAATCCGCGGGCAACGAGGGTGAGCGCCAGCGCCAGAAGCCCGCAGCAGATAGCGGCGGCGAGCCAGGCCCGCGCCCTGGGGGCAGATGTCTGCCCCCAGCTGAGGGCCGCGGCATAGATCGGCAGCGCGCCCAACAGAACGGCATAGAGGTAAACCCCGGAAATATTGTCAAAAAGCGCCGACCGCGCCAAGGTCGGCGCCACCACCCGCAGCGCCGTGCCCTTGCTGCCGCCGAAAGAGCCGAACCAATCGGCTGAGGCGACATAGATCACGGCATGCAGCAGGATGAACACGGCCACCCGCATCACCATGTCGGTGAAGATCAACCCAAGGCCGCCGGTCTTGCGCGGCGTCAGGCTGATGTGCCGGGCGTAGAGGACGAAGCCCAGGAAATTGACGATGAAGACCACCGGAAATCCGTTTGTCGCAACCTGCCTGAGAAAACGCGACAGGGCAGGGCCGCCGCTCGAGAGCATGGCGGCGAACCCGGGCTGCAAGGCGACGTAGATCGCCAGAAGCGGCAGCAGGGTGAGAAGGCTCACCAGGGCCACGTTGCGCGCAAAGATCGCGATCGGCAGGCTGAGCGAGAAATACCGGTGCATGGGGCTTCCTAGCACGATAGCGGCGGAGAACAGCCCAAGACGGGCCTTGGTTACAAAATGATACATCACAATCCGGCTGCGGAATGATAAGCCTGTCGTGAAACTCTAAAGCCGAGGCACCAAGTCCATGACCCAAAAGAAATGGTCGCGCCGCCATGTTTTGGCCTGTGCGACTGCCACGCTGGCAATGCCCTCTCTCGCTCTGGCGCAAGCCGAAAGCGCACCGACGCGGCGCAATATCTCGTCTTTCAAATTGCACGACTGGCGGGATCACTTCGATACGCTGGGCAAGGGTATCATCCTCTCCGACACCAACACCAAGGTGCTCCAGCATTGGACCGCTGACGGCGAGATGCGGATCTATCCGACCTCGGTGCCGCTGACCGACGAGCTGACGCGGCGGGGCTATACCTCGGTGGTCGAGAAACGCGAAAACCCGACCTGGCGGCCGACGCCGTCGATGCTCAAGCGGAACCCGGAATGGCCGGCGGTCGTCGAAGGCGGCGATCCGCTCAACCCGCTGGGCACCCGCGCGCTCTATCTGTCCTGGACTTATTACCGCATCCACGGCACCCAGGACACGCGCAAGATCGGCCGGCGGTCTTCGAACGGATGCATCGGCCTTTACAACCGTCAGATCGAAGAGGTCTACGAACGCACGCCGATCGGAACCCAGGTCAAACTGATCTGACAGTTCCGGCACTGAAACGGACCTTCGCGTCCTGAACGGGGTGCTCCGAAGGAGCGCCCCCAATGTCCTGCAAGGAGAGACGATCCGCCATGAAGAAACATATACTCGCGCCTTTGATCGCGCTCACATTGCTCGCCCCCCTGGCCGCCGGTGCCGAGGAGATGGACGAGGACCGGATCAAGGCGCTGGTCTATGAGGCGATCCGCGAAAACCCCGGCATCGTCATGGAGGCGGTGCGGCTTCTGGAAGAACAGCAACAGCGCGACCAGTCGGCGGCGGCGGCCGCGGCCCTGTCGGGCATCCGGGATGAGCTCGAGCAGGATCCGAACGCGCCGGTTCTGGGCAATCCCGACGGCGATGTGACGGTGGTGGAGTTCTTCGATTACAACTGCCCCTATTGCCGCCGCGCGATGCCGCAGGTGGATGCGTTGATCGAACAGGACAAAAACGTCCGGCTGGTCTATCGCGAATGGCCGATCCTCGGCGACGGCAGTGTCTTTGCCGCCCGCGCCGCACTGGCCGCGCGCGAGCAGGGCAAATACGAGGAATTCCACGAGGCGATGATGGGCATGAACGGACGGGCCGAAGAGGCCAGCGTGCTCCGCATCGCCGGCGAGGTCGGCCTTGATATCGAGCAGTTGCGCCGGGACATGCAGGCGCCGGAGGTGAGCGAACATATCGAGACCTCGATGGAGCTGACCCGGGCGCTCGGGTTCACCGGCACCCCGTCTTTCGTGATCGGCGATACGCTGGTCGGCGGGCTGGTAGAGGCCGAGGTGCTGGCCGAGCACGTCCAGACGGCGCGCGACGCGCAGCAGTGACGCCGTGCAGACACTGGGACGTGCGCCCCGGCTGACCCGTCGCAACCTGCTGGCGGGCCTCGGTGCGGCCTGCCTGCCTTGGCCTGCGCTCGCCGCGCGGCAATCGGTCGTGCTTCGCCCCGCCGCGCTCTCGACGCGCATCGCGGGCCGCAGGCTCGACATGCTGGGCTTCAACGGAACGATTCCCGGCCCCGAGATCAGGGTGCGGCAGGGCGATCAGGTTGATATCCGCCTCGAGAACGGGCTCGATGACGGGGCGCTTGTGCATTGGCACGGGCTGCGCGTGCCCAACCGGATGGACGGGGTGAACGTTCTGACCCAGGACGTGGTCATTCCGGGCCGGTCGCACGATTATCACTTTGCCCTGCCGGATGCCGGAACCTATTGGTATCATTCGCATTACCTGTCCTATGATCAGGTAAGCCGCGGCTTGTTCGGCGCCTTCGTCGTCGAAGAGCGCGATCCGCCGGAGGTCGATCACGACATCACGGTTCAGCTCTTCGACATGATGATCGACGAAGAGGGCCGGTATGATGACAGCTTCGACCCGGCGCAATTCGCCACCGCCGGCAAGATCGGCAATGTCGCCACTGCCTTTGTGTCGCGTGACGGCATCCGCCAGGGCGACAGGCTGCGGCTGCGCTGCATCAATCCGTCGATCGACCGGATCTACGAGCTTCGGCTTTCGGGCGTCGCGGGGAACATTGTCGCGCTTGACGGAATGCCGCTGCCGGCGCCGCGACCGCTGGCACCAATCATTCTGGCCCCCGGCCAGCGCTGCGACGTGATCGCCGATGTGACCGGCCCGGTCAGGCTGACCGATACCTATGGCGGCACGTCCGTGACCCTGGGCGAGATCGCCATGGAAGGCAGCCGGACGCCGCGCCGTTCCGCCATCCCGGGCCTGCCCGCGAATGCCATGCCGGCCCCCGGCCCGGTGGATGCCCATGTCGATCTGGTCATGCAGGGTGGCGCCGGAGGCGGAGATCACGACGGTTTCGGCACCTGGGCGTTGAACGACGTCTCGGGCCTGCCGCGCCGGCCGCTGGTGGATGTCCGGCGCGGTGCCACGGTCAGGATGACCCTGCGCAATGCGACGGCGTTTCCGCATGTCATGCACCTGCACGGGCATCACTTTCACGAACTCGATGCCAGGGGCGCATCCGGCGCCTACCGCGATTCGACGCTGGTGGGGGCAGGGGCCGCGCGCGACATTCTCTGCGTGCTCGACAACCCCGGATCATGGATGCTGCATTGCCACATGCTGAGCCATCAGACCGATGGCATGGCAACCTGGGTCCGGGTGCGCTGAGCGGCACCGCGGGCCCGGGGATCGACCCCCCCGAAAGCGCAAAGAACGTGGCCGCACCGCCACACCTGCGGCCTGTCTCTCACGCTCACGGGGAATTTTATTCGTTCCGGCGCCCGGCCGATATTCCCTTGAATAAAAGGAGTTGCCCACGTGACCGTTTCCAACCGACGCATTTTCCTGATATCGAGCCTCGCCGTCCTGGCCGCGCCGCGACTGGCGCTGGCGCACAAGCCCACCTTGGCCGAGAAGTTCCTGCCGCAGCTGGTGAATACCCGGCGCAAGGATTGGCGCGCCGGCAATCTGCATGTCGTGCCCGACGAATTTTTTCTCTACTTCATGCTGAACGACGGTCTGGCCATCCGCTATGGTGTCGGCGTCGGGCGTGACCGGCTTTATACGCCCGGAACCTTTACCGTGGCACGCAAGGCGAAGTGGCCGTTCTGGAGGCCGACGCAGGCGATGATCCGCAGGGAGCCGGAGAAATACGCCAAGTACAGCGATGGCATGAAAGGCGGCCCCGACAATCCGCTGGGCGCCCGCGCGCTCTACCTCTACGACGACAAGGGGCGGGACACCTATCTGCGCATCCACGGCACCAACAAGCCAGGCACCATCGGCACCGCGGTGTCCAATGGGTGCGCCCGTCTGACCAACGAATACATCAAGGAACTGTACGACCGGGTCGAGGTCGGCGTGAAGGTCACGCTACATCCCAAACAGGAAACGGCCTGAGCCCGCGCCGATCAGAGCAGGGCAGGCGGCAAGGCTGCCAGGGCGTCGTCCAGCGGCACCACCGGCAGCCCGGCGGCGATCCAGCCGGCGCCCAGATCCGAGCCGAGCATGCCTTCCGACACATCGATGAAGCCAGTATAGCCCGCCTTGCGAAGGCTGCGCTGGATATAGCCCGAACGCCCGCCGGTCGCGCAGATCAGGGCGATCTGCCGCTCTCCGGCCAGATCGCGGGCCGCAAAGAGCCGGTCGGAAAACCGGTTCTCGTGCATGCTGATCGGCCAGGCCTGCGCGGCCACACCCGTGGCGGCCCATTCCGCCCGCGCGCGTACGTCGATCATGCGGATATCATCGGCATTCAAGGCGTCCCAGGCGCGCTGTGCCGGCCAGACATCCGCCGACTGTGCCTGCGCCGGCAGGGCCTGGGCCAAGGGAAGACAGAGCAACCCGGTCGAAAAAGCACGTCGGTGAAGGTTCATTGTGTGCACCCTTTGTCGAAACCGGATTTGGACGGCGATCTCCGCCCATTCCCCCGGTTGCGTATCCGAGCAGGCGGCGGCAGCCGATCCGGTCCTATCCCGCCGAACGGTACAGGCGGTGGCCCGGTCGTATCAATGGCCGCCGGCCCTGTGCCGGCTCACCTCATCGCAATTGTCTGTGATCCGCATTTTCTTGCCGTGCGTATGCTCTGGGCTAGGTCCACGATCTGGAGAACGCGCCAGCCTCTCTGAAAACGATGGATTTCATTCAATTGAGCAAAGGTCTTTCCTATTGTCGGTCTTTCTGCACGGTCTTGCCACTGCCCTTCCGCCGTATCTTCTCCCGCAGGATTTGGTGCAGGCCAAGGCGCAAGAGATCCTCGGCCACAAGTATCCGCAATTCGAACGGCTTCTGAAAACCTTTGTGACGGCCGGCATCGATCGGCGCTACTCGGTGGTTCCGATCGATTGGTTCGAGGCCGATCACGGCTGGCAGGACCGCAACGACGCCTATATCGACGGCGCATTGGCGTTGTTTGGCGTGAGCACGGAACTGGCGCTGGCGCGTGCCGGATGGGCGGCGGAGGAGGTCGATTGCATCGTGACCGTCTCTTCCACTGGCATCGCGACCCCGACGCTGGAAGCACGTGCCATGGACCGGCTGGGGTTTCGCGCCGATGTGCGCCGGGTGCCGGTCTTTGGCCTCGGCTGTGCGGGCGGTGTTTCGGGGCTGTCTCTGGCGCAGTCGCTGGCCGCGGCACGCCCCGATGACAAGGTGCTGCTGGTCGTGGTCGAAACCTGCACCCTGTCGTTTCGGACCGACCGGCTGCAAAAGGCGGATATCATCGCGACCGTACTCTTCGGAGATGGCGCGGCAGCGGCCTGCCTGTCGGGGCAGAAGGCCGATGGCCGGCAGGTTTCGCTCGGGGCCGGCACACAGACGACCTGGGCCGATACCTTGGGCATCATGGGTTGGGATGTTGACGACACCGGCCTCGGCGTGGTCTTCGGCCAGGAAATCCCCGGCTTTGTCGAGAAAAACCTGGAGGCGGCGATGGAGGGCGCGCTGGACCGATCGGGATTGGAACGCGGCGACATCGCGCGTTTTGTGTGCCACCCCGGCGGGGCCAAGGTCGTCGACGCCTTGGAAGGCGCGCTTCAGCTTGAAAAGGGCACCTTGCAGGCCGAGCGGGACGTGCTGCGGGCAGCGGGCAACATGTCGGCGCCGACCGTGCTCTTCGTTTTGGAGCAGGTGTTGAAGCAAGAGGTGCAGGGACAGATGATGGCTACGGCGCTGGGGCCGGGCTTCACCGCCGCCTTTCTGCCATTTCACGTCGGAGCAGACGCGGCATGACCCCGGGCGCGGCGCTCTTTCTGAGTTTTCTCGTTGTCCAGAGGCTGGCCGAACTGGCGCTGGCCCGGCGCAATACCGCCAGGCTTCTGGCGCAGGGCGCACGCGAGGTCGCGCCGGAGCATTACCCGCTCATCGTCGCGCTGCACACGGGCTGGCTGCTCTGCCTGGTGGCCTTCGGATATGACGCGGCGATCCGCCCCGTCTGGCTTGTCGTCTTCGTCGTGCTGCAAGCGATCCGCCTCTGGATCCTCGTGTCGCTGGGCGGGCGCTGGACGACCCGGATCATCGTCACCGACACGCCGCTTGTGGCGCGCGGCCCCTACCGCTGGATCAACCATCCGAATTACCTGCTGGTGGTCGCCGAGATCGCGGTTGCGCCCCTGGTCTTGGGGCTCGGCTGGGTCGCTCTGGTGTTCTCGGCTCTGAATGCCGCCGTCCTCGCCATTCGAATACGGGCCGAGGACCGCGCGCTCCGGCCGACGATATCGTGATGTGGAACGGGGCGTCGAGGGCCGGAAATCAATTGACCTCTGCCGCGCGGTGCCGCCAACTTGGGCAATCCCGCGCCCGCAACGACGACCCAACTTGATGTGAGGACTGCATGATCATGGCTGAAATGGGCAAAATCGCGTTTAAATTTGGCGGCGCAACCCGCATGTCCGGGCTCGCGCTGGGGGTTTTCTGCGCCGCCTTCACCGCTCAGGCTCAGGAGCAGGTTGGGGCCACGGTCGCCGAAATCCCGGTGCCGGCGGGCCCGGGATCGAGCGAGCCATCGCTTTTTGCGCTTGCGGATGGGCGCGTCGCTGTCAGCTGGACGGAACCTACCGAGGCGGGCCATGCGGTGAAGGTTGCGCTCGGCAATGAGGCCGGGTGGAGTGCGCCGTCCACGGTGGTCGCCGCCGGCGATCTGATCGTCAACTGGTCGGATTTCGCCTCGGTCGCGGTGCTGCCCGACGGCACGATGGCCGCGCATTGGCTGAAAGAGACCGATGTGACGTCCTTTTCTTATGATGTGAACATCGCGTTGTCATCCGACAAGGGTGAAACCTGGAGCGCCCCGGTTGTTCCGCACCGCGATGGCACCCAAAGCCAGCATGGCTTCGTCACGCTCCTGCCGGTCTCGGACAGCCGGTTCGAGGTGTTCTGGCTGGACGGCCGGGAGTATGGCACCGAGGACACCGGCGCGATGCAGCTGCGGTCGGCCTCGCTTGATGCCGACGGAACCCTGTCTCCGGAAAGCCTGCTCGATTCCCGCGCCTGCTCTTGCTGCCAGACATCAGCCGCGGTGGCGGGCGACGGCAGCATTCTGGTGGCATACCGGGACCGCACGGTCGAAGAAGTGCGCGATATCTCGGTGGTGCGCAAGGTGGCGGGGGCCTGGAGCGAACCCCGCCTGGTTCACGCCGACGGCTGGGAGATTTCGGGTTGCCCGGTGAACGGCCCGGCGATCGACGCGGAAGGCAGCGATGCAGTCGTGGCCTGGTTCACCGCGGCGCAGAGCGATCCGGCGGTCAAGGTGGCCTTTTCCCGTGACAGCGGCGCCAGCTTTGATGCGCCATTCCGCATCGACGGCGGCGAGGCGGCCGGCCGGGTGGATACGCTGCTTCTGCAAGACGGATCGGCCGTGGTTTCCTGGGTCGAATGGACCAGGCTGGGCGAGATCCTCCGGCTTTGCCGCGTCACCCCCGAGGACGGATGCCCGGCGCCGCAGGCGGTTGCCCTGAACACCGCCGCCGGGTCGATCAATTTCCCGCGCATGGCCGGGAGCGGCGAGGAGATCTATATCGCCTGGGGCCAGCCGGCTGCCGGCCGCACCCCCGCCGGGATCAGGATGATCGTGGCAAGATACTGAGACCGCATGGAAAGTTTCGATACCGATGTTGTGGTGGTCGGGGCCGGCGTCGTCGGGCTCGCGGTGGCGCGGGCCCTGGCGCTGGCCGGGCGCGAGGTGCTGATCCTCGAAAAGAATCCGGTGATGGGCGAGGAAACCAGCGCCCGCAATTCCGAGGTGATCCATGCCGGCATCTATTACCCGCCGGGCACGCTCAAGGCGCGGCACTGTCGGCGCGGCCGCGACCTGCTTTATCGCTATTGCGAGGCGCGCGGTGTCGGCCACCGTCGTTGTGGCAAGCTGATTGTTGCCGGCGACACCGACGAGGCGGCCCGCCTGCCACAGATCGCGGCCCATGCCCAAGGCAACGGCGTCACCGACCTGCGGCTGATCGGAGCGGCAGAGCTGCAAGCGCTCGAGCCAGCGCTCCGGGCGTCTGCGGCGTTGTTTTCGCCCTCGACCGGCATCGTCGACAGCCACGCGCTGATGTTGGCACTGCTGGGCGAGGCAGAGGCACATGGGGCGCAGCTTGTCACCCGGGCACCGGTCTTGGGCGGGCAGCTGTGCGGCGACGGCTCGGTCGAGCTTGCGGTGGGCGGCGACGAGCCGATGCTGCTGCGCTGTCGGTCGCTGGTGAATTGCGCCGGGCTCTGGGCCCCGGCGCTCAGCGCGCGGATCGACGGCCTGCCGCCGCCGCCCGGTCTGGCGCTGGTCAAGGGCAATTACTTTGCGCTCAGCCGGCCGGCGCCGTTTTCGCGGCTGATCTACCCGGTGCCGCGCGACGGCGGGCTGGGTGTTCACTTCACGCTCGATCTGGCCGGGCGCGGCAAGTTCGGCCCCGATACCGAATGGTTAGACGACACCGATCCGGCGCGCATCGACTACACCGTGAACCCGGAGCGGCGAGCGGGTTTTGCCGAGGCGATCGCGCGCTATTGGCCAGCGATCGAGGCGCGGGATCTCAGCCCCGATTACGCCGGATTGCGGCCCAAGATCGCGGGGGCCGCCTATGGCGATTTCGTGATGCTCGGGCCGGGTCAACTCGCCGGCCCGCATGCGCTTCTTTACGGGATCGAATCGCCCGGTCTGACCAGCGCCCTTTCGATTGCCGAAGAGGTAGCGGACTGGCTGGCCGAGGGCTGATCGCCGGCGCGCGTTGCGCCGAAACACCTCGGCCGCAATCTCTGATTGCGCGAGGTCCGGCGCGGCCCGGGCCCGAGGGCCGCACCTCTAAACGCCTTGCCGGGGCCGGCGGATTTGCCAGCGTGGCGGCCATCGCCTATATTGCTTGGTTCAAAGGCCCAAGAAAAAAGGGGCGGAGCAGCGAGACGTGACACCAGACAAGAGCATTTCCAACGGCTTGATCACCAGGCTTTGGGCGCTGATCAAGAAATTCTACGCCGACGTTGCCCTCCCTATGGTGCAGCGGCCCAGGCAGTTGCAAACTGCTGCGCTGTGCTATCGCGCGACGGATGAGGGTCGGCAGGTCCTGCTGATCACCAGCCTCGATTCCGGCCGATGGATCATCCCCAAAGGCTGGCTGATGCGCGACAAGAACGCCAGCGAGGCCGCGGTGGTGGAGGCCTGGGAAGAAGCCGGGGTGCGCCCGGGCCGGATCTCGCGGCAGCCGGTCGGCTCTTATGTCTATGACAAGATCAAGTCGAGCGGGCTGCCCGTCACCGTCGAGACCCTGGTCTTTGCCGTCGAGGTCCGCGCCCTCGAGGACAGCTTTCCCGAAGCCGGGCAGCGCGAGCGCCGCTGGCTCGATCCGGCAGAGGCCGCCGAACGGGTCAGAGAACCGGGCCTGCGACAAATCCTGCTCGAATTTGAGGCCGATACCCGCCGCGCTAGGTGATCTGTTGCCCATGGCGATCACTTGATGTAGCTGCGCCGGAATCATCGGGAGGACACATGTCGGACAACAGCACTTCGGACAACAGCAATCTTGATCCGAGCCATCTGGAGACGCTGGACCGCGACCTCGGCCGGCTGTCGACGCTTGAACAGGCCACCGCCTATGTAAGCCGTCCCATGATGGGCACCGGGCTTGCGCTGATCTTCGTGGTCTTTGCGGCGCTGATCGCGGCGCTGATCTTTGGGCAGGCGGACAACACCTTTATCGTCGTGATCGCGGCGGCGTTCGGGGCCTACATGGCGCTCAATATCGGCGCCAATGACGTGGCCAACAACATGGGGCCGGCGGTCGGGGCCAATGCCATGTCGATGGGGCTTGCCATCGTCATCGCGGCGATCTTCGAAAGCGCCGGGGCGCTCCTGGCGGGGGGCGACGTGGTATCGACCATCGCCAAGGGCATCATCGCGCCCGAAAGCATGGCGACCTCGGGGGCCTTCATCTCGGCGATGATGGCGGCGCTTCTGGCTTCGGCGCTCTGGGTCAACCTGGCGACATGGATCGGCGCGCCGGTCTCGACGACGCATTCGGTGGTCGGCGGCGTCATGGGCGCGGGGATCGCGGCGGCGGGCTTTGGCGCGGTCAGCTGGGGCCAGATGAGCGCCATCGCGGCCAGCTGGGTGATCTCTCCGTTGCTGGGCGGCCTGATCGCGGCCGGGTTCCTGTGGTTCATCAAGGCCAACATCATCTACCGCGACGACAAAATCGCGGCGGCGCGAAAATGGGTGCCGGTGCTTGTCGGCATCATGGCCGGCGCCTTTGCCTCTTACCTGGCGGTCAAGGGGCTCAAGAAAATCGTCAAGATCGAGCTGGGCAGCGCGCTGCTGATCGGCCTGGGCGTTGCCATCGCCGCCTGGATGATCATGATCCCGGTGATCCGGCGGCAATCGGCCAATCTCGAGAACCGCAACAAATCGCTCAAGGTGCTGTTCGGCATTCCGCTGATCGTCTCGGCGGCGCTGTTGAGCTTTGCGCATGGCGCCAACGACGTGGCCAATGCGGTCGGCCCGCTGGCGGCCATCGTGCAGGCCTCGTCGACCGGCGATTTCACCCAGGCGGTGGAAATCCCGCTCTGGGTCATGGTCATCGGCGCGCTGGGGATTTCCTTTGGGCTGTTCCTCTTCGGGCCCAAGCTGATCCGCATGGTCGGCAACCAGATCACCAAGCTCAACCCGATGCGGGCCTATTGCGTGGCGCTTTCGGCGGCGATCACGGTGATCGTGGCAAGCTGGCTGGGGCTGCCGGTCAGCTCGACCCATATCGCGGTGGGCGGCGTATTTGGCGTCGGGTTCTTCCGCGAATGGGACACCGAGCGGCGAATGCGCAAGGCCAAGAAGGCGGTATCCGGCCTGCCCGATCTGGCGCCGGAAGAACGCCGCCGCCGCAAGCTGGTGCGGCGGTCGCATTTCATGACGATCGTGGCCGCCTGGATCATCACCGTGCCGGCGGCGGCGCTGCTTTCGGCGGGCATCTTCGTCGTCATCAAGGGCATCAGCCTCTGACCACATGGCCGGGGCCCGGTGTCGGGCCTCGGCCAGCCCAGGGCGCAGGCGACCGGGACAAGGCGGTTTCCCCGCGCAGGCGGGGTTTGGCCGAGCGGCGGGCGGAATTCTGCTGATTGCCGGCAAAAGCTGTCTTTCTGCCCGGATCCGGGGCAGGTACACTGCGGCCCAAGAACAAA
Organism: Marinovum algicola; assembly: GCF_900109145.1. Lineage (GTDB taxonomy): Bacteria > Pseudomonadota > Alphaproteobacteria > Rhodobacterales > Rhodobacteraceae > Marinovum > Marinovum algicola. The sequence goes on from NZ_FNYY01000009.1 coordinate 99,906, forward strand.
GGCGCGACACGAGTCGCGCGACAATTGAGCAGGAGCAGTCCCACCGTGTCAGCAGGATACGCGCAGGATCGGCGTGCCCAGGCGCCGGTCACCGTCAGGCCATTCCAGGTTCGGGGCCATTTTCTCACCGCGCTGGCGCTGCGGATGGAGACCGATGTCACCGATCAGGGCTTTTTCGACGCGCTGGACGAACATCTGCAAACCACGCCGCAGTTCTTTGCCGATGCGCCGGTGGTGCTCGACCTCGACCGGGCCCGCGGGCTGAGCGAGGCCGCCCGCCTGAGCGATCTGGTGGAGGCCCTGCGACAGCGGGATCTCAAGGTGTTCGGGGTGCAGAATGCCGGCAGGATCGCACCCGAGCTGTTGCAACGGCTGGCGCTGATCGCGGTCAGCAACGGCCGCGACGCGCCGGCGCCGACGGAACAGTCAGGCCGCGGACGGCGCAAGGACCGGCTGTTGCCACCTGACAACAAGGTCATCACCGGGTCGGTCCGCTCCGGGCAGATGGTGATCACCGAGCGCGGCGACCTGACGATCATCGGATCGGTCGGTTCGGGGGCCGAGGTCATCGCCGGTGGCAATATCCACATCTACGGCACCTTGCGCGGACGGGCCCTGGCGGGTGTCCAGGGCGATACGGGGGCGCGCATCTTCTGCCAACGCCTCGACGCCGAGCTGGTGGCCATCGCGGGTCTCTACCAGACCAGCGAAACCCTGGGGCCGGCGCCCGGCGAAGGTGGCGTTCAGATTTTCCTCAAAGACGACAGATTGCAGAAGGAGGCGCTCGGATGACGACGCAACTCACGGAAGAGCCGCCCAAGGGAAAGGTGATCGTGATCACCTCGGGCAAGGGGGGCGTGGGCAAGACCACCTCGGCTGCGGCGATCTCGGCCGGGCTGGCCAAGCGCGGTCACAAGACGGTGGTGATCGATTTCGACGTCGGCCTGCGCAACCTGGACATGACGATGGGCTGCGAGCGGCGGGTGGTGTTCGATTTCATCAACGTCATCCAGGGCGACGCGCGGCTGAAACAGGCGCTGATCCGCGACAAGCGGATCGATACCCTGTCGATCCTGCCGACCTCGCAGACCCGCGACAAGGACGCGCTGACCAAGGAAGGCGTGGAAAAGGTTCTCGACGAGCTCAAGACCGAGTTCGATTACATCATCTGCGACAGCCCTGCGGGCATCGAACGCGGCGCGCAGATGGCGATGTATTTCGCCGACGAGGCGGTGGTGGTGACCAACCCCGAGGTCTCTTCGGTGCGCGACAGCGACCGCGTGCTGGGCCTGCTCAGCAGCCAGACCCGGCGCGCCGAGACCGAAGGCGCCGATCCGATCAAGGCGCAGGTTCTGCTGACCCGTCATGACAGCGCCCGCATCGACACCGGCGAGATGATGACGGTGGAGGATGTGCTCGAAATCCTCGCCGTGCCGCTGCTCGGGATCGTGCCGGAAAGCAAGGCGGTGCTGCGGGCCTCGAACGTCGGCACGCCGGTGATCCTTGACGGTCCGTCCAACGCCGCCGCCGCCTATGAGGATGCGGTGGCGCGGCTGATCGGCGAAGAGGTCGAGATGCGGGTTCTGGCCGAGCGCCGGCCCAACCTGTTCCATCGCTTGCTGGGGCGCACGGCATGAGCTTTTTCGGATTTTCCCTGAAATCCCGCCGTCCCTCCTCGGCGCAGACCGCCAAGGACCGCTTGCAGGTGCTGCTGGCGCATGAACGCCGGGGCGGCTCGCCTTCGCCGGATTACCTGCCGCAGCTCCAGAGCGATATCATCGCGGTGATCCGGAAATATGTCACGGTCGAGGATGATGGCGTCGATATCCGGATGGAAAACGGGCAGGAGGTCTCGAGCCTCGAGATCAATATCGAGCTGCCGTCGCGGACCACCGCGGCCGGCTGACGTTCGCCCGCCGTCCCGGCGGGCGATCCCTGACCCCGGGCCTGGCAATATCCGAATCGCTCATCGTTGGGTCCAGAAGCGAATGTTTGCCAGACCGGCCGGATGACAGAATTCCGGCCGTCCTTCGGGGCGGGCGAGGGCCGGCGGGTTACTGGCTGCCCGGCTTGCGAAACAGGCGGGTCTGTTCGAACAACCCGTCAAGCCGTTCGTACCGCGCCTTGGTTTGCGGCCAGGCCTCTTCCTGTGCGGCGGCGATCAGCGCCTCGAGCAGCATCAGGGTCGAGACGTTGCTGTCCCAGGCCGACGGGATCTCGACCCAGCAGGTGAAGCTGTGCGAGGCGATCTCGGCCACCGGACTGGCCCATTGATCGGTGATCAGCACCACGTCGACCCCGCGTTCGCGCGCCAGTTCCGCCAGCCGCAGCAGGTTCGATTCATAGCGCCGGATGTCGAACATCAGGAGGGTGTCGCCGCGCGCCATGTCGAGCAGGTAGTGCGGCCAGGTGGCGGAGGATGAGGTGAGATGAATCACCCGGGGCCGCACCGCCTGAAGATGGGTAAAGGCGTAATCGGCCAGCGCATGGGTGATCCGGCCGCCGACGATGAACAAGGTCTGATCGGTATTGGCCAACAGCTGTGCGGCGGCATCGAAGGCCTCGGAGGGCACATTGCTGAAGGTGGTCTGGATGTTCTGGGTCACCGCCTTGGCGAAGCGGTTGAGCAGATGCGACTCCGGCGCCTCGGTGGCCCAGTTGGCACGGCGCTCGGTCGGGCCCGAGACCTTGGCCTGCAATTCCTTGAGCAACGCCTGGTGAAACTGTGGAAAGCCCTTGAACCCCAGCTTCTGGACCATCCGCGCGATGGTCGGTGTCGAGACCCCGGTCTGTGCCGCGACGATGGTGATCGAGGCCAGCCCGGCGGCCGGGTAATTCTCGAGCAGCGCATTGGCGAACTTGCGTTCGGATTGCGTGAGGTCGGTGTAATGCTCGCGGATCAATTCCCGGACGGTGGCGGTGGGCTGGCTCACGGGGGGCCCTTTCCTTGCATCGCTTTGCGCAGGTCTTTGGCAGATGCCTGTCAATCAAACAATCTGCTGCGCGTGTTGTGAAGAAATATTGACACAACCCGCTGCCATGTGGAAAGTTTTTTTCAGAACAGGGGGAATTCAATGTCGGAGCGCCAGCAGGACGGCTGTGAAGCGACGGTTTGCGTGACAAATGCCGCAGGCGCCGGGGCTGTGCTGCTGCTCTGCGAGCATGCCTCGGCGCATATCCCGTCGCGGTACGGCGATCTCGGGCTGCGGCCCGAGTGGCGCGACAGCCATGCGGCCTGGGATCCGGGGGCGCTGGCGCTGTCGCAGCTCTTGTCCGAGGCGCTGGATGCACCGCTGGTGTCTGGCCGCGTGTCGCGGCTGGTCTACGACATCAACCGCCCGCCCGAGGCCGCGGCCGCCATGCCGGCGCGTTCGGAGCTGGTGGAAATTCCCGGTAACGCCGATCTGACCCCGGCGCAACGCGCCGAGCGCATTGCAACGGTCTATCGGCCCTTCTGCGAGGCGGTGTCCGGGCTGCTGGATGCCGAGGCCCGCGCCATCGTGACGGTGCACAGTTTCACCCCGGTCTATTTCGGCGCCGCCCGCCCGACCGAGATCGGCATCCTGCATGACAGCGATGCGCGGCTGGCCGAGGCGATGCTGGCCCATGCCCCCGCCACGCGACGGGTCGACCGCAACATGCCCTACGGCCCCGAGGATGGCGTCACCCATTCGCTGCAATTGCACGGCATCGCGCGCGGTCTGCCCAATGTGATGCTCGAGGTGCGCAACGATCTTCTGACCACACCCGGAGATATCTCAGGCATCGCCCAAGAGCTGCTGGCGATGTTGCGCCCGGCGCTGGCCGCCGTACCGGTGGAGGCCGCCGATGCCTAGGGTGATCACCGCTTTCGTGCACGGCGTCGATGCGATGAACCGCTTCATCGGGCGGATCGCGATGTATCTGATCTTTGTGCTGATCGGCGTGCTGCTCTGGTCGTCGGTCTCCAAGGTCGCCTTCCTGCCGTCGCTCTGGACGCTGGAGACGGCGCAATTTGTCATGGTCGGCTATTACATCCTGGGCGGGCCCTATTCGATCCAGCTCGGATCGAACGTGCGGATGGACCTGTTCTATGGCGGCTGGTCGGTCAAGACCAAGGCCTGGGTCGATGCCTTTACCGTGCTGTTCCTGATGTTCTACCTCGGGGTCCTGCTTTACGGCGCACTCGGTTCTCTGGCCTATGCCATGGGCTATTTCGGCATGGCGCCGCTGGAGTATTTCTCCGAGTTCCTTGGCGCACTCTTTACCGGCGGCTTTGCCCAGGCAGGCGAGACGCTGGGCTACCTCGAACGTTCCTCGACCGCCTGGCGACCGTTCCTCTGGCCGGTCAAGCTTTTGCTGGCCGTCGGTATCTTTCTGATGCTGCTGCAAACCCTTGCCGAGTTTTTCCGCGATATTGGCCGCATTCGCGGGGTGGAGATCTGATGTCTCATGAAATGATCGCCATCCTGATGTTTTCCGGCATGATGCTGATGCTGCTGACCGGTCAGCGGGTGTTCGGCGCCATCGGCTTTGTCGGTGCGGCGGCGGGGCTCCTGCTCTGGGGGACCGGCGGCGTCGACGTGCCCTTTGCCGCGGCCATGAAGCTGATGAAATGGTATCCGCTGCTGACCCTGCCGATGTTCATCTTCATGGGCTACGTCCTGTCGGAATCCAAGATCGCCGACGATCTCTACAAGATGTTCCACGTCTGGATGGGGCCGGTGCGGGGCGGGCTGGCGATCGGCACCATCGGGCTGATGGTGCTGATCTCGGCGATGAACGGGCTGTCAGTGGCGGGCATGGCCATCGGCGCCACCATCGCCCTGCCGGAGCTGCTCCGCCGGGGGTACGACAAGATCATGGTGACCGGGGTGATCCAGGCCGGATCGTCGCTGGGCATCCTGGTGCCGCCCTCGGTGGTGCTGGTGCTCTATGCGATGATCGCGCGTCAACCGGTGGGGCAGCTCTGGCTGGCGGGTGTGATGCCCGGACTGCTGATGGCTGCGCTCTTCATCGTCTACATCTACATCCGCTGCCGGGTGCAGCCCGAGCTCGGCCCGCCGCTGGCAGAGGACGAACGCGATGTGAGCCGGGCCGAGAAGCTGCGCCTGCTGCGCGCCGGCATCCTGCCGCTGGTGATCTTTGCGGTGATGATGGTGCCTTTTGTCAGGGGCTGGACCTCGCTGGTGGAAAGTTCGGCCATCGGCGCGCTGGCGGCCTTTGTCGCGGCGGTGCTCAAGCGGCGGATGACCCGCGAGGTCTTCGAGACTTCGGTGCGCCAGACGCTGGCGATTTCCTGCATGTTCATGTGGATCATCCTGGCCGCCCTGGGCTTTGGCGCGATCTTCGACGGGCTGGGCGCGGTGCGCGCCATCGAGACGCTGTTTACCGAACGCCTCGGCCTCTCGCCCTGGATGATCCTGATCCTGATGCAGCTGTCGTTCATCGTCATGGGCACCTTCCTCGACGACACCGCCATGCTGGTGATCGTCGCGCCGCTTTACGTGCCTCTGGTGGGGGCGCTGGGCTTTGATCTGATCTGGTACGGCGTGCTGTACACGATCACCACCCAGATCGCCTATATGACGCCGCCCTTTGGCTATAACCTCTTTCTCATGCGCGCCATGGCGCCGCCCGAGATCGGCCTGACCGACATCTACCGCTCGATCATCCCTTTTGCTCTGGTGATGGTGCTGGCGTTGTCGCTGGTGATGATCTTTCCGCAGATCGCGCTCTGGCTGCCGGGCCTCGTATACGGACAATAACCCCAGAAGCCCCGGACAGGGGACATATTGCAACAAGGAGAACGGACATGACGACTTCGAGAAGAAAGTTCCTGCAAACTGCCGGGGTGGGTGTCGCCGCCGCGCCGCTGGCCGCACCCGCGCTGGCGCAATCCACCATCACCTGGCGGATGCAGACCTATGCCGGCGCCGCGCTGGCCGAGCATGTGGTGAAACCCGCCATCGACCGCTTCAACGCCATTGCCGGCGACCGGATGCAGATCGAGCTGTTCTATGCCGATCAGCTGGTGCCCACCGGCGAGCTGTTCCGCGCGATGCAGCGCGGCACCATCGACGCGGTGCAATCGGATGACGACTCGATGGCCTCGCCCACCGAAGTGACGGTTTTCGGCGGCTATTTCCCCTTTGCCTCGCGCTATTCGCTGGATGTGCCGGTGTTGTTCAACCAGTACGGGCTGAACGAGATCTGGGCCGAAGAATACGCCAAGGTCGGCGTCAAGCACATCTCGGCCGGCTCTTGGGATCCCTGCCATTTCGCCACCAAGGATCCGATCAATTCGCTGGCCGACCTGCAAGGCAAGCGGGTCTTCACCTTCCCCACCGCCGGCCGCTTCCTGAGCCAGTTCGGCGTGGTGCCGGTGACCCTTCCCTGGGAGGACATCGAGGTCGCGGTACAGACCGGCGAGCTTGACGGCATCGCCTGGTCGGGCATTACCGAGGATTACACCGTCGGCTGGGCGGATGTGACCAACTATTTCCTGACCAACAATATCTCGGGCGCCTGGATCGGGCATTTCTTTGCCAACATGGGCCGCTATGAGGAGCTGCCCGAGGACCTGAAGCTCTTGTTGGCGACCTGCATGGAACAGTCGCATTATTACCGCCAGTGGTGGTACTGGGGAGGCGAGGCGCGCCTTCGAGTGCATGGCGAAAAGATGCAGCTCACCACCATCCCGGATGCGGAATGGGATCAGGTCGAGGCCGCGGCGCAGACCTTCTGGGACGAGATCGCGGCGGAGAGCGAGACCAAGGCCAAGGTCGTGGAGATCTTCAAGCAGTACAATGCCGACATGGCCAAGGCCGGCCGGCCGTATCGCTACAACACCTGAGCCATTGCCCGGGCGCTGTCCGGGCAACCCCCGTCCCGGCCCCCGCGCCGGGACCTCCCCCTCAACCAAGAGGCCCCGGGTCTTGCCCGGGGCGCGCGCAGGACACAAGAACCGGAATGCCCATGACATTCGAAGAGCTGAAATCGAAATTCGCGGCCGGAGAGATCGACACCGTTCTGGCCTGCACCATCGACATGCAGGGCCGGCTGATGGGCAAACGGTTCCACGCCGCGCATTTCATCGACAGCGCCTGGGAAGAGACCCATTGCTGCAACTATCTGCTGGCCACCGACCTGATGATGGCCACACCCGACGGCTATGCCGCGACCTCCTGGGAAATGGGTTATGGCGACTATGTGATGAAGCCCGACCTGTCGACGCTGCGGGTGATGCCCTGGCTCGAGGCCACGGTCATGGTGATCTGCGACGTGCTCGATCATCACAGCCACGACGAAGTGCCGCATTCTCCCCGCGCCATGCTCAAGAAACAGGTGGCCCGTGCCGAGGCTCTGGGTTTCACACCGATGATGGCGACCGAGCTGGAATTCTTCCTGTTCGAAAAGAGCTTTGACGAGATCCGCCGCTCCGGTTTCCGCGATCTCGCCACGCTTTCGGGCTACAATGAGGATTACAACATCCAGATGACCAGCCGCGAGGAACATGTGATGCGCCCGGTGCGCAATCACCTCTACGCCGCCGGTCTGCCGATCGAGAATTCCAAGGGCGAGGCCGAGACCGGGCAGGAAGAGCTCAACATCAAATATGCCCCGGCGCTGGACACGGCCGAATACCACACCATCGCCAAACATGCGGTCAAGGAGATCGCTCACCAGCAGGGCCACGCGGTCAGCTTTCTGCCGAAATGGGCCCCTGACAAGGTGGGCTCGTCCAGCCATGTGCATCAGTCGCTGTGGCAGGACGGCAGCCCGGCGTTCTACGACGCTGACGACAGGCTCGGCATGTCACCGCTGATGAAGAGCTACACCGCCGGAATGCTGAAATACGCCAAGGATTACATGTACTTCCTTGCGCCCTACATCAACAGCTACAAGCGGTTCCAGGTCGGCAGCTTTGCCCCCACGCGGATCATCTGGTCGATCGACAATCGCACTGCCGGGTTCCGGCTTTGCGGCGCGGGCACCAAGGGGGTGCGGATCGAATGCCGGGTCGGCGGCTCCGACATCAACCCCTATACCGCCATGGCGGCGATGCTGGCCGCGGGCCTCAAGGGCATCGAGGAGAAGCTGGAGTTGCAGCCGGCGTTCACCGGCGACGCCTATGCCACCGATGCCGCGCAATTGCCGACCACGCTGCGCGACGCACGCGAGGCGCTGCTCGCCTCCGACATGCTGCGGGCGGCCTTTGGCGATGGCGTGGTGACCCATTACGCCCGCGCCGCCGAAGTGGAGATCGAGGATTTCAACCGCGCGGTGACCGATTACGAGATCGCCCGCGGATTCGAGATGGCCTGAACGGGCCGACAGACAGAGGATACCATGACCAACACATTGAAATGCGTCTCGCCCATCGACGGAGAGGTCTTTGCCGAACGCCCGGTGCAGACGCTTGACGCGGCGCGGGACGCGGCCGCCAAGGGCCGCGCCGCGCAGGCGGCCTGGGCGGCGCGCCCGTTGGCGGAACGCACCCGCCTGGTGATGGCGGGCGTCGCCCGCGTCGGCGAGATGAATGACGAGATCGTGCCGGAACTGGCGCGGATGATGGGCCGCCCGGTGCGCTATGGCGGTGAATTCGGCGGTTTCAACGAACGCGCCTCGCATATGGCCGAGATCGCGGAGCAGGGGCTGGCGCCCATCGAGGTCGGCGAAGATGCAACTTTCAAGCGCTACATCAAGCGGGTGCCCCTGGGTCTCGTGCTGGTGGTGGCGCCGTGGAACTATCCCTACATGACCGCAATCAACACCGTCGCGCCCGCGCTGATTGCAGGCAATGCGGTGATGCTGAAACATGCCACCCAGACGCTGCTGGTGGGCGAACGCATGGCGCGCGCCTTCCACGAGGCGGGCGTGCCGGAAGAGGTGTTCCAGAACATCTTTGTCGACCATGACACCACCTCGGCGCTGATCGCCGGCAAAGCTTTCGATTTCGTGAATTTCACCGGTTCGGTCGGCGGCGGCCAGGCGATGGAACAGGCCGCGGCGGGGACCTTCACCGGCGTCGGGCTGGAACTGGGCGGCAAGGATCCGGGCTATGTCATGGAGGACGCCGACCTCGATGCGGCGCTGGACACGTTGATTGACGGGGCGATGTTCAACTCGGGCCAATGCTGCTGCGGGATCGAGCGGATCTATGTGCATGAAAGCCTTTTCGACGCCTTCGTCGAAAAGGCGGTGGCCATCGTGAAGGGCTACAAGCTGGGCAACCCGCTGGAGGCGGAAACCACCATCGGCCCGATGGCGCATGTCCGCTTTGCCAAGGAGGTGCGCGCGCAGATCGCCGAGGCAGTGGAGATGGGTGCAACCGCGCATATCGATACCTTCCCCGAGGATGACGGCGCCGCCTATCTGACACCGCAAATCCTGACCGGAGTCACCCATGACATGCGGGTGATGCGGGACGAGAGCTTTGGCCCGGTGGTGGGCATCATGAGCGTGAAGGACGACGAAGAGGCCATCGCGCTGATGAACGACAGCCATTTCGGCCTGACCGCCTCGCTCTGGACGGCCGATGTCGACCGCGCAATGGCCATCGGCGACCGGATCGCGACCGGCACCGTGTTCATGAACCGCGCCGATTATCTCGACCCCGGATTGTGCTGGACCGGCTGCAAGCAGACCGGGCGCGGCGGCGGGCTGTCGGTGATCGGCTATCACAACCTTACACGTCCGAAATCCTACCATCTGAAGAAAGTCACCCAATGAGCCTGACGGGAAACTGGTCTTACCCCACCGCCATCAAGTTCGGCGCCGGCCGCATCTCGGAATTGCCCGGCGCCTGCGCGCAGGCGGGCATGACACGGCCCCTGCTGGTCACCGACCGGGGTCTGGCTGATCTGCCGATCACCTCGGCCACGCTCGACGTGCTGGAGCAGGCGGGGCTTGGCCGCGCGCTTTTTGCCGAGGTCGATCCGAACCCGAACGAGAAAAACCTCGCCGCCGGGGTGGCGGCCTATAACGACGGCGGCCACGACGGGGTGATCGCCTTTGGCGGTGGTTCGGGGCTGGATCTGGGCAAGATGGCGGCCTTCATGGCCGGCCAGACCCGGCCGGTGTGGGATTTCGAGGATATCGGCGACTGGTGGACCCGCGCCGACGCCGATGCCATCGCGCCCATCGTGGCGGTACCGACCACCGCCGGCACCGGCTCCGAGGTGGGGCGCGCCAGCGTCATCACCAATTCGGAGACCCACGAAAAGAAGATCATCTTTCACCCCAAGGTGCTGCCCTCGGTGGTGATCTGCGACCCGGAGCTGACAATCGGCATGCCCGGCTTCATCACTGCCGGCACCGGGCTCGATGCCTTTGCCCATTGCGTCGAGGCCTACAGCAGCCCGCATTACCATCCGATGTCTCAGGGTATCGCGCTCGAGGGCATGCGGCTGGTCAAGGACTACTTGCCGCGCGCCTTCCAGAATGGTCAGGATCTCGAGGCACGGGCGCAGATGATGTCGGCGGCGATGATGGGGGCGACGGCCTTCCAGAAGGGGCTGGGCGCGATCCACGCCATGAGCCACCCCGTGGGCGCGCGGTTCAACACCCACCACGGCACCACCAACGCGGTCTGCATGCCAGCGGTGCTCGATTTCAACGCCGAGGTGATCCGCGCCCGCTTTGACGCGGCGGCGGCCTACCTCGGGATCGACGGCGGCTTTGACGGCTTCCGCGAATTCGTGCAGGATCTGAACGACAGCCTGAACATCCCGCGCAAGCTCTCCGATCTGGGCGTCACCGAAGAGGCGATCCCGGCGCTGGTCAAGGGCGCGGTCACCGACCCCTCCTGCGGCGGCAACCCGATCGCGCTGACCGAAGAAAACCTGACGGCGCTGTTCAAGGCAGCGCTCTGACATGCGGTGCCCGGCGACAAAAAGCCGGGCACAACCCTCTGAAACCAAAAAGGTTTCACAAGACTGATACCAAAGAGGCCCATAAGGCCCGCATCCCGCCCCGGTGCTGTCCGGGGCCCAATCGACAGAGGAGACGACCCATGACCAGAACCATCCTTCTGACTTCCATCCTGATTGCCGGGCTGGCCGGCGCGGCCCAGGCCGAAACCCTGCGGCTCTTGACCTGGGGCGGCTATGCGCCCGATGACGTGGTGCAGATGTTCGAGGAACAGACCGGCCACACCGTCGAGGTGACCAAATCCAACAACGAGGAAATGATCGCCAAGCTGCGCGCCACCGGCGGCGGCGGCTTTGACCTGGCCCAGCCCAGCCAGGACCGGGTGATGGGCCCGCAGATGGAGTTCGGCATCTACAAGCCGATCGACATGTCCAAGATCGATCAGTCGCAGTTCATCGAGTCGATGCTGATGGCCACCATGGCCAATACCACCGTCGGCGATGAGGTTTATGGCGTGCCGCATGTCTGGGGCACCTCCGGCCTGGTAATGAACACCGCCGAAGCCGGCGAGGTGGTCAAGGATTACACCGATCTCTGCGATCCGGCGGTCGCGGGCAAGGTGTCTTACCGGCTCAAGCGCCCGACGCTGATCGGCTTTGCCTTCGCCATGGGCGAGGATCCCTTTGCCGCCTATGGCGACGAGGCCAAGTACACCGAGATCATGGAAAAGGTCGAAGCCAAGCTGATCGAGTGCAAGGCCAATGTGAAAACCTATTGGGGTGGCGGCGACGAGCTGATGAACCTTGTGCGCTCGGGCGAGGTGACCGCCTCGATGGCTTGGGACACCGGCGGCTGGAAACTGAACGACGACAATGCCGACATCACCTTCGTGGCGCCTGCCTCCGGTGCCCTGGGCTGGATCGACACCTTCGTTCTGCCGGCGAAGGGGCAGGCTGACGAGGCCGCCTATGCCTGGATCAACTTTGTCATGCAGCCCGAGATCGCGGCCAGGATCACCGCGGCGGCGGGCAACTTCACCGCTTCGGCTGGCGCCGACGAATTTGCCGAGGATGCGTTGAAGGCCAAGTATCAGGCCAGCTTCCCGCAGGAGGCGATCGACAACATCAAGTGGTATCCGCCAGTTCCCGCCGGGCTGGAATCCATCGAGGGCGAAGTGCTGGACCGGGTTCAGGCCGCCAATTGAATTGAAACCGGCGGCACCCGGTCCTCGGGTGCCGCCACAAGACCGGACCCCGCAATGACCCCTGATCTCGCATGTGTCGATCTCGTGAAACGGTTCGACGAGACGACGGCCGTCGACAATGTCTCCTTCTCGGTGCCGCCGGGGAGCTTTTTCTCGATCCTCGGGCCGTCGGGCTGTGGCAAGACAACGATCATGCGGATGATCGCCGGCTTCCTCGATCCGACCTCGGGCGACATCAGGATCAAGGGCCGCTCGGTGCTCGACACCCCGCCCAACAAGCGGCCGGTGAACATGGTGTTCCAGCATCTGGCGCTGTTCCCGATGATGACCATCGCCGAGAACATCGGCTATGGCCTCCGGCGGCAGAAGATGCCGAAGGACCAGATCGCCCGCAAGGTCGACGCGGCGCTGGAGCGGATCGGCCTGCCGGGGATCGGCGCCCGCAAGGTCGACGAGCTGTCGGGCGGCCAGAAACAGCGCGTCGCCATCGCGCGCTGCATGGTGCTCGAGCCGGATGTGCTCTTGCTGGACGAGCCTCTGGGGGCGCTGGATCTGAAGCTGCGCGAGCATATGAAGGTCGAGCTGAAGGCGCTTCAGGCGGCGTTTGACACCACCTTCGTCTATATCACCCACGACCAGTCCGAGGCGCTGGTGATGTCCGACCAGATCGCGGTGATGAATGCCGGCCGGTTCGAACAGGTCGGCACCGGGCAAGACCTTTATTACCGCCCCGAAACGCCGTTTGTGGCTGGTTTCATCGGCGAGGCCAACCGCTGGAAGGGCCGCATCGAGCGGGCCGAGGGCGACGTGCTGCAACTGCGCGCCGAGACCGGTCTTGCCATTCGTGCCACGACCGCCGGCGGGCTTGCCGCAGGCGACCGGGCAGAGATTTTCGTTCGCCCGGAATCGATCCGGCTGGCGGGCAGCGCCGGCGCGCTTTCGGATGTCGACAACCATTTGCAGGGCAGGGTGACCAGTATCCTGTTCAACGGCGCCGCCTCGCGCGTGCTGGTCGAGGACGAGGCCGGCGAGACGCTGGAAGTGACCCTGCCGCAATCGGGCGAATTTGCCAGCCTGCAACGGGGCGACACGGTGCATATCGGCTGGGGGGCGGCGCAGGCCAGCTGTTTCGGGGGGCAGGGCTGATGCGTGCCCAATCCCGCATCGCGTTCATCCTGCTGCTGACCCCGCTGCTTCTCTGGCTCGGGCTGCTGATCCTGATTCCGCATATCGACATGGCTCTGATCTCGCTGCGCGAGCGCATTAGTTTTGGCGTCTATGAGACCAGCCTGTTGCAATACCAGAAGGCGCTGACCGAGCCGCTTTACCTGCGCACCTTCTGGCGCACCGCCGTCATGTCGGTGCTGGCGACGGCGATTACCCTGCTGATCGCCTTTCCGGTGGCCTATTACATCGCCAAGATGGCGCGCGGGCGCTTGCAGCAGGTGCTCTTCATGCTCTGCCTGATCCCGTTCTACGTCTCGGAGCTGGTGCGCACCTTTGGCTGGATGATCCTGCTGCGCGAGACCGGGCTGATCTCGAATCTGCTGCAATGGGCGGGGCTGGCCGACCAGCCGGTCGAGATGCTCTATAACGATGCGGCGATGATGGTGGGGCTGGTCTATACCTCGATGCTCTTCATGGTGGTGCCTTTGGTGACCACGCTGGAAAGCCTCGACGACAGTGTGGTCGAGGCGGGCTATGATCTCGGGGGCAACGGCCTGTCGGTCTTGCGCGAGATCATCATTCCCCATGCCATGCCGGGCATCGTCTCGGGCTGCATCGTGGTTTTCATGCTCAGCCTGGGCAACTACCTGACGCCCACCATGCTCGGGGGCAAGGACAGTCTGTGGTTCACCGAGATGATCTACAACCAGTTCATCGTGCGCTCGAACTGGGAGCTGGGCGCCGCCTTCGGCTTCATGTTGCTGGTGCTGTCCTCGGTGATCGTCTGGGGCATGCTGCGGCTGACAGGCCGGACCCTGCAAGAGACGATGGGATGACCGCATGATCCCCACCATTCCCCGCTCGCGCGCCTTTCGGCTGATCTATGGCAGCTATGTGCTGGCGTTCTTCCTTTATCTGGCACTGCCGCTGACGGTGGTCGCGGTCTTCGCCTTCAACGACAGCCAATTCCCCTCGCTGCCCTGGGAGGGCTTCACCTGGAACTGGTTCTTCGGCGAGGACCGCCCGCAGATCGGCGTGTTCCACGAACGCGGCATCCTGCGCGCGGTGGGCACCTCGGCCTTCGTGGCGCTCTGCGTGGCGGTGCTGTCGGTCAGCGTCGGCACCACCAACGCCTTTCTCTTCAACCGCTACGACTTTCGCGGCAAGGGGCTGCTTTATGTGCTGATGCTGCTGCCGCTGGTCATTCCGGGCATCGTGCTGGGCATCTCGATCCTGGTCTTTTCCTCGACGCTGGCCAATGGCATCTGGGATCTGGCGCAGATGGATATTCAGGCGTTGCGGCCCGGGTTGTTGCTGGTGATCCTGGGCCAGTTCTCCTTCATCACCACGATCGCCACGCTGGTGATCACCGCGCGGTTGCAGAAGTTCGACCGCACGCTGGAAGAGGCGGCGCTGAACCTGGGCGCGACGCGGCTGGTGGCGGTGCGCACGATCACTCTTCCCTTTCTGATGCCGGCGATGATCGGCGCCGTGGTGGTGGCCTTTCTGATGAGCTTCGAGAATTTCAACACCACGCTGATGCTGGTGGGCTCGGATGCGCCGCTGACCATCGCCATGTTCGACCGGCTCAAGGAAGGCTCGACGCCGCTTCTGAATGCGGTCTCTCTGCTCCTGATGCTGGGCTCGTCGCTGCTGGCGCTGCTGGTGATCCTGTTTCAGCGGCGCTGAGCCGGCCCGTCCCTACCAGGGCCGGGCGCGCGGGGCGGACCGGTCTTCGGCTTCGGCCATCGCGTCGCGCAGCAGCGCCTTCATCCGCCGTCGCTGGCCGGCGTGCTCCGGGCGGTGATAGAGATTGTCGAGTTCGCCCGGATCCTCGGCCAGGTTGTAAAGCTCGCCGTCCCGCGTGGTGCCGCAGGCCGGTTCGCCATGCCAGACGATCAGCTTCCAGTCGCCGTGGCGCAGCATGGTAGTCATGATCAGCGGATCGGTGGCAAAGCCGGAATAGCGGTATTCGCAAAGCGCCCAGGACCGCCAATCCACCGCCTGCCCCCGCGCCAGCGGCAGCAGCGAGGCGCCTTGCCCTCCCGCGGCCGGCGCGCAGCCCGAAGCCGCCAGAAAGGTGGCGGGCAGATCGATCCATTGCACCAGCTCGGACACCTCGGCGCCCGGCGCGATCTCGCGCGGCCAGCGAGCGATCAGCGGCACGCGGGTCAGATCGTCGTAAAGCTGGGGGCCTTTCAGAAGCTGCTGGTGATTGCCCAGCATCTCGCCATGATCCGACGAAAAGACGACAAGCGTGTTCTCGGCCATGCCGGCAACCTCCAGCGCTGCCAGAATGCGTCCGACCTCATGATCGATCAGCGCGATCATCGCCCAGTATTGCGCACGGATTTCCTTGATCTGCTCCGCGGTATACTCCTGAAACCCCGGCGCTGTTCCACTATAGCTCTTTTCGGAATATGCGCGGTGCGGCGCCGGTTTTTCGTCAAGCTCGCCGGGCTTGGTGGTGATCGGCGCAATAGCGTCGGCGTCGATCATGTCACGAAACTCCTGCGGCGCGCCAAAGGAATGATGCGGATCGAAAAAATTGGCCATCAGGAAGAACGGCGCATCCGCGCGCGGGTGTGAGATGAAATCTATCGCGCGTTCAGCAACCCAGTGCGAATAATGCGCCTCTTTCGGCACATGATCGATCGGCGTGCCGGTGCGGGACTGGTTGCTGTATTCGGTGTTCTCGTTGGCACCCCGGTCGGGAAAGATCCGGGCGAAAATCGCGGGGTGGGTCTTGCGCAGCCAGCGGTGATAGTCGTTCTCCAGCGCCCGGTGATTGGGGCCATGCGCCCATTCGAAGACGCGGTAGCCATCGTCGCGGCGCGGCTCGGTCCGCCAGGTGTCGCAGGGAGCCAGATGCTGCTTGCCAATCATGCCGCAGTCATATCCGGCCTCGGAAAGGGTCTTGGTGAACATCCGCTGATCTTCGGCCAGCGGGACGCCATTGGCATACAGCCCGTGATTGGCGACATATTTCCCGGTGAAGAGCGACGCACGTGACGGGCTGCACACCGGGTTCTGGACGTAGCAATTGCGAAACAGCGCGCCCTCGGCGGCCAGCGCGTCGAGGTTGGGGCTCACGGCCCAACCGGCGCCGGTGCAACCGAGGCTGTCGCCGCGCTGCTGATCGGTGCAGATGAATAGGATGTTGGGGCGGGTATCGGGCATCCGGGGCGCTTTCAGAATTTTGCGATGCGGGGCTCGGTGCGATCTTCGAGTGCGACGCGGGCGTCGATCATTCGGTCGACCATCTGCTCGAGCCGGTCCTGATGCGCCGGGTCGGCGGCCAGGTTGCTGGCCTCGCCCGGGTCTTCGGTCAGGTCGAACAGGCTGTCATGCGCCGCGCGGCCATTGGCGCCATGGGTCACCACCAGCTTCCACCGGTCCATGCAAAGCGCGGTCTGCCAGCGGTGATCTGGGCTGCGTAGCCGCGACAGGGCCCAATCCCGCGGCGTTCCGTCCAGCAGCGAACGGCCCTGAATGCGGCGCGGAGGCGGCATATCGGCCAAGGCATAAAGCGTTGGCGCCACGTCAATGGTCGAGACCATAGCTTCGGTGCGGCGCGGGGCGCGACCGGGCATACGGATCATCAGCGGCACATGCAGTGCGCTGTCCTGCATCGGACCGCGAGACGTGGCAAGCGCGCCGCGCGCAGCGGTCACGACAACGGCGGTGCGCTCTGCCAGCCCGGTGCTGTCCAACCTTTCAAGCATTGCCGCCAAGGCGGCATCGGCCTGGCGCATTGCGCCGGCATCGACGGTCTCGCAGGGAATATGCGGATTCGGCGCGCCACCCTGGGTCTCGCCCACCACCAGGCCCGCGACCCCGAAGCAATTCGCCCCGCCCGCGGGCTGCGAGAGCTGTGCGCACACTCGCGCGCCAACCCAGCTGTTGAATCCGAGCGCCTCGGGCAGCGCCGCCAGAGCATGGCGCTGCCGATCGGAGATTTCGGTCGCGTCAGGATCGGGCTGGGCCGGGAAAATCTCTTGATAGGCCTCTGGCGCACGTGCCTCGAGCCAGGCCAGATAGGCGTTCTGGCGCGAGCGGTGCAACGGCCCGTGCGCCCAATCGAATTGCGCATATTCGAAGGGCCGGGCATGTTCCGTCGTCCAATGCGAGGCGCCGGCAAGCTGGCGCCGTCCGACAAGCCAGGTGCCCATGCCGCCATCGGCCATCCGCTGCGCCACCGTGGTTTCGCGCCCGGGCAGGGCGACGCCCTCGGTCCAGACCCCATGTGCCGCCATGTCGAGCCCGGTGAATAGGCTGGCGCGTGCCGGGCCGGCCTCGGGTGAGGGGGCATAGGCGCGGGCGAAATGCAGGCTGCTGTCGCGAAAGGCCGACAGCGTCGGCAGGGCGGCGCAGGCGGTTTCGCTCAGGCTGTCGAAGACAATCCACAGGATGTTGTGCCGGGTCGGGCAGGTCACGGGTGCACTCCTTGTTCACTCGGGGCGGGCGACGAGGCCGGAGGCGCATGACGTTGCCCCCGGCCGGTAAAGGGTCAGCTGACGCGTAGACCCTCCGCATCGAAGCGGTGCATGCTGGCCTCTTGCGGGGTGACAAAGACGCGGTCGCGGTAATTGAGCCGCACCTTGCCCGGCGCGCGCACGGTCATCGTTTCGGGCACGCCATCAACATCGACGCGGATGAAGGTGTCGCTGCCAAGATGCTCCGAAACGCCCACCGTGCCCTGCCAGAGTCCTTGGTCGGGCGACAGGGTGACATGCTCGGGCCGGACTCCCAGCGCCGCGGCGCCCTGGGTGCTGGCCGCTTCGCCCTCGATGATGTTCATCATCGGCGAGCCGATGAATTTGGCCACAAAGAGGTTGCGCGGGTTGTCATAGAGCTCGAGCGGCGAGCCGACCTGTTCGATCCGGCCCTTGTTGAGCACCACGATCTTGTCGGCCATGGTCATCGCCTCGACCTGATCGTGGGTGACATAGATCATCGTGGTGTCGAGCCGCTTGTGCAGTTCCGAGATCTCGAGCCGCATCCCCACCCGCAGTGCCGCATCGAGGTTCGACAACGGCTCATCGAACAGGAAGGCCGAAGGCTCGCGCACGATGGCCCGGCCGATGGCGACGCGCTGGCGCTGGCCGCCCGACAGCTGACCGGGCTTGCGGTCGAGATAGTCGGTCAGGTTCAGCACCCGGGCGGCATTGTCGATCCGCCGCGCCTGTTCGGCCTTGTCGAGACCGGCCATGCGCATCGGAAAGGCGATATTCTGCGCCACGCTGAGATGCGGATAAAGCGCGTAGGACTGGAACACCATGGCCAGCCCGCGCTTGCCCGGCGGCAGGTCGGTGGCATCCTTGCCGTCGATCTCGATGGCGCCCGAAGTGGTGTTCTCGAGCCCGGCGATCAGCCGCAGAAGGGTGGATTTCCCGCAGCCTGACGGGCCGACAAAAACGACAAATTCGCCATCATCGATTTCGAGGTTGAGCGGCGGAATGACGGTCATCTCGCCAAAGTCCTTGCGCACGTCTTTCAGGTGAATGCGGCCCATATCAGCGGCTCCCTTCCCGGTGTTGTCCGCGCGCCATATGAAGCGGCGGAGACATCATTGATTGCGCGCCACGCACGCAGGCTTCGATAAAACCCTGAGATTTAAGGGCGCTATCGGAACGCCAGAGCAGGATCTCGTGGATCAGCCGGTCGCGGGTCGCCCGGTGTTCGGGCGCATCCCACAGGTTGACCTGTTCCCTCGGATCGGCGTCGAGATCGAACAGCATACCTTCGTCGGCGTCGACGAAATGCACCAGCTTCATCCGGCCCTCGAGCACCATGGTCATCATGCGGGTGCCGCTGAGCAGCGCGTCGTTGGAGTGTTCGGCAAACACCCGATTGCGTCCTGGTGCAGGTTCCTTGCCGAAATAGGGGATTAGGGAGGATGCCTCCATCCAGCCTGGAACCTGCACGCCGGCCCAGTCCAGAATGGTCGGGCCGAAATCAAACAGCGAAACATTGTCAGTGACCCGCCTGCCGGCAGGGATGCCCGGCCCGGCAACCAGCGCGGGGACCCGAACGGTGGATTGGTACATGTTCCATTTCTGCGAATGGCCATGATCGCCAAGCGCGTCACCGTGATCCGACGTGAAGACGATGATCGTGTCGTCCAGCACGCCCCGCGCCTCCAGAGTCTCGATGATCTCGCCCACTTGGGTGTCGATCATGGTGACATTGGCGTAATAATGCGCGCGCTGACGGCGGGATTGCTCGGGGCTCGGGTCGGGCAGGTGAACCACGCCGTCCGCATCCTCGCCCAGCATGAAATCTCGCAGGCCCTGCATGGCTTTCGGTTGTGCCTCGGGGTCGGGCGGGATGACCTCGGGCAGGTCGCGGTTCTTGTACATGTCGAGGTAGCCCTGTGTGGGGTCGTAGGGCGGATGCGGACCGGGAAGGCCCACTTGCAGGAAGAAGGGGCCCTCGCCGGTGTAGCGGTCGAGCCACCATTTGGCCATTTGGCCGGTAAAGACATCCGGGTGCAGGCATTCGTCCAATTGCCAGGCCCAGGCGCCCAGCTTGTCGCCATAGCCGTTGTCGCGCCGCTTGGTAACGCGCGAGGGTTTCTCCAGCCCGCGCAGAAAAAACGCCTTGTCCCAATTGTCGAGGTAGAACGGCAGGTTGGGATGGTCGCGATCCTTGTTCTCGGTGACGTGGCGCTCGTGAAAGCCGAAAGCGCCTTCGACCGGCATGGTATGCATCTTGCCCACGTTCACCGTGCGATAGCCCGCCTCGGCCAGATCCTTGACCCAGCAATATTGCCAGGGCTCGTCATTGCGGAACACGCCGTTGGTATGCGGATAGGTGCCGGTGAAGAGCGAGGCCCGCGACGGCGCGCAGGAAGGCGAGGTAATGTACATGTTCTCAAACGCCGTACCGCGTTTGACAAGCCGGTCCAGGTTGGGGGTGATCATGTGGTCGAAGCCCAGCGCCGCGATGGTGTCGTAGCGCTGCTGGTCGGTGATGATGAAGACGATATTGGGTCTCTTGGTCATGCTCAGCCCTTCACCGCGCCCGAGAGCGACTGGACGATATAGCGATTGGCAATTGCCATCAGTGGCAGGATCGGCAGGGTCAGCGCGATGCTGGCCACGGCGATCGAGGCCCAGTCGACAGAGTCGAATGAGATGAAGTTCATCACCGCCACCGGCGCCGTCGTGGTGTCGGAGCGGGTGATGATCAGCGAATAGAAGAAGTCGTTCCAGGCCACCAGGAAGGCCAGGATCGCCGCCGCCACAGCCCCGGGCCGTGCGGCGGGCAGGGCGATCAGCAGAAAGGCCTTGGTCAGCGAGGCATCATCCATGATCGCCGCTTCGATCAGCTCGTCCGGCACCTGCGAAAAGGAATTCCACATCGACCATGTGACAAGCGGCAGGGTCAGGGTCATATAGGCAAAGACCAGCCCGGCGTAGGTGTCGATCAGCCCTGCGTTGACATAAAGCAGGAACAGCGGGATCACAAAGCCCACCGGCGGCGCCATGCGCAGCAGGAGCAGGATCCAGGACGCGATGAATTTGCCCGAGACCCGGCTCTTGGCCAGGGCAAACCCGGCCGGCACGCCCACCAGCATCGCAAAGACGGTGGAGAGGCCCGCGGTGATGAAGGAGTTCATCAGCGCCTTGGGGAAATCAGACCGGGTGATGTTGAAGAAGTTGTCGAAGGTGAGCTTCAGCGGGCTTTCCCAGATCGGCTCGAATACCGCGTCGGGGGCGCGAAAGGCCAGCAGCAGCGCCCAGAGCGTGGGCAGCGCCGCAAAGGTCACCAGCAGCAGCATCACGGTGGTTCCTATGGCCTTTTTGATGCGGAATTCAGGGCTGTTGTCGATCATTGCGAAACCCTCTGGTTGAGACGTGCGACGTAGAAGCTGATCAGCGCCGCCATCAGGAACAAAAGCACCGCGATTGCCGCGCCATAAGCGACGTTCGAGTTCTGGAAGGTCTGCACATAGGCATAGAAGTTGGTGGCCTGTGTCGACCGGCCCGGCCCGCCCTTGGTGATAACGAAGATCATCGGAAAATGCTTGAGCGAGTCGATGAAGCGGAACAGCGTGACCATCAGCAGTGCCGGCATCAGCAGCGGCAGGGTGATGAAGATGAAGGTCTTGACCCGAGAGGCCCCGTCGATCGCGGCGGCCTCGTCGAGATCCGTCGAGATGCCCTGAAGCGCGGCCAGGATGATCAGCATGGCGAAGGGAAAGTTGGTCCAGGTGTCGGCCACGATGATCGCGAACATGGCGCCGTTCTGGGTGGTCAGAAAGGTCGGCACGGTGAAGCCGAAGAGATCGAAGAAGGCGTTGATCGGCGACAAGGTGGGGGTGAAGAGCGACAGCCAGATCAGCGCCACGGCGACATGCGGTACGGCGTAGGGCACCAGAAAAAGCACCCGGCCCAGCCGCCACTTGCCGACGATCTTTTGCAGGCCGACGGCTACGGCGGTGCCGATGACGACCTGCGCGGCGACGCCGAAGATCGACAGGACAGACATCACGTAGATCGAATTGACCAGCCGCTGATCGCTGAGCAGGCGGGCGAAGTTGTGAAAGCCGAACTCGCCTTTGGAGCCGCGGATCAGGTGGTAGTCGCTGAACGACAGCGCCAGCATGCCGGCCAGCGGCACGATGGCAAAGATCGCAACAGCGAGGATCGCGGGGATGATCATCCGGCGATAGCCGCGTTCCAGCTCGTAGGTGGCGCCGCGCCTTTTTGAGGTGGCCTGTGTCATGGAGCGCTTTCTTGCGAGAGAGCGACCGGCGGGATGATCCCGCCGGTCCGGAGCCTGAAGGATCGTCATTGGCCCAGGATGTCCTTCATTTCCTGTTCCGCCGCCGCCAGCGCATCCTCGGGCGACATAAGCCCGTTGACCGCGGCGTTGATGTTTTCACCGATGGCGGCCCCCAGCGACGGCCAATCGGGCAGTAGCGGGCGGTAATGGCCGATGGCAAGGTTCAGCGCCTCGCCCTGCATGCGCAGGAAATCGGGGTGAACGGCGTCGTATTTCGCGATCACTTCGGCGTTCTGCGCGACCGAACCGGTGGTGAAGTTCGAAAACGGCTCGGCCAGCGCGATCTTGGTCATCGTCTCGGGGCTGACCGCCCATTCGATGAACCGGGCCGAGGCTTCGGGGTTTTCGGCTGAGCTCGGGATGGCGAGGCCATGCACCGCAATGGCGGGCGATCGACCGGCCGGGCCACCCGGCGGCAGGGCGATGCCTGTGACATCGGCGAACTTGCTCTTTTCCGGGTCGACGATCTGGGTGACGACGCCGGTGCCCTCGACGGTAAAGACCACCTGGCCGTTCTGCGCCGCCGCATTGACCTCGGCAAAATTGAAATTGCCGGCCCCCTGCGGGGCGTAGTCGTTGATCAACTCGATATAGACCTTGAGGGCCTCCAGGGTCTCGGGCGAATTGATCGCCGGGGTCAGGTCGCCGCCGGTGTAATCGGCAAAGAACTTGCCGCCATAGGCGCGCATGATCATCGGAAAGATAAACATGTTGAAGCCTTGGCCGGGCACCGCGCGCAGCGCGATGGCCGCGCGGTCGTCATTGGTGACTTGCGGCGCGATCTCCAGCATTTCGGCCCAGGTCTCGGGCACGCCGACGCCCGCCGCTTCCAGCACGTCCTGGCGATAGGTCATCAGCCCGGTGGCCGCCATGAAGGGCACCGCATATTGCTCGCCATTGATCTTGTAGGCGTCGAGCGGGCCTTTCAGGATGTCGTCCTTGACCGCCATGGCGGCGACTTCGGCGGTGATCGGCTTGAGCCAGTTGGCCGCAACCCAGCGTTGCACCTGGATGACTGGCGCATGAACAACGTCGATATCGCCGGTGCCGCCGGTAAAGGACAGGGTGATGCGGTTCTCGAAGACGTCTTGGCCGATCACGTCGATATTGGCCTTGATGCCGGTCTCGGCCTCGAAATCGTCGGCCAGTTTGCGCAGCCCGTTGGTGTAAGGCATGCCGAACATGACGACATTGATCTCTTCGGCGTCTGCCGCAGTGGGCGCAAAGGGGGCGGCCATAGCGAAGCTGGCCACCAAAGCTGTTGTGCAAAGGTGTTTCATGTGTCCTCCCAAAGGGTCAGTTGCACCGTCTCCGTTATCCTCCTCGGAGCGGCATGGATTGATGTTTCGGCCGCAACCGGTTCGCGGCGCTCTCGGCCGAGACCAGCTCGGCCAACTCGTCCCGCGCCTCGAGCAGCGCGGCGCGATAGGTGTCTTCGTCGCCATTGGCGCGCTCGGCCGGTTCGGCCAGCGCGAGCAGATGCAGAAAAGTGCCCTCGGGATCCTCGATCACTGTGGCAAAGCGGCGGATGCCGACGTGGTTGCCGACTTGATCGGCGGCAAAGGCGTCATTGCGCATGTCTTCGAGCGCCTGCCGCACCGTCGCCACTTGGAGCCAGGACGTGGCCTGGCCGGGCGTGTACTGGGTCTCGAAGAAGCCGTCGGTATAAAAACGCGCCTCGACTTCGTCCCAGTCGAGCCGGCTGAGATAGAGTTTGGAGAGCACGTCAAGCTCGTAAAGCGACCGGCGGAAGCCGACGTTGGCACGGATCATCACCTCGGGATCGGGGTGGTCGGTCTTGGAATGCCAGAGCAGCTCGTGCCCGGCGACCACCACGACCTCGGCCGAGACGCCAAGCTTTTCCGAAAGCGCGCGCATCGTTTCGTCGAGCTTGGCAAGGTAGGTCTCCGACATCGGCACGTTGCGGTCGAGCCGAAAGTTGCGGACGCAGAACTTTTCACTGGTCCGGAACAGATAGCCCCAATCCGACAGCGACTTGATGATCCGATTGAGCGTCGCCGGCGACAGCCCGCAGTCGCGGGCGATGTCGACCTGCTTCAAAGGTCCCGGACCCGCAGCCATGATGTACTCCAGTACTTGCAAGGTTCGTTCAGTCGGATTCATCTCGTTATTTCCTATTTGGAATTCTGTATTCCAATAATGAAATTTATATGACTTATGACGAATCCTGCTCCTGTTGTCAATCCTCGTCCGGCCGGAACAGGATGCGGCGGCAGCGGCCCACGCGAAAACAAGCCCCCCCATCGGCCATTCGATGCGGGGGCTCTTGAGGTCAAAGCCGCGGACGCGGGCCCTTTCGGTCAGTCGCGAAGGGCGACACCGGTGTCGGCATCAAAGACGTGCAATTGTGCTGCCGTCAGCGCGATGGCCACCCGATCGCCCTGCACCGGGTGATCGGTGCCGCCGACCCGCGCCAGAAGCCGCGCCTTGCCCACACCGAGGCTGAGCAGCGCATCGGCACCCAGCAGCTCGTCAAGCAGAACTTCGGCCTGATAGTCCAGATCGCCCTGCGGCTGGCCGCCGGCGGTCACGGCGATATGTTCCGGCCGCACGCCGAGCCTGACCTGTCGACGGGCGCCGGCATCGACCGGCAGGGACGGCAGGACGAGGCTGCCGCATTCGGTGATCCAGCGCCCGGTGTCGTCGCGCATCAGATCGAGGAAGTTCATTGCCGGGCTGCCGATGAAGCCGGCGACGAATTCATCCGCCGGGCGATCATAGACCTCGCGCGGGGTGCCGACCTGTGCCACCACGCCGCCGTTCATGATGACGATCCGGTCGGCCAGGGTCATCGCCTCCACCTGGTCGTGGGTGACATAAACCGAGGTCGCGCCCAGGCGGTCGTGCAGCTCCTGCAATTCCATCCGCATCTTGACGCGCAGCTTGGCATCGAGGTTCGACAGCGGCTCGTCGAACAGGAAGACATCGGGTGTGCGCACGATGGCGCGGCCGATGGCCACCCGCTGGCGCTGGCCACCCGAAAGCGCGGCGGGCTTTCGGTGCAGGTAGTCGGTGAGGCCCAGAAGCTCGGCGGTGCGGCCCACGCGGTCCTGAATCTCGGCCGCCGGCACCTTTTGCAGCTTCAGCGCCATGGCCATGTTGTCGAACACCGTCTTGTGCGGATAGAGCGCGTAGTTCTGGAACACCATCGCCACGCCGCGATCCTTGGGATCGACATCGTTCATCCGCGTGCCGCCGATCATCAGATCGCCCTTCGTAATGCTTTCCAGCCCGGCGATCATCCTGAGCGTCGTGGATTTGCCGCAGCCCGAGGGCCCCAGCAGGACCAGGAACTCTCCCTCGCGGATTGTCAGGTCGAATTGTTGCACGGCCTCGACGCTGCCATAGGATTTGCCGATACGGTCCAGTTTCACTTCGGTCATTGTCAGGGTCTCACTTGCCTGCGCCAGCGGTCAGCCCGCCGACGATCTGTTTCTGGAAGATGGCGGTGATGATCAGGATCGGCACGATGGCGATCACCGTCGCGGTCGAGATCGTCTCCCACGGAAAGGCGTATTCGCCGGGGTAGAGCGAGATGCCCACCGGCGCGGTGCGCATCGCGTTCTGGGTCATCAGCACCAGCGCCAGCGGAAATTCGTTCCACGAGAAGATGAAGACGATCAGCCCGGTCGCCACGAAGCCGGGCCAGGACAGCGGGATCACGATCGACCAGAAGATGCGGAAGAAGCCCATGCCGTCCATCCGCGCGGCCTCTTCGATTTCGGGCGGCAGCGTGGCGAAATAGCTGGCCAGCATCCAGACTGTGAAGGGCAGGAACAACCCGGTGTGGGCGATGATCAGCCCGGTGTAGGTGTTGAGCAGCCCGAGGTTCAGGAAGGTCTGGAACAGCGACGGCAGCAGCGACACCGGTGGGAACATCGACACCGCGAGGATGAAGACCATCAGCACACCCGCGCGCCGCATCCCCAGCCGCGACAGCGCATAGCCCGCCATGCCGCCGAAGCTCAGCGCCACCACGGTGCAGCCGAGCGCCACGATGAAGGAGTTCAGCACGTAGAGCAGCAGCTCCGGCGAATTGGTGAAGATGTTGATGTAGTTCTTGAGCGTGAAGGGATCGGGCAGGTACTGCGGCGGCCAGGCATAGATGCCCTCGGTCGTTTTCAACGAGGTCAGCACCAGCCAGATGATCGGCAGGAAGGAGATCACCACCGACAGGATCACCAGCGCATAGAGGCCGAAACGGGGACGTTTGGTCATGGCGTCAGTCCTTGTTCCGCAGGGTGAGGATGTAGAGCAGGCTCATGGCGAAGATCACCAGAAACTGCACCACGACGATGGCGGCGCCGTAGTTGAACTCGATGAAGTCGAAGATCACCTTGTAGGCGTAAAGCGACAGGCTCTCGGTGGCGGTCACCGGGCCGCCGTCGGTCAGGTTGAAGGGCAGTTCAAACGTCCGCAGGGCATCCATCGACCGCACGATCAGCGCCACCAGGATCGGCCCTTTCAACAGCGGCAGGGTGATCTCGCGGAACTCCTGCCAGCGGGTCATGCCATCCATGCGGCCCGCTTCATAAAGCTCGCGCGGGATCGATTGCAGCCCGGCGAGGATGATCAGCGCCATGAAACTGGAGGTTTTCCAGACCGCGACGACAACCATCGACCCCATGGCCAGGGTCTCGTCGCCCAGCCAGTTGATCGGCCGATCCACGATCCCGCTTTGCAGGGCGGCGGCATTGAACAACCCGTAATCGGTGTTGTACATCCAGCGCCACATCAGCGTGTTCAGCGCCGTGGGCAGCGCCCAGGGAAACAGCACCGCCAGCCGGGCGATGCCCTTGAAGCGGAAATGTTCGTTCAGCAGCACCGCCAGCCCGATGCCCATCGCCAGCTCCAGCGGGATCGACAGACCGGTGAACACCAGCGTCACCCAAAGCGAATTCCAGAACCGTTCGTTGCCGGCCAGGGTGGCGTAATGCTTGAGGCCGACGAAGCTGTAGGGTTCTGACCCGTCGATACTGGACTGGCCAAAGCTCAGAACGATGGATTGCAGGATCGGATAGACGAGGATCGCAATGATCACGGCCATCGTCGGGGTGATAAAGGCCATGCCCGTCAGGTGCCTGCGCCTGTCGAGCGGGGAAGTCATGTTTGTCATGGGTCCACCGTGGGGGGTGTCAAAGGTCTGCCCGGCGACGGGACGCCGCCGGGAGAGGAGGTGCCGGGAATGTCCGGCTCTTACTCGGACAGAAGCGCGTCAAGCTGCGCCTGCGCGTCGTTCAGCGCCTCTTCCACCGTTTTCTGCCGGTGCAGGGCATTGGTGATCTCGAGCTGCATGATCTCCGACACGCGGGGATACTTGCTGCCCGATCCGGCAGAGGGGCGCACCACGCCGTAATCGTAGTTCTTGCCGAATTTCGCCAGCACCGCGTTGCCCTTCATCGCGTCGTTGTCATAGATGCCGGGGATGGTCGGGGCGCGGTTGTCTTCGACCGCGGCGGTCAGCTGTTGCTCCTGGGCGGTGAAATGCGCCAGGAAGTCCGCTGCGGCCTCTTTGTTGTCCGAGTTCGGATTGATGCCCAGGAACCAGCCACCCATGGTGGTGGAATTGGCATCCTCGTGGCCCTCGAAATAGGGCACGCGGGTGAAGTCGAACTTGCCGGCGACGGGACTGTTGTCGGCGCTCAGCGGCGCGTGCACGAAATCCTGCACCATGAGGAAGGCGGCGCGACCCTGCTGGAACAGGGTGCGGGCGTCGTCGGGGCGGGCGTTGAGGATCGAATCCGGGGTGATCCGGTGTTCGTGCAGCAGATCGACCATGAATTGCGTCGCCTCGATATTGGCGGGCGAATTCACCGCGACATTGCCCTCGGCATCATAGAAGCCGCCGCCATTGCCATTGGCAAAGGCCAGCCAGTTCATGAACAGACCTTCGATCTTGGCCCACATCGAGACAAAACCGTAAAGCTGCGGATTGCCTTCGCCCTCGGTGATGGTCTGCGAGGCGGCCAGCACCTCTTCCCAGGTCTGCGGCACGTCGAGGCCGTATTTTTCAAGCAGGTCGGTGCGATAGAAGAAATGGATGCCATCGGCGTAAAGCGGCAGCGCATGCACCTCGCCATCGACGGTCGAGGCTGCCAGTAGCGAGGGGTTGAAAGCGTCGATAGTGGCCTCGTCGAGCAACCCGTTCAGCGGCTCGAGCCAGCCACGCTGAGCAAATTCGCCGGCCCAGATCACATCCACCGCATAGATATCCGGTGTCGGGCTCTTGGCGGTCAGGCCGGTGACATAAAGCTTGCGGGTCTCGCCCGGCACGTCGGACACCTTGTTCCATTCGATGCTGACATCGGGGTTTTCCGCCGCGTAGCGTTCGATATTGCGCTCGACCGCCGGTCCGTAGCCGCGCGATCCGATGGATAGCACAAGCTCCTGTGCAAAGCCGGGCAGCGCGGTCAGGGCCGCTGCGGTGGCCAAGGCTGATATGGTGAATTTCATGGTGTCCTCCCTATGATTGACTTGCGTCTCAGCCGGTTCTGGCCGGATCCGAGAACGCGCTTTCGATTGCGGATTTCCGGGCCATCAGATGGCCGCGCACATTGGCGACATGCTGCGCCTCGTCACGCACCGGTGTCGCCGCTTCGGCCACGGTCAGCAGGCAGACCATGCCGCCGCCCGGCCCGTGGATGGCAACGCAGTAGCGGCGGATGCCCTTGGCGTTACCCATCATGTCGTATTGCATCTCTGCCGGATCGACGGCGGCGATCATCGCGCGCGCCTCGGCCCAGTCCAGCGACCGCCGGTCCACCCCGGCGGTATAGAACGCGCCGGTGTCCCAGGATTTTTCCAGCGTCTCGACCGGCCGATGCGCCAGCGCCAGCCGCGAGATGGAATCGAGTTCATAGGCGCCGCGCATGAAGCCCGGAAAGGCCCGCAGGCGGATGGCCTGATCGGGGTGCTGCTGCACGATATGCCACAGCATGTTGTGGCCGCTCAGCACCACGACCTCGGCCGCAACGGTCAGCCGGTCGCTCAGAAGCGCGCAGGCATCGGCCAGCATTTCCGGCTCGAGTCCGGGGCAATGCAGCCGCCGCTGAAAGCTGAAATTGGCCATGATCTTGCGGCTGGCGCTGCGGTGCACAAGGCCCAACTCCTGCAATTCGGTGATGATTCGATACCCCGTCGAGGCCGGCAACCCCGAGCGTTCGACGACCTCTTGCGCGCTTAAACCATCGGCTTCGGGGCCGGTCAGGGCCTCCAGGATCGCGATCACTCTGCTTGATGTTCCGGACATTCTTGATTCCTATATCTGGGTTTGTTATTACCACATTTGAGAAAACGGTCAACAGTTGACCTGAAAGACGCTTAGGGACGGAGCCACACGTGAGACCGAATATCCTTTTTATCATGTCCGACGATCATGCCTCCAAGGCGATTTCCGCTTATGGCCACGGCATCAACCAGACCCCCGGCATCGACCGAATCGCCAATGAGGGGATGCGGCTGGATCATTGCTACGTGACCAATTCGATCTGCACGCCGTCGCGCGCGGCGATCCTGACCGGCACCTACAACCACGTGAACGGCGTCACCACGCTCGACACCCATATCGACAACCGCTGGCCGAACGTGGCCAAACATCTGGCGCAATCGGGGTATCAGACCGCGATGGTGGGCAAATGGCATCTGGGCGAAGGCAAGCCGCATGAACCCACCGGCTTCGACTATTGGTCGGTGTTGCCGGGCCAGGGCGATTATTTCGACCCGCTGATGATCGAAATGGGCGAGGAACGGACCGAGCCGGGCTATGTCACCGATATCATTACCGACAAGAGCCTGAACTGGCTGAAAGAGCGCGACAGGGATCGGCCATTCTTCCTGATGTGCCATCACAAGGCCCCGCATCGCAATTTCGAACCCCATCCGCGCGACCGCGACATGTTCGACGGCCGGGATATCAAGGTGCCGGTCACCTATAATGATGATTATGTTAATCGCGCCCGTGCCGCCAAAGAGGCCCGGATGCGGGTGCGGATGGATCTGAAATACGCCGATCTCGGGCTGATCCAGCCCGAAGGCGGCGCCGAGGTGGGCGAACGCTGCACCCCCGGCGATGTCGACCGGCGTGTGCCGCATCCCGAAGATCCGCGCGGGCTGGTTCTGATCGACCGGCACAGTGGCGAGAACTTCACCTTCGAGACGGAAGAGGAGCTCGCCCTGTTCAAGTACCAGCGCTACATGAAACGCTATCTGGCGACGATCCACGCGGTCGATGAAAACGTGGCCCGCATGCTCGACTGGCTGGACGCAGAGGGTTTGGCCGAGAACACCATCGTCATCTATACCTCCGATCAGGGCTTCTTTCTTGGCGAACACGGCTGGTTCGACAAACGTTTCATGTACGAGGAGTCGCTGCAAATGCCCTTCCTCATCCGCTACCCGAAGGCCATCGCCCCCGGCAGCGTGGCCAAGGCGATCGCCACCAACGTCGATTTCGCCCCCACCTTCCTCGATTATGCCGGCCTGCCGGTGCCGAGCTATATGCAGGGCCGGTCGATGCGCCCGGTGCTGGAACGGGACGCGCCCGAGGATTGGCCCGACAGCGCCTATCACCGCTACTGGATGCACAAGGACGAACATCACAACGCCTGGGCGCATTACGGGCTGCGCAGCCATCGCTACAAGCTGATCTACTGGTACAATTCCGATCTCGGCCAGCCCGGCGCCCATGGCCCCGACGAGCCGCCGGAATGGGAGCTGTTCGATTGCGAGACCGACCCGCTGGAACTGGTCAACGTGGCGGATGATCCGGACTATGCCGATGTCTTCGACGAGATGCTGGCGCAGCTTGATGCCCGCATGGCCCAGATCGGCGATGTCCCCGAACATGACAGCAGCGCCGCGCGATCCGCGCGCAGGGCCGCCTGAATGACGGGCCCGGCGCCCCTGCCCGGCCTGCTGCGGCCGGCGCGGCATCGCCTGTCCGAGTTGGTGGGCGATCTGCGGCAACTGGCGTCGGTGCAGCGAATTGCCCTGCGCGACGGCCCCGACCGGGGCCTGCCGCTGCTGGCCTTTTCCACCGGCGGGGGCCTCGATTTCCAGATCAAGGAAAATGGCACGCTGGACATTCGCAGCCTGCACTTTCGTGGCCGTCCCGTCGGCTGGCAGCATCCGGCGGGCGAGCCGGGAAATCGCGAGCGCGCCTTGACCGGTTTCCTTGTGACCTGCGGGCTGGAAAACGTGCGCGCGCCGCGCGCCGGCCTGGCGCAACATGGCTCTCTGGCCATGTCACCGGTGCGTGTCACCGGCGTGGGCGAAGATTGGGCCGCCGCGCAACCGCAGCTTTTCGTCGAAGGCGAAATCATCCAGCCCCAACCCAATGGCGCCGTGTTCCGCCTGCACCGCCGGATCACCGCACCAATCGGCGCGGCCCGTCTGACGATCAGCGACCGGATCGAAAACATCTCGGCCACGGCGGCCGAGATGATGATCCTCTATCATCTCAATTTCGGCTTTCCCGTGGTGCAGCCGGGCTGCACGGTTGCTTTGGGTGCCCGCCGGATTGTCGAAATCGCGGACAGCGAGATCACCTCGGCACCCGGCGCACCAGAGTGCCACCCGGTGGATCCGGCGGCGCAGGTCCGGTTGATCCGCCCGGCCAGCGCGGACTGGCCCGGGCTTGACATCAGGCTCGAATTCGACGGCGCCTCGCTGCCCTATCTGCAAACCTGGCGTGATGCCCGCGCGGGCCGCAACATCCTTGCACTCGAGCCGTGCAATTGCGCGCTTCTGGCCGATGGCACCAGCGGCCCCGGCCCGACCCTGCGGCCCGGCGCGCATTGGCATGGGCAGCTGTCCATGACCTTCGCCTGAAAGTCGCGGCCCTTTCCGCCAGCACCTGGAGCCGCGGAAAGGGTGCCGGGCTCAGAGATCCGCGGGCAGAAGCGCCTCCGGCATGTTCTGGTAACACACAGGTCGCAGGAAACGGCGGATCGACAGGGTGCCGACCGAGGTTGCGCCAAAGTTGGTCGAGGCCGGATACGGGCCGCCGTGTACCATGGTATCGGCCACTTCGACGCCGGTCGGGAAGCCGTTGACCAGCAACCGCCCGGCCTTGCGCTCCACGATGGGCATCAGCCGCCGCGCCGCTTCGGTGTCGCCGTCGTCCATGTGCAGCGTGACGGTCAGCTGCCCGTCGAGCCCTTTCGCCAGTGCCGCCATCTCGTCGGCGCCCTCGACCCGCACCACGAGGCCGAGCGGGCCAAAGACCTCTTCGCCAAGCGCGTGATCGCCGAGATAGACGCTGGCCTCGGTTTCGAAGAGATTGGGCAGCGCCCTGCGGCCCTCGCTGTCGGTGGTGAGCACCGGGCGCACCCCGTTCCGGCCGTCCAGCCGCGCCGTGCCGTCGCGATAGGCATGCGCAATCCCGTCGGTCAGCATGACCTGCGCCGGCGCGTCTTGCAGCGCCTCGGCCGCCGCCCGCACAAAGGCGTCGCCTTCGGCGCCCTGGGCTACCACGGCAATGGCGGGATTGGTGCAGAACTGGCCCGCGCCCATGAGCAGCGATGCCGCCCAGCCTTCGCCGATGGCCGCGCCCCGCGCCTTGACCGCCTCGGGCAGCAGGAACATCGGATTGACCGAGCCCAGCTCGCCGAAAAACGGGATCGGCTCGGGCCGTTGCGCGCAGAGATCGAAGAGCGCCCGCCCGCCGCCGAGCGACCCGGTAAAGCCCACCGCCTTGATCAGCGGATGCTGCACCAGCCGCTGGCCGACATCGCGTTTGCCGCCCTGGATGAAAGAAAAGACGCCCCGGGGCATGGCACATTTTTCCGCCGCCGCCTGCACCGCCTCGGCGACGATCTCCCCGGTGCCGGGATGGGCGGAATGGCCCTTGACCACCACCGGACAGCCGGCCGCCAGCGCCGCCGCGGTGTCGCCGCCGGCGGTGGAGAACGCCAGCGGAAAGTTCGAGGCGCCAAAGACCGCGACCGGGCCGATCGGACGTTGCACCATGCGCAGATCGGGGCGCGGCAGCGGCTGCCGCTCCGGCAGGGCCGCGTCGTGGCGGCGGTCGAGGTAGTCGCCCTCCAGGATATGCGCGGCAAAGAGCCGGAGCTGGCCGGTGGTGCGGCCGCGTTCGCCGTTGAGCCGCGCTTCCGGCAGGCCGGTTTCCCGGCTGCCGATCTCGGTGATCGCCTCGGCGCGGGCCTCGATCTCGTCGGCGATGGCGTTGAGAAAGGCCGCCCGCTCGGCCCGCGTTGTCGCGCCGTAACGCCAGAAGGCCTCTTCCGCCGCCTCGCAGGCCTGATCGACCAGCGCCGGTGTGCCGCGGCTGAAGTCATGCGACGGGCCGTGTGCCGGGTCGGACGCAAAGGTCTGGTCCGAGCCGATCCATTCGCCAGCGATCAGGTGGTTTCCATGCGGGGCAAAGCTCATGCCGGGGTCTCCGTGTCTGGGTTGGGCGACCGGGCGGTGCCGGCGTCCTGAAATACGTTTCTGATGTTTGTGACGGCCGAAGCCAGGTGACGGCGCAGCGCAATGGCGGTCGCCACCGGGTCGCGCTGCGACAGCGCCGCGATGATGGCGCGGTGCTCCGCCAGCGTCTGATCGCGCCCGGCGCGACGCTGCGAGGATTGAAAGCGCGCCCGCCAGAGGCGCGCATTGTATTTGCGGTGGGTGTCGATCAACGGCGCATTGCCGCTGGCTGCGACGATCGCCTCGTGCATCTGCATGTCGAGCTGAAAGGACTCGAGCGGCGAAAGCGTGCCCTCGCCCGCTTCCATCTGCTGTTGATACCCGGCCACCCGGGCTATCTCGGCGTCGGTGATCCGCGTGCAGGCCAGCTCGCCCGCCAGCGCCTCGAGCGCGCCCATCACCACCAGGTTCTGGGCGATTTCCTCGAATGGCGGATTGGCCACCTGCGGCCGTCGGGTGACCGAATATTCGATCAGCCCGTCCTGTTCGAGGATGGTCAGCGCGCGGGTCAGCGGCGTGCGGCTGATCCCGAGCGCCGAGGCCAGATCGCGTTCGGAGATCTGCGCCCCGGCCGGCAGCTTCTCGAGCAGGATCAGCTCGCGCAGCTTGTCGGCCGCGACCTCGACCAGCGTGGCGCGCGGCCGCGCCAGCGTCAGCTCTCCTGTGTCCAGATCGGCGATCTCGGCCTTCCTGCTCATGTCATTTACCCCAGCTCAGAACCACCGGCTCCAGCGGCCGGATCAGCCTGAGTAGGGACTCGCGCGTTTGCGGATGCAATGGCGGGATCGGGTGGCGGCAGAATTCCGAGCCGATCACCCCGCCTTCGACCATCGCCGCCTTGGCCGAACGAAAGCCGCATTGCCGGTTCTCGTGGTTCACCGCCGGCAGCACGCGGGCATAGGCGGCGG
Source organism: Marinovum algicola (assembly GCF_900109145.1). GTDB lineage: Bacteria > Pseudomonadota > Alphaproteobacteria > Rhodobacterales > Rhodobacteraceae > Marinovum > Marinovum algicola. The sequence continues at coordinate 134,283 of NZ_FNYY01000009.1, forward strand.
TGGCCGCGTCGAGATCGCCGGCGGCGAAAAGGCCCAGCACCGGCTTGATCTGGTCGGGGATCATCGCGCTGGTCATCGCGCCGGTGGCCCCGGCCTCGAGATCGGCCAGCAGGGTGATCGCCTCTTCGCCATCAAACGGGCCCTCGATGGCATCGCCGCCCTCGGCGATCAGCGCGCGCAGCTTGGCGGCGGCCTGCGGACATTCGATCTTGAACAGCTTCACCATCTCGATCTCGCGTGCCATGCGCACCAAGAGCGGCACCGGCAGATCGACCCCCGAGAGCGGCGCATCCTGCACCATGATCGGCAGGCCGACTTCGCCGACCCGGGCGAATTGCTCGAAGGTCTGCGCCGCCGTGCCTTTCAGAAGCGCACCGTGATAGGGCGGCATCATCATCACCATGGCGGCGCCGTGATCCTTGGCATGGCGCGCGCGGTCCACGGCGATCTGCGTGGCGTAATGGCTGATTGTGACGATCACGGGCAGACGTCCGGCCATATGGGCCAGCGACACCTCGGTCAGCCGGCGGCGCTCTTCGTCCGAAATCAGGAATTGCTCGGAGAAATTGGCCAGGATGCAGATGCCGTCGCTGCCCTGATCGACCATGCAGTCGATCACGCGTTTCATGCCCTCGTAATCGACGCTGCCGTCCTCGTGAAAGGGCGTGGGCGCGACAGGCCAGATGCCGGAATAGACGCTCATTCGGTGATCTCGAAATTGTGGAGGTGTTTGTCGGTGATGGAGATGCCAAGGCCGGGGGTTTCATCATCGAGTTGCAGGAAGCCGTCTTCCGCCTCCGGGTCGCCCTCGAAGATGTAGTAAAACAGCTCGTTGCCGACCTCGACGTCGAAGACCGGAAAATATTCGCTGATCGGGCAGTTCGTGTTGGCCATGGTCAGGTGATAGTTGTGCATCTGCCCGGCATGCGGAACGACCGGGATCTGCGCCGCCTCGGCGATGGCGTTGATCTTTTGCGCGGCGGTGATGCCGCCGACCCGGTTGGTGTCATATTGCAGCACGCTGACGGCGCGGCGGTTGATCAACTCGGCGCAGCCGATGACCGAGAATTCATGTTCGCCGCCCGAAATCGGCACGATGCCCATGGCGTTCAGTTCGGCATAACCCGCCACATCGTCGGCAATCACTGGCTCCTCGAGCCAGCGCGGCTCGTATTTCGCCAGTTTCGACAGCATCCGCTTGGCGTAATCGAGGTTCCAGCCCATGTAGCATTCGAGCATCAGGTCGCGGTCATAGCCGATCACCTCGCGCAGCGCCTCGACCCGTTTGAGGTTCTCGCGCATCCCCGCCATGCCGTCCTTGGGGCCATAGCCGAAGCGCGATTTGAAACCGGTATAGCCGTGTTTCATCGCCTCTTCCGCCTCGGCCTGCATGCTCTCGACCGGGCCGGCGTAGAGCTTGGAGTAATAGACCGGGATCTTCTCCTTGGTGCGGCCGCCGAGCAGCTTGAACACCGGCTTGCCCACCAGCTTGCCCATCAAATCCCAGATCGCGATGTCGATGGCAGAGATTGCCGTCATGCCCACGCCCTTGCGGCCCCAGGCGTGGCTGCGGCGGTACATCTTTTCCCAGAGATAGGCGTAATCGAACGGATCCTCGCCCAGAACCAGCGGCGCGAACCATTCGTCGATCGCCTGTTTCACCAGTTTCGGCGCCAGCGCCGCATTGCCGATGCCCACTGTGCCGTCTTCGGTCTCGATCTCGCAGGTCAGCCATTGGTGAAAGCGAAAGCTCTCCATGGCGTCGCCCTTGATCCACAGGGCATCGGACGCATTGGTGCAGAAATTGCCCGACGGCGGCACCGTCGGCCCGGTCCAGCTCCAGACGCGGGTGCGCACGGATTTGATCTTGGTCATCAAGGCCCCTCTCTTGCTCTCCTGCGCGGCGCCAGGCCCGCGCCGCGACTCGTGATGACATGGTCATAGCACGTAATCGGAATTTTGGAATGCCAAAATTCCGAAAAGCCAAAAACCTGTCCCCCGGCGCCGTAAATGCGCCGGGGGACAGGTCATGACTGCCGAAAGAGACTGACGGGAACCGGGGAGTTCAGGCCGCGTCGGCGGCCCCGCCGGCAAAGACCCGGGTGCGCTGCGCATCCGGGGTCAGCCAGACGGTATCGCCGGGCCGCACCGCCAGCCGTTCCGGCGTCAGCACGGTGATCGCCTGCCCGCCCTTGCGCACCAGAAGCTCGGTCGCGGCGCCGGTCGGCTCGACCACCACCACCTCGGCGCTGATCCGCCCGGCCGCGGCCTCAGACGCAATGGTGAAGGCCTCGGGCCGGATGCCCACGGTTGTCCGCCCGGGCGCGGCGGGCGTCGCCAGCCGCAGCGCCTCGCCATCGGCAAACCGCGCCAGGGTGGCCTCGCCGGCGCCCACCTCCAGTTCTAGCAGGTTCATCGTCGGCGAACCGAGGAAGGCGCCGACAAAGGCATTGGCCGGGTTGTCGTAAAGCTCGAGCGGCGTGCCGATCTGTTCGATCTCGCCATCGCGCAGCACGACGATGCGGTCTGCCAGGGTCATCGCCTCGACCTGATCGTGGGTTACATAGATCGTGGTGGTGCGGAGCTTCTGGTGCAGCTCCTTCAGCTCGGCCCGCATCTTGACCCGAAGCTTGGCGTCAAGATTGCTGAGCGGCTCGTCAAACAAGAAGACCTCGGGCTTGCGCACGATGGCACGGCCCATGGCGACGCGCTGCCGCTGGCCGCCCGACAATTGCCGGGGCAACCGGTCGAGGTATGGCCCCAGCCCGAGGATATCCGCCGCCCGGTCGACCTTGGAGCGCCGCTGCGCCTCTTCCTCGCCGGCCAGCCGCAGCGAGAACGACATGTTGTCGGCGCTGCTCATGTGCGGATAGAGCGCGTAGCTCTGAAACACCATCGAGATCCCCCGGTCGCGCGGCGGCACGTCGTTCATCGCCGCGCCGCCGATCTCGAGCGTTCCGGCGCTGATGCTCTCCAGCCCGGCGATCATCCGCAACAGCGTGGACTTGCCGCAGCCCGAGGGGCCGATCAGCACGACAAATTCGCCGTCCTCGATATCGAGAGAGACATCCTTGATGACGTCGACCTTGCCGTAACTCTTGGACAGGCCGTTCAACCGAACATGTGCCATGTCATTCCTCCTGATTGCCGGATGAAAAGGTGTAATGCAGCCGGGTCTGCCAGCTCTCGCCGGGGGCCAGCCAGGTGCCCGGTCCGCTGGTGCCGTCTGCCGCGCGGGCGCAGTTGCAGGGCTCGAGCGCCAGAACGTTGCGGCGCGGCCGGGCATCGCGCCAGATCTGAAAGAACGGCAGATCGCTTTCGATCCGCGCGCCGACGGCGGGCCAGTCGGCAGAGGCCGGCCGGGCGATCCAGGCGACACATCCGCCCGGCACCGGGTGGCAGGTGGTTTCCCGGTCCTCGGCCTGCACTTCCGCGCCATCTAGGTGCAGGGTGGTGTCCTCCGCCACCATCGGAAAGCCGAAATTGGTGTGGTAAAGCACGCGCATCTCGGCCCGCTCCGGCCCGATGTTCTCGACCCGGTCGATCAGCGTCAGCGCGGCCCCGCCCACCGGCGCCTCGATCCGGCGATGCAGCCGGAAACAGGCGCCGCCCATATGCGCCGTGGTCACCACACCTTCGGCAAAAAGCAGCGGATCGGGGCGATCCCAATCCTCGCCACAGGCCGTCACCCGCGCCGGTGTCAGCGGCAGGGTGCCATGCAGCGGCAGGCCGTCACGCGGTTGGCGGACGTTGTCCAGCCCGCAGGTCACCAGAAAGCCCGACAGGGCGCGCTGGATGCCGGTGCCGCCATCGGCCTGCGCATCATGCAGCCCCGGCGCGACGAAGCCCGCCGGATGCTGCCAGGCCAGCGGCATGCCGCGGAAACTCAGCGGGCCGATATCGAGACTGCGATCGGCCAGCAGCCAGAAGGCCAGCCCGCCACCGGTGTCGAAGCTCAGCGCCCGGACCCCGCGTTCCGCCCCGTCATCGAGCGTGATCCGGCGCACGGCGGCCAACTGGCGCAGGTCGGGCACCCTTTCGGCCCAGTCCCGCCTCATGCCGGCACGGCTTCGGGCAGAAGGTCGAGCCTCGCAAAAGCCTCTTCCGGCGCGTCCAGCCCGCGCATCAGATCGGCCATCTGGCCGGCCAGCCGCGCCTCGAGCGCCGGATCGTCAAGCGCCGCCGCCTGCCCCGGGTCGCGCTCCAGATCGAACAGCCGGGTCTCGCTCTCGATCAGGCAGCCGGGGCCATAGGCGTTCCACATCGCCGATTTCTCGCTTACCGGCACCCGCAGCAGCGGCATATCGCGGCTGAAGGGCATCGGGGGCGCAAGCTCGGCGCGGGTCAGCTCTTCGGGATGGAAGAAGTCAAAGATATGCGTCGGCATCAGGGTGTATTGATAAACTTCCTGCTCGGCCATGTCGGGCGGATAGCGGTGATAGCTGTGCCTTCCGTCGGTCAGATTCACCGCCCCGCCGAAATAGCCATAGATCAGCGCCTGATGGGCCGAGGGCTTGCCCGCCAGCATCGGCCGCAGCGAGGGCGCCACCATCTGCGGCGGGCGCGGGGTGTCAAAGAGATCGAGGATGGTGGCCGCCAGATCGGGCGTCTGGCTCAGGCCGTCGACTTGCGTGCCATCGGCCGCCGGATGGCCCGGGTCATGGACAAACATCGGGATCTGCGCGATCTCGCGATAAAGCGTCATGCGGTTCTTGGCCCAGAGATCATGCTCGCCCAACAGGAAGCCGTGATCGGTGGTGACGATCAGCGCCGTATCCTGCCAGAGCCCGTCGCGGTCGAAAGCGTCGAGTACCTGCCCGAGCAATTCGTCGCACATTGCCAGCGAGGCGTGATAGCTGGCGCGCAGCTCCGCCTGTTCTTCCAACGGCCGGTCGCTGTACCCGTATTCCGGCCAATCCAGCGCCGGGCCATCGGCGCGCGCCCCGACGATGTCGCGAAAGCGTTTCGGCGCAAAGAACGGCTCATGCGGGGCAAAGGTCTCGATCTGGAGAAACCAGTTGTCGGCCGCCTTGTTAGCCTCGATGAAGTCCACCCCGGCGGCAAAGGTCTGAAAGCTGGGATGGCCGGCCTCGTCCTCGATGAAATCGCGGTTGACGACGTTGTGGCGCTTGTAGCTGCGCGGCTTGCGCGACACCTGGGCCGGGTCAAAGCGCCGGTCAATCGCCGGCCAGTCCGGCGCCGCGACGCCTTTCCAGCGGTCGCCTTCCTGGCCGCGAAAGAATTCGTGACTATCATAGCGGTTGTGATAGGTGGCGCCGCCATCTTCCCAATAGTGGAAGTGATCGGTGACGAAATGGCTATAGACACCCTTGTCGCGGCTCAGCACCTCGGGGAAGGTCACGTCGAAAGGCTCGATCGGTCCCCAGCTGCGGTGCAGGAACGACATCCGGCCGGTCAAAAGATCCCGCCGCGCCGGCATGCAGGGCATCGAGCCGACATGATGGTTGTCGAACCGCGCACTGCGCGCCGCCAGCCGATCAAAGTTCGGCGTCGGCACCGTATCGCCGCCATAAGGCGAGAGCGCGTGGCGATTGAGCGAGTCGAAGAGGACAAGAACCGTTTTCATGACAAACCCTTATTTCACCGCGCCAGAGGTCAGGCCGCGGACAATGAACCGTTGTGCAAAGAGCAGAAGCAGGAAGGCCGGCAGGATCGACAGGGTCGAGGCCGCCGCCATTTCGGTAAAGGCGATGGTATTTTCCTGGGCATATTTGCCGATGCCAAGCGGCACCGTCGCGGTCTGTCGCTGGCTCAGCACCAGAACCACCGGGAATTCGTTCCAGCTGAAGATGAAGGTCAGGATGCCGGTCGCCGCCAGCCCCGGCCGCACGATGGGAAGCACCACATGCCAGAGGATCTGCGGCACCTTGGCGCCATCGATCTGCGCCGCCTCCACCAGCTCCTTGGGCACGTCGCGGACGAAGACGCCCATCATCCACAGCGCCATCGGCAGGTGCAGCGTGGTGTGAGCGAGGATGATGCCGGTGTAGCTGTTGTCGAGCCCGACCGAGCGGAACATGGTGAACCAGGCGCCCGCCAGGGTGATCGGCGGCACCATGTGAAAGATCACCGACCAGCCGAGCAGCGAATGCAGCACCCAAGCGGGCCATTGCAGGCGGTAGAGCGAAAAGGCCGCCAGCGTCGCGATTACCAGCACGAGGAAGGTGCTGATCAGGCCAATCACCATGGAGTTGGCGAAGTTGCGGGCGAAATCCGAGGTCTTGTCGAAGATCACGTCGAGAAAGCCGTCGAGGTTGGGGGTAAAGAGCACCTTGCCCATCAACAGGTCGATCTGGGTCTTGAAGGCGGCCGAGACGATCCAGAAGAAGGGAAAGAGCACCACCAGCGCAAAGCTCATCAGCACGAGGTGGCGGATCACGCTGACCTGGCGTTCCGATGCGGTGAAGCGGCGGCGGCGCGGCGCGGTCAGCGCGGTGTGGGTGTCGGTCGCATGGGTCATGCCTTGGCTCCTTTGCCGGCGGTGGCGCGGGTGGCGGCGATGATGCCGGCGGCGATGACCGCGATCACCGCAATCGACATGGCGGCGCCATAGCCGGTCTGATCCTCGGTGAAGAACCGGCGGTAGATGGTGAAGCTGATCACTTCGGTCGAGGTGCCGGGCCCGCCGCCGGTGAGCAGGTAGATCTCGTCGAACACCTTGAAGGCCAGGATCATGCGGAACACGAAAGTCACGGCGATCGTCGGCAGCATCAGCGGCAGGGTGATGTGGCGCAGCTGTTGCCAGCGCGAGGCACCGTCGATCTTGGCGGCCTCGAAGATATCATCCGGCAGGCTTTCGAGCCCGGCCAGCAGCAGCAGGAAACAGAACGGCGTCCAGTGCCAGACATCGACGACGATCACCGACAGCAGCGCCAGATCGGGGTTGCCCAGCCAGTCCTGCGGCGCCAGGCCGAGCCAGAGCAGCAGGCTGTTCAGCACCCCGAAATCATAGGAATACATCAGCTTCCAGATCGCGCCGATGATGATGCCGGGCACCAGGATCGGCAGGATGAAAACCGTCCGGTAGAACACGCGCCCGCGCACCACCCGCGTGGTCAGAAGCGCCAGAATGAAACCGATCAGCATCTGAAGCGCCACCGCCACCACGGCAAAGATCAGCGTGTTCAGCGCGCCGGCGCGCAGCAGGTTGTCCTGCGGCAGCCTGGCGTAATTGGCCAGCCCGACCCAGTCCCAGACGGCTTCGCGGTTGATCCATTCCACATCGTGGAAGCTCAGCGCCAGCAGTTTGATCAGCGGCAAGATGGTGAGCAGCGCAAACAGGACAAGCGCAGGCCAGAGCGTCGCGTGACGCCAGAAGGTATCGGTTTTCATCGGTGGGCTCCGTGAATTTCGGCGGCCGCGGGCAGTGCCGCGACCACCAGGGAGGTTACTGGAGCAGTTCAGGCGCGGGAATGTCGTAACCGGCGTCCTGCATGACCTTGGTGATCTCTTCGGCGGCGGTGTTCAGCGCCTCCTTCAACGGCATCTCGCCGCCGATCGCCTGGTTGAGCCGCAGTTCGGTGATCGCCAGAACCTGGGTCGCCTCGGGAAAGGTGAAGGTCAGCCGCGCATTGGGCAGCGCCTCGGCCATCGCCTTCATCCAGCGGTATTCCGGTTGATCGGCCATCTCGCTTTCCAGCACCGCCCGGCTGACCGGCATCGAACCGGCCTCGGCATAGGCGCGCTGCGCGGCGTCGGTCTGGAACCAGCTCAGGAAGGCCAGCGCCGCCTGCTTGTTGTCGTCCGAGATATTCTTGGGCACGCCGGCCAGCCAATGGCCCAGCGGCGTGGCCGAGGGGATCTCGGCGGTGCCCGGCGGCGGCGCATAGGCCACCTGGCCCACAACCATCGACTTGCTTTCGTCGTCGAACAGCCCCGGGGCCGGCACCGAATTGATATGCGCCGCGCGCCCCGTCGCCATGTTCTGGATCACATTGGTCTGGGTTTGGCCGGCGGTCGAGGGGTGGCCGACGTCATTGGCCAGCTTCAGATAGGTTTCCATCCCCGCCAGAGTGCCCTCCGAGTTGATCGAGACCTGGAAGCTGCCATCGTCCTGCTGATCGACGATACCGCCGCCATGCGACCAGATGTAGGGAAAGACGTCATAGGTCACGTCGAATGTGCCGCGCTGGCCACGCTGCGAAATACCGTACCGGCGGTCGGTTTGCAGGGTCTTGGCGTTCTCGTAGAGCTCATCCCAGGTCTTGGGCACGGAAAGGCCGGCCTCGTCATAGAGATCCTGCCGATAGTGCAGGATCAGCACGTTGGGATTGACCGGAACGCTCAGCAGATCGCCGCCGTCGCAGGTGATCGTCTTGGCCTCAGCGTTCCAGCAGGTGCTGTCGTCGAAGGTGTAGATGTCGTCGGAGAGCTCGAAAGAGGCGTCGATCTCTTGCAGCGGCGCGATGAAACCGCCGGTGTAGAACTCGACGAAAAAGCCGGCGTTCATGATCAGGATGTCAAACGGGCTCTCATCGGCGCGCACGGCGGTGCGCTGTTTCTCGAGGCTGCCGGCAAAGGGGTTCACGTCGAGCTCGACGGTATTGCCGGTCTCGTCCTCGTAGGCCTCGACCACGGCCTGAAAGCCGGGGAACCAGGGCGACTGGTTGATGACGATGGTGATCGGCGCCTCTTCGGCCGCCGCAAGCGAGGCGCTCAGCGCCAGGGCGCTGGCGGCAAGTGTCGCGGTCATTCTGCTTTGGTAAGTCATAGATCCTCCCATGGGTCTGAAATGCCAGTGCCTCCCGCACCGATCCGAGGCCAACCTAACTCGCGGCGAGCCATTCCAGAAATGAAAAGAATTCCGGCCTCCATAGCCAATGGCTATGCCACTTCCCCGAATGCTGTCCCCTGCACCGGCCGATTGGCGGTGCGGATCAGTTGAAGGGGTCGGCGGTGCTTTCCTCGATCAGCCGGTCGGCCACCGCCCGCGCCGCCGGGGTCAGCAGGCCCGGTTTGCGATAGATCAGCCCGGCCTGGCGGTTGGTCACCAGATCGGGCACGTCGATCTCGATCAGCCGGCTGCCCTCGGGCGAGAGCAGCTGCGAGCGGGTGGTATAGATCAGCGTGTCGGTCTGCGCCGCATGGGTCAGCAGAAAGGTCAGCGAGGTCGAGACGACATTGGCCCGTGGCGGGGTGAGGCCGAGGCTGATCACCCGGCCGTCGAGCTTGCGCCGGGCCAGGGTATTGTCGGGCGGCAGCGCCCAGGCCAGCGCCAGCGCCTCGACCGGGGGCACGTTGGTGCGGCCCGCCAGCGGATGCTGCGGCCGGCCGACGCAGATCAGATCATCTGCCGTGAGCAGGTGGAATTCCAGGTTGGCGCTTTCGCTGTCGATCGGCCGTTCCGCAACGACGAAATCCAGCGTGCCGGTGGCCAGCCCGCGCAGCAGCGAGCTGTCGAAACCGGTCTGCACCTCGACCTGCACGTCGGGCCGCTGTTCGGTAATCCGGCTGATCGCCTCGGGCAGCTTGCGCCGTACCCAGGACGGCCCGGCGCCGATCCGCACATGCCCGCCCTGGCCTTCGCGCAACTGGGCGATTTCATCGGCGGCGTCGCGCACCTGGGCCATCACCACCCCGGCATGTTCCGCCAGCCGGACCCCGATCGGCGTCAGCGTGATGCCATGGGCGTGGCGTTCCAGCAGCGGCGTGCCGACCTGATCCTCGAGCAGCTTCAGGGCTTTCGACAGCGTCGGCTGGGCGACGTTCAGCTCGGATGCGGCGCGGGTGATGTTGCCGGTCTGGGCGGTGCGAAAGAAATAGCCGAGAAGGCGCAGATCGAAATTGCGGGGGTGCATGTTTCCCTCTCCCTTGCGCGCATGGCCGACGCCGGGACCATAAGCCGCCCGAGGGCCGGGCGCAAAGGGGCATTGCCGCCTTCTCGTGCGCCACCTGCGGCTAGAACATCACCCGCGGCAGCCAGGTGGCCAGCGCCGGGAAGAACCAGACGACAGCCACGCCGATGGCCTGCAAGACGATGAACGGCAGGACCCCGCGATAGATATGGCCCGTGGTGACCTCGGGCGGGGCCGCCCCCCGCAGATAGAACAGCGAAAATCCGAAGGGCGGCGTCAGGAACGAGGTTTGCAGGTTAATGGCCAGGACGATGCCAAGCCAGATCGGATCATGGCCGAGCAGGATCAGCGTCGGCACCACCAGCGGCAGCACGATGACCGAGATTTCGACGAAATCGAGGAAGAACCCCATGAAGAAGACGATCACCATGGTCACCAGCAGCGCCCCGGTTGCGCCGCCCGGCAGGTTCTCCAGCCAATGCGCGACCCGCTCTTCGCCGCCAAGCCCGATGAACACCAGCGAGAACATGCCGGCGGCGAGGATGGTGGCAAAGATCATCGCCGTCATGGTCATGGTCGAGGCCACCGCCCCATGCACCACCCGGTCGCGCAGCAGGTTGTTCAGGGCGGCCAGGATGCCGGTCACCCCGACCAGGGTCAGAACGATGTACAGCCCGCCGGCCAAGTAGGCGCCTGTCCCCAGATCGCCGCGCTGCAACCGCACCGGAAACAGCCCCGCCGCGATCGCCAGAACGATCAGCGCCGCCGCCGCGACGGCGATCACCCCCCGGTGCCGCCCGCGCCGCGCCCCCGCCAGCAGGAGCGCACCCACCGCGCCCACCGCCGCCGCTTCGGTCGGAGTGGCCAGCCCGCCGAGGATCGAGCCCAGCACCGCAAAGATCAGCAGCACCGGCGGCACGATGGCGCCCAGCACCTCGGGGCGTGACGGCCGCGGAAGATCCGCCGGTGCCGGCGGCATGTCGTCGGGGCGCAGCACGCCGCGGGCCAGCACATAGATCAGATAGAGTGAGACGAGCACGAGGCCGGGGACCAGCGCGGCGGCAAAGAACTGGCCGACCGACAGCGCCTCGACCGCGAATTTGCCCTGTTCGTATTGCGCCTGCTGATAGGCGTTCGACATCACGTCGGCGAGGATGATCAAAAGCGTCGAGGGCGGGATGATCTGGCCCAGGGTGCCGGCGGTGCAGACGATGCCCGAGGCGACACGCGGGTCATAACCCGAGCGCAGCATGGTGGGCAGCGCAATCATTCCCATGGCCACAACCGTCGCCCCGACGATTCCGGTCGAAGCGGCGAGCAGCGCGCCCACTAGCACCACCGAGATGCCAAGCCCGCCGCGCAACTGGCCGAAGGCGCGCCCCATGGTATCCAGCAGCTCTTCGGCAATGCGGCTTTTTTCCAAGAGCGCGCCCATCAGGACAAACAGCGGAATGGCGATCAGCACCTGGTTCGAGATCAGCCCAAACACCCGTTGCCCGAAAGCGCCCAGAAGCGAGATGTCCATCGCGCCCAGAGCCCAGCCCAGATAGGCAAAGAGCACCGCGACACCGGCAATCGAAAAGGCCACCGGAAAGCCCGACAGGATCGCCACCACGAGAGCCGCGAACATCAGAAGATCGAGAGTGTCGCTCATGCCGCGTCCTCATTGGCAAATAGCCGCGCGAGGATCGCCAGCGATTGCAGCGCCACCAGCGCGCAGAACAGCGGGATCAGCGATTTCAGCAGGAACACCGCCTCGATCCCGCCAACCGAGATCGGGCCCTCGAGAATGCGCCAGGAGTTGCGCACCGACGGCCAGGACCACCAGGCCAGCGCCGCCATCGATGGCAGCAGGAAAAGAAGATGCCCGGCAATGTCGATGCGGCGCCGGGCAGCCGGCGTGACCTTGGCATAGAAGATGTCGACCCGGACGTGCTTGTCCACCAAGAGCGTGTATCCGGCCGCCAGCATGAACAGCATGGCATGCAGGTAGAGCACGCTTTCCTGCACCCAGATCGAGTTCACGCCAAAGACATAGCGCCCGATCACGATGCCGAACTGGATCAACACCATGGCCAGGGCAAACCAGCGCAGCACCCGGGCGACACCCCGGTTCAGCCCATCGATCAAGCCTGCAAGTCTCAGCATCCGCCACCTCTTCCCGTCGCGACAGGGCCGCGCGCGAGGGACATGCCCCCGCGCGCCGCCGGATCAGTAACCCATCACCTGGGCGCGGGCGTTCATCTGACCGTTGTCGGCATAGCTCATGTAACCGCCGACGCTGTCGCGATAGGCAACAAAGCTCTCGGTGATGCGGCGCACCAGCTCGTCATCGTCCTCGCGCAACTCGTCGATCACCTCCTTCGCCGCCGCGCCCATGGCGTCGATCACGTCCTGCGGGAACATGCGGACCTGCACGCCATCCTCTTCGACCAGCTTCTTCAGCGAAGCCGCGTGCTTGGTGGTGTATTCGGTCCAGACCGGGTTGTAGAGGCTTTCGCAGGCCAGCGAGACCGCCTGTTTCAGATCCTCGGGCAGATTGCCGAAAACCTCGGCATTGACGCCGCATTCCTCGGCCGAAGAGGGTTCGCCGACGCCGGGCCAGTAGTAGTTCTTGGCCACCTGCTGGTAACCCAGCGCGCTGTCGGTCCAGGGGCCGATGAACTCGCCGGCATCGAGCGCCCCGGTCTGCAACGCCTGGAACATCGCCGGGCCGGACATGGCCTGTGCTGCCATGCCGATCTTTGCCGCCATTTCCGAGGCCAGGCCGGTGGTGCGGAACTTCATGCCCTTGAGGTCCTCGACCGAGGTGATCTCATCGCGGAACCAGCCGCCCCATTGCGGGCCGGAATTGCCGCAGAGGAAGGGCTTGATGCCGAAGCGGCCATACATCTCGTCATAAAGCGCCTGGCCGCCGCCGTGGTAGAGCCAGCCGAATTGTTCGTCGGCGCGCAGGCCGAAGGGTTGCGAGCCAAAGAGCAGGATGCCCTTGGATTTCGACCCCCAGTAGGCCGGCACCGCGTGGTAAAGCTCGGCGGTGCCTTCGCTGACCGCGTCGAAAACGCCGGGCCCCGGCACGATCTCGCCCGAAGCGTAAAGCTTGACCTCGATCCGCCCGCCCGAAAGCGTGGTGATCCGGTCGGCCAGCATCTGCGCCGCCACCCCGGGCCCGGGCAGGTTCTTGGGCCAGGCGGTAACCATCTTCCATTGCTGCACATCCTGCGCAATCGCCGGTGTCGCCAGCGGCGCGGCGGCCGCGCCAAGCGCGCCGGTGGTGAGAAATTTGCGTCTGTCCATTTTTTGTCTCCCTGTTGGATTGGATCAGTTCTTGAGAATGCCGGGCAAGTTCAGCCCGTGGTCGCGGGCACAATCGATGGCGATGTCATAACCGGCATCGGCGTGCCGCATCACGCCGGTCGCCGGGTCGTTCCACAGCACGTTGGCGATGCGGCGGTCGGCGTCCTCGGTGCCGTCGCAGCAGATCACCATGCCGGAGTGCTGCGAAAACCCCATGCCGACGCCGCCGCCATGGTGCAGCGAGACCCAGGTCGCGCCGGAGGCGGTGTTGAGCAGCGCGTTCAGCAGCGGCCAGTCGCTAACCGCATCCGAGCCGTCCTTCATCGCCTCGGTCTCGCGGTTGGGCGAGGCCACCGATCCGCTGTCGAGATGGTCGCGGCCGATCACCACCGGCGCCTTCAACTCACCGTTGCGCACCATTTCGTTGAAGGCCAGCCCCAGCTTGTGACGCACGCCGAGCCCGACCCAGCAGATCCGCGCCGGCAGCCCCTGAAAGCTGATCCGCTCGCGCGCCATGTCGAGCCAGTTGTGCAGATGCGGGTCATCGACCAGCTCTTTCACCTTGGCATCGGTCTTGTAGATATCTTCCGGATCGCCCGAGAGCGCGGCCCAGCGGAACGGCCCGATGCCACGACAGAACAGCGGCCGGATATAGGCCGGAACGAAGCCGGGGAAGGCAAAGGCGGTTTCAAGCCCCTCTTCCAGCGCCACCTGGCGGATGTTGTTGCCGTAGTCCAGCGTCGGCACGCCGGCGTTCCAGAAATCGACCATCGCGGCGACATGCACCTTCATCGAGGCGCGGGCGGCCTTTTCCACCGCCTTGGGATCGCTTTCCTGGGCCTCGCGCCACTCTGCCACGCTCCAGCCCTGCGGCAGATAGCCGTGGATCGGATCATGCGCCGAGGTTTGATCGGTGACCATATCGGGGCGCAGGCCGCGCTTGACCAGCTCGGGATAGACATCCGCCGCATTGCCGATCAGTGCCACCGATTTCGCCTCGCCCGCCTTGGTCCAGCGGTCGATCATCGCCAGCGCCTCATCGAGCGAATGGGTCTTTTCGTCGACATAGCGCGTGCGCAGGCGGAAATCGGCGCGGCTCTCGTCGCATTCCACCGCCAGACAGCAGGCGCCGGCCATCACCGCCGCCAGGGGCTGCGCGCCGCCCATGCCGCCAAGACCGGCGGTCAGGATCCAGCGGCCGGTGAGATCGCCATCGAAGTGCTGGCGGCCGGCCTCGACAAAGGTCTCGTAGGTGCCCTGCACGATGCCCTGCGACCCGATGTAGATCCAGGACCCGGCGGTCATCTGGCCGTACATGGCGAGGCCCTTCTTGTCCAATTCATTGAAATGATCCCAGTTGGCCCAATGCGGTACCAGGTTGGAATTGGCGATCAGCACCCGCGGCGCATCCTTGTGGGTGCGGAAGACGCCCACCGGCTTGCCGGATTGCACCAGCAGGGTCTGGTCCTCTTCCAACGCCTTCAGGCTGGCGACGATCAGGTCGAAATCCTCCCAGGTGCGCGCGGCCCGGCCGATACCGCCATAGACCACCAGCTCATGCGGGTTCTCGGCCACATCCGGGTGCAGGTTGTTCATCAGCATCCGCATCGGCGCCTCGGTCAGCCAGCTCTTGGCGCTGATCTCGGGGCCGGTGTCGGGAAAGACGTCGCGGATGTTGTGGCGGGGGTTGGTCATGCGGAGCCTCCAAGCTGCGGGGCCATGTCGGCCAGTCTTTGCAGGATACGGGTAAGAGGGGCGCGCAGGCGCGCGGCCTTGGCGCTGTCATAGCTCCAGGGCGCGTGCTCTGCGGTCAGATAGGTGGATTGCGCCAGTTCCATCTGGATGGCGTGAATTCCAGTCTCGGGCCGGCCATAGTGGCGGGTCGTCCAGCCCCCCTTGAACCGGCCGTTCACCACCGTGGAATAGCCTTCGGACGCGGCGCAGATCTCCTGCACGGCGGTCTCGATGTCGGGCGCGCAGGTGGTTCCATTGTTGGTGCCGATGTTGAAATCCGGCAGGGTGCCGTCGAACAGGAACGGGATCTGCGAGCGGATCGAATGGCAATCGTAGAGGATCGCAATGCCGTGCCGGGCGCGCACCCGCTCCAGCTCGGCCATCAGCGCCGCGTGATAAGGCGCGTGAAAGGCGGCGCGGCGGGCTTCGATCTCGCCGGCATCGGGCGGGCTGTCCCAGATTTCCTTGCCGTCGAAATCGGTGAGCGGCACGAGGCCGGTGGTGTTCTGGCCGGGATAGAGGCTCTGGCCCGAAGGGTCGCGGTTGGCGTCGATGACATAGCGATGAAAACTCGCGCGCACAGTGGTCACCCCGGGCAGCAGCCCTGCGTAGAGGTCGTGAATGTGCCAGTCGGTGTCTTCCAGGCCCCGGCCCCGATCGTTCAGCCGGGTGCGGATATCGCCAGGCAGCCAGGTGCCGGTGTGCGGCAGGCCAAGCACCACCGGGCCCTCGCCGCGGGAAATCTCGACCGGGGTCATGGCGCAAGCTCCGGCATCCTGATCTCTGCGGCGCGGCCGAGCGCCGCGCCCCGAACCAGTTCGGCCGCCCGTTCCAGATCGGGCGCCATGTAGCGATCTTCTGTCAGGCCCGGCACGCTCTCGCGCAGACAGGCCAGCACCTGCCGCAGCGGCGCGCTGGTGGAGAGCGGCGCGCGAAACTCGATGCCCTGGGCGGCACAGAGCAACTCGACGCCGAGGATGCGGTCGAGATTGGCCACCATCCGCCCCAGCCGCACCGCGCCATGGGCCGCCATGCTGACGTGATCCTCCTGATTGGCCGAGGTCGGGGTGGAATCGGTGACACAGGGGTTGGCGAGATGCTTGTTCTCGCTCATCAGCGCCGCCGTCGTCACCTCGGCGATCATCAGGCCCGAATTCAGCCCCGGGTCCGGGGTCAGGAAGGGCGGCAGGTCAAAGCTCAGCGTCGGGTCGACAATCAGCGCGATGCGGCGCTGCGCGATGGCGCCGATCTCGGCCAGGGCCAGCGCGATCATGTCGGCGGCAAAGCCTACCGGCTCGGCGTGGAAATTGCCGCCCGAGACAATCAGGTCGGCCCCCACCAGCACCAGCGGGTTGTCGGTGGCGGCATTGGCCTCGGTCTCCAGCGTGCGGCCGGCCATCCGCAGCAGGTCCATCGCCGCGCCGGTCACCTGCGGCTGGCAGCGGATGCAATAGGGATCCTGCACCCGGGTATCGCCCTCGCGGTGGCTTTCGCGAATTTCCGAGCCGTCGAGCAGCGCGCGCATGCAGGCCGCCGCCTCGATCTGGCCGGCATGGCCGCGCAGGGCGTGGATCTCGGGTTGCAAGGGCGCGGTCGACCCCATGATCGCATCGGTGGACATCGCCGAAGTGACAAGCGCCGCCTGCATCGCGCGCCAGCCGTCGAACAGCCCGGCCAATGCGAAAGCGGTCGAGAACTGCGTGCCGTTGATCAGCGCCAGCCCCTCCTTGGCGCCAAGCGCCACCGGTTCCAGCCCGGCCCGCCGCAGTGCCTCGGCGCCGGGCAGCGTTTCGCCTTCAAAGACCGCCTCGGCCTCGCCCATCATGACGGCGGCCATATGCGCCAGCGGCGCCAAATCGCCGGAGGCGCCGACCGAGCCCTGAACCGGGATCACCGGCGTCACGTCACGGGCCAGCATCGCTTCGAGGAGCGCGATCAATTCCATCCGCACGCCCGAGGCGCCCCGCCCCAGAGACAGCAACTTCAGCGCCATCATCAGCCGGGCATGGCGGCGCGGGATCGGATCGCCCACGCCGCAGCAATGCGACAGAATCAGGTTGCGTTGCAGCGTCGCGGTATCTTCGGGTGCGATCTTGACGCTGGCCAGCTTGCCGAAACCCGTGTTCACGCCATAGACCGCCGCGTCGCCGCTGGCGGCGGCATCGATCCGCGCGGCGGCCTCTTCGATGCCGGCGTGGCAGGCGGGATCGAGCCGCGCCGGGCTCTGGTCGTGATAGATGCGGGCCAGCGCGGCAAGCGTGGTGGTGCCGGGGGTGAGAGTGATCATGCCCGACCTCCATGGATCCGCCGGTAGAGCGGGTTGATGCCGATGCCATAGCTCAGCTCGGCCGGCGCCTCGACGTCCCAGAGCGCGAGGTCGGCGCGCATTCCGGGCGCGATCACACCGCAATCCTTGAGACCCAGCGCGCGGGCCGCATGGCAGGTGGTGCCGGCCAGCGCCTCGGCCGGGGTCAGGCCGAACAGGGTGCACCCCATGTTCATCGCCAGAAGCAACGAGCCCATCGGCGACGATCCCGGGTTCCAGTCGGTCGCCACCGCCATCGGCACACCCGCCGCGCGAAACGCCGCAACCGGCGGCTTTTGCGTTTCGTGCAAGGTGTAGAAGGCGCCGGGCAGAAGCACCGCGACGCTGCCCGCGGCCTTGAGCGCGCGCGCGTCTGCCTCGGTGGCGAATTCGACGTGATCGGCCGAGAGCGCGCCATGGCTGGCCGCCAGTGCGGTGCCGCCCATATTGCTCAGCTGCTCGGCATGCAGTTTCACCGGCAGACCCAGCGCCGCGGCCCGGTCAAAGACCCGGGCGATCTGGGTGGCGTCAAAGGCGATGCCCTCGCAGAACCCGTCCACCGCATCGACCAGCCCCGCCTCATGGGCGGCCTCGAGCGCCGGAATGCAGACCTCGTCGATATAGGCGTCGGCCGTCTTCCCTTTCGGCACCGCATGGGCGCCCAGAAACGAGGTGACGACGCGCAGCGGCCGTTGCGCGCCGACCGCCCGCGCCACCCGCAGCATCTTCAGCTCGGTCTCGATATCCAGCCCGTAGCCCGACTTGATCTCGACCGTGCCGACGCCCTCGGCGATCAGCGCATCAGCGCGGATCAGCGCGGCGTCCAGCAAGGTCTGTTCGTCCGCCGCTCGGGTCGCCGAGACGGTCGAGACAATCCCGCCGCCGGCCCGCGCGATCTCTTCGTAGCTGGCGCCCTGCAAACGCATCTCGAACTCGCGGGCGCGGTTTCCGCCGTGCACGATGTGGGTGTGACAATCGATCAGCGCCGGGGTCAGCAGCCGCCCGCCGCCATCGATTTCTTGTCCGCGCCACGCCGGATCGGCCTCCGCCATCGGGCCGACCCAGGCGATCCGGTCGCCCTCGATCCGCAGACCGGCCTGCCGGAGCAGGGAATACGCCCCATCCGCCCCGTCCATGCGTGCGACCGACACGTTGGTGATGAAGACCGGGTCTGACATAACATCTCCTTGCTTTGATGCCTACATAAAGCTAATATGTACGTACTTATTTTGTCAATGGAGATGACACATGCAGGAGATCCATGCGCGACAGGCACTTACGGCCGAGGGTTGGGTCGGCGACCTGCGCATCGCCATCGACAACGGCCGGATCGCGCGAATCTCCACCGGTCCGGCCGAGGGCCGCCGCTCGGTCGATCTGCTGCTGCCGGCGCCGGCGAACCTGCACAGCCATGCCTTTCAGCGGGCGATGGCCGGCCTGACCGAAACCCGCGGCCCCGACCCCAAGGACAGCTTCTGGACCTGGCGCAAGCTGATGTACCGTTTTCTCGACCGGCTGACGCCCGATCAAGTGCAGGCCATCGCGGCGCTGGTCTTTCTCGAGATGCAGGAGGCCGGCTACGGATCGGTGGCCGAGTTCCACTATCTGCATCACGACATCGGCGGCGCACCCTTTGCCAACCTGTCGGAAATGGCCGAACGGATCGCCGCCGCCGCGCAGGAAACCGGGATCGGGCTCACGCTCTTGCCGGTGCTCTACATGCAGGGCGGCTGTGACGGCCGCGCCCTGCAAGGCGGACAACGGCGGTTCGGCTGCGACATCGATCTCTTTGCCCGGCTGCATACCGAAAGCGCGGCGCGGATCGCCCGTGGCCCGGAAGATCACGCCATCGGCCTCGCGCCGCATTCGCTGCGCGCCGTGCCGCCCGCGGCGCTGGCGTCGGCGCGTGCCATCTCGCCCGAAGGCCCGCTTCACATGCATCTTGCCGAACAGCAGGCCGAGGTCGCCGAGGTCGAGGCCCATCTCGGCGCCCGGCCGGTGGACTGGCTGCTGCGCAACGCCGAGGTGACGCCGGATTGGTGCCTGATCCACTGCACCCAGATGAGCGATGACGAAACGGCCCGGCTGGCCGCCACCGGCGCCGTGGCCGGGCTCTGCCCGATCACGGAATCGAGCCTTGGCGACGGCATCTTCAACGGCAAGAGCTTTCAGCAGGCCGGCGGGCGCTTTGGCATCGGCTCGGATTCCAACATCCATATCGCGCTCTGGGAAGAGCTGGCGACGCTCGATTATTCACAACGCCTGCGTGACCACAGCCGCGCCGCCCTGGCCACCCCGGAGCAATCGACGGGGCGGGTGCTCTTTGACACCGTTGCCCGCGCCGGCGCCCAGGCGGCAGGCCGGCAGGCGGGGCGCATCGAGACCGGGCAATTTGCCGATCTGATGGCCATATCCACCGACAACGAATTCCTGTGCAATCGCAGCGGCGACGCGGTGCTCGACAGCCTGATCTTTACCGGCCGTGGCCGCGCCTGTGTCACCGATGTCTGGAGCGCCGGCCGCCACATGGTACAAGACGGTCGCCACATCCATCGCGACCGGATAGTACGGGCGTTCCTCGACGTGATGGACCAGCTTGGACAAGAGATATGACACCGCCGACCCGCCTGTCCTGGAAAGACGTGCGCGACGAGATCCACAAGGCGATCCTGTCGGGCCGCTACGGCCCCGGCGACCGGCTGCCCCGCGACGCCGATATCGCCGAAGAGATGAACTGCGCCCGGTCGACCGTGCAGCGCGCGATGCAGGATCTCTCTGACAGCGGGCTGGTCGATCGCCGCCGCAAGGGCGGCACAAGGGTGCGCGCCGAGCCGGTGACCCGCGCCACGCTCGACATTCCGATCACCCGCCGCGAAGTCGAACAGCGGGGCGGGCGCTATGGCTATCAGCTGATCCGCCGGGTCGAGGAGACCGCGCCGCACAGCGTTCTGGCGACCTTCGAGCTCACCACCCCGCAGCCGATGCAGCGGATCGAAGCGCTGCATTTCTCCGATGGCCGGCCCTATATCCTCGAAGACCGCTGGGTCTGCCCGGAAACGGTGCCGGAGATCCGCGATCTCGACCTCACCAGCCAGAGCGCGAACGAATGGCTGGTGCTTAACAAGCCCTACAGCCGCTGCGACATGCGTTTCTTTGCCATAACCGCCGAACCGCAGATGGCCGAGCTGCTGGAAACCGAGGTTGGCGCCGCGCTTTTGGTGATCGAACGGACCACCTGGATCGAGACCGCGCCGATCACGACGGTCAAGGCGATCACCGCGCCGGGCTACCGGCTCCTGACCACCAGCTGAACGCCGCGCGCCTCTGGGTCTGCGTCCCTTTCGGGTCTTGCCGCGCGCAGGGTCGACGGCGCGCCCTGCCCTGGCCATATAACCGGACTACCAAGAATTGCCGGGAAGGTATTTCCGGACTTTCAAAATTCCTGATAAAGAGTTGTCGCAGCTTTGCGGGTGGCCGGAATGGCCGTTCAGACGCATAGTCGGGCAAACGCCACGCCGGCTTCAGGAGCGCTCATGACCGCGAAATACTATGCCCCCCACGGCGGCCACCCCGGCCAGGACCAACTGCTGACCGACCGTGCCGTCTTTACCGATGCCTATGCCGTCATCCCGAAAGGAACGATGCGCGACATCGTCACCAGTTTTCTGCCGTTCTGGAACGACACCCGGCTCTGGGTGATTTCCCGCCCCCTGAGCGGCTTTGCCGAAACCTTTTCGCAATACATCATGGAAGTGCAGCCCGGCGGCGGCTCGGACCGACCGGAAACCGACCCCGGCGCCGAGGGCGTGCTGTTTGTCGTCGAAGGCACCGCAAGCCTGACGGTGCAGGGCGAAACCCATGAGATGACCCCGGGCGGCTATGCCTATCTGCCACCCTCGACCGATTGGACCCTGTACAACCGGGGCAAGGAGACCCTGCGCTTTCACTGGGTGCGCAAGGCCTATGAGGCGGTCGAGGGCCTCGATCTGCCCGATGTGCTGATCCTGAACGAAAACGACATCGCGCCGACAGAGATGCCCGGCACCGACGGCAAATGGGCTACCACGCGCTTTGTCGACCCGAACGACCTGCGTCACGACATGCATGTCACCGTGGTGACCTTCGAGCCCGGCGCGGTGATCCCCTTCCTGGAAACCCATGTCATGGAACACGGGCTCTATGTGCTGGAAGGCAAGGCAGTCTATCGCCTCAACAACGACTGGGTCGAGGTCGAGGCCGGCGATTACATGTGGCTGCGCGCCTTCTGCCCGCAGGCCTGTTATGCCGGCGGCCCCGGCAAGTTCCGCTACCTGCTCTACAAGGACGTCAACCGCCACATGGCGCTGCGCCCGGCCCACGCCGGCCTTGCCTGCGGCCACCGGGTGCGCCAGGCCGCCGAATAGCCGCAGTCTGACCTCCGCGCCGTGACCGCGCGGCCGGAGCCAACGGCCGAGGCCCCGGGCCAAGCCCGGGGCGCGCCGCCTCACACCTCGCGCATTATCCCGCCGATGGCATGGGTCAGATCCCGCGCCGCCGCGATCACCGGGCGGCTCAAGCGGTCGACCTCTGCCATGCTGACGCGGCTTGTCGGGCCCGAGACCGAGATCCCCGCGATCGCCTCGCCGTTCAGATCGAACACCGGGGCGGCGATACAGCGCATGCCGGCATTCTTTTCCTCATTGTCGATGGAAAAGCCCCGGGCCCGCACTTTCCGCAGATCCGCCCGCAGCGCCTCCCGGTCAGTGATCGTGTGATCGGTGAACACCTCCAGCCGGGTCGCGGCCAGAAAACGGCCCAGCCGCGCATCGTCCATCTGCGCCAGAAGCACCTTGCCGATGCCCGAGGAATGCATCGGCGACAAGGTGCCCGGCGGAAAGAAGGCGCGGATGCTGGCATGGGTTTCGACCTGGCTGAGAAACAGCACCGCGCCTTCCTGCTCGATCCCGAGATTGGCGGTCTCGCCGGTGTCCTCCATCAGACGCCGCAGGTACGGCCTGGCCCGGTCGACAAGGCTGGTGCGTCGCAGAAACCGCGCGCCGATCACATAGGCGCGGGGCCCGATGTGCCAAGTCTGATCCTCGGCGTCGAATTCCACCAGCCCCCGGCCTTCCAGCGTCACCAGAATCCGGTAAACCGTGGCCGGCGCCTGCCGCGTTTCGCTGGCCAGAGCGGTCAGCGACCTGCCCTGCGCCGCGCTGAGATATTCGAACACCTCCATCGCCCGATCCAGCGATTTGATGGTGTTCTGCGCGGTCTTGTCTTCCCAGCCCCGCGGCCGGCCCCGGGCCCGCCGCGGGCCTCGTTTTCCGCCATTGTCTTGAGAATCCATAAGAACCATCTGCTTTCCAGTGAAAGATAAATTCACTATATGAAAAATACAACTCATTGGCAATCATGGTATTTTTCGAAACCGGGGCATTCCGAAAGCCGATTTCAAAATAATGTCGCCCGCCGTCGTCGTCATTTAAGGTGCAGACAACGACGGAAGGAGACCCCCCATGAGCTTTCAAAACCCTGTTTTCATCCCGGGTCCGACGAACATCCCGGAAAACCTGCGCAAGGCCTGCGACATGCCGACGATCGACCATAGATCGCCGCTCTTCGGCCAGATCCTGCACCCGGCCCGCGAGGGTGTACGCAAGGTTCTGAAAAGCGACAGCGCCGAGGTCTTCATCTTCCCCTCGACCGGCACCGGCGGCTGGGAAACCGCGCTGACCAACTGTCTCTCGGCCGGTGACAAGGTGCTCTCGGCGCGCAACGGCATGTTCTCGCACCGCTGGATCGACATGTGCCAGCGCCACGGGCTGGACGTCCAGATCGTCGAGACCCCCTGGGGTGAAGGCCTGCCGGCGGATCGCTTCGAAGAGATCCTGACCGCCGACACCAACCACGAGATCAAGGCCGTTCTGGCGACCCACAACGAGACCGCCACCGGGGTCAAATCCGACATCGCCGCAGTGCGCAAGGCACTGGACGCCGCCGGCCACCCGGCACTGATGTTCGTCGACGGCGTGTCCTCGATCGGGTCGATGGATTTCCGGTTTGACGAATGGGGCGTCGACGTGGCGGTTGCCGGCTCGCAGAAGGGCTTCATGCTGATGGCCGGCCTCGCCATCGTCGGCTTCAGCGAAAAGGCGATGGCAGCCACCCAGACCGCGACACTGCCGCGCACCTTCTTTGACGTGCATGACATGAAGAAAGGCTATGCCAACAGCGCCTATCCCTACACCCCCGCCGTCGGCATGTTGAACGGTCTGAACCAGGCCTGCACCATGCTGCTGGACGAAGGTCTCGAGAACGTCTTTGCCCGGCATCACCGCATCGCCGAAGGCGTGCGCGCCGCCGTGGGCGCCTGGGGGCTGGAGCTCTGCGCCGCCTCGCCGGACCTCTATTCCGACACGGTCAGCGCGATCCGCACGCCGGAAGGCTTCAACGCCACCGACATCGTGTCGCACGCCGCCAGCAAATACGGCGTCGCCTTTGGCGTCGGTCTGGGCGAGGTCGCGGGCAAGGTGTTCCGCATCGGCCACCTCGGCTCGCTCACCGACGTGATGACCCTGTCGGGCCTCGCCACGGCGGAAATGTGCATGGCCGATCTCGGCCTCGACATCACGCTGGGCTCGGGCGTTGCCGCCGCGCAGGAATACTATCGCGGGCATGCCGTCGCGGCCCGGAAATCCGCAGCCTGAGGACCCGTCTCATGAAGGATACACCGATGTATATCCCCACCTACGACGACATGCTGGCCGCGCATGAGCGCATCAAGCCGCATATCCGCAAGACGCCGGTCCGCACCTCGGACTACCTCAACGAGCTTGCCGGGTGCCAGCTGTTCTTCAAATGCGAAAACTTCCAGGAGCCGGGGGCCTTCAAGGTCCGCGGCGCCTCCAACGCGGTGTTCGGGCTGGATGACGCACAGGCGAAACTGGGCGTCGCGACGCATTCCTCGGGCAACCATGCCTCCTGCCTCAGCTATGCGGCTATGAAGCGCGGCATCCCCTGCAACGTGGTCATGCCGCGTACCGCGCCGCAGGCCAAGAAGGACACCGTGCGGCGATACGGCGGCAAGATCACCGAATGCGAACCCTCGACAAGTTCGCGCGAAGTGACCTTTGCCGAGGTACAGGCGAAAACCGGCGGCGATTTCGTGCATCCCTACAACGATCCCCGGGTGATCGCCGGGCAGGGCACCTGTGCCAAGGAATTCGTCGAACAGGTCGACGGGCTGGATTTTGCCGTGGCCCCGATCGGTGGCGGCGGCATGATCTCGGGCACCTGCCTGACGCTTTCGACGCTGGCGCCCGAAACGAAAATCATCGCCGCCGAGCCGGAACAGGCCGACGATGCCTATCGCAGTTTCAAGGCCGGGCACATCATTGCAGATGACGCGCCCAAGACCGTGGCCGACGGGCTGCTGGTGCCGCTCAAGGATCTGACCTGGCACTTCGTGTCGAACCATGTCTCCGAGATCTTCACCGCTTCCGAGCAGGAGATCGTCGACGCGATGAAGCTGGTCTGGAAACACCTGCGTGTGGTGATGGAGCCGTCCTCCGCCGTGCCGCTGGCCACCATCCTGAAAAACAAGGAGCACTTCGCGGGCAAGCGCGTCGGCGTGATCGTCACCGGTGGCAACGTCGACCTCGACAAGTTGCCGTGGATGGTGGGTTGAAGACCCGCCTTACCCGGATTTCCGTAGGCCGGGCGGCCGCCCGGCACCTTCTCAGGGAGCAAGAAAGATGAAAGACATGACCAACCTCGACAATTTCGAAGTCGGCTACGACATTCCCGCCAAGCCCGGCATGGACGAGGCCGATATCCAGACCCCCTGCCTGATCCTCGATCTCGACGCGCTCGAGCGCAACATCAAGAAAATGGGCGATTACGCCAAGGATCACGGCATGCGCCACCGGGCGCATGGCAAGATGCACAAGTCGGTCGACGTGCTGAAGCTGCAAATGGAGCTGGGCGGCGCAATCGGCGTCTGCTGCCAGAAGGTCTCGGAGGCCGAGGTCTTCGTGCGCGCCGGCATCACCGAAGTGCTGGTGTCGAACCAGGTGCGCGACGCGGCCAAGATCGAACGGCTGGCGCAGTTGCCCAAGCGCGGCGCCAATATCATCGTCTGCGTCGACGACCTGGCCAATGTCGTCGACCTCTCGGCGGCGGCCAAGGCCGAGGGAACCGAACTTGGCGTCTTTGTCGAGATCGACTGCGGCGCCGGGCGCTGCGGCGTGACCAGCACTGAGGCCGTGGTCGAGATCGCCCAGGCCGTGCAGGCCGCCGACAACCTGACCTACAAGGGCATCCAGGCCTATCAGGGCGCGATGCAGCACATGGACAGCTACGACGACCGCAAGGCCAAGATCGATGCCGCCGTGGCCCAGGTCAGCGACGCGGTCGCGGCACTCAAGGCGCTCGGCATAGAAACCGAGCTGGTCTCGGGCGGCGGCACCGGATCGTATTACTTCGAATCCAATTCGGGCGTCTACAACGAGCTTCAATGCGGCTCTTATGCCTTCATGGACGCCGACTACGGCCGCATCCTCGACAAGGACGGCAACCGGATCGACGCCGGCGAATGGGAAAACGCCTTTTTCATCCTGACCTCGGTGATGAGCCACGCCAAATCCGACAAGGCGATCTGCGACGCCGGCCTCAAGGCGCAGTCGATCGACAGCGGGCTGCCCTTCATCTATGGCCGCGATGACGTGGAATACGTCAAATGCTCGGACGAGCACGGTGTGATTTCCGACCCCAAGGGCGCGCTCAAGGTCAACGACAAGCTGCGCCTGGTGCCCGGCCACTGCGACCCGACCGCCAATGTGCACGACTGGTATGTCGGTGTGCGGAACGGCAAGGTCGAGACCGTCTGGCCGGTCTCGGCCCGAGGCAAGGCCTACTAAGCGCCTGAAACCCCGGGGAGGGGGAGAGCCCGAGAGGGCCAAAGTCGCCCGTGTGTATACTCACCTTCCGGCAGTGGCACACGGGCGCACGAATTTTATGTGGGAGACAATACATGTTCATCGTACCCGAAAGAGACATCGCCGACCTTATGACCCGCGAAGCGGCTTTCGACGCCGTCGAAAAGGTGTTTGCCGCCATGGCGTCGGGCGACGCCTACAATTTCCCGGTCGTCCGCGAGGCCATCGGGCACGAGGATGCGCTTTACGGCTTCAAGGGCGGCTTCGACCGCGCCGGGCTGACACTCGGGCTGAAGGCGGGCGGCTATTGGCCGAACAACCTTGAAAAGCGCGGCATCATCAACCACCAGTCGACCGTCTTCCTGTTCGATCCCGACACCGGCAAGGCCAAGGCGATGGTCGGCGGCAACCTGTTGACCGCGCTGCGCACCGCGGCGGCCTCTTCGGTGTCGATCAAGCATCTGGCGCGCAAGGATGCCAAGGTGATCGGCATGGTCGGCGCCGGCCATCAGGCCAAGTTCCAGCTGCGCGCCGCGCTCGAGCAGCGCGACTTCGAGAAGGTCATCGGCTGGAACTTCCATCCCGAGATGTTGCCCAATCTCGAAGAGGTCGCCAGCGAGGCCGGTCTGCCATTCGAGGCGGTCGCGCTCGAGGGTCTGGCCGAGGCGGATGTGATCATCTCGATCACCTCGTCGTTCGATGCCATCCTGCACGCGGATCATGTGGCCCCCGGCACCCATATCGCCTGCATGGGCACCGACACCAAGGGCAAGCAAGAGGTCGAAACCGCACTTCTCGGCAAGGCCACGGTCTTTACCGACGAGGTGGCGCAATCGATCTCGATCGGCGAGGCACAACATGCGATCGAGAGCCAGATCCTGCGGGCCGAGGACATCACCCAGGTAGGCGCCGTGATCAACGGCACCCACCCGGGCCGGATCTCGGACGACGAGATCACCCTCTTCGACGGCACCGGTGTCGGTCTTCAGGATCTGGCCGTCGCGGCGGCGGTTGTCGATCTGGCGGTGGCCAAGGGCCTCGCCATCGAAGTGGATTTCTGACGCCACCGACCCGCGTCCACCTTCGCAAAATTCACTGACCTTGCCTCAGGTTGCGCCCGTCCGGGCGCAGCCGGCCCCTTTGTTTGTCCAGAGGTTTGTCATGCTTCTGCCCCTGTCATTGTTGTTCGTGGGTGCTGTCCTCGTGCTCAACGGCCTGTGGATGGCGGGACGGATTTCCGACCGCGAGATCGTGGTGATCAATTTCGCCACCGCCGCGATCACCGCTACCGTCGCCATCCTGTCGCTGGTGCGGGCAACCGGGGTGGCCGAGGTCCGCAGCGTGGCGATGACGCTGTTGTTCAGCGTGACCTACCTCTGGGTGGCGATCAACCGGCTGAGCGGGTCGGACGGGCGCGGTCTGGGCTGGTTCAGCCTCTTCGTGGCGCTCTCGGTCCTGCCTGAAGCGGTGCGCAGCCTCGCCGTCGCACAAAGCGCGATGGATGTCTGGCTGGGCCTGTGCTGGGTCGCCTGGGCGGGACTGTGGTTCACCTATTTCCTGGCGCTGGGCCTGCAACGGCCGATCCAGTCGCAGGCCACCGTTGCCACGCTGGCCAGCGGCGTGCTGACCGCCTGGCTGCCAGCGCTGTTTCTGATGTACGGGGCACCGGCCTGAGCCACGCCCCGGATGGTCGCCGGCCGGGGAGGGCCGGCCGGCGTCCGCCCCACCCGGCAGGGCCGCATCGTGAGGATGCGGCGCCCTGCCACACGGAATTTCTCGCAAATCAGGAGGAGAGAGAGAAATGTCATCCGACATGACGGCCGATACCGTCACCCCCGATGCGGTGCACGCCGTTGACGAAAAACTGCCCGCCGGCAAGCTGTTCACGCTCGGGCTGCAACATGTGCTGGTGATGTATGCCGGCGCCATCGCCGTGCCGCTGATCGTCGGCCGCGTCCTGGAACTGACCCCAGAACAGGTCGCCTTTCTGATCTCGGCCGACCTGTTTGTCTGCGGTCTGGTGACCATCATCCAGTCGTTCGGCGCCTCGAAATGGTTCGGCATCAAGATGCCGGTCATGATGGGGGTGACCTTTGCCTCGGTGGGCCCGATGGTGGCGATTGCCGCCGCCAACCCGGGCACCGAAGGCGCGCGCATGATCTTTGGCGCAATCATCGGCGCGGGCGTGATCGCCATGCTGATCGCGCCGCTGGTCAGCCGCATGCTGCGGTTCTTTCCGCCTGTGGTGACCGGGACGATCATCCTGGTGATCGGCGTGACGCTGATGCGGGTCGGCATCCAGTGGATCTTCGGCGTGCCGGTCGGCCCGACTGCGCCGCAGCTTGTCGATCCTGCCCATGCCGACTGGCTGACCCAGATCCGCGATCTCGGCGCTGGCGCGGTTCCGGTAGTGCCCGAGGGGCTGAAACTGGCCCCCACCGTGAACAACGTGAACTATGCCACACCGCAGAACATGATGATCTCGGCCCTGGTGCTGGGGACCATCGTCGTGGTGATGAAATACGCCCGCGGTTTCCTCGCCAATATCTCGGTGCTGGTCGGTATCGTCGTCGGCGCGGTGGCGGCCTCGGCCCTGGGCATCATGCACTTCGAGCATGTCGGCAAGGCCGAATGGTTCGAGCTGATCACCCCGTTCCGTTTCGGCCTGCCGATCTTTGACCCGATCATGATCCTGACCATGACCCTGGTGATGATCGTCGTGATGATCGAATCCACCGGCATGTTCCTCGCTCTGGGCGACATCTGCGGCAAGAAGATCGAACGCCCGTCGCTGTCGGCCGGCCTGCGCACCGACGGCCTTGGCACGCTGATCGGCGGGCTGTTCAACACCTTTCCCTATACCTCGTTCAGCCAGAACGTGGGCCTTGTCGGGGTGACCGGCATCCGCTCGCGCTATGTCTGCGTGATGGGCGGCGCGATCATGATCGTGCTCGGGCTGGTGCCGAAGATGGGCGCGCTGGTCGAAAGCCTGCCGGTGGCCGTTCTCGGCGGCGCCGGGCTGGTGATGTTCGGCATGGTGGCCGCAACAGGCATCCGCATCCTCGGCGGCGTTGATTTCAAGGAGAACCGCTACAACGGGCTGATCGTGGCGATTTCGCTCGGGATGGGGATGATCCCGCTGATCGCCCCGGAATACACCATGTGGCTGCCGCATGCGATCGAACCGCTGATCCATTCCGGCATCCTGCTGGCCTCGATTGCCGCCGTGGGACTGAACGTCGCGTTCAACGGCGCCAGGGACGTCAGTGAAGACGAGTTGCGCACCGCCGCGCTGCAAGCGGAAGGTGGTCACTGATCCCCTGCTTTGCTAGGCTCTGACAACCAAGCTCCGGCCGGCGACGGCCGGGGCTTTTCTGTCTCGCACCCTCCCTGGCAGCCAAAGAGTGAACACATGGGCGCACGATCTTCGCAAGTGGTGACGGTGGTCATCCGCCGGTTGCCGGTGACCGCAAGGCCGGAGGTCCAGGCGAAAATGGACCGGCTGCGCGCGGCGGCGCGGCAATACCCGGGTTATCAGGGCGCGGATGACACCTATCTGCCTGCAACCGACACCCATGTCGATCTTGTCACCCTGTTCCGCTTCGATTGCCGCAAGAACCTGAAGCGCTGGGAAGGCGCGCCGGAGCGCAAGCGGCTGATCGCCGAGGTGGACCGGCAGTGCCTGGAGATCTCGGACCGCGCCGCCTTTGACGGGCTGTCGCTGCTGCTGCCCGACACCGTCAAGGTGAGCAAGCTCGAGACCGTCGTTGTCCTGATCGCGCTGATCCTGGCCCTTGGCTGGCTGGCGAATATGCTGCTGCCGCCGATGGCCGAGCCCTGGCGGACGGTGCTGACGGTCGCGGTCAATGTCTGCCTGATCAGCTATCTTTTCCTGCCGTGGTCGATCCGGCTTCTGGTGGCGATCCGCAAACGCCTGTTGTCCTGACCCGCAAGAAAAAGCGGCGCTCCGAAGAGCGCCGCCTGGCTGTCATCTATGCGCGACCCGCCCTGACGGCGGCCGCTGCGCGGTTCAGGCGCGGCTGTCCTTGGCGTAAGAACCTTCACCGTGACCGGACATGCCACCCGAGACTTCCTCGGTGGATTCGTCGGTCAGCTCTTCGGGCAGCACCAGGTTCAGCACGATAGCGAGGAAGGCCGCCGGCAGAAGACCCGAGGTCAGCAGCACGCGGGCGGTTTCCGGCAGGTGCTGGAGCGCACCCGGTTCGAGCTGCAAGCCGAGGCCGAGGCTCAGCGAGATGGCGAAGATCACCATGTTGCGCCGGTTCCAGTGCACGTCCGAGAGCATCGAGATGCCGGCCGCGACCACCATGCCGAACATTACGATCACACCGCCGCCCAGCACCTCGATCGGCACCGTGCGGATCACGCCGCCCACTTTCGGGACCAGCCCGCAGATGATAAGGAAGATCGCGCCGCAGGTGACCACGTGGCGGCTCATCACGCCGGTCATGGCAATCAGGCCGACGTTCTGGCTGAACGAGGTGTTGGGAAAGCCGCCGAAGATGCCGGCCAGCGCCGTGCCGAAACCGTCGGCATAGGTCGCGCCGGTGACTTCTTCGGCCGTGGCCTCGCGGCCCGCGCCGCCCTTGGTGATCCCCGAGACATCGCCCACCGTTTCAATCGCCGAGATAAAGGCCATCAGGCAGAAGCCGATCACCGCGGCAATCGAGAACTCGAAACCGTATTTGAACGGTTGCGGCAGCGCGAAGGCGGCGGAATTGGCCCAGGAGCCGGTGATGGCGTCGAGGCTGAGCATCCCGACCGCAATGGCATAGACATAGCCCACGATCAGGCCGATCAGCACCGCCGAGATCGACAGCATGCCCTTGGTGAAGAACTTCAGCCCCAGTGTCACCACGATCACCACGATCGCCGCCGACCAATTCAGCAGGCTGCCGTATTCCGGCGTGCCGATGGCCGGAACGCCGCCCGCGGCATACTGGATGCCGACCTTGACCAGCGCGAGGCCGATCATCGTCACCACGAGGCCGGTAACCAGCGGCGGCAGGGCAAAGCGCAGCTTGCCGACGAAAGTCCCGATAAAGGCGTGGAAGATGCCGCCGACGATCACGCCGCCGAACAGCGCGGCAAGCCCGTCGACGCCCTTGCCCGCAACCAGCGGAATCATGATCGGCAGAAAGGCAAAGGACGTGCCCTGCACGATCGGCAGCGCCGCGCCGACCGGCCCGAGGGTGATGGTCTGAAGCAGCGTGGCGACACCGGCAAACAGCATCGACATCTGGATAAGGTAGAGCAGTTCGGGAAAATCAGCCGAGCCCGAGCCAAAGCCAAATCCGGCGGCGCCGGCGACGATGATCGCGGGTGTCACGTTGGACACGAACATCGCCAGAACGTGCTGGATGCCCAGCGGTATGCCCTTGGCCAGACCCGGGAAGTAATTTGGATCCCGGAGTTGCTCCGGTGTCCCGATTGATGTGTCAGCCATTGTGTCTCTCCCCATTATAGCTGATGGTGAAGGCCGCCCCTCCTCCTGGCGGCCCGGTGATCAGTCCGCCACCACCTCGTAGGGCGTGTCGAACCAGTGCTCCTCCAGGTTGGCGCCGTCGCCGATGCGGTCGATCACCGCAAACACCCCGGATCCGCCGAGCGGTGTCAGCACCCCGTGCCAGACATTGCGCCCGATATTGACCGCCTGCCCCGGTTCCGTGCGATAGGCACGCGGCGCGCCCGGGCGGCCGTTTTCATCTTCGGCCAGCACGACAAGAAAGCCCTCGTCGCTCATCGGGATGAAGGCCTGTGACCCCAGCGGATGCCGCTCCATCATCTCCAGCCGGAACGGCAGGCTGAAGACCTCGGATTTGAACAGGCTGATGCCGGCGCGGCCGTCGACGATGTCGAGCGCGGCCAGATCGTGGAACCGACCGCAGAGGCCCTTGTTGATCAGCTTGTCGGGCGTCCCCGCGCAGCCGATCAGCTCGGCCAGACCGGCCATGGCCCCTGCCTCGGCAGGCCGGGCGGTGATCTTGTCCGATGTCACGGTCATGGCAGCAGATCCTTCAGGCGGAATTCGGCAATGCGCTCGACCTGCCGGCAGGCCTCGGCGAATTCGGTGTCGCGGTCGTTGCCGATGCGGCGGTCAAAGGCCGCCATGATCGACGCCTTGTCGTGATCGCGCACCGCAATGATGAAGGGAAACCCGTGCTTTTCAACGTAGTCGCCGTTGAGCCGTGTGAAGGTTTCGCGCTCTTCGTCGGTCAGCATGTCGAGCCCGGCACCGGCCTGTTCCGAGGTGCTCTCGGCGGTCAGCCGCCCGGCCGCTGCCAGTTTTCCGGCCAGATCGGGGTGCGCGGTCAGCACGCCCAGGCGCTTGTCGGGCGCGGCGGTGCGGAACACCCGCGCCAGTGCATTGTGCAGCCCCAGGGCGGTGTCATGTGCCGGCCCGAGCTCCAGGTCATGCGCCCCTTCGGCGATCCAGGCCGAATGTTCGAAAATGCCACCGAACCTGCTCACGAAATCCTCGCGCGTCATCTCGCTGGGCCGCTCCCGGCGTTCATGCGGATGAGTCTTTGCCCAGTGCTCGGCGATTTCCAGACGCGTCGGGCACCAGACGTCGTCAAAGCTGAGAATATAGTCGATGAACCGCTTCAGCGCCGCGATCTTGCCCGGACGGCCGACCAGCCGGCAATGAAGGCCGATCGACATCATCTTGGGACTGCCGGCCTGACCTTCGGCATAAAGCGTGTCGAAGGCATCCTTGAGATAAGAGCCGAAATCCTCACCCGTGACCCAGCCCGGCGCGGTGGCAAAGCGCATGTCATTGGCTTCCAGCGTATATGGAATGATCAGCTGGTCACGGTCGCCGTATTCGCGCCAATACGGCAGATCGTCGTCGTAGGTGTCGGAAATATAGTCAAATTGCCCGGTTTCCGCCGCCAGTCGCACGGTGTTTTCGCTGCACCGGCCGGTGTACCAGCCGCGCGGTTCCTCGCCCACCACCTCGGTATGCAGGCGGATCGCCTCGGCGATGGCCGCACGTTCCTCGGCTTCGGGCATGTCCTTGTGTTCGACCCATTTCAGACCGTGGCTGGCAATCTCCCAGCCGGCAGACTTCATCGCCGCGACCTGCTCGGGGCTGCGCGCCAGTGCCGAGGCGACGCCGTAGATGGTCACCGGTATTGCCGCCCCGGTGAACAGGCGGTGCAGGCGCCAGAAACCGGCCCTGGCGCCGTATTCGTAGATCGATTCCATGTTCCAGTGGCGCTGCCCCGGCCACATCGCCGCACCGGGGATGTCGGACAGGAAGGCCTCGGAGGCCGCGTCGCCGTGCAACACGCAGTTCTCGCCGCCCTCTTCATAGTTCAGCACGAACTGTACGGCCACCTTCGCACCATTGGGCCATTGAGCGTCGGGAATGCGGGGACCGTAACCGATCATGTCGCGCGGATAACGTGTCAATTTGGAACTCCTTTTGGTCTTGCCCCTTCATAGAGCATAAAATCAGATGTGTTTTTCAAATAATACTAGAAGGAGCATCTTGTCGCCTGCTGTTTGTGTCCGGCGGGCTTTCACGCGTACAAATCAACAAGCATAAAAGGAGGCTACCCGTGACCGGCTATCTGACAACACATGTCCTCGACACTGCACGCGGCTGCCCGGCGGAGGGCCTGAAGATCGAACTCTATCGGATCGAAGGCGACAGCCGGACGCTTCTCAAGACGCTGAAGACCAACGATGACGGGCGCACCGACGAACAGATCCTGCCGGCGGAAAAATTCGCGACCGGCACCTACGAGCTGGTGTTCCATGCCGGCGCCTATCTGGATGCCACCGGCACACCGCCAGAGACGCCGCGGTTCCTTGACGTCATACCGCTGCGGTTCGGGATGTCGGAAGCGTCTCACTATCATGTGCCGCTGTTGCTGTCGCCCTTCGGCTACAGCACCTACCGGGGCAGCTGAGCGACGCTCAGCTCCCTTGGCCCCCCGATCATCCCTGGGCGGCCTCGCGCACGGTCGCCCCGATCCGGTCGATGATGAAATCCATGAACAGCCGGGTCTTGGGATCCTGCCGCCGCCGGTGGGTGAACAGACAGGCCATTTGCACCGGCTCCGGCGGGGTGTCGGTGGCCACGGGCACCAGCGCGCCCGATTTCAGGTGATGCGCGATCTCGAAGATCGGCTTCATCACGATGCCCTGCCCCGCCAGCGCCCAATCGGTCAGCACATCGCCATCATCGGATTCGTACCTGCCCTTGACCGGAAAGCGCTCGGGCCCGGTCGCGGTCATCAGTCGCCACTGGAACTCGGCCGCGCCGGGAAACCGCAGGTTGAGGCATTCATGCCCCTGCGCCAGGATCTCCTGGCCATTCGCCGGCATGCCGCGCCGGTCCACATAAGACGGAGCGGCGCAGAGAATGCGTTCGACATCGGCGATCTTGCGGATCCGCAGATTGCTGTCTTCCGGCTGGCCGAGAAAGAAGGCCAGATCGAGCCCCTCGGTGGTGAGATCGACCTTGCGGTCGGTCAGCCGCAGGCGGACGCTGACCTCGGGATATTCGGTCAGAAAATCGGGCACCTCCGGCGCAATCAGCCTGCGTCCCACACCAAGCGGCGCCGCTACGTAAAGCGACCCCTTGAGGTTCTCGGTCATGTCGACGATCTGCGCCTCGGCATTTTCCACCGCCTCGAGGATCTCGATCGCCCCGCGATAGAAGGACTTGCCCTGTTCCGTCGGGTTCAGCGACCGGGTGGTGCGCTGAAACAGCCGCACGCCGAGATGTTCCTCGAGCTGCGCGATCCGCGCCGACGTCACCGCCGGAGAAATCCTCAGATCGCGCCCGGCGGCGGACATGCTGCCCAATTCGTAGACGCGAACAAAGGTGCGGATACTGTCGAAATAGGACATTGTTCGTTTTTCTTTGAGACTGCTTGGTGTTTCACGGCAATACCAGAACAAACGCCGGTCCGCTAGTCTGGCTGCGAACACGAATCTTGGGAGAACCGCCATGTATGACTTGGCAATCATTTGGGACTGGATCGCCTTTTCTGTGCGATGGCTCCACATCATCACCGCGATGGCCTGGATCGGCGCCTCGTTCTACTTCGTGGCGCTCGACCTGATGCTGAAGCCCAATCCGAACCTGCCCGACGGCGCGCATGGCGAGGAATGGGAGGTGCATGGCGGCGGCTTCTATCACACCGTCAAATACCTCGTGGCGCCGGCCGAGATGCCCGAGCATCTGACCTGGCACAAATGGCAGAGCTATTCGACCTGGCTGTCGGGCGCCGTACTGTTGATGATCATCTATTGGGTCGGCGGCGAGCTCTTTCTGATCGATCCGACCAAGGCCGATCTGTCGCTGTGGCAGGCGATCCTGATTTCCGGCGGCTCGCTCACCATCGGCTGGATAGCCTATGACTTCCTCTGCAAGTCCAAGCTGGGCGAAACTCCGACGCTGCTGATGCTGCTGCTGTTTGCCATCCTCGTGGCAATGTCCTGGGGCTACAACCAGATATTCACCGGCCGCGCGGCGCTCCTGCACCTCGGCGCCTTTACCGCGACGATCATGACCGCCAATGTGTTCTTCCAGATCATGCCGAACCAGCGCATCGTGGTGAACGACCTCAAGGAAGGCCGCACCCCGGACGCCAAATACGGCAAGATCGCCAAGCTGCGCTCGACCCACAACAACTATCTGACGCTGCCGGTCGTCTTCCTGATGCTGTCCAACCACTACCCGCTGGCCTTTGCCACCGAGTACGCCTGGATCATTGCCAGCCTGATCTTTCTGACCGGTGTCACCATCCGGCATTACTTCAATACCATGCACCGCACCGGCAAGGGCCCGCATTGGACCTGGGCGGTCACCGTGATCATCATGCTGGTCATCGCCTGGCTGTCGATCGTGCCCAGCATGGACAGTTACGAGGAATCCCAGGCCCGGGCGCTGACCCCCTACGAGCAGAAGTTCGCCTCGGCCGAAGGCTTCGCCGAGGCCTATGACACCGTGGTCGGCAATTGCTCGATGTGCCACGCGCGAGAGCCGGTCTGGGAGGGGCTGCACTGGGCGCCCAAGGGGATCTTTCTGGAAACCGAGGCCGATGTCGCGCGCAATGCGCAGCAGGTATTTCTGCAAGCCGGGGTCAGCCACGCCATGCCGCCGCCCAACGCGATCCAGATGGATGAGGCGGACCGCCGGACCCTCGTTGCCTGGTATCGCGACGGCCTTTAGGGTTGAACACCGGGGCGCAAGCGTATTCACTTGACGCGCCCCGGCCGCGCCGAACCTGGCGGATCGACCCGATCCCGCCGCGGTGCGGGCGGGTGCCTCCGCAACCGGCTGGCCGCATGTCGGCACGACTTACCACGGCAGGTCCCGATGCCAGAAAAACCGCGCGCCGCAGCCAGGAACCGCCTGGCGCTGATCCCCGAAGGCGCGTTCAGCTATCCGATCGACCGGCCCGGACCCACACGGTGGTTCGGGTTTCTGCTGTTGCCCGAGTTCACGCTTCTGGCTTTCAGCTCGGCCATCGATCCGCTCAGGATTGCCAATCAACTCGCCGGCAAGCCGCTTTACGGCTGGCTCGTGCTGTCCGAGGACGGCCAGCCGGTGCCCGCCTCTGCCGGGCTTGAGATCTCGGCGCAGGCCGGTCTCGAGGCGCTCG
This sequence comes from Marinovum algicola, assembly GCF_900109145.1. GTDB lineage: Bacteria > Pseudomonadota > Alphaproteobacteria > Rhodobacterales > Rhodobacteraceae > Marinovum > Marinovum algicola. Next base: position 170,998 of record NZ_FNYY01000009.1, read on the forward strand.
ACCCGGGCGTGCACCTGTTTGTCTGCTCCGGCAATCGCGGCACCGAGGTCGCCACGGACCGTGCCCTGGCCGCGATCCGCAAGCACAGCCGCTTTGGCGGCGCGGTCGGCGGCATCTGTACCGGCGCCGCCACGTTGGCACGGGCCGGCCTGCTGGACGGCAAACGGTTCACTCTGCACTGGGAGAACCAGCCGGGGTTCACCGAGGCCTTTCCCGACCTCGAGCCAAGCAGCACGCGGGTGGAAAGGGACGGAACGCTGCTGACCTGTGGTGGCGGATCGGCCGCCACCGACATGATGGTCGACATCATCGCCGCGGATTACGGCCGGGACTTTGCCATCGCTGTCGCCGACATGTGCCTGAACGCCCCCGCACCCGCGCCCGACCGCGAACAGCGCTCATCCATCGCCAAGGCGATCAGCTCGCGCAACGCCCGGCTGCTGCATGTGCTCAGATCGATGTATGCTCATATCGAAGAGCCGCTGACGCTTGACGGGTTGGCCGAGAATGCCGGAATTTCGCGGCGCCAACTGGAGCGGCTGTTCCGCCTGTTCCTGAAGGAATCCCCCGCCACCACCTATCGCAACATCCGCCTCGACCGGGCGCATTCGCTGCTGGCCGAGACCGACATGAGCGTGATGGAAATCGCGCTGGCCACCGGGTTCAGCGATGTCGCCCTGCTGGCGCGGCACTACAAGGCCCGCTTCGGGCAGACGCCTTACGGCAAACGCGGCAAGAAATGACCACCGCCGCTCCGCGCAGGGCAGCAACGGTTCGATCCGCGCCCAACTCTTGTCGTCCAACCAGAAAAGACTGCTCATCAAGATGCCCTCCTGCACATCTTGATCCACAGAAACACCAGACCGGGAACCATCTTGTTGAGTGCAGACCCTAGGGATCCTGGGTGCCGACAAACATCCGGTCTTTGGCGGCGGTGATGTGGTGGCGCATGGTGGCCGCCGCGACCTCGGGCTGCTGTAGGCGGATCGCCTCGAGCACGGCGCGGTGTTCGGCCAGCACCAGATCCTGGCGCCCCGGGGTGTCGAGCAGCGTCAGCGACCGCGAGAGCTTGACGCCAAAGCCGATCTGTTCGCCGAGGGATTCGAGCACCGAGGCAAAGAACGGGTTTTTCGAGGCCCGCGCAATGGCCAGGTGCAGCTTCTGGTCCGCCTCGACGCCGAGCGCATTCTGCGCATAGGTCTGCTCCATCTCGCGGTAGGCCTGATCCATCGCCGCCAGATCCTCGTCATCGCGTCGCCGCGCCGCCCAGGCCGCCGCCGCGCCTTCGACATCGATGCGGAATTCGTAACAGCGCTGCACATCCGACACCGAGTCCAGCGGCACAAAGCTGATCAATTGCCGGTCGGGCCGCCGCAGTACATAGCTGCCCGATCCACGGCGCGACTGGACGATCCCGTCATCGCGCAGCCGCGACAGTGCCGCGCGCACAATCGGGCGAGACACGCCGAAGGTCTGGGCCAGGAGCTCTTCTGCGGGCAACCGGCTGTGGACCGGATATTCCTCTTCGAGGATCTTGGCCAGTAGCTGGTCGTAGACTTGATCCGCCAGTGAGGGGCGCCGGGTCTCTGACAACATGGTCTCCTTTGGCTTGGGTTTGACACGAGTCTACACCGGGCAGGCGCCGGATGTCCCTTATAAGACACCGGCGCCCGGTTGTAACGGCCTGTCCCTGCCAAACCGCATGTCCGGTGCCGCCCCCGAAACGCTAACCCTGCGGTCCCGGAGACGGCCTTGACGCGGACGCGCCTTACCCGGCCTCTGCCGGCGCCGGCTTGTCGGCCGGTTTGCGGATCACCAGGAAGTAGACAAAGACCAGCGTCAGCACGACAAAGAACAGGCTGTCGGGATTGGTGAAGAAGGTCGTCGGATCGCCGTTCGACAGCGCCAGCGAGCGGCGCAGGAACTCCTCCAGGTTGGGCCCGAGGATATAACCTAGCAGCATGGTGATCACCGGGAAGCCGTTGCGCCGCAGGTAGAAGGCCAGCACACCCATGCCAAGCGCCATGAACATCTGAAAGGTGGAATAGGTCGCGACATAGCTGCCCACCACGGCCAGAAGGGCAATGACGGCATAAAGCACGTCCTTGCGCACCGAGACGATGCGGATGAAATACGGCCCGATCAGGTAGAGCGTCAGCGGAATGAGCACCACGGCGGAAAACAGCAGCGCGGCCAGCATCGGCGCGATCAGACCGGCCTGATCCGACATCAGCTGCGGCCCCGGTTGAATGCCGTTGATCACCAGCACGCCCAGCATGATCGCGGTGATCGGATCGCCGGGGATGCCGAAGGTCAGCATCGGCACCATCGCCCCGCCGCAAACCGCGTTGTTGGCGCTCTCCGAGGCGGCGATGCCCTTGGGGTTGCCCTTGCCGAAGGTCTCGGGCGCGTCCGAGGTGCGCACCGCCTCGGTATAGGCGAGGAAAGAGCCCATCGAACCGCCCGCCCCCGGCAGCGTGCCAACGAAATAGCCGATCAGGCAGGACTTGAAGTAACAGCCAAAGCCGATCTTGCGGATGTCAGAGAGCGGCGGCAGGAAATCGCGGCGCCTGATCCTGACCTTCTCGGCGGCCGCTGCGGCGGCGCTGATATCGCGCGACGAGGCGGCTTGCATCAGCACCTCGGCAATGGCGAAGGTGCCGATGATCACCGGCATCAGATCGATCCCCGCGGTCAGGTTGGAATAGCCATAGGTGAAGCGGGTGATCGGCTCCATCGCGTCAAGCCCGACGGTGGCCAGCATCAGCCCGATACAGGCGGCCAGACCGGCCTGCGGAATGCGGCCGCGCTGCGCGATCACCACGACGATCAGCGCGAATGCCAGGAGAGAGAATTTGCCGGTGGTCTTCACCAGGAGCGACAGCTCGGCCACGAAGGGCGCGACCGCGATCAGCAGCAGCGCGCCGACCGCGCCGCCGAACATCGAGCCCAGCGCCGCATGGCCCAGCGCCAGCGCGCCCTTGCCCTGCTGCTGCATCGGATAGCCGTCCAGCGCGGTCATCATCGACGAGGGCGCGCCGGGAATGTTGATGGTGGTGGCGGTGATCGAGCCGCCGCACATGCCGGCCATGTAGATGCTGGCGCAGGCCATCAGCGCGGTCTCGACGTTGAGCGTGTAGGTCAGCGGCAGCAGAAGCGCCATCGCCAGGGTCGCGGTCAGCCCGGGAATGGCGGCAAAGATGGTGCCGATCACGAAGCCGAGGATCACGTAGGTCAGATTGAACGGATCGAGCAGCAGGGAGAAGCTGTTGATGACAAGAAGAATGAAATCCATGAGTTACCCCCACAGCGTCGGGAGGCGAACCCCGAACAATTGCTGGAACATGACATAGGCGACGCCGGTGATGACCGCGGAGATGGCGGCCTTGATCACAAGCTTTTCGAAAGACGAGAAGATCACGATCAGCGCAAAGACGAAGAGGCCCGACGAGAGGAAGTACCCCAGCGGCTTGAAGGCGACGATATAGGCAAAAATCGCCGCACCGACCCAGAGATGGGTATAGCTGCGCGGCCCCTCGGTCGCGGCGGCATCGGCGCCTTCGCGCAGTTTCTGAACGATCAGGATGCCGGCAAAGACGATGGCCGCGCCGCCCACCAGGATGGGAAAGAACGATGGCGTCAGACCGCCATCGGAGGTCGGCGCACCGAGGCTCAGGGCCGAAATGAAATATCCGACAGACACTGCCAGAGTGACATAGAGAAATACCAGGTGTCTGTTAAAGAGCATCGTCTTCTCCCGCGATGGGTGTGGTAAAATCGGAAGGGCCGGAGGCTTGCGCCGCCGGCCGGACATGTCTCCGGCCGGGGACCGGAGACATGATGGGCGTGGCTTACAGGTTCAGCTCGTCCATGAGTGTGAAGGTCTTGTCCTGAAGCGCATCGATCCAGCTGACGACCTCGTCAGACCCCAGCCAGTCGGCGGTCACACCGACCTGTGCCAGCCAGTCCTGGAACTCGGCGCTGTCATAGGCGGCCTTGAAGGTCGTCTCGAGCGTGTCGATCGCGTCATCGGGGGTGTTCGCGGGGGCCGCGAGCACGATGAAGCTGCCGGTCTGAAGATCATAACCCTTGGATTTCAGCGTCGGAACGTCGGTATAGGTGGCGTTCTGCACCGAGGTCAGCTCGACCACGCCCTTGGCGTCGCCCGACGACAGGATGCCGCTGAAATCGCCCAGCGAGGAGATCGCCGCGTCAAGCTCGCCCGAGAGCAGCGCCTCGGCTTCGGCACTCGACGAGCCGGCATAGGTGATGACGTTGAAATCGACGTCCAGCAGCTTTTCCAGTTGCATCGCCGAGAGATACGGGCCCGAGCCCTTGGGCGCCACGCCGAGCGTGACGGTGCCGGGGTTTGCCTTGGCCCGTTCGACCAGTTCCTCGAAGGTGTTGATGCCGGTGTGCTTGGACACGACGATCGCATCGGCCTCGGAGGTGATGCGGGCGATCGGCGTCATGTTGTCGAGCGAATAGCCCGGCACCATCTGACCGCGCGGCAGGGTGATGACGCTGTCATAGGTCAGCACGCCGACGGTGTGGCCATCGGGGCGCGCACTGGTCATCTGGATCAGGCCGGTGGCCGTCACGGCGCCGGCGATGTTTTCCACATAGATCGACTTCGGCAGATCCTGCTCGGCGATGTTGCTGATCTTGCGCGAGATCGCATCGGCGCCACCGCCTGCGGGCCAGGGCACGATCAGGCGAATGTCCCGGGTGGGGAAATCCGCCGCAGCGACCGATGTGCCAATGATACAGGCACCAAGTGCCAGCGCGAGTTTGCTTTTCAGGCTTTGGGAAATCATAGACCTGTTCCTCCTTCACAGATGTCGTCATCCAGATAAATCTGGCCGTTTGAATGCACCGATTGGCCTGACGACGCGAAGGCCTCGCCAGTGCGGTTTCGGTTTTGTCTTTGGTGGGGGCGCGAAACCGGACTGTCGGTCCGACCTCACGTGCGCGCTGCGGCATCGACAAGGCGCGACATATGTCATCGCCGTGCCGGACCTTGCGCCTTCCGAAGCGGGCTTGCGCCACGCTCCCGATGCGACTGATAACACCCTCCCATATATTACCCAGCCGGGGCCGCCTCGAAGTGTCGCCGGATCAGACCGGACGCTCCAGGAGGCTTGAGTCACATTACTGAATAGCTTTTTACAAATCAACGGAAAAAGTTACTAATTATCCGCAATTTTTACGCATTTCTTGCAAAATCTGTCTACTTTAGCGACAAATATAGACGAAACCTGACAGGTCTTTGGCGATTGGGACGCCTGTTGACAAGATCTGTAAGGCCGGACCTGCGGAGCGCCTCGGATCAGGTCCCGCAATGTGACGGCGCGAAACAAAAATGGCCCGCCAACCGCATCGGAACGCGGCGGCGGGCCATGAGGTGCCGATCCGGGAGAAGGTCAGACCTTCACAAGATCGGCCGGGAGGAGCTCGTCGGGGAGGTTCTGGTAACACACCGGCCGCAGGAAACGGCGAATCGACAGCGTGCCGACGGAGGTTGCGCCAAAGTTGGTGCTGGCCGGGTACGGCCCGCCGTGCACCATGGCGTCGCAGACCTCGACCCCGGTGGGGAAACCATTGGCCAGAACCCGGCCGGCCATGCGCTCGAGCAGCGGCAACAGCGCGCGCGCCAGCTCGATGTCTTCGGCCTCCATCTGAAGCGTCGCGGTCAGCTGCCCTTTGAAGCTCTGCGCGATCTGTGTCATCTGCGCGGCGTCCGCCACCCGGATCACCAGCCCGAGCGGGCCAAAGACCTCTTCCGACAGCGCCTCGTTCTCGAGCCAGTCGCCAGCGGACACCTCGAACAGGCAAGGCGCGGCCGCGCGGCCCTCGCAGGCGGTGCTCAGCAGGGATTTGACGCCGGCGCCTTCGGCCACCCGGCGGGCGCCGTCGCGATAGGCCGCGGCCATGCCATCGGTCAGCATGGTCTGGGCGGCAACCGCCTTCAGCCCCTCGGTCGCCGATTGCACGAAGGCATCCGCCTCCGGCCCGTCGATCACGATGGCAATGCCGGGATTGGTGCAGAACTGACCGACCCCCATGGTCAGGCTTCCGGCCCAGCCGGTCCCCAGCTCCACGCCCCGGGCCGAGGCCGCTTGCGGCAGAACGAACATCGGATTGACGCTGCCCAGCTCGCCGAAGAACGGGATCGGCTCGCGGCGGGCAGCGCAGAGGTCAAAGAGCGCCCGTCCGCCGCCGAGACTGCCGGTGAAACCGACCGCCTTGATCCGGGGGTCCGTCACCAGTGCCTCGCCCACGGCGCGGCTGCCGCCCTGGACAAGACTGAAGATGCCCGCGTCCATTCCGAGCGCGTCCAGCGCCACGACGATGGCATCCGCGACGACTTCGCCGGTGCCGGGGTGCGCGCCATGGCCCTTGACGACCACCGGACAGCCGGCGGCCAGCGCGGCGGCGGTGTCGCCGCCGGCGGTGGAAAAGGCGAGCGGGAAGTTGGAGGCGCCGAAGACCGCCACCGGGCCGACCGGGCGCGGCATCATCCGCAGATCCGGGCGCGGCAGGGGCTGACGCTCGGGCAGGGCCGCGTCGTGGCGGCGGTCGAGGTAATCGCCCTTCAGGACATGCTCGGCAAACAGCCGCAGCTGGCCGGTGGTCCGGCCGCGCTCGCCCTCGAGCCGTGCCGCGGGCAGGCCGGTTTCGGCGCTGCCGATTTCGGTGATCTGCGCGCCGCGGGCGTCGATCTCGTCGGCGATGGTGGTCAGAAGCCGCGCCCGGGCCTCGCGGCTGGTGGCGGCAAATCCGGCAAAGGCGGCCTCGGCCGCCGCGCAGGCCTCGGCTACCAGCTCGGGCGTGCCAGCCGAAAACTCAAAGGTGCTGCCGCTGGCCGGAGCGGAGGAGAACCGCGCCGACGCGCCGACGCGCTTGCCTGCGATCCAGTGATCTCCGTGGGGCGTAAAAGTCATGTTATCGTCCTGTCCGTTCGCGCCATGCGCTGTATTTCACCAGGTTGTCTTCGTCGGTCGCCGGATAGAGGCCGATGATCGCGGCCCCTTCGTTGACCTGTTCCAGAACGAAATCCTCGTAGGATTCCATGCCGGTGCATTCCTCGGCGATCTCTTCCGCCAGATGCGCCGGGATCACCATCACGCCATCGCCGTCGCCCAGCATCACGTCGCCCGGAAAGACCGGCGCGTCGCCACAGGAAATCGGCACATTGATGTCGATCGCCTCGTGCAACGTCAGGTTGGTCGGCGCCGAGGGGCAGGCAAAATAGGCCGGTATCTCGAGCGCGCCGATGCCCATCGCATCACGCACCCCGCCATCCGACACCACCCCCGCGACGCCGCGCTTTTGCAGCCGGGTGACCAGGATCGATCCGGCGGTGGCGGCGCGGCTGTCCTTGCGGGCATCCATCACCAGCACATGACCCGCGGGGCAGGCCTCGACCGCCACCCGCTGCTTGTGGTCGCGGTCACGGAACACGGTAAGCGGATTGCGGTCTTCCCGCGCCGGGATATAGCGCAGGGTGAAGGCCTGGCCGACCATGGTCACCGGCTTGCGTTCGACCGGCACGACGCCCTGCACGAACTGGTTGCGCAATCCCCGCTTGTAGAGCGCCGTGGCAACGGAGGCCGTGGATACCCTTTTGAATTTGTCACGTGTCTCGCTGGACAAGATGTAATCGCTCATGGTCATTCCTATCGTGTGGCTGGTAGCAGCCCTGGTTATCGTGACTTCGGCCCGCCCCAGCGGCGGCAGGCAGCCCCGGCGCTGCGCGGCCGTCGGGCGCCGCGAACCGGCGCCGGACGCAGATCGGCCCGCCCGTCGGGCAACCGCACCGGCCACCAAACGCCGGTGGCGTTCAGCGGCTCGACCGCACTCCGATTTTCAGAAGAGTCAGCAGATCGCCCCCTCCAAACTCCCTCCGCCAAAGTTAACAGGATTAGTATACTTTGGCCGGAAATGTGTCAATATTAGTAATGGAAAACTTCACAAATTTGACGACAGATGGTGATTTTCGCGGAAATCAGCGCACAGAATTTACAGATTACGAAATCATCGCGCTGATGCAGACATGAAAAAACCGGCCGTTGTTGCCTGCGGCCGGGGAAAAATCGGTCTGGTCTGGGGTGCCGGGGCCTTAGCGCGACAGGGCCATCGCCGCCATCGCCGGCAGGCGCAACAGTTCTTCGGCCTGCGTCACCCGTTCGGGCGTGTAATAGCCCTCTTCATGCAGGATGTTGACCGTGGCTACCAGCTCTCCGCCGAGGATCACCGGGAGGTTGACCACCGAGGCGCAACCCAGCCGGCCGATCAGCTCGGCATCCGGGAAGACCGCGTCGATATCGGCCAGCGTATTGGCGACAAAGCTCTCGCGGCGGCCGTGCACCTGCTCGAACCAGGGGTTGAGCGTGATCTCCTTGGTGCCTGAGGTCGGATAATTCTCCGGGTCGTCGGAATAGGCGCGGCGCGCCAGCATCGCCTGCATGTCGGCGGTCATCACGGTAAAGAGCTTGGCGCCCACCGTGGCCTTGGTCAGGGCGCAGAGCGCGTCAAAGGCCTGGGTTTCGGTCACGGCCCCGGACAGCGCATCCTCGAAGGCACGCAGGGCGGTCTTGGTCTCGGTCATCAAATGTCCTTGCGATCTGGATTGCCACCCGAGGCGGCATAGAGGGATTGCGTATAGGGATCCTGAAAGCTGCCGTCGTGCAGCGCGGTCGCCGGGGCGATCTCGACGATGCGGCCCTTGTTCATCACCGCCATGCGGTCGCACATGAAGCTCACCACCGGTAGGTTGTGGGTGACCAGCAGATAGGTCAGCCCCTGTTCGCGGCGCAGCCGTTTCAGCAGGTTGAGGATCTCGGCCTGAACCGAGACATCCAGCGCCGAAGTCGGCTCGTCGAGCAGCATCACCCGCGGCTCCAGCATCAGCGCCCGGGCGATGGCCACCCGCTGGCGCTGCCCGCCCGAGAGCTGGTGCGGAAAGCGGAAGCGGAAGCGCGTGTCCAGCCCGACGGCGGCCAGCATCTCGACCACGCGGCGGCCGCGGTTGCCGATGCCCTGCACCTGCAATGGCTCGGACAGCACCGCATCCACCGTCTTGCGCGGATGCAGCGAGGCATAGGGGTCCTGGAACACCATCTGGCAGCGGCGGGCAAATCCGTGATCCACCATGTGGCCGCGCGGCTGGCCCAGCACGCTGATTTCGCCGGTCCATTCCGGGGCCAGCCCGGCAATCGCCTTGAGCACGGTGGATTTGCCGGAACCGCTCTCGCCCACCAGCGCAAAGCTCTCGCCTTCGGCAACCTCGATATCGACTCCCTGCACCACCTTGGTCGGCCCGTAGGAGATATCGAGGTTCTTGAGGGAAATCGCGCTCATGTGCCGCTCCATGCGCTGCGGTCGAGCACCGGCAGCTCGTCGCGGGTTTCTTCCATCCGGGGCACCGCCGCCAGCAGCCCCCGGGTGTAGGGGTGGCGCGCTTTGTGCAAATCGGCGGCGGCGCAGCTCTCGACCACCTGGCCGGCATGCATCACCAGGATGCGGTCGCAATAGCGCGCCACCAATTGCAGGTCGTGCGAGATCAGGATCAGCCCCATGCCCTTGTCGCGCACCAGCTCGTCGATCAGGTCGAGCACCTGCGCCTGCACCGAGACATCCAGCGCCGAGGTCGGCTCATCGGCGATCAGCAGGTCGGGCTGCGGAATCAGCATCATCGCGATCATGATGCGCTGGCCCATGCCGCCGGAAACCTCATGCGGATAAAGCCCGGTCACCCGCTCGGGATCGTTGATGCGTACCGCGTGCAGCATCTCGATCACCCGCGCCTGCACGTCGCGGCGCGCCAGTGTCTCATGCGTCAGCAGCGCCTCGGCGATCTGCGCGCCCACGGTCATCACCGGGTTCAGCGAGAACTTGGGATCCTGCATGATCATCGAGATCCGCGCGCCGCGCAGATCGCGCATCCGCCGTTCGGACAGCGTTGTCAGGTCGATGCCGTCAAACGCCAGCCGATCCGCCTCCTGCCGGCCCGGCGTGCGGATCAGCCGCAGGATGGCGCGGCCGGTCATCGACTTGCCCGAGCCGCTTTCGCCGACGATGCCAAGACGTTCGCGGCCGAGGGTGAACGACAGCCCCTTGACCACCTCGGCCCGGCCTTGCGGCGTCGGAAAGCTGACCCGCAGGTTCCTGACATCGAGAAGCGGGCTCATGACTTGCCCCCCTGCTTGGGATCGAGCACATCGCGCAGCCCGTCACCGAGGAAGCAGAAGCCCAGCGAAACCACGATGATGGCAAAGCCCGGCATGGTCGCCACCCACCATTGATCAAGGATGAAGGTCCGCCCGCGCGAGATCATCGCGCCCCATTCCGGCAGCGGCGGCTGCGCGCCCAGCCCGAGAAAGCCGAGACCCGCGGCGGTCAGGATGATGCCTGCCATGTCGAGCGTCACCCGCACGATCATCGACGAGGTGCAGAGCGGCAGCACGTGGCGGGTGATGATCCGTGCATGCGAGGCGCCCAGCAGCCGGGTGGCCGAGATGAACTCGGAGTTGCGGAAGGTCAGCGTCTCGGCCCGGGCGATCCGGGCATAGGCCGGCCAGGACGTGATGGCGATGGCGATGATCGCGTTTTCGATCCCCGGCCCGAGCGCGGCGACAAAGGCCAGCGCCAGGATCAGCTTGGGCATCGACAGGAAGACATCGGTCACCCCCATCAGCAGCTTGTCGGTCCAGCCGCCGAAATAGCCCGAGATGGCACCGATCAAGAGCCCCAGCGGCGCCGAGATCACCGCCACCAGCGCCACGATGGTCAGGGTGATGCGGGCGCCATAGATCACCCGGCTGAAGATGTCGCGGCCCAGCTCGTCGGTGCCCATCCAGTGCTGCGCCGAGGGCGGCAAGAGCCGCGCCTCGAGGTTCTGGCCCAGCGGGCTGTAGGGTGCGATCCAGGGCGCAAAAAGCGCCGCGAGGATCAGCAGCAGGAGGATGAAGGCCCCCACCATCGCCAGCGGATTGCGCGCCAGTTGCAGCGCCATGCGGTAGGCATGGCCCAAGTTGGCCTGCAATCTCGAGGCCGGAGACTCGTCGAGCAGCCAATGTCTTGCGGTGGTCATGCGGGCCTCCTATCGGCTGCGCGGGTCAAGGACGCGGTAAAGCACGTCCGAGAGCTTGTTGATCAGGATGAAGACCGCGCCGATCACCAGCGTCGCGCCCAGCACCGCATTCATGTCGGCATTGAGCAGCGCCACGGTCAGGTAATTGCCGATGCCGGGCCAGCTGAACACCGTCTCGATCATCACCGAACCCTCGAGCAGAGCGGCATAGGACAGGCCGATCACGGTGATCAGCGGCACCCGGATCGGCCGGAAGCCATGCACCCAGATCACCCGCCATTCCGAGACGCCCTTGACCCGTGCGGTGGTGATGAACTCCTGCCCCAGCGTGTCGAGCATGAAACTGCGGGTCATCCGCGCGATATAGGCCAGCGAAAAAAACCCGAGGATCGCCGCCGGCAGGATCAGGTGATCGAGCGCGTTCCAGAACACCTCCCAGTCGCTTGCCAGCGCCGCATCGACCAGCATCAACCCGGTCCGTGGCTCGACCAGCCCCTCGTAGAAGATATCGACGCGTCCCGGCCCCGCGACCCAGCCGAGATTGGCATAAAACACCACCAGCCCGACGAGGCCCAGCCAGAAGGCCGGCACCGAATAGCCCAGAAGCGCAAAGACCCGGATCAGCTGATCGACCCAGGTGCCCTGACGCGCCGCCGCCCAGGTGCCGCAGGGCACGCCGAGACCGACACCGATCAGGATGCCCAGCGTCGCCATTTCCAGCGTGGCGGGAAACACCCGCGCCAGATCCTGCGCCACGGGGCGGTTGGTCGAGACCGAATGGCCGAGATTGCCCTGGAAGACATCGCCGACATAAGAGACGAACTGCAAGACCAGCGGCCGGTCGAGCCCCATGGCGACGCGGGCGGCGTCATATTGCTCTTGCGTCGCGCGGTCGCCGACCACCGCCAGAACCGGATCGATCGGGATCACCCGGCCGATGAAAAAGGTGATCGCCATCAACCCGATAAAGGTCAGTGCCGTCACCACGACAAAGCCGCCGAGCGACCTGGCCGCCTGCTTGAGCCTTTGGGCTCCTGCTGTCTTCCTGCGCAAAGGCACCGCCCCTTTCCTGCGTCGATGTCGGCCTCGTCCGGGCCGCATCGTGACGGCCACTGCCTTCGGACAAGGCAGGCCGCACCGTTCCGAATGCCTCCGTGCATAAAACAAATCTTGCTTATTGCAAAAAATTTTTTTCTATACCAAAAATATTCTTACCATGTCGCTCCGGCACGGGAGACCGTTCGCAACAGCTTTGCAGAAGCGGGCGGCGCATAGAAGGGGAAGGCTGCGACCATGCCGCGCGAAAGAGCCAGACGAGATCCGCAACTTGGCGCCGCGATCCGCAAGCGGCGCAAGCAGGTGCAGATGACCCTGCAAGCGCTCTGCGACCGCTCCGGCGTTTCGGTCGGCTATCTCAGCCAGGTCGAGCGCGACAATGCCACACCGTCGCTGGGCACGCTGGCGCAGATTGCCGATGCGCTTGGCGTCGCGCTGGAATATTTCATCGCCGCGCCCAAGCCGTCAGACGGGCTGACCCGCGCCGGCCAGCGACCGCAGTTTTCGCTGGCGCATTCCTCGCTTACCTATGAAAGCCTCGCCGCCGATTTCCCCGGCTCGGAACTGTCGAGCTATCTGCTGCATGTTCCGCCCGGCTATGTCTCGGAAACCGTGAGCCATGAGGGCGAAGAGATGATCTTTGTCCTCGAAGGCGAGATCGAACAGACCCTCGACAACCAGAGCTTTCGCATGAAGGCGGGCGATTGCCTGCATTACAGCGGCCAGACCGCCCATGCCTGGAGCAACCCGACCGAAAAGACGGCCCGCATCCTCTGGGCCGGGACATTGACCGTCCTGACCCGCGCAGGCGCTATCGAGCTCCCGGAGCTGGCACACAAGATATAGGCGCCGCAGAGCGTCCGCTGCCAGCTCTTTCACCCTGATCCAACAAGGAGACCCCCTGTGAAACATCTGAAATCCACCCTTCTGGCCAGCGTCCTGGCGCTGCCGCTGGCGGCCCCGGCGGCCTTGGCCGAAACCCCCGAAGGCGTGCTTGTCGTGGCGCAGAACATCGACGATATCGTCGCGCTCGACCCGGCCCAGGCCTATGAGTTCACCTCGGGCGAGCTGGTCACCAACCTCTATGACCGCCTGGTGCAATACGACGCCGAGGACACCACCGTCCTGGCCCCCGGCCTCGCCACGGACTGGCAGGCGGATGATGCCGCCAAGACCATCACCTTCACCCTGCGCGACGGCGCGACATTCGCCTCGGGCAACCCGGTGACCACCGAGGATGTGCTGTATTCCTTCGGCCGCGTCATCAAGCTGAACCTGACGCCGGCCTTCATCCTGGCCCAGCTTGGCTGGACCCCGGAGAATGTCGACCAGATGGTCACCGCCGAGGGCAACACCGTCAAGGTGACCTATGACGGCGATTTCTCCTCTGCCTTCGTGCTCAACGTGCTGGCCTCGCGCCCGGCCTCGATCGTCGACAGCGCGCTGGTCCAGGAGCATGAGGTCGATGGCGACATGGGCAACGCCTGGCTGAACGAAAACTCCGCCGGCTCCGGCCCCTTCACGCTCGACCGCTACGCCCCGGCGCAGATGGTGCGCATGGGCGCCAACGAAAACTATTTCAACGGCGCGCCGGAAGTCGACAGCGTGATCATCCGCCATGTCGCCGAAGCCGCGACCCAGCAGCTTTTGCTGGAACAGGGCGATGTGGACATGGCGCGCAACCTGACCCCGGATCAGATCGCCTCGATCGACAGCGAAGAAATCAAGGTCGAGACCTTTCCGCAGGCCGCCGTCCACTTCCTGTCGTTCAACCAGAAGACCGAGAGCCTGACGCCGCCGGCAGTCTGGGAAGCGGCGCGCTATCTGGTGGATTACGAGGGCATGACCAACTCGATCATCAAGGGCCAGATGGACGTGCACCAGGCCTTCTGGCCCAAGGGCTTCCCCGGCTCTTATGACGAGACGCCGTTCACCTACGACCCGGAGAAGGCCAAGGCGATCCTCGACGAGGCCGGCGTCGAGACGCCGATCACCGTTTCGATGGATGTGATCAACGCCGCGCCCTTCACCGACATGGCGCAATCCTTGCAGGCCAGCTTTGCCGACGCCGGCATCAATTTCGAAATCCTGCCCGGCACCGGCAGTCAGGTGATCACCAAGTACCGCGAGCGCAGCCACGAGGCGATGCTGCTGTATTGGGGCCCCGACTTCATGGACCCGCATTCCAACGCCAAGGCCTTTGCCTACAATTCCGACAATTCCGACGGCTCTTATGCCGCCACCACCACCTGGCGCAACGCATGGGCGGTGCCGGAGGCGCTGAACAAGAAGACCATGGCGGCGCTCTCCGAGGCTGACCCCGAGGCGCGGCTCGACATGTACCGCGAGCTTCAGAAATCGGTGCAGGACAGCTCGCCCATCGTGATCATGTTCCAGGCGGCCTATCAGGTGGCGATGGATGATGACGTGACCGGATACGTCAACGGCGCGACTTCGGATTTCGTTTATTACCGTCTGGTCGACAAGGACTGACCACAAAACCGCAGGCTGCCGGTATCCCCGGCGGCCTGCCCCATTTCAGCGACACCCATCGGAGCCCGCATGACCGCCTTTCCCCGCACCGCAACCCGCCTGGCCAACCTGCGCGCCCGCATGGCCGAGACCGGCACCGACCTCGTGGCGCTCGGGCCCTCGAGCCACATGGCCTGGCTCTCGGGCGTTCACCCGCATGGCGACGAACGGCCGGTGCTGCTGCTGGTCAGCCAGAGCCACGCCGGGTTTCTGATGCCGGCGCTGAACGCCGATGCCGCGCGCCGCGACACCGACCTGCCGTTCTGCGACTGGCGTGACGACGAAGGCCCGGACGCCGCGCTTGCCGCCCTGCTCGCCGCCTGCGACGCCACCGGCCCGGGCCTGTCGGTGGTGCTGGACGAGACCATGCGCACCGATTTCGCCCTGCGCCTGCTCGACGCGATGGACAGCCCCCGGCGCCGCTTTACCGAAGACACCGTCGGAGCGTTGCGCGCCGCCAAGGACGCCGGCGAAGAGGCGGCGATCAAGGCCGCGCATCTGCTGAACGACAGCGCCGTCAAGGCCGCCTTTGCCGCCCTCGAGGAGGGCATCACCGAGCGCGAGGTGGTCGAATTGATCCACGACCACTTCAAGGCCAATGGTGCCAGCCTGGTGTTCTGTTCGGTCTGCTTCGGCGCCTCTTCCGCCTTTCCGCATCACACGCCGGGCGAGACCCCTCTCTGGCCGGATACGGCCGTGCTGATCGACACCGGCTGCCGGCTGAACGGCTATCCCTCGGACATGACGCGCTGCGGCTTCTTCGGCACGCCGGGCGAGGAATACACCAAGGTTTTCAATGTCGTGGAGGACGCGGTACAAGCCGCGCTGGAGGCGGCCAAGCCCGGCGTGCCGGCGCGTGACATCGACAAGGCCGCCCGCGAGGTGATCGCGGCGGCGGGCTATGGCGACCGCTTCCTGCACCGAACCGGCCACGGGCTGGGCATCGACGTGCACGAGCCACCCTATATCGCCGCCAATTCCGACGCGGTGCTGGCCGAGGGCAATGTCTTTTCGATCGAGCCCGGCATCTACATCAGCGGCGCCTTTGGCATTCGTCTGGAGGAAATCGTGATCCTGCGCGAAGACGGGCCCGAGATCTTCTCGGAAATGCCGCGCGACATGGTGCGCCCCGGCTGATCGGCGGCTGTCTCTGACGGAAATGACGGCGCCCCGCGGCGCCGTCGTCCTGCTCACGCCAGCTTTTCGGCGATCCGGTGCAAGAGCTTCTCGTGATCGGCATCGAAATTGCGAATGCCTTCGGCGAGTTTCTCGGTGGCCATGGCATCGGCATTCATCTTCCAACGGAACCGCGCCTCGTCGACTGCAAGCCGCGCGCGGCCAGTGGCCTTTTCCGGCGTCAGCATCCGCTTCAGCTCGGCCGTCTCGGCGTCAAGCTCTTGCAGCAGCCCCGGCGAAATCGTCAGCCGGTCACAGCCGGCCAGCGCCTTGACCTGGCCGATATTGCGAAACGAGGCCCCCATGACGATGGTCTCGATTCCGTTGGATTTATAGTAGTCGTAGATTTCGCGCACCGAGAGCACGCCGGGATCTTCCTGGGCCGCAAAGGCGCGGCCGTCGCGGGCAGTGTGCCAATCGGTGATCCGGCCGACAAACGGCGAAATCAGCGCCACACCCGCATCGGCGCAGGCGGCGGCTTGGGTGAGCGAAAAGAGCAGCGTCAGATTGCAATCCGTCCCCTCCTGCTGGAGGATTTCGGCCGCGCGGATGCCCTCCCAGGTGGCGGCCAGCTTGATGAAGAGCCTGTCACGTCCGACGCCGCGCTCGGCATAGGCGGCCACCAGCGCCCGCGCCTTGGCGACCGAGGCCGCGGTGTCGAACGACAGCCGCGCGTCCACCTCGGTCGATACCCGGCCCGGCACCAGCTTGGCCAGTTCGACGCCAACCCCGACGGTCAGCGCGTCAGCGATCTCGAGCGGTGTTTTCCCGGCCCCTCGTCCGGCCTCGATTTCCCGCGCCACCAGCTCTTCGAACGCCGGCATCTGAAGCGCCTTCAGGATCAGGCTGGGATTGGTGGTGCAGTCGACCGGTTTCAACGCCCGGATCGCGGTGACATCGCCGGTATCGGCAACGACGGTCGTCATCTGCCGCAATTGGCTCAGGCTGGTTTGCATCAAGTCTCTCCATTGATCATTGGGGCCGCGCTGGTCTCACCCCTGACTCTCGGCCAGCGAAAAGGTCACATCGGCGGGCAGGCACGCCGCGAGGATGCGGCGCGCGTTCGGCAGGTCGTTGCTTTCGGCCCGGGCCAGCGCCGCGTCGGGCGAATGGTCGTGATCGAGCCAGCGCTGCACCAGTCGGTCGCGCAGCACGTCGCCCGGCGTGTCGAGCCAGACCGACAGATCCCAGAGCGGCGCGAGCGCGGACCAGGGCGCCTCATTGAACAGCAGGTAATTGCCCTCGATGATCGCCACGTCGCATTCGGCCTCGATCACGGCAGCGCCGGCGATGGCCAGGTCGCGGCTCCGGTCGAACAGCGGATAGACAACCTCGCCACCGTCCTTCAGCCGCCGGATGAGATGAATGAAGCCATCGGCATCAAAGGTTTCCGGCGCGCCTTTGCGTGGCAGCAGGCCGCGGGCGGCGAGAATCTCGTTGTCGAGGTGAAAGCCGTCCATCGGGATGGCGCGCGCGCTGCGGCCGGCCTCGTTGACCGCCGCCGTCACATTGGCGGCAAGGATGGATTTGCCCCCGGCCGGCGCGCCGGCAATGGCGACCAGCCAGCGGCCGGGCTTTTTCGGCAGGCCAGCGATGCGCTGCGCCAGATCGGCAATCTTGCTCTGGGGAAAGGTGTCGGGCGTGATCATCTTCGGCGTCCGCTGGTTCGGCCCCGGCCGCCAGGCGACGACTCGGGCATTATGTGATCCGTCGATCACGGGTGGCTATGTATGCCAGAGTTGGGTCGTGAGTCAATTATTAATTCCTTCGAAAGTAATAATTGAGAGTAACACCACGGTCTTCTCTTGCCAATCCGCCAAGAGCTCCTACTATGCAGGCGGGAGCCAAACGAGGCAGACCAGACGGGGCAGAATCGTGAAGAATCAAACCGATACAGGGCCCGGAAGCCCGGCGTCAGCTCGCGAGGCGCTGCTGCGCTCCAACCCGCAAAAGGGTTCCAACCAGGTTGCCGTGCGCGACTATAACGAGCGGCTGATCCTGCAACTGATCCGTAGCCACGGCGAGCTGACCAAGGCCGAGGCCACTCAGGCGACCGGATTGTCCCCCAATGCGGTCTCGGTGATTTTCCGAACGCTGGAAGAGGAAAACCTCCTGATCCGCGGCACGCCTCAGCGCGGCAAGATCGGCCAGCCGTCGGTCCCGGCCCGGATCAACCCCGACGCGCGCCACTATCTCGGGCTGCGGATCGGGCGCCGGGGGTTCGACCTTGCCATCGTGGACTTTGCCGGTGCGCTGCGCGCGGTGCAGCACGACTTTCACCAATATCCCACGCCGGAGCGCAGCATCGCCTTTGTCAAAAGCGCCCTGCCGAAAGTGCTTCGCCGCGCCGGTCTGCACAAATCGGACATCTCGGGATTGGGCATTGCCATGCCCTGGGAACTCTGGAGCTGGACCGAGGAATTCGGCGCGCCGAGAGAAGAGATGGCGCGGTGGAAGTCGGTCGATATCCGGAGCGAAATAAGCCGGCTGGTGCCCTTTCCCGTCAGCATCGCCAATGATGCCACCGCCGCCTGCACCGGCGAATTGATGCATGGCGCGCATCTCGGACAATCCGACTTTGTCTATTTCTTTGTCGGCACCTTTGTCGGCGGCGGTATCGTTCTGAACTCCGGCATCTTTTTCGGCCGCCGGGGCAACGCCGGCGGCTTTGGGCCGCTGCGCGTGCCCGGCCGCCCCGGACGCGACCGGCTGGTCGATCACGCCTCGCTGACGGTGCTTGAGGAAATGCTGCGCGACGCCGGAGAAGACCCGGGCCGGGTGGCGCGCGATTCGTCCGTCTGGAAGGATTGTCCCGGGCCGGTTCAGGCCTGGATCGAGATCGCGGCGCATGGGCTGGCGCATGCCGCGGTGTCGTCGCTGGCATTGATCGATTTCGATGCGGTGGTGATCGACGGCGCCTTTCCCGAACATGTCCGCCGGGCGCTGGTGGCAGAGGTGAACCGCCAACTTGACGGCATGGACCTGCAAGGCGTGCTGCGGCCGGACTGCGAGGCCGGGCGGCTGGGCGGCATGGCCCGGGCAATCGGCGCCGCGACCCTGCCAATGTACCAGGATTACGCCATCAACCAGAACACCCTGATGCGGACCGGCCCGGCGCCGACGCAGCCGCCCGCGTCCTGAGATTCGGCGCTGCATGGCGCGGCACTGGCCGGCGGTGCGGTCACACCATCATCCGGCGCGGGTCTTCCAGCAGCCCGCAAAGATACCGCATGAACCTGGCCGCATCGGCACCGTTGATCACCCGGTGATCGTAACTGAGATCGAGCGGCAGCATCGGCACCGGGCGCGGGGTGTCATCCTGCCAGAGCGTGGCGGTCTCGGTGCGGGAAATGCCCAGAATTGCCACCTCCGGCGGATTGACGATCGGCGTGAACCCCGTGCCGCCGATGCCCCCGAGCGAGGAGACGGTCATCGAGGCGCCGCCCATCTCCTCGGGCCCGATCCTGCGGTCCTGCGCCCGCGCGGCGAGGTCTGATATCTCCCCGGCGATCTGCCAGAGACCTGCCCTGTCAACGTCGCGCAGCACCGGCACCATCAGTCCATGGGCGGTGTCGACGGCAATGCCGACATGCACATAATCCTTCAGAACCAGCGTCTTGCCATCAGGGCTGAGCGAGGCGTTGAACCGCGGGAAGGCGCGCAAGGCCCGTGCCAGCGCCTTGATGTGGAACGCCAGCGCGGTCAGCTTGATATTGCGCTCTTGCGCCTCGGTTTTCAGCGTCCTGCGAAAACCTTCGAGGGCTGTGATATCGGCCCGGTCGTGATGCGTGACCTGCGGGATCATCGCATTGGCCGCGGCCAGATTGGCCGCCGCCGCCCGGGCAAAGCGGCTTGTCGGCTCTTCGGTGACCGGGCCAAAGGCGGCGTGATCCACCTCCCAATAGCTGTTTTCGCCCGAGGGCGCGGTGGCACGTGGGGGGCGTTCCAGATCCTCGCGGGCGATGGTGGTCCGGCCCAGATCCTGCGCCAGTGTCTTCAGGTCGATTCCCCGTTGCAGGGCCAGCGCCCGAACCGAGGGGGCTGCGATAAAATCCGTCATTTCCGCCCCCTACCAGCTTGCCGAGATATACTGGGTTTCCATGAATTCGAGCATGCCTTCGTGCCCGCCTTCGCGGCCCAGCCCGGATTGCTTGACCCCGCCAAAGGGCGCCGCCGGGTCCGACACCAGCCCGCGATTGAGCCCGACCATGCCATAGTCGAGCCGCTCGCAGACCTGCATGCCGCGTCTGAAATCCTCGGTGAAGACATAGGCCACCAGCCCGTATTCGGTGTCATTGGCGCGGGCGATCACCTCGTCCTGATCGGTGAAGGTCTGGATCGCGGCGACCGGGCCGAAGATCTCGTCATGGACACAATCCGCATCCGGCGCGACATTGGTCAGCACCGTGGGCGGATAGAAAAAGCCGGGGCCCTCGGGAACCTTGCCGCCCAGTCGCAATTCGGCGCCCCGGGCCATCGCATCCTCGACAAATGCCGCCACCTTGTCGCGGGTAGCGGCATTGACCAGCGGGCCGACGTCGATGTCCGCCTCGAGACCGTTGCCGACCTTCAGAGCGGCCATCCGTTCGGTGAGTTGAGCGGTGAAGGCCTCGGCCACCTCCGCATGCACATAAATCCGGTTGGCGGCGGTGCAGGCTTCGCCGAGATTGCGCATCTTGGCCAGCATGGCGCCTGCGACGGCGGTTTCCATGTCGGCATCCTCAAAGACGATCAAGGGCGCGTTGCCGCCCAGCTCCATCGCCGGCTTCAGCACCTGGTCGGCGGCGGATTTCAACAGCTTGCGGCCCACGCCGGTGGAGCCGGTGAAAGAGATCACCCGCACCCGCGGATCATGCAGCATGTGATCGACCAGCGCGCCGCTGCCAGTCGTCGGCAGCACGTTGACAAGGCCCGGCGGCACACCCGCCTCTTCCAGCAGCGGCATCAGCGCCAGCATGGTCAGCGGCGTTTCCGAGGCCGGCTTGATGATCACGCCACATCCCGCAGCCAGCGCCGGGGCGATCTTGCGGGTGCCCATGGCCGCCGGATAGTTCCAGGGCGTGACCAGTACGGCAAGCCCGACGGGTTTGTGCTGAACCACGATCCGCGCGCCGGAGGCCGGGGCCCGGGTGATCAGCCCGTCGGCGCGCACCGCTTCCTCGGCGAACCAGCGAAAGAACTCGGCGGCATAGCCCGCCTCGCCCATCGCATCGGCCCGCGCCTTGCCGTTTTCCCGGGTGATCAACCGGGCGAAGGCCTCCTGTCGCGCGGTCATCAGCTCCCACGCCTTGCGCAGCACTTCCGAGCGGTCGCGCGGGGTGCGGGCGGCCCAGTCCTTCATCGCGGCCTCGGCCGCGTCGAGCGCCGCATCGGCATCGGCGATCTCGGCCGAGGCGACCGAGGCCAGAACCCGTTCATCGGCCGGATTGATGACGTCGAACCGCGCGCCGCCGGCGCCCGGCACCCAGCGTCCGTTGATATAGAGATCGGTGCATTCCATGTTGGCCTCCATGGCTCAGAGCAGGTGGCGGAGTGGCTGTTCCATCCGGCCCGCGAATTCGGAAACAAGCGCCACGGCATCCGCCGCGCCCAGTTGATCCCCGGCGCATTCCAGCGTGACGACATGACCGCCGCCCGAGGGCGTCAGGGTCAGAACCGGCGCGTCCTCGGCCCCGAGGGCGAGGCTGCTGATCCGGCTGAGCCGCAGATCCCGCAAGCGAAGGTCGGGCACGGCATCGGGCGGCGCCTCTGACACGCCCGACAGCGGACCGGCGGCGGTGACATAGAACCGGGTGGCGCCGAGGCGCTCAACCGCGACGATCGCGCCCGGCTTGCCCAGGCTTGCCGCCGCCATGCCGGCGAGCAGCGCCGCCGGGTCCGTCAGCCCGGCGCTGTCGGCGGCCCAGGCGGCGAAATCGGCAAATCCGTCGGCCGGGATCTCGGCGGTGAGACGTCGCGACACCGCCGGCGCCGCCTCGGCACTTGCGGCGGGCAGCGCCCGCAGCACCTCGAGATCGGCGACGTGATAGGGCTGCGGATGGCCGGCCCGGGCCAGGCGCGACAGGTCGAGCCCCTGTTCCAGCGCCAGACGCCGGGCCTTGGGTGAGGCGAGGATACGGCCGGTCCGCGAAGCCGGCGGCGACGTTTGCGCCGGCGCGTTGGACTTCGCCTTTGCTGGCGCCGGCGAAGGCGATTTTTCCGTCGGCTCCACCTTGGCCGCCGGAACCGCGCCACGGCTCTTCTGCACCGGGGTGCCGGGCTTTTCCGCCACGATCACCGCGATGGTCTCGCCGACCGGCGCCTCTTCTCCGGCCTCGGCCAGCAGCGCCGCGACGTAGCCGTCGAATCCGGCCTCGACCTCCATTGTGGATTTGTCGGTCTCGACTTCGAACAACACGTCCCCGGCGGCAACCTGCTCGCCCGGCGCCTTGTGCCAGGCGACGATCACCCCGCTGTCCTGCGCCATGCCGAGCGCCGGCATGATCACGTTGTCGCCCTCGGGCACGGGCTCGGCCGTGACGGGCGGCGCCGAACCGGAACCCTCAGCGCCCTGCCCCGCGTCAGAGCTGGCGCCGATCAGCGCGATCACCTCGCCCACCGGCACCTCGGCCCCGGCCTCGGCGCCGATATGGGTGACAAAACCCTCGGCGCCGGCGGGCACCTCCATCGTCGCCTTGTCGGTCTCGACCTCGAACAGCACGTCATCGGCGGCGACCGCCTCGCCCAGTGCCTTGTGCCAGGCGACAATCACCCCGCTGTCCTGCGCCATGCCGAGCGCCGGCATGATCACCTCATGCGGGGGCAGACCCGAGGTTTCATTCCGCGGCATGGATCATCTCCCCCGCCATCAGCTTGCGCGCCTGCGCCGCCACGCCCTCGGGGGTCGGCACGGTGATATCCTCGAGCGCCGGCGAGAACGGCACCGGCACATCCATCGCCCCCATGCGCAGCACCGGCGCGTCGAGGTGATAAAATGCCTGTTCATTGATCCGGGAGGCGATCTCGCCGGTCACCCCGTAACTCTGGTGGCCTTCGTCCACCACGATCACGCGCGAGGTCTTGCGTGCGGATGCCAGCAGCGTCGCCTCGTCCAGCGGCACGATGGTGCGCGGGTCGATCACCTCGGCGCTGATCCCCTCCTGGGCGAGGAGATCGGCGGCGGCTTCGCAGACCTGCACCATCGACGAGGTGCCGATCAGGGTGATATCACGGCCCTCGCGCTTGATATTGGCGGCGCCGAAGGGGATCAGGAATTCCTCCTCCGGCACCGGAGCCTTGTCGTTGTACATCAGCTTGTCTTCGAAGATCACCACCGGATTGTCGTCGCGGATGGCGGTCTTCATCAGCCCCTTGGCCTCATAGGCCGATGAGGGCATGGCGACCTTGAGCCCCGGTATATGCGCAACCAGCGCATGCAGCGACTGGGAATGCTGCGCCGCCGAACGGCGGGTGGCGCCAAGATTGGTGCGCAGCACCAGCGGCACGTTCAGCTTGCCGCCCGACATGTAATGGGTTTTCGCTGCCTGATTGCAGAGCTGATCCATGATCAGATAGATGAAATCGCCGAACATCAGGTCGACGACGGGCCGCGTGCCGGTCATCGCCGCGCCAACGGCGAGGCCCATGAAGCCCGGCTCGGCGATCGGCGTATCCACCACCCGCGCGGTGCCGAACTCCTCGACCAGACCCGAGAGCACCTTGAACGGCGTGCCGGCCTCTGCCACATCTTCGCCAATGATGAACACGCGCTCGTCGCGGCGCATTTCCTCGGCCAGGGCTTCGTTCACGGCCTGGGACAGGGTGATTTGTCGCATCGGTTCCTCCTCAGGCCGGGCTGCGCGCCAGCGCGTGTGTCACATCGGTGTAGACATGCATGTCCACCTCGGAGACGTCGGGGTATCGGGCCGCCAGCGCATATTCGACGGCGGCGGTTGCATCGGCCTTGATCTCTTCGTTCATCGCCTCGATCTCGTCTTCGCCGGCGATGCCTTCCTCGACCAGCCAGGATCGGAACCGGATGATCGGGTCGCGATTGTCCTTCCAGTCCTTCTCTTCGTCCTTGGAGCGGTAATATTCGCGGTTGATGTCGCCCACGTGGTGACCGTGATAGCGATAGGTCATCAGCTCCAGAAAGAACGGCCCTTCGCCCTTGCGGGCGCGTTCGACCAAGGTGCGGGTCAGCGCATTGACCGCCAGCACATCCTGCCCATCGACCTGATGCGCCTCGATGCCGAAGGCCTCGGCGCGGGCGCAGATCGAGCCGGCGGCGATTTCCTCGGTCCGGGTATATTCGGAATAGCCGTTGTTTTCGCAGGCATAGATCACCGGCAGGTGCCAGAGCGCGGCCATGTTCATCACCTCGTACATCAACCCCTGCGCCGTGGCGCCATCGCCGAAGAAACAGACGGTGACGTCCTCCTTGCCCAGCAACCTGGCGGTAAAGGCCGCGCCGGTGGCGATGCCCATCGAGCCGCCGACAATGGCATTGGCGCCGAGGTTGCCATTCGACTGGTCGGCGATATGCATCGAGCCGCCCTTGCCGCGGCAATAGCCCTCTTCCTTGCCCAGAAGCTCGCAGAACATCTCGCGGAATGCCGCGCCCTTGGCGACGCAATGGCCGTGGCCGCGATGGGTCGAGGTGATCTTGTCGGTCACCTTCAGCGCCTCGCAGATGCCCACGGCGACGGCTTCCTCGCCGGAATACATATGGGTCAGCCCCGGCATCTTGGCCGAGAGGTAAAGCTTGTTCGCATTGTCCTCGAAGGTGCGGATGCGCACCATCTGGCGGTACATGCGCAGGTAGTCTTCGGTGTTGGTTTTCTTGGTCATAATGTCCCCCTGCGGCGCGCCGGTCAGTAGCGGTTGGCGATCGGCAGGTCTTGTGCCGGAAAGAGCGAGATCACCTCGCAGCCGGTGTCGGTCACCACCACCTCTTCCTCGATCCGCGCGGCGGAAAAGCCGTCGGCGGCGGGGCAATAGGTCTCGAGCGCAAAGACCATGCCGGTCTGGATTTCCATCGGGTTGTCGAGCGAGACCGCGCGCGAGATGATCGGGCGTTCGTGCAGCGCCAGCCCCAGCCCGTGACCGAATTGCAGGCCGAAGGCCGACAGCTCGTCGGGAA
>NZ_FNYY01000030.1 GCF_900109145.1 Marinovum algicola
TCGGCATCCAGATCGGCCAGACGCGCTCGAACCCGCGCCATTTCCTCCCCGATGTCGCTCTTTTCTGCCACCCGCGGTTTCCACCCAATCTTTTCCCTTCCGCCAAGCATAAAGCGCGAAACGGACTGGCGTAAGCGGGTCTTCCCGATCGTCAGCACGGCCACTGAGCGGAGAGTTGGAGGGGGAGTTCATGGAAGATGTCCTTCTGCGGTTGAGAGCAGAGGCGTCATGATTATCCAAAGTGGAAACCCGAAAATGAATCAGCAGAACAACAGGTTGAAATCCCGAACTCCGCATAACGGTGACGCGGCATATTACGTCCTGGGCTACCTCGAACAGGCCTTCCCGATCCATGCGCAAAAGCTGGTCGAGATCGACGGCAATATGGTGGCGGAACCTTTGCGGGATGAGACCGGGGCGCTGGTTGTCTCGCGCGAGGCGCTCGCTTTGCGTGACGCGGCCATGATGGAGTTGATGACGCTGGCCCCAATCCCTTCGGCGCTGGATCAGATCCTCTGGGCCCTTGGCGACGAGGCGGTCGCGGAAGTCACGGGCCGATCGATCCGGCCACTGAAGGCCGAGGACGGTCATCTCTTCATTGAGAAGCGCGCCGCCAGCAGCAATTCGTCGGAGACCCAAGCCTTCATGGACGGCGAAAAGGATATCCTGATCTTCTCCGATGCCGGCGGCACGGGCCGATCCTATCACGCGGCGCAAACGGCGAAGAACCAGAAGCGGCGGCGGCACTACCTGTTGGAGCCCGGCTGGCGCGCAGATGCGGCCATCCAGGGGCTGGGCCGCACGCATCGCTCTGCCCAGGTCAGCGCGCCCTTCTTTCGGGTCTGCACCTCGGATGTGCATGGCGAGAAACGTTTCACCTCGACGATCGCCAAACGCCTCGACCAGCTGGGGGCCCTGACCAAGGGCCAGCGCGAGACCGGCTCGCAGGGCATGTTCCGCGAGGAGGACAATCTCGAAAGCCCGATCGCGCGGGCGGCACTGCGTGGGTATTTCGCCGATCTTGCCGCCGGGCGCGCTGAGGCGATGAGCTACGAGAGCTTCACCGACTGGACAGCCCTGCGGCTGATCGACAAGGACGGTGTGCTTCTCGAGGAGCTTCCCCCGATCCAGCGGTTTCTGAATCGGGTGCTTGCCCTTCCCATCCACATGCAAAACGCGCTCTTTGCCGAGTTCATGCGCCGGATTGCCGATCAGACGGAACGGGCGCGCGCGGCGGGCACGCTCGATCTCGGCGTCGAAACCCTGCGCGGCGAAAAGATCGAACAGGTCTCCACCGAGGATCTCTGGACCTGCCCGAAATCCGGCGCCGTAACGCGGATCATCGGGCTGGAGGTCACCGACCCGGTCCACGTCCTTTGGGCAGAAGAGGCTATATCGCGCAATCCCGACAAGCTACCGATGATCAATCGCGCTTCCGGCCGCGCGGCGCTCATCTCTGCGCGCCCTATGCAGATGTATGACGAGGACATTGTCACGCTGATGCGCAAGGCGGTGCGGCCAAACGGGTCCAGCTATCTGGAGGAGGCGCGGTTCGAGTCCTCGGCCTGGGAAGACATCGGAAGGCCCGAGTTTGCAGGGCTTTGGGATACCGAGGCTGCATCCCTGCCAAAAACCACCACGACCAAGCTCTACCTGCTGACCGGACTGCTGCTGCCGATCTGGAAGGATATTCCGACCACCAATGAGCGCATCTACCGGGTCACGCCGGACGGGGCGACCGCCATGATCGGGCGCACGCTGAGCGAAGAAGGGGCGGCCGCGCTGCGCGCCCGCTTCCTCGTCTCCAATCCGCAAACACCGCAGGAGATGTTGACCGCCGCCCTCGGCACCACCGCACCTGTCGATCTGGGCCGGGGTCTGACCCTGACCCGTCGCCGGGTCGCAGGCGAGATGCGTCTCGAGCTGGGTGGTGCGGATCGGGGCATGATTGAAGGTCTCAAGGCCATGGGGTGTTTCACAGAGATCATCGCCTTCCAGTTGCGGGTGTTCCTGCCGCATGGGGATGGGATCGACGCGGGAAGCATTCTGGCCCGGATCGTTGGGCAGGGAGCCGCTAGAGCTGCAGAACAAGCCGCCTGAAAAGTGAAAGAGGGCTGTGGGCCGGGCGTCGCGGATCTGGATTTCACCGGTCTGCGCTTTCCGGGCGCGCGCAGACCAATGCCACGCCCGGTCCCCCCAAATTCAGACAAGAGGACTGACCCATGACCAATCCCCAAATCGATTATGCCGCAATGGCGGCTCAGTGGCGTGCAGAGCGCGAAACCACCTTGAAGGCATCCCGAGCGGAGCTGATCGCGCAACTACGTGCGCTTGGCATCAGCGAGGTCACTGCCGAATACGAAGGCTATGGCGACTCCGGCAATGTCGAGGATGTGACGGTGCAGCCTGCGGACGTTAACCTGCCGGAGGCGCTTGTCACAGAAGTTGGCGATTTCGCCTGGTCGCTTGCCTATCACCATCACCCGGGGTTCGAAAACAACGAGGGCGGCTATGGCACGCTGACCTGGGAGATCACCGGCGACAGCATCACTCTCGATCACGCGGACCGCTATGTCGAATGCGCGCACAGCTATGACGAGGGGCTGTGATATGGCCCATCCCCTGCATCATGCCGAGAGCTCCGCCCGGAAATTCGGCGGGGTGCCGTCTGACTATCAGGCTGTACACGACTGGTTCGATGCCTCGAAAGAGCACCTCGCGCTCTTCACGCACCGAGCCATGCGCCACCATGCCCAAGGCCTGTTTGATGCCGAACGTGTCTTCGGCCTGACCCTGACCAATAGCGCAGGTCGGGACATTCCCGTGCGCTGGATCGGCGAGCAGCATGTCCGCGAAGACTGCCAGGGCCGCATCCCGAGCATGGCGGACTGGCTGCGACGGATCCAGCCTGAGCCATGGATGGCCAATGGCCACATCGACCGGCATTCCGGCGATGAGCCCTGCGGCGACCCAAGGGTCGCCTGGGCCTCCGAGGTCGCAGCCGGAAGAACGGTTCTTGGCCTGAAAGATTGGATGGCGGCGCGCGCGACGCAAGCCACGCAAAGCGCCTGACAGGTCTCGGCCGTTTGCCAAACAAATGCTGCATGGAAGCCCGGTCGGAAGATCGGGCTTCTTGCGTCGTTTCCCCACCAATCTTCTTAAGGAGGATCACATGACACTCGATGAAATCAAAGCCGCGGTCGATGCCGGCCAGACCGTGCATTGGGCCAATACCGGCTACGTTGTCCACAAGGACCGGCTCGGTCAGTACCTCATCATCTATCTACCGAATGGTAGCTGCATCGGCCTGACCGACCGGGGCGGGCACCGGTTGAACGGAAAAGAGGCGGAGTTCTTCATCGCGCCATCGGAGGACGCCGCAGAAAATCCGGGCAGCCAATCAAGACCAGACGGGCAGGGGAGGGGCGCAGCACCCGGAGGCACGGGGGCATTCCCTCTCGGACGGCAGCTCTGAGCTTTGGGCGGGGCTGAAAGGAAAGCAGGCTTTCTGATTTGTGATCCCATGAGGGATCGAGAAAGCAATCCCGGATGCGCTGGCAAGGACGTCAGACACCGGCCAATCCAAAAGGAACCATCCCATGTTCGCAGGAACCCTCATCCGCAATGTCGAGACCGCAGCCGCTCAGTACACCGGCATGATCCACTCGACGCGCTTCGATATTGCCATCCAGTTGGAGGCGCGGGCCAAGATGTCCGAGCGCAGCCCGGATTTTGACTTGACGGCAGTCAACAAATCAGGCCGCAAGGTGCGCATCGGCACGGCCTGGAACGAGACCGGCAATACCAGCGGCAACCCCTACATCTCGATGCAGATCGATGTCGGCTTGGGCCCGTTCCGCGTCAACGCGGTGCAGACGAAAGAGGCGCGCGCGGCCCAGAGTGGCGAATTCGAGATCATCCCGCTGGTCTCGAACGGCCTGATGAAATCCGGCTCGCTCTCGGGCGAGCTCACCGCCATGGACGCCGACAACGCCTTCACGGGCTACATCGCCAATATGATGTTCGATCTGGAGTTCATGTTGATCGAGAACAGCTACAAATCCGAGGAGACCCACCCCGATTACCGCATCGAGGTCAGCTCGCCCCGGGGCACACCGATCCGCGTCGGCTCCGCCTGGATTGCCAAAAGCAGCCGCACGGGCAATGACTACCTGTCGCTGC
This sequence comes from Marinovum algicola, assembly GCF_900109145.1. Taxonomy (GTDB): domain Bacteria; phylum Pseudomonadota; class Alphaproteobacteria; order Rhodobacterales; family Rhodobacteraceae; genus Marinovum; species Marinovum algicola. The sequence continues at coordinate 4,183 of NZ_FNYY01000030.1, forward strand.
TGATCAACACGCCCGATGGCGACCTGCGCGTCAACGCCGTGCAGAACGAAGAACAGCGCGGCGGGCAGACCTTCTCGATCATCCCGTTCATCGACAGCGGTGATCAGCCGCAGGACGCCGGCGCGGGGCTCTCGCTGGTCGCCTAATTGGCGCGCGAGGGGAGGACGATCTGAACACAAAGGGGAACCGTGGGATCACGGTTCCCCTTTTGGCGTGTTTGTTTGGGTATATGATTGCTCTACCCGTTAGGCAGGGTTTTTGTGGCGTTGGAAGGCATGCCAAAATAAATATTAACTCTACGGCTACTATTTGGTCAGCCAATCTCCATAGGCATCGATATCAATCATTGGTACGGTGCCGCTGAACTGGAGGCGTGAGATCAGCGCAAACAAGAAGGCTGTTGCCGGTTTCGACCCCTCGACAAGGTCATATTCGCCCTCTTGGTCGAACAGGAAATGCCCGTGGGACGCTACACACCCGATGTCCAACCTTCTATCGCCAGCGCCTTCGTTGAGTACCTTCTCGAAAGATGCTCCCAAAGGAGGCTTCCACTCGCTCTCGAAGGTCAGAAGACCACCAATAATAGGAATGAGTTGTTTTGGTGGATAGACCCCACCAGCGTGTGGGATCGGTAGACTGGTCCGATGCAAGCTTCTGACTGATGCGACCTTGTCTTGAGCATATTTGACAAGATTTGCGTCTGCCGTCTGCTTGGCCTCGAAAACGGCATAAACACTCTCAGCCGGGACAATGAGTTGCTTCTCGTACGTGAAAATAAAAGGCGAGTACTGGCGGTCAAAAACGACAGCATCAATCTGGTCGCTGAAATTCCCAGTGCTATCGACGACGTGCGCGCTCGCAACCTGATATCTTTCGGGCAGGTACTGGGCGAGCAAATCAATCCAAATGGCTTCGCTTGCATCGCCTTTTGTACCCGGATGCTTGAAGGACTTCCGCGCTGTCGACAGCCGATGCTGAATATCCTCGTGCAACGACGATAGAAGCAGTGATAGAGACCACTCAGCCATTGGTTTTTCCTTCTAAGACAGCGGGAATTTTGGCCCGAAGAAAGAGCGCCACGCTTTCAGAGCGTCCCCGTTCTTGCCCTGGCGCGCCAAGTGGATTGCGGCAGCGATGTCGCGGTTCGCTTGATCCAGAATTGTCTGGGCGCGTGTTACCATCGCCGCGTCCATTCGATCGCTGACAGAAGACCCGAGCCCGGCCGGATCTGGCCAATCCTCGTGAATTCGGTCGCGCAACGTAGCGAAGAATGCTTGGATTTCGCGATCGTGTGAGCCGCCCCACCCGCCATGTAGACACTCCATCGCCATGACCTCGATCAGAAAGGATGGCTTGATAGGTTTTTCTCCATGGCGGACGTTTTGGTTCCAGTACTTCACCATGCGCACTAGGCCTTTCCACTCATTGCCATAGGCTTGGTGGGCCGCAACAGCCTTCTGTGCATGGATTTCGGGATTTGTTCCCATCCACTTCCCGGTTGTGTTGTTGGGGATCTCGTAGTCGTCTCCGTTTGCGAATGCGGGCACGGCATCCACGCTTACAACCCGGTAGTCTGTGTTGTCGTCTGAATCGACAACAACACCGAAATCTACACCTACGGAGCGTCCCTGTTTCTTGACGGCGCTGCTTCCATAAACGTCAACCAACTTATCGTAGAACGCGGTCAGTATCTTGTCAGGGTGTTTGTCTCGATAGTGGTCCTCGTCCTTTCCGAGAACGAAGAAGATATCGACATCCTTGAGTGGTTTGGACTTGGTCCAGCGGGCATAGCTTCCTGTCAAAAAGCTACGGTCGATCTGAAAGGCTTTATCCAGGTGCTCGCGAACTTCCTTCTGCCGCTTGGATGCGTTCTGCCGCTCACTCTCGTTCAACTCCAGTCGGCTTTTGAACTTCTTGAATGCGTCCGGGAGTGAAATCATGATGCCTGCCTCCAATACGATGCAGTCGCTCCCAGACCATTGTGTTCGATGGTGGAGCCAAGGCTTTGACGAACCATACCGTCCGTAGAGCGAGCAGTGGTTCGGTACCAACCAGGGACATCAGGTCGTCCAGGCTTTGTACGTAGAAGGAGGTCATACTTGGCGCTTGCCGGTGCCACGCCCGCTTTGCGAATTGCCCAACGGAGTTGATCGGTGTCCGTCCAGAAGTTTCCATCTCCAGCAGACCAACTGTAGGCCACGTCAATGTCCCAACGCAGGATCAAATTATTGGATGCCGGATCGTATATCTCCAGTGTGATCTTCTCGAGGTCTTCGCTCTCCAACCATACCTTAATGCCGCGCATGTTGATTTCCGTGTCATTCACGAAATTCGTCGGGTCCATGCCACTCAGACGGATAATGTCTTTGAGGCTCTTGAGGATGTTATCAGCCACATAGGTGACAGACTGGGTGCGGGAATATGTGATGACCGATGTCATGGTTTCAACAACCCCTCAAGATCAATTTCGAGCGTAGCACCCTGCGAATTGTTGGCGGTATCTTGCTTTTTGGTTTCGTTTTTGTCGCGGGCTGTGATGCGCTCACTTTTCTGTTTCAAACCCGATTGAACCCAACCGAGGTCATCGGGCTCACAGGGCAGCGAAATCGACCAATCACCTTTTAACGGGTCAAACCCGAGAACGTCTTCGTTCACGTCCGACCCATCGATCGCATCGTCATCGTATAGACAGTAAATGCGCGTCTGCGGTCCCTCACAGCTGACAATGATTGGCGAGTTTTCGCAGGCTTTGTCCGCAATTATGCTGCTTGCAATACCAGCGACACTGCCGAGTTCTTGCTGCGCTCCGGTATTTGTCCGGGTGAGCAAGGCGCTGATGGCGGCCCATGTCGCGAAGGCGTCGCGATGCGGAGAGCTCCGGAATGTTCGGCGGGTTACGGTCGGCATCACTTCCCCCGATTTGCTTTTTTGTTGGTTTGGGCTGATTTCGCGGCTGCTGCCAACTGCGACAGTGTTAACGAACCAGGATTCAGGGCCACCTGAGTGTTCGAGGCGAGCGCGTTTGCAACGGTTTTTCGGATCGCCCTTCCGTCAAGGCCGACGAATTCGCCGGCACAGGTATCGAAGCTACGGTCTCTGGTAAGCTCTTCTACCTCAGGATACGTGCTGCCTAGCCCCAACAGACATTCCCGCAAAATGGTCTTGCAGGCTTCCTTTGCAGGAAGGGGGACTTCAAGAACCAGATCGCATCGGGAAACGAAGGCATCGTCCACCGCTTCCGGGTAGTTACTGGTCGCCACAAACAGCAGGTTTTTGTGGGATTCTGCCAGCAGGTCAAGCTGAACCAGAACGGCGTCCGTGGCTCGATGAATGTCGACTGGGTTGGCATCGAGACTGAGCCTGGACCGGTCGACCGCAAGTGTTTCCACCTCATCTAGCAGCACAATCGTTGGGCCTGCATTGGCAAGCTCTGAAAGGGTCTGCGCGAAGAGGTCGGAAACCGCCCGCTGCGTTTTCCCCATTGCGGAACTCGTCAGGCCATGCGCTTCAACCTCGACCAGTTGGAAGTTGCCTCCCTTGAAAGCCGCTGCTGTCCGGTTGGCCAAGCCTCTTGCAAGTGACGTTTTGCCTGTCCCTGGCGCGCCAACTAAGAGGATAACGCCATGGAGCGGCAACACGGCTCGGCTCATCTTTGGTCGCATAGTGAAGTTCAGAACCGCCTGAGAGAGCAGGTGCTCCTTCATCTCGGCTTCGACGATGATTGAGTCCCAAAGTTCTGCCAGGCCGGGGTCCGGCAGCGCCGTGATCTTCTGAATTCCTTTTGGCAAGTCGCCCGCAAATGGCGCGTTCATGACTGCTTCCTCGCTTCTTTGCCTCTCTAGCGCCTCTTGGGGCGATTGGGCGGTTTACAAATTTGCCTTCCGTTTGGCCTCGTGTTACAGAATAGGGACAAAAAGCCGCGCTTTCAAGCGTTGTGGTTTACACAATATCAATCATATGGGTGAAATGTAAACCACCCACTGGGAGGACGCTATGATTGGCAAGAGACTCAAAGGAGCCCGGGCGGCATCTGGCCTTTCGCTCCGTGCACTTTCCGATGCCATGGATAACAAGGTGTCCGCTCAAGCCATAGGCAAGTACGAGCGCAATGAAGACATGCCCGGATCGGGCGTGCTGCTGAGTCTTGCCCGAGCACTCGAGGTCTCTGTGGATTTCCTACTGAGCGACGACGAGCTTGAGTTGGAGGGCGTAGAGTTTCGCAAGTCAGCCAGCTCGTCGGCCAAGGAGATCGCGACGATCGAAGCCAAGACGCTCAATATGGTTGAAAAGTACCTGGCTGTCGAAAGCTTGCTGAATCTTTCGAGCCAGGAGTGGGATGCCCCGCACGAAGCGCCCTACTGGGTGACCGATGTTCGTGATGCAGAGGACGCGGCTCGAAACATGCGTGCCTCTTGGCAGCTTGGTCATGACCCGATTCCAATGCTTGCCGAACTCCTCGAGGAGCACGGGATCAAGGTGTTGTCTCTGGACGTTGATCGTATCGATGGCCTTGCGGCCAAAGTCCGTCGAAAAGAGCATCACTCCGCGCGGGTGATCATGATCAAGAAGAAGACCTGGTCTGAACGGAAGCGCTTCAGTTTAGCTCACGAACTGGGCCACATGGTTCTTAAGGTCGCCGAAGGGTGCGATTCAGAACGCGCCGCAAATCGATTTGCTGGTGCGTTCCTCGTTCCGGCAGAAGTGCTACGGCAGGAGATTGGTGCCCGCAGAACGGACATAAGCATTGGTGAGCTCATTAGTCTGAAGGATCGGTTTGGCGTCAGCATTCAAGCGCTGACGTATCGATGCAAGGATTTGGAGATCATCAACCAGGCAACATTTGCGCGCCTTTTCAAGGTCTATAAGCAACGAGGTTGGCGGGATGAGCCGTTCGAGGAGCCGAATTCCATTCCTTGGGACCGAGAAGAACCGGACCGCTTTCAAAGGTTGTGTTTTCGTGCCCTCTCCGAGGGGTTGATTGGGTTGTCTCGTGCGGCTGAGCTTCTCGAAATACGAGTAAAAGAACTGGAAGAACGTTTGGACCACATGGCATAGTCGCTGTGTGCAAGTTCTTGTTTCTGATACCTCCGTCCTGATCGACATCGAGAGAGCCTCGCTGACAGCGAGGCTCTTTGACCTCCCCTATGATTTTGTTGTTCCAGATATTCTTTATGAAGCGGAACTTCTCGACTGGATGGGCCCTGATCTGATCGATCTGGGACTAAGAGTGGAAGAGCTCACGCCGGAAGAAACTGCACGCGCGACTGAGCTTAAGCGGGCGAAAGCTATGCTATCGACGCCAGATGTCTTTGCATTTTGCCTCGCGGCTGAGAGGGGTTGGGTTCTCCTTACCGGAGACGGAGCACTCAGGGTTGAGGCGGAGCGCCAAGAAATCGCGATGCACGGCGTCCTGTGGGTCTTCGATGAAATGGAACGTCACGAGGTTTGTTCGACCGTCCTCCTCAAGTCGGGCCTCGAGGCGGTTCGTGATCACCCGAGATGCAGACTTCCCATTAGGGAAATCAATAGGCGCCTTGCGAGATACTAGCTTGTTTATTCAGCTTGCTGGAAGGAAAATGTTGCGAAGCTCTTCTTCGCTTTAGCCTTGCGGCCTCCCCTGCTCGGCTTCGCGTGTCGCAGGGGAGAACGGCCCTTCGGTCCGTCGCGCATTCGGCCATGCGGCCTCACCGCGGCGTTGCGCCCGGCATCCCGGTTTGCCCGCCTCGCGAGCACGTCCCTCCCCGGCCGCTCCGCCGGATTGCGCTCTGGTCTGTTTTGGCCCGAGGCCAAAACGATCCCGCCGCTCCATTCGTCTCCCGCGTCCGGTCGGGCCGTTTGCCTGCTCGTGTCGGGCAAACCTACCGTCAAAACACACACACATGAGCGCGGAAGCATATCCTCCGGATGGCCCCCAAATCAGCCCGCGTCAAGGATCGCAAAACTTTTCGGCGAGGGCGGGGCGAGTGGCATGGGGTGGTCCTGTGCGGGAGGGCGCGCATGTGTCCGGTGCCGCGCTCGGAAAACTTTTGCGCCCGGCAAGCCGGCGGCTGCGCCGTCCCTGACCCGGGCAGATTCGGAAACCAGGCATTCGGCCATGCCCCCACACTCACGTGGTGGCCTTGCAACTGAATACTGGAGACCAGACATGGCTTACGACACCGCGAACACCTACGAGACCATCGAACTTTTCGGACTGACCGAGAAGAACGCACAACTTCCGATCCCGGAAGATCACGTTCTGACCGACCGCATCATCCGCGAGAGCTTCGAGGCTCTGCTCGGTCAATTGCGAGGGACCGGGCTTGAAGCAGAAATCGAACCGCTGGCCCATGGGCTCGCGACGATCCTGCAGCGGCGCAAGGTGGCACTTGGCAAGGAGATCGACCGCACCGCCGACAAAATCGGCGCGCTGGCAAAATCCCACGACGGATCGGAGATCGCCGAGACCGCGCTCGAAGAGGCGCAGGCGCGCTTCCTGCAGCTGCGCGAGATTGTCAGCGCCATCGAGGTGATGAGCGAGGCGGCGGCGGAATGCTATGAGATCGAGACCGGCCACGCCTTCATCCCGCCAGCCGGGTCGCGCGCAAGCGTCCGGGCGCAGGAGACCGGGGCGGTCTTCGAGGCGCGGCAGCTGCTGGAGCAGCACGACCGCGAAACCGCCGAGAAGTCGAAAGTCGAGGGGGTGCCCCTGATCGTCTCAGGCGCCACCGACTGGACCGATGTCGATGTGATCTTCAACACGCTTGACAAGGTTCGCGAACGGATCAAGCAGAACCGCAACCAGGAGATCTTCCTCTGCCACAAGGGTGGCAAGCACGGGGCGGAGATGATTGCGGCTCGGTGGGCCCGGGCACGCGGGATCGCGCAGGCGCGCTTCGATCCGCGCTGGTCCGCGCACGGGCGGGCGGCACCGTTCAAGTGCAACGACGAAATGCTGGACGACAAGTTCGCGGCGACGGGGGTTGTCCTCTTCGGCGGCAACGGGGTCGCGCTGAACCTCGGGCAGAAGGCGGAAGCGAAAGGTCTCACGGTCATGCGGGTTGCGGACCCGGCGAAGAAGACGTCGCAGGATTGAAGAGAGGGGGTCGCGCTTGGCGCGGCCCTTTCGTCATTTCTCATGGCGCGTGCGGTCGGTCACGCGTGATCGGCAGTCTGCGGCGGCCAGCACCGTTATCCCTCTACCCAGTCCGTCAGAGTGCGGCCCATCCGCATCGGTACGGGCTGGGGATGGTGCGCCCCGCACGCACATCGTCAGCGGGGCAAGACGCGAGGGGTCGAGACGTCCCACTTGAGGCTGAACACCTGCGCGTCCCTCGGGTGGTGTTTCGGAACATCGCATCCACGCGGGTGGGCTCGGTCAGCTCCTCGGCCAGGCTTGGCGGGACGAGGACGCGGATGGTTGCGGCGGGGTGATGGCATGGGTCATCCGGGTCACTCCTTTTTGCTATGCATGTGGATCGCACGGGGTCGGCCCGTTCGTGCCCTCAGCTCACGCTTCGGCAAGCACAAATACGGCTTCCACGGCTTGCCGCGGACCCTCCGCATTTGCGCTTGCGACCGGGCCTCTTGCCCCCGTGCCGGGTGATCCCCATCGCAACAAGGAGTAACCCAAATGACCAACCACTACGTCGCCACCGTCCCCGTCAAGTTCACCGACACCGATGGCCAGGAGCGCACCCGCTTCCAAAGCGTGGGTGCGATGTTCCGCAACACCCGCAACGGGGATGGATCGGAGTTCTTCAGTCTCAAGCTCGACTTCCCGGTCGCGGTCTCGGAGCTGGTGATGTTCCCGCCGAGCGCGAAAGATCCCCAGGACTAAATCCTCTGACGAGGATGGGCCGCCCCAGGACGATCTTGGGGCGGCCCGATCCCTGTTCCAGGGATGCCGGTCCCTGCGCGTTCAACGAACGCACTCCGCCCGGAATGATCAGGCCGCGACAGACCGGCCAGTCAGCCTCAAGGGGGCCATCCACAAAAACCTATCGGCCAGGGCCTCCCGGTTTTTGCGGCAGAGATTTGGGGACCCAAATCTGGCCCTCCTTGACCCTGCCTGTCCGCCCTGTCGGTGGGGTTTGCGCCCGCCCGCGGTTCCGTCCGAACACATGCGTGTTCGGCCAGACCCTCGGGCGGGGCTGGTGGACGGGACCCCTAGGACAGGTGGGTCGCCCGGTGGTGAGGGCGGCAGAGCCGCGTCCCTGCGGGCCGCGGGGGAAGCGGACACCAAGGCTGCCTGAGCCTGAATGCAACATAAGTATATAATTGACAGCTAGGTATATTATCGTAAGGTGGGAGCAGCCTTGGTGGAAGGTGGCAGGAAATAGGGGGTCTTTCTTCCGCATGTCCCGAACAAAACGCCTGACAGAGATCGAGAAGATGCAGATCGTCCGCGAGGCCGCGGAGGGTGTGTCGACGTCTGAGCTGGCTGAGCGTTTCGAGGTCACATCGCGGGCCGTGCGCTACGTCCTGAAAGCCGATGCCGAGCGCCAGACGGATGCTGCGATCCCGGTCTCAGCGGTCAGTGTGAAGGTCACGGCTGCGGAGCTTGAGTCGCTCGACGAGGTGCTGGCCGAGGCGGGGATCGAGAGCCGGGCCGAAGGGCTTCGGCGGCTCATTCAGGCGGCGGGCGGCGTGTTCGTTCCGGACGCGCAGATGGCAGCAGAGATGGCGCGCTACAGGGCCTCGCTGCATGAGGTCGGCAACGGCGTCGCCCAAATCGCCAAGCAGATGACGCGGGCCAACCGGATGGGGCAGGGGGCCGTAGGCGGCACGAGTGCCGAGTTCTCCGAATTGCGCCTTGCGCAGATGCGCGGGCTGGCGCGGTTCATTCTGGATTCCGCTGACGAGATCGATCTGCTCCTGCGCCGCCGTCGGGACGCCATGCAGCTGGAGGCCACAGCCGCGTTGAGGGAGTTTGCCCATGCGGCTGAATGATGCCGTTGACGCTGTTACCGGGGAGGTCTTCCGGGATGGCTGGAGCCGCATTCGGGGCTCGATGCAGGGGCTGCATGTCGCAAAGCAGAGCCAGCTTGTACGCGCGGCAGCAGGGCATCGGCCAGCCGTCTTCAAGGCGATCCGGGGCGGCGGTACGCATACCAAATCACAGCTCACAAACCAACTCGATTACCTCACAACCAAGTCTACCCATATCATCGACAGTAGCGGGTTCCTGGATGGCAAGGCGAAGCTCGAGGCGCAAGACATCAAGGACCTGACAGAGCGCTTTGCCAAGCGGTGGGATGCGGGCTTCAAGCCCAAGCTGGGCCAGACCACCCACATGCTGATGTCCTTCCCCATCGGCACGCGGGGCGAGGATGTGCGCGACATCGCGACGGACGTGGCCGAGCGGTTCTTCCAGACCGAGGAAGGGCATTTCGACTACATCATTGCGGTGCATGAGGACCGGGATCACCCGCATGCGCATCTGGTGCTGAACCGCCGCTCGCAAGAAGGCGAGTTCTTCTTCCTCGGCCGCAATCACCGCTTCAACTATGACGACTTCCGCCTCGCCATGGTCGAGGAGGCGGAGAAGTACGGCGTGCGGCTGGAAGCCACGCGCCGGGTGGATCGGGGTGTGGTGCATTACCCAGCCCGTACCAGCGAAGTTTATGCCGCGAAAGAAGAGGGTCGCGCGCCCCGCGAGCGGGAACGTGTGGGGGCCGATCTGACCCGGACGCTGGCGGAGATCGCCAACACCAGAACCGTCTACCATTCGCTTGCCGCGGAGGCTTCGCGTGAAGCCCGCGAGGATATTGCGGCAGCCCTCTTTCGCGCGGGCGAAGTGCTGGCGCGCGGCGGGCAGGTGGACCGAACAGGAGATGTGTATATGGCCGAGGATCAAAGTTTTGAGGATCTGAGAAGCCTCTATGCGGAGAAGCTCGCGCGGGTGCAGGGCATGATCGCCGAGAAGCCCGACGCCGAGCGGCCCGCGCTGGAGAAAAGCCTCACCGCCATCCAGGCGCAGGTCCAGGATATGCAGCCCTTGGGGCTGCGCTCGGGCTCGCTCTCAGACGCGCCGTCTGAGGGCGGGATCTATTCCGAGGCCAATATTGACGCCAGCCAGCGCGAGCGTCTGGCAGAGCCCGATCTGAGATCGCGCATTGACGCGGCACTACACGGCACCGGGATCAGCACATCGGAAGTGGTGGCCCGGATCGAGACGGGCGCCTCAAATGCAGCGCTCGAGCATCAATGGATCGCAGATGATCTCGCCAAGGTGGCCGAGGCGCGCGATCTGAATCTCGAACGCCGCGCCGATCTGGAACAGGCGCGCGACATTCTCAACGATGTGCACGTCGAACTTGGCACGCTCTTGGAGCGGGAGAACGTGCTGCGCCGGGATGGTGTCATGGAAGCGGAAGCGGTCAGCGAGCAGTTCCATTATCATGAGGGCGCGGTGCGGGCGATGGAAGGAACAATCCGTCAGGAGATGCGCGCCGAGGGTTTGACAACGCAGCAGATCGAGGACCGGGACTGGGAAGTGGTCTCACGGGCGGAGCGCCGGATCGAGACGGAGCAGCGCGCGTATCTCGAGGCGCACCCGGATCTGCTCGCACGCCCTGGCGATGTGATTGACCGGTCTGAGCCCTACAGGGAGACCATCACCGATGCGGCCCGCGCCAGCGAGATCACCCGCGAAGTTGACCGGATCATGGAGGGACGCGATGTCCGCACGCCCGTTGCAGATGCTGTCACGGATGAATTCAGGGAGCGCTATCCGGACATGCCGTCCCACCTTGCCCGCGGGCTCGGCGCGACCTATGCAGCCGTCGTCGAGATCCGCGACACGGAGGCCATCAACGAGGTCCGCCGCGAAAACGAGATGCGCGACGGGCTTGGGTCTGGCACGCGCGACGCACTCCTCGCAGCCAGCGGTGAAACTGCGCCGCAGTCTGACCGTGCCGACCGCCTTGCAGACGAGATTACGCGTGTTCTGGACCATGAGCGGGCGGGGGAGTTGTCCGCGCCCTTCGAGACCGAGGCGGAGCGGGACGCATTTCGCGACGAGATCGCGCGGGTGCTGGACGTTTGCCAACTCGACCGGCTCACTTGGGGTGATGCGGATGCGCTGGAGAAGGTTCTCGAGGACCGCCTCGACCGGCTCTATGTCGCCAAGGTCTACCTGCAATCGGATGCAGCGACGGCCAACACGGAGGCCTTGCGCCAGGTGGTCGATGATCTCGCCGACACCGAATACGAAAAACACCGCATTGGCGATGTGGATGGCGAGACCGAGCGGGGACAGGTCCATTGAGCGCGCCCATGGGAAAGGCGCGGATCGCGACCGGTGTCTTGTTGGTAACGCTGGTGACCGCCGCCATGGGCTATACCATCGCCTCGGCGGTGCTGACCTACCAGGATCTTGGGTTTGGGGCCGAGATCGACTTTGCTTATATTGCGCAGAACTACATGGCGATCCTCGATCGCCGCCCGGAGGCCGCGCAACTTATTCACCTGATCATCGGCAGCTTCGCCGCCGCCGGCCTGATGCTGAGCCTCGCCCTCTCGGGGTCCGCCCTGACACGGTTTGGCCAGACCCATTGGCAGACCGCGCGCGAGATGAAGGCCAATGGCTTCTTCGGGGCGCCGGGCACCGGGTTCATCCTCGGCAAGCTGGGGCCGCCGGGCTCCCGCGCCAACTACATCTGCTCCAAGGTTTTTCCGCATGCGCTGATCGTGGCGCCCACGGGCCGTGGCAAGACCACGGGCTTTGTCATTCCGAACCTGCTGACCTGGCAAGGCTCCGCCGTGACGCTCGATGTGAAGGGCGAGTGCTTTGAGGCCACGGCCCGGCACCGTGCAGCCCAAGGCGACAAGGTCTATCGCTTTGCCCCCACCGATTGGGAGGGCAAGCGCACGCATCGCTACAACCCGCTCTTGCGCATCTTCGAACTGAAAGATCCCGCGCGCCAGCAGATGGAACTGCAGCTCCTGGCGACGCTTTTTCTGCAAAGCGACAATGACCGGGTGCAGGGGCTGCTCAAGGGCGGGATCGATCTCTTCGTGGCGGCAGGCCTGCTGGCCTTCCAGCGCAAGCGCCCCACCTTGGGCGAGATCTACCGCATCGCGGCCTCGGGCGGGAACAAGCAGAAGGAGTATTTCGCGCGCGGCCATGAGGTCGATAACAGGGCCGCCAAGTTGATCTTCACGCGGCTGGCCTCAACCAACAACGATACGCTGACCTCCTATGTCTCGCTCCTGATGACATCGGGGCTCGACCAATGGCAGAACCCGGCCATCGATGAAGCGACGGCAGTCTCGGACTTTGATTTCCGGACGATCCGCAAGAAGCCCTTTTCGGTCTATCTCGTGGTCCAGCCGCTGATGGTGAAGCCCCTCGCGCCGCTGATCCGGCTCTTCTTCTCCGATCTTCTCTCGGCCATGCAGGAAAAGGACCCCGGACCGGATGAGCCCTGGCCCGTAATGATCATGCTCGACGAGTTCAACCGTCTCGGCAAGATGCCCATCGTGGTCGAAAGCATCGAGACCCTGCGGACCTATCGTGGTCACCTTGCCGTCGTCACCCAAACCATCCCCGCCCTCGATGAAATCTACGGCGAGAACACCCGCCGCGCCCTGCAGGGCAATGCGGGCGTGAAGCTTTACTTGACGCCGTCCGATGAAAAAACCGTCGAGGAGCTGAGCAAAGCGGTTGGCAAGACCACGAAGACCGTCATCACGCGATCCCAGTCCATCGGCAAGAACCCCTTCGAGGGCCGTAGCCAGTCCACCCGGACCGAAGAAAGCTCTCTCCTGCCCGAGGATGAGGCGCGCCGCCTACCGCTCGACGAGATCGTCATGGTCATCGATGCCCAGATGCCTGTCCGCGCGAAGCGGATCCAATATTTTGACGATCGGTTGTTCAAGGCAATCCACGGGGCGCAGACGGGGGAGTTGCCGTTTCCGGACCCGGGGGGAGGTGGATCGCAGGGCACGCTGCCGCTGAGTGTGCGCGCCATGCCGATGACGCCGCCATCGGACGGGTCAGGCGGATCCGAGGCCGACGTTGAAGCCGCACGCCAGGCTGCTGATGGCCAATCGTCAGGGCAAACCGATGTCACCCCAAAGAAGACTGCGCCTGTCGTTCAAGCCGTAATCGCCGAGGAACAGCGACAGATGGAAATGGATTTTGGGGGCCAGGTTGCGGATGCCGAGACAGTGGGCGTGGATGATGAGGCGCAGATGCGCTCTGCTGTCGATGGATTGGATGAAATGGAAGAGATGCTGCGAGAGGAGGAGGGTGGCAAAAAGCCAATTCACCGGTAGGGCGGTGGGCATGGTCTGACGGTCATAGAGGGCGTATTTCGTTGAAAAACTCGTGCTTGATCGAAGGGCCGTCGGCTGATTCAATTCCTGTAGGGCATGGGAGGATCGGCGATGATGGGACCGCGGCAAGAGGCGCAACCGGCGCTTTTCTACGAGTTCTCACTGGAGGATCATGTCCCGCATAACCACCTGCTGCGCTCTATCGATCGGTTCGTCGATCTCGCCGGTATCCGCGCCTACCTTGCCGATTTCTACAGCCACACCGGGCGTCCATCGGTCGATCCCGAGCTGCTGGTCCGGATGCTGTTGGTGGGCTATTGCTTCGGCATCCGGTCGGAGCGGCGGCTCTGCGAGGAGGTGCATCTGAACCTGGCGTATCGCTGGTTTTGCCGCCTCGATCTGAGCGATCGCGTCCCGGACCATTCCACCTTTTCCAAGAACCGGCACGGCCGTTTCCGCGAGAGCGAATTGCTACGTCACCTGTTCGAGATGACCGTCGCACGCTGCATTGAAGAGGACTTGGTCAGCGGCCAACGCATGGCAATCGACGCCAGCCTGATCGAAGCGGATGCGAACAAGCAGAACTCGACGCCGAAAGAGGACTGGGATGCGGAACAAATCGATCCCGCCGATGCGCCCCGCGCCGTGCGCGAGTATCTCGATACCTTGGACGAGGCCGCTTTTGGCGCCGCCAGCGAGGTTCAGCCCAAGTTCACCTCGCATTCCGACCCTGCCAGCCAGTGGACGGCGGCCCGTAAAGGTCCGGCTTTCTTCAGCTATTCCGACAATTACCTGATCGACACGGATCATGGCGTCATCGTCGACGTTGAGGCAACCCGCTCCATCCGGCAGGCCGAGGTCGGATCGACGAAGACCATGCTGCGGCGGGTGAAGACAAGGTTCGACCTACATCCTGAGCGCCTGATCGCCGACACCGCCTACGGCACCGGGCCGATGTTGGGTTGGCTGGTCGACCGCAAGATTGCCCCGCATATCCCCGTTTTGGACAAGTCGGGTCGCAACGACGGAACCTGGACCCGCACGGACTTCGAATGGGATGCTGAGAACGATCAATACATTTGCCCAGAAGGCCACGAGTTGAAGCAGTTTCGCCGTAACTACTCGGACCCCAATCGGGGGCCGACTGGCATGGGCACGGCCCGGTATCGCGCCCTGAAAGAGGTCTGCCAGGCCTGTCCATCCAAGGCGAGATGCTGCCCTAACGCCGACGCGCGCAAGATCACCCGCGAGGAACATGAGGACGCTCGCCAAATCGCCCGTGATATCGCCAAGACCGAGCAGTATGCGGTCTCAATGAAGCTCAGGAAGAAGGTCGAGATGCTCTTCGCTCATCTAACGCGGATCCTTGGCCTGAACAGGCTCCGATTACGTGGCCCATGCGGGGCGAATGACGAATTCCTCCTCGCCGCCACCGCCCAGAACCTCCGCAAATTGGCCAAGATCCTTCCCGCACCGCAGCAACCGCGAAAAGCCTGACAGGAAAGGCGCTCGCGCCCAACTCAAGCGACGGAATTCTGCGCCCGCGAACGTGTGTTTTTCCACGGAATCGGCGGATAGTGTGAATTCGCCGCTCTGCAGCGAGGATCTTGAGAAACCGCCAAAGCGGACCTTCAAAACCGAGAATTCTGGTCGGTCCTCGATTGAGTCAGTCATTCAGGGGAGCGGACGTTCGCTGCGGCTTCGAGGGCGTCGCTGGTCACCAAAAAAAGGAGACGTTCATCTGACGTCCATATCCGCGGCCAGACCGCTAATCTTCCAGTTTCCGGTGGCAAGTTTCGGTTTCACCGCGGACCCTTGTCCCTGGTGTGCAACGGTCTGGCGAGACCGGCGCCTGAATGACAACAACGGAGTCGATTGGCGCCATGGACTCGGCGCCAATCGACCGTTTTACAGTCACCCCATCGTCGGCATGACGAATTCCGGGTCGCTGCGAACGCCAGAGGGCCAGCGGGTGGTGATGGTCTTGAGCCGGGTGTAGAACCGCACGCCCTCAGCGCCGTGCATGTGGTGATCGCCGAACAGCGAGGCCTTCCAGCCGCCGAAGGAGTGGAACGCCATCGGCACCGGGATCGGCACGTTGACGCCGACCATGCCGACCTCGATGTCATGCGCGAAGGTGCGGGCGGCGTCGCCGTCGCGGGTGAAGACCGCCACGCCGTTGGCATATTCGTGGCCGTGGATCAGGTCGACCGCCGCCGCATAGTCCTTGCGGCGCACAACCGACAGGACCGGGCCGAAGATCTCTTCACGCCAGACCGTCATGTCCGGGGTCACCTCGTCGATCAGAGTGGGGCCGACGAAATAGCCGTTCTCGTAGCCCTGCGGCGGGGTGAAGCCGCGGCCATCGACAACGACCTTGGCACCCTCGGCCTCTCCCTTGTCGATTAGGCCGAGGATCTTTTCCTGCGCCATCTTGGTGACCACCGGCCCCATTTCGGAGGACCGGTCCGCCGCCGGGCCGACCTTCAACGCCTCGATCTTCGGCACCAGCTTTTCGATCAGCGCGTCGGCCACCTTGTCGGTCACCGGCACCGCAACCGAGATCGCCATGCAGCGTTCGCCGGCCGAGCCATAGGCGGCGCCCATCAGCGCGTTGGCGGCCATGTCGAGATCGGCGTCGGGCAGGATCACCATGTGGTTCTTGGCGCCGCCGAGCGCCTGTACGCGCTTGCCGTTCTTTGTGCCGGTCTCATAGATGTATTTCGCGATCGGGGTCGAGCCGACGAAGCTGATCGCCTTGACATCCGGATGCTCCAGCAGGGCATCAACCGCGCCCTTGTCGCCCTGGACGACGTTGAACACGCCTTTCGGAAGGCCGGCCTCGGCCAGCCATTCGGCGATCAGGATCGAGGCCGAGGGGTCACGCTCGGAGGGTTTCAGGATAAAGGTGTTGCCGCAGGCCAGCGCCACCGGGAACATCCACATCGGCACCATGGTCGGGAAGTTGAACGGGGTGATCCCGGCCACCACGCCCAGCGGCTGGCGCAGGGAGTGGCTGTCGACGGCGGTGCCGACATTCTCGGTGATCTCGCCCTTCAGCAGGTGCGGCGCGCCGACCGCGAATTCGACCACCTCGAGGCCGCGGGTCACCTCGCCCTTGGCGTCGTCATGGGTCTTGCCGTGCTCGGCCGAGATCACCTCGGCCAGTTGGTCGGCACGGTCCCAGAGGATCATCTTGAACCGGTCTAGGATGCGCGCGCGGCGCAAGGGCGGGGTCTTGGACCAGGTTTCCCAGGCGGCCCTGGCGGTGGCCACGGCGCGGTCGACCTCTTCGGTCGAGGCCAGCGCGACGGTTTTTTCAGCCTCGCCGGTGGCGGGGTTGAAGACGGGCTGGTTGCGGCCCGACGTGCTGGCCACGCGTTCGTTGTCGATGAAATGTCCGATTTCGGTCATGGCTGTGTCCTTCGTTGTTATCCTGGTTGTCCTGTCGCCGGTTCCGCCCGGCCTGATTGCAGCAACACCGTGGGCCGTCACCCGTCGCGTTCCATGATCCATTCGACTTCCGGCGCGGGGACGAAGCGCCAGTTGCGGCGGGGGCCGGCCATGACGTTGAGGTAGTACATCTCGAACCCGTAAGGCGCGCCGCAGGGGTGGTGGCCGCGCGGCACCAGCACCACGTCGCCGTCCTTGACCGCCATGGTCTCGTCGAGCAGGCCGTCGTCGGTATAGACGCGCTGGATGCCGAAGCCCGAAGAAGGGTTGAGGCGGTGGTAGTAGGTTTCTTCGAGATAGGTGATGCGGGGGAAGTCGTCTTCGTCGTGGCGGTGACTGGGGTAGGAGGACCAGTGGCCCGCGGGGGTGAAGACTTCCGTCACCAAGAGCGAGTCGCAGTAATCCTCGTTCTCCATCGCGATATTGTTGATGTGGCGGGTGTTGGTGCCTTTGCCGCGTTCTGTCAGGCTGATGCCGCCCGGCCCGATGCGGCGTGCCGCGTGGCCGCCCTTGCCCGGCGCGGAACAGACGGCGAGGACGCAGTCGGTTTCGGCCTCGACGGACCACTCGGTGCCGTTCGGCAGGTAGAGGCAATGCGGCGAGGACTTCTCGAACACGTTCATGCGCTCACCGAGAGTGCCCCAGTCCTGCCCGGCCCCGGTGACCTGTGCCTTGCCCTCGACCATGACGAGGATGACCTCGGTGTCGCCCGTCGCCTCGGCGGCGGTGTCGCCGGGCTTCAGGTGGTAGAGCGAGAAGCCGACGTAGCGCCAGCCGGCACTTTGCGGTGTGATCTGGTGCACCTTGCCGCGGGCGCCGAAGGGTTTGCGCAAGAGGTCAGCCATTGTCGTGATCCTTGTAGTTGTCTGGGTCGAAGACCAGGAAGAATTCGTAGTAGCACCATGCCCCCGCCGCGCCGAAGAGCAGCGCCCACCCGGGGCTGCCGGTGACCAGTTCGAACACCGCCCAGCCCAGCACCGCAGCGGTGACGATCACCCGCCGCCCCCGGGGCGCAAAGAACGGGCTGCGGATGTTGACCAGGCGTTTCAGATTGTCTGGCATGGTGTCTCGGCCGGCGCGACATTCAGGCCGGAGCGTTTGCAGATCTCGACGATGTGGTCGTAACCGATCTTGGAAAACGCGTAAGGCGGCGCTTTCGCGGGGTCCTGCTCGGCCTCGACGACGATCCAGCCGTCATAGTCCATCGCCTTGAGCTTGTCGGTGATGGCCTGGAAGTCGATGCAGCCCTCCGGGTCGCCCGGCACCGAATAGACCCCGGCGGCGACGCCGTCGAGGAAGCTCTTGTTTTCCTTCTGCACCCAGTCGAGAACCGGCTGCCGGACGTCCTTGAAGTGGACGTGATGCACCCGGTGGCCCCACTTGTCGAGCACGGCCACCGGATCGGCGCCGGCAAAGTGCAGGTGGCCGGTGTCATAAAGCAGGGTCAGCGCCGCGTCGGAGCCTTCCATCAGCCAATCGATGTCCTCGGCGTCCTGCACCATGGCACCCATGTGGTGGTGGTAGGCGAGCACAACTCCCTGATCGCGCGCCCATTTCGCCAAATCAGAGAGCTTGGCGGCATAGGCCATGACCTCGGCGCGGCTGAGCTTCGGGCGGCGTGACACGGGGGTGTCCTGCGCCCCCTGGATGGTGTTGGAGCACTCGGCATAGACGATGCAGGGGGCGTTCAGCGCGGCGAATTGTTCGACCTGTTCGCGGATGGCTGCCTTCTCGGTCTCGATGTCGTTGACCAGCAGGTTGCCCGAGCACCAGCCGCCGCAGAGCGCCACGCCGTAGCGGTCGAGATAGGCGCGCAGGCCTTCGGTGTCGGCGGGCATGCGGCGGCCGCGCTCGACGCCGGCATAACCGATCTTGGCCGCGTCCTGCATGGCGCCCTCGGTGGTGTAGTCCTTCGTCAGCTCCGGCAGGTCGTCGTTCTGCCAGGCGATGAGCGAAATGCCGATTTCCACAGCCATCAGTCGACCCTCTGCATTTTCTTCTTGGCTTCGTAATTGGCGCGCGCGGTGTTGACCTCGTCGCGCTCCGACACTTCCGGCACGCCCACGTCCCACCAGGTCCCGCCGTGTTCGGTGGAGGGATAGGGATCGGTGTCGATCACCACCACGTAGGGGCCCTTGGCCTCGAAGCGTTTGGCCAGCGCCTCTTCCAGCTCGGCAATCGAGCCGACCTTGACCGAGGTGGCCCCCATCGCCTCGGCATGCTTGGCGAAGTCGATGTTCGAGTTCTCGCCGCCGATGGAATGATCCAGCAGGTTGTTGAATTCGGCCCCGCCGCAGCCCATCTGCAGCCGGTTGATGCAGCCGTAGCCGCGGTTGTCGGTGATCACCACGGTGAAGGGAATGCCCATCATCGCCGCGGTGGCCATCTCGGAATTGGCCATCATGTAGGTGCCGTCGCCTGTAAAGCAGATCACGTCGCGCTCCGGCTGGGACATCTTGATGCCCATGGCGCCGGCGATCTCGTAACCCATGCAGGAGAAGCCGTATTCCATGTGGTAGCTGCCCGGCTTGCCGGCTTTCCACAGCTTGTGCAACTCACCCGGCATGGTGCCCGCGGCGCACATGACGACGGTTTCCGCAGTGGCCTGCCGCTGCACCGCGCCGATCACCTGCATGTCGGTGGGCAGTTGGTTGCTGTCTTCCGGTGCATCCGTCAGCGGGTCGACCTTGCCGAACCAGTCCGCCTTGAGCCCCTCGGTCTTGCCCGGCGCGCTGTGGTCCCCCAGCGCTGCGCCCAACTCCTTCAGCCCGATCAGCGCGTCGGACATCAGCGGCGCGGCGCCGTGTTTCATCGCGTCATAAGCGGCGACGTTGAGCGAGACCAGCTTGCGCTCCGGGTTGGCAAACAGCCCCCAGGAGCCGGTGGTGAAGTCCTGGAACCGCGTGCCGACGCCGATCACCAGGTCGGCCTCGGCGCAGACGGTATTGGCCGCCGCGCCCCCCGTGACGCCGATGGGCCCGAGGTTCAGCGCATGGTCCCAGGGCAGCGCGGATTTCCCCGCCTGGGTCTCGGTCACGGGGATGTTGTGGGCCTCCACAAAGGTTTTCAGCGCCTCGGTCGCGCCCGCGTAATGCACCCCGCCGCCGGCGACGATCACCGGGTGCTTGGCGGCGCGGATCATCTCGGCCACCTCGGAGAGTTCCGCCTCGTCCGGGCGGATGCGGCGTTGGCGCCAGACCTTTGGCTCAAAAAAGCTTTCCGGGTAGTCATAGGCCTCGGCCTGCACGTCCTGGCAGAAGGCCAGGCAGACGGGGCCGCATTCCGCCGGGTCGGTCATGACACGGAAGGCGCGCGGCAGCGCGGTCAGAAGTTGCTCGGGCCGGGTGATGCGGTCAAAGTAGCGGGTCACCGGCTTGAAGGCGTCGTTCACCGTGACGGTGCCGTCGGTCCAGTCCTCGACCTGTTGCAGCACCGGATCGGGGCCGCGGTCGGCAAAGACGTCGCCGGGGATCAAGAGCACCGGCAGACGGTTGACATGTGCCAGCGCCGCAGCCGTCACCATGTTGGCCGCACCGGGACCGATCGACGAGGTCACGGCCATCGCCTTGCGACGCCCCGATTGCTTGGCATAAGCAATGGCGGCATGCGCCATGGTCTGTTCGTTATGGCCGCGCCAGGTGGGGAAGTCGCCCTTCATGGCATGCAGCGCTTCGCCGATGCCTGCCACGTTGCCATGGCCGAAGATCGCCCAGCAGCCTTCGATGAAGCGCTCGCCATCGCTGTTTTGCTGCGCCGCGATATAGCGCACCATTGCCTGCGCGGCGGTCAGTCGGATTGTCTTGCTCATGCCGGTTGCTCCTGAAAGGAGCGACCAGTGCGCGAAAGTCTTTGCTGCGCAAAGACGTGCGGCACCCGGTCGCCATGCTGGGTGGTCCCTGTTGTCATGCTGCGTCCTCCCTGGCCCTTTCACGGGCCTCATCCCAGATGGTGCAAAGGCGGGTGAACTTCTCGGCCATCTCGGCCACCGCTTCCCTGTCGCTGATGTTGCCCGCCAGCCAGTTCCGCGCGGCATTACCGAAGATCGTCCGGCCCACGGCGAAGCCCTTGACCAGCGGCTGTTTCGCCGCCAGCCCGAAGCTTGCTGCCAGCTCATCTTCCGGCGCGTCCAGCCCCAGCACCACGATGCCGCGGGTGCGCGGATCGTTGCAAGTGATGGCATCCACCGCGTTCTGCCATGCGGCCTCGGTCTTGAACGGCTCGAGCTTCCACCAATCGGGATAGACGCCCGCGTCATAGAAGGTCTGGATCAGCGTGGCGGAGGTGCCATCATCCACCGGGCCGACCTTGGAGGGGATGATTTCCAGCAGGAATTCAAGATTGTTGCGCCGTGCCGCGGTGAACAGGCGGCGGACCCGGCGGATATGGGTCTGCATCGTCTCTTCGTCGTCGTCGGGATGGACAAAGACCAGCAGTTTCACCACGTTCTCGCGCGCCCATTCGCGGAAGCGGCCAAAATCCTCGCCCAGATCCGGCTCGAACTCGATGGGCCGCGAGCCGGGCAGTTCCGTGGGCCGCCCGATCCACAACCCCGTGCCAGAGGCCCGGTGCAGAGCCGACCGTCCGATGCGGTTGTCGCAGAGAATGCCGTAACCGGGCTTGCCGTCCTGGACCTTGAGCGCCGCGTCGAGGCACAGCTCCTTGAAGGCGGCACCCTTCTCCAGCGCGTAGCCGTCCATATCTTCCAGCTGCAGCCGGTGGTCGAAAGCAAAGGTCTTCACGCTCGACCAGTCACCATGCCGGTTGGTCGCCCAATGCACCTGCTCCAGCTCGGCATCGTGGCGCAGGTCGGGCCGCTTGATGCCCCGGTCGAAGAAGAATTGCAGCTCCTCCCAGCTGGGATAAGCCGGGGTGCACCCGTGGCGGCTGACCGCGAAAGCCCCGCAAGCATTGGCATATTTCAGCGTGGTGGGCCAGTCTTCTCCGTCGAGCCAGCCCTTCAGGAGCCCCGACATGAAGCCATCGCCCGCGCCCAGCACGTTGAACACCTCGATCGGGAAACCGGGACCGGCCTCGCCGTCATCCAGGCTGTCGGGGATGTCGCCGGTGAAGGCCACCGCGCCGTCCGCGCCACGCTTGCAGACCAGCGTCGCCTTGGAGACCCTGCGCACCGCGCGCAGCGCTTCGATCGTATCGGTCGAGCCGCCCGCGATGTGGAATTCTTCCTCGGTGCCGACAATCAGGTCGAAAAGGTGCAGCGTTTCCTGGAGCTTGGCTGTGACGGCGGCGCTTTCGACAAAGCGGCTTTCGCCTTCGCCATGCCCCGCCACGCCCCAGAGGTTGGGCCGGTAATCGATGTCCAGCGCCGTCTTGAGGCCGTTTTCCCGCGCAATCTCCAGCGCCTTCCGCGTCGCCGCCTCGACCTTGGGGTTCGACAGATGCGTTCCCGTGGCCACCACCGACCGCGCCCGGCGGATGAAATCGGGATCGATATCCTCGGCGGTCAGCCCCATGTCAGCGCAGTTCTCGCGGTAGAAGATCAGCGGAAACTGCTCCTGGTCGCGAATGCCCAAGAGCACCAGCGCGGTCAGCCGGTCGGGGTCCACCTTGACCCCATCGGTGCTGACCCCCTCACGCGCCAGCTGCTCGGTGATGAACCGCCCCATATGCTCATCACCCACCCCGGTGATCACGGCCGACTTCAACCCCAACCGCGCCGTCCCGCAGGCAATGTTTGTCGGAGAGCCACCGATATACTTGTCAAAGCTCCCCATATCCTCCAGCCGCCCACCGATCTGCGCGCCATAGAGGTCGACCGACGACCGGCCAATGGTGATGAGATCAAGATCAGACATCGGAGAGCCTCACCGGTTGACCGGACTTGGCGGATTGCGTGGCGGCCTCGGCCATGGCCAGCGCGGCGACACCGTCATCGAGCGTCACGGGCAGAGCGCCACCGGCCTTCAGGGCCTCGACAAAGGCGTTCCACTCGGCGGCATAGGCGGGCATGTAACGTTCGAGGAAGAACAGCACCGGCTTGGCGCTGGTGACGCCATTCGCGGTGGATTTGGACACCAGGTTCTCGACCAGGTTGCCGACCTGAAGCATCCCGTCCGCGCCCTGCACCTCGAGCCGCTGGTCGCCATACCCAGCGCGGCGGGTGTTGCGGATGGTGGCGATGCGGCCATCGGCGTATGTCAGGGTGACGGCGGCGGTGTCGAAGTCGCCCGCCTCGCCGATTTCCTTGTCGACAAGGCACGAGCCCACGGCGGACACCGTGACCGGCGCCGCGCCCATCAGGAAGTTCGCCATGTCGAAATCATGGATCATCATGTCGCGGAAGATGCCGCCCGAGACCTTGATATAGGCAATCGGTGGCGGCGCCGGATCGTAGGAGGTGATCGCCAGCATCTCGGTCTTGCCGATCTCGCCTGCGTCCAGCGCCTTCTTCACCGCGGCGAAGTTCGGATCGAAACGGCGGTTGAAGCCGATCATCACCGGCTTGCCGGACTTGGCGGCATTGGCCTGGCATTCGCGGGCACGCTCCAGCGACAGGTCCACCGGCTTTTCGCACAGCACCGCCTTGCCTGCCTGCGTCGCCTGTTCGATCAGGTCGGAATGGGTGTCGGTCGAAGTGGCGATCAGGACGACGTCGATCTCGGGATCGGCAATGATCTCGTCCGTGGTGCGCGCGGTGGAGCCGTATTGCTTTGCCAGCTTCTCGGCGGCTTCGGGGAAGTAGTCCGACACCGCGGCCAGCGTGCTGTCCGGGTTGGCGGTGATGGCAGTGGCGTGAACACCGGCGATGCGGCCTGCGCCGAGAAGTCCGACTTTGATCATGGGTTCAGGTCCTTCATGGGGGAGTCTTGTGGGGTCAGAGGGTGAAGGCGGCGCGGAAGGCGTCGAGAGCGACCTCCGGGTCACCCTTGGCGAAGGCTTCCATGCCGACCGGGCCGTCGTAGCCCATGTCGGCCAGCGCGCGGGCGATCATCTGCCAGTTCATCTCGCCGGTGCCTGGCTCGCAACGGCCGGGATTATCTGCGACCTGCACCTCGCCGATCCACGGCAGGCAGGCCTGCGCATGGCGGATCACGTCGCCCTCGCCGATCTGGGTGTGATAGAGATCGAGGTTGATGCGCAACTGCGGGCGGTCGACGGCGGCGACCAGCGAAAGCACGTCGGCGGTGGAATTGAACGGGCAGCCGGGATGTTCGCGCAGGTTGAGGTTTTCCAGCGTGAAGGTGACGCCCTCTTCCTCGGCCATGTCACAGATGCGGTTCAGCGTATCACGCGCCTTGAGCCACATCCCCGGTGCCACATGGTTCAACTGCTGGATCGGCAGCCCGTGGTCGCCGAGGCCGGTGCCGTGCAGGTTCAGCCGGGCGACGCCCAGCCGCTTGCCGACCTGCGCGGTTTCGCGGGCCGAGTGCAGCAGCATGTCGGCCCCTTCGTCATCGGCCAGACGGCCCTGAAGATAGCCGTTCATAATGGTGAAGGTCGCGCCGGTCTTTTCCAGCGCGTCCAGATCCCATGCGGGCCAGTTCCACAGGCCCACGCCGAAGCCCATTTCCTTCAGACGGGCGGCACGCCAATGGATCGGTTTCTCGGGCCAGAGCATCTCGGCGCAGGCGGCAAGTTGAAAAGCCATGTCAGATATCCTGTGGTTTGTAGTCTGCAGGAGCTGCGGGCATCACGTTCTGCAGAAGCGCCACGGATTTCTCGAGCCCTTCCAGAGAGTTGAGCAGCACGTCCTCGTGCTCGATGCTGAGCCAACCGTCGTAGCCCGCCATCTTGAGCCGGTAGCAGAACTGCCGCCACCATTCCTCGCCATGGCCGAAGCCAAGCGTGATGTAGCTCCACGACCGCGCCGGGATGTCCATAAGCGAGCCGTTTTCCAAGAGCGAGTTGGCGGCCTGCACGGGTGCGTTCAGAAGCGTGTCCTTGGCGTGCACGTGGTAGATCAGCTCGCCAAGCGCATCAGCGGCGGCCAGCGGGTCCGCCCCCATCCAGAAAAGGTGCGAGGGGTCGAGGTTTGCCCCGATGACGGGCCCGACCGCCTCGCTCAGGCGCCTTAGGGAGGAGGTATTGTAGACGCACTGATTGCCGTGCAGTTCGAGCGCAATGCGCTCGACGCCATTCTCGCGGGCGAGCTCTGCGATCTCGGTCCAGAACGGGATGAGCTTTTCATCCCACTGGTATTTCAGGATCTCCTGCGTCTCGGGCGGCCAGGAGGACACGACCCAGTTGGGCATGGTGTCGCCCGCAGACCCGGCGGGCAGCCCGGACATGGTGCAGACCGTGGTGATCCCCATTTCGCCCGCGACGCGGATGGTGTCGCGCAGACCCTCGGCTTGCGTCGGATCGGTCGGGTGCAGCGGGTTGCCGTTGGCGTTCAGGCTGATGATCTCCAGCCCGCGGCTCTCGAATTCCGCGCGGAAATCCTGTTGCGCCCGGGCATTGCCCAGCATCGCCTTCAGGTCGAAATGCGGCGCGGTGGACCAGCCGCAGGTGTTGACCTCGATGCCCGAGACCCCCATGCGCTGTGCGTTGTCCAGCATCTCGGTGCGGCTCATGCCGCCGAGGCTGTCTGAGACGAAACCGAGTTTCATGCCGCTTTTCCTTGTCTTGCGGAGTAGAACTCCGGCTTGGTCATGAGTTGGATCGGCTGTTTCTGCCCGGTTTCCAGCGCTTTGGCCCCGGTTTCGGCGACAATGGCGGCGCAGTAGCCGTCCCAGCAATCCGAGGCGATGGCGGGGAAGTCGCCCGTTTCGACGAAGCGCAGGAAATCGCGGTTCTGGCGCACGTAGGCCTCGTGATAGCGCCCGCGCCAGTCGGCGTCGTAGCGGGTGGCAGAGGCGAGCTTCATGTCGGTTCGGCTGTAGGCCACGTTATTCATGGCGATACTGCCGCGCTCGCCCACCAGCTCGGCGCGCACGTCGTAGCCGTAATCGGCGTTGTTATTGACCTCGATCGTGACAAGCTGGCCGTCGTCCGTCTCAAGCACCATCACCACGGGCGCGACCCGCGCATCTGAGCGTTTTGGCTGCATGGCGGTTACAGAGGTGAATTCGGCATTCAGCACGTGGCGCACCACGTCGAATTCGTGCGGAGCCGAGTTGGTGATTGCCATCGCGCCGGTGAAATCGGCGGCAGGCGTTTCCACGTTGCGGTGGAAGTTGTGCATCATCAGCGCGCGGCCCAGGGCGCCCTCGGCCAGCGCCTGTTTCATTTCGATATAAGCTTGGTCATAGCGGCGCATGAAGCCCAGCATGACGTGCCGCGCGTCGGCGGCCATTTCGGCCTCGATTACATCGATGCATTCGGCGGGCTTCTGCGACAGCGGTTTTTCGCACAGCACCCGCTTGCCGGCCTGAATGCAGGCTTTCGACAGCGGCGCATGGGTGAAATCGGGCGAGGCAATGATGACGGCGTCAACATCATCGCGGGTTATGACGACCTCGGGGTCGGCTGCCACGTCCTGCGCGCCCAGCCTGTCGGCAATGGATTTGGCGCGGGCGCTATCCATGTCGCAGATCACCTGGAGCGTGGTGCCCGGCAGGTCCTCGGCCACGATCTTCGCGTGGTCTGCACCCATCAATCCGGCGCCGATGACGGCAAGTCTGATGCTCATGGCAAGTCTCCTCCGGGCGGGTTGGCGCGAGGGCCGGCCCGATCAAGTGAAATGGGGGTGTTCGTGGGGCGGGCGGTGGGGCCCGCCCCGGCGTCTCAGGCCGCGGGCTGCGGCGGGTGGCCGTCGTGGGTCTCCATGTACCCTTCGATATTGGCTTCCAGATCCGCCATGCTCTCGCCGCCTGCCATCAGATCGGCGATCTCCTCGCGTGTCTTGTCGCCCTTGCGGAAATCGGCGGCAATCGCGCCGCGGATCAGGACGGCGAAGTGATCGCCCACCGCCATGGCGTGCATCACCTGGTGGGTGATGAAGATCACCGCGAGACCGCGCCGCTTGGCCTCGTTCACGATGCGCAGCACGTGGGCGGCCTGTTTCACCCCGAGCGCGGCAGTGGGCTCGTCGAGAATCAGAACCCGGGCGCCGAAGTACACCGCACGAGCGATGGCCAGCGACTGACGCTCCCCGCCCGATAGGCCACCGACCAGGCGGTCGCCGTCGGTGATCCGGGTGATGCCCATCTTCTGGACTTCCTCAACGGCGATCCGGTTGGCCTTTTCGCGGTCATAGACCTTGAACGGGCCGACACCCTTGGTGGGTTCCATCCCCATGAAGAAGTTGTGGCCCACCGACATCAGCGGATAGGTGCCGCCGAACTGGTGCACCGTGGCGATGCCGCGCTCCTGCGCATCACGTGGGCTGGAGAAAGAGGTGGGCGTGCCGTCCATCAGGATCTCACCGCGGGTGGGCTGGTGCACACCGGCGAGGGTCTTGATGAGGGTCGACTTGCCGGCGCCGTTGTCGCCCAGGAGGCAGAGCACTTCGCCCTCGCCCACCTTCAGACTGATTTCGTGCAGGACGTCGATTGGGCCGAAAGACTTGTCAACATTACGAAGTTCGAGAACAGGTTTCTTGTCCGACATGGGAACTCTCCTTACTTCTTCTTCGATGTCGACCAGCTGGTCGCCAGGTTGCGGAAGGTGTCGTTCATGAGAACCGCGATCAGAAGCATGACACCGATGATGAGGAACGACAGGTTGCGGTCGATCTCGGTAAAGCCGATGGCCTGGGTGACGATGGCCAGCGTCAACACACCAAAGACTATTCCCATCACGGTGCCAAACCCGCCGGTCAGAAGCACGCCGCCGACAACGACCGAGATGATGGTGTTAAAGATCAGTCCGAAATTCGCCTGGCTGGTGGCGGAGTTGAAGGTGATGACCTGCAGAGCTCCGGCAAAGGCGGCGCAGGTAGAGCAGAGCATGAAGAGACCGATCTTGAGGTTCCGTACCGGAATTCCCGCATTGCGCGCGCTTTCCTGGTCTCCGCCAAGCGCAAAAACCCAGGGACCCTTGGGCGACTTGTGCAGGAAGTAGTAGAACACCGCGACGAGGCCGGCCCACCAGAACACCGACGAGTTGAAGCCGAAGACCTTGCCGCCGAAGAGCGATTTCGCCCAGGCAGGTGCCTGGTAGAACGAGTTGGTGTTGTTGATGAACAGTATCGACAGGTAGAGCGTCAGCCCGGCCACAGCGAACAGCGTGGCAAGCGTTACGATGAACGACGGAACCTGCGTCCGGGTGACGATTGTGCCATTCACGAAGCCAATTAATGCACCGATACCGAGTGCGACGAGGATGCCGACGAGTACCGGCAGTTCGTAATGACCCGAGACGATCGCGACAGTCATCGCGCCCGCGGGCAGCACCGCGCCGGTCGAGATATCAAGCTCGCCCGCGATCATCAGGAAGCCGACGGGGATGGCGATGATGCCCACGAGCGAGGCAAAATTCACCCAGGTCGTGATGCCGGGAACCGACAGGAAATTGCGGCTGAACCCGAAAATCGCGAAGATGACGAATACCACAACGAAGCCCATGAAGGCCCCGGCGGCCGGGCTGCGGAAAAAGGCGATCAGGGAAAAGCCTTCGGAGGCTGGTTCCGTGGCTTTAGTTGAAGTGGTGTCGGTCATGTGAACCGTCTCCCGAAATGGTGCGAACAGAGCAAGCGATACCGCTTGGGATGGGTCCGGCCAGCTGGCCGAACCCTGATTTACGGGGCTTAGCGCGCGCCGAGCTTCACGCCTTCGATAGCGGACTCGACGTTCGACGCATCAACGATAGCCGGGCCGGTCAGAACCGGCTGGGTCACGATCTCGGTGCCGAACTTCAGGTTGGCGAAGAGCATCGAGGTCGCCAGGAAACCCTGCAGGTAGGGCTGCTGGTCGATGGCCATGGTCTGGGTGCCGTTCGAGATGCGGTCGAGAACTGAGGCAGACATGTCGAAGGTGCCCAGCATGACGCTGTCGCCCTTGCCCAGCTGTTCGATGGCAGAGGCCGAGGCGTCGGCGGCCCATGCGGCCAGATTGATCACGGCGTCGATCGATTCGTCGGCGATCAACTCGGCCTTGATGGCTTCCGAGGTACCGACCATGTCGCCGTCGAGGTTGGCCGGAACACGCACGATGTAAGTTTCTGCGCCTGCTTCCTTGGCGCCGTCCTCGACACCCTTGCAGCGGGTTTCAAGGTTGATCGCGCCGGGAATCTGGATGTGGCACATGATCTTGGCGGCGCCCTGCTCGGCCAGGTACTTGCCGCCCGCGACACCGGCCAGGTACTCGTCCGAACCGAAGTAGTTAAGCGCGCCGTACTTGTCCATTTCGCCCTGACCGGCGTTGTAGGAGGTGATCACGACGCCCGCTTCGTTGGCGGCGATTAGCGCCGGCGTTTCCGATTCCGGCAGCCAGTTCGGAATGGCGATACCGTCGGCACCCTGCGCCACGGCCTGCTCGATCAACTGAACGAGGTCCGGGCCGAAGTTGTCGTAGTTCTGGGTCAGCAGATAGTTGACGCTTCCGCCATTGGCCTCGACCACCAGGGTCGCATCGTCGACGCCCTTCTTAATCAGGTTCCAGAACCCATCTTGGGCCGAGCCGCCGATCACGGCGATGTCCTGCGCCACGGCGCCGGTGGACATCAGTGCGGCGGTCGCCGTCGCTGCAATGGTTTTGGTGAAGTTCATGTCGAGTTACCTCCCTTTGGTTCTGCCGCGATCCTGCGGCTCGACATATCTCGACCGTGCGGGTCAAACGGTACCGACCCGGTCGTGAATTCCAGATTTTACGGACCTTGCCGAAGCTGCGTTTCCCCACGCAGCCCGGTCAGAGCCGGCGTCGTCCTCCCGTTTGCCGGATGTCAGATGATTACCAGATAGGCAGTCGCCGGAGAACATTGTTTCCCGATGCGATCTGATGCGATTCACATCAATTTTCACTGAGAGCGCGGCTAAGTCCCTAAATATGCTATTAAAATCAGCTTCTCGAGGCATGACCACCCATTTTTGATGTATTTCACATCAAATAGGTTGATGTGGAACGCCTCGCAAGACAGGGGCGCCACGTGTATGCTGTTCGCTACCGATGCAATGCGGATCGGACGCAGCTCTCCGGAGAAACATTTTGTACGACGAAGTAAAGAGCACTTCCTGGCGCGGTCCGACAATTAGCGAGATCGCCGAAGTTGCTGGTGTCGGCTCGGCGACCGTGGACCGGGTGCTGAACAACCGTCCCGGGGTCAGCGAAAAGACCCGGCGCCGGGTGCGGGACGCCTTCGAGAAACTATCCGCCGAACGCGGCGCGGCCGACCGGCCGCTGACTTTACGGCTCTATTGCGATTCCGGCGCGTCCTTCAATGCGCTGATGGAACAGGCGGTCGACCGGGCCAACCGCACCCTGCCGGGCGTTCAGATCGACGGCCAATATGTCTCGACCCATCAGATGGATCCGATGCAGTTCGCCCGCAAGATCGAGGACGAGGGCGCCGAGGCGGACGGCGTGATCGTCATTGCGCGCGAACACCCGGCAATCAACCGTGCCGTGCGCAAACTGGTCGGAAACGGCCATCCGGTCGTGGCGCTGACCACCGATCTTCCGTCATCGCGGCGTTTGGCCTATATCGGCAATGACCAATACGCCGCCGGCAGCGTCGCCGCGCACCTGATCGGCCGGGCCCTGCCGGAAAAGCGCAACAATATCCTTCTGATGATGAGCGTCCCGTTCCGATCGCAGCAAGAACGAGAGATGGGGTTTCGCCGAGTCCTGCGCAGCGAGTTCCCGCATCTGAAGATCGAGGAGCGGGTGACTTCGGATGACAGTACCGAAACCACCCGCGAACAGCTCGCCGCCTATGTCGAGGCGCACGGCTGCCCGGCGGCCATCTACAATCTTGCCGGGGCCAATCGGGGCGTCGCCGAGGCGCTGGAAAACCGCGGCAAGACCCATGACACCATCTTCGTGGGCCACGAGTTGACGCAATACTCGCGCGCCCTGCTTGAAAGCGGTGTGATGGACTATGTCATCTCGCACGATTTCACCGCCGAGGTGACGTCGGCGGCGGAGTGGATTCGCAGCCAGCTGGGCGGGACCGAGATGTCCGAACCAGCAGCGACGCAGATCTCGATTCACACCCGGTACAATTGCGGTCCCTGAGCCCGGCAGGCCCCGCCGTCAGACAGGCGGCGCATCCGGCAGGTTCTGCGGGCCGTAAAGGACGATCGGGACATCTGAGACATAGGGCGGGTTCGCGTGCACCGCACCTTCGAAGCCGTAATGGTGCATCACCACCTCCAGCGCGTATTGCGCCTGAAGCTCCGGGCTTTGGTCGATGGTCAGGGTCATCAGCCCGTCGCGCAGGCAGCGCCAAGTGAACCCGGTCAACTCATGCCCGATGAACAGCGGCCGCCGAGGCAGGATGTTCGCGCCCATTGCGGCGATCACGCCCCGATTGGCGCCGCCTGCATTGTAAACCCCGACAGTCTCGGGATGTCGGCGGAAGGCGTCCTTCAGCTTGGCCTCGGACAGCAGCGAATCGTCGCCGCCTCGCACTATTTCGGCAAGTGCGAGCCCCGGACCATCGGCGGCAAGCTGGTCCGAGAAGCCCCGAATGCGCTCGGCATGGGCCTGGAACCCCTCGTCATGGCAGAGCACGATGACCTTGCCGGTCGGTTCAACCCTCGGCGCCATCCGGCCCATGAAATAGGCTGCCGAACGCCCGGCCTTGACATGGTCGGTCCCGGCATAGGCCAGCCGCGTCGACCCCGAAACGTCTGAGATCAGCGTCACGACCGGACATTCCCTGCGCTGCAACGCGACAATTGTGTCACGTATCACCGGGTGGTCCGGTGCGCAGACGATGACCGCGTCATATGAGCCTTTCAGCATCGCCATGGCGACGGAATTTGGCTCCTCATCTGCCAGCAAAGTGCGGTGAATGGCGATCGCCTTGTCGAACCGCTGGCCAAGCCGCCCGACTTCGGTTGCCATGCGCTTCAACAGTGGCCTGTCGACTCGTGACAGGATGACATTGACCCGAACCGTGCGGCGATAGGCCGAGGGAAGAATCCGCCGCAAGCCAAGCTCTCGTGCCGCATCGATGACCTGCCTGCGAACCTCATCACTGACGTTGCCGCGCTCGTTGATGACCCGGTCGACGGTCGCTGTGCCGACGCCCGCTTTCGTCGCCACATCCTGAAGCGTGACCCGGCCTGAAGTTTTTTTCACCATGTTCCAGAGGCTTGCTCAGCGCGGCCCATACCGCTGATTGAAATCAATCAATACGCTGCGCGACCATCTGTCAATCTCTGGTGTAGACGTCAGGAGAGGTGCCGAAGCGCCGCCTGACACCAAGATGCACATGGGGGATGCCATGGACGACACTCTCTACGGAACCCGCGACAAGCGCGGCAACTGGACGCCGAACGAAACCCTGCGGATCGCCCCGTTCTGGGAAGGCCGCTTCAACAAGATCGGTCGCTTCCTGTTCGATCTGGTCTGGCCGTGGAGCGCCTTCCACATGGCGACCGCACTGCTCTATTGGGTCTTCGTGCTACCCGACGTGGCCACGATGCAGACCCTTTCATGGGGCTGGGCGATCTGGCTGCTCGTCGTCAACATGGCGGGCATCTTCCTGCTCTACGGCGGCATCGAGCTGTTATTCTACATCCGCCGCAAGCAAGAGACCCGGTTCAAGTTCAACCACAAGTTCCCGTCGGAAAACCCCTCGGACGTGTTCTGGTTCAAGAGCCAGAACCTCGACAACTTCCTGCGCTCGTTCTTTGTCGGCATCCCGATCTGGACGCTGATCGAAGTGCTGATGCTCTGGGCTTTTGCCAACGGTTGGCACGTCTTCGGCTGGGTCAACTGGGAGGACAACTGGCTGTGGCTGGTGGCGCTCACCTTCCTGGTGCCCGCGATCCACGAGGTGCACTTCTTCTGCATCCACCGGCTGATCCATTCGCCGTTCCTCTACAAGCACATCCATTCGGTGCACCACAACTCGATCAACCCCTCGCCCTGGTCGTCGCTGTCCATGCATCCGATCGAGCACACGCTCTATTTCGCCGAGATCGTCTGGCATTTGATCATCCCGTCGAACCCGATCGTGATGATGTTCAACAGTCATATCGTCGGCTACGGCGCGCTGAACGGGCACATCGGCTTCGACAAGTTGGAACTGACCGACGAGACCACTCTCGATAGCCATGCCTATGCTCATTACCTGCACCACAAGTATTTCGAGGTGAACTACGGCGCTGACGGCATCGTGCCGCTCGATAAGTGGTTCGGATACTGGCACGACGGCTCGAAAGAGGCCGAAGACGCGATGAAGGAACGCTTCCGCGCCAAGAAGGAACGCATGAAGGCCAGGAAGACCGGCGCATCGGCGACCTGAAACGCGGCTTGAACGCCAGACGCGAACATCGAACGGAAAGCAGGCACGACATGTTGAGGATTGGCGTCGTCGGATATGGAACCGGGGGGCAGCACTTCCATGCCCCCTTTATTGAAGCCGCGGAAGGTTGCGCTCTGGCCGGGGTGGTCGCGCGCGCTCCGGGCACGGTGGCGAAGGTCCGAGCCGATCTGCCGGACCAGCCGGTCTATGCTAGCCTGGGCGAGATGATCGCACGCGGCACGGTGGATGCGGTCACGATCACTACGCCGCCGGAGACCCGGCATGACCTTGTCATGGAAGCGATTGAGGCCGGGCTGCACGTGATTGCGGACAAGCCGTTTGCCCCAAATGCCGGTGGCGCCCGAAAGCTCGACGCGGCTGCGAAAGCCAAAGGCGTGGTTCTGGGCGTCTACCAGAACCGTCGCTACGACAGCGACATGCAAACCCTGGCAAAGCTGATTGCGGACGGGCGCCAGGGCAAGGTCTGGCGGGTGCATTCGAGGATGGATTTCGACGATCCGGCGACGCTGGAACACGGGCCCACCGGCGGGCTGCTGCGCGATCTCGGCTCGCATCTCGTCGACCAGATGGTCTGGCTTCTGGGGCCGGTCGCATCTGTAGATGCGCAACTCGATCACTTCGATCTGCCAGAGGGACGCACCGAGGCCAGCTTTACCATCACCCTGCGCCATGAAAACGGTACCCACAGCCATATTTCTGCCAGCAAGCTGAACCGCTTCGACCAGCGCGAACTGCGGGCCTATGGCGATGCGGGCTCATACGTCTCTCACGGAACTGATGTGCAGGCACAGGCGATCTTTGCCGGCAAGCGGCCCGTTCAGGACCTGGACGCATGGGGGTACGAGCCAGAAAGCCACTGGGGGACCTTGCGCACATGTGACGGCGCAAACCGCATCCCCTCCGAACAAGGCCGCTATCACGACTATTACGCCGCCTTTGCCCGCGCCGTGCAGGATGGCACGCCGCCGCCGGTGACCGCCGCATCCGGCGTGCGCACGCTGCAAATCCTCGACGCCGCACGGCAAAGCGCGGACGAAAACCGCTCACTTACTCTGTAACCAAAGGAGAATTCACCATGGCCGACTGGATCGACGCCTGCGCCGCCACCGACATCGACGAAGAGGACGTTATCCGTTTCGACCACGGCAAGCGCACCTTCGTCATCATCCGTGATCACGAAGACAACTACTATTGCACCGACGGGCTGTGCACCCACGAGGAAATCCATCTGGCGGACGGGCTGGTGGTGGAGAACACCATCGAATGCCCCAAGCACGCTTCGATCTTCAATGCCGAGACCGGCGAAGTCGACACGCCCCCGGCTTGCGAGAACCTGCACACCTATCCCACCAAGGTCGAAGGTGGCCGGGTCTTCGTCGAAATCTGACCCTTCGCAGGCTGCGCGTATCTATCCAAACGAGGAAACCGATCCATGACGGCAATCGTGATCATTGGCGCCGGTGAATGCGGCGTGCGCGCAGCCTTTGCGCTGCGTGAGCAGGGCTTTGACGGCAACGTCACGCTGATCGGGGCGGAGACCCCCCTGCCATATGAGCGTCCGCCGCTTTCCAAGTACCTCACTGCCGCGGCCAAGCCGATCCGGCCCGAGGACGCCTATGCGGAAAAGGCAATCGACCTGCGGCTTGGCACCCGGGTTTCGCGCCTCGATCCGGCGAGCCGTTCGGTGGCGTTGGACGACGGCGAGACGCTGACCTATGACAAGCTGCTGCTGGCTACCGGTGCGCGCGCACGGTTGTTTGCTGGCATGGAGGGCTGCCTGACCCTGCGCAGCGACCGGGATGCCGCGGCCATCCACACGCGCCTGAAACCCGGCGCGCGCATCGGCATCATCGGCGGCGGGTTCATCGGCCTCGAATTGGCCGCCACCGCTCGAAAGGCCGGTGCCGAGGTCACGGTCATCGAGGCCGGGCCACGCCTTCTGGGCCGGGCCGTTCCGGAAGAGATTGCCGCAGTGGTCAGGGACCGACACGCGGTCGAGGGTATTCGGCTGCTGATCGGCGCCGGCGTCACCATGGCCGATGCGCGGAAGATCACATTGACAGACGGACAAGTGCTCGACTTCGACATGGTGATCGCCGGTGTTGGCGCATTGCCTGACACCGCCCTCGCCGAAGCTGCTGGGCTCGCGGTGGACAACGGTGTCGTGGTGGACCGAGACTTCCGCGCCACTGACCCGCACGTTTTTGCCGCCGGCGACTGCTGCAATTTCGCATGGCACGATGCGCGCGTGCGGCTGGAAAGCTGGAAGGCGGCGCAGGATCAGGGCGCCCATGTAGCGGCGTCCATGCTGGGACGCGCCGAGCCTTATGCCAAGGTGCCGTGGTTCTGGTCGGACCAGTACGACCTCACCCTGCAAGTGGCGGGGCTGTTCGACATGGCGCTCCCGGTGCGCAGCCGCGAGACCGGCGACGAAACCCGCCTCGTCTTTCAGTGCAACGCCGCGGGACACCTCGCTGCAGCTGCCGGGATCGGACCGGGAAACACCATCGCCAAGGATCTCCGCATACTGGAAAAGCTCATCGAACGCGCCGCCATTGTCGACCCCGATGTGCTGGCAGATCCGTCCCAGAACCTGAAACGCCAATTGAAAGCTGCCTGACCGGCAGCAGGAGAGACCGATGTACCACAACCGCCCCCATGTCGAAGACATCCGCGCCATGAAGAAGCGCGGCGAGACGATCTCAATGCTCTTCGTCACCACCCCCGACGAAGCCGCTGCCGCTTCGGAGGCGGGCATCCACATGCTGTCGATCGAAGGCCGGTTCTTCGATGCCGAGATGCGCGAAGCCGCGGGTGACTGCTTCGTCCAGGTTGGTCTCCCCTATGGCGGTTGGGGGCAGTTCAACGGCCGCGCTCTCGCCATCGCAGAAGACTATCTGCGCGCGGCCTTTTACTACGCGTCTCTCGGCGGCGATTGTTTTTATTGCTCGGCATCTTATGACATCCAGAAAGCGCTGTGTGACAACCACATCCCGGTCGTCGGCCATATCGGGCTGATTCCGTCCTACATCACCTGGACCGGATGGCGTGCCGTCGGCAAGACCGCGGACGAGGCGTTGGCGCTGTGGAAGCATACGCAGAAGCTGGAGGAGATTGGCGTATTTGCCGCTGAACTCGAGGTGGTGCCCGACCGCGTGGCGCAGTTTCTGACGGAAAACTCCTCTCTGGTGATGCTCGGCATGGGTGCGGGAAAACATGCCGACGCGCAGTACCTCTTCACCGAAGACATCTGCGGTTACGGCAAGAACCACAAGCCGCGCCACGGCAAGGTCTACCGAAATTTTGCGCCCGAGTTGGAACGCTTGCAGGCCGAACGCATTGCGGCTTTCCGCGAGTTCCGTGCCGACGTCGATTCCGGCGGCTACCCGGGACCGGAGCACAGCGTCGCGATGGACGACGGTGCATTCGACACCTTCACGGCGCAGGCACGGACCTGAGAGCTGATAAGCCGGGGCGTGCCGCCGGTCGCGCAGGCCCCTTCCTCCCTTTCTCATCCGCTTCTAGCATGCCGCAGACGCCGACCGGGGCTGTGCGGCGCCAAACCTATGGGAATACAAGCACATGCCCGACCTTCACATCCTGCAATCGCTCTGGGGAATGGAGCGCCACCACTCAGACGGTCAAGAATGGAGCACGGAGGAGCAGTTCGAAATGATCGCCGCGGCCGGGTTTGACGGCATCTGTACGCATTTCCACACCCGATCCGAGATCGAGCCCTGGATCGGCCTGGCCCGCGATCGCGGCTTCGTCATCGAAGGCCAGGCCTTTCCGCGTGGCGTCGAGGACCTGCGCCCGGCACTTGAACTGGCTGCCGAGCATGGTATCCACCATCTGACCATCCAGCCCGACGTGCGCCCCTATGATGTCGCCACGAGCCTGCCGATCCTGGCTGGCTGGCAGGAACTGTCGCAGGAATACGGCGTGCCGGTTCTTGTCGAAACGCATCGGGGGAGGATGACCAACGATCTCTGGTCGACACGCGAAATGATCGACCGGCTGGGTGACCTGCCTCTCCTGGCCGACCTGTCGCATTACGTCTGCGGACAGGAGATGACGATGCCGATTTCTCCGGTGAACCAGGCGATGATCGCGCGCATTCTGCGCCATGCCCATGGTTTCCACGGCCGGGTGGCGAGCGCCGAGCAGATACAGATTGAAATCGGTTTCGACTGTCACCGCCCCTGGGTCGATCAGTTCATGACCTGGTGGGCGATGGGATTCAGCGATTGGCTGGGCCGGGGCGCACCGGGCGGCAGCCTGACATTCACGATCGAACTGGGGCCGAAGCCCTACGCCATCTCGGGCGCGGACGGCAACGACCTTACGGACCGCTGGCAGGACGCCCAGAGTCTTCACAAAATGGTGCGCGACCTCTGGTCACGCGTGACCGGGGCGGAGCTGTCACTTTCCGAGGCATCCTAAAGACCGCAGCGCAGGATGATATGAAAAATTGATGGTGATTCGCCAGCCGATGCTCCAGTTTCCAGACCGGCAGATGTCGAACCAACGGGCTATTGGCCCTGCCACACAGGAAAAGACCATCCAGTCGTTCTTTTGCGGACACCATAGCCACCTCGCAGGCATGCTCCACGAAGCGCAAATCGGATCCCTAGCATTCGATCTCTCCGTGCTGCTGCCCCGGATTGTTTTAAATGCTGCGGCCTGCTGGAACGGCCGCTTCGGGGAAGCTGCAAATGCGGCGTTCTGACCGAGGGCCAAGGTCGGCTCTGGGCCGTCCTTACCGCTGCCGAGGCGCCGAGCGCGGCCGATGCCGCGCCGCATCCGATGACGGCTCAGAGCCCAGGCTATCGAATGTTACGACTCTTACCAACGTCCCTTTTGCGATTGCTCCAGCGAACTGGCTGTTTGGACTCGACGAGCGGCAACCCTATTGCAATTTATTGACTGTGGCCCAATAGACCCTCGTTCGTATTCATTAAGTTGCGCGCAATCCTGGGGGCGGCAAATTCGATGAAGCGGCGAACCTCGAGACGTTTGTACGCCACTGAAGATGCAATCAGCCAGACTGAAAGTGACCTGCCCCCCGAGGCTCCCTCATTCATAAAGCGAGTCTGCAGGTTGGATTTTGGTATTCGGGTTCTCCGTCTGGCGCAAGCGCGCCGGGCGCGGAGCCCGCAAATTGCTCAAGCGCTCGGCGCGCTTGTTGCGGTGTCTGGTTGCTCAGCGATGAGTGCGGCCTGACTGTGTTGTAGTCATAGCGCCAGAGGGCCAGCTTGCGCCGGGCGTCGTCCAGGCTGTCGAAGATCTCCTCGTTCAAGAGTTCATCTCTCAGGCTGCCGTTGAAGCTTTCGATGAACGCGTTTTGCTGCGGCTTGCCGGGATCAATGTAGTGCCAAGGCACCTCCTGCTCGTCGGCCCATTTCAGGATCGCCCGGCTTGTGAACTCGGTCCCATTGTCACTCACAATGCAGCCGGGCTTGCCGTAGAGCCGGATCAGGGCGCTCAGCTCCCTTGCAACCCGCGCGCCTGATAGACTGGTATCTGCAACCAGGCACAGGCATTCCCGCGTGCAGTCGTCGATCACGGCGAGGATCCGGAACTTGCGTCCGGCACCGAAGCTGTCGGACACGAAATACAACGACCAGCGCGCGTTGGCGCACGAGGCCGATGGCATCGGTGTTCTGGTGCCACGCGCCCGTTTCCGGCCGCGCCGCCGTTTCACCGACAGCCCTTCCTCGCGGTAGATGCGATAGAGCTTCTTGTGGTTCATCGTCATACCTTTACGCTCCAAAAGAACGCCGATCCGGCGATATCCGAACCGGCGTCGCTTGCCAGCAATCTCCTGCATCTCCTTGCGGATGTCAGCACAGTCTGGCGGGCGTTCTCGCCGGACTGTCTTGGGGTCGACACCGATCAGCCTGCAGGCCCGGCGCTGCGAGATGTCATGATCCCGCATCACCTGGAGCGCCGCATCTCGCCGCTGGGTCAATGTCGTCAGTTCTTTCCCAGCAAATCCTTCAGCACGACATTGTCCAACATCGTGTCGGCCAGCAGGCGTTTGAGCTTGGCGTTCTCGTCCTCCAGCGCCTTCAGCCGCGCGGCCTCAGACACTTCCATCCCGCCATACTTGGACTTCAGCTTGTAGAAAGTCGCAGGGCTCAGACCGTGCCTGCGGCACACTTCCGCAGTCGGCATTCCTGCTTCCTGCTCTTTGATCATCCCAATTATCTGCGCCTCAGTGAAACGGCTCTTTCGCATGTGTCTGCTCCTTCAGTGTTGGCGCAGACTCTACATTACGATGAGGGATTTGGCGGGGGGCAGGTCAACAGGTCAGAGCCGGGCGGTGGGTCGAAACAGCGGACAAGGTTCGGATTTGTAGCCTCAATCGTCACCGGCATCGGGGCAATACCCTGCCCGGTCAGGACCGCCATCAGCATGTCGTTGAATGTGGCGCAACGCACGATGTTGCGACGTTCACTTGGGAAATGGTTCAGAAGATGGACAGGATGATCTTCCATGTCCTTGCGAAATTCCGCAGGCAGCGAATGGGTGGCCGCGTAGGCGCGCGAGGCATAGTAGGTCCACTGTGTTTGACCGACTTTCTGGGCAATCAGCCTGTCGTCAGAGATCGCCGGTGCCATGCGCAGGGCGACGTCGGCCTCTCCTTTTACCAAGTCCAGACTTCGTTCCGAGAAAACGAACTTGAACCTGACGCCCGGATGTTTCTCGGCAAATTCAGCGACCACCGCCCCGATGTGGCCAAACGTCTCGTTCTCGAATGAGGTGATGAGGATGGGTGCGCTGTCCCGGCCCCTCTCTGCCTCTGCCTCAAAAGACAGGGCGGCTGTTTCGATGGCTTCGGCGAAAGGCAGCAATGCGGTCGCGTGTTCGGTCGGCTCCGCACCGCGTGTGGTCCTTTCGAACAGTACCACGTCGAGGGCGTGTTCAAGAACGTCGATGCGCCGCGCGACGGTCGTCTGATTGATCCCCAAATGCCGAGAGGCCGCAAGAGTCGACCCCTCGCGCATTACCGCGAGGAAAACTCGCACGTCTCCCCAATCCCTGAAACGGCTCTGCATCTTTGCATATCAGCACAGCGTCGTGACGGATACCAGAAGAACCCTCCCTAACGTACATTGGTTCAAACGACATGATGGAGACCAAAGATGACCGCCCTGACCCTTTCTCCTTTCTCGTTTCTCGCCTGGACCTTTCGGAAATACGAACGTGCCGCGGACGACACGGCCAGGTTCGATGATGTCGAGCGGCGCAAGATCGTTGGCGACTTGATTGCTGCAGGCGCCTGCGAAAGCGAATACGGTGTAGAGATGCTGATGTCGGTCTGTCCGGACCGGTTTTGAAGCGCGGTCTCATCCAAGGATAGGGATGCAAGAACCGAACTTGTTGCACGGCACCTAACAGGTTGCTGAAATAGTCCTGTCTCGACAGCGGTTTGAGAACATGATTCACCCTCGGCACGGGAACGGTGGGGGTGATCATGCGCGGGATGGACGAGACGAGCGGATCGCTGTTCAGCTATGTAGATCTGGAAGAGCGCATCCCTACGCGACACCCGCTGCGCAAGATCAGACAGGTCGTCAACGACGCGCTCGCCAGCCTCGATGCCGAATTCGAGGCGCTTTACACCGATTTCGGTCGCCCTTCGATTCCACCGGGGCGGCTGATCCGGGCGAGCTTGCTCCAGATCCTGTTCTCGATCCGATCCGAGCGGCAGTTGATGGAGCAGATGAATTACAACCTGATGTTTCGTTGGTTTGTTGGCCTTGGGATCGATGATCCCGTTTGGGTGCCGACCGTGTTCACGAAGAACCGCGACCGGCTGCTGAGCACGGAGATGTCGCGCAAGGTGATGGCTGCGATCCTGGCCCATCGCGAGATTGCACCCCTGCTGTCGGACGAGCACCTTTCGGTCGATGGCACGATGGTCAAGGCATGGGCGTCGATGAAGAGCTATCAGCCCAAGGCCGATGCCGCCCCGCCTGACGATGACGGGCCCGGCGATCCACCCGCCCCGGATACCCCCCTTGAGACCGCGCCTTCCGAGACCCCAGCAGAGACCGACCCGATGCCCCGCAACACCAAACCTCTTCGCAATGCCGAGGTCGACTTCAAAGGCGAGAAGCGCTCGAACGCGACGCATGCCTCGACCACCGATCCGGATGCACGCCTTTACAAGAAATCCCCCGGCACGGGTGCGGTGCTGTGCTTCATGGGCCACGCGTTGATGGAAAATAGGCACGGGTTTGTCGTGCAGGGTGATCTGACCCAGGCCGACGGTCATGCCGAGCGGCGCGCGGCGCTGGACATGATCCACCGCCATTCCCCCGGATCGACCCGGCGGCTGACGCTGGGTGCCGACAAGGGATATGACGCGGCCGGGTTCGTCGCCGACCTGCGTCAAGCCTGTGTCACACCCCATGTCGCCCAGAAATCGAGATACTCAGCGATCGACGGGCGCACGACCAGACACGCGGGATATGCACTGTCCCAGAAGCACCGAAAGAAGATCGAGGAACCGTTCGGCTGGGCCAAGACCGTCGGAGGCATGGCACAGACCATGTATCGGGGCGTCGAACGCGTCCGATCACGCTTCATCCTGACCATGGCCGCCAACAACCTTGCCCGGCTACC
Organism: Marinovum algicola; assembly: GCF_900109145.1. Classification (GTDB taxonomy): domain Bacteria; phylum Pseudomonadota; class Alphaproteobacteria; order Rhodobacterales; family Rhodobacteraceae; genus Marinovum; species Marinovum algicola. Next base: position 45,868 of record NZ_FNYY01000030.1, read on the forward strand.
GCGCTTGCTGGGGGCATGACGGGAAAGATGGACCGAGGTGCGAGCCGCGGACGCGCCGACAGGCATGACCCATCAGACGAACCGGCCCTGATGACAGGACAGCGTTCCGGCTCAGCAACTATTTCAGCGCTCTGCTAAGCGGCGGAATTGTCCGCGCCTCGTGTGTCCGGCGCCTCCGCAGCGAAAGTCGAGGTTGCCGGGACCGGTCGCCCCGTGCCAACCGCGGCGATGGCGCGAGGCGAGCCCAATTTCTTCCATCGCTGCGGAAGTCATTAATTTCTGCTTTTCGGGACCGCAGTCAAAAATTTCCAAAACCATCCGCAGTATCGCCAAAGGTTTCCGGCACGGGTTCCTCCTATGGTTTCGACACCTGCGCTGGACGTGAGATGATCACCGTTTGACACGTCGATCTCGGGCATACGCTTCCCAAGCGTGACCGTTACGGATCACACCTTGTATGCCGTTCCGGCTCTTTCGGTATTTTCCCACACCCTCAGCGCCTTGCAAGCTCCACCGCCTCCTCGCCCAGATCGAGAAAAAACCCTTGGATGTCGGACAGATTTCCGATGAACCGGTCCGGCTCTGTCCCGGTGATCTCCTTGACGACAGGCGAGAACTCGGGGTCGCGCAACAAAGCAAGCCATGGCCCGAGGGCGCCCAGTGCAAACATCATCGCGGTCGTTGCGCAGAAGCCAAGGCGGACATCCGCAGATGCGCCCGGCCAGTCGATCGAACGCATTCCATCCAGGTAGCTGGAAAACATTCGCACGGATATGTCGTTCGCCTCGTCCGACCGGATGTCGCGAAACATGAGCGACGCGCCGACGGCGGCGGCAAGTTCCTTTCCGACGACGCCGTGACCCGCGAAGGCCCAATCGATCGCGAAGATTACCGGCTCCGCTTCGTCTGTTTCGCGGACGAGCAGGTTTCGCTGGAAAGCATCGTGGTGGCAGAAGCACTTGGGGAGATCAGCCAAAGCGGCGCGGAGCACGCCGATGTTCTGCCAGAGGTCCACCGTCCTTGCCAGGTTCGTGCCTGCGAGCCAGCGGGCAAGGACAGGGTCGCCCCTGAGAGTGTCCGGATCGTTCAGTAGGTCCGCCGCGATGTCCGTCCAGCTATGTGCCCGCCCGATCGCCATCCAATCGTGGCGTTCGATGTCCGGCATGCCCGCGGCACTGGCGGTAAACCGCCCCAACGCATTAGCGGCGCGCGAATGGGTCTCGGCTGTCCAATGCGGTTGGGCATCGGGGATCGCTTCGATGAAGATGCGCGCGGTGGGGTCTTCGGAATAGGCGACGCCGTAGCACTCCGGCGGCCTGATACCGTCAAACCGGCCGTGGAGATACCCTGAGTCGTAGGCCAGCGCTTCGCGTTTCCAGTAGAGCCACGAGCCCGGTTCGCGCCCGGGTGGCAATACCCGGCAGACCTTCTCGACGACCTGACACTCCTGATCGCCCGCACACGTCTCGAGCAATCCGCTGTGAAGGATAAGGCCCTCGCCCCCGGCCATTGCGTCGGCGAAACCTTTGCCCAGTGCGCGCCGATCCGAGCTGAGAACCCGCGCGTCCGGGTCACCGACCGCGCGGCGCAGGGCTTTCAGAAGCGGAATATCGTCGCGATCCATTCGAGCAGCATAACGCACTATCTGCCAGCGATCACGGTTCACCGATTTTTTGGCGCACCTCCAAAAGATCCCATTTGCGCAGGCGCGACGAATGCTCACTCTGCCCCGCGTTTTGTGAATTCGAAATACATCCGTTTTCGCAGTCGCAGCGAATGTCCGAACTCACGGGCCGCATCGCAGCATCTCGTTGGCCTCTGGAAGGCAGGAAAGGGCCGTCTTTGCCGGTGCTGAAGAGTCGAGCGTGGCGGATGCTGCGTCGCATCCGGGGTCGGTTGAGAGCACAAACCTACCAATATGCCGCGTCACCGTTATGCGGAGTTCGGGATTTCAACCTGTTGTTCTGCTGATTCATTTTCGGGTTTCCGCTTTGGATAATCATGATGCCTCTGCTCTCATCCGCAGAAGGACATCCTCCATGAACTCCCCCTCCAACTCTCCGCTCGGTGGCCGTGCCGGCGCTGACGACGTCGCTCTGGTCAGCGCCTATCTCGCAGACAATCCCCGGCTCTCGAAGGGCGCCGTGGGTGCCGCCCGGCATTTTCTGAAGTGGGCACGCGCCCGGAAGATCCCGACCAGAGACCTCGATGCATCGGCGGTGGATCGGTTCCTACGCCATCGCTGCCGTTGCGGCCGCTACAGCCCTT
>NZ_FNYY01000032.1 GCF_900109145.1 Marinovum algicola
AAGGGCTGTAGCGGCCGCAACGGCAGCGATGGCGTAGGAACCGATCCACCGCCGATGCATCGAGGTCTCTGGTCGGGATCTTCCGGGCGCGTGCCCACTTCAGAAAATGCCGGGCGGCACCCACGGCGCCCTTCGAGAGCCGGGGATTGTCTGCGAGATAGGCGCTGACCAGAGCGACGTCGTCAGCGCCGGCACGGCCACCGAGCGGAGAGTTGGAGGGGGAGTTCATGGAGGATGTCCTTCTGCGGATGAGAGCAGAGGCATCATGATTATCCAAAGCGGAAACCCGAAAATGAATCAGCAGAACAACAGGTTGAAATCCCGAACTCCGCATAACGGTGACGCGGCATATTGGTAGTTATCCGGAGTTCCGGATAAGACGTAGTCGCGGGGCGTCAGCGCGCCTTCGACCAATTCATCGTCCGGGTCCATCATCTCAAGCCGGCGCTTCAGCAGGCTCTCACCCGTCGAGACCACCTGGATGACGCAAGCATAGCCTGCCGACAGATCTTCCTCGATGGCACGGACAATGCTCGGGGCCTTCATGCCCATCAGGAGATGATTGAAGAACCGTTGTTTCGTGCTCTCGAAGCGGGACTTGGCCGAGGCGCGTGCGGCGGAGGCATTGGTCTCGCCAGAGGCGTCGTTGACGCCGGTCGCCGTCAGCGCGGCTTCGAGATTGTGGTGGATCGTTCGAAACGCACCCGCATAGGCGTCGTAGATCTCGATCTGGGCCGAGGTGAGCGCGTGTTCGAGCACGTCATACTCCACGCCGTCGAAGCTGAGGGCGCGGGCCGTGTAGAGCCCGAGCGTCTTGAGATCGCGGGCAACCACCTCCATGGCGGCGACACCGCCGGCTTCCATCGCCGAGACGAAGCTCTCGCGGCTTGGGAAGGGGTATTCGGGGCCCTGCCCCCAGAGCCCCAGCCGCGCGGTATAGGCTAGGTTGTGCACGCTCGTGGCACCCGTGGCCGAGATGTAGAAGACGCGGGCGCGGGGTGCTGCCAGTTGCAGCCGCAGGCCAGCAAGGCCCTGCTGGGAGGGTTTGACCCCCCTGCCCTGCTCGGACCCTGCCGCGTTCTGCATGGCATGGGCCTCATCAAAAGCGAGAACGCCTTCAAAGTCTTCGCCCATCCAGTCGAGGATCTGGCTCAGTCGCGTGGTGCCGCATTTGCCCGCGGACCGCAGCGTGGCGTAGGTGACGAAGAGGATACCGTCGCCCATGGGGATGGGCTGATCCGGTTTCCATTTCGACAGCGGCTGAATGTCGGCGGGCGAGCCGCCGAGATCAGTCCAGTCGCGGATGGCGTCCTCGATGAGCGTGGCGGACTTCGAGACCCAGACGGCCTTACGGCGTCCGGCGAGCCATCCCGCGAGGATCAGCCCCGCACATTCCCGACCCTTGCCGCAGCCGGTGCCGTCGCCAAGAAAGTAGCCGAGGCGATAGGCGCGCGCATCCGGGTCATGATCGGCACGCGTCATCTTGGTCTGGTCGTCATCGATGGTAAAACGCCCTGGCAGATCGCACCCATGGGCATAATGGGCCATGATGATGGTCTCAAGCTGCGCCTCGGAGAGGTGGCCCTCTTCGATCAGTCGGGCGGGCAGACGCAATGACTCGCTCGCCTCATGCGATGGCGATGGCGGCGCGACGGCGGCCATTGCGATACTTTCGACCAACGGCGTGGGATGTTCCCGAGCGCCCGCGATCTCGATCCGCTGCGGGCGGTAGCGGGCATAGATGTCCGAGACCGGCGTGTTGTCCCGTGGGGTCTCGAGACTGGTGAAGGTAAGCGGAACGGCGGCGTTGGTTTTGGTCTTGGATGCCGCGACCGCTGCAACAGGCCGCTTGCGCGTGACAGGCACTGGAACGACCCTCCCCGCGTGAGGGCTCGTCGCCGCCCTTTGGGCGAGACGCGCCTCGGGCCGAATCGCAGCCACGGCGTCGACATATGCCAAAGCGTCGTCCAGATCCCGCACCGTGGCGCGGATGAACTCACCACCCTCCGGCACCTTGTCGAAGACCATCAGCTGGGTTTCCACACTCGTGCCAAGCTTGCGATAAACCTGTCCCGGGATCGTCAGCGCCAAGCGCGGCGTGAAGAGGCCGCAGGCGCGCGACCAATGCGCGGCATCACGGTCGGGTGTGAACCCAGGCGGCATAATCGCCACCAGCCGCCCCCCGGGCGCGAGGCGCTTCGCGGCAGCGATGAGATGCTTGGCCGCGATGTGCTTATCCCTAGACCGATCGATCGAAGAGGCGAATGGCGGGTTCATCACCACGACTTGGGGCAGGACCAGTGTCTGCAGCAGATCGTCGATATGCTCACCATCGTGACCTGTCACCTCGCCCCCGAAGACCGCGCACAGGAGGCGCTGGCGAAACGGATCGATCTCGTTGAGCAGAAGCGTGGCGCCTGCGCGGGTGGCGAAAGCGGCCAGGGCGCCAGTTCCGGCGGATGGTTCGAGCACGGTCTCGCCCTTGCGGACCGCAGCCGCCCGCACGGCAAAGGCGGCAAATGGCAGTGGCGTGGAAAACTGCTGCAACCGGATCTGCTGCTCGGAGCGGCGGGTTTCCGTCAGGAGCCGCGAGGCGAGCAGCTTTGCAGCGGCAATACCACCCTCGGCGCCGTCTTGACGCAGCAGCACCTGAACAGCCGCAGCATGCATCATGTCATAGGCCATGCGCCAGTCCCACGCGCCACTGGCATCGCTGCCGCCGAACGCCTCCCGCATGATACGGGCAAGCGCCGAACTGCGCAGGGGCTGGTGATCAATCTCCGCTCCCATCTGCCTCAGAGCGGTGGAAAGATCGGGATCGGAGACGGTAAGAACTGGGTTTGTTGGGGTTGGCTTGGCCATGGGGTTTGTCCTTTGGATCAGGGTCTGAGTTCCAAAAGACAAAAAGCCCCCTCTACACTTTGTAAGAGCAGAACGCTCGAAGGAAGCGCCGGTGCTTGATGGTCTAGTCGTTCAATCCTCCTGCCCCGCCAGGAACTCTGCCAGCACAGGACTTGCCGCGCCCTTCGCGGAGCTGAGCAGCTCCGAGCCAGCGAGCGTCGCTTTCGACAGGCGCACGAGCGCGCCGGTTTCCTCGATGCGGTAGCAGCGGCGTTTTTGCCGCCCCCGACTGTAGTGGGTCACGGTGACGATCTGGCAGGTACTGCCATCTGTGAGCGTCACGGGAGCGGCGAGCTTGATCCTGTCACCTTCCTGGTAGTCCGGAATCGACGCCCAATCACGACAGCGCTGGCGCCAGGCATGGGCATAGCTCTCTGGGTTCTTCAATTCCGAGAGCAGCGCCAGAAGGCTGAGCGGAGCGCGCGACTCGACGGGACCAGCGCTTTCCTCCATGTCCTTGTAGCCCCAGCAGCCGTCGTCGTATCGGGCGAGGAATACGGCACCGAAGGTGACGGAGCCGTCAGGGTCTGTGACATAGGTCGCATCCTCGACCGGAGATCCGTGGAGGTTTGTGACCCTCGCTGCCGCGTACCAGGTCGAACCCACCTTGCAGGCCTTGAGCAGTTCTGTCTTTCGGTTGTCGGTCTCGAAGGTACAGAGCCGTGTAATTTCCGCCTTCTCATCCGCGTAGGATTTGATACGACGGTCGGTGTAAAAGAGCCATCCCACTATGCCGCCCTCCGATCGTCGATCTCCGTGAGCGCATCGAGCGGCACGCGATAGGGCTGCATGGCGTCGAAATCCTCGCAATTGCCGCAGTTCTGGACGATCGCGAAGGTGTCACAGGCGTCCTTGAGGATGACTCGGAAGGTACCCCCGAGACCAGAGGGCACGTCATAGGCTCCGCCGATGAGATAATCCGCTGCGCGGCGCACGAAGACGCGGATGCTGTGACCATCAGTGGCGAGCCGGATCGTGCCCTGCCCCCGGTCGATGAGCACCTGCACGTCGTCCAGGATGTCCGTGTAGAACTGCCCGGTCAGGTCGCGAAACGCCATGCGGCGCTGCGCCATCCAGTCGGTGTCCCGAAACGGGTTCATGCCGTCGGCGAAGGCGAAGGAGGGATCCGCCTGCTCGGTGGTGACGATGCGGGTGGTTGTGCCATCAATGCCGTTCGAGCGCAGATGCACGCCATTGCCGACGATCAGAATCAGGGCGGGCCTGTCCACGGGTCCGTTCCAGTTGGGCAGGAAGGTCTTGCAGCCGCGCGCATGGGCGATCTGCGCTGCGACAGCGGACGCGGAGAACTTGAGAATAGCCATGGGGATGTCTTTCTGTTCAGTGTGGGAAAGGGTCGACCCGCGCGGTGTTTGAGCCTTGCGCAGGTCGAGAGGGTCGCTCAGGCCGCTTTCGCGACGCCAGTGTCAGGCTCCGAGATTTCTACCGTGGGCGCTTCGTCCGTCGCGCTTCCGGCGGTCTGCATCATCGGCGGGCACCAGGCGGCTACCGCAGCGCGTTGTGCGTCCGTCAGAGTGGCGAAGGGTTCGGCGAAGAGCTTGTCGCAGAAGGCGACGATCTCCTTCTTGCTGGACGAGGCCAGCGTCACCGCCTCCTGGGCAAGGCCAAGATCTTCGCCGAGGATTTTCAGGAGCCAGGCCTTCTTGAAGCGGTTGAACAGAGCCGCGTTCGGCGTCCAATGTGCGCGAATGTCGGGCATGATCTCGATCTCGAAATCATGCATCAGGCTGTCGCGCTGGCGATCCCGCGCAAAGCAGGACTGCGTGGTGCTTGCTGTGGCATACGCGACAAGCGTGGCCTTCTCGGCGGCCTCCAGCGCGCGGAACGCGGCGAACTGATCGGCAGGGGACCGGGCCTCATCGAGCCACGAGAGGTCAAGCGCATCATGCGCCGCCGCCACCTGCTCGAGCGAGGCGCCATCGATCTCGTCCATCTTGGCATGGCTGCGGCATTCCTTGCGGGCATCGATCTTGATCGCCTGCGTGACACTCATGCCGCTGGCCAGAACGTCACTGACCAGCTTGAAGAGCGTCAGATCCAGCGTGGCCTCAGGGTTCATCGCCATCGCGGCTCCAAGGGCCATAGCCCGCTCGGTCTTGAGATCCTCGGCCAGCGAAGCCGGATAGGCGATCTCGCCTGGGTCGGGCTCATCCTTACTGGTCTGGTTACCGGAAGGGCTCTGAGACGCCTCTTGCTTGTCCTCCGGGCGCACGAGGCCCACATGGAGCGTGACCTGACCGCCCGACCACGACGCAATCACACCGGCGCGGGCAAGGTCCTCGGCACCGTAGGCCTCCTGCAAATCGCGCGCTTCGTCTTCCAAAGCGTCCACACGTTCGTAGAGCGCCGTGTAGGCGTCGTCCTCGAGCCCCTCATCCTCCATCTCGAGCTGCAGTTTCTCGAGTTCGGCGGTGATCTCATCGATGCGCTTCTGGGCGGCCTCATCAGGCTCAATAGGGCCGGGATAGACGCGGCCGTAGTCGGCCATGGTCGCGTAATCATAGCGCACCATCGCATCGGCCCAGGCAAGACCCAGTTTCGCACGGGCTTCCTCGGCGGCGGCACCGAGCTTCTCCAGCAGGATGACCTCGACCAGTGCCGCATCCTCGAGCACGGAATGCTCTTCCAGAAGGTCGGCCGCAACGGCGCCACCCCGTGCCTCGTAGTCCGCGCGCACGAAAGCCCCGATATCGTCGCTGATCTGCACGCCGCGGGATTTGAGAGCCTGACGGACGGTGTAGGCCTGCAGATAGCTGTCTTCCGTCGTGAGCGCCTCGAAGACCTCCTTCTGCACGTCCTGGCTCGGATGCTCCGCAAAGGCCTTCATCGTATCGAGCGTGATCGCTTTGGCCCGGGCTGCGGCGCGGATGTCAGGGTGAATGAGGCCGTAGCGCAGCCGCCCCTTCACGGCGGCAACGGTGGTACCGAAGGTCTTGGCGATCGTCTCGGGCGTCTGACCATCGACCTTCATCATCCGGGCGAAGGCCTCGAACTCGTCGATCGCATTCATCGGCGCCTGGGTAATGTTCTCGGCGAGCGACAGGGCCGTGGTTACGTCGCAATCCTCCGGCACGAGGCGGCACTCGACCTTGGTCTTCGCCGTGAAGCCCTTCGCGGCCTTCTCCGCGACCAGCTCCTTCAACGCGGCATGACGCCGGCCACCGGCGAGGACAGCGTATTTGCCGTCGAGCTTCTGGACAAGGAGCGGCTGGAGCAGGCCCAGAACGGCGATGCTGGCCTTCAGATGGGCGATGTTCTCGGGATCATAGGTTTCCGGGGAGTTACTGCGCACGTTGGCGGGGTGGGCAGTCAGATCGCCAATAGCGACGGAGACGGGTTTGAAGCTTGCGGTCATGGGATGTCCTTTTCGATGGGTAGGGTGCGGCCGGCGCGACCTGCTGCGCGACCAATCCCCGGGTTCGGGGATCAAAAGGACAAAAGGCCCGCTTTGCCTTTTGAGTGGGCAGCGGGCCTTAGGAGGCTGAGAAATAGGTTTTGAGGCTACCCCTCGCCTACCAGTCGCGCGCCATCATGATGGTCAGCACACGCATGGTGGTTTCCGGGTTATCCGGGGCCTCGGCACCGTAGCGAAAATCGGAATCTGCCTCATAGAGATCAATTTTCCAGAATACGGTTTCACCCTGGATCTCGAGCGCCCCGAAATCATGCCAGCCCTCCGGGTCATTCTCGGGTTCGAATGTGTCGAACGCCCCCGTGACATTCACCGCCTCGGCCATGAAACCGTCCCCCGCCTCCATGAGCGAGCGGGTCACATGCATCCGGCCTTGGATGGGCGCCTCTGGTGCTATCCCGAGGCAGGCGAGCTTGCGGAAAGCGTCATTCTGAGCGGCGATTACGGCGGGGTCTGGGCGGTCTGTCAGAGGCTGTGCTGCGTTGGTCATGGGTCTGTCCTTTGAGAAGTTTGAAACACCCTTCCCAAAGCCTGCTTTCCCTTTGCCGACACACATCCCCTCAAGCGGCCTGGTCGACCTCCCCTGCCCTGCCCGCCTCCGATCGCGCAATAAGGTAATCACAGGCGCGCTGCGCATCGGCCGCGTGCTTGAAAATCGCCTGCTTGTCCGAGCGCAGCACCCGCAGCCAGTTGTAGAGGTAAGCGGCATTCATCTCGAGCGTATGCGACGTGAAGCCAAGTTCCTGCCCCAGAAAGCACGACGTGAGCTCGGCCACGATCTCCTCGCGCGCATAGGCTGTGTTGCCAAACCGCGAAAGACCGTAGTCGCGGTTCAAGCGATGGCGCGCCTTTGTGGCATGGCCCAGTTCATGGGCCCAAACCCCATAGAAATTTGGCGAATTTTGAAACCGCGTAATCGGCGGCATGTAGACCTTGTCTACCGGTGGCAGATAATAGGCATCGCTACCCGTGAAGACGGTGGTGATATCGATGGCATCAAAAAAAGCCTGCATATGGGGAATGGGTTCAGCGGGCGGATGCTCAGGCACCGGGTCCGGCTCGGGATGGAAGCTATCCGGCAACCCCTCGATCTGGCAGGCGTTGAACACGCGATAGGATTTTTGGAAACGGAAGACGCGGGCCTCATCCCCATCGGCCTCGTCGGCGTCTCTAGACGCCTTGTCCTGTTTCCGGCTCTGGCCGTAATAGACCACCACGGAGGACTTCTCGCCCTTGCGGACCTTGGCGCCCAGGGCATTGGCCTGTGGGATCGTCATCCAGTAGGGCGAGCTGTGGCCAGCCATCACGGTCCGCATGGTCAGCAGGAAGTTGTTGACGCCTTGATATGCCTCGCCGTTGTGACGGAGCGGGCGGGAACTGCCACCGGCGGTCCAGGGCTTGCGCCACGGCAGGACGCCGCGCTCGATGATACGGATGATTTCGTTTGTGATGACCTCGGAGGCATCGAATTTGGGCGTGCGGGAACGGGCCATGGCTGGCCTCCTTTCGAGTGTTGGTGTGAGGGGATAGTGATCAGGCTGGCCGACTGGGGCGTGGATCGTTGACGATCCTGGCACCAAGCTCTTCGACCATGTCGATGTAGGCGGTTAGAGAGACAGCCCGGCCAGGACCCCAAGGTTCAGGGTCGACCGATCCGTCTCGGGTCACGCGGGGCAGGTTCGCGAATGCGATGACATCGGTGACGGGTCGAATATCGATGAACGGCGTGCCTCGTGCGACCGCTAGAGCGGTCAAGGGAAAGCGCTCGATTGGCGCGAAAGTCGACACGGTGGTCCAGCCGAGCTGGACAAACGTCCCGCCATCGCCGCAGGTCACATGGGCGTTCGACAATGTCGCCGCCTGCCTGAGATGGACGAGATCGCGCAACACGGTCTCGCGTTCGAGCCGCCGTGCCAGTTTCAGCTGGCCAGTTCGGCGCAGTTCCTTGTGCCGCCACCAGGAGGCGGCGGTCGCGCGCAGCACGCGCAAGACACCTGTTTGCATGGGAATGCCCTTCATCAGGAAAGACAGACCGGAACCCGGCCCGGACCCGTCCGAGGAACCCCAAAGCCCTCATCCGTCAGTCACAAAACCCGAAGGACACTTTCACTTTTCCCGGCCCCACCAGCCCGGGAAAAGAACTTCAGGGGCCGGCACGGCCCCAGTTTTCTTCATTGCACGCAGAAACTCCGGATCGGCAACGAACATCGGCAATGCCAGACCTAAGAGTTCCATTTTTAGAATTTATATCAATAAATAATGGCAAATCTCAGATCGGCAATTTTTTCTGGCGGTGCTTGTCCTGTGCACCGGATGCGACAAGCCTCTTCACTTCGCTGACAGGGAATAGCTGGTACTACGTCCACCAGCGTCATCTTTCTCAAGTGCTCCCAAGTCGATCAGGTCCAGGATGTCGCGATATGCGGTGTCCTGCGAACACTTCTCGATCTTCGCATATTTCGACGTCGTGAGTTTTCCTTCGAACCCATCCAGGAGGCGGTTAAGCATGTCCCGCTGGCGGTCGTTTAAGTTGGCCGTTCCGTATTTCTCCCAGAACCGCGCCTTTTGAAACACGGCCTCCAGAATGATCTCTGCGCCATCAAAAGCACGGTCGAGGCAATTGAGGAACCAATTGAGCCAGGCGGTGACATCAAGCCCGCCCTTCTGCGTCGTCTCGAGCATATCATAATAGGCGCTCCGCTCCTGCCGGATTTGGGTCGACATGCTGTAAAACCGCTGTGAACGGCGTTCGGATCGAGCCAACGCCATATCCGCGATCGCACGCGCAATGCGCCCGTTGCCATCGTCGAAGGGGTGGATCGTGACGAACCACAGATGTGCAATTGCGGCATGAACAACTGGATCCGTGTCAGGGACCTGATTGAACCAGGTCAGAAACCGCCCCATCTCTGTATCAAGCCGTGCTGCTCCCGGCGCCTCAAAATGCACGCGTTCACGACCCATAGGTCCTGAAACAACTTCCATAGGGCCTTCACGCCACTGCCCCACGGTGATCCGGGTCATTCCGCTTCGCCCGGTTGGGAAAAGGGCGGCATGCCAGCCGAACAATCGCTCTGCGTCCAGTGGTTGGTCATACGCTTGCGTCGCGTCCAGCATCATCTCGACGACCCCATCGACATGGCGATCAGACGGGATCAGCCCGCCGATTTCGAGCCCCAGCCGTTTTGCGATAGACGACCGAACCTGATCTTTGTCGAGCGTCTCGCCTTCGATCTCGCTGCTCTTGACGACATCACTGGTGAGAGTTCGCAACATCGCCTCATTGCGAAGATCAAAGCCAAGGCCTTCCATGCGTCCCAAGAGCTTGCCTTGTCGGTGGCGGACAGCGGCAAGTTGTGAAGACAGCTTGGCCTTGTCCCAAGAAAACTGCGGCCAGTCAGTGATTTCGTGAATGTAGGTCATATTTTGCGCATTCCTTGCGGAGATTATACCGCATAATCTCGTCAAGACAACAATAACTGCCGCAAAATCTGCGGAGAATACAGGCGGCAATCTCCGCATGCCCCACCTGGAACTCTGAACGTGGAAAAACTGCGTCCCCATCCCATTATGCAGCCTGCCCGCTCAATCGACCATAGAAGCTGCGCTCGAGATGCAGCTCCCCTGCCCCGGCTTTCTCGACCATCCCACGCAGATATCCGCCCGGTGACGCCACTTCGCCGGCGCAAAGCTTGTCGAACGTGAGAACCAGCGCCGCAGTTGCGATTTGTGGCCCAAGTCGGTCCTGCGCGAGGTTCCAGGCGTGTTCAGAAACGCCGATCATCGGCCTCAACTGCCCCACAACACGGTGCAGATCGCCCCAATCCTTCAGATATCCGCCCATATTGCGCGCCCACGACACAAATTCAGGACAGGCTTGCATGACTGTCGGCAGATCAAGAGCTGCCCCGCGCTTCTTGCGCGTTTCAGCCACCCAATCTTCCAACTCCCTATCAACTCGCTCTTCCGGTGGCGCATTTGGCACCACGCTCGCCGTTTCCTCTTTTTCTGAGGAATTACAGGTTACAGGATTAAGTTGATTTGTAATTAGTATATGAGGTTCGGAAATGACCTCCCTGGGGTCCATTTCTTGAGTCTTCTGAAGTACTTGCTCGGTGGTTTCAGCTGTGTTTTCCACAACCTCATCCGCTCGAACTGCCTTGAGGTACGTGGCCTCTACACGTTCCTGGAGCTCTTTGAACCACGCCAAAAGCCGTTCCAGTGCCTCAGAGGCCGTGTTCCTGCGCGGAAGGCGGTCCAAAAGATCCTCGAAAAGGCCTGTGAGCTGCGTCCACGGGCCTCTCAGCGCGCCGCTGAGCGCAGCCTCGATCCGCGCTCGGATCATCCTGCGGGCCACAGTGATCTGCCGCTTCAGGCGCTGACAGTGCGCGCGCTCAGCCTGCAGCTCTGCGTGTAGCTGCTGGAACTCTTCTACGCGAGCGGACAGCGGCGACAAATCAAAGCCGTAGGCCTCAATGATACGGCCCTCTGCGTCCCTGTGGCCCCAACGCTTGCCATTAGGGCTGTCTTTGAAGGCGATTACACCGATCTCGGCCAGGCGACGCGCATGGCGCTTGAGCGCAGAGAGTGAAAAGCCCGTTTGCTCCATCAGATAGGCATTGGAGGCCCAGACGATCGGGCGCTGACCCTCTTCCCAATCTTGCGCCTGCGTGTAGGCCCCAAGTGTATCGAGGAGCATCATATCCCCTGCCTTGAGGCCGATATGCGCACCGACGCGTTTCACGGCGACAAAGGCCTGTGTTTTGGGCACGGCTGCTCTTTCACCAGCCTGTGCGTGCTGTTCAGCGACGGCGAGTCCGGCTGTCGCCTTCCGCCACCCCGAGGGTTGGTTGATATTGGACATATCTCTACTGTTCTGAGGCATGCCTGTCTCAGTCGCTCCATGCGGAGCATTATTGAATTTCGTCATTTTTAGCTAGGCACAGAAAACCTGTTCGCCCGAAGACGTTTTTCGTTGTTTAGCGATTCGCGGGCTGCTAGGATTGTGATGTGAAAACAAATCGCGCCTTGTGCGCAGCAGCCCTCGGGACTTCGGTTTCGAGGGTTTTCTTTTTGGTGCCGTTCTCCTTTCTGCTCATTGCCTCTGTTTTGGCGGTTAACAGCTGTTAACCGCCGCTATCCTTCGTGGCTCTCTGATTGGAACCGATCGAAGGAATCCTGAATGAGCTGGTCCAAATTCTGATCCAGCCAATTCGCGAATCTCGTGTTCTCCCCTGCCCGCTTGACGGTGACCGAGAGCACCGATTTACCACTTTTGATCTGCACACCGGGAACGGGCGAGCGCTCCTCGACAGATCGTTCTTGCTTACCTCGTTTGCCAATTTCCTTGAGAACGAGGTCTAGCCGTCCGTCGGAGGCGAGATCACCAGATTGACCAAGAACACCCAGAACACCCTCCTCCGAGAGTTGTTCTTTCTCAAACGCCGTTGCGAGTGTGGTCCATTTCGGGCGCCCTGCTCCTGGAGCCGCGCCGATGGCTTCACCGACAGCCAAGGGTACTAGCCGATTGATACGCTCAAGCTGCGAAAGAGTGTTCTTGCTGATAGCCAAAGCCTGGCACGCCTCCACACGCGAGTAGCCCTGCTCCAGGATCGCTTGCGCGAACCGAACACGTTCATAATAGCTCAGTTCAGCGCGGCCCGCATTTTCGAGGCCTTTCGCCATCAATGCATCGGTATCATCGAGCGTCCGGATCAGAGCCCGCACTGGTATCCCCAGATGGCGGCACGCAAGTATTCGTCTCTGGCCGTAGATGACCTCGAAATGCCCGTCACGATCCTTCGAAGGACGTAGAAGCACCGGGACTTGCTGCCCGGCATCAGCGATGCTGGTTGCGAGATCCTTGATCGATTCACTCGATGCGGCGCTGTTAACAGCTGTTAATTCGATATCCAGCCGGTCCTTGGGTCCCCAAGCTAGGATAAGATTTGTATCGATATCCTGGATGCCGCCGAGACCCGCACGAACAGAGCCGATGGTTCCTTTCGGCAATGTTCGATGAGCTCTATCAGAAGCCCCATCTTTCGGCGTCTCAGTCGCCGCAGTAATCGCAGCCATGATGCCGGTTTTGTTTTTACCCATAGCCATGATTACCGCCCCCAAGCCTGTTGAAGCATTCCCGCAATCTCAGCACCAACCGCATCCATGCTGTTCTTTGCGCGATCATAGGTCGATCTGGTCATCTCGGATCGCGCAACCTCGTAGATCGACATCTTGAGCATCGATGCGTCGCCAATAGCCGTACTACGCAGTCCGGTCGCCCCAACAACACGATCCTGAAAAAGAGCGCGCATAAGGCTCACGATCTGCTGACTGGGGATATCGCTCGGATCGTCCCGCGTAATGAGGAAGGAGAAAAAATCATGATCGAGTTTGACGCCCGTGTCCTCGATCACACCAAGATAAGCAGAAGTCATTTCGACAAACTGCTGGGTGGAAGCAAGGTCGAGCATGCTCGGCGTCATCGGCACGATGACCGAGGTCGCAGCGTAGAGGCCGGTCAAAGTCAAGAATCCGAGAGCTGGTGGGCTGTCGATAACCACCACGTCGTAGTCACCCTCAACGGACTGGATCGCCAGGCTGAGCTTCTCAAAGAATGCAACGCCACGACCTGCATTGACCGCAGTTTCTGTTTCAAACTCGCTTAGAACAAGCCGGGCAGGAGCCAAATGAAGGCCAGGGAAATAGGTTTCTACGATGGCCTCGGACATCGGCACCGGGTCTTCATAGCGAAGTGCGTCGTAAATCGACGCCCCTTCAAACTCCAGTTCAGTCTGAATCCCGCAAAAACCCGTGAGGCTCCCTTGCGGATCCAGGTCAATCGCCAAGACCCGGTAACCGTTCAATGCAAGGTAGTGACACAGATGAATCGCAGAGGTGGACTTCGCAGATCCACCTTTGAAGTTCATCAGCTGAATAACCTGAAGCTTGTCGCCCTCGCGACGGCCAGGAAGGTATTTGCCGGATTTACGAGAGCTAGCCTCCAAAAAATGGCGGGCTTGAAGGATCTCTTCACCGGAATAAAATCGCCGTCCGTTCTTGATTACTTCCGGCTCCGGCAAGGACCCGTCGCTATGGCACTTGCGCAAGAATTGCCCGGTCACCCCTAGAAGATCAGCAGTCTCTGTAGCGCTGAATAGTCTCAAATTCTTGCGTTGATCGGGCGCGTAGGCTTGCTGAAGATGCGTCGTGAGCGCGGTGTGTAGACGCGCTGCTATCTGGCTTGTAAGCTCGGATTGAGACGCCGCTTCGATTGGTGCCGTCTGGAACATGGTTGCTATTTCTCTGCTCGAACGCGCTTATTTGCGCAACTTGACTCTAATGGCCGTGATTCACCATGTTAAGTCAAGGATTTTATCCACAAATTGTGCTGTCGGACCAAAGGGCTACTAGGGAAGCCACGCACCCTCTAGAGTTAACAGCTGTTAACAGCACCCACGAACTAGCGGTACAGCAAGACATCTGTCGTCGATTGGGCGTCGCTCCCAACCGATCCGATAACGGTCCCTCGACCGAAAATTAGGCTGGCGAGAGAGACAATGCACATAGGCGGATTGAAACCAAGCACCGACAGATCTACCGCGGAACAAGGGCCCCAATGGGCCAAATGTCGAAGTTACATTGATGCTCAAGAGCCGAGGTTAAACGCCGAGATCACATTCGCATCGCATCAACAAGGTTGGTTAAGACCCTGACGTCTGGCGCGTCAACGGTGCCCAGCAGGGTAGGGGGGGCGGCACCGTTGCTTTCCCGGCAGGAACAATATTCGACGTAGAGCACCGCGTAGATAGAACTAGTTCGACTACACCTCGCCGGACCTCAAGACCTGCTAGTTGAGCCCTCGTTGTTTAGGACGGATGAGTGGCGATCCGTGGCAATTTAAGTTCCCGAGTTTGTCCGTAGAACGAACGGTCCGCACTCCCTACAGCCGATGCGCTCGCTCGGCCGCTTCGAAAAAGCGCTGGAAATGAAGAGCGGATACCGTGCTTGCCGCCGCCCAAACTACGGCTCAATGACGCAACTCCTTCACCAGCTTTCTGGGGGCAGGTTGCGCCCAGTTTCGCTGTCCAGATGATCCACGTTGAACATCGATGGCAGTTGCCTTGCGAAGCTCAAAGGTGCAGGAACACCCGCCGACGAAATACTAGGGCAGGGGCCCCGGATCAATGTCCAGGTCCTGATCGAAGCGCTTATCAATTGCCGGAGGCAAGCGGGTTCAGCTGTGACGACACCGGAGCTTGTCTCGCGGGCATCCAGTCCTTGTGCCTGGTCGAGGATCTGACGATCCAAACCCATCAGGTGGGTCGCGCCATAACGGAGAAGTATCAGTTCTCGGTCCATGACGCGGTGATCGTGGCTGCCGCGCTGATCGCCGGATGCACGACACTGTGGTGCGAGGACATGCACGACGGATTACTCGTGGAAGAGCAGTTGCGCATCATCAATCCATTCTCCTGACCGCAAAACGGGCGGCAACCTCGCAATCGTTCCATCGAATGGAAGAATTGCAAGGTTGTGATTATTGCGCGGGCTTCAGCAAACCCAACTTCTCCGCCCGTTCCAGCAGCATCCTCACGGACGACGGCTGCCAACTGGCGCGTCCACGCGGGGTGCGTTCGCGCATCGCCTCTAGCCGGTCACATATCGCCTGAAGCGTGATGTCGGGGTCCGCGCCCTTGATGCCAGCGACGATGGCGGGCAGGCGGTCGTCGGTTTCGCGACGTCCGGCGCGGCCCAGAACCTCGGCGGGCAGGAACCCGTCGCGCACATAGGCTTTCACGGCGCGCAGAAGGCGGCTCTGAGTCCAGTGCCCATCATGGGGCAGGGGGCCGTTGATGATCCGCAGCACATCTTCCCAGGCCATATCGGGCCGCAGGCGGCGCACATGGGGCACCCAGTCCTGCGCGGTCTCGCTCAAGCGCTCCATATAGCCGTCCTGTCGTGCCAGCCGTACTTTGCGCAGCGCGGCGGGGTCCTTTGCGCGAAGCCCGGGGTTGCCGCCCACGCGACCCTTGGCGCGCGCAGAGGCAAGCCCGGCCTTGGTACGTTCGCAGATCAGGGCGCGCTCGAACTCGGCCGCGGCGCCGAGAACCTGCAACGTGAACTTGCCTTGGGGGGAGGACGTGTCGATCGGGTCCTGGAGCGAGCGGAAGAAGGCACCCTTGGCCTCCAGATGTTCGATCACCTCCAGTAGATGCGAAAGAGACCGCGCGAGCCGGTCGATCCGAACAACAACCAGCGTGTCGCCTTTGCTGATGCGCTCCAGCACGCGGGCAAGCACCAGCCGCGCTCGATTGCCGCCTGAGGCGTGCTCTTCATGGATCTCGACACATCCCGCAGTTTGCAGGGCCTCAGACTGGGGCAGGGGGGTCTGATCGTCTGTGGAAACGCGCGCGTAGCCTATCAGGGGCATAAAACGGGCCCTTTGCAATTTAAGATATTACCAATAAACGACCGAATGAGCGCGCGATCAGAGACCGGCAGCCTTGGTCAGGTTCACCCGGAACCGGTCGCGGCGCCGCTGGTAGCGGCGGGTCATCTCGGCGGAGGCGTGGCCGAGGTGCTTTTGGACATAGCGTTCATCGACCTCGGCCGAACTGGCGAGACCGGCGCGCAGGCTGTGGCCGGAGAAGAGGGCGAGGCGGTCTTTCTCGGGCAGGTCGGATCGGATGCCGGCATCCAGGACCGTGCGCTTGATCAGGCGCGCCACATGTTTGTCGTTCAGCCGCGTTTCAGATGCGCGTTTGCCATCGCGCGAGATTCCCACAAAGACCGGCCCGAAGTCGATCTTGGCAAAGTGCAGCCATTGCTCGAGCGCATGGACGGGGCAGGTCTGATCCTTGGAGCCGCGGCCAATCTCGACCTCACGCCAGCCGGTCTTGGCATTGAGGGTGAGCAGGGCACCTTTGTCGAATATCTCGATCCAGCCGCCGGAATCCGGCGTGTCATCCTTGTGCACATCAAGGCTGACGATTTCCGACCGACGCAGACCACCTGCATAGCCGAGGAGCAAGATGGCCCGACCCCGCAGCCCGCGCAGGTCGAAAGCAAGGGTGGCGACCATCGCGAGGATATCCTCGGCCAGGATCGCTGCCTTTTGTACCGGTGGACGGGCATGTTTGCGTTTGATCCCGGCCAGCACGGTGGCGATATGCCGATTCTTGCGATCGAGGGCGAATCCCCGCTGCGCATAGTTCCACGCAAGGCCTGACAGGCGGCGATCGATGGTACTGACCGATAGGGCAGGGGAGGCGCCTGATCCGGACGCCAGATCGGCCAGGTAGAGCCCAATCATCTCGGGTGATGGCGGCAGCGGCTCCGCACCCTTCAACCGGCACCAGCGCGCGAAATGCGCCCAGTCCTTGGCATAGGCTTTCAGCGTGTTTTCAGAAGCTGCGGCGCGGGCATAGTCGCGCGCGGTGTCGACCAGGCGATCGAGACTACCGGTTCCGGCGACATGGGAAGGAAGTGTGAGAGCCTCACCGGGCACAGCGTCGCTCTCGTTGTCCTCGTTGATTGAAGACCAGTTTGCCGCCTCGGAGCTCGATTTCTCGGTGTTTTCTGACATGTCGCGGAGCATATCTTTCTATGTCCGATAATGCAAACTTATTGGACATAGATGGATTTCACAAGCAGGGGCGGTTATCTTGCTATTTTCTGGTAGAAAGCGCCGCGCTGATGTAGGTTTCTGGCATGACTTTTGCCCGGCCAGATCACATCAGCGACCTCGATACGTTACCCCGGATGCCTGCCTGGGTCACCTCCACACGTTCTGAAACCCTTGAAGATGTTGCGTTTTTGTCGGGCGCGGCGCTGAAACACCTGCATCTTGTGTTGGGGTGCGCAGAGGTGCCCCATGACTTGTTGCGGGATCGGTTGGCGCTGCGCTCGGCCGAGGCCTGTGTCGCGTTTTCCGGTCGTCCGGAGCGGGCGACGGAGCTGCGCGATACCGTGCACCTTCTGCGACCAGGAGACCTTCCCGGACCAGCGGGCGAAACCTGCCTCGCCTGGCAGCGCGCGGTGGAGCGGCCGGTGTCGATCAAGGCTATGGGTCGAGCCTTGCCGACCTTCGAGCCGGTTCAGATCGCCACGTGGCTGGATGCGGGGAAAGGGTCGTCGGTAACCAGGGCCGCGATGGTGTTGGAGGCGGTGTTGACGGAGACACCGCGTGCCGAAGTGCCGGCGTTGATCCTCGCGGATGCGGCCCTCGCTCAGGCACTCGGTTGGGATCATCTCGTTCCGCTGCTGGCCCCAGGCCTGAAACGCGCAGACCTGCGCAAGCATGGGGACGACTTGCGCCTGGCCAGTCATCGGGCACTCATCACGTCGGCGATCGAGGCCGTACGGCAGGCCGCCGACCTCGCGCGCCGCGCTGCGCATCTGAAGACGGTCGCGCCGAAGCTTCGCGCTAAGGGGGCGGGCGACGCGGTAGCGATGTTCCTGACCCGGGACGCTGTAGCGCCGTCGGCGTTGCCTTTGCCGGATCGCGCCGCGCGGCGGCTCTGCGACCGGCTGGTCGACCTCGGCGCGGTGCGCGAGCTGACCGGGCGCGACACGTTCCGGCTCTACGGGGTGTAGTGATGGCGAAGGATCGCTCTCACCCCGAACTGGATCGCGAGTTGCCCGACTTGCCGCCAGAGCTGCGCTGGCGGGAATGGATGCGGCGGATCGAGGCGGTGCTCTTTGCCTCTGCCTCTCCCGCGCCGCGCGAAGACCTGGCCCGCGTGGTGGGGCAGGGGGCCTCGGTCGATCTGCTGATCGAGGACCTTGCCGCCGATCTGGAGGGGCGGGCTTTTGAAGTTGCGCAGGTCGCTGGCGGCTGGATATTTCGGACGCGGACGGCCTATGCGCCCGCGATCCGGGCTTCGGCAGACGTCGGGGACCAACTGCTGGACCTGAGCGAGTTCGACGTCGCGGTCCTAGCGGCTATCGCCTACCACCAACCGATCACGCGCGACGGACTCAAGGACATCTTCGGCAAGGAGATCAGCCGTGACCTAATCGGTCGACTGCATGCGCGCGACCTGATCGGGACCGGACCAAGGTCGCCCAGGCGAGGGTCCCCCTATACCTTCGTCACCACCGAGCAGTTCCTTGTCGCGTTCGGGTTGGAGAGCCTGCGCGATCTTCCCGATCGGGAGCAGTTGGAGGATGCGGGGGTTGTGGCGGAAGCACTGACCTGCCCCCCGAAACTTCCCTCGTTGTGATGTAGAGTTTGCTCAACCTTTCGAAGGAGCAAACAGATGCGAAAGAGCCGTTTCACCGAGGCGCAGATCATCGGGATGATCAAGGAACAAGAAGCCGGAATGCCTACGGCGGAGGTGTGCCGTAAGCACGGCCTCAGCCAAGGCACGTTCTACAAATTCAAATCCAAGTATGGCGGCATGGAGGTGTCTGACGCCGCCAAGCTGAGGGCGCTGGAAGACGAGAATGCCAAGCTCAAGCGCCTGCTGGCGGACAGCATGCTGGACAATGTCGTGTTGAAGGACTTGCTGGGAAAGAGTTGACGACGCCGAATGAGCGGCGAGAGGCAGCGCTGATGGCGATGCGGGATCATGACATCTCGCAGCGCCGGGCCTGCCGACTTGTCGGTGTCGATCCGAAGACGGTCCGGCGTGAACGCCCGCCGGACAATCCCGAGATACGCAGGGAGATGAAAGCCGTCGCGGCCAAGCGGCGCCGGTTTGGCTATCGGCGGATCGGGGTGATGCTGGAACGCAAGGGTATGATCATGAACCACAAGAAGCTGTATCGGCTTTACAAGGAGGAGAAGCTTGGGGTCCGGCGACGCCGAGGGCGCAAACGGGCGCGTGGTTCGCGAACACCGATGCCAGAGGCTCTGAGGCCTGGCGAGCGTTGGTCCTTGGACTTCCTGTCTGACACGTTCGGGACATCGCGCAGGTTCCGTATTCTGGCCGTGAATGATGATTGCTGTCGCGAGAACCTCTGCCTGATGGCCGACACAAGCATCTCTGGTGCGCGGGTTGCTCGGGAACTGGATGCCCTTGTCCGCATCTATGGAAAGCCCGCCAGCATTGTCAGTGACAACGTCCTATGTCGGGAAAATCTGGCTGCTTAGGTCAGCAGGTCATGGGGCATCCGGCGAACCGGATACCTTGATAAGGTTGCCCAGACGGGCTCTGCCGTCAAGAAATGATCTCATCCATAGCAAACACAGGGTACGCGCGCTGGCGGCCCTCACCGTCCTTAATACGAGATCCCAAATCCCAAGCAGAAGGCCCGAACATTATCTACGAGGTCAGATGCCTGCCTCCACGGCTCATGTCAGAGAGAGGTCCTTCCGCCTGGGCTCACCCCCTCGTAGAAGGGGCGATAGGGTTCGCCGTGATTGACCACGGCGTGTACGGTGCGCGCCATCTTGGCCGCGATCGCGGTGTAGGCCTTGCGGCGCAGATGAGCGTTGTGTCGGTCTTTCGAGATGTAGCGTTCGAACTTGTCCCGGAAGCTGTTGGTCTTTGTCAGGACCGCCGTCTGGCCGGCCATCCAGAGCGTGCGGCGTAACCGGGCATTGCCATACTTCGAGATCCGGCTCTGGCCGCGGAACATGCCAAACTGGACCGTGGCTAGGTCCATGCCGCAGAACTTCAGAAACTGCCGATGGTGACGGAACCGGCGCAGGTCCCCGGCCTCCGCCAGGATGGTCATGGCATTGATCGGGCCGATGCCAGGAATGGTTGTCAGCAGCTGGTAGTCCGGCAGATCGGAAAGCAGTTCGACCGCCCGGGCTTCGATCTCGTTGCGCTGGCGGACAAGGCTTCTGCCTTCGGCAAGGACGAGGCGGAACATGCGAACCGCGTCGGAATCCGGGCTGACGGGTAAACCAACCGAGTCGACTGCTGTGGCGTAAATATCTGAAAGCAGGCGTTCTTTGGAAACCTTCTTCCCCACCACCTGCCAGGCATCTTCGATGAAAGCTTCTCGGCTCATAGCGGTGATCATCGTCGGTGTCGGATACTTCTCGAGGAAGGCCAGGAACCAGTCGGTTCGGGAGCTTCGATGAAACCGTTCGGCCTCGGGGAAGTAGAGCGGCAGGTAATGCGTCAGGATACGGTGCCAGAGCTCGGTCTTCGAACGCGAGACGATCTCATGCGTCTTCGACAGCTCTTGGATGTCTGCGGTGCCGACGACCAAAGGGTCGTGGAAGAACTGTACGGCGCCGATCTCCAGCATATGCAGGATGACCTGGGCATCCTTCGGGTCGTTCTTGTCCCAGCTGTTGTGCAGGGCTTCGCGGGTCCGGGCGAGGCCGACTGAGGAGATGAGCTTCAAGTCGAACCCGGCCTGTCCAAGATGATGCGCCAGCGGCCTGTGATAGTTGCCAGTCGCTTCAAATCCGATCTGAACCGGCAGATCGTAGCTGATCAGCGCCGCAGACAAGCGCTGGAAGTCGTCCAACGTGTTCATGACCGTCATCCGGCGACGGCGCTTCTTGCCCGGCACCCCGATCAGGACCTCGTGGCGGTGTTTGGAAATGTCGATGGCGACCAGCACGGTCGAAGCCATAGAATGGGTGGCGGTCATAGCCGGTCTCCTCAGCGGTGTGGTTCAACAAAACCACTGTTGAGACCTGAGACCCGGTTATGGCCACCCGCTGCGCTATTTGGGGGCTGCGCGCGTGGCCATAACCTGTCGGCGGCGCTTTTTCCCGACGTGCTACGGGACGGAGTTCACCAGCCGGGCGATCCTGACATGGACGAACGAGAACGATGTGGATTGGCACTACATCGACCCGGGTAAACCACAGCAGAATGCCTTCATCGAGTCCTTCAACGGCAGCCTGCGCGATGAACTCCTGAACGAAGAGATGTTCGACAGCCTGGACGATGCCCGGCACAAGCTGGCCCTTTGGCGATACGATTACAACAATGTCAGGCCGCACTCATCGTTCGGGAACCAAGCACCCGCAGAAGCGCGCCGGGCGCTTGAGCAATTTGAGGGCTCCACGCCCCGCGCGCTTGCCCAAACCGGCGACCAGAACTATGAAAACCAGACCCGCAAACTCTCGTTATGAATGAGGGAGCCTCGGGGGGCAGGTCAGCACCACAAGTTGATTTCGGCTAAGCTGTTGCCGATGTAGTTGGGTGCTAAGACTATGTGATAGCAATGTTTTCTCCCCAGTGGTTTCGAGTCGTGCCGATTTCCGTTGCCGATACCTGATTTAGACTCTGCTGTTCCGCTTATCGTTTCATCTGCAGTGCAACAATTCATGCGTGGGCCCATAAATACTCACAATTTCAAAGTGATAATCGTTTCGTCCTTTTGACGAAGTTGGTTCTTGCCTCCCGAGACCGAAATCGTTGCAAAATGCGTGAAACGAAAACTTGCGGCGAGGAAAAATATAGGTGTATCAATATCCTAATCGTTTCACACTTGCGGGATATCGTTTCATGGCCTTGTCGGATCAAGACATTCTCGACTTTGTCGGCGAGAACCCGGGTGCCGGACGCGATGCCATCCGGAAGGGCGTTGCAACGGATGTGAGCGAAACCACTGTATGGCGCCTCTTGAAGCGCATGGTGGAGGAAGGTCGCCTCGAGGTATCTGGCAAGGGTAGGGCCACGGGATACAGGATCGCCGGTGGTGCGGTCGTCCGGGCGCACCTGTCGACGCCGTACAACAGGCGAGCACCGGTGTCCTATCGACCGGAGTTTCTCGATGCGTACGTTCCGGGAAAGACCTGGTATCTGTCTGCACCTAACCGCGAAAGACTGTTGGAGGCTGGCCGTCCGCAGGGAGGCGCAATTCCGGCCGGAACATACGCGCGCCGGATCCTTGAACAGCTTCTGGTCGATCTCAGTTGGGCGTCGTCCAGGATGGAGGGGAACACCTACGATATTTTGCAGACCGAGCGATTGATCAGGTTTGGTGAGGAAGCTGCGGGAAAGGATCGGAAAGAAGCCCTGATGATCCTAAACCATAAGGAAGCTATCCAGTATGTGGTCGACAATCTCGATGAGATCGGGCTTCGGCGTCCTGATCTGTTCGCGATTCATGCGCTGCTCTCGGATGGTCTTCTGGCGGACCCGGCGATGTCGGGCCGATTGCGAGCGATGCCGGTCGGCATCTCGCACTCGAGCTATCGACCGCTCGACGATGCGGTCACGATCGCAGAGGAGTTCGACATCCTGCTCCACAAGGCTGCGCAGATCACCGATCCGTTCGAGCAGTCCTTTTTCCTCTTGGTGCACATCCCGTACCTCCAGCCCTTTGCCGACGTCAACAAGCGAACCTCGCGCGTGGCCTCGAACATCCCACTTCTAAAGTCGGATCTTGCGCCGATGTCGTTCACGACGATGGACGACAGCGACTATATCGATGGGCTCATCGGGGTTTATGAATTGAACAATGTCGCGCTGCTGCGTGAGGTCTACATGGACGCGTACTTGGCGTCTGCGGAGAAATACCGAATTCTTCGCGCTGAGGTGGAGAGCCCGGAAAAGGCTGCGCTTGCCTATCGGGAATTCGTTCGCGCTGCGGTCCGGCGTTGCGTTCTCGAATTCAAGGAGTTCCGAAACGACGCGGTTGATGAGATGGCTTTGGCTGCTGGCGTGCCCGATGCTGATCGAGCGGATGTTGTCGCTTACGTTCGTGAGCAGATCGCTGGGCTCCATGAAGGCAACGTAATCCGCTATCGGCTGAAACCAGACGACCTGAAAGGAGTGAACCTGCGCTAGATCGTTGATCGAACCCGACCGAAGAACGTCTACGCATCAAAAGCGCATTCAATCATTGCGATAGTCGTTGCAATGATGGGCATCCAAAATAGTGTGGTTCGGAGAGGGTTCCGATAATGTCTTCAATACTCAAGTTTTTCCGAATTACATTCTTTCTCGCCCTGTATTTTTTCTTATGCATGGTCGTGGTGACCATAATGCTTCAGGGTTGGCCGGTTGGTGGCCAGATGCTGTTTGCATTTGGTGTTCCCGTCATTCTGGTCTGGTGGCAAGAAAAACGGAGATCGCGGAAAGTCGCTGCAAAGGCGCAAGCTGAGGGGAGTTCCGAAACCCACCCCCCCCGACCTGAGCCGGTGCCGCGCCCAAGTGCCTACGACAAGCGTATCGAGCGTGAGCGCGAACGTACTCGCCAAGCCAATGCGCCCAAAGCGCCGGCGACCGTTCAGGGCTATTCCCCACCAAAGAAGGACTACGCCGATGTCGTTCGGGCTGGAAAGTCTGCGGCGCCGGCACTTGCAGTGGTCGCTGAACGAAACCAACCA
Organism: Marinovum algicola; assembly: GCF_900109145.1. Classification (GTDB taxonomy): domain Bacteria; phylum Pseudomonadota; class Alphaproteobacteria; order Rhodobacterales; family Rhodobacteraceae; genus Marinovum; species Marinovum algicola. The sequence continues at coordinate 23,589 of NZ_FNYY01000032.1, forward strand.
ACGCGAGTGGCATCGAGCGCATCGGCCCGATCATCGAAAAGCGGGTGGGTCCCGTCTAATGAAACAGCTAGCGTCGCCGGCCGCAACATCGGCGGGATGGTCTATGTCGGCACGCCTCCCTTGCTGAACACCTACGGGTATCGTGACAAGTGCCGAGCCTATATCGATCCATCCCTGTCTGTCGCGCGCTCTGGAGCCGACAAAGCTGGTGAAGGTATGCCCTACTGGCCCGGATACTCGGATATCTCACCTCAGTGCCGGGCGACCTACCTCGACTGGCTGGCCAGCGGGCGAAACGATGCCTCCTACAACCCCGGCTACATGTTCCTGTACTTCTATGGGCTGGAGCGTCGCTTCTTCGTTGATCAGTCCAACGAAGACGCAAAGGATATCGTCCAAGAAGTTCGGCGACTGCAGGCACTTTACCCTGACAACCACTCCGTCAGGCGCTATTTGGGTGAGTTCCTCGACATAGCGATGCTTGCCGAAACCGACCTCGACGCTATCGAGCCGATGTTCGAGAAGCAGGGCTGGGAACTTCCGTTCTCACTCAAATACGCAATCGGAGCTCGGATCGACAAAGGCGAGAACCTGACAGCTGACTGGTTGCTGAGTTGGTTCATCTGCCATCCGGAAACAAATCTGAGAACTCCCGCGACGCGGTGCCGTGACGAGTTCGTCGCTCTTTTCCGTATGCGGTTTGATCGGCGTTTCCCTGATGGGATCAAAGTGACCAAACCCCGGAAATCACTCACGGCTTCTTATAGGGCCGCCTCGAGCGAGTTTCAGGGGTCTGCCAACCCAACCGTGGATGGCAAGCCTGTCCCGGATATCTCCGGGTTGCGCAAACCGGTCGAGATTGCCCAGGAGTTGGCTGACGAGGTGATGAACGACCTCGACAAGCTCAGTCGCTTCCTGGGCCGAAACCCTGACGGTCGCGGAAGCGTGGAAGCGCACGCCTTGCTGCCCTCAGAACTTTGGGATGCTTTCCCATCAGAGGAAATGGACCGCTTGAAATCTTGGGCTGCCGATATCGTCGATCGGGGGGGATTGGTGCCGCTTGAAGAGGTGATCGGACGTCTGGAGGGAGAAACGAACGAGAAGATCGGGAAACGGCAAATGACAGGAGCGGCCGACGCGCTCGCGCGCCTCGGTTTCGGTCTGGCGCCCGACCCTCGGTTTGCGCTCCGGTCGCCCAAGGCGGAAGAGCCTGTTGTGCTGTTTCGTCTGGGCGAGCCTATCGAGCGACTGGAGGACGTTTCCGACAGCTATCGAAGCGCCTTAATCGAATTGGCACTTGGGTCGTTCGTTGCTCATGCGGATGGTCGCATCGCGGAGCCTGAACGCAGGGCGTTGGAAGAGCAAGTTGCTGCCGCGGCCCTCAGCGATCAGGAACGCCGCAGGCTGCGTGCAAACCTTGAATGGTTCCTGGCCGTGCCACCGGACATGACGCTTCTGCGGCGCAAATTGAAGGAGGTGGGCCAAGACAGCCAAGCCGCTATGCGGGCAGCGCTGGTCGGTGCAGCACATGCCGATGGCATTATTCACTCCGACGAAGTCGCAAGCATCGAGAAGATCTACAAGGCCTTGGGCCTTGATCCTGCGCTGGCCTACTCGGACCTGCATGCTGGCGAAGTTGCGGATGGTCCACGCACCGTTCGTGCCTCGCAACCGGGTCGCCCGGGCGAAGCTACACCCGCGCTTGAAAAAGCCAGCGGACCGAAGCTCGACGCTTCGCGGATCGCGACAATCCGTTCGGACACCGAGCGCGTGTCGTCCGTCCTCGGTCAGATTTTCGATGTTGAAGAGGAAGAAAGTGGTGCCTCCGGGCCTGCCAGCCAAAGCCAGCTATCAGGGCTTGACCCGAAACACGGCGCCCTTGTTCTCGAACTGGTTACTCGGGAGCATTGGTCTGAGACCGAGTTTGAGACGATCTGCGCCTCGCATGGCTTAATGGCGTCCGGGGCTTTGGAAGCCGTGAATGAATGGGCTTTTGAGACCTACGATGAAGCGCTTCTCGACGAGTATGATGGATATGACGTGTCTCCGGAGATTGCGGAGGCGTTAAGAGAAAAGATGAGTGCGGAGGGCAGGGATGTCTAAGTTGAAACCACGTGAACGCGATGCAATCGTACAGGCGCTTCGGGCCGGGGTCGTGCCCAAGCTCGGTTTACGCCATATTCAGGTTGGCCGCGTCCGAGAGATTGAAGAGCTCGTCAAGGACATGGACCGGATATCCGATGGCGGATCGGCGATCCGGTTCATCATCGGGGAATACGGATCGGGCAAGACGTTTTTCATGAACCTGATCCGCCTCGTGGCTCTGGAGAAAGGCCTGGTCGTGATGTTCGCGGATTTAGCGCCAGATCGGCGCATTCACGCGACCGGCGGACAAGCTCGGGGGCTGTATGCCGAGATGGCCCGAAACCTCTCGACGCGGACAAAACCCGATGGCGGGGCATTGGCCAGCGTGGTGGAACGGTTTGTCAGCCAGGCTCACCGAGATGCTGAAGAACGGGATTTGCCCACGGGGATCGTCATTCGTGAACGCCTTGGCCACTTCGAAGAACTCACCGGAGGGTTTGAGTTCGCCGAAGTCATCCGTCGATATTGGGAAGGCCATGAAACAGGCGACGACGAGCTGAAATCCGCAGCCCTGAGATGGCTGCGCGGTGAATTCGCGACACGTACCGACGCGCGCAAGGCGCTTGGCGTGCGAACGATCATCGACGATGCCAGTGTCTACGACCATCTGAAGCTGATGTCGGCATTCGTGTGTGAAGCCGGTTACAAAGGCCTGCTCGTCGGCCTCGACGAGATGGTGAACCTCTACAAGCTCACATCGTCGCAGGCCCGCAATGCAAACTACGAACAGATCCTACGGATCCTGAATGATGTGCTGCAGGGCAGTGCCGAGAACCTCGGATTTCTGATGGGCGGGACCCCGGAGTTTCTGATGAACACCCGTCGAGGGCTCTACAGCTACGAAGCCCTTCAATCGCGTTTGGCCGAGAACACCTTCGCGCGAGACGGATTGGTCGACCTTTCAGGACCCGTTGTCCGGCTGGCCAGCCTGACCCCTGAAGATCTCTTCGTTCTTCTGGCCAATGTCCGGCGGATCATGCAGGACGATGCCGGTGCTCTGCCGGACGACGCGCTCGAAGCCTTTATGGCGCATTGCTCGGACCGGATCGGTGAAGCTTACTTCCGCACCCCGCGCAATACGGTGACGGCATTCGTGAACCTGCTTTCCGTGCTTGAGCAAAACCCCGGTGTCGAGTGGAGCGATCTGATCGAAAAGATCGAGGTGTCCGAAGACCTCGGCGAAGACATGACCGAGGTAGACGAGGCGACTGGCACCCAAGACGCCGGTGACGATGACCTGATCAGCTTCAAGCTCTGACGCCGATGAGCAGTGCGTTCGACAAACTGGCGAGGCCTGTGCAGAAATGGATACGCCAGAAAGGATGGCGCGAACTTCGCGACATCCAGGCGCGATCCATCCGGACGATCTACGAGACCAACGCCGATTTGATCGTTGCGGCGTCCACGGCGGGCGGAAAGACCGAGGCGGCGTTCCTGCCGTTGATTTCACAGGTGCTTGACGAGCCGTCGGGCGGCACCGGTTTCGACCTGCTCTACATCGGTCCGCTGAAAGCCTTGATCACGGACCAGGCCATGCGGCTGGAGGGCATCTGCCAGGAAGCAGAGCTTCCGGTTGTTCCCTGGCACGGGGATGTCTCGCAATCGATCAAGACGCGCGCGTTGAAATCTCCAAAAGGGATCCTCCTGATAACCCCAGAGTCCCTTGAAGCGCTTTTCATTCGTCGCGGTTTGGAAATTGCCCGCCTATTTGGGGCCACGCGGGCGGTCGTGATCGACGAACTGCATACGGTTCTGGATAGCGAACGCGGTGTCCAGCTTCGTTCACTGCTCACAAGGCTCGAGCTCGCGATAAAGCGCCCAATCCGTCGGATAGGTCTGTCAGCTACGCTAGGCGACATGGACCTCGCCAAGGCCTATCTTCGCCCTGACGCAGCAAGCTCTGTCCAGCTGATCGAAGCAGATGGCGGCGAGGCAGAATTGAGGCTTCAGCTTCGCGGCTACCTCTCAGGCGATGAGGATGAAAACAGTCCATCCGCAACGGATGCCATAGCAGCCCATCTTTTCAAACACCTTCGAGGCAGTGACAACCTGGTCTTCGCTGGAGCGCGCCAACGGGTCGAGATTTACGCAGATCGGTTGCGGGAGCTTTGCGAACGGGAGCACCTGCCACAGGAATTCTATCCCCACCACGCGAGCCTCTCCCGAGAACACCGTGACTTCGTTGAGCGGCGCTTGAAGGATCCTGCGAAACCGACGACGGCCGTTTGCACGTCGACGCTCGAGCTTGGAATCGACATCGGTGACGTGACCTGCGTGGCTCAAATCGGTGCGCCATTCAGCGTCGCGGCGTTGCGACAACGGCTTGGCCGGTCAGGCCGACGTGAAGGACAACCGGCCATTCTCAGGCAGTACGCTATCGAAGCCCAACTGACGCCGGAGAGCAGTTTCGTGGATCGTCTTCGCCTCGGCCTGATCAGGTCCATCGCGATGATAGACCTCCTGCTTGAAGGCTGGTGCGAACCGCCAAAACCTCAGGCGCTTCGTCTCTCGACGCTCGTCCATCAGATTCTGTCTGTCATAGCGCAGCGCGGCGGCGCGTCTGCAAGCGTGGTCTACAACGTGGTCTGCCGCGAAGGCCCCTTTCGAAAGGTCACAACCCAAGTATTCGCAGATGTTTTGCGTGCGATCGGCCATCCAGAAACCGGCTTGATTGAACAGACCGGCAGCGGGCTGTTGCTTTTGGGACCGACTGGCGAAAAGCTGGTTGAGCATTACAGCTTTTATGCGGTGTTCCAGACACCTGAAGAATTCCGTTTGGTTGCAGAGGGGCGGGATCTTGGAACCCTGCCAATCGACAATATTCTTGCTCCGGGGATGCTGCTGATTTTTTCTGGGCGGCGTTGGGTGGTTCAAGAAATCCATGATCGTGAAAAGGTTATCGTCGTCAGGCCCGCGAAGGCTGGTGTGCCTCCCGTCTTCGGCGGCGATGCAGGGGACATTCATGACAAGGTAATTGACCGAATGTTCGCCGTGCTCGAGGGGGATTCCAGCCCAGCTTACATGGACACAGTCTCTTTGATGATGCTCAAGGAAGCGCGTGCTCACTTTGAACAGCTGGGGTTTAGGGACAATAACATACACAGCATCGGCGAGCATACATCAGTCATTGCGACGCGGGTCGGGACGGTGAAGACATCAACCCTCGCGCTAGCACTGAGAAACGAGGGGTTTTCGGTCGAACAGCATGACGGATTTCTGATTGTAGAGGCTGGGGACGAAACGCCCGATCTTCGATCGGCGCTGGACGATATTCGATCTGGCGCACCCATCGATTTGTTCGCAGGCGCTGGCAATCTGATATCAGAGAAGTTCCATCAATTTCTTACTATCGAACTTTTGGTTCGGGACGCTGAATCCTCAAAGCTTTCGACACAAGCACTTCCCGATTTGGTCAAAGCTATTCTTCAAAAAGGAACTTAAAGATGTCCACGACGAGCCGGTCCACGCTTATTGTCTATGGACGACACGCAATGCGGGAGGCCCGCCTTGCGGCGGCCCGCGGTGGTCAACATGGCCTCCAGATCATGTCGTTCGAACAAGCCGCTGTGCGGCTCGCGGGCGGCTTCGCACGCGCGATAGACGAAGAAAGCCTGCGCGCGGCGATCCAAACGGTCCTCCCCGAAACACCGATGGGCGAACTGGAAGATATCAAGATGCTGCCGGGCATGATCGGCGCGGCCGCCGACACACTGCACAAGGCGTGGCGAGCCGGTATCGATCTCGCTTCCCGGTCAGATGATCATCCAAGGCTTGAAGCCATCGCTCGCCTGGAGGCCGCTGTCCTTGCCGAACTTCCGAGCGGAATGATGCGTTCGGTCGATATTGTAGCCGTAGCCATCAGCCGGATCACCCATGCGCCCGCTATATTCGGCTCGATGGAAATCGTCGGGCTGACCGAACTGTCTCCCTGCTGGCGGCCTCTCTTGAAGGCGCTCGCCGAGCACATCCCCATGCAATGGTCTTCAGGTCCTCGCCCTGTCCCGGCCTGGCTCAAGGAATGCGGCGTCTCCGTCGCTCGTGGCGATGCTGAGGCGCCGGCCATTCGATCCGTCAGTGCCGCGACCGCTTACCATGAGGCAGTAGAGACGCTGCGTTGGGTCCGGGCGCTGCTCGCGTCGGGCGTATCTCCAGCTGACATTGCCATCGCCACCGCGTCGCCGGCCGACTACGACGATCACTTTCTCGCGCTGCGCGCCGATGCCAATATCGATTTGCATTTCGTCCATGGCGTTCCGGCCATCACCACACGTGACGGACAAGTGGCAGCGGCACTCGCCGACATCGTCGTGCGCGGGCTCTCGCAGTCGCGCTTGCGCCGTCTCGCCGCACTGTGCCGGGATTCTGCGCCTCTGGCGGTCAGGAGGTACTGGCTCATACATCCTGGATTTCATTGCGCGAACCCACCTCGCCGAGATCATCCTATTTGACGACGACAAGGTGCATGTTCATACGATCTTTCGGTTTCCGGGGTTTATTCCCCGCGCGATCGGAACTCCAAAAGTGGACGCGTTGGCGCATCAGTATGGAAATTGGCATTCGAGAATCATACCGAATCCGGAACGGGTTACGAAGGAAAATATTGAGCAACTTCGCGGATTGGATTTTGTGTTTGTGTCGATCGACAACGGCCCGGCACGTATCACAATTACGGACTGGCTCAGTTCGAACGACGTGCACTTCGTGGACTGCGGAATGGGCTTGAACAGAGTAGCTACGGGCTTGAATGGTGTTGTGAGAGTGACAGGTGTGGATCGCACTGCTTTCGAGGGAACGGCAGGTACTGTCTTCCTTCCAGGCGAGGACCCAAAAGAAGGCGAGTACCGGCGACAAGGTCAGATTGCCGAGTTGAATGCACTTAATGCAGCTCTGGCCGTCCTTCGCTTCAAGCAGCACTTTGGGATTTACGACCGCGAAGATGCGGCGATGTCATGCGTCTTGGAGACTACGTCGCTGGAGATCGACCGTAGGATGCCCGTCGAATGAGGTTTCGCTATCAGCTTGTGGATCGGATCCCGAAACAGATGGAGGAGGGCGTCGTCTACCACACCGAGGAATTTGAACTCGCAGGGCTACTTTGTGCATGTGGATGCGGCCACCGCATCACGCTCATCGTTCCAGATAGCCACAGGGTATGGGATGAAGGTGGATATGCCACCATTCAACCGTCAGTCGGCGTCTTCGATGCGCCATGCAAGTCCCACTATGTAATTCGCGCTGGAAACGTCCAGTGGCTCCCGGCCTTTTCGGGTGCTCAGGCAAGCAGGATCATGCACGCGCAGATTGCGCGCCACGCTTCTCAAGATACAAAACCTGCGTCCTGGCTGCGTCGAACTGCGGCCGTTCTGTCCGGTTTCGTAAGGAAGTTGCTGGTGGCATTGGTTGGTGGACGCTCGGATTGATCGTCGATTGTTGGCGATAAACACATGCCTTGTCCGCTCGGCCGGTAACGATAATGGCCCGTCCTATTGTCACCTATCTCCCTCAGGTCGGCTCGAGCGGTTGATCTTCCGCGTTCTTGAAGCTGTGGGGGCCCGCCATGAAGACATTGTCGATCAGGCGTACGCCGTCGATCCAGGCGGCCCCAGCTGCCGCGACCCAGACTGACGTTGCGGCAATTGCGCGACTTCATTGGCGGAACCGTTTCCGCGCGCGATTGGGAATGCCCATCCTTCTCTCATGAAGTCCAACTCTGCCCGGCGAGCGGCCGCGAAGCGCCGGGTGCTCGCCGCGCTACCCCTATATACAGAAAGGCTCCGCCATGACGTTCGATCTCCTGCACGATCTTCCGGACTACGCTCCCGAACAGATGTCGGCCGACGCGGTCTTCACGCGTGCCACGCAGGATGTGCTCCTGGCCAGTCTCGGCGATATCGAGGGATTACGCCGGCCGGCCGCTCCGGTGGCGCTCTGGCTGAAGCACTCTCTCGGCAATGCGTGGTATGATTCTTACTCCCGCCTGATAACGGTTCTCAGCCATCACGGCCCATGGATAGACAGGACTCGGATGAAGGAGCTTGATCCGGTGAGCCGGGCGCAGGTGTCGGAGGTTCTCGCCACATTCTTCCAGCAAGAGCACCTGTTCAGCATGGTATACGGCGACGTCGGGTTCGAAAGCCATGAGGTGATCGAATCCGTTCACTTCGCGAGCTTCAGCATGTTCTGGATTTCCGGCAGTTTCGACGACCTCGAGGAACACTGGGAGGGGAAAGATCGGCGCGAGGACTTCGAAATTCCTCACCACGCGCTCCTGAAAATCTGCGCCCGGTCCATAGCCAACGAAAAGGACGCGTGCCTGCAGCGTATGGAGATCCGCCGTGGCCTCCGCCTTGTCCAGGGTTTCGGCGTGCTCGGGCAGGGAGACTTCGTCTTGTAGTGGGCCAGGCGCGGCGCATTTGTCGGGCCGGACCGGGTGCAACTGATGGCCGGCGGCCTACGGGAATTGCTCCATTGCCGCCGTCACGGCGGCGATGGAGCGATTGGCAGGGGTCCGAGATAGGCGAAGCGGCTGAGCGATCGATGGCCGCTGACACGCATCCAGAAAGGCACGCGAGGGACCCCGGATACATCAGTGAGACGCGGAGGAAGGCGCCGCCCCCGGGACGCGGGCTCACTGGCCCCAGTTGAAGGCGATCTCAGCGAGGATACGGGTGCCCGGGCCGTGATCTTCCGTGTGGAAGTCGTGCAGCATCTCGTCGCCTCCGTCGCTGAAACTCGCACGGTCCAGGACGCCCGGTAGGCCGCACTCGCCGGGACTGGCGAGGGCGGAGTGCAGGTTGTCCGCGGCGCCGTCCTCGCCGGCCATGACATGCTTGCAGATCAGGGCACGGAGACGCGGTTCGATCAGGCCCTGCGCCGTGTCCGCCATGTCTAAAAGCGCCTCGGGATCGGGGAGCCGAGGCGACGACATTCGGCGAGGAGGGCGCAGTGGACTTCGCCGGTCGCCTCGATCCACTGCGGCCGGGCGTCCTCGAAGGGGAAGCAGTGCGTGGCGCCGAAGCGCTCCGAGGCGACGCCCAGGATCTCGAGCAGGACCATCAGCGGGCATTCGTTTTATTCCGCGCTGGCTTCGAACCGACGTAGAACATAATGGAAACATCGGGGCCCACCTGATATTGTGGTCGTCATGAAACTGACTCCCAATATGTTCCCTACCGCCGAGGAATTTAACACAAGACCGCCAAGTGTCGATCTCAGGCGAATTGATCCGTCGCTCAACATGCGGCGGTTCTACCGCATGAGCCTGCAGCCGGATCTCTTCGGCGGTGTCGACGTGGTGCGTGAGTGGGGCCGGATCGGGTCGCGGGGCCAATCCCTCATCGAGCGTCATTCTTGCGAGGACGAAGCCGTATCGTCGATGCTTGCGCTCGAAACGGCGAAGCGACGGAGAGGCTACCGGCCAGCAGGCTGAAGCAGGTATTCCATCTGTCTCACCAGATCAGACGCAGTTGTGTGTTGCCCTTTGCTCACGTGAACACGCTCAAATCACCTTGTCCGATGGCCAGGAGCTTGCAGATTACATGCTCGGTGCATACATCGGGCTTGGGTGCAAGAGGCGGATCATGGCCAACGGCATCCATCCTCCCTGTTGGACTTTGGCCGAGCTTGTCTCGGCCATTTTTTTTCGCCCGTTGTGGGTGCCTGCCATCTGGATGGAGGGCCGTACAGCCGATCGCGACGGCCGTGATCCCTTCGGACTGCGGCCGAACACCAACGACGCGCATCTGTTTCCAGGGATTTGCGTGCTTGCCCTACTGGCCCCAGTTGAACGCGATCTCGGCGAGGATGCGTCGGCCCGGCCCGTAGTTGTTGACCCGGAAGTCCACGATCTCATCCTCGCCACGCGTGTCGAAGCTGCTGGCCTCTATCACGCCCGGAATGCCACTCGACCGGAGGCCTGACAGATGCTCCATCAGCATCCGGGCGCCGTCATAGTCGCGGTCCTCGACAAGTGCCCTGATCCGGTTTTCGAGATGCGCCTCGATGCCATCCGTGCGGCCCGTCTCCAAGGTGGTGATCGCCAAGGGTTCGGGAAAGCCAAGCCCGATTGCGATCCCGAGAACAATATCCCGGAACTCAATGTCGGGTTTGACCCATGTGGGTCGCACATGGTCTGAGCTGCAGGCCGTCGTCTGACCTAACCCTTCCGAGACCACGCCGATGATCTCGAGGGAAGGGCGGTCGAACTCGTCGCTGAACTCTGGCACGAGATAGCCTTCCACGGCTTCGGTCAGAGCCTCCATGTCGCAGTTGCGTGGCAGGGCGAAATCGGCTTCGTCGAGCAGGAGGCCCTTGTATCTGCGGTCGTTTCCCATGGTCTGTTCCTTGGCGTGTTTCTCTGGGGGAAGGCGCCTACCCGGCAATTCCCGATGTTGTTTGGTTCAATCTGCGATCGGCGCAAGCTCGAGCGGGTCCGCCGTGGCGGCGCGCGCGAGGTGCTCGATCCTTGGCAGCTTCAGGCCCTTGCAGCAGACGGACGCGGCATGCAGGTGGTCGAGCCAGCGCCACACGGTTCTTTCGAACGGATCATTGCGACGCAGGAAGTCCCGAGGGCGATCAATGTCCCGCGTCACGAGACACATTCTCGCCTCGGCCGGCGGCAACCTGTCTTCACCGCTGGTCCCTCCGTCGCCATGGTGCAGGATGCCGATGGCGTCCGGGAAATAGACAACTTCGACAGGTCCCGGATTGTAACTTGCCTGGCACATGCTCCGGGCGCGGGACAGCACGACGGTCGGGAGGTAACGATCATACGCGAGCGCGTGGGCGAAGGCCCAAGCCGTCTCCGCCTTGATATTCCCGGAGAGCATCAGCGGCCCCTTGTGCATGGAGCGCCAGGCCTCCGGGTCGAGGAACTGGCTGGCCAGCGGATCGCTGGCCTGGTCGAACGGGCCGCCACCGATCAGAGCTTCGATGACCTCGAGGGTGTGGTCTTCGTAGAGTCGTCGGACCGTATGGATGGGCAGCAGGGTCATTGCACAGGTTTCTCTTTGAACGTGGGCCGGGTCGGTGTTTTCGGGGCGACGCGGTTCGGCGACATGGGTCATGCGTCCCAACCACACACCAGGCACCCGTCAGCGCGCACATCCTCGAGCAGTATGTAGAGAAGCACGCGGTAGTAGGGCAGGGCGGCCACCCAATCTTCCGGTTCGGACCAGTAAAAGTCCTCCGGAACCGCGTATTCGAGTTCTGCGAATTCCTCGGAATCGTTCGGCGGCATTGGCAGCCCGTGCTGCGCCATTTCCCGTTCGATCTTCTCGATGATGGCGCTCACCATGCGGCGCGTGACGTAGAAATCGTGAACGGTCTCGAGTTGGACCAGGGGCTCCGCCGTGAACATGTCGAGGAACTCGGAGTGATTGCGAAACCGGAGAACCTCTATCTCGTCCTGGCGATAGAATGCGTAATCAAGGCTCACGTGGGGGCCTCCTTATTAGGTGAACGCGGTCCTTGAATGGCCGCTGCATTGGACATGGGTTCCGATCGAGAGCCGCGGAAATGAAATCCGGCGGAACCTCCTCGTCCTGAGAGCCGCCAGCGCCCTGCGGTGCCGGCCAATGGATTGGCCGGGCGAGGAAGGCACCGGGCGGGGTCGGAACCTCGCGCCCGGCGGGGCAGCAGGTTACCGCACGAAGGTATGGTCCGATCCGCCTCTGGCGAGAAAGTCATCTACCCTCGGCAGTTCGAGGCGCCGGTTCAGGCTCTTGCGGACTGCCGGCGGAAGAGCCGAACGGAACAGTTTCATGTACCGCTTGGTTTTCTCGAGGCGCTGCGCCGCCTCCGCCCGCGATCTTGCGCCTTCCAGCATTATCATGAGGGGACGGGACGCTCTGTGGCCGGGCTGGCGGCCCCAGTTGCCGTGCAGCCAGTCCGGATGCACGTAAAGGATGGCATCGGCGAACTGGACCAGGTGGATCTGGAAGGGCTGCCCCGGCTCGATCATCTTCGCCTGACGGACGATCAGGTGATGATCGATGCCGCAGAACGGGACCGCGGTAATCTCCTTGAAAACTGCGGCATCTGCGTCCGGCATCTCGTCGATGAAGGCGTTCTCCGGTTCCAGCACGCCCTTCCTGTAGGCCACTTCGCAGTGAACCTGCTTCGCGGAGGCTGAGTCCGGCTGGTTGGTGATGCCGCCGAAGACGCCGATGATATCTCCGATGCTCGCGCGTTCGGGGGCGACGAGGTGGGGTACCTGGGGCAGGGGGCCTGTCAGCGGTGCAACGGACATGCGGGCGGCGGCGGAGCTGGCGTGCAGCGAGATGGTCATGGTGAAGTCCTCTTCGGTTGGGGTCGTGAAGAGGAATTCGGATCGTTCATTTCAGCCGGAAGCGATTTTCGGTCGATCTGAGAATTTTTTTCGCAGGACCTGCGGACGGCGGCGTCAGCCGTCGTTCCGATCTCGGCATGTCCAGGCCTTTGACAGACCCCGATGGGGCCACGACACGCGGCCGGTCCGAACGCGACGCCGGCGCGAGGCAAATGCGATCCCGACTACTCTGCGCCCTGACCGGGAAGGTCGCTTCGGCATGTTGCAGGAGCGCGTCGGAGGTGGTGAGCGGCCCGAGGTGCGCAACTCCGATCGCGTGCCAACTTTGGTGTCATGCCGGTCTCAAACCTTAATTACCGGTGTGACACTCATCTTGCCCGGGAAATTTCCCTGCCGGATTTGATCGACCGACTTCCTCGAAACATCACTTCGAGGACCGATCATGTCGACCATCATACCTCCCCGCGATCCTGCCGGCCGGTTCGGCGGGCAGGGGGCCTACCCGGCCGGAGCGACTGCGCCCGCCACGATGTTCACCAGGCTGCAGGATGCCGAGCCCAACCTTCGGGCGGCGCTGTCCGTGGCCATCACGCAGCTGACAGGGATAGAAGCCGCCGAGGAGGAGGCCCCGGTCCCGGCGGCCGTGATCGCGGCCAGCCCCGGGGCTGGCAAGAGCCGGCTCGCGCGGGAGCTGCTCGAAAGCTGTGCCGGGGACAAGCCGGTGGTGTTTCACGCGCCGACCCTGGCGCTCTGCGAAGAGGCCGCCGATCATGCGCGTGAGATCGGCGGGGCGGCGCATGTGATCCGCGGACGTTTCGCGACGGATCCGGCAGAGCCGGACCAGCAGATGTGCCGGAAACCGGCGCTGGTCGCGCGCGGGATCAGCCTGGGGCTCAATATCCGGGAAAGCTTCTGTTTCAATGACGATGCACGGTGCGAGTTTGCCGGCAGTTGCGCCTGGCTGCGCCAGTTCGAGCCGGACCAAACCATCGGCCATCGATACATGGCGACAAGCTACCTCGGGTACCCCGATCCCGACGCGTACGATGGCGTTCTGCGCGTGGTCGACGAAACGTTTTGGGCGCAGCAGCTGTCGTTCGTGACGATCGGCATCGATGAATTTCGCCTGCCGCGCACCTTCATGAAGCACTTCACGCGGCGCGGCCGGAAAGAGGAATCGCGCGTCAAGGCGCATGCGGACCTGATCGGGGCCGCGCATGCGCTTGTCGATGCGCTGATCGCCGGCCGACCGCCGCTGGATCTACCTTACAGCGCCGCGGACTACCGGGGCTTTGCCCGCCTCGAATACGCGGCCCAGGCGGATATACCCGCGCCGACGCCGGACCAGACGGAAACGGAGCAATCGCAGCTTCTCACGCGCGCCGAGGATGCGCTTCGGCATGTGTCCTGGTACGCCTCGGTCTGGACCTGTCTTGCCGCGGCGAAGGAGGCCGGGCGGACGACGATCGAGCGCCTGCGCCTCATACGTGGCAATGGCAGGATGGTCATCCGGGTCTGCCGGAAGCATCCCCCAAAGCATCGACAACCGATGCTTATCCTCGACGCGGATGCCGATCCGGAAATCGTCGGTGCGCTCGATATCGACCTCCAACGCACCGCGCACATGGTGCTGCGACCCAATGCCGAGGTCGTGCAGGTCCATGACCGGCGCATGACGCATGGAAGCCTGCTGCAGGGCACGGACCTGCGCGAGACCTGGCGTCGCGTGATCCGTCGCGAGGTGCTGAGCGACCGGGTCGAGAAGGGCCGCGGCGTGCTCGTCGGCGCCAGCCGCAAGGTGGTACTGCGGTTTTTCGAAGATGCCGGCCACGACTTCGACGGGCTGTCGGACGACGAAGCGTCCCGTTTCATGCTGGAGACACCGCTGCACGGGGCGCATTGGCTGTGGTTTGGCGGCAGGTCGCTCGGGACCAACCGGTATCGCGATTTTTCGACGGTGATTGTCATCGGACGCGAGGAACTGCCGGTCGAGGCGCTCGAGGACCATGGGCGGGCCCTCTGGGGTGATCGTGCGGGGGTCGATCTGGAGTTCGTCGCGCCCGGTGAAGATGGGGCGCTGCGCCTGCCTGATCGGGAAGTTCTCTACGAGATGTCGGATGGCAGCGCGAAAGCCGTGCGCCTGCCCTGCCACCCGGATCCGCTGATCCGCCGGGTTCAGGTGCAGACGCGGGAGCTGGCGACACGGCAATTGGTCGAACGTCTGCGGCTTGCGCGTTCGGAGACCCGCAAACGGGTCATCCTCGGCTGCAACATGCCGGTCCCCGGGCTGCCAGTGGATGAGCTGGTCTCCTGGCAGGCGTTTTGTCCGACCCGACCCGTCGCCGCACTGACTGATGCCGTCCTCGAGAAAGGCGGGATCCGTCTGTCGGACGCGGGGCTCGTAGAGGATGCGCCGACGGTCTTCCCGACACTCGATTCCATCAAATCTTTCCGAAAACGGGAGGGGGTCGACGCCCGCGCCATCCTTGGGGCTCTGAGTCCTCGCCTGCGCGGTCAGCTGCACGTCATGCATCTCAAGGAGGATCGTCCCCACGCCCGCCTTTGTGAGGCTCTGGTCTTGGCCGGATCCGGCGAGGAGGCGCTTCGCAGCGCGGAAACGATCTGGGGACCTCTCAAGCAGTGCGTCGGAGCCGGGGAGGGCGACAGGGCCGGCGCGCGTGCCGATGCGGTGCTGGGGGGCCACCGCATCGGCACGTCGCCGGTGTCGCCTTCTTCATAGGAATTTGTCATGTCTCATGCTGCCACCGACCCTGTTTATCCGGGCGATATCGTTTCGTTCAGGTTTCCGTATTCAGAGGGGATGGCGCCCTATGCGCGCCCCTGCGTCGTTCTTGACGCCACGGAGGACGAACTCCTGCTCGCGTACGGTACCTCGTCGCGGGAGCGTGCCAACGTGGGCTTCGAGCTCCGCGTGAATGCCGAGTTCGCCGAGTGCGGCCTCGACCGGGCGAGCCGTTTCGTTCTGGCGCGGCGGATCCGGATCGCGCGGTCCGATCCGAGACTTGAAACAAACGCCTCGGGAACACCGGTTCTCGGACGCCTGACAGAGGCTCTGCGCCTGCGGAAGGCGGATCTCTTCGCGCGGATCAAGGCGAGTTGGCCGGAGGAGGCGGCCCGGCTCGAGGCGGAACGCCGCGGTCTGCATCCGCGCAAGGGTGATCGCCGCCGCAGGGCAGGGGCCCCGTACCGGATCTGAGGGTCGCGGCCGCTGAAACCCGGGCGCCAGGCCACTCAAAAAACAAGGTGAACCAAATGCATGATCCCCAGACACTCGAGTCTCTTCGAGACTTCGGGCAAAAACATCTCTCTGCCCTCGAGACCCTGCTCTCCGCTAACGATAGCGGAACATGGGGCGAGCGCCTTCGCGGCTGGCTGACAAGCTGCATGCTCTCCCCGGATGCCGCACTCCGACAAGACCTTCTCGAGAGCGCGGTGGTCGATCTCGTCACCCTCGAACTGGCCTGCCAGGCCTACGCGCCCGAGGAGGGCGGTCTTCGACTGACGGACCGGGGCGGCACGGTCCGGGCACGGCAGGTTCTCGCAGAGCTGCTCCTGGTTCTCGGCGAACGGAAACCCAAAATGGCGCGAAAGCTCGCGTCCCTGGCCCGGAGCAGTCGGAATGAACGCCTCGGGCAGATCAGGTCCCTGATCGCTGCTCGGACGTGATCGTCGCGTCGGCCGCCGCCCAGGCGGTGGCCGGCGCCTTCGCACATGACAGGAATGACCCATGAGGACGTCCGACCCGGACCTCGACCTCCATGCAGGCGCAGTCGCGACGGCCCTCCGGCTGGTGCGGGCCTATCTCGAACACGATCACCCGACCCTCGCACCGGTCTTTCTCGTCGCGTCCGTGTTGCGCGGGCGCTGTGGCGCGGTCGCCGTGGACGTGGGCTTCGAGAATGACTGGTCCGCGGAGACCAGGGACCACTTGAAATCAGCTGCCCGGGTCCTTCTGAGCGATCTCGGGTTCGAAACAAGGCCCGCCAACTGGGTGCCGGCGCTGCCATATGTGCTCGTATTCGGGGCGCCGCCGACAAACCACGAGCGACTGAAGGCGATCCGACGTCGTCGGTCGCGTGGCGAGAATGGCCCGTGACGCCTCCGTAACGATGCCCATCGTCGGTTTCAAGAACGGGCGCTTTCGGGGTGGTCGGACAGTGTCATGGCGCCTGCGGTATGCGGAGGTCCCCACCTCGCTGCATCACAAGCACGCGTTGAACCTCGGTCCTCCCGCAGGTCCGGCGGCATCCCGACCTGACGGGAAGGCGCCGGCAAACCTGGCGTTCGGCATCAGGCCTGCGCGTGTTCCGCCCTGTTCTCCGCCTTATCGCGTGCCGCCATCTTGAGCCGAAGGTGCTGGCTGAAGACTTCGCCCTCGAAGAGGTCCCGTTCGCTCAACGGCAGGCCATCTTCCGTGCGTACCACGGCATCGACCTCGGTTTCGCACTCCCAGCAGTCTGCGATGCGGTCGTGAATGCCATACTCCAGCACCATGTCCTGAGCCTCCCAGCACCAGACGGCCTTGGCATAGAAATTCACGTCCTGGCTGCGGCACTGCTTGCAGTGGTAAGTCTTGTTCATCGGGTGGATCCTTTCCTCGGAAGTTGTCTCCTGCCGAGGAAATGGAACGTTTTCCAAGGGCCCAAAAACGCGATTCCGCTTTTTTGGCATACCGGTCGGAGCGGCATTTGCTTGCCGCCCGGATCAGTTTCCGGGACCGGCAAGGGACTGCCGGGAAGCGCGAATCGCCTTGATCGCGAGTGCCGCCTAATAGGGTGGTCAGCGGTCTTTCGCTGTGACACCGCCCAAGGACCGCTTTTGGCTTGCTTCGCCATCAGGTCGGCGAAGAAGGATTTTGAAAAGCTACCTGTCAGCGGCCTATTCAAGTCAAGCCTGCTAAGCTGCGCCGCGGTGCGGGCTGCTACAGAGAGCATCAGCCTACCGAATCGAGGCGCGCCCGCGCCCATGTGGTCGCCTCCGGGTCCTGCTCGGCAAGGCCTTTGATCAGGAAGGTCGCGCGTTCCGTTATGTATTTTTCCACTTCACGCACCCAATGCTCGGCGTCGGGGTCCATCTCAATGACCTCCTCCACCGCCTGTGGCAAATGCTTCATGGTCGCCTTGCAAAGTATCTCGACGCGACGCAGCGCGGACGTGGGGTTCAGGCCACGGAGTGCGGCCTCTCGCTGCCAGTGGCGGCCCTTGAAGTAATCGCCTTCCCACTTCGTCGCGAGCGACATCGCCTGCTTGCTGGTGATGTCCGGCCAAAGCTTGGCGCACATCACGTCATAGATCGGCGCCAGACGGGCGCCGGAGGCCGTGACCATGACCGAATAGTTCTTCGCATGGGCGTCGGTATTGCAGGCGATGGCGTTGAAAATCACGTAGTCGAAAATCGACAACACGCCGCGCAGCGGATCTAGCGAGCGCATCAGGCCGACAATATCGCGGACCGTGGGGCCGCGCTGCCCGGTCTCGTTGCGCTCATACTTCGCACTCGGCAGACGCCCCAGGGCTTGGCACATGTCTTCCTGATGCAGGCGGCGCCAATTCTCACCCTGCTGCCGCCGGTCGTAGCGTTTTACCAGAAGATACCGCCGCTCGCCGGCGCGCCCCAAGCGCACCTCCGGCGCGGCGAGCCCCACGAGGTGCGCCAAGCGCAGGCACAGCGCCTCGTTATAGACCCTGCCAGGCAGGCTCCCCGAATCCGGCTTCAGGATCCAGGTCGACGGCGCGCCTTCGACGGGGATCGAGATCATGCCCTCCTCGCCGACGTGCACGCCGATCTTGGACTGGACACCGGCCAGGGACATGGAGACACCATCCTCACCGACGAGGAATGGCTTCTGCGGCAAGTCCTGGATGATCCGTTCGAGTGCCGCCTCGTCGGGCACCTCCCGGGTGGTCATTCGCGTGAAGCCCCGCTCGGAGAAGGATATTGCTCCGGAAGTATCCCGCCCGATGCTGGCAAGCAGCGCGAGGGGGTCGGCCTGAGAGGCTCCGGTGGCGCGGGCCACCATTTCGAGCTGTCGGCTTTCCGGCAGCAGGTTCGCCACCCACGGCAGCACCTCGCCAGCCCCATGGCGCGCTACCTCGAGAGGCATCCTTGTCGACACCGGGAAGGCGCCCTGGGTCCCTTGCCAGTCCGTGTTATAGGTCAGCGTCGCCGCCCCGTCCTTGCCCGGCGCGATTTCGGCTACTTCCCGGCTTTCGTAAAAGATCTTCATCTCAGTCCTCCAACGGCGGCAAGTCGTCGGGCAGATCTTCGGGGATGATGTCGGGAAGATTACTGTCTTGCGGCGCCCTCAACGCGTGCTCAACCATCGGCACGATACCGAGGAAGCGCGCAATCATCAGGGCCGGGCCAATCCTCAGGGTCGGCTTCCCGTTTTCCATGTCCACGATGTAACGTCGGCCCACGCCGGTCGCGCTGGCCAAATCCTCCTGGCGCAGCCCTTGTGCCTTGCGCCTGGCACGGACCATCAGACCGAAACGGCGCGCATCATCGGCACCGGGCTGATCCGGTTGCGATATGGCGGACGACTGATCGTTGTTGCTCATGGCAGGACCTCGCCTGATTGGCCAGAGAGACTGATGTTCCCGCTCGGGAACATATGGTTTTGTCGCATCAATACAAGGTCGAATGTTCCCGGTCGGGAACATATACGGAGTTGGTGCGATATTTTGGCGATATGTTCCTGCTCAGGAACATATGTGCGAAGCAGGCGAACCATCCCCCCATAAAGATCCCGCTCGGTAACATCAGGTAAGGCGCAGCTGAAGGAAATTGGCTACGACTCCTCGACCAGCCTAACTGGGTACCCGACCTCGGTCTCGTACACGATGCTGCGCGATGCCTGGGAAGTCCGGTGTGGGGAAGCCGCGCTGTAGCAATGGGCGTGTTGCGAGATCCGAGAGTTACGGCAAGCGCGGACTTTCGCGGCGAACCGCCAGGCGTGTGCGGCAATGGCACCGGCAACCAAGCGACCACTCACATGTGGCTACGCGGCTTCGGGCGCCATTTCTCCAACGCACCCTCGATCCGACCATAGGCTTTCAACACTTCGTGTCTCGAATGCTGCCCGTCGCAGTTCTGATGAGCATAAGTGTCGGCCCCGGTGTCGGCGATTTCGTAGCCCAGGGCCAGGAACGCATCTGTTGCGTACGGGGTCAGGCGATCTGGCTGCTTGTCCCAGGTCATTGCTTGAAGAGACGCAATCTGGCGACCCTGATGGGTGTAGTGGCGATCAATCCAGAGATGGACGAAGCGGGTGCGAAACTTCGTGACGAGCCACATGGTGACGTCGCAGATATCCTGCTCCATGCCGAACGCATCGGGATAGACACTGAGACGACGTTGTCGCGCGAACTGCAGCCTGCAGCGCGGCGGGGCTTCAGCACCCATTGGACCAGCTCTCGCGGCTTTGTTCTGTTACAGGGTTCGAGGGTTCCCGGCCGATGATAAGCGGCGCACCGAGAAGGTCCTCCATGGCAATGCCGGTTCCGATGTCGTGCACCCGAGATCTCCACGCCGTTTGTGTCGATGCCGCCGACATTGGCTCTTGGCGGCCGAGACGAAGAAGAAACCCTCGAAATAGTTCCGCGTCCCTATGGCGGGGGTCTGAACGTCCTCAGAGCCTGTCGCGACCACATCTGATGTGAAACGGAGAGTCGACGAGACCCGCGCAACCGGCGTTGAGGTCGATGTTCGGTTTCACGTGTCGATCCGCCGAGGTTCCCGGGACCTTGCCCGATAGAGGGTGCTCCTCATGGAAGAGCGCGACGCGACGCATCTCGCCCGTTCCGGGCCAGCAATCCGATGGCCCCTCAGGATCGCCAGAGAGCAGGATCCGTCTGGTCTGCTTTGCCTTTCACAAGAAAGAGGATGGAAAGAACATATCCATATCAACGCGTTGAGAAGAAATTAGCCATTCCGATTTCCGCGAGACCGCCTGCATGTCGATGTTCTGTGCAGAAGCGGAGCCGCAGTGGTCCCGCAGACGCAAGGAGGCCACCATGGCATATTACATCTCCAGCTTCATAAGCCCCTTCGGCATGATCCTCATCAACATTCTCGACGGCGGAGAGGAGCCGGCCCTGAAGCTGACCACCGAAGTGCTGACCGGGCATGTCGCGGTCTATCATGGCGATCAGATCTGGCGGGTCGAAGCCAACCCGGACTGGTCCCTCGGCGAGACAGCACAGGCGCTGAGCGATCTGGCATTCGAGGCCGAAATCCCCGAGGAGCTGCGCACGCTCGGGATCGCGGCGCTCCAGAACTGCGTTTCCGATCTGTATCGTCGGCAGCCATTCGTTACCGCCTGACGTATCGCGCCGCGATCGCCACGCGCACCGGTTTCAGGTGTGGGCGGACGTTTCCCTATCTCCAGTTCGGCCACCCTCCGGCCCCCTCATCATGAGGGGCCGCAGGGTGGCCCGACAAGGAGATGGACATGACCCAACATACATTCCGGGACCTGCTGGATTGGGCCGTCGTACACGAAGAGGGAACCGACACGGTCCGGGCCATCCGTTATGTCCCGGCACGGCTCGGCATGCTCGATCACGATATCGCCACGCTGCCGGCCGACATGCGGTTCTTCGAGACCACCGTCGCCGGGCAGGGCTATGCGTTGGTCAGCCGGGCTCGGAACATGAAGAGCAACGGACGCCGGGCGGATTCCCGGATCCGGTCCGCTCTCCGGCGGTTCCTGCAATCGAAGGCGCTCCTTCCGCCGCCCACGCCCGCGCATCGACAGCGGTACACGCAGCTGATGGCACTGATCGAGGCCGAGGAGGGCGTTCCGGGCTCAGGCGCGCTCTGGAACACGGGCCGGCACCGCAGCCTGGCCATCCTGCGGGCCCGGGCAAACTGCGCGCCGGAGGCGCTGACACAGGCCGAGATCGACCGGATCGGGCGCGAGATCTCCGCGGATGATCGCAAGAGCCTGCGCAAGACGGTCGCGTTCGTGAACGCGCTGAAGGGCGTCTCGAATACCCTGCCGGCGATCCGGGAGTTTCTTCCCGAGATCGATCTGATGCCGCCGGCCGGATCCGCCAGGGCGCGGCGGATGGACTGGGACGCCCTGCCGGCGCCGTTCCGGGCCTCCTTCGAGGCGCTGGCCGATGCCTGTCTCGCCGACAGTGAGGACCTGGCTGACAGGATGCTCGCGCGGATCGAGGCTGGAGAAGACCCTGAAGCGGTCGCGGCCGAAGCCGATATCCAGGCCCTGCAGGAGGGGCGGGACATCGGCAAGCCGACGGCGGCGCGAAACGGGTATCGCCAGGCTGTCACCTGGTTGGTGCGGGCCTGGGAAGACAGTGGCCGGGATGCGCAGCACCTGAAGGACGTGCGTGAGCTCTTCGATCTCGAGATCGTAAAGGCCGCCATCGCACAGCAGCTCGCGCGATCCGATTCCGGGGCTGACCTGAAGGCCGGGCTGGAGTCGACGACGTTGAAGACGCGACTGACGCGGCTCATCACCCTGGCGCGGCACGGGTTCGAGGACGCCGGTCTCACGGCGGTGATCACGCTCCTGAAGACCAAGCATTACGACGCCCCTCGCACGAAGCGGAAGGCTTCGAAGTCCAGTGCCGTCATCATGGAAGTGGACCGGATCGCCGGGAAGCTGCGGCAATGCCCCGACCTCGCCTCGGTCTGGGCCAATGCGCCGACGCGGATCGCGGAGACCGCACAGCGGGCCCTCGACGCCGCGGTCAGCTCGAAGAAGGAGGCCCGGGAAGTGACGGCGTTGCGCCTCTTCGCGGGTGCCGCAGCCTACGCGCTCCAGATGTCGCGGCCGCTGCGGACGACCTGCCTGCGCCACACCCGGATCGCCTCCTCAGGCGAGGCGCATGCGAACCTGCTGCGAACGTCGCCGAACGAGACCCTCCTGACGTTCCGGTTCGCGCCCTGGGAAATCAAAAACGATGCCTGGGTCAACGTGGATGTGGTCGGCGCCGATGCGGAGATCCTCCGAGCCTGGCTCGACCACGGACGGCCGAGGCTGATCGACCTGCAAGGTCTCGACCCGGACAACATCTACCTCTTCCCGGGAAACGCCCTGCCGTCGCAGGACGAAGGCGATCCTGTTGTGCTGCTGCGCGGAAGCTACTCGCCAAGCGCGTTCCTGGATCTGTGGCGGGACGCATCGGAAGCGCTCGGCGTGCATGAGACGCCGCATCGCATGCGCCACGTGGTTGCGCTGCTCTGCCTTGCGCTCCGGCCGGGCGATCATGCGTTCACCTCCTCGATCCTGGGGATCCTCGAAAGCACGGCGCGCAAGCACTACGGGCGCGATGATGGGCAGGCGGCGGCGCGGGAGGCGCGCGCGGCGATCCTCGCCGAGCACCCGGACCTCTTCAAGACACTGACAAGGAGATTGCGCGATGCGCGATGATATTGCCCGGGCGCGGCTGAAACGCGTCCCTGTTCCCGTGCGCGACCGGATGATGGCGGCCCGGGCCGACCTGCCCCCCGGCGCGATCACCGCGGTCGCGCGGTTCTTCGATGTGCTGGCGGACCGCGAGGAGGATCCGGACCTGCCCTCGCGGGCGAGTTTCGTGGCGGCCTGCGGCAACGAGTCCGCCCTGGGCCTGCTCCTGAGAATGCTCGAGCGCCACGCGCCGGGGATCTGCCTTGCCGAGGGCCGGGGACTGCGCAAGGGCTATTATCGTGCCCGGTCCTCGGGGACCGGGGCGAAAGGCTCTGCGCACCCTAATCGCGGCACCGAACCGCGCAACTGGCCGGCACACTGGGCCGCCCTGCTGCCCGCGCTCCAGGAGGCCCCGATCGGCGACAGCACGCTGCGCCGGCATGTGGCCTCCGTCAATCGCTGTGCGGTGCTGCTGCCCGGCCTGACCTGTCCGCCGCGTATCGGCTGGCTGCTGGGCTGGGAGATGGCGCGGAGCTTCCGTGACGAGGGCTTGAGGCCCGCGACGATCGCCGGCTACCTCGGGGGCCTGGTGAGCCTTGCGGCGCATGGCGGCGTCGATCCGGATGCCGTCGCGGGGTTGCGGTCGGTCCAGATGAGCTGTCTGCGGGAGGCGCGGCGCACGCCCAAACTCAAGCAGTCGCGCATCGAGGCGCTCTACGCGAAGGGCGGCTATGCGGAGGTGGTCCGGGCCATCGTTCGGGAACTCGACCGGGCCGACGACCATGCCGACTGGCGGGCCAAGGCGGAAACCGCCCGCGCGACGGCGGCCATTCTCGCGGTGACGCTCAACGTGCCGCCGCGGAGTGGCGACATCTCCTCCTGGCGCCTCGGGGAGGAGTTGGTGCGCGAGCCCTGGTGTCGCGTAGCCCTTAATTGGGTTCTGCCTCATTCTGTGTGGCGGAGAGGCAGCATTCGGGCTCTGAGCAGCTCTGGACCTGCTCGACCGTAC
>NZ_FNYY01000035.1 GCF_900109145.1 Marinovum algicola
GGGCCTGCGCCGGATCGCTGAGCTCTACCGCATCGAGGCCGAGATCCGGGGCTTGGGCCCGGGCCAACGTCTGTCGGCCCGTCAGGCCCGCAGCGCGCCCCTCGTGGCCGAGTTCGGCGATTGGCTGCAGGCACAGCGTCTGCGTATCTCGGCCAAGTCGCGCCTCGGCGAGAAGCTGACCTACATCCACCGCCAGTGGGGCGGCCTGCAGACCTTCCTCCACGACGGCCGCGTCGAGATGGACTCCAACGCCGTCGAAAACCTGATCCGCCCGATCGCCCTGACAAGAAAGAACGCACTCTTCGCCGGCCACGACGAGGGCGGCCGCACCTGGGCCCGCATCGCCTCCCTGATCGCCACCGCGAAGATCAACGGCGTCGAGCCCTTTGCCTATTTGAAGGCGACCCTTGAAGCCATCGCCGCCGGTCACCCGGCCAGCAGGATCGACGAGCTGCTACCTTGGAACTTCATCCCGTCAAGCTGAACAGGCGTGGGGTGGCGACAGCGCTTACGAAGAAATCGCTTGGCAGCATGGGCATTCCTGCGACTTTGAACCAGGATCTCCAGCACGTCGCCGTTCGTGTCGACCGCCCGCCAAAGCCAGTGCTTCTGGCCTCGGATTGAGATCACGACCTCGTCGAGGTGCCATTTTCGGTCGGGGCCGGGCGGTCGCGACGGATACTCGCGGCGACCTGCGCTCCGAACCGTTGGCACCAAACGCGGATGCTTTCGTAGGAGACGATCAGACCTCGCTCGGCCAGCAGATCCTCGACATTGCGCAGGCTTAGCGCAAAGCGGTGATAGGCCCAGACGGCGTAAGAGAGATGACGGAACGGGGGAAGCGCAAGCCCTTCAGGCGAGGCTGTGAAACTCTGCTGATCATAACAGAGGGCTATGCACGCAACCGGGGCGCGTCAATAACCTGACAAAGCCGCTTGATCACCTGCCACGATGCGCCGCCTTTCCAAACACGGTCACCCATTTCCCGGCATAGCTCCTTTGGTTGCCGGGCCAGCTTTTCAGGCGGGAAGTGCTCGCTTAGACGACGAAGTGCGCATTTTCCGGGTCCTTGACATCGGCATCCCCCGAAGATCGGGCGAATGACCTCTTGGAACACATCAGCCCTTTGCGAGGGCGGCACCTTCGGCTAGCCTTGGTGGGCAGAACAGGACAGGTCGTTGAAACTCCAACAGCTTCGGTACATGATTGCGGTTTCGGAAAACGGTAGTTTTTCTCAGGCCGCTCGGGTTCTAGGCGTCGCCCAACCCGCGCTCTCTCAGCAGATCCAGGCGATAGAGGCCGAACTCTCAGTTGAGCTTTTCCACCGGGCCACGCGCGGGGTCATGCCGACGACGGCAGGCTTGGCGTTGATCGAACATGCCTATTCCATTCTGGACAAGGTCGAATTGGCACGTCGGGAACTGTCCGGCTTGACCCAAGTGGTTTCAGGGGACGTCGAGATTGTCTTGACGCATGCAATCGCGGATCGGATCGTGCCGAAACTTGTCGAGGTTCTTTATACGCGCCATCCTGATGTCACCTTGAAAATACGCCAGGCCGCAAGCCGAACCGCGCTGAGCGCTCTGGCCAATGGTGATTTCGATATGGGGATTGTGCCGAGCGACGACAGCATCCAGAACGTCAATGCCCGGACGTTTGTCATCCAGAACTATTGTCTTGTGCAAGCCGGCGCCGGGGCACTGCAGCGGTCGGTCGATACCTTCGAACAGATTTCCCTGCGCGAGGCGGCGAAATACGCGCTGGTCTTGCTCCGACGCGGAGATCCCTTTCGCGAACGCCTGGAGCAAGAGGCGCGGCGACAATCCATACATTACACCGTCAAGTACGAAACCAGTTCGCTGTTGACGATGCACGGGATTGTCGAAGCCGGTTTGGCCGGGGCCATCATTCCGTGGACCTCCGTGCGTGACAAGGTGATGCTGGGGCGCATGACCGCAAAAGAAATTTGCGATCCACAAATCAGCCTTGAATACTTGGTGGCCTGGCCCAAGCAACGTCCTCTCAGTCGTGCGGCGACCTGTGTTGCCGACATTCTTTCCGAGATTTCAGAGGTCTTCTGATATTCAGACTCACATGACCTGTTCGCCCAGCGGCTGGCCATGCAGGGGCACGATCCGGCGTACCGCGGGTCGTTTCAGCATTTCCTCGGTATGGGCGCGGATGGCGGGAAACATGTTCAGATCGACGCCATCACCGGCCAGCCATTGCGAAACCGTGAACAGGTAAGGATCACAGATCGAATAGTTCTGCCCCAGGACCCAAGGCCCTTTGAGGTAGTGCTGCTCGATGAACGCCATGCAATCGGCCATGTTGTCCGCAACCTTGGCGGCCATGCTGTGCTGGCAATCAGGGCTGTCGGACCAACGCGCACCCCGAAGCCTGTGGGCATGTGCAATGTGAACGGTCGCGGCCAGGTACATGTTGAAGCTTTGCGCAACCGCGAAATCCAGCACTTCGCTGGGGGCGATCGATTGATCCTCATGGACCTGTGCGAGATAGGCCAGAATGGCGGGCACTTCCGTCAACACGACCGTTTTGCCCGCCCCACGTTCAATCACGAGCGCAGGCACGCGCCCTTTTGGATTGACCGACAGGAACTCGGGGTGGAACTGATCCTTTGCCTTCAGATCCATTGCGACCGCCGTATAAGGTCGGCCGATTTCTTCCAGCAACAGGTGAACGGCCATCGAGCTGCTCAGCTTCGAATAATACAACTTCATTTCTTCATGCCTTGGTTTTATGGGCGCGCGAAAGTTGACCGCAGAGTTTTCGTTCATGCCGGTTTCCGCATCTTGATCAGCACAGCCAGGCCGAAAACACTCATCGCTGCCAGCTGGATGCCCTGGTGCGGGTACAGCAATCCGATTGCGATCAGGCCAAGGAGTGGCCGGCTCCAGAATTCGGGCAAGCCCCAGCTGCAATGACGTGACAGCAGCATGTTGAGCGCGACGAAGAACATCAGCACCGACAGGATCGTTATCACGATTTCCGGGATCGAGTCGCCCTGGAGCAAGACACCGGGATAGTAGACAAACAGAAACGGCAGCACGAAACCGGGTAGCCCAAGGCGCAATGAGGCGACAGCCGTCTTCATGTAGCTTGCCCCGGCCACCTTGGACGCGACGAGTGACGCCAGCGCAACCGGCGGGGTAATCGCGGACATGTTCGCAAAGAAAAAGACGAACATATGGGCGGCCAACAAGTCCACGCCGAACCCGACCAGTGCCGGAGCGCCAAGAACAGCAACAAGCGAATATGCGGCAGCGGTGGGCATGCCCAACCCGAAGATCAGACAGGACAGGGCAACCAGCAAAAGCAGGAGCAAAAGACTGACATCCGAAAGGCTCAGAACGATATGCGACAGCCGTTGCGCAAACCCGGTGATGGTCATCAGGTCGACTATGATGCCGATGATCGCGATGATGACTGCCAGCTGCGCACCGTTGGTCACACCATCGAGGGCGCCATCATACATCCGCTGGCCAAATATGCGCAGCCCTTCAAGCGGATCCGCGCGATGCACGATCAACTGTTTGCTGGCCTCGGTCACGACGATGAACAGCATCGATATCACGCCGGCCATTGCGGGTGGCATCTGGTTGAACAGCAAGACCGTCAACAGAACCACGCCGAGGATCAGATGGGCATAGCTCCGAACTTCACTGCCGATCCCAGTTGCCGCTTTGTCGAGCTCCAGCCCTGCGGATCCTGGCGCGGGAGAGCTGGCCGACAAATGCACGGCCACCAACAGATTTGCATAGTATATGGTCGCAGGAACAACCGCTGCCACCATGACATCGATATAGGGTATGCCGGTCAGTCCCACGATCAGGAACGCGGTCAGCCCCATCACCGGCGGCATGAACTGTCCACCGGTCGAGGCGACGGCCTCGATTGCACCGGCGTCATGTGGGCGGAAGCCGGATTTCTTCATAAGCGGAATGGTGATCGTGCCGGTTGAGGCCACGTTGGCGACAGTGCTCCCGGAAATCATCCCCATGATACCACTGCCAAGAACCGCCACTTTCGCTGGTCCGCCTCGGGTGTCGCCGCTCAGACGGGCCGCGAGGCCCAGAACGAATTCGATGCCCCCAGCCGATTTCAACAATCCGGCAAACAGCATGAAAACGAAGATGAGAGAGCCCGACAGGCCGGTCATTGACCCCAGCATGCCCTCGAAAAATGGGATGGAGGTATAGGAAATCAGGCGCTCGAAGCTTACGCCGCTGTGGAAGAACAGATCGTCGGAAAAGATTGCGCCGAAGTATCCATAAAGGAGTGCAATCATCCCCAGGGCCGGGATGATCCAACCCCAGATTTTCCCCGCCGTGACAAAAACCGCCGCCAGGAAGGCCAGCCCGACAAGTATGTCGGCACCGGACGGTCCGAAAACGCGTTCGGTCAAAAGCGCCTCATGCTCGGAAAAGATATAGGCCATCACGAAAATCGCGATGGACCCGAGAACGACAGATTGCAACCTGGCGAAGGGGGGACGCACCACTTGCACGCTCAGCACCGCGAGAAACAACATGGACAGCCCGAGGTGCAGGGTTCGAAACAGTTCGGGCGACAACCAAAGCCACATCGTCTGGGCCAAATGGCTGGTGATGAAAGCCAGTATGAGAAGCGACACAAGGAAGCGTGTCACGCTGGTTCCGCTTCCATCGACCGGGATTGCATCGCTGGTTTGGGCGCTCATTTCTCGGTCTTCCATAGGTTTGTCGTGCATCTGGATAAACGGTGGAACATGCGCGACCGGCTCAGGTTGCGGCAATGGTCAGCTCTTCCCGCCAAATTCCGAGTTCCTTGAAATACTGCGCCGCGCCCGCATTTACGGGGTAGGCGGGCAGCAGGTTGCGCACGGCGTCCTGTGGATTGACGCCTGCGAGCGGCAAACCGTATTGTTTCAGTTCTTCCGCGTTTTCGAGGACTGCTTTGGTGATGTCATAGCCGGTCTCGGCCGAGACCCGGTCATCGGCACCGAGAATACCAGTCATCGCGGGTGTGCGGATCGGGCGGTCAAGCGTCGGCCAGTCATTCGGCGTCAGTTGCCCGACCTGAATGCCGGGGTTCGTCTTCATGGCCGCGTCCAATACTGCTTGAGGGTATTCCAGGGCCCGAAGCTCCATCGTCAATTCAAGCTGTGTTATCAACCCAAGCGGTGTGCCATTGGTGAACACCCCGTAGACGCAGTCGATGTTTCCCACGGAAAAGCTGTCGTAGATGTCGGAAAAGCTGCCATAGACCCATTTGATGTCATCCAGGATACCAGCCTCCTGGAACAGAATGCGGGACAGCTGGGTCGAACCACCGGCAGGCTTGGACGCTGAATAGCTCCGTCCGGCGAGATCTGCGACCGTCTTGATATCCGAATTCGCATTGACGAGCGGAGGCACCAGCCACTGAACGTAAGCGAACATCTGGTTGGCCCGGACCGGCGCCGTAAACGGTTTGTCGCCGCGTGTGGCCACCATCCAGTCAAATGACGTCGTATGCGAGAATTCGAGCTCATCCGACCGCATCAAGGAGAAGTTTTCCAGTGTTCCGGTCGTCGCGAAAACCGAACTTTTGGTTTCGGTGTACTTGTTGGAGATATGCGACATCGCTTCCAGGATGACATATCCTGAAGACCCCAGGTTGGCGGACCCCCATCTAATTTGCGGGGCTTGTGCAAGCGCGCTCCCGCCGCTGGCAGCCAACAATCCTACAGCGCTTCCGGCCTGGGCCATGAAGCGTCTGCGGCCCAGGTTCGTGGAATTCGATTTTTCATCAAGTCTTTGTTTCATCATCTTTTCCCTGTGGATTCACGGCGATGTCTGGCGCATCAGTTCTTTCTTCAGGGTGGTACAGCTCTTACTGCCCCGCAATTATCGATGATCTTATACAGGCCATAAGCGTTCCTTATGGCTTTGCGTTCGGCACGACGGTATCCGTTCCGACAGTTTTGCGCAGCGCTGCAAGAACGGTGCTATGCATATACCGAATAAAAACAATTCCGTGATAATGACGATCAGAATCGCCCCGATAAAGCCGACCGCCACTGCCCTGGACAGGGGCGTTCTCGGGCTCTCGTGTATCTGACCGATCCGGCAGAGGCCGACCAGATCAACCGCGCCGCATCGGGCGAGTTCGTCCATCCGATTTCCTTTCCGCCTAATTCGACGCCAAGTCGCTCATTCCCTGTACTGGCATGCATGCCTTCGATCAAAATTGTTGACTCGAGCCGTAAACTGCGGCCATATTGTATATCAGCACGGCTGTGCCAATATATAGAACATTCGGGAGATGATCGATGACCAAGTTCCTGGCGGTTGGCGCCATTCTGGCAGCAAGCCTTGCCGCGCCGCAGATGGCCGCGGCACAAAGCGAAACAGTGAAGCAGATCGAAGAGCGCGGCACGCTGCTGTGCTCGGGTCACAACGGCAGCTACTTCGGCTTCGTCGAAGTGAATGACAACAACGAGTGGAAGGGCCTCGACATCGATCTGTGCCGTGCGCTGACCACGGCCATCCTGGGCGACCCCGACAAGAACCAGATCGTTCCGCTCAGCTGGGCGCAACGGTTTCCGGCGCTGCAATCGGGCGATGTCGACCTGATAATCAAGGCCACGGGCTGGACAATGGGCCGCGACACCGAGCAGGGTCTGCAATTCAGCCTGCCGTATTTCTTCGGTGGCGCGCAGCTGATGGCGCATGGCGACCTGGGCGTGACCGAGGCCGCGGAGCTGGCCGGCGGCACCATCTGTGTCGAAGCGGGTACGACGATTGAACGTCTGGTTGCCAACTATCTCCAGACCGAGAATATCGAACACAGCATGGTTTCCTATGAAAGCGCGGCGGAACTGCGCTCGGCCTATCTGGCCAACCGCTGTGATGCCTTTGCCGCCTGGGGTCCGTTCCTCGCGGTGCTGCGGGCCACCGAGATCGACAACCCCGACGCGCATGTGATCCTGGGTGATCAGCTTTCCGCCGAGCCCATCGCAGCGGCGATGCGTCAGGGTGACGAGGCCTTTGTCGACGTGGTGAACTGGATGCTGGCGGCGCTCTTGATCGCGGAAGAGGAAGGCATCACCTCGGCCAATGTCGATGAAATGGCCGCAACCCCGCCCAACCCGCGCGTTGCCCGTCTGCTGGGGGCCGAGCCGGGCATGGGCGAACGGCTGGGCATGCGCGACAGCTGGGCGCGCGAGATGATCGCGGCGGTGGGCAATTTCGGCGAGATCTATGACCGCAATCTTGGCAAGGACAGCCCGTACAAGCTGGAGCGTGGTCTCAACAATCTCTGGAGCCACGGCGGCGTCCTCTATGCGCCGATCCTCGACTGATACCGGGGCATGATCCTGCGGCCGTCCCCATGTGGGGCGGCTTTTCTTCCAGCGCAGCGTGAGGGTGCGACATGACGGCGGCAGAACAACTTCGTGCAAGAGCCAGGTACCGCAGGCTTGGAATTCAGGCGGTCCTCGTCATCGTGACGGCCCTGGCGGTCTGGGGCGCGGTGACAAACGCGCAATACAACCTGACGCGGTTGAACATGACCAGCGGCTTTGCCTTCCTCGACCGTGGTACGGGATGGAATTATTCCTTTTCGCTCGTGGAGCGATCGATCAACGACCCCTATTCCTACACCCTGTTCATCGGGTTGCTGAACACGCTCTTTGTCGGGTTCATCTGCATCATCACAACGACGATCTTCGGCTTTCTCATCGGCACGTTGCGCGATGCCCGCCACCCGGCGCTGAACTTCGCGGCCAGTGTTTATGTGCAGATCTTCCGCAATATCCCGCTGATCCTGCAGGCGATCTTTCTCTATGCGATCCTGATCCATCTGGGCGGCCCGCGCCAGGCGGTGAGCTTTGGTGATGTCGCCTTTCTTTCGGGGCGCGGCGTGATGCTGCCCGGATTGAACGTCACGCCGACCGTTGCGGTGGCGATTTTGCTGGCCTCCCTGGGGCTGGGCATCGGGCTGATCCTTGCGAGAACCACGCTGTGGCGCGGTCTGGCGATCTGGTTTGGCGGCAGCGTAGCAATGGCGCTGTTTGCGGCGCTGGTCCTGCGGCCGGAAGGCGAAGGCATCCTGTCGATCCCGGTTCTGCAGGGGCTGCGCTTCTCGGGTGGCATTTCCGTTCCGATCGAGCTTTTCGCCCTGATCACCTCGATCACCCTTTACGGCAGCGCCTATGTTGCCGAAATCGTGCGCGGCGGGCTGGCACAGGTGCCGCGCGGACTTGTCGAAGCGGGACAGGCGCTGGGCCTGAGCCGGGTTTCGATCTGGTCGCGGATCAAGGTGCCGATGGCGCTGCGCAGCATCATCCCGCCGCTCGGCAACCAGTGGATCTTCATGATGAAGGCCACCACCATCGGCATCGCCATCGGGTTCAGCGACCTGTTCTACATCACCGTGAACGCGATCAGCCAGTCGGGCCAGACGCTGGAACTGATCCTGTTGCTGATGCTGACCTTCCTGGCAATCAACTATTCCATCGCGATTTTCACCAACTGGCTGAATGCGCGCCTGAAGCTGAAGGAGCACTGAGATGGCCGTCGCCGAAATCATCCCGCCCAGCCGGTTCGAAGCCCTGGGCAAGCTGTTCATGAAACGCGGCTTCGGCTCACCGGTGTCTGTTGCGATCTCGGTGCTGGTCTTTGCCGTGCTGGGATGGATCGCCTGGAGCTTCCTTGACTGGGCGGTGTTCCGCGCGGTCTGGCGCAAGGAAAACGTCGAGAATTGCGGCCACGGCGGGGCCTGCTGGGCGGTGATCGACGCGCGGCACCGGTTGATCCTGTTTGGCACCTATCCGTTCGACCAGCACTGGCGCTCGACGCTGGCGGCGCTGGCCATCGTGGTGACGGTGGTGCTGTCCTGCGTGCCGGCCATGTGGGCGGCGCGTCGGCTTGCGGTGCTCTGGATCGCGGGCTTTGCCAGCTACTACCTGCTGATGGAAGGCAGCCTGCTGGGCCTACAACAGGTGACGACCGATGGCTGGGGCGGGCTGTCGCTGACGCTGTTCCTGTTTGCTGCGGTGGTGCTTCTGGGGATGCCGATGGGGCTGGGGCTGGCCCTGATGCGCCGGTCACAGATGCCGGTGGTCAAATGGTTCGCCGTCATCATCATCGACACCATCCGATCCCTGCCGCTGGTGACCACGTTGTTCACCGCCGCCATCGTCGTGCCGCTGTTCCTGCCGAGCTGGCTGGACGGCGACAAGATCTGGCGCGTCATCTTCGGCTTTGCGCTGTTCTTCGCCTGCTACCAGGCCGAGGTTTTTCGTGGTGGTTTTCAGGCGATCCCCAGGGGCCAGTTCGAGGCCGGCAAGGCACTGGGCCTGGGTTATTGGAGCATCCTCGGGCGCATCGTGCTGCCGCAGGTCTTTCGCCACGCGCTGCCCAGCACGATCAACATGGTGGTGGTGACCTTCAAGGAAACCGCGATCGTGACGATCATCGGCTTCTTCGACATCCTCGCCTCGGGCAAGACCGCCTTTGGTACGGCGGATTGGGCACCCTATTACATTGAGGTCTACCTCTGCGTGGCAGCGATCTACTGGGTCTTCATCTTCTCGCTGGGTCAATATGGCGAATATCTGAAAGGCCGGATGGCATTGGCGGAACGCTGAAACACGTGTTCGACAAAGAAAAAGCCCGAAGTTCCATGCGGGACTTCGGGCTTTTCCATGTGATGCGGGGCAGGGATCAGTCGAGGGTGACATCACCCTTCGGCGTCGACAGGGCGAACGACAGGCCCGGCGCGCCTTCGACAACCTCAGCCAGGTGATCCACCTGCAAGGTTTTCAGAACCTCGCGCAGGGTCTCCGGCTCCGGGTGCGACAGCTGCACCATGTCCAGTTTGACGCCCAGGTCCTGCTGGCCGGTGCTGGGATGCGGGCCGGGCGACCATTCGATGAAGGCCGGCACAAGGCCCCCCATCGCCAGGCTGCCATCCTTCGGCACTGTCAGCCGCCAGGACCGGTCGCCGCGGGTGAACAGCACCACCTCGCCCAGATCAACCGGGCTGGCGGCGATCACTGCGTCCAGATCGTCGGTCCCCACCACCCAGCACAGCGCGCGGGGCCGTTCGGCCAGCCGCGCCTGTGTGGCCGGATCGTCCAGCGTGAACCAGCGGGTGCGGCCGGGGGCCGGCGCGTCGGTGTCGATGGCGATCAACTCGAAAAAGCTCTCGTTGCCTGATTGCATCACGCAGTTATGGGTGCTCATTGCGTCATGTTTGCCGCCGCGCGGCACGGTGACGCCAAGCGCGCTTTCCATTGCGGCGACGCCTTGGTCCAGGGTGTCCGCGCCGATGGCGAAATGGTCGATCTTGTTGTGCATGGTCACTCCGATGCGGTGTTGAGAAGGGGCAGGGCGGCGGCGAGATCGGCCTTCAGGGTCTCGGTCTCTTCCAACCCGATGTTGAAACGGACAAGCTGGCCGTCCTCGGACCAGGTTCCGGCGGTCCGCTGGGGTTTGACCGGCAGGACAAGGCTTTCGTACCCGCCCCAGCTGACCCCGATGGCAAAGTGATGCAGCGCGTCGACAAAGGCGCGGACCTGGTCGTCGGAACAGGGGTGGAAGACCATGCCAAACAGCCCCGACGCCCCGCTGAAATCGCGTTTCCAGTTGTCGTGACCGGGGCAGGAGGCAAAGGCGGGATGCAGCACGCGCCTGACCTGCGGTTGCTCGGCCAGCCAGGCCGCGATCTCGCGCCCGGCGCGGTCGAGATGGTCCATCCGCACCTTCAATGTCCGCAGGCCCCGCAGCGCCAGAAAGACCTCCTGGCCGCCGGTCTTGTCGCCCACGGCCATCACCGTCTTGCGAATGTCCATTGCGTGCCGGTTGATGCTGGCGATCATGCCCATCATGCAATCGGAATGCCCGCTGAGGTATTTCGACAGCGAGGCCACCACCACGTCGACACCCAAGCCAAGCGGTCGGCAGTTGACCGGTGTGGCCCATGTGCTGTCAAGGATCGTCGGCACGCCCGCCGCCCGCGCGGCACCGGTGACGCCCGGGATGTCGGGCACCTCAAAGGTGCCAGAGCCGGGTGCCTCGAACACCACGGCGCAGGTGGTGTCGCGCAGCAGGGCGGCGATGCCCGCGCCGATCATCGGATCGTAATATTCAACCTCGACCCCCATCCGCGCCAGCACCGTGTCGCAGAAGGTGCGGGTGTTGCCATAGACATGATCCGCCACCAGCAGATGCGCGCCGGGGCGGACAAATGTCATCAGCGCCAGGGTGATCGCGGCAACGCCGGATGAGGTCAGCGTGACGCCATCGGCCCCTTCAAGCCGCGCCAGCGCCTTTTCCAACTCATGGGTGGCGGCATTGCCGTAGCGGCCGTAATAGGCCGTGCCGGGGGTGTACCTTGCATCGCGTGCGGTCTCGAATGCGGCCAGGGTATCGAAGGCCATTGTCGAGCCAAGCTCGATCGGCATGTTGACATGACGGCCCTCGATACGGGCGGGGCGACCGGTCTGAACCAGGTCGTCGGCAATTCGGGGGGCGGAATGGGACATGTGAGCCTCGCGGTGAATTGTGCATTTTAGAGATGACATCTTGGCGCAATGGTGTCAATATACGGAATAATCGTTTTATATATCAGCACGTGAGCGAGGCACATGAGCGAGCGAAACAAAAAGCTGACAGCCAGCCATTGGGGCGTCGGGCTTGCCACCATCAAAGACGGCAAGGTCATCGCCGTCGAGGGCCACCCCGCTGATCCAATGGCGTCCGAGATCAACGCCAATATCCCCGGCAGCCTTCATGGTAGGGCGCGCGTGCGCCGTCCGGCGGTGCGCAAAAGCTGGCTGGCCGGAACGCCCGGCGCGGTGCCGCGCGGGCAGGACAGTTTTATCGAGGTCGACTGGGACCGGGCGCTTGACCTGATCGCAAGCGAGCTTTCCCGCGTCCGCAAGACCCACGGCAATACCGGCATTTTCGCCGGTTCTTATGGCTGGTCCAGCGCCGGACGCTTTCACCACGCGCAGAGCCAGCTCAAGCGGTTCCTGAACACGCTTGGCGGTTTCGTGCGGTCCGAGGGCAATTATAGCTACAACACCGCGCTGGGTCTGATGCCGCATATCGTCGGTCCGTTCCGCGCCCATGTGGCCCAGGCCACGCGCTGGCCGGTGATCGCAAAGCACACCGACCTTGTGGTGATGTTCGGCGGCATGGCGCTGCGCAACACCCAGGTCAGCGATGGCGGTGTCGCCCGGCATCGCATGGCGGGCAACCTGGAGGCCTGTGCCAGCGCGGGCGTGTCCTTTGTCAATATCAGCCCGCTGCGCAGCGATGCGGCCGAGGCGTTGAATGCCGAGTGGCTGCCCGCCCGCCCCGGCAGCGATACCGCGCTCATGATGGGGTTGGCGCATACCTTGCTGGTGGAAGACCTGCACGACCCGGCCTTCCTGGCGCGCTATACCACGGGATTTGACAAGATCCGCGGCTACCTGGTGGGCGAAGCCGATGGCCGGCCGAAGGATGCCGATTGGGCCGCCTGTCTGACCGGGGTCGAGGCCGAGACCATTCGTGATCTCGCCCGGCGCATGGCATCCGGGCGCACGATGATTTCCGTCGCTGCCGGTGTCCAGCGCACCGATTTTGGCGAACAGCCGCTGTGGATGGCGGTGACATTGGCGGCGATGCTGGGCCAGATCGGCCTGCCGGGTGGGGGGTATACCGTCGGCTACGGGGTGAACGCCAACATCGGCAATATCGAGCGGCCGTTCCGCTGGGGCACCATCGCGCAGGGCGTCAACCCGGTGCGCGATTTCATTCCCGTGGCGATGATCGCCGACATGCTGCTGACCCCCGGCGGCAGCTACAGCTATCAGGGTGAGGCGCGGACGTTTCCCGATGCGCGGCTGGTCTGGTGGGCGGGCGGCAACCCGTTTCACCACCACCAGGACCTGAACCGCCTGCACCGCGCCTTCCAGACACCCGAGACGGTCATCGTCAACGAGGTCAACTGGACCGCAACCGCCCGCCATGCCGACATCGTGCTGCCGGTGGCCGCTTCGCAGGAGCGCACGGATTTTGGTGCGGGCAAGTCCGACAACGCGCTGGTGCCGATGCCGCAGCTGGTGGCGCCCGAAGGCGAAGCGCGGGCGGAATACGACATCTATGCCGATCTTGCCGCCCGGCTTGGCACCGCTGATGCCTTTACCGAGGGCAAGACTTCGGACGATTGGCTGCGCGAGATCTGGGGGGTGACTCGGGACCGCGCGCGCGAGACAGGCAACAATCTGCCGGAGTGGGACAGTTTTCTTGCCGGTGACGTGATTGACCTGCCCGATCCAAGCCCCGAGCAGGTCTTCCTTGCTGAATATCGCGCCGATCCCGAGGCCAATGCACTGCCGACACCCAGCGGCCGGATCGAGCTGTTCTCAGAGGTCATCGCCGGTTTCGACCTGCCCGACATCAAGGGCCACGCCATATGGTTTCCGCCACGCGACCAGGCCGAGGGGCGGGGGGCGGAGTATCCGCTG
Source organism: Marinovum algicola (assembly GCF_900109145.1). Taxonomy (GTDB): domain Bacteria; phylum Pseudomonadota; class Alphaproteobacteria; order Rhodobacterales; family Rhodobacteraceae; genus Marinovum; species Marinovum algicola. Next base: position 13,505 of record NZ_FNYY01000035.1, read on the forward strand.
GCCATGCTCTCGGGCCAGCCCAGGACGCGGCTGCACAGCCAGCTCGACAACGGGGCCTTTAGCCTGAGCCGCAAGGTGGCGGGGCGCGAGCCGGTGCTGATCCACCCCGAAGATGCCCGCGCGCGCGGCATCGAGGAAGGCGCGGTTGTGGAGCTGTTCAACGCCCGGGGCCGGTGCCTTGCGGGCGCGCGGATCACCGATGAGGTGCGGCAAGGCTGTGTGTTCCTCTGGACCGGCGCCTGGTGGGATCCGGATTTCGCCGCACCACAGGCGCGCGACCGGCATGGCAATCCCAACGTGCTGACCCACGATCTGCGCACCTCGTCACTGACCCAAGGTCCGGCGGCGCATTCCACCCTGGTCGAAGTGCAACGCTTCGACGCCCCTCCGCCGCCGGTCGAGGCCCATGATCCGCCGCCTTTCGAACCAGATGCGTAACTGGTATCAAGGCGCAAAAGAGGACCGAACCTGACATGAACATCGACGCACCGAAAGAACCCAATGTGGATTCGACATTGTCCAAGGGGCTGGCCATCCTCGAAAACCTTGTCGCCGCGCAACAGGGCAAGGGTGTCACCGACCTGTCCAAGGAATTGGGGCTGACCAAGTCCAACACGTTCCGCCTTTTGCAGACGTTGACCACGCTGGGCTATGTCCAGCACCAGCCGGACAAGACCTATGCCGCCACGCTCAAGACATGGCGGGTGGGGCGGGCCTCGGTCGAGAACCTGAACCTGCGGGAAATGGCGGCGCCGGAACTGTCGTTTCTGTCGCAGGAAACCGGCGAGACGGTTTACCTGGCTGTGCGTGAAGCGCTGTCGGTGGTCTATATCGACAAGCTCGACAGCCAGAAACCGATCCGGTCCTGGAATGCCATCGGCGGCACCGCGCCCCTGCATTGCGTCGGCACCGGCAAGGCCATCCTCGCGGCGGAATACGACCGGCTGCGCGACCAGGTGAGCGGCGCGCTGACGCAGCACACCGACAAGACGCTGACCGATCTCAAGGCGCTGGAGGCGGACCTGGCGACCACGCGCAAGCGCGGCTATGCCTTCGACACCGGCGAATTCCGCGACCGCATCCTCAGCTTCGGCGCGGCCATCATCCTGCCGGGTGGGGAAGCGGTGGGCGCCCTGGGCATTTCGCTGCCTGACATCAACCTGCCGGAAGGCGGCGAAGACAGGTATGGCGCGCTGGTGGTGCATGCGGCGCGTTCTGTCTCGGAAAAGCTGCGTAATATCTGACGCAGGAGCGATGAGACACGCGCCCCGGACTTGCTCCGGGGCCTCGCCGTCACCTGACCATGAGGTCCCGGAGCAAGTCCGGGACGACCATGACCTGATTTCAGGACTTCGGTTCCGGGTATTCCACCGGCCCGCCCTGCTTTTCCCAGGTGGAGAAGCCTTCTTTCAGGTGTGCGGCTTCGAACCCCATGTCCTGCAACGTCGCCGTGGTCAGCGCCGAACGCCAGCCGGAGGCGCAGTGGAACACGAACTTCTTGTCCTGCTGGCCGAAGATATCCTTGAAATACGGGCTGTCGGGATCGACCCAGAATTCGATCATCCCGCGGGGCGCGTGAAAGCTGCCCGGGATATAGCCGCTGCGCTGACGTTCGCGCACGTCGCGAATATCGACAACCACCAGGTTCGGATCATCCAGCATGGCGATCAGGTCGGCGGTTTCGATCTCTTCGATCCGTGCGCGCGCGTCGGCAACCATCTGCGCGGCGGGGGTTTTCAGCTTGGTCATGAGACTTCCTTGTGTTGAAGTGTGCTGGCATTCGGAACGATCTTTTCGTATATTGACACGTGTGGAGCGATCGTGCAACCTCTGCCTCAGAGTTGACGACCATCCGGCACGGAGGATTCGAGAATGACCGCACAGGACGCTATATCGCTCTGGGACGCTTCGGCGCAGGAGGCAGACTATCACGCGCCGATGGCCGAAGATGCCCGGGTTGACGTGGCAATTGTCGGCGGCGGCTTCACCGGCCTGTCGACGGCGCTGCACTGCGCCGAAATGGGCCTGTCGGCGCATGTGTTGGAAGCAGAGCAGATCGGCTATGGCGGATCGGGGCGCAATTGCGGGCTGGTGAACGCCGCGCTCTGGCTGCCGCCGCAAAAGGTGCGCGAACAGTTGGGCCAGACCTATGGCCCCCGGTTCATCAAGAAATTCGGCAGCGGCCCGGAGTACGTGTTCTCGCTGATCGAAAAGCACCAGATCCGCTGCGAGGTGACGCGCACCGGCACGATCCACGCCGCCCACGGGCCCAGCGGCTTTGCCGACCTTCAGGAACGTCACAAGGAATGGCAGCGCCTGGGCGAGCCGGTGGACCTGCTGGGCCGCGATGAGGTCTCGGATCTGATTGGCACCGATCATTTCCACGGCGGGCTGGTGGATCGGCGCTGCGGCACGATCAACCCGATGGGCTATTGCCGGGGGCTTGCCCGTGCCGCGCTGGGGGTTGGTGCCACGATCAGCACCGGGGTGCGCGCGACCAGGCTGCACCGCGACGGCGATTTGTGGAAGGTCGAGACAAGCAAAGGCGTGATCACCGCCAAGGCCGTGGTGCTGGGCACCAACGCCTATACCGACGGGCTTTGGCCGGACCTTGACCGGCAGTTCACCATCATCAACTATTTCCAGCTGGCGACCAAGCCGCTTGGGCCTGAGGCCGATTACATCCTGCCCGGCCGCCAGGGGATTTGGACCACGGCGCAGATCATGTTCAACCTCCGTCGCGACGCTTTTGACCGCTTGCTGGTCGGCTCGATGGGCAAGGTGATCGGCACCAAGGACAGCGGATTGTCGCACCGCTGGGCCCGCAAGCAGATCGCGCGGCTGTTCCCCAAATTGGGCCCGGTCGAGTTCGAAGAGGCCTGGCACGGCCAGATCGCGATGACGCCCGACCACCTGCCGCGGATCCACGAGCTGGACACCAACCTTTTCACTCCGATCGGCTATAACGGGCGCGGCATCACCACCGGCACAATGTTCGGCGAAACAATGGCCGGGCTGCTGACCGGTCGGGACCGTGCCGACCTGCCACTGCCGATGACCGCGCCGCGGTCGGTGTCCTCGGCGCCGATCATGTCGCGGCTTTACCAATCCGCCTTTACCGCCAACCAGATTCTCAAGGCTGTCTGACCCATGTCCAACCCCATGATCCGCGTCGGTGTCGATATCGGCGGCACCTTTACCGATGTCGCCCTTGCCCATCCCGGCGGGCTGGCCACCTGCAAGGTGCTCACCAATTACACGCAACCGGAACAGGCCATTCTTGATGGCATCGGCATCGCCGCCGAAAAGGCGGCCATTGCCCTGGGCGAGATTGGCCAGGTGATCCACGGCACCACTCTGGTGACCAACGCCCTGATCGAGCGGCGCGGCGCAAAGCTGGCCTTCATCACCACCGAGGGCTTTCGCGATGTGATCGAGATGCGCTCGGAAAACCGGTTCGAGCAATATGACCTGAACCTGAATCTGCCAAATCCGCTGGTCCCGCGTGAGGATCGGTTTACCCTGGCCGAACGGATGGGGCCGAACGGCGAGGTGCTGCTGGCGCTGGACGCGGTTGAGGTTGCCGCGATGGTCCAGCGGGTGCTGGACGGCGGCTATGACGCGGTGGCCATCGGGTTGATGCATGCCTATGCCAACGATGCACATGAACGCCAGATGGCCGAGGCATTGCGCGCCGCTGCGCCGGACCTGTCGATCTCGCTCTCCTCGGTGATCTCGCCGCAGATGCGCGAACTGCCGCGTTTCAACACGGTGATCGCCAATGCCTATGTCCAGCCGCAGGTGGCCGATTACCTGGGTCGTCTGGTGGCGCGACTGAAGGATGCGGGCGCTTCCGCGCCGGTCTTCATGCTGCATTCCGGCGGCGGGCTGATTTCGGTCGATGTGGCGGCGGAACAGCCGGTGCGGCTGTTGGAATCCGGCCCTGCCGGTGGCGCGATCTTTGCCGCCGATTTTGCCCGCGGCCACGGGTTGGACAGCGTGCTGTCGTTTGACATGGGCGGCACCACGGCCAAGATTTGCCTGATCGAGGAGGGCGCGCCGAAGACCGCCAACACGTTCGAGGTCGCGCGCACCTATCGCTTCAAGAAAGGTTCCGGCATGACCGTGTCGACTCCGGTGGTCGAGATGGTCGAGATTGGCGCCGGGGGTGGCTCCATCGCTTCGATCGATACGCTGGGCCGCATCCAGGTCGGGCCGCGCTCTGCCGCGTCCGAGCCGGGGCCAGCCTGTTACGGGCGCGGCGGCAAGGAACCCACAGTGACCGACGCCAACCTGTTGCTTGGTCGGCTGGACCCTGACAATTTCGCCGGCGGGGCGATCCCGCTTTCGGTGGAAGCCACGGAAACCGCAATCACCGAAAAGCTGGCCAAGAGCCTGGACATGAGCCCATCGGACGCCGCCTTTGGCGTCACCGAGATGGTGGACGAGAACATGGCCAATGCCGCCCGCGTTCACACCGTCGAGAATGGCCGCGACATCGAGCATTTCACCATGATCGGCTTTGGCGGCGGAGCGCCATTGCATGCCTGTCGCCTCTGCGAAAAGCTGGGCATCAAAGAGCTGATCATCCCGCCCGGGGCTGGTGTCGGCTCGGCCATCGGTTTTCTCAAGGCACCGTTCAGTTATGAGGCGACACGCGGTCTGTTCCAGCGGCTTGATGCTTTTGATGCCGCCAGCGTCAACGCCGCGCTGGTCGAGCTTGAGGCCGAAGCCAATGCCTTTGTCAAAGCCGGGGTCAGCGATGCCGAGACCACGACGCGCCTGACCGCCTTCATGCGCTACGCAGGCCAAGGCTGGGAAATCCCGGTGGTGCTGCCCTACAAGACCTTCACCGACAGCGATCACAGCGCGATCCTGACCGCCTTTGAGGCGGCCTATCGCACCCTGTTCGGACGGGTGATCGAAGGGCTGGGGATCGAGATCACCAACTGGTCGCTGGTGGTGGCCTCGGTGCTGCCGGACACGCCGCCGGTGGCCCGGCACGACAGCGGACCGCCCGCCAAACCGCTGCGCACCCGTCAGTTCTATGATGCCGCCCTGCGCCGCAGCGTCGAGGCGCAAGAGATCGACCGCGCCAGGATGACGGCGGGCGCTTCGGTCGATGGCCCGGCCATCATCGTCGAGAATGAGACTACAACCATCGTCACCTCGGCCTATCGCTGCACCGGCCAGGGCGACGGCAGCCTGCGCCTGATCCGCAAGGGAGACCAGCAATGACCCCCACGGCAATTGATTATCAGATCATGTGGAACCGCCTGATCGCGGTGGTGGAGGAGCAGGCGACAACCCTGATCCGCACCGCGTTCTCCACCTCGGTGCGTGAGGCGGGCGACCTGTCCGCCGGGCTGTTCGACCGTCAGGGCCGGATGATGGCGCAGGCGGTGACCGGCACGCCGGGGCACGTCAACGCAATGGCCGAAAGCGTCACCCACTTCGTGCGCGAAATCGGGCCGCAGAACATTTTCGAAGGTGACGTTTTCATCACCAACGATCCCTGGATGGGCACCGGACACCTGCATGACATCACTGTCGTCTCGCCCTCTTTCCGCGACGGCCAGCATATCGGGTTTTTCGCCTGCACCGCGCATGTGGTCGACATTGGCGGGCGCGGCTTTGGCCCTGATGCGGGCGAAGTCTACGAAGAGGGGCTGTTGATCCCGATCATGAAATTCGCCGAGCGTGGCACCGTGGCGCGCGATCTGATCCGGCTGGTGCGCGCCAATGTGCGCGAGCCTGATCAGGTGGTGGGCGACATGTATTCGCTGGCCGCCTGTAACGAGGCGGGCGACCGGCGGCTTCAGGCGATGATGGGCGAGTTTGGGATTGCCGATCTTGACGGGCTGTCGGATTTCATCATCGAGACCAGCCGCAAGGCCACGCACGCGGCGATTGCCAAGGTGCCCGACGGCACCTTCCGCCACACCATGCAGGTCGACGGCTATGATGATCCGGCGCTGATGGCGGTGCGGCTGGACATCGAGGGCGATACCCTTCGCGCCGATTTCGACGGCACCTCGGGGATGAGCCGTTTCGGCGTCAATTGCCCCGAGGTCTATACCCGCGCCTATGCCTGCTATGGTCTGAAATGCGCCATCGCCCCGCAGGTGCCCAACAACTCCGGCTCGTTGGAGCCCTTCGTGATCACCGCGCCCGAGGGCTGCATCCTTGCCGCCAAGCGCCCTGCGCCGGTCTCGGTGCGGCACGTTCTGGGTCATCTCGTGCCGGACGTGGTGCTGGGCGCGTTGCATCAGGCGCTGCCGAATACCGTGCCGGCAGAAGGGGCAAGCGCACTCTGGAACATCCAGATCTCGGCCCGGCCCGGCGATCAGGGCAGCGGGTTGCCGAACCGCGAGGTTCTGATGTTCAACTCCGGCGGCACCGGCGCGCGGCCCGCATTCGACGGGTTGTCGGCGACGGCTTTCCCTTCTGGCGTGTCGACCATGAGCGTTGAGGCGACCGAACATGTCGGCCCTGTTACGGTCTGGCGCAAGGACCTGCGCGAAGGCTCGGGCGGGGCGGGGGCCCTGCGCGGCGGGCTGGGCCAGATCATCGAGATCGAGCCGCGCGAGGGCTATGATTTCTACTTCAACGCCATGTTCGATCGGGTGGACAACCCGGCCCGCGGCCGCGACGGCGGTGGCGAGGGGGCGGCAGGGCGTGTCGAATTGGCCGATGGCACAAGGCTGCGCAGCAAGGGCCGCCAGCTTGTCAAAAACGGCCAGCGGCTGCGCTTGAGCCTGCCCGGCGGTGGCGGTTACGGCGCACCCGAGGGGCGCGACCCCGCACTGGTGGCCGCGGACCTGCGGGCCGGATTGATCACGCCGGAACAGGCGAAACAAGACTATGGATACGAGGAATAAAACGATGACAGCGAAACCGCTTGCACTGATCACCGGGGCCGCGCAAGGCATTGGATATGCCTGTGCCGAGGCGCTGAAGGACGACGGCTTTGACGTCATCCTGTCCGACATCAACGCCGAGGGCGTCGCCGCCGCCGGTGAAAAACTGGGAGCTGTCGCGGCGATTGCCTGCGATATGGGCGACGTGGCCCAGATCGGCGCGATGTTCGACCAGATCGCCAGGGAACACGGGCCCCTGCACGCGCTGGTCAACAATGCCGGTGTCGCCATGCCCGGCGATTTCCTCGACTACGACCTGGAAAGCTGGGAACGAGTGATCGCCATCAACCTGCGCGGCGTCTTCGTGGCCACCCAGCGAGCGGCGCGCGTCATGGTCGAGCACAAGATCGAAGGCGCCATCGTCAACATGTCGTCGATCAATGCCCAGGTGGCGATCCCGGCAATCCCGGCTTATTGCGCATCGAAAGGTGGGGTGATGCAGCTGACCAAGGTCGCCTCGCTGGCGCTGGCCAAGCACAACATCCGTGTCAATGCCGTTGGCCCCGGCTCGATCGACACCGAGATGATGGCAGGCGTCAACGCCAACCCCGAGGCCTTCAAGGTGGCCATGTCGCGCACGCCGCTGGGCCGCGCCGGAAGCGCCCGCGAGATCGGCGATGTCGTGGCCTTCCTCTGCTCGAAAAAGGCCAGCTATGTCACCGGCGAGACGATCTATGTCGACGGTGGCCGTCTTGGCCTGAACTACACCTGCTGAAAGCGAACACCATGTCCCGATACGTCGAAATTTATGCCGAATGGCAAGCCGATCCGGTCCGCTTCTGGGAAGAAGCCGCCCGGGGGATTGACTGGTTCAGCCCGGCCACTGCGGTCTTCAACGCCGAGGCCGGGGTCTATGGCCGCTGGTTCGACGGCGCGACCTGCAACACCTGTTACAACTGTGTCGACCGGCATGTCGAGGCCGGGCATGGCGACCGGCTTGCCGTGATCCACGACAGCCCGGCGACGGGCCAGGTGGCGCGCTATACCTTTGCTGAATTGCAGGAACAGGTGGGCGCGCTGGCTGCGGTGTTGCGGGCGCAGGGCGTGACCAAGGGCGACCGGGTGGTGATCTATATGCCGATGGTGCCGCAGGCGGTCTTTGCCATGCTGGCCTGCGCCCGGCTTGGCGCGGTGCATTCCGTGGTCTTCGGCGGCTTCGCGCCGCAGGAACTGGCGACGCGGATTGACGATGCCGCGCCCAAAGTGGTGATCTCGGCCTCCTGCGGGATCGAGCCGGGACGGGTGATCGCCTATAAACCTCTGCTGGACGAGGCCATCGCGCTGGCTACGAACAAACCCCAGGCCTGCGTGATCCTGCAACGCGATACCCTGCGCTGCGACCTGACCCAGGGCCGCGACGTGGATTATGCCGAGGCCGTGCGCGCGGCCATCGTGGCGGGTGAGCGTACCGAATGCGTGGCCGTGGCCGCGACCGATCCGCTTTATATCCTCTATACCTCCGGCACCACCGGCCAGCCCAAGGGCGTCGTCCGCGACAATGGCGGGCACATGGTGGCGCTGAAATGGACGATGGAGCACCACTACGGCGTCAACCCGGGCGAGGTGTTCTGGGCGGCATCAGACGTGGGTTGGGTCGTTGGGCATTCCTATATCTGCTACGGCCCGCTTCTGCATGGCGCGGCCACCGTCGTCTATGAGGGCAAGCCGGTCGGCACGCCCGATGCCGGCGCTTTCTGGCGGGTGATCCAGGATCATGGGGTTGTCGCGCTGTTCACCGCGCCGACGGCCTTTCGCGCGATCAAGAAGGAAGACCCCGCCGGCAGCCTGATCGCCGAGTATGACCTGAGCCAATTTCGCACTCTGTTCCTTGCCGGCGAACGCTCGGACCCGGCGACCATCGAATGGGCCCAGGACAAGCTGGCCCGCCCGGTGATCGACCACTGGTGGCAGACCGAAACCGGCTGGCCGATGTCGGGCAACCCGGTGGGGTTGGGGGCCTTTCCGGTCAAGCTGGGATCGCCGGGCAGGCCGATGCCGGGCTATGACATCCGGGTGCTCGACGACGCGGGCCATGAGGTCGCGCCGGGAACTCTCGGTAATATCGTCTGCAAGCTGCCGCTGCCGCCCTCGGGCTTTCCGACGCTGTGGAACGCGGCAGAGCGCTTCATCTCGTCCTACATGGCGGAATTTCCGGGCTATTACGCCACCTCGGACGCCGGGATCATCGACGAAGACGGCTATGTCTTCATCATGGCCCGCACCGATGACATCATCAATGTCGCGGGGCATCGCCTGTCTACCGGCGCGATGGAAGAGGTGATCGCCAGCCATGCCGACATTGCGGAATGCGCTGTGGTCGGCAAGGCCGATACGCTCAAGGGGCAGATGCCGCTGGGCTTTTTCGTGACCAATGACGGGGCGGATCGTGACCCGGGGGAGCTGGAGCGCGAGTTGGTGCAGCTGGTCCGCGCAAGGATCGGCGCTGTCGCCGCATTCAAATGCGCGCTTGAGGTCAAGCGCCTGCCCAAGACCCGCTCGGGCAAGGTGCTGCGCGGCACGGTGCAGAAGATCGCCGACGGCGAAACCTACAAGATGCCCGCCGCGATTGACGACCCGGCGATCCTGGATGAAATCACCGCGGCTCTGGCAGCCCGCAACCTGATCGGACAAGGCACATGATCGAACGACAGCACACCGGCCCTCGCATGAGCAAGATCGTCAAGCACAATGGCACCGTCTATCTGTGTGGTCAGGTCGGCGCGGGCGAGACCGTGGCCGACCAGACCCGCGACTGCCTGGCGCGCATCGATGCGTTGCTGGTCGAGGCCGGGTCCGACCGTGACCACATCCTGCAGGCCATCGTCTGGCTGTCCGACATGGGCGATTTTGCCGAGATGAACGCCGTCTGGGATGCCTGGGTGCCCGAGGGGCATGCCCCGGCGCGCGCCTGCGGCGAAGCGCGCCTGGCGCGCGATGTGCTGAAAGTCGAAATCATCGTCACCGCGGCTGAAAAGCCCGGCTCCTGACCGGATTCACAAGGAGACCCTCCATGACCGCCGCAGTCGAAATGAAAAACGTCAACAAGTGGTACGGAACCTACCATGCGCTTCGGGATGTCAATCTCAGGGTGGCCAAGGGCGAAAAGATCGTCGTCTGCGGCCCGTCAGGATCGGGCAAGTCGACGATGATCCGCACGATCAACCAGCTTGAAGAGCATCAGTCCGGCGAGATCCTGATCAACGGCGAGCCGATCAACGTCGACGCGCCCAACATCGAGGACATGCGCCGCGAGGTTGGCATGTGCTTTCAGCACTTCAACCTGTTTCCGCACCTGAGCATCCTTGAAAACTGCACCCTTGCTCCGATGCTGGCGCGCAAGGTGCCGCAGGCCGAGGCCGAGGCCACCGCCATGCAGTTCCTCAACAAGGTGCAGATCGGCAACCAGGCGCAGAAGTATCCCGGGCAATTGTCGGGCGGCCAGCAGCAACGCGTCGCCATCGCCCGCGCGCTTTGCATGAAGCCGCAGATCCTGTTGTTCGATGAACCCACATCGGCGCTGGATCCGGAAATGATCGGCGAGGTTCTCGACGTGATGGTGACGCTGGCCGAAGAGGGCATGACGATGGTTTGCGTCACTCACGAAATGGGCTTTGCCCGCAAGGTTGCGGACCGGGTGCTGTTCATGGACGCGGGCGAAATCATCGAGGAAAACGACCCTGAAACCTTCTTTACCGCGCCGAAAAGTGAGCGGACGCGGACCTTCCTCGACCAGGTCCTGACCCATTGATGGGCATTTCCAGGTTGATCGGTCTTGTGGCGGACTGTCTTTGTGCAGAGTCTTGATTTCCGCTGAGAAGTGACCCGGTCGCTTCCCAAATTTCTACTTAGAATTGCCCCATATGAACACGTTGCCCTGACGGATTCGGTCGGGGAGATATGGAGTGATGGACATGGGATTTTTGAGGGTATTGGCTCCGGGTTGCAGGCCATACAAGACGCGCCCCAATTCCCGCGCGCCAGAGCCGGGCAGACCGGCGAAACCGATGGTTTCGCCTTCCATGATATCCAGCGCGTCAATGACTAGCCCGTTGGCCTTGATGTCGCGCAGCGACCAAGGCCAAGGTTGCACTTGAGGCGATCCGCGAGGAGATAACGCTGGCGGAACTTTCCAAGAAGTATAGCGTCCATCCCACTCAGATCGACACCTGGAAGCGCGCCGCGATAGGAAACATGGCGACCGCATTTACTCGCAAAGGTTCGGTGCCCGAGCACGTGAGTGCCGCTGACGTTGACAAGCTGCATTCAAAAATTGGCCAGCTGGTGGTTGAACGGGATTTTTTAGCCGATGCCTCGCACCAGTTGCTCGGGACGCGCCCCTCTCGTGACCTTGCCTTTGGCAGGGCACTGCCGGTCAACGGGACAAAAAATGGTGAACCGGGATGACCTGCTCCCCCTTGAGTCCGCTAATTTAGGTTAGCACTGTTCAGGTTTTGGTCCTTCTTTGACCGGTTAGCATATTCCGCTGGTGTCAGGCCAGCGAGGCTTGAGTGCGGGCGGTGGTGGTTGAAGTCTGTGCGCCATGCTGCCACCAGATTGCGGGCATGTGGCAGGCTGTCGAACAGATGCTCGTTCAGGCACTCATCCCGCATCCGACCGTTGAAGCTTTCCACGAACCCGTTTTGCATCGGTTTGCCGGGCGCGATGTAATGCCAATCAACCTTGCGGTCTTCCTGCCACTTCAGGATCGCATTTGAGGTCAGTTCGGTCCCATTATCGCTGACTATCATCTCTTGCCGGCATGGGCGAGCGCATTGCGCTGGAAGTGGACCCGACAGCGCTGCCAGGTCGTGGCCGGCTCATCCAACTGGTGGAGCGCGCATGATCGCGTTTCCGGCGGGCGTGAAGGTCTGGATTGCGGGCGGTGTGACGGACATGCGGCGCGGCATGAACACCTTGGCGCTGACGGTGCAGCAGGGTCTCGGGCGCGATCCGCATGCGGGGGAGATCTTCTGCTTTCGCGGGCGCAAAGGCGACCTGGTCAAACTGCTCTGGCACGACGGGGTCGGCATGTCGCTCTATACAAAGCGCCTCGAGGCCGGGAAGTTCATCTGGCCGGCGAGCAGAAGTGGCGAAGCGGTGCAGATATCCGCGGCCCAGCTCGGCTATCTTCTGGAAGGCATCGACTGGCGCAACCCACGCTGGACCCAACGTCCTGCAAAGGCGGGATAAATCGGTCTGATCGGGCCTATTTGCATGGGCTTTCCGATGTCGGTGTGATAGGTCTCCGCCATGTCACAGACCCCCTCCGAGATCGCCGGATTGCGTGCCGCGCTCGCGGCCTCGGAGGCCCGTGCCGAGGCCGCCGAGAGCGAATTGGCGCAGGCCCGCGCGGTGGTCTCGACCTCGGAAGCGATGATCAAGCACCTCCGGCTCGAGATCGCCAAGCTCCGGCGCGAACAATACGGACGCAGCTCTGAACGCCACGCGCGTCTGATCGATCAGATGGAGCTGCAACTCGAGGAACTCGAGGCCGCCGCCACCGAGGACGAACTCGTCGCCGAGATGGTGGCAAGGACCACGCCCGTCGCGGGGGTCCCGCGTCGTCGCCCGGCCCGCAAGCCTTTCCCGGAGCATCTCCCGAGAGAACGGGTGGTGATCGAGGCGCCGACGACTTGCACTTGCTGTGGCTCCGACCGCATCGTGAAGATGGGCGAGGACGGCGAGCCATTGTGCGCCATTGGTTCGAGAACAATGGCGAGCGATACGCTGGAGGTCATTCCGCGGCAGTGGAAGGTGGTCCAGACGGTGCGCGAGAAGTTCACCTGCCGCCACTGCGAGAAGATCTCGCAGGCTCCGGCACCGTTCCATCCCACTCCACGCGGCTGGGCCGGGCCGAACCTTTTGGCGACGATCCTCTTCGAGAAGTTTGGCCAGCATCAGCCCCTGAACCGGCAGGCCGAGCGTTATACGCGGGAAGGCGTCGAACTCAGCCTGTCCACCCTGGCCGACCAGGTCGGCGCCTGTGCCGCCGCGCTCGCGCCCGTTCATGCGCTGATCCGCGAACATGTCCTGAATGCCGAACGGCTACATGGGGACGACACGACGGTGCCGCTGCTGGCGAAAGGCGGGACCAAGACGGCGCGTCTGTGGACCTATGTCCGTGACGATCGCCCGTTCGCGGGTGGCGCGCCGCCGGCGGCGCTGTTCCACTTCTCACGCGATCGCGAAATGGCCCACCCCAACCGGCATCTCGCGGGCTGGCAAGGGGTTCTCCAGGCCGATGCCTATGGCGGTTACAACGACCTCTACCGCGACGACCGTGATCCCGGCCCGGTGGAGAGCGCGCTCTGCTGGAGCCATGCCCGGCGCAAGTTCTTCGAACTGGCCGACATCAAGGGAAATGTCCGGAAGGGCAAGCCCGCCCATGACATCTCGCCCGTGGCACTCGAAGCGGTGACGCGGATCGATGCCCTCTTCGACGTCGAACGTCAGATCAACGGTCTGGATGACACATC
>NZ_FNYY01000016.1 GCF_900109145.1 Marinovum algicola
AGCGGTGGTTCCGGTTCCGGCGGCAGCAAAGGGTCGGGCTCTGGCGGCTCGGGCAGCGGCGGCTCCGGTTCGGGTGGCAGCAAGGGCTCCGGTTCTGGCGGCTCCGGCAGCGGTGGCTCCGGTTCCGGTGGCAGCAAAGGCTCCGGTTCCGGCGGCTCGGGCAGCGGATCCGGAGGCTCCGGTTCCGGCAGCGGTGGCTCTGGCTCTGGCTCGGGCGGTTCCGGCAGCGGATCCGGTGGCTCGGGCTCCGGTGGGTCCAAGGGATCCGGCTCTGGCGGGTCAGGCAGCGGTGGCTCCAAGGGCTCGGGGACCGGCGGGTCCAAGGGCACCGAGGATTGGGCGGCGGCGTCCGGTCTGCCGGCCTTTACCCCCGATCCGACCGATTATCCCGACATGTCGGAAGACGCGGTCATGAAGATGATGACCCAGGGCGCGGACGATCAGGAAACGCCCGAAGACGAGACCCCGGACGACTGGGACGACAGCGACATCATGGTCTGAGCCTCCGGCCCGACATGACGAAAACGCGCGGCACGAGAAATCGTGCCGCGCGTGCCATTTGCAGGCCAGGCCCGCGCGAGGTCAGTAATTCCACATCGTGCCGTCTTCGAGCCGCACGACCGGATGGCTGCCGGGCTGGTATTCGTAGCGCGCGACTTCGGTTTCGTCGAAATCCACGCCAAGCCCCGGCGCGTCCGAGACATAGACCATGCCGTTCTCCATCCGGTGCTCCGACGGAAACAGCGCGTCGCATTCCGGGGTGCCCAGCACCAGGTATTCCTGCACGCCAAAGTTCGGCGCCCAGGCGTTGAGATGCGCCTGCGCCGCCATGCAGAGCGGTGAATGGCTGGGCGCACCGTGGAAACCGGTCTTGACGTGGTGCAGCGCGGCCAGATCGACGATCCGTTTCACATGGGTGATGCCGCCGGCATAGGTCACCGCGACGCGGATGTAATCGATCAGCTCCTGCTCGATCAGCTTGTTGCAATCGTAGATCGAATTGAACACCTCGCCGATGGCCACCGGCACCGTGGAATGCCGGCGCAGGAGCTTCAGCGCGTCCTGATCGTCGGCCGGGGTCGGATCTTCCAGCCAGAACAGGCCGACCGGCTCCACCGCCTTGGCAAATTCCGCCGCCTCGCGCGGGGTCAGCCGGTGGTGCACATCGTGCAGGATGTGCAGCTCGGGGCCAAACCGCTCGCGGATCCGCATCAGCGCCTCGGGCATGAAGCGCATGTATTTGCCGCTGTCCCATATCTCGACCGTGGGCCGGATGCCGCTGTAATCGGTGATGTAGTTCCGGGCGCCCTTTTCCTCCGGCACCGCATAGCTGGCCGTCGGCATGCCGGGAATGCCGCATTGCACCCGCACCGCCTTGTAGCCTTCGTCGACATAGGCGGCGACGGAGTCCATCAAATCCTCGAGATCGGCGCCGGTGGCATGGGCGTAACACATGGCGCCGTCACGGCTCTTGCCGCCAAAGAGCTGATACAGCGGCATGTTCGCCAGCTTGCCCTTGATATCCCAGAGCGCCATGTCGATGGCGCCATATGCCGCCATGGCAATCGGCCCGCGCCGGAAATAGGCGCCGCGATAGAGGAATTGCCAGATATCCTCGGAATTGCGCGGGTCCATGCCGATCAGATTGGGGATCAGGTAATCCTGAAGGTATTTCGCCGGCAGGGTCTCGCGGTTGTTCAGCGTCGCATCGCCGAGACCGTAGACACCCTGATCGGTCATGATCTTGAGCGTGACATAATTCTTCTTGGGGCCGCCGACAAAGACCCTGGCGTCGGTGATTTTCATGCTGTCTCCTCCTGAAAAAGCCGCCCCCGCGCCCTCTGCGCGGCACCGGGCGGGGAATACCTGGGGCGGGCTCAGCCCAGATCGGTCACATCAGTCCAGCTCCGGTTCTGGCGGAGCCGCTCGATGATCTTCTGGTCGCGGCTGCCCTCTGCAAAGGTCGGGTAGGGCGCCACCGTCTCGCCCTGGATGTCGCGCAGGAACTCCCGCGCGAGGTAATGCCAGCACAATTCGGTCTCGCCCGCGACTTCAGGCATCCCGGCGGCAATCTCCGGCGGCAGGGCCTGCGCCTGCCACTGTTTGTCGGCGCCGTAGTGAAAGAGCTGGCCGCTGCCGTAATGGCCCTTGATGTAGATCGCGCCGGCGGTGCCATAGACCACGATGTGATCTTCGTGAAAGCGCGGCACCAGACCGCCGTGCTTGAACAGCACCGACACCGGCTTGTCGGCCAACGGGCTTTCGAGCTGCGCCATCACGGTATACGACCATTCGACATTGCTCTCGCCCCATTGCAGCGCGGGATCCTCCAGGTTCTCGGGGATGAAGTTCCGCCGCGTGGCAAAGTTGTGCACCCCCTCGACGATGGGCGCGCGACCCAGATCGTCGCGCACCTCGCCGGCGATGTTGAGGATGCGGTCGCCGACAAGAGCGCAGGCAATCGACAGCGTGTGGGTGAAATTGTTGTTGAGCCGCCCGCCGCCCTGTTCGCGGCGGTGCGACCAGCCGAAGGGGATCGCGCGCTCGAGGTTGAAATGCGAGATGCATTCGATTTCGGTCGGTTCGCCAATCGCGCCTTCGGCCACTAGTTGCCGGGCGTGCAGCACCGAGGGCGTGTAGCGGAAGCTGGCGGCATAGGCGGTTTTCACCCCCCGGGCGGCCGCCAGATCGCGCAGTTCGACGGCGGTTTCCGCGCTCTCGGTCATCGGTTTGTCGCAGAACACATG
Source organism: Marinovum algicola (assembly GCF_900109145.1). Classification (GTDB taxonomy): domain Bacteria; phylum Pseudomonadota; class Alphaproteobacteria; order Rhodobacterales; family Rhodobacteraceae; genus Marinovum; species Marinovum algicola. The sequence goes on from NZ_FNYY01000016.1 coordinate 2,748, forward strand.
GCAGCCGGCGGCAATGGCGGATTTGATCGGCGCGTAATGCGCCCCGCCGGGGGTGGCGATCGAGACGATATCGGGCTGGCAGGCGGCCAGCGCCGCATCCCAATCGGTGCCGGCATAGGGAATGCCGCCGGCCTCGGCCACCTCTTCGACCACCCGCGGCGTGCGGCCGACGATGCCGACAATCTCGGCCCCGGCGCCGCGAAAGGCATCGGCATGGCCTTGGCCGGCAAAGCCGGTGCCGGAAATCAGAACTTTCAACGGGGCGCTCATGGGGTCCTCCTCAAATTAGACGACTAGTATACTAGATGCTTTACTTAAGCGGAGCAATGGCAATTTACACCCCTGCGCAGGACTTGGCCGGTGCGATTTTCCGGTTACATTTCCTCCTGAATTCAGATATTTAACGGGGGATGGCCGGGAATTTCGACAGGAGTGACTTGCATGACGCCCGATTGGATGCGCGACGCCGCCCGACGCTACGAAAGCTGCAACCGGGCGACGCTTCGCTGGCTTGTCGCGCGCGACGATCCGGGGGCCGGCTTCCTCGACACCAAGGTGCATTCGATCACCGGGCAGGATTACGATGCCACCTCGGGGCTGCGCGGCCCCGGGTATACCTATGGCTGGATTCAGGGGCGCGGGCTCGAGGCACTGGCCACATTTGCCGGCCACTACCGGGGCACCGATGCGGCCTTTGCCGCCGAACTGGAAACCGCCGCCTCGGCGCTGTACCGGCGGCTGGCCGAGCTGCACGCCCGCGACGGGCACGCCTATTTCCTGTATGACCGCGACCTGCGGCCGGTGGTGTCGCGCGACGGCGACCTCGCGCCGCAGACCGAAGCCGGCGCGATCTTCAGCTATTCAGATGCCTTCGTGGCCAAGGGGCTCTGTGCCGCCGCGCCTCTGTTCGCGCCCGAGGCACAGACCCGCCATCTTGCCTCTCTGATGTCGGTGATCGACGCGATCGAGGACGGCCGGTTCCAGATGGACGAAACCAGGCCATTGTTGCCCGCAAGCGTGGACGCGGAGCCGGACGATTTCGGCCCGCGCATGATCCTGCTGGCGGCGGCGGGGCTGCTGCACCGCCTGGGCCATTCCGACAAGACCGGCTTTGCCGACCGGTTCATCGATCACGTGCTGGAGCGCCATTTCGACCCCGCCTCCGGCCTGCTGCTGACCATCCGCGGCGAGGACATCTGCAACATCGGCCATGCCGTGGAATTCTGCGGCTTTGCCTTCGAACATCTCCTGACCCGCCCCGACGATCCGCGGATCGCGCCGCTGGTCGACATCCTGCTGCGCTGTCTCGCGGTCGGAATGCAGGGCCCGGGGATCGCGCTGTATCTGTCGGCGCGAACCGGCGACCTGGCCTCGCCGTATTTTCCCTGGTGGCCCATGCCCGAGGCGATCCGCGCCTGTGCCCTGGGCTTTCAGCTGACCGGCGACCGCCGGCTGATCGCGCCCTGGCAAGAGGCCGATGCGGCGTTCTTTTCGCACTATTGGCGCGACGACAAGAGCTTTGCCTATCAGACCAGAACCCTCGAGGGCCCGGTGGATTTTGTCCCGGCGACCCCCGATCTCGACCCCGGCTATCACACCGGGCTGAGCCTTCTGGCCGCGATCCGGGCGATCGGCGCCTAGGCGTCGATACGCGCGCCGGTTTCGGCGTCGAAGAGCTGGGCGAAGACGGGGTCCACGGTCAGGCGGTGGCGCTCGCCGGGATGGCAATCAAAGCGTTCGCGCAGCAGCGCGGTGATCGACTGGCCGGCCAGATCGGCCTGGATCAGGGTTTCCGATCCGGTCTGCTCGCTCGACTCGATTGTCACGTTCAGCCCGGCTGGCTCGGCAGTATGGCGCAGGTGTTCGGGCCGCAGCCCGAGGTCGAAGGCACCCGAAAGCGCCCGGAACTGCGGCAGGTCGAGGCTCTGGCCATCCGCCAGCACCACGGCATCCGCGCCCGCCGTGCTGGTCACCGGCACGAAATTCATCGCCGGCGAGCCGATAAAGCCGGCAACAAAACGGTTGACCGGGCGGTCATAAAGCTCGAGCGGCCGGCCGACCTGTTCGACGTGGCCGTCGCGCATGACCACCACGATATCGGCCATTGTCATCGCCTCGATCTGGTCATGGGTGACATAGATCGTTGTGGTGCGCAGCCTTTGGTGCATCGCCTTCAGCTCGGCGCGCATCTGCACCCGCAGCTTGGCGTCGAGGTTCGACAGCGGCTCGTCGAACAGAAACACCTGCGGCTGCCGGACGATGGCGCGGCCCATGGCGACCCGCTGGCGCTGCCCGCCGGAAAGCTGCTTGGGAAAGCGGTCGAGAAGCCCGTCGATCCCGAGGATCGTGGCCGCCTCATGCACCGCCGTCTCGATGTCCTTTTTCGGTTTCTTCAGCAGGCGCAGCGAAAACCCCATGTTCTGGGCCACCGTCATATGCGGGTAGAGCGCATAGTTCTGAAACACCATGGCGATGTCGCGGTTCTTGGATTCGACGTCGTTGACCACCCGGTCGCCGATCCGGATGTCGCCGCTGGTGACCTCTTCGAGCCCGGCGATCAGCCGCAGGATGGTCGACTTGCCGCAGCCCGACGGCCCCACCAGCGCGGCAAAGGCGCCTTCGGGGATCTCGAAAGAGACGCCATGCAGGGTCTCGACGGGGCCAAAGCTTTTCCGGAGGTCATTGATTTCAACTTGGGTCATTGCCGGTCTTTCAGAGGTCGGTGAGCGGAGGTCGCGCCTGGTTTCATTCTTTCATGCCGCTTGCCGCGATGCCTTCGACGAAGTTGCGGCGCAACAGGACAAAGGCGAGCACCGAGGGCACCATGACGGCGGCCGAGGCGGCGCTGAGCAGCGAAAGCTCCACGGTATAGGCACTCTGGAAATTCGCCAGACCGACCTCGATGGTGAACGAGGTCTTTCGGGTCAGGGTGATGATCGGCCAGGCAAAGGCGGTCCAGGCCTGGAAGAACGCCAGAACCGCCAGGGCGGCCAGCGGCCCGCGCAACAGCGGCACCACGATATGCCGGAAAATCCAGAATTCGCCGGCGCCATCGATCCGCGCGGCTTCCAGCAGCTCGTCGGGGATCGAGGCGATGACATTCTGGCGGATCAGGAAGATCCCGAAGCTCATCACCAGATAGCCGATCAGCAACCCGGTGATCGAGTTCAGCGCGCCAAGCGCCTTTACCTGGAAATAAAGCGGGATCATGTAGACTTCGAAGGGGATGATCGCCGTGGTCAGGAACAGGATGAAGATTACATTGATCGATCGGAAGGGGAACTTGGCCACCACATAGCCGGCCAGCGCCGAGGTTGCGACAATGGCGATCATCGACAGCGTCGCAAAGGCCAGGCTGTTGAACATCCAGCGCAGCAGCGGCGTCTCGGTGAAGACCGTGACAAAGTTTTCCAGCGTCGGGTTGCGGGGCAGGATGGTGGGCGGCCAGACCAGCATTTCCGCCGGTGTCTTGAAGCCGTTGGCGATCAGCATGATCAGCGGCAGCAGCAGCGCCAGGCAGATGAAGAACAGGCAGACATCGATCAGGAAGTTGCTGCGGCGGGCACGGGCCTTGGCGGACATGGTCACTTCCCCCCTTTCTGACGCAGCATGCCGAACTGCACCGCGGTCAGCACCAGCACGATGGAGAGCAGGATGACAGCCTCGGCGGCGGCATAGCCGACACGGAAGTTCTGAAAGCTGTTTTCCAGCATGTCGAGCACCAGCACCCGCACCAGCCGGCCGGGCGCGCCCTGGGTGTCGGACGCCAGCACATAGGCCTGGGCATAGACGTTGAAGCCGGAAATCAGCGTCACCACCGAGACGTAGAGCGTGATCGGCTTCAACAGCGGCACCGACATGAAGAAAAACGATTGGATGCCGTTGGCGCCGTCCAGCTTGGCGGCCTCATAGACCGATTTCGGCAGGTTGCGAAAGCCGACCAGATAGATCAGCACCGCATAGCCAAGGGTTTGCCAGGACACCAGAAGGATGATGCAGACCACCGACAGCACCGGATCGAACAGCCAGGCCTGCGCCTCGCCGCCAAGTGCCACGATGACCGCGTTGAGCGGCCCGAGCTTGGCATCGAATATCCATTTCCACGCCATCGCCGCCGGCACCAGCGAGACCACATGCGGAATGAAGACCGCGGTTTCGTAGAACCCGGCAAAGCGGCTGCGGGTGCGGTGATAGATCACCCCGGCCAGCGCCATGGACACCGGGATCGTCACCGCCATGGCGCCAAAGGCGATGATGGCGGTATTGGTCAGGGCATCGAGAAACTGGTCGTCGCCAAACAATTCGATGAAATTGGACAGGCCGACAAAGGTCTTGTCCCGCGACAGAAGGTTCCACTGGAACACGCTGAGCCGAAGCGTCTCGACGATGGGATACATCCGCACCCAGCCAAAGATCGCAAAGGTCGGAATGATCGCCATCACGGCGAACAGGAACCGTTTTCGTTTCAGCATCGTCATACCCCTGGTTTCGGGCGGCCCGGCTAGAGAGAGAGGCGCCGGGCCGCCGGATGGCGTTTACTCGGCCAGGATGCCGGCGCGATCGAGGATCGCGTTGGTCTCTTCCTCGGCGGATTCGAGCAGTGCCATCATCGCCGCGTCATCCCCGGCAAGCGAGGGGTCGGCAAAGGCTTCGGTTAGAACCGCCGCGAAACGCGTCAGGATCTCGTTGATCGGCTCGATCGAGGGCAGGGTGAACAGATCGTAATCCTCGGGCAGATCGACAAAGGCCGAAAACTGCGGCTTGGCCTCGATGACGCCGCTGTAATCCACGCCCGCCCGGTTCGGCAGCCAGCCGACATTGTCGAGCAGCCAGATCAGGTGCTCGGGCTTGTTGGCCTCGATGGCAAAGGCCCAGGCCGCGTCCTGCGCCGCGTCGGAGCCGCCGGAAACATAGAGATTGACCGGCAGCGCGATGGAGCCGCGCGGCAGCAGCGCCGTGTCATAGTTGAGCTCGGGCGCCTTTTTCTCGGTGTCGCCGATCACCCAGCTTTCCCGGATAAACATCGCGGTCTGGCCGCGTTGAAAGGCGGCCGCATCGGCCGGCATGTCGATGGTGACGGTCTTGTCGCCGCTGACCGCGTTCACATATTGCCGCAGCGCCGCCAGACCAGCCTCATTGGCATAGGCGGCGCGGTATTTGTCGCCGACCGGTTCCAGCAGCGCGCCGCCGAACTGGTGCATGTTGATCCAGAACTTCTCGGCAATGCCGCCGCCGCCGCCGGACAGGCGCAGCGACCAGCCCGAGACCGTCGGATTGCCATCGGCATCGCGCTGGGTCAGCTTGGCGGCATAGTCGTCATATTCCTCCATCGTCGTCGGCGGGCCGTCCAGGCCGGCCTCGGCCAGCATGTCGGTGTTGTAGAACAGCGCGCCCTGGCCACGGAACAGCGGCACGCCGTAGACGGTGCCGTCCACCGTGGCGGTGTCGCGGAAGAACGGTTCGAAATTGCCGGCATCATTGACGAAGTCGGCGATGTCGTCGGGCGCGGGCGGCAGCAGATCGTTCACGATATAGCGGTTCGCCGTCGATCCGATGAGTTCGAGTACCGTGGCATCGTCAAGCCCGGACGACAGGCCCAGCGCCACCCGCTTTTCGTGATCGCGCAGGCCGATCGGCTCGACGATCACGTTGAGATCGGGATATTCGTCGCTCATGCCCTCGGCCACGCGCTCGTAGAAATCCGCCAGTTCCGGGAAGCCGCCCCAGATCACGACGTCCTGCGCCTGGGCCGACAGCGTGCCGGCCAGCATCAGCCCGGCAGACCACATGGTCGCCCTGGCGACGGTTCCGTTTCTACCCCTGAATGTCATGTGAACTCTCCTTGTTGTTGGACGTTTTGATTGAACAGCCTTCAGCGGTCGCAATCGCCGCTGTTTCGGCGGCACGTTGGGCTGCTTGGGACAACGCCTCCGCCACGCCGGGCGCGATCGACGCACCCATTCCGTAAAATCTATGTGCTTCCTCAACCTCGTAGCCGCCCGCGTCAAATTCTTCGCGGGGCGGGATATAGCCGGGATTGTCATCGGCATAAGCGATGATGTGGAGCGGCCCGGTTCCGCCCAGCGACTGCCGCAGGTCAAGCGCGGTCCGGGCGAAGATCTCGCCCGGCAGCCCGAGGATGCGCGCCCCGGCCCAGTGCAGCGCGGTGCAGCGGGCGGGCATCGGATCGATCTTGCGGCCCATCCTCTGTTCGGCCCACTCCGCCCAGATCGCATGGATATCGCCCGGCGCCTGCGACGCGGCACGCCAGCGCCGCGCCAGATCTGCGCGGTCGCCCACCTCGCGCGGCGCGAACCTGAGGCTGTCAAAGCCCTCGCCGGCGCCGCTTGCGCCGGTCAGCGGCGCCAGATCGGCGGCGAGCGCGGCCTGTGCCACACCTTCGCCGATGATGCGGGCCCGGTCGTAAGTCCGGTCACTCTGACGCGCACGGCTCAGCGAGGCGGCGGCGCTGTGCCCGGTGTTCACATCGCCGGCGCAGCCGGTGGCAAAGATCGCAATCGCCCCGGGGCTGGCCGCTTCGAGACGGGCGCGCAGGAAATGCGGATAATCGGCGGTCCAATGCAGGTTGTCGGCGCCCAGCACCACCGGATGGCAGGCGTAAGAGACGAAATAGGCCAGAACCGTCCCGTCCATCCGGTCAAACCGCAGCACCGGCACCCCCCGGTCGACCGGCCCGCCGGCGTGCCGCCGGTTGCTGGCAAATCCGGGCTCGGCGCCGCATCCGCCGTACAGCCTGGCCGGCTGGCGCGCCTGCGCGGCCTCTTCGATGGCGCGCAGGATACCGGTTTCCAGCCGCCGCAGGAATTCGGCATCGGCGCGGCCCGCCAGCCGGCCCGGCATCGAGACCGGGCCGCCATGGGTATGGGTGGCCGCAAGGGTGATGTTCTGCGCCGGCAGAGGGCTGCGGGCGCGGACCCGCGCCGAGAGCGCGGCGTCGATGCCGATCACGTCCACCGCCACCAGCGCCGTGTCCTCCACCACCAGGGCCCGCACCGTCAACGCATCATGCGCGCCCTCCGCCGGAGCCTGCCGCGCCGCGAACCCGGACATGGCGCCCCCCGGCGGCGGGGTGATATCGACGACCGAGACCCCGACCCGCGTCATGAGCGCACGCTGACGCCGTCAAAGACGATCTCGGCCGGAAGCAGCCGGCCATCGGCGGCGGCGCCTTGGAACAACAGGAAATTGGCCGGCGCACCGGGGCTCAGGGCCAGGTCGCGGCCGATCATCCGCGCCGGGTTGACCGTGGCCATGCGCAGCGCGTCAGTCGCCGGAAAGCCGGTAAAGGCCTGATAGCCGCAGACGATATCCAGCAGGCAGGCGCCGCTGCCGGCCAGGTATTCGGTGCCCGCAATCGCCACTTGGCCGCAGTCGCTGACCTCGACATCGCCGCCGATCGGCGATTGGTAGCGGCCCGGCGCCATGCCGGCGAATTTCACGCTGTCCGAGACAAGAACCACCCGCTCGTCCCCCTTGGCGCGGATCATGGCGCGGGCGGTGGCGCGGGACAGGTGATGACCATCCAGGATCAGACTGGCGGTGAGCCGGTCGTCGGACAATTGCGCCCAGATCGCATTCGGGTGGCGCGGCAGGGTGGCAGCGATGCCGTTGCCCAGATGGGTCGACATCCGCGCCCCGGCGGCAACGGCGCGCGCGATATCCTCTTCCGTCGCGTCGCAATGGCCCAGCGCGACACAGATGCCGCGATCGGCCAGAGCTTTGATATAGGTCGTCGCCCCGGCTGTTTCGGGGGCGAGGGTGACCATCCGCACCAGCCCGCCGGCGGCGTCCTGCCAGCGGGCGAACTCCTCGGTCGCGGGCGGGCGCACATGCGCCAGCGGATGCGCCCCCCTCGGGCCGTCCTTGGGCGAGATCGACGGGCCTTCGACATGGATGCCAGCGATCATCTTGCCGGCCAAGGGCAGGGTCTCCTGCGCCCTGCGGATCGCCGATAGCCGCTGGCAGAGCGCGGCCTCGGAGGCGGTGATCAGCGTCGGCAGAAAGGCCGCCACCCCGACCTTGACCAGCGCCTTGCACAAAGCCTCGACCGCCTCCGGCGTCAGCCTGCCGTCGTTCAGATCATGGCCGCCAAAGCCGTTGACCTGAAGGTCCACGAAGCCGGGCGACAGCAGCGGCAGATCCGCCTCGTCGCACCTGGTCACGGCGGCGATCCGACCGTCGCGCAGATGCAGGGTCTTGCCTTCGCCGCTCAGAACGTCGCGGCCCGAGAACGTGGCGACAGAGGTCAAAGCGCGCGTACCCTTCCGCGAAAGTTGCCCAGGAATTTCCGGTTTGCCTCGTCGCCGCCCGGCGCATTGCCGCTGCGCCAGACCGGCGGCTCGACGCCCTTGTCGCGCAGATGCAGCACCGTGCGGATCACCAGCGTGTTCAGCGCCGTGGCATTGGCAAAGGTCGACACCGCCGCGATGCGTTCCGCCATGCCGGGGATCTCGACGATGGCGTCGCCGATCTGAACCTTGCTGTCGATGGCCACGTCGACCAGATCATGCAGGTTCTGTTTCGACGGATGCCGGGCCGGGTGATCGGCGGCGGTGCTCTCGGCGTGCTGCCGCGAGGAGATGCCGATGGTCTTCACCCCCCGTTCCTTCGCCACCAGTGCCGCGTCGATCAGCGCCGCGTTGATGCCATAGGCGTTCACCAGGATCAGCAGATCGCCGGCGGCCAGCCCCTGGTCCTCGATCACGATCCGGCCATAGCCCGGCGTCCGTTCGATCGCCATCGAGCGCAGAGCGCCGTTCGACAACAGCGTGCCTTCGTCGAGGATGGCATTGACATGCATCAGCCCGCCGGCCCGGAAAAACACCTCTTGCGTGGCCAGGTTGGAATGGCCGCCGGGGCCAAAGACATGCACCAGCCGATCCTCGGCCACATGATCCGCGATCATCCGCGCGGCGGCGTCCAGCGGGCCGGTCTCTTCGCGCTGGATGCGGCGCATCAGCGTGACGACATCCTCCAGATAGCCGGTGCAGATCTCGTCGGCGGTGCGGGGGGTCGGGTCATCCATGCGGGGCGGCCTCGCGGTCAAGGTAGATGGTGCAATTTCGGTGGGTCCGAAGGATACTGGCCGGGCAATCGGTGCTGATCGGCCCTTCCAGCGCCGCCTTGACGGCTGCACGCTTGCGGGCGCCGGGCACCGCGCAGAACAGCGCGTCTGCGGCCATCAGCGTCGGAATGGTCAGCGTGATCGCCCGCTCCGGCACCGCCTCGAAACGCGCGAAACATCCGTCGTCGACTTGTTGCTGGCGGCAGACCCCGTCCAGCTCGACAACCCGCACCGCCTGGCTGTCGTGGAAATCGGCGACCGGCGGGTCGTTGAAGGCGATATGCCCGTTCACCCCGATGCCGAGACAGACGATATCGATCGGCGCCTCGGCCAGACGCGCGGCGTATCCCGCGCAGATCTCGTCGGCGGTGCCCTCGGCGGCAATCCGGTGCACCGCGCCAAAGGGCACCTTGGAAAACAGATGCGCCTCGAGCCAGTTGCCGAACCGCTCCGGCGCCGCGGCCTCGAGGCCGAGGTAATCGTCCATGTGAAAGGCGGTGACCTGCCCCCAGGGAATATCCGGCAGGGCGACCAGGCTGGCCAGCATGTCCGACTGGCTGGGGGCGGCGGCAAAGATGATCCGCACCTCGGCCTTCCGCGCGGCCACCTGGCGGATCCGGGCCGCGACATCCGCGGCAACGGCGGCGCCCAGGGCCGGGCGGGATTCATAAATCTCGACGCAGTATTTTTCGCTCAGCCCGCTGGCCCTGCGGCCCGGCACCTCTGAAACACGCTCGCTACTCTTCATGACTCACATTCCCCTGATTGACAGTCAGCACACCATGCAATCGATTGCATGTCAACGCCTGTCTCTGCAAACCGCCGATTTGGCCGGTTCAGCCCCGTCCGGGTGCGCTCACTGTCTGGCGAATGACCAATTCGGTCTCGAGGACCACGCGCAAATCGCCCTCGGGCGGGGCGCCCAGCGAACTGGCCAGCATTTCGACGGCTTTCTGCCCGGCCTGCGCCGAGGGCCCCGAGACCGTGGTCAACATCGGATAGCCCAGGATGTCATCGCAGCCGACGACGCTGTAATCGGCCGGATTGCTCAGCCCGTTGTCCACCAGACCGCTACAGATGCCATGCGCCAGAACATCGTCGAAGGCGATGCAGGCGGTGGCCCCAAGCGCCAGTAGCTGGGGTACGATCTCGGCCCCCCGGGCGAAAGAGGCGGTTCCGGCGGACAACGTGCTGAGCGTGAGCCCATGCGCCGCCGCGGCGCGGGTGACCGCCTGATGCCGCTGGTCGTTCGACCACGAGTTGTCGGGCCCGCCGGCATAGGTGATGTGGCGATGGCCCAGGCCCGCCAGATGCGCAACCGCCTGCGCCATGCCCTGGCCGGAATCGATCAGCACCCGCGGCACGCCCTCGATGTCGCGGTTGATCAGCACCAGCGGGGTATCGCGCGCCAGATCGTGGATCTGCTGCGACGCCGAGCGGGGCGAGGCCAGAATGGCACCGGCCACCTGATCGGCCAGCCGGTTCAGCAAATCCACCTCTTGGCTGGGGTTTTCATCCGCATTGCCGATGAACACTGCAAACCCGCGTTTCGCGGCTTCTTTCTGCACCGCCAGCGCGATCGGCGGCATGAAGGGGTTGGTCAGATCGGGCACGATCAGCGCGATATTGCTGTTGCGCCCGGTGCGCAGCGCCCGCGCCGCCGAATTCGGCGAATAGCCCAGCTTTAGCGCCACGTCCTTGACGCGTCTGACAGTCTCTTCCAGCAGGATATCGGGATTGTTGAACACCCGCGACACCGTCGAACGGTCCACGCCGGCCGCATGCGCGACCTGTTGAATGGTGACCCGTTTGGTCGCTCTCGGTTTTGGTGCCATGCGGCTGATCTGCCAAAACTCCGGGAATTTTGCAACTCGGACGAGAGCGCATAGGACGAATTATGTAATTGGATGGGCGCCGCGCGCCTCACGTTTGAGTGATTGCTCAATTCATCTATTGAGTGATCGCTCAAAGTTGCCATATCAGTCCGACGCGACCCGGACGGGCTGCATTGTTCACGCAAGCTACAGACCAACAAAGGATGCCAATGACCGATTTTCCGCTTCACACCGAAGAGACCGCCCCAGACGCCGCCAAGCCGCTGCTGGCGAAATCCAAGGCAGCCTACGGCATGATCCCCGGCCTGCACGCCGTTATGGCCGAGGCGCCCGGCCTGCTGGAAGCCTACCAGCGCGTGCATGAGCTCTTCGTGGATTCGAGCTTCGACAAGGACGAACTGACCGTCGTCTGGCAGACCGTCAATGTCGAGAACGCCTGTCACTACTGCGTGCCGGCCCATACCGGCATCGCCAAGAGCATGCAGGTCGACGACGCCATCACCGACGCCCTGCGCAACGGTACGCCGCTGCCGAACGCCCGGCTCGAAGCGCTGCGCAGCTTCACCCTGCAACTGGTCCGCCAGCACGGCAATCTCGAGGAATCCCAGGTGCAGGCCTTCCTCGAGGCCGGCTTCACCAAACGCCACATCCTCGAGGTGATCCTGGGCTACAGCCAGAAGATCATGTCGAACTACACCAACCACCTGGCCGAGACCCCGGTCGACAAGGTGTTCGAGAAATTCGCCTGGGCGCCCGCCGACAAGGCCGCCTGAGCCGCACGTCCCGCCACAGCCCGAGGGGCGGCCCGCCGGCCGCCCCTTACGCCCGCGCCGGCCGCGCCTTATATCGCCAGGCAGACAGGCCCCAACCCGCCGAAAGGCCGCAAAATGACCGATCAGACCCTTCGTATCGACATCGTCTCTGACGTGATGTGCCCCTGGTGCATCATCGGCTATCGCCAGCTCGCCCAGGCGCTCGAGGCGACCGGCACGCCGCATGAAATCCACTGGCACCCCTTCGAGCTCAACCCCGAGATGCCGCCCGAAGGCCAGAATCTGCGCGCGCATATCACCGAGAAATACGGCTCCACCGCCGAACAATCGGCGCAGAGCCGGGCGCAGATGACCGAGCTGGGCGAAAGCCTCGGCTTTACCTTCGCCTTTGCCGAGGACATGCGGATGCACAACACCTTCGCGGCGCATCAGCTGCTGCACTGGGCCGGCGAACAGGGCCGGAAACAGGCGCTGAAGATGGCGCTGTTCAGCGCGCATTTCACCCACCGCCGCGATCTCTCGGATCCGCAGGTGCTGGCCGATGTCGCCGGCGAAATCGGTCTCGACCGGGCCGAGGCGCTGGCGGTGCTGGCGGACGGCCGCTTTGCCGATATCACCCGCGAGCATGAGCGTTTCTGGCTGCAACAGGGGGTGCGCGGCGTGCCTGCCATGGTGTTCGACAGCAAACATCTTGTCACCGGCGCCCAGGGCGAAGAGAATTATGCCCGCATCCTGACCCATCTGACCCAGCAAGAGGCCTGACCCATGCCGCGCGCCGCGCCCTATGACCGCGACACCACCCTCGAGGCGGCGATGGGGCTGTTCTGGCACAAGGGCTATCACGCCACCTCGCTCAAGGATCTCGAGGCCGCGCTGGCAATGAAACCGGGCAGCATCTATGCCGCCTTCCAGAGCAAGGAGAACCTCTATCTCCTGGCCATGCAGCGTTATTTCGACCGGTTTCGCGGCCAGTTCCGCGACCGGATCGTCGCGGCGGCATCGCCGCTTCAGGCGCTGGCCGATCATCTGCGGGCCTATGCCGCGCTCTCGCCCGGGGATGCCAACGCCCAGGCCTGCATGCTGATCAAGAGCTTTGTCGACACCCGCGGCACCGAACCCGCGATTGCCGAACAATCGCAGGCCTATCTCGCGGCCATGCGCGACGAGATCGCCGCCGCCTTCGCCGCCGCGAAGGCCCGCGGCGAGATTGCCGAGGACAGCGATTGCCCGGCCCTGGCGCGGCGCTATCAGGCCTATGTCAACGCCCTGCGGCTGGAGCTGCATCAGGGCACCGCGGCCGCCGAGGTCGCGGCGCTGGCCGACAGCCTCGCGCGCGAGGTCGAGGCGCTGCGCCGCGCCGGCTAATCGGCGATCCGGCAATCGGTCGCGGCATATTCCGTCATCAGCAGCTCATAGACAAAGATCTCGGCGTCGAGCTCGTTGAGCATGAACTGCCGCCATTCTGCCAGGCTCTCCGGCAGCCCGGCGCCCTCGGCCTGCATCGCGTGCAGCGCCTCGGCAGCGGCGTCGAGATGCCTGCGCAGCCCGGCGTCCTCGTCGGCCTCGGCGATGTCCAGGGCCACCGCCGCCGCGCCAAGCGCCCGGGCGGCCACCAGCCGCCGATGGGAAAAGCCGCCGCCGGGCCCCGCCACCTGCGGAAGAAAACACGACCAGCGCCCGGCCAGGCAGATCAGCGCCGCTTGTTGCCGGTCGACGTAATCATCGGCGCAGAGCGTCTGGATCACCAGCCGGCCCGACCGCGCCACAAGCTGCGCCCCCTGCGCCGCGCCCAGAAGCTGCGCCCCCCGGCTGTGCACCGACAGCGCCCGGAACAGCCCGCCGCTCAGCAGGATCGTCTCGCGCGCGCGCAGCCGCAGCCCCTTGCCGGAACTGTCGATCACCGTGCGCAGCCGGGTCTCCAGCGTCGCCCGCAGGCTCGGCCGGCCGGCCAGTGCCGTCATCGCCCGGCGCGCGCATTCCTCGATCTCGCGCTGTGGCGCCCGGGTCAGCAGGGCATAGCGGCTGCTCGCCTCCTGCCGCGCCTGCACCAGATCGGCACAGCCCGCGACCGGGCAGGCACTGACGCGGCCGACCTCCAGCCGGATCGTCATCGGGCCTCGCCCCGGCCCGCCAGGGGCCGGCATCTCCGGTAAGCACTGCGCCGAAACAAAGTCACCCAAGCCCCCAAAGCCCAAAGCCTGACTTCAGAATAGGTATTCTTTCCCGGATGTTACCATCGGTGCGGCCGTTAAAAAGACGTCAATGGCCACAGCGCCGCCGCGTCAGACCGATTTGACCAACCCGATCGCCCGCAGCCCCGGAACCGGGTATTCCTTGTCGCGGAGGGAATCGATGGTGAACTCCGGTTCAAGCCGCCGCAGCCGCCGGATCGCCAGCCGCAGCTCCTCCATGTCACCGCGCGCCGCATGGATCGCGGTGAGATAGCGCAGCGGCGCCCGGTAAAGCGGCGCCTTCTTCGACGCCCGTTCGGCATAGCGCACCGCATCATCCAGCATCCCGGCGCTGGTGGCGGCGGCACAGCTGAAGGTATCGACCACATAGGAATAAAACCCGCCGCCCTGGATGCGCTGGGAATATTCGCTGTCGCGCAGACCGCGCTCGCCATCGCCCTCCAGCGAATAGGCGGCGCCGCGAAACAGCCAGGCCAGCGGATTGGCACGGTTGATCTCCAGCGCCTGGGTGGCCAGCTCGACGCCGCGCGCCCGGTCGCCCAGGATGAAGGACGAGGTATAGGACACCAGCGCCAGCGTCATCGAGCCATAGGGATCGAGCTCCAGCGCCTTGCGGCACAGCGCATCGGCGTTTTCCTGCAAGGCGCGCTGGTCGCGAAAGTCCTTCTCGGCGCGCTCCAGCGTGGTGACATAGGCCAGCCAGGCCAGGTAGATGCCCTTGCGGTGCACTTCGAAGTTGCGCGCCAGCTGGGTCTTGGCCAGCTTGAGATCGCCGGGCCGATTGCGAAAGATCAGCCGCACCGCGCCCAGCGTGCCGGCGGCCAGGTAATCATTGGTCGCCGCATCCGCATGGCCCGGCGCCAGATCGAGCATGGTGCGCTCGACCGTGCGGTTGACCAGCCGCAGCATCTCGGAATCGTCGAGCAGCGCCACCGGATCGGCGGTGATCGCCGCCGACATCGACCATTTCGGCGCATAGGGTTCCCCCTCCGCAAGCGCCACATGCGCCGCCGCCCGCTCGCCGTTGGCCTCGACCCGGGTCGAGAGCAGATATTGCGCCAGATCCTCGGGGCCATTGCGCGCCAGCCTGTCGGGATCGTCGGCGATGGCGGCAATGCGCAGCGCGCACCAGTCGCCGATCGAATTGGCGATGCCATGCGTCAGCAGCCGGTGATGCATCTCGTCGGCCGAGCCGGCGCTGCGGATCTCGACCGGCAGCCGCCGCGCCAGCCGTTCCTGCACGCTGAACTGGCCGCGCATCTGCGCCAGCCACTCCGACAGCGCGCCGTCGGTGCTCTGGACATCCTCGAGAAAGGGCAGGCCCTGCGCGGTCTTTTCCTGCGCCGCGTCGATATCGGTCTCGACCGCGCCGGGACGAAAGGCCACCGCCTTGCGGTCGGCCTGAAAGGCGTCGGCGGCGGGGCCAAGCGCGCTGCGGATTTCGCTGATCGCCTGCCGCAGGCTGGCCAGCGCCTGGGCCTGCGCCCGGTCCGACCACAGGCTCTGCGCCAGATAGGGCCGCGACCGGCACTGATCCGGCGCCATCAGCACCATGGCGACAAGCGCCTTGGCCTTGGCGCCCTTGGGCGTGCGGTCCGCGCCAGCGGCATCGGTGATGCGGAACGGGCCGAACAAGCCGACGCGCAGCTCTGCCGCCCGCGCAGCCGAACCGTCCCCCCCCGGTGTCTGTGCGAGTTCGTTCAAATCACTTGTTCCTCGCGTCGGATTGTTCAAAAGATATCACAAAACAAGGCGCTTACCCCAGCAAAAGCGTTAAAAATTCGCAATTCGGGGCCTTGCCCGACCTGCATGGTTGAGAAATTAATCGCATATAAACGAATTCTTAACGGATTCGTTCGCGCGGGCCGATCATTTTTTCTACGGCCCAGATAGTCAACCAAGGGAAGAGCCATGTCATTGAACAATATTGGGAATATCGGAAACATCGGGAATATTGGAAACATCGGCAATATTGGAAACATTGGCAATATCGGCAACATCGGGAATATCGGAAACATAGGCAACATCGGCAATATCGGTCTCGAAGCGGTGCCCGGCGCGGCCTCGGGCGCGATGATGCTGGCGCGTGACGGGGTGGTTGGCGCCCGTCAACCGGCGGCCCACACTCCCACCCATCTGCCGATGAACAGCCCCGAGAACCTGTTCCGCTGGGATCCCGGCTCGCGGCAATCGGCGGTCTTCGTCGACACCATGTCGGGCCTCGACGTGGCGTTCGACGCCGCGGCCGAAACCGCCAGCGTCACCGTCGCCGGCGCCAAGCTGTTTCACACCGACCGGCCGAGCGAGGCCGGGTTCACGGCGCAGGTCGATGACATCAAGGCCGCCGCCGATCTGCGCGGCGACCGGGCGCCCGAAATCCTTGCCCAGACCACCGATATCCTGTCCTTCCTCGCGATGCCGCTGTCGCTCAACCTTGCGCGGCACAAATGGACCATCGAGCTGTTGCAGGCGGTGATGCTGCCGGTGGTGGCGGTGGAAAAGGCGCTGAAAAACGGCCTCGCCTGCCGCCGGCCACAGGAATACGACGCCCAGATCCAGCCGATGATCACCGCGCCGGCGCATAGCGCCTTTCCCTCTGGTCACGCCACCGAGGCCTTTGCCATCGCCGAGGTGCTGAGCCTGGTTTCCGGCGCCAGCGGCGACCGGGCCGCCTATGGCGAGCAGATGACGCTTCAGGCCGCGCGCATCGCCCACAACCGCGTGGTTGCCGGCGTGCATTTCCACGTCGACAACATCTGCGGCGCCGCCCTGGGCCGCAGCCTGGCCCGGATGCTGCTGCACCGCGCCGGCGCGCTCGGCGGCCATCACTGCATCGGCGTCAAGGCGCAGACCGCCGCACTGGCCGGGGCGAAGCTCTCGCTCGACGATCTCGACGCCGCCTTTTCCGGCGGCACCGCCGATCACTACGACGCCAGCGAGGTCGCCAGCGTCGCCCCCGCGCCGCTGCTCGCCGCGCTCTTTGCCGCCGCCCAGGACGAATGGACCTGAGATGCCCGGCTGGACAGAAACCCCGCTCGACGCGGATGAGGCGCACCGCCATCCCTACGAGCTCTGGTACGCCAGCCCGCCGGGCGCGGCCGAGATCGGGGCCCCCCGGCCCGACCGCTATTATCCCCAGATCGTCGCGCTCGAGCTCTCGGTCAGCGGCAAGACGACGCCGCTCGGCGCCTTCCTCTCCCGGGCGCACGCAGCCTGGCAGGCGCTGACCCGGCCGGCCCCCGCCGGGGGCAGCGCGCCCTTTGTCGCCACCCCGCATGATGCCGCCTATGCCTTTGCCGCACTAATGCGCGCCATCCACGCCGGCGAGGCGGCCAGAACCGAACTGCTGCTCTTTCTGCGCGGCGACCTGCTGCAATCGCCGCTCGAACGCCATCTGCCGCGACCGGAAAACGCCGCGCTCGCCGTCACCTCGGCGCAGATCCTGCGCGGCGACACCGGGCTGACCCCGGTGCGCGGCTGCCTGCCGCCCGAGGGCTCCGACACCGCCCTGCTCGCCCCGCTCGAAACCGCGCTGACCGCGGGCACCGCCCTGCCTCCGCGCCCGTCCGAGGCGCCGCCGGTCGGCGTCGTCATCGATCACGCCATCGGTTTCGCCAATCAGGTGTTCCGCCGCCGCACCCCGAAAACCGCCAGCCTGCGCAGCCGCTTCATCCGGTTCTGGGCCCAGGGCGACGGGCTGGACGACAGCCCCGGCATCGGCACCGCGCTTGACGCTGCCCGGATCAACCGCGCCCTGCACGAACTGACAGACAGCCCCTATCGCACCGAAGCCGACCTGTACGAACGCCTCGGCCTCGCCGCCGACGGCCCCGATCACCACCACCTGAAGAAACGCGCCTCGCATGGCACGGCGGTCGGGCATGTGGCCTTTGGCACCGATCCCGATGCCCCCGAGGCCGGCCTTGACGGCGTCGATCTGATGGGCATCCAGCTTCCCGCCGCCTCGGTCGCGCGCACCAACGGCCACCTGCACGATCTCTACGTGATCTCCGGGCTCAACTGGCTCTGGTATCACCGGCTGCAAGAGGCGATCGCCGGCCGCCCGGCGCCGGATTACCTTGTCACCCATTCGTTCGGCACCTTTGCCGGGCGCCATGACGGCCTTGACGGGCTCAGCGCCGAGTTCGACCGCAGGCTCGACGCCGGCGAGATCCGCGCCGTCGCCGCCGCCGCCGGCAACAGCCTGCAAAGCGCCACCCACGCAAGGCTCACCGCCGCCGACCTCGCCGACAGCGCGAAATGCGACATCGGCCTTGCCATCCAGCCCGACGACCGCAGCGCCAGTTTCGTGCAGCTCTGGAGCGACCTGGCGGCGCCCGCCGGGGGGTCGGGCTTTCCGGTCGGCCTCTCGCTCACCCTGCCCGACGGCACCAGGCTGGACCCGCCACAGGGCGGCTTCCGCCCCGGTCATGCCTATGATTACGCCATGCGCGGCCAGACCGTGGCCCGGCTCTACTGCCAGCGCAGCCTGCCGCGCGCCGTGCCGGGCGCCCAGGGCCACGAACGCCGCAGGCTCACCCTGGCCATCCCCGCCACCGCCGATGGCCAGGGCCGGCCCGGCACCGCGCCCGAAGGCCTCTGGCGCCTGCGCCTCGGCCCGGCCGAACAGGGGTTCGCCGATCAGGTCGCCCTCTGGGTCGAACGCGGCGAAACCCCCGAGGGCTTTGCCCCCGCCGGCCGCCAGGCCTATCTCGAACACCCGGCCTATCTGCGCTTTGACGCCGAGGGCCGCCGCCCCGCCGGCGACACCGGGACCGCGCCGATCAAACGCTTCGGCACGCTTTCGGCCGCCGCCGGCTCGCGCGGGGTCATCACCGCCGGCTCCTGCCGCGCGTCCGATGCCAGCGTCTCGGCGTTTTCCTCGGCCAGCGCCGGGCCCGATCCAGCGCAACCCACCTGCGCCGCCGTGTCGGAAGCCAGCGACATCCGGCCCGACATCCTGGTCACCGGCACCTACAGCGGCAGCACGGTCGCGGTTCGCGGCACCAGCTTCGCCGCGCCCTTCGCGCTCAGAACCGCGCTGGCCAGGCTGCTCACCGGCGCCCCCGGCACCCCGCGCGAGATCCTGACCCGGAGCCTCGCGCCGTCGGAGGCCGATCCCCGCCACATCGGCCAGGGCCGGGTTCCCGGCATGTTCAGCCCGACGCCCGACAGGTTCACCCGCCGCTAGGATGCCCCCGGGGCGGCGCGGTCAGGGCGCCGCCCCGGCGCCGACCAGCCAGTCACAGAGCAGATGCGCCTGATGCGAGGCATGCGGGCTGACCTTGATGTAGAAATCCAGCGGCGAGGGCACGCTCACATCGAGCAGCGGCACCAGTCGCCCGGCGCGCTCCAGCCCCGCCGTCAACCCCTCCCAGCCCAGCACCGCGCCCATGTCGTCCTCGGCGGCCTGCAAGCCGATGACGTAATTGTTCACCCGCAGCCCGCCGCCCACCGGCCCCTCGTGCCCCAGCGCCCGGCACCAGTCGCGCCACGAGGTCCAGCCGGTCTCCGCCCGGTCGACATGGACCAGCGGCAGCCGCTCGAAATCCGCCACCCGCCGCACCGCATGCCGGGCGGCAAAGCGCGGGCTGGCCAGCGGCTTGATGCAATCGTGGATCAGCAGCCGGCAATCGCCGCTGTCGCGCGCCATGTCGCCGTAATGGATCGCCAGGTCGCTGTCCTCGCCGCCGCTGTCCAGATCGCTGACATTCTGCGCCACGGTGATATGTCCATGCGCGCGCCAGAATGCCCCCAGTCGCGGCGTCAGCCAGAGCGCGCTGACCGCGGTTGTGGCCCGGATCGTCACCGCCGGCCGGGTCGCCCGCGACCGCAGCTGATCCACCGCCCCGGCCATTTCCTCGAAGCCGCGTTGCAGCGCCACCAGCAGATAGGCGCCGGTCTCGGTCAGGCTGACCCCGCGATGATGGCGGCGAAACAGCACCTGCCGCAGCTCGGCCTCCAGCGCCTTGACCTGATGGCTGATCGCCGCCGGGGTGACGTTCAGCTCCTGCGCGGCGGCCTTGAAGCTCTCATGCCGCGCCGCGGCCTCGAAACTGGCAAGCGCGGTCAGGGGCGGCAGATCATAGGGGCTTTGCGACATGAACCTGTCTTGTGCAAGGGGGCCACGATCCGCGATCATGCTGTGCCGTGACGGGATCATGACTCAATCAATCTAAGTCATAGCCGAATATTTTTGCGATTGCCAGCCCGCCCCGCCCGGGCCGAAACTGTCGCGCAACCGCAAAGGAGCGCCGCCGCCATGCTCGACCGCACCGACAGACCTGCCCGCAAGTCCCGCCGCAAATCCCGGCCCGAACGCAGCGCCGCGCCGGGCCAGAACCCGCATCTGCATGTGCCCTTCATCCGCCGCAGGACGCCCCCCTATGACATCCTCGACCCGGCCAGCCTGGCGCGGATCGAGGCCGCCGCCGACCGCATCCTCGCCGAGATCGGCATCGAGTTCCGCGACGATCCCGAGACCGTGGAGCTGTTTCGCAAGGCCGGCGGCGTGGTCACCGATCATGGCGAGAACCGCTGGCGCATCCGCTTCGAGCCCGGGCTGATCCGCGCGCTGCTGAAAACCGCCCCCGCGCGCTTTACCCAGCACGCCCGCAACCCGGCCCGGAATGTCGAGATCGGCGGCGATGCGGTGGTCTTTGCCCCCTCCTACGGCTCGCCCTTCGTGATGGATCTCGACCGGGGCCGGCGCTACGGCACGCTCGAGGATTTCCAGAACCTGATCAAGCTCGGCCAGTCCTCGCCCTGGCTGCACCATTCCGGCGGCACCATCTGCGAACCGACCGACGTGGCGGTGAACAAACGCCATCTCGACATGGTCTACAGCCACATCCGCTATTCCGACCGGCCGTTTCTCGGCTCGATCACCGCGCCGGAACGGGCGGCGGATTCGATCAAGATGTGCCGCCTGCTGTTCGGCGCCGATTTCGTCGACCGCCATTGCGTCATCATCGGCAATTTCAACACCACCTCGCCGCTGGTGCTCGACGGGGTGACAACCCGCGGCATCCGCGAATATGCCGGCGCGGGCCAGGGCTCGATCATCCTGCCCTTCCTGCTCGGCGGCGCGGTCGCGCCGCTGACCATGGCCGGCGCGGTGGCCCAGAGCCTGGCGGAATCCATGGTCGGCTGCGCCCTCACCCAACTGGTGCGCCCCGGCGCCCCGGCGGTGCTGGCGGGGTTCCTGTCGTCGATGTCGCTGCGCTCGGGCAGCCCCACCTTCGGCACGCCGGAACCGGCCCTGGGATCGCTGGTCCTGGGCCAGCTCGCCCGGCGGCTGGGCCTGCCGCTGCGCTGCGCCGGCAATTTTAGCACCTCCAAGCGCCCTGACGGCCAGGCAATGCAACAGGCGATGATGTCGATGCTCTCGGCGGTGCAATGCGGCGCCAATTACGTCCTGCATTCCGCCGGCTTCCTCGACGGGCTGCTGTCGATGTCCTACGAGAAATTCGTGATGGATTGCGACATGTGCGGCGCGCTGCACGCCTATCTCGGCGGGGTCGAGGTCAGCGACGACAGCCTCGGCGTTGAGGCGCTGGCGCAATACGGGCCGGGCGAACATCTCTTCGGCACCGATCACACCCTGCGCCACTACCAGACCGCCTATTGGGACAGCGGGCTGAACGACGACCAGCCCTGGGAAACCTGGGACGAACAGGGCGCGGAAGATTACGCCGTCCGCGCCAATGCCCGCTGGAAACAGCTCCTGCATGACTATCAGGCGCCCCCGCTCGATTTCGACACCGACATGGCGCTGCGCGATTTCATCGCCCGTGAGAAGGCATCGAAAGAGGACATGTGGTACTGACGCCTTGCGCTGTGCAGGCGGCCATGATGGCCTGCCCCAAAGGATAGCCGGCGCGCCCTCTGCTCGGATCTCTACGCATTCGCGACCCGGATCGCGGCCGTTTCCCTTGGTAATGTGATCTCAACCGCTCAGACACCAAGGGAGCCAGAGACCATGACCAACTACATTAACAAAGCCCGGCAAGGCCGCGTCAAAGCCCTCGCCTTTCTGCAACAGAAACAGCTCGGCACCGCCGAGGGCTACGCCTCGCAAAGCCACTTCGGCACCCCGGAAATGATCCGCCGGTCCGAACTCAACCTCTGGGCGCCCGAATTCGGCGGGATGGCACGCACATGATCCTGGTTCTGCTTCTCCTCTCCATCGCCCTCGGCGGCGCCTGCGGCCTGACCGCCTTTCTCTGCGACTACGGCATGTTCCAGTCGCTGGTGATCTACGCCGTCGCCGGCCAGCTGCCCTTCCTCCTGGCGCCGCTGATGGGGCCGATGCTCGGCATCTTCACCCCGTCCGAACCCGACCGCACCCAGGCCTATCACCCTGGTTTCGCCCCTCTCGAGGCGCGCTGACCACCGCCCCTGGTGTCACGGACAGCCCGGCTTGCCTGCCTTCTGCCTCTTCCGGAGCGCGGCCCTCCAGACCGGCCCCCGGAGCTTCAGGCGCCCAAGCAAAAACAAAATACGAAGGCACCCAAGCGGGCAGCCCGGCACCGAAAGGCGCCGGGCTTTATCGTCCCGGGCGCGGGCTGGCATCACCGCCCCGAGGCCGTCCATCCCCGGCCCCGCCCCGGGCTCACAGGCTGTCGAGGTACGGCGCCTCACCGTCGATCAGCAGGTCCACCAGCTCATGCAGGGCCTGCATCTGCGCCGCCGTGAGCTTGCGGGAAAAATGCGTATTGTTGTCCTGAACCAGCGGCTTGCAGGCCATCAGCTTGCAGCGGCCCGCGGCGGTCAGCGTCAGCTGCCGGTTGCGGCCATCGTCGGGATCAAGCGTGATCTCGATCAGCCCGTCGCGGGACATCGCCTTGATCAACCGTGACAGCATCGGCCGCGTCACACCCAGGTTGTCGGCAATGCCCGACGGCGTCGAAATCCCCTCCAGCCCGATGCTGCTCAGAACGCACCAGGTCAACCGCGTCAGCCCCTGCGGCGCCAGAACCGCCTCCAGCCGCTGCTGCATCAGGCGCGAGGTCCGGCTCAACTTGAAGCCGAGCTGCTGCCGCAAGGCATACTCGGCCAGCTGCCGATCTTCGACTGTCTCTTCGCGCACAAGGGCCTCCGTCATCCGAGCCGGCAGGGTGCCGCAAATTCAATTTGCATTATTTGATTAACCATGGCAACTATAAACTCAGGCAATCTTTTACCCGACACAAGAGGCACGCCATGGGCATCCGTCTGTTCTCCGACAAGAACCGCCCCGTCCACATGGGCCGCTATCCTTCGGAACTGCTGGCGCGCAGCTGGACCCTACCGGATCTGGCGCAGGTTCCGGCCTTTGTGCCGCTGTCCTTCGACCGGTCGGACAGGCCCCATTGCATCGTCAATGCCATGCGCGAGCATCAGGCCATGCTGGACGTGATCCGCGACGGCATCGTCAACCCCGCGATGGCGGCATGCCCGACCGACCCGCTCGAGCGCGCCAACCATATCAAGGCGTTCTCCTACTTTTCCGATGCCGCCGTCACCGGGGTCTGCGCCCTGCCCCGGGCCGCGCGCCTGCCCGAGCCGCACCAGAACCCCGATGTCGCGCATCTGGCGCAACAGCTGAAAACCCGCCAGACCAAGACCTTGGCCGCCGGCATCGATCAGATCATGGCCGATCTCAAGGAGTCCGCCGAGGCGCCGCCCTCCTCGATCGACGGCCACACCCACGCGGTCGTCTTCCTCTATGAAAACCCGCGGGATCCGCGCCCCGATGAGCCCGGCACCGCCTGGTTCAAAGAGGCTTACGCCCATCGCGCGGCGCTGCTGGCGGCGGAAACCGCCTCGGTGCTGGCGAATTACCTGCGTGTTCTGGGCCATGACGCGCGGGCGCATACCGCCTCCTGCGCCGACGTCGATCTCAACCGGCTGGCGGTCGCGGCGGGGCTGGCCACGGTCGAAAACGGCGTGCTGACCCATCCCTATATCGGCACGCGCTTTGGCCTGTCCGCCATCACCACCAGCTTTGAACTCGCCCCCGATCTGCCGCTGGTGCCGCTGGAACAGCAGCCCAAAACCGCCTTTGGCACCGCCTGGAAGCTGGGGCGCGGCTTTGCCAAGAACGCCTCCAACGCCCTGCCCTACCGCACCCGCCGCTTTGTCGATGGCGCGCATCCCTTCGAAACGCTGAACCGCGTGGACACCCCCACCACCTATATCGACGAGGCCAATGTCGCCCGCGTGCCCAAGCGCGCCGACATGTTCGCCCGGTCGGTGTTCGGCGATCTCGGCAAACATGTGCAGGACGGCGCCCGTGGCGGGCATTACGTGTTCAAGGCCGCGCCCTCCACCGCGCAGCGCCGGGCGCTTGGCGCCTTTACGCTGTTGCAGGACGGTGACCCCGCGCCCGACAAGGCCCGGATCGCGCCCGAGGCCGCCGCCGATCTGATCAAGGCCACCAGCTATTTCCTCGGCCTCGATGCCGTGGGCATTTCCCGCTGCCCGGAGTGGACGTGGTACAGCCACGACGCGCGCGGCGAACCGATCCGGCCCGACCATGACCAGGCGATCAGCATGATCGTCGACCAGGGCTATGAGACCATGGAAGGCTCATCCGGCGACGACTGGATCGCCGTGGCGCAATCGATGCGCGCCTACCTGCGGTTTTCGCTCCTCGGCGGGGTGATCGCCAAACAGATCCGCAACCTCGGCTACAAGGCCAAGGCGCATACGGTGATGGATGGCGAGGTGCTGCAACCGCCGCTCCTGCTGCTGGCCGGGCTGGGCGAGGTCAGCCGCATCGGCGAGGTGATCCTGAATCCGTTTCTCGGCCCCCGGCTGAAATCCGGCGTCGTCACCACCGATCTGCCGATGACCCCGGACAAGCCGATTGATTTCGGGCTGCAAAGGTTCTGCGAAAGCTGCAACAAATGCGCCCGCGAATGCCCCTCGGGGGCGATCACCGCCGGGCCGAAACTGATGTTCAACGGCTATGAGATCTGGAAGAGCGACAGCCAGAAATGCACCACCTACCGGATCACCACCCCGGGCGGGGCGATGTGCGGGCGCTGCATGAAAACCTGCCCCTGGAACCTCGAAGGCCTGTTTGCGGAAAAGCCGTTCCGCTGGGCCGCGATGAACATGCCCGGGGCCGCGCCGCTGCTGGCCAAGCTCGATGATTACGTCGAAAACGGATCGCTGAACCCGGTCAAGAAATGGTGGTGGGATCTCGAATTGCAGGCCGATGGCGCCTATCGCCCCACCGACAAGCCGGTCAACACCCGGTCGCTGCAAACCGATCTGGATCTGAAATACGAAGATCAGACCCTGGCCGTCTATCCCGCGCCCTTGGCGCCGCCGCCGCATCCCTACCCCTTCCCGATGGACCGCGAAGCCGGGATCGAGGCCTATCAGGCGATGATCACCGCCGAGGAATACCAGCGCCGCGCCGCCGAGGGCACGCTCGAGCCCTTCCTGCACAAATACACCGCCGATGGCGAAAGCCCGGTTATCCAGGTCACGATCTCCAGGGCCGAGATCATGGCCCAGGGCGTGACGAAATACGAGTTTCGCCCGGTCGATGGCCAGCCGCTGCCCGAATGGCGCGCCGGCGCGCATCTGGATATTGTCGTCGCGCCGGATTTCCTGCGCCAGTATTCCCTGTCCGGCAATCCCGCCGACCGCGACCGTTTTCAGATCGCCGTGCTGCGCGAAGACGCCGGCCGGGGCGGCTCCAAGCTGCTGCACCGGATTTTCAACGAGGGCCGCCGGGTCTTCGTGTCGAAACCGATCAACCATTTCCCGCTGGCGCCCGAGGCCAGCCATTCGGTGCTGATGGGCGGCGGCATCGGCATCACCCCGATGCTCGCCATGGCGCATGAGCTGCACGCCGAGGGCCGGAGCTTCGAGATGCATTATTCCGGCCGGTCCCGCGACACGATGGGCTTTCTGGCCGATATCGAGGGCTTTGCCTGGGCCGACAAGGTGCAGCTCCACATCTCGAACGAAGGCAGCCGCGTCGACCTTGCCGCCATCATGCGGCGCTACGCGCCCGGCTGGCATGTCTATACCTGCGGCGGCGACCGCTACATGCGCGCCGTGATCGACGCCGCCGCCGAAGCCGGCGTCCCGGAAGAGGCGCGGCACCTGGAATATTTCTCGGTGCCCGAGCAGCCCGATTACGTGAACCACGATTTCGAGATCAGGCTGGCCAGATCCGGCAAGCGGCTCACCGTCCCGGCGGACAAGACGGCGGCGGATGTGCTGGTGGAAAACGGCTATCCCATCGACATCAAATGCGCCGACGGCATCTGCGGGGTCTGCAAATGTGGGCTGGTCTCGGGCGCGGTCGAGCACCGCGATTTCGTACTGTCCAAGGCGCAGCGCGCCTCCGGGATCATCCTGTGCCAGTCGCGGGCGGCGGAAAAGGACGGCGTTCTGGAGCTTGATCTCTAGATCGGGCGGGCCCGGATTTGCGGCCCGGCGAGGCCCGGCGGCTTTGCCGCTGATCCTGCCCGTGGCGTGAAAGCAAAAGGCCCCGCCTTCGCAGCTCGCTTCGGGCGCCGCCTCTCGTCATCTGATCCGGCGGGGCCGGTGCCGGTCAATTCGGCGCCGGCCGCTCGCCTCACTCCGGCCGCACCGCCACATCCAGGAGCACCGGCAGACGCTGGTCGCGGATGACCGTCACCGCCTCTTGCAGCACGGCCGGCAGATCCTCGGCCCGGTCCACCCGGCGCGCCCAGAGCCCGCAGGCCTCGGCCACCTGCGCATGGTCCGGGTTCGCCCCGAATTCCGTCAAAGGCACCTGCGCCGCACCCGAGGTCACACCCTCGGGATAGACCTCCAGCGCCGACAGCCGCACCGCGTCCCAGCCGGAATTGTTCAGCACCACGGTCAGCACCGGCAGCGCATTGGCCTTGGCGACCTGGTGGCAGACCACCGGATTGGCAAAGAGATGCGACCCGTCGCCCACCACGCAGACCACCAGCCGGTCGCGATCCGCAAGCTGCACGCCCAAGGCCGCCGGGCCGCCCCAGCCCAGCCCGCCGGCGGGCGTGTTGCCAAAGAACCGGTTGGCGCCAAGCTCGGGATAAAACGGCGCCGGCGCGCCCCGCTCCGACACCACAACCCCGGTTTCGCCCAGAATGCCGGAGACACATGCGGCCACGTACGCCTTGCTGGCGGTGCCGGTCGATCCGGCCCGGGCCGCCCCGGCCACGCGGGCCAGATAGGCCGCGTGGTCCGCCGCGATGGCCGCGCTGTCCCGCGCCCTGGCCGGCACGGTCTCGAGCGCCGCATCCAGCGCCGCCAGCGTGGCGGCAGTATCGCCCGCCAGCCCCAGCGTGGTGCGATACGACCGCATCGGCATCCGCGCATGCAGCGGGTCCGGCCCGACATGGATCACCTTGGCCGAGGCGCGGGGGCGGTTGTGATGTTCGATCCAGGCCACCGGCGCATCGACCACCAGCACCACATCCGCCTCCGGCAGCCGCTGCGACAGGTCCGGCCCGACCGCCATCGGATGGGTGCCGCGAAACACCTTGCGCGTGGCAAAGACCTCGGCCACCGGCAGGTCATGCGCCTCGGCCAGA
Organism: Marinovum algicola; assembly: GCF_900109145.1. Lineage (GTDB taxonomy): Bacteria > Pseudomonadota > Alphaproteobacteria > Rhodobacterales > Rhodobacteraceae > Marinovum > Marinovum algicola. The sequence goes on from NZ_FNYY01000016.1 coordinate 30,186, forward strand.
TGCTCCAGCACCGCCGCCACCCTACCGCCGGGATCGCCGCGCTGGCAGATGATCAGCGGATTTTCCGCCGCCGCCAGCCAGCCGGCGGCGGTGGCAATGTCCTCCTCCGCCGCCGCCCCGGCCCGCGACGGCGCCTGAAGCGGATCGGCCGCGACATCGGCGCCGGTCAGCTCGGTCAGCGGCTCGCGCGGCAGGCTGAGGTACACCGGCCCTTCCGGCGCGCTCTTGGCGACGGCCAGCGCGCGCGACAGCAGCGCCGGAACCGTTTCCGGGTAGCGCAGCTCGAAATGCCACTTCACCACGTCGCGCACCAGCGACGCCTGATCGAATTGCTCCTGCCCGTACTGGATCGGCGTGCGCCGGGCGCCGGGGCGGTCGTGTTCGGTCAGCGGCGTGCGGCCCGACATCAGCAGCACTGGCACATCGTCGGCGCGGGCATTGATCATCGCCATCGCCGCATTGGCCAGCCCGACATTGACGTGCACCATCGCCGCCTGCGGCCGCCCGGTCGCCAGCCAATAGCCATGCGCCATGCCCACCAGCGCCGATTCATGCGGCACGATCACCGGTTCCGGCAGATCGGGCGAGCCGCTGCCCACCCGCGCATAGGCTTCGACGATCGGGGCGAAATCGCTGCCTGCATTGGCAAGGAAATGATCCATGCCCTGCGCCTTCAGGCTGCGCAGCAAGAGCTCGCCGCCCGACATGGAGTTCTTGAGATCTTTCATATCGATGTTCCCTTGGTTCCCGTCAGACCCGCTGCATCCTGTCGCGCACCGCCAGCACCGAGGAATAGGTCGATACGCAATAGGGCACGAGAAAGGTCAGCCCGATCCGGGCCAGCGCGGCGCCGTCTGTCGCGCCGGCGATCAGCCGGTGGCCATGGTTGATGAGCGCCAGCACCACCCCCACCACCAGCGCGATGCGCGCGGCCCGGATCACGACGCTGCGCTCGGTGGCGATGGCCCAGAACGCCGGCGGGGTGTCTTGGCGCGCGGCGCTCACAGAAGAAAGCCCCCGGGCCCGGAAATCGAATGCGCCTCGGTAAAGGCCAGCACGCCGTCATAGCCCAGATTGCGCCCGATGCCCGAGTTCTTCACGCCACCAAACGGCCCGCGCCCGTCCTGCGCCATCGGCCCATGGCCGTTCAGATAGGTATAGCCCGCCTCCAGCCTACGCGCGACGCGCAGCGCGCGCTCGGCATCCGGCGTCCAGACCGACGAACAGAGGCCGAATTCGCTGTCATTGGCCAGCGCAACGGCCTCGTCGTCGTTGCGGAACTTCATGATCGGCAGGCAGGGGCCGAATTGTTCCTCGCGCACGATCGACAGGCCGGGATCGGCATCATAGACCAGCACCGGCTTCTGGAAATAGCCGCCACCGTCATAAAGCGCCGGGTCCGGCACCTGCCCGCATTCGCGCAGCTCCGCCCCGCTGGCGCGGGCCTCGGCGATCATGTCGGTCACCACCTTCAGCTGTCTGGCATTGTTGACCGGCCCCATGGTCGTCTCGGGCAAGAGCCCGTCGCCCACCACCGCCCGCTCGCAGGCGGCGGTAAAGCCATCGACCACCTCGTCATAGCGGCTCTCATGCACATACATCCGCTTCAGCGCCATGCAGATCTGGCCCGAAGATGCGAAGGCGGCCCAGTACATCTTGTCGAACACCGCGTCGTTCAACTCGATGTCTTCCAGCATCAGCGCCGCGTCATTGCCGCCCAGCTCCAGCGTCACCGGCGTCAGGTTCTCGGCCGCGACCTTCATCACGTGTTTGCCCACCGGCACCGAGCCGGTGAAGTTCACCTTGCGCACCAACGGATGGCCGGTCAGCACATCGCCGATCTCGCGGCTCGATCCGGTGAGCACGTTGACCACGCCGGGCGGCAGCAGTTTCGCGATGATCTGCAAGGTCAGCATCGGCGCCAGCGCCGAGTTTTCCGCCGGCTTGACCACCACGGTATTGCCGGTCACCAGCGCCTGCGGCAGCTTGGCGCCGAGGATCGACAGCGGCCAGTTCCACGGCACGATCAGCGCCGCCACCCCGCGCGGCTGGCGGGTGATGATGGTGTCGAACGCCGGGCCGGCCTCGGCCGGGCCCATCTTTTCGTCAATCGCCATGCGCTCGCCATAGGCGGCGGCCTGCATGAAGCGATCCCCCAGCCGCGACATCTCCAACAGGGTCTCGCGGGCGATCTTGCCGTGTTCGCGGGTAAAGAGCCGCGAGCGGAACTGCACATCTGCCTCATCCGCCGTCAGCGCCCCGGCCACCTCGCGCAACAGGCGCGCGCGTTCGGCAAAGCCCAGATCGGCCCAGGCCGGAAAGGCCGCATGCGCCGCGCCGACAGCGGCCTCGACATCCCTGGCCGTGGCCGCCGCCGCATGGCCCACCAGCTCTGCCGGCCGCGCCGGGTTGAACAGGTCATAGGTCGCCCCGTTCGATGCCGGGCGCGCCGCGCCATCCACAAAGATCCCGGTCTCTACAATCCGGTCCATGGTGCTCATGCCGGCCTCCTCCCCTTGTTTCTGATCCGCCACGCCGGCGCGAACGCCGCAGCCCTGCTGATGCGTGCTTTGTATCCAAAAAACGCGGATACCCTCCCATATGACATATTCGTAGCATGAACGTATCCGTATTTCAAGAACGGATGCATATTCCGCCAAACACCGGCAACATCGCGACAAATGCTCGATCAATGTATTCAAAGCGGCCGAGACCCGGGCTCCGACGCCCTCTCGCAAAAACGCCCCCGCATCGCTGCGGGGGCGCATGGCCTTGCGATCGCCGGGGCCGTCAGCCGCCGAGAAACCGGTCGAGCTGGTCCCACAGGCTGTCGTCCAGCTTCAGCCGCAGCTTGAGGTAAAACCCGTCCTCGAAGATGGCGCTGTCATAAGGCAGGGTTTCGCGGGCGTGGGTATACCCCAGCGATACCATCACCCCCTCATCCACCACCAGCCCCGCCTCGACCCCCAGCGCCTGGCTGGAAAAGCCGCTGTTGTCCCACATGTGGTAGGCATTGACCGAGGCCTCGAGCCGGTTGGCGATCACCTCGCCGGTCACCCCGGCCTGCACCAGCTGCATCAGCCCGGTCGCATCGGCGCCGTTCTCGAAGCCCTGGGCGCTGTACTGGCCGGCGTATTTGCCGTTCAGCCGCAGCCGCGGGTTGGCGTCCCAGGTGCCGGCGACCGACCAGAGATGATCGACGCTGCGGATGGTGTTCACCTCGAGTCGGTTCTCGTACCAGGCCAGCACATTGGCCCGCGCCTCGTTTTTCGGCCGATAGGACATGCCGGTGCGCAGCCGGTGCCGGTGCTTGTCGGCGCCGTCGCGGCCGTCAAAGGCGTAGCGGCTGCGCGCCAGCAAGGTCAGATCGGGCGAGACCTGCCCGGCCAGGCCAAGATCGGTAAACGCGGTATAGCCGGCCGACTCGACGGTCTGGTCAAACGCGGCCTCGCCGATCCACCGGCCATCTTCCGAGGTCCACTTGGCCCCAAGCGCCAGGCTGGTCAGGCCGCTGTCGGCCGCGCCCAGGTCAAAGCTGTGCTCCAGCCCGGCGCGCAGCGAGACCCGTTCGCTCAGCTCCCATTTGCCATCGAGGCCCTGCACGACCCGGGTGCCCTGATCGACGGCCGAGGTCATCTCGGACCGGCCGGTCAGCCATTCGGTCATGCGGTATTCGGCGCCGATCTGCGCATCGGTCAGCGCGTCGCCCAGCGGCCCGAAGGACAGTTCGGCCTGGCCAAAGATCCGCAGCCCGTCGCGCAGCTCGTAATCGCCACCGATCCGCAGCGTGCCCTGCTCGACCCCGACGAGCGGCAATTCGAGATCGAAGGAGAGTTTCACGCCCGGCGTGCTCTCGGGCCGCCATTCGGCGTTCTGCACCCAGAGCAGCTCGGTGCCCTCGTCGGCATCGGCTTGCAGATCGCGCGACAGGCGCAGCGCGTCGGTCCGGCGGGTGGTCTCGCTGATCTTGCGGCGCACCCCCAGCTCGGCATTGGCGCGTTCGGTCCCGGCAATCCGGTCCTGCACGTATTCCGCGCTGGCGGTCAGCGCCGCGGTCTCGGTCAGCTTGGTCTCATACGACAGCTTGGCCTGGGTCGTGCCGGGGCGCACCGGCGCACCGGGCGGGGCGAAATCCTCGCTCGCGGTCGAGGCCTCGATCTGGAATCGGCTCTCGTCGGTGGCGTATTCGTAGGCGATCCGCGCCGCCGTGCCCTGCGCGCCCTGTCCATTCTCGGACCGGGCGATCTCGGCGGTGACGCTGGCGTTGCGGCTCAGCTGGTGTTCGACAAAACCGGCATCGATGGCAAAGCGCTCGTCGCTGCCCTCGCGCCCGTCAGACCGCACCACCCGCACCCCGGCGCGGCTGCGCTCGGAGAGGTCGATCCCGGCTTCGGCACCGTACAGCCAATAGGTCTCGTCGCCCTCGCCTTCGATCTGATAGGTCACCCGCACCGAGATCGGGTTGCCCTCCTCGTCGGCCTGCCGCAGCGGGGTGTCAAAGATGATCGTGTTGCGGAAATAATCCAGCGTGTAGTCGATCAGCCGCCGCAGCCGCGTGGTCGACAGGATCTCGCCGGTGTCTTCGTCGCGCACCAGCAGCTCCACCAGGTCCGAGCCCTCGCGGAAATCGCGCAGGTCGATGTCATAGGGCCCCGAGATGCCGCGGCCGCGAAGCTCGACGGTGCGGCTTTTCTGCGCCGTGCGCGCGGCAAAGACGGTCACCCGGGCGGTCTCGCCTTCCCAATGCGCCTTCACGCCGGTGGTCACATCGCGGTAGCCGCCCAGCTTGAAGGCCGGATCCTCGGGTTCGATGGCGATATCGCCATAGAGGATGTAAGAGGCGCCCTTCTCGACCTTGACGAAGAGGTTGGTCGAGGATTGCGCGTCGAACCCGCGTTCGGAATTGTCGCCGTAGACCGGGTAATATTCATCGGCGCGAATGTCGCGGAACAGCCGGTCCTCGGTGTCGCGATCCGAGCTGTAGCGCAGGGTCAGCAGCGCGTCGCCACGGATCCGGCCCTTGAGATAGACCTCGCCGCGCAGGCCCGAAACGCTGTCCTCAAAGGGGCTGAGCGCGGTGTCCTCGACGTGCAGCGCCCCGTCCCGCAGACCGACCGCGCCTTCGATCAGGCCGACCAGAATGCGATCGGCCAGGTCGGGCTTGAACAGGATGCGGGTGCTGGCGTCGCCAAAGCCGCTTTGCACGCCGATGGTCTCGGGGCCGGCGTTCTGCGGCGCCAGCAGATCATAGGTCGCCTCGCCATTGTCGAGATAGACCTGCACCCCGGGCTGATCGTCGCGGATGTCGGTCACGTCCCATTCGGCGTTGCGCGCCATCAGCGTCACCACGGCGGCGGCCTGCGCCGGGTTGCCGCGCGCGTCGAGAATGCGCACCAGCACCGGGATCGCGCTGCCGGGGGCGGCCTGGGCCTCGGCCGGGGCGACGATCTCGATCCGCGCCGGATCGCCGGGGGCGGTGATGGTGATCTCGGCGGATTTGCGGGCGATGCCAAAGGGATCGGTGCCGCTCAGCCGGATCTTGTTGGCGCCGGGATTGAGCCGCAGGGCGATATATTCCTTGGCCTGAAGGTTGCCGCCTTCCCAGACCGCATGTTCCCCCACCCGGTCGCCGCCGACCTCCTTGCCATTGACCTCGAGCCGCAGGGTCAGATCCGCCGGGCCCTTCACCCGCAGCTTGAGGCTGCGGCGGCTGACCCGGTCGCCATCGGCAAGCCCGAGAAAGCCAAAGCCCTGATCGAGCTGCTTGATGATCTCTTCCAGCGTGCCGGGCTGATTGGCGGCCTCGGTCTGATCGGCCGGCAGGTCCGCGGCACCGGTCAGCGGTGTCTGGCTGCCATAGACCTGGGTGGTGGTCGCAAGTCCGGCCTCGGAGCGCGCCGAACGGCTGTCCGGGTTGCCGCCGTCGATCGGCAGATCCGAGAGCAGCTTGGCCTCGCCGTCGTCGCGGTCCTGCATCGCCTCGGCACGGCGCTGCACCTCGGCAAAGGCGGCCGGGGTACAGCCTTCGAGCGGGAAATTCTCGGCCCGTAGCTCGCCCCGCTTGAGCGCCACCAGCCGCGAGCCGGCTTGCAGCATGTCGGCGGTCCGCGACACCCGCGGTTTCGCCGAAAGCGGCAGGGTCGAGGATTGCAGCGCCAGCACATGGCTGATCGGTTTCAGCCCGAACAGCGAATATTTTCCATCGCGGTCGGTAACCACCGCCAGCCCCTGCTGGGTGACAAGACGCACGCCGGGCACACCGATCTCGGCGTCACCGTCCATGATGCCGTTTTCGTTGCAGTCGAGAAAGACCGAGCCGAGGATCGTGCCTTCGCGCGAAAACACCCCGCCCTCGGCGTTCAGCCGCACCTTGGCGCGGGCGATGTTCGACAGCCGGCGCTGGCCGGTGCCGGCCTGATCGCCGAACAGCACCGCCTCGTTGATCCGGTCGCCGCTCTTGGTGGTGGGGGTGAAGCGCAGCACATATTCCAGCGTCACGCTCTCCAGCGGCGCCAGATCGCCAAGCTCGAAGACCACCGCGCCGGCGCCATCGGCCTGCGGATCGTCGATCTTTTCGCCGGCCAGCCGGGCCGAGTCGCCGACCATCACCGCATTGCGCGGCAGCCGGTCCGAGATCCGCGCCCCGATCAGCGCCTGGTTCATGTTGTTGGTGGCGGTCAGGGTGTAGAGCACGAATTCGCCCGATTGCACCTTGGTCTTGTTGGCGGATTTCTCCAGCGCCAGCGGCACGCCGTAAAACGGATCAAGCGGGATGTCCATCCGCGCCATCATGCCGCCGCCATGGGTCCAGACCTGACCGAAGGAGGCCCGCGGCATCACCTTCCGGCCATAGCCGCCAAAGGCATCGCGCACCGAGGGAAAGCTGTATTCGGCGGGCGGGCGCACCATCAGGCTGTAATCGCCGGGCACGGCCTGGCCCATCGCGGCAAAACCGTCGGGCCCCGAGGTCGAGGTGGCGACAACGGTGCCCGAGGCATCGGTCAGCTCGATCACCGCGCCGGCGACAGCGGCGTTGGTGACGCTGTCGAACACCATCAGGCCGGGGGTGATCATCAGGTCGTCGGCGGCGGAAATCCCGGCGCAGACCACCAGGCCCGACAGCAGGTCACCCTGCACCGAGGCCATCACGCCATCGCCCGCCACCGGAGTCAGCATCTCGGCGATCGGCAGCGCGGCGGTGTCGAAAATACCGGTGTTGGGGCCGGTTTCGGTGGCGGTGACATATTCCACATCGCCGGTGATGGTGCTGCGCACCTCGATCTCGACCCGGTCGATCTCGCGGCTGATGTTGCAGGCGCCGGACACCACGCGCAGCGCGGTATCGGTGCCGGGATCGGTGAAATCGACGCGCTCGTCGGTCTGCGGATCGACGAAATCGAGCGTGATGCTGGCCTCGGCCGCCCCGGCCAGGCGCACCCGGTTCGAGGGCACCTGATGCATGCGCGAGGCGCCTTCGACAAAGGTCTCGGCGATGTTGAGCACTTCGCCGGCGCTCAGCGCGAGCGGGCGCAGCACGGTGAAATGCACCTCGCGGAACTGGCCCACCGGATAGGCCCCGCGGTGAAAGAACGCCACCGCGTCGACGGTGGCCGGATCGGCCGGCCGGGACGAGACATATTGTTGCTCCGGCGTACCTTGCAGATGGTAGAGCGTGACCAGCGACATGGTGCTGCCGGCCGAGACGAACTCGGTGTTGAGCGGGATCGCATCGCGCACCACCACGCCGGTGGCGGCCGTGCCGTCGATCATGATCGGCGCGCCGTTGACGCTGTCATAGGCGGCAACCGGGCTTTGCGAATTGTTGTAGAGCCGCAGGCGATAGGTGATCTGCGTGCCTTCGGCGGTCTGCATGTGGCTGAAGGTCTTTTCCAGCTGCAAGGCGGCATCGACGATCTCGACGCTGCCCATCGCCTGGCCGTGGCTGGCGGCGGCGACGGCGCCGTTGGCGGATTTGCCACTGGCCATCAGCTCGGACATCAGGGTATCGCCGGGGGTGGCGTCATGGGCCACGTCAAAGACATAGATCAGCGCGAGGGTCTCGTCGACGCCCAGCGTCACGGTCTCGCCCATGGCAATCTCGCGGTCGGCGCTGTCGACGATGCCGTTGCCGTTGACGTCGATGAACAGGCTGCGGTCGGTGATCACCCCGGTGGTGCCGCTGTCGGCGACGTCGAAATCCATCTCGAGCACCACGTTGCCCACGTTGGTCACGTCATACTGATGAAACGAGGTGGCGCCGCGCGCCAGGATCAGGTCGCTTCGGCCCGAGAGCTCGAAGGCCGGAACGGCGACAACCGTGGCGGCGACGGTGTTGGAACGGACGGTTTCGACCAGGCCGAGGCGGGCGTTGAAATAGCTCGCGGTGGCGGTGTTGCGGATGATCAGCCCGGCGCTGGCGGTCTGGCTGCCGGCGGTCTGGGCAAAGGCGACCGCCGCGCCGCAGGTGGCTGCCATGATGAAGGCGAGCAGGAGCGGCGCGAAAAGCTTGAACCAGTCTATTCTTGAGAACCACATGAAACACAACCCGAACTCTGAAGGGAAAGGAGGGGGGTCCACCCGGCCCCGGGGAGGGCTGGGCCGGGTGGACCGGGGGTCGTTACTCGGAGACCTTCACGGTGAACTCGAGCCGGGCAAAGTCACCGGGCAGAACCGTGTTGTGGAAGCTGTCCGCAGTGGTGCCGGTGATGGTCACCGAGGATGCGGGCTCGGCCGGATAGACCGAGTAGGTGCAGGCGCCGCCGCAGGTGTGGATCGTCGAGTAGGCCGGGGCCACGTCGCGGATACGCACGTTTCCTGCATTGGTCGTGCCGGTGTTCTCGGCTTCGATCTGGTAGCGGATGCACTGGCCCGGCTCGACGTCGAGACGGTTCTTGGTGAAGGTGCCAGGCGCACCGGTGCAGAGCGGATCGATGTACTGCATCTTGGTCAGCGTCACGTCACCCGAGACGATCACCACCTTGTCGTTCACCGCGTTGTCGGCAGTGTCGACATCGGTATCGGCGCCCGCGTTCAGCGTGTTCGCCAGGGCGATGGTGCCGATTTCGGACAGGCCGGGGGTGGCGCTCGACGGGGTCTGCACCCGGTAGATCAGCGAGATCTGGTCGCCTGCGGCAAGCCCGTTGGTGCCCGCTGCAACACCGTCAACCAGGTCGTCGAAGTTGTCGACGATGACCTCGGTCGCATCGATCACGCCGTTCTGGTTGGCGTCCCAGTAGATCGCGCCGGAGAAGTCGGTCAGACCGCTCTGGGAGATCGCACCTTCGGTGATCGCGACGTTCGAGTTGTTGGTCACGGTGTGCACCATGTCGACGATGCCGCCGGGGGCTGCCTGGGCTTCCTGATCGGCCTCGATGGCCACGTCGACAACCTTGTTGATGGTCAGCTGGTTGACGATGCGGTCGGATTGGCCGGTGACGGCCGACGACACCAGGATGTCGATCGGGTTGTCGCTCGGCGGATAGCCTTCGGTCGGCGTGATGACGACGTTGAAGTCCTTGCTGCCGCCCGCCGGGATGGTGCCGGTGTTGGAGACAACGGTTCCGTCAAGCGTCTGGAACTCCACGGTCCAGCCCGCCGGAATGGCCTGCGCCAGTTCCAGGTTGAAGCTGTCCGAGGTGGTGCCGCCGTTTTCGACATTCATCGGGAAGGACACCGCCACACCGGGATCGGTGGTCTGGGTCACCCAGGGCAGGCCGCCATTGGTCGGCGCCGCGCCGTCACCTTCGGATCCCGCGACCTTGTTCTCGAGGTCGATGGCCGAGGCCAGAACCGCACCGGTGTATTCCGCGGTCGAGCTGTCGAAGGTGCCGCTGTTTTCCGAGGTCGCCACCACATTGGCGGTGTACTCGGTGGTCGGAACCGGGGTCACATCGGTCGGCAGGGTCGCCAGCAGGGTCACCTTGACCGCGTCACCCGAAACCAGCGGGCCGACGGTGCCGACGATCGGCGTCGCGCCGTCTTCCGCGACCATGCGGAAGGTGGTGCCGGCCGGGAAGTCGACGTTGTTGACGTCAAGCGTGTAGCTGTCGGTCACGTTCGAGGTATTCGAGATCACGAATTCGAACGGGATCGTCGCGCCCTGATAGACATCGGCATTGTCGGTCACCACGTCATTGGCGGCGGCGTCGGTGTCGGTGGCCGAGGCGACGGTGCCGTCACGGGTGCCGTCCAGGTTGATCTTGGTGTCGTCGATTTCCAGGCTGAACTGCTCGTCCACGGTCACCGAGGCGGTGTTCGAGTCCGGGAAGGCCGCGCCGTCGACGGTCTGGGTGGCGGTGTTGGGGATGATGCCGGCCGGGGCACCGTCGGCGATGGTGGCCTTGAAGGTCACGCTGCCGGAGCGGCCCGAGGGCACTTCGGACAGGATGAACTGCAAGGTCTGGGCGTTGTCGTAGGACCAGGCGATGGTCTGGCCGCCGCCGTTGGTCTGGTCGGTGGCATTGGCCGCGTTGGCTTCGCCCAGGGGCCCGGTCGCATCCGACCAGGTGGCCGAGTTCGCCACATAGTTCAGGCGGCCGTCGAGGATGTCGCGGACCACGTAGTTGTTGGCCGAGACCAGGCCGGTCGACGAATAGGTCAGCGTGATGGTGACTTCATCGCCGGAGTCGACAATCGCGTTGTTGCCGGTGCCCGAGGCGGGATCGACGGTCATCGACTTGACGACTTCGACAATCGCGCCGTTCGAGATGGTCAGCGTGTCGACATTGGCGTCGGTGACGGTGTTGTCGAGCGCCGAAACGGCGAGGACGTCAATGTTGTCGGTGCCGGTCTGGGTCGAGGAGGCCGAGGCCTCGATGATAAAGCCGTATTGCTCACCGGGCGCCAGCACCGGGGTGCTGGTGATCGGCGTGGCGCTGTCGGCGACACCGTCCATGTTGGCATCCGGGTAGAACACCAGGGTGGTGTCCAGGGCGCCCGAGTCCTGCTCGGTCGCGGTCAGCGCGAAGCTGTCGGGGCCGTTGCCGTCGTTGGTCACGATGTGCGGCAGAAAGGCCTTGCCGCCCGGGGCGATGGCTTCCGAATTGTCGGAGATCATCGTCAGGCCGGCGACCTGCTGGACGACGGTCTCGACCTTGTTCGACGTGACCGTGATGGTATCGCCGGAGCTGTTGGTATAGGTGGCAACCGCCTGGTTGCCGATGACCGAACCGGCCTCTGGTGCGGCAGCATAGGCTGCGGCCCCGAAAACCGACATGAGAGCGACAGCACTACAGCCGCGTTTGAAGTGCGCTTGAGTATTCACTTGTATTCACCATTGAACATATTGAGTTGACGGGGCTCCACCCCCGGGGACGAGGACCGGAGGGATCAGTTGACGACCACCCGGTAGGAGTTCAGGGCCTCGTCGCCGGCGGCGAGCGAGGTGCCGAGCGTCCAGCGGACGGCTTCGACGATGTCTTCGGGAACCGGTTCCATGCGCACGGTTCCGTCGTCTTCAATGATCTTGCGCAGCGCCGGCAGGGTCGACCATTCGAGGCCGGGCAGCTCGGGGTCCATTTCGGCCTGGATCTCGAAGGTGGCGTCATGCGAGCTCTGCTCGGTGCCCAGCTTCAGGGTCACGCCCTCGGGCACCGGACCGACGATGACCAGGTCGGCCATGGCGTCATCGCTGAGGTTCTCGTGCTGGATCGCGAAATGGATGGTCTCGCCGGGCTTGACGCTCTCGCGCTCGACGAGCTGCTCGAGGCCGGCCTCATCGCTTTCGACGATGAACAGTTCGAAATTGGCGCGCAGCTCCTCGGCCTGAAGGGCCAGGGCCGATGTGGCGAGCATCGCCACTCCCAGACCTGCGCGGGTGATGGTCGTTACGAGGCACATAGTTAAAGTCTCCTGCTGTCAGGCGGGCCGGCGGGCCGGCATCGCTTGTCGGGTTGATCGGCCCACCTCGGAGATGAGGCGAACTACAGCGACTTTTTCGCGTGAATGGCCTGCTGCTCACATCCCCGAGACCGGATAGGAGAGGGCACCGGTTGGCGGATCCCGCACTGCCAAAGCGCGCCGCGCGTCCGGTTGGACGGCAGGCTCTGCACCATGGGCGGGTCGCCCTGTCCGAAGGGATAGGCGGTTTTGCCGCCCGGCGGGCGCCTCGGCCCGGGAAATCCGGTCAAAGCGCAGGCTCCGGGCCGGCGGCTGCTGGGGATTCGCTATCAGAGGCGGCGGTCAAGCTCTTGTCGGCAAAGGGCGAATCGGTCGGGCGACCGTATCGGAGCGACGCCGCGAAGGATCAGCGCCGCCAGCAAAGGGCACGCCGCCTATACCGCCGGAGAGGCCCGCCAAGACGAAAGAAGCCGCCCGAAGGCGGCTTCTTTCTGCAAGGAGATGCGGTCTGGGATGTTCTCCGGCTCGGTTTGAGCCCGGCGCGCGCGGGGTGGGATCAGACGAAGCCGGCTTCCTTGGCGATCAGCGCCGCATGGGTCCGGTTGCGGGCGTTCAGCTTGCGGCTGAGGGTCTTGACGTGCAGCTTGACCGTGACCTCCTGAAGATCGAGATCGCGGGCGATGGCCTTGTTCGACTGCGCCTTGGTCAGCCCGATAAACACCTGCTTTTCCCGGTCGGTCAGCAATTCGTCGAAGGCATGCGCCGGATCGTCTTCCTTCTGCGCCATGAAGCTCACCGGGGCAAAGGTCTCGCCGGCGGCCATGAAGCGCACCGCGTTGCGCAGCGACCGCGCCGCCATGGTCTTGGGCAGGAACCCCGCCGCCCCGGCCTCGAGCGCCTCTTCGGCGACGGTGCGCGAGGCGGTGCCGGAGAGAATGCCCACCGGGTTGCGGCCATTGACCTCGATGGTTTCGGACAGGCCGTCGAGCCCGTTCATTCCGGGCATGTCGAAATCCAGCAGGACCAGATCGAACGGTCCTTTCTGCCGGATCAGCGACAGCGCCCCGCCCAGGTCGTCGGCGGTGTGTACCTGGATGCCATCACCTTCGAGGAAGGCCGCAATGGTGTCGCGCACCAATTCATGATCGTCTGCTATCAGAACATGCATTCTGTCTTGTTCCTATCTCGGCGACCCTTCGGCCACTTGTTACCCATTTCGCTCATTCCGCGCAAGTCTATGGAATAGTTCTGCCTTAGAGTGAACGCATTCTACAATCCGTATGTATGCTCTAGCGGCGGCGCTTACGGTCGATCAACCCTAATGTGCGACACCAATACCACTGACACTCGGCGACTATACCAAAGGTTATAACGAGCATCCTAATACGCCAATGCAGTATGCGATCAGGACGGATTAATATGGCTCGTACAAACCCTGCACTTTAAAGAGTAAGGACCCCGCGATGACCTTGACCCTCAGGCCCCCTTCGACCATGGCCGCGATGCTTTTGCTGACACTGGCCTTTTTTGCCACCACCGCCCTGTCCGAAACGTTGAAGGCACCGGAGGGCGAGGTCATCCTGACGGTCACCGGCAACGTGCATGTCACCAATGCGATGGACAAGGCGGAGTTCGATCTCGAGATGCTCGAGGCGCTGCCGGCCACCGAATTCACCACCTCGACGATCTGGACCGCCGGCGAACAGACCTATACCGGTGTCGAGCTGAAGACCTTTCTCGACAGCCTGGAGGCCACCGGTACAATGATCGATGCCACCGCGATCAACGATTATTCGGTCGAAATCCCGATCAGCGACGCGGTCGAAGGCGGGCCGATCCTGGCCTACAAGAGCGATGGCGCCTATATGTCCCGCCGCGACAAGGGCCCGATCTGGCTGATCTATCCCTATGATCAGAACGCCGACTACCGGTCCGAAACGATCTACAGCCGGAGCATCTGGCAGCTTGACCGGCTCAACGTCAAGTAATTCAGAAGTTAAGACAAAAGGGCGGACCGCATGGCGATCGGCGCAAATATTTCGCACGACAACAGCCTGCGATTTCGCAGGCTTCGCCTTGTGGTGCTGGTCATTGTCCTGGGCGGCCTGGCCACCGCCGGGCTGATCGCGGTCGAGCTTGGCGGCAAGATCCGCGAGCTCAGGCAGGTGCCGCGCGACAATATCCAGTGGAATACCGCGCAGCTCGAGGTGGATTTCCTCAAGCTGCGCACGGCGCTTGACGCCGCCATCGAAGATCCCGCCACGCTCGACGAGCTGCGCAAGCAATTCGACATCTTCTACAGCCGGGTGAAGACGCTCGAAGGCTCGACCCAGACGCTGAACCTCGCGGACAACCCCGAGCTGCGGACGCATCGGCACGACCTCGAGCATTTCCTGATGATGACGGTGCCGCTGATCGATTCCTCCGATGCCGTTCTGATCGATGCGCTGCCGCAGATCGATAGCTGGATCGAGGAGCTCGTCGCGACCCCGCGGCTGTTCGCGCTGGGGGCGGTCCAGGTCATGGCCAGCCTGTCGGACCAGCAGCGGACCGAGATCGTCGAGCTGTTGCGCCGCCTGGCGCTGGTTGCTCTCGGGGTGTTCGGCGCGCTGATCCTGACCCTGGCGACGATGACCTGGCAGCGGCTCGAACTGTCGCGCCGCGCGGCCGCGATCTCCCGCGCCGGGCGGATGCGGGAATCGACGCTGCGCGCCTCGCTCGACGCCATCGTGGTGATCGATGATCAGGGGCTGATCACCGATTTCAACGGCTCGGCGGAAAAGATCTTCGGCTTTCGCAAGGACGAGATCATCGGCCGCAAGCTGTCCGAAACCATCGTGCCGCCGGCCTTCCGCGAGGCCCATGCCGAGGGATTTGTGCGCTACACCTCCTCCGACACCTCCAACATCGTCGATCAGGGCCGGCTCGAGCTGATCGCCATGCACCGCGACGGCCACGAATTTCCGATCGAAGTGTCGATCTCGGAAACCGCGGGCGAGACCGGGCCGGCCTTTGTCTCTTATATCCGCGACATCACCGAGGAAAAGCGCGCCAAGGCCGAGTTGCAGCAGGCCCGCGACGACGCGCTCACCGCCTTCCGCGAGAAATCGCATTTCTTCGCGGTGATGAGCCACGAGATGCGCACCCCGCTCAACGGCATCATGTCGGCGCTCGACCTGATGACCGACGATCCTTTGACCGACAAGCAGAAACGCTATGTCACGATTGCCGAATCCTCCAGCCAGGTGTTGCTGGGCCATATCAACGACGTGCTGCTGATCGAACGGCTCGATTCCGGCGAAAGGACCGCCCCGCTCGCGCCCTTCCGTCCGGTCGCACTGGTCGACGCCGTGGCCGACAGCATGCGGCCGGTGGCCGGGCAGCAGAACACCACCGTGGTGACCGAGCACAGCGGCCCCGACGCCTGTGTCCTGGGCCAGTCGCGGGCGCTGCAACAGGTGGTGATGAACCTGCTGAGCAATGCCGTCAAATTCACCCCCAGCGGCAAGGTGACGATCCGCACCGCCACCCGCGCGGCCGGCAATGACGAGGTCGAGCTTGCCATCGCGGTGGCCGACACCGGCATCGGCATCTCCGAGGAGGATCAGGCGCGGATCTTCGAGGATTTCGTCACCATCGATTCCCCGTACGAGCGGACGGCCACCGGCACCGGCCTCGGGCTGGGCATTGTCCGCCGCCTGGTGCAGCAGATGCAGGGCGAGGTGACCTGCGAGAGCGTGCACGACGAAGGCACCACCTTTCATGTCACCCTCACCCTGCCCCGCGCCGAGGACGAGGACCGGCCCGCCGCCGCCTCCGGCCCCGCCCGCGACACCGCCGAGATCGCCCCGCTCGATGTGCTGGTGGTCGAGGACAACCCGATCAATGCCGAGGTGCTCGAGGCGATGCTGCTGCGCGAGGGTCACAAGGTCTCGCATGCCAGCGACGGCTTCGAAGGCGTCCATGTGGCCAGCCGCACGCATTTCGACCTGATCCTGATGGATGTCAGCATGCCGAACATGAACGGCATCAAGGCCACTCAGGAAATCCGCGCCTCGCGCGGGCTGTCCAAGAATTCGCCGATCTATGCCGTCACCGCCCACGCCATGCCGAACGAGGTCAAGGAGTTTCTCGCCGCCGGGATGGCGGGCTGCGTGCTCAAGCCGATCCGGCCCGACGCGCTGCGCAAGGTGCTGCACGAGGTCGCGCGCGACCAGGAACACGGCCAGGTGACGGCCCAACCCCATGCCCCGGAGGAAACCGACATGACAAACGCCATGCTGATCGATCTCGACAGCCTCGAAGACATCGCCGCGCTGCTGGGCCAGGAGCGGTTCGACGCCAAGCTCGACAGCTTTGCGACCGAAGCCGAAGACGTGTTGCGCCAGATCGATGCCGCCGCCGCCGCCGGCGACCTGCCGGCGCTGCAATCCGACGCCCATCGTCTTGCCGGCTCTTGCGGGGTCTTTGGTGCAGTGGCGCTGCACCGCGAACTTCAGGCGATCGAGGCGCGCTGCAAGGCCGATGACAAAACGGCCGCCCTCGACATGGCGGCCGGTCTCCCGCAAACTTGGGAGGCGACGCGCCGGGCGCTCAACACGGCGCGGGTCTGAGCCCTGCCCCCGGTCACTGACCGAGGATGCGTTTGACGTAGTTGCGGGTCTCGCGGAACGGCGGCACGCCACCGTATTTGCGCACCGCCCCCGGCCCGGCATTATAAGCCGCCAGCGCCAGCCGCCAGTCGCCGAAGCGGTCATATTGCGCGCGCAGGTACTTGGCCCCGCCGCGCAGGTTCTGCACCGGATCATGCGGATTGACCTTCAGCTCGCGCGCCGTGCCCGGCATCAGCTGCGTCAGCCCGATGGCGCCGACATGCGACCGCGCCTTGCTGTTCCAGCCCGATTCCTGCTGGATCAGCGCCAGAAAGAGCTCTTCGGGAATGCGAAAGGCCGAAGCCTGGCGCTTGGCCTCGTCCAGATAGGCCCCGACATGTTTGCCTCGCGGCCTGACCTTGATCCGGGCCAGTTGCAGGCTGCCGGCGGTGGCAATCACCGCCGAGGCGCCCACCGGCGGCGGCGCGGGCGCCACATCGCTGCGGGTCGACGTCACGCCGACACGTCGGTCGATCACCGCCGATTGTGCCTGCAAGATCTCCATCCGGCTGGCGCCTGCGGCGCTGAACAGCGCATCCGCCAGCATCGGGGTCGGGCAGGCCAAGAGAACGAGGGGTAGCAGTCGCCTTGTCACAAACACGTCACTCACTCCTAAAGTTGATTACCAAAGAAGCAGTAGCGGTTTCCCGGCGAGATTTCGGCGACCCGGATGTCGAGCGCAGGGCGCAAAAGGTTAGCCGCCCCAAGGCTTTCGAGAGCGCGCGGCACCGCACCGGACGACACAGGCCAAGGAATGGGTTGCACGGCGGCGCCGGCATGCCTATACGTCAACCCACGCAGGGGAGTCCCGCCGAGGGGACTGAGAGGCAGACAGGGCTTTGGCCCGGTGACGCGACCCTTTGAACCTGACCCAGTTGACACTGGCGTAGGAAGCTGAGGGCGCATCATGGGGGGTTCCCCCGGCTCCCTGACAAGTCGGCCCCGCGCCGCCGCCTCCTCTCCCGGATCATCTGGTGTCTTTTTGAGACTTGAGCTTGAGGAGCGCCACAATGAACGTGCCAAACCCCACCATCACCACCGGCCCCCTGCCCGCATCGCGCAAGATCCACGTGCCGGGCGTGCTGCACCCCGAGATCCGCGTGCCGATGCGCGAGATCTCGGTGCATCCCACGGCCGGCGAGCCGCCGCTGCCGGTCTATGACAGCTCCGGCCCCTATACCGACCCCGACGCGCAGATCGACATTGCCAAGGGCCTGGCGCCGCTGCGCCGCGCCTGGATCGAGGCGCGCGGCGATGTCGAGGAATACGACGGCCGCGAGGTCAAGCCCGAAGACAACGGCTTTGTGCAGGGTGACCGGCTGACGCCGGAGTTCCCGGTGCGCCCGCGCCCGCTGCGCGGCAAGGGCGCCGTCACCCAGCTGGCCTATGCCCGCGCCGGCATCGTCACGCCCGAGATGGAATTCGTCGCCATCCGCGAGAACCAGCTGCGCGAGGCGGTGGGAGAGCGCGACGGCGAGGATTGGGGCGCCAACCTGCCCGACCACGTGACGCCCGAATTCGTGCGGGACGAGATCGCCGCCGGCCGCGCCATCATCCCGGTCAACATCAACCACCCGGAAAGCGAACCGATGATCATCGGCCGCAACTTCCTGGTCAAGATCAACGCCAACATGGGCACCTCGGCCGTGACCTCCTCGATGGAAGAGGAAGTCGACAAGCTGGTCTGGTCGATCCGCTGGGGCGCCGACACGGTGATGGACCTCTCGACCGGCCGCAACATCCACAACACCCGCGAATGGATCATCCGCAACAGCCCGGTCCCGATCGGCACGGTGCCGATCTATCAGGCGCTGGAAAAGGTCAACGGCATCGCCGAAGACCTGACCTGGGAGGTGTTCCGCGACACGCTGATCGAACAGGCCGAACAGGGCGTCGATTACTTCACCATCCACGCCGGCGTGCGGCTGCACATGGTCCCGATGACCGCCAAACGCGTCACCGGCATCGTCTCGCGCGGGGGCTCGATCATGGCGAAATGGTGCCTGCACCACCACAAGGAGAGCTTCCTCTACGAGCATTTCGACGAGATCTGCGACATCTGCCGCCAGTACGACGTCAGCTTTTCGCTGGGCGACGGTCTGCGCCCCGGCTCGATCGCAGATGCCAATGACGAGGCGCAGTTTGCCGAGCTGGAGACCCTGGGCGAGCTGACCAAGATCGCCTGGGCCAAGGACTGCCAGGTGATGATCGAAGGCCCCGGCCACGTCGCCATGCACAAGATCAAGGAGAACATGGACAAGCAGCTCGAGTGCTGCCACGAGGCGCCGTTCTATACCCTCGGGCCGCTCACCACGGATATCGCGCCGGGCTATGACCACATCACCAGCGGCATTGGTGCCGCGATGATCGGCTGGTTCGGCTGCGCCATGCTCTGTTATGTCACGCCCAAGGAACACCTTGGCCTGCCCGACCGCGACGACGTGAAAACCGGGGTGATCACCTACAAGATCGCCGCCCATGCCGCCGATCTGGCCAAGGGCATGCCCGGCGCGCAGCGGCGTGACGATGCGCTGTCGCGCGCCCGCTTCGAGTTCCGCTGGGAAGACCAGTTCAACCTGGCGCTCGACCCGGAGACCGCGCGGGATTTCCACGACCAGACCCTGCCGAAAGAGGCGCACAAGGTGGCGCATTTCTGCTCGATGTGCGGGCCCAAGTTCTGCTCGATGCGGATCAGCCACGACATCCGCGCCGAAGCGCAGAAAGAGGGCATGGAAGCGATGGCCGCCAAGTTCCGCGAGGGCGGCGAGCTGTATGTGCCCGCGAAAAAGGCGGAACCGGCGGAATGACCACGCTCCGCATTGCCGGGGCGGGGCTCGCGGGCCTCGTCTGCGGCTATGAGCTGGCGCGCCGGGGGGCGCGGGTGGTGCTCTATGAGCGCGCGCCCACCCTCGGCACCGCCAGCGTGGCGCGCTTTGCCGGCGGCATGCTGGCGCCCTGGTGCGAGGCCGCCACGGCCGAGCCCGAGGTGGTGACCCTGGGCCGGGGCGCCGCCGATTGGTGGGCGCAGGTGACAGAGGTGACGCGGCGCGGCACGCTGGTGCTGGCACCGCCGCGCGACCGGGCCGAGATCTCGCGGTTCGCCCGGCGGACCGAGGCGCATCGGCCGGTGGATGACGCGGCGATCACCGCGCTCGAGCCCGACCTTGCCGGGCGCTTCTCGCAGGGGCTGCATTTCGCGCAGGAGGCGCATCTCGACCCTTCCCGGGCGCTGCAAGATCTGGCGCGGGGGATCGCGGCCCATGGCGGCGAGATCCGCCATGGCACCGACGCCCCCCGGCGGATCGACATCGATTGCACCGGCATGGCGGCCCCCCTGCCCGATCTGCGCCCGGTGCGCGGCGAGATGGCGGTGCTGCATTGCCCCGAGGTGTCGATCACCCGCACCCTGCGGCTGTTGCACCCGCGCATCCCGCTCTATCTCGTGCCGCGCGGCGGCGGCACCTATATGATCGGCGCCACCATGGTCGAGAGCTCGTCGGACCGGCCCGCCACCCTGCGCGCGCTGACAGAGCTGTTTTCCGCCGCCTTTGCCCTGCATCCCGGCTTCGCCGAGGCGGCGGTGATCCGCAGCGGCGCCGGGCTGCGCCCGGCTTTCCCCGACAACCTGCCGCGCCTGACCTGTCAGGAGGGCATCTGGCACCTCAACGGCCTTTATCGCCACGGCTTCCTGCTGGCCCCCGCCATGGCGCAACGGCTGGCCGACACACTGATCCCGGAGACTGGACATGAAGATACTGGTGAACGCAGAACCGCGTGAGGTCTCGGGCCTCACCCTGTCCGAGGCGCTGGCCGAGCTGGGCTTTGACAGCCCCGCCGTCGCCACCGCGCTGAACGGCGATTTCGTGCCGCGCGACAGCCGCGCCGCGACCGCCTTGCAACACGGCGACCGGCTGGAAGTGCTGGCCCCGATGCAGGGAGGCTGAAATGCGGATCTACGGAGAGACAATCGCCTCGCGGCTGCTGCTCGGCACCGCGCAATACCCCTCGCCCGCCGTGTTGCAGGACGTGATCCGCGCCAGCGGCACCGGCCTTGTCACCGTCTCGCTGCGTCGCGAAACTGCCGATGGCGCCGGCGAGGGCTTTTGGCGCACCCTGCGCGAGACCGGTGCCCGCATCCTGCCCAACACCGCCGGCTGCCACACCGTCAAGGAAGCGGTGACCACCGCCCATATGGCGCGCGAGGTCTTTGCCACCGACTGGCTCAAGCTCGAGGTGATCGGCCATGCCGATACCCTGCAACCGGATGTCTTTGCCCTGGTCGAGGCAGCGCGGATCCTCACCTCGGAGGGGTTCAAGGTGTTTCCCTATACCACCGATGATCTGGTGGTCGGCGAACGGCTGCTTGATGCCGGCTGCGAGCTGCTGATGCCCTGGGGCGCGCCGATCGGCTCGGGCCAGGGGCTGCGCAATCCCGATGCCCTGCGCGCCATGCGGGCGCATTTCCCCGGTGTTCCGCTGGTCGTCGACGCCGGCATCGGCCGGCCCTCCGACGCGGCGCAGGCGATGGAGCTGGGCATGGATGCGGTGCTCCTGAACACCGCCGTGGCCCAGGCCGGCGACCCCGCCGGGATGGCACGCGCCATGGCGCTGGCCGTCGAGGCCGGGCGCGCGGGCTTTGACGCCGACCCGATGGACCGCCGCGACCTGGCGGTGCCCTCGACCCCGGTGCTCGGCCTGGCGGAGCTGGCGTGATGCAGCGGTTCTATCTGATCGTGGGCCATGTCGCCCGGCTGGAACTCTTGGTGCCGCAGGGGGTGAAGCTGGTGCAGCTGCGCATCAAGGACCAGCCCGAGGCCGAGGTGCGGCGCCAGATCGCCCGCGCCCGCGATATCTGTGCCGTGCAGGGCGCGCAGCTGGTGGTCAACGATTTCTGGCAGGCGGCGCTCGATCTGAACTGTTCCTTCGTGCATCTCGGGCAGGAGGACATGGAGACCGCCGATTTCGCCGCCCTGCGCCGCGCCGGGGTGCGCTTTGGCCTGTCGACCCATGACGACGCGGAACTGGAGCGTGCCCTCTCGCTCGATCCGGCCTATGTGGCGCTTGGCCCGGTCTATCCGACATTGCTGAAAAAGATGAAATGGGCGCCGCAGGGCCTTGACCGGGTGACCGCCTGGAAACGCCGTACCGGCCAGGTGCCGCTGGTGGCCATCGGCGGGCTGACGCCCGAGCGCGCGCCCGGGGTTCTGGCGGCCGGCGCCGACAGCCTCGCGGTGGTGACCGATGTGCAGCAGGCCGAAGAC
Organism: Marinovum algicola; assembly: GCF_900109145.1. Taxonomy (GTDB): domain Bacteria; phylum Pseudomonadota; class Alphaproteobacteria; order Rhodobacterales; family Rhodobacteraceae; genus Marinovum; species Marinovum algicola. Next base: position 51,937 of record NZ_FNYY01000016.1, read on the forward strand.
CCCGAGGCGCGGGTGCGCGACTGGCTGAAGGTCTGCCAATGAGCCGCTATGCCCGCCAGGAGATCCTGCCCGAGGTCGGCGCCGCCGGCCAGGAGCGGCTGCGCCAGGCGCATGTCGTTGTGATCGGCGCCGGCGGGCTGGGCTGTCCGGTGCTGCAATATCTCGCCGGTGCCGGTGTCGGGCGGATCACGCTCTTTGATCCCGACCATGTCGAGGAAAGCAACCTGCACCGCCAGCCGCTCTACCGCATGGCGGACCTTGGCCGCCCCAAGGCGGAGGCCGCCGCCGAAGCCTTGCGCGGCTTCAACCCCGAGGTACGGCTGCGCGCCCATGTGGCGCCGCTGGGGCCCGGCCTTGCCCCCGGTCTGGTGCAGGCGGCCGATCTGGTGATCGATGCCGCCGACAGTTTCGCGGTGTCTTACATCTTGTCCGACGCCTGCCTCGCCGCCGGCACGCCGCTGATCTCGGCCAGCGCGCTGGGCCAGTCGGGTTATGCCGGTGGATTCTGCGGTGGCGCGCCGTCGCTGCGCGCGGTTTTTCCCGATCTGCCAACCTCGGGCGCCACCTGCGCCACCGCCGGCGTCCTCGGCCCGGCGGTCGGCATGATCGGCAGCTTGCAGGCGCAGCTGGCCTTGCAGCTTCTGCTCGGCACCGGCGCGCCGCTGGGCCGGGTGGTCTCGGTCGATCTGGCCACGATGCGCTTTGGCGGTTTCACCTTCCTCGGCAGCCCCGAACCGGCGCGCCCCTGGCCCTTTCTGGCGCCCGCGATGCTGCGCCCGGACGATCTGGTGATCGAGCTGCGCGACGCCGCCGAAGCCCCCTGCCCGATCACGCCAGAGGCGCTGCGGCTGCCCATGGAAGAGGTTCCCGGGCTGACCCCCGCCCCCGGGCAACGGCTGGTCCTGTGCTGCGCCTCGGGGCTGCGCGCCTGGCGCGCGGGCTTGACGTTGCAGGCGCAAGGCATTGAAAATATGTCGATTATCGCCGCGAAGGCCTGCGCGTGACGGGGAAATTGCCCATGGGCAATTTTGTCATTCCGCCGCCATCTCCTCTTCGGCCGCCGGCAGCCAGACGGTAAACTCGGCGCCGCCGGCCTTGCGGTTGCGCACCGAGATCAGCCCGCCGGCGCGCTGGATCAACGTCTGCGAGATCGACAGGCCAAGGCCGGTGCCCTCGCCCCGTTTGGTGGTGAAAAACGGATCGAAAACCGCGCTCAGCATCGCGTCGGGCACCCCGGGGCCGCTGTCGCGCACCTTGAGCGCGGTGCCGCGGCGGCCGTTGCGGCGCGCTTCGGTCAGGAGAAGCGCGAGCCGGCCGCCCTGGCCCATGGCCTGCACCGCGTTGATGATCAGGTTGACGACCACCTGCTGCATCTCGCCGGGGGCAATGCGCACCGGCGGCACGTCGTCCAGCCGGGTTTCGACACGGACACCGGCCTTGTCGATCACATGCTCCACCAGAACCAGGCAATCGCCGAGCACCGGGGCAAGATCGACCTGGCCGCCCATTTCCTCGATCTCGCCGGGGGCGGCGAATTTCAGCAGCTTGCCGACAATCGCCTGAATGCGCCCGACCTGGGCGTCGATCAGGTTGAGCTCGGTCGCGACCGGGGCGGCGCGCTCCTGCAAGGCCTCGCGCATCACGTCGAGATTGCCCTGGATCACCGCCACCGGATTGTTGATCTCATGCGCCACGCCGGCGGTGATCTCGCCGATCGAGGCCAGCTTTTCGCTCATCACCAACTGCCGGTAGGTTTCTTCCAGCTTGGCGTTGGCCGCACGCAGCTCGGCGGTGCGTTCCTCGACGCGGGTGTTCAGCTCATCGGCCCAGGCGCGCAGCTTGCGGTCGCGGTCCTGCACCTGGTCGAGCAGATCGTCGAGATGGCCGGCGACGGCGGCAATCTCGTCGCGCCGCTTCATCCGCCCGATCCGCGCCGAAAGGTCGCCGCGTCCGACCCGGGCCATGGTCTGTGTCATCCGCTCCAGCGGCGCAAAGATTCCGCCGGCCATCCAGAGAAACACCGGCGCCGAGAGCACCAGAACCGCAAAGAACGCCGCCAGCATCCACAGGAAGGCCTGCCGCTTGGCGGCGGTGAACGGCGCCTCGAGAAAGCCGACATAGAGCATGCCCACACGGTCGCCGAAACTGTCGGTCAGCGGCATATACGCCGAAATATACCAGTCGTTGACCACGAAGGCGCGGTCGAGCCAGGTCTTGCCCTGGCCCAGAACCTGGCCGCGCACCGCCGCCGAGACCCGGGTGCCAAGCGCGCGCACATCCTCGAACAGCCGCACGTTGGTGCTGACCCGCACGTCATCAAGGAACAGTGTCGCCGTGCCCTGCCGTTCGCCGCCGGTGACGGCGTTGAGATAGACCAGCGCGTTGATCGAATCGATGAAATCCAGGTTGCGGTTCAACAGGATGCCCCCCACCAGCACGCCGTCATGTCCGGGCAGGCGCACCGGGCTGGCGGAATGCACCACCATGCCGCGATCCTCGACCTCGCGGTCGGTGGGCACCGCGGCCTCGGTCTCGATCAGCGGGATGCGGGCCTGTGCGGCCAGCGGCGCCGGCAGCGCCCCGGCGGGAAAGATATCGATCCGGGTGTCGGGGCGGCTGAGCCCGGCGGCGATCACCGGCCAGCGGTCGGCCTGCGCGCCGGCGGCCTCGGCCGGCAGGTAATACAGGAAATCGAGGCCCAGTTCGGCCTGCTTTTGCCGGAAATACGCCGCCGGATCGCCCTCGGCCAGCACTTCGGCGAATTCGACCGAGCCGGCCAGCCCGTGCAGCTCTTCGCCGGTGCCGGTCATCAGCCGGTTGAGATATTGCTCGGCAATCCGCAGGTCGCTTTCGACATTGGCGATCAGCACCTTGTCGTAATCCGCTGTCCAGCGGGTCATGCCGAGCAGCAGGAGCAGCGGCATCAGCAGGATCAGGGGGGCAAGCGCCAGGATCAGCAGGCGCAGGCGAACCGATTGCATCAAGAGACCCTCCCGCCGGCCAGACTATCGGCGGCCGACGGGGCGCGCAAACTCAGATCGGGTTTTTCTCCGCATAGGTCCGAAAGAACGCCAGAAACGCCCGGTCGGGATCGCGTGCGGGCTCTCTGCCCCGGCTCCAGTCGCGCCATTCGCCCTCGACGTGATAGATGTCATACCCCGGGTGGCGCAGCCGCGCAGTCTCGTAGGTTTCGCTGCGCAGGGCGGTGCCGCGGCTTTCCAGCCAGGCCGGCCGCGGCCGGGGTTCCGGCACCAGCCGCTCTTCGGTGCCGGCCATCCGCGCCTTGCGGCCCACCTTGGAAAAGCTCAGCTCGCGTTCCGCCTGGGCCGAGGTGCCGCTGTCCTTGCGCCACCAGCGCAGCTCGACATGGGTCACCCGCCGGCCGGTCTTGACCGGCTCGATCTCGACCACGTAGTCGCTCAGCGCATTGACCTCGGCCATCGCCGGCTCGATCGCCCGCAGCTTGAGGTTCGACCAGGAGGTGAGCTTGCCCTTCGCGACGCCGAGAATGCCGCGCAGATCCTCGAGGCTGAAGCGTTCCGACGAGCGATAGCGCAGATTGCCGCGTTTCTGGATCATCTCGTAAAGCGTCAGCGCATATTTCGACGACAGCGCGAACATCACCTCGCGTTGCAGGCGGGCAAAGACGGTGCTGTCCTTGATGATCCGCCGCAGCCGCTGCGGGATCTCGTATTCCAGCAGCCCGTCGCGCCGCGTGGTCTCGATATTGCCACCCAGAAGCTGCACCCGCTCGATCGCCTCTTCGCCGTCACGGGTGACGCGGACCTTGACGATCGAGGACATCAGCCGCTCGATGCTCTCGCCGACCCGGTCGTTGGAATTGTGCGAACCGCGCAAATCGGCCTTGGCGATCACATGGGTCACCGGCTTGTCGATGGCATCCCAAGCGTTTTCCAGCAGCTGGTTGTAGATCCGGCGGTCCGCCAGCGTCAGCGGGGTGACCTCGACAAGGTCGACCAGCTCGCCGGGTTTGACGAGGCTTTCGGCGTTTGGCCGCGCCTCGATGGTGCGATAAGGTTTGCCTGTGGCCACGTGCGTTACCTGACTGCTCTTACTTTTGTAGGCCTTTGGGCGTAAGATATCAAAAGCCGACGCCCCCGTCCATCACCCGAAAGGTAAGCTTTCGCGCCGGGGATTCGCGCCACCCGATTCGCAATGCCCTGCCCCGCAAGGCTTTTTTCAACGGTTTTTTTGCCCCTGTGGCGCGCACCCGAAAGGTAAGTTTTCCGCCCTGCCCGATCCGTAAGCCCCGCCGCCCCGATGCGTAAGGACAAACACCCCGAAGCGTAAGCCATGCCGCCCCGGGACGTAAGAATTGGGCGGAATTCCCGTGGTTTGGCAATGCGTTGGATGACGCGAACAAGGAATCCTTGAATCCAGAACAAGAGGGTTTTTTAAATTTGGATTTTTGGGGGTTTTGCCTGCCGCCCGGACACCGTTTGAAGCCGCGACCCGGCCAAGCTTACTTTTCGGGTGCCGCACGGTGCGAAAAAGCCCCGAGGTTCGGAAATTGGGGGCCTCTCCGGTGTTTTCGCGGCATTGGCGGGCAATCGCGCAACTTCCGCTATTTTCGGCATCCGCTGCCGGATTTCGCACTTGAGACGGCTGGCCACAGGGTCCATGATTCGCGTCAAACCATCCCCCTGAGAGGTAGGACATGGAGCAGTCAGCCCTTCCCCCGGTGTCCCTGCGCGAGCTCGACCAGCTTGCCGGGCGCGCCTCCACCGTCATCTCGCGCCTGCGCGACCGCCTGTATGCCCCCGGCACCGAAAAGCGGCTCGAGCTGCAATTCAACGTGCGCCGCGCCGCCGAGATGGTCGGACGCAGCGAAAAGGCGATCCGCGACGCCGAGGCCGACGGCCGCCTGCCGGCGCCGGAGAAAGACCCCGAGACCGGGCGGCGCACCGGCTACAGCCTGACCGATGTGAACCGCATGCGCCAGCTTTTCGGCACCTTGCCGCATCGGGCGCCCGACGATCCGGCGATGGTGCTGGCGGTTCAGAACTTCAAGGGCGGTGTCGGCAAATCGACCACCGTCTGTCACCTGGCGCAATATCTCGCGCTCAAGGGCTATCGCGTCTGCGTCATCGATTGCGACAGCCAGGCTTCGACCACCTCGGTTTTCGGGTTGAACCCCGACGTCGATGTGGATGAAGACGAGGACACGCTTTACCCGTTCTTTCGCCATGGCGGCCCGCCCGATCTGAGCTATGCGCTGCGCGCCACCTATTGGCCGAACATCGCGCTGATCCCCGCCAATTTGGGCCTCTATGACGCCGAATATGAATTCGCCGCCCGCATGGCGCGCGAGAAATCCTTTGTGCTCGACCGGCTGCGTCACGGTATCGAGACCATCAAGGACCGCTTTGATGTCATCCTGCTTGATCCGCCGCCGGCGCTTGGCATGCTTTCGCTGTCTGTGCTGCGCGCGGCCGAGGCGCTGGTGATCCCGGCGCCGCCCAACAACATCGATTTCGGCTCTACCGCGCATTTCCTCAAGATGCTCGGCGCCACGCTCAATGAGCTGGCCGAGGCCGGAGGCGCGCGGGATTATGCATTTGTTAAAATTCTTGCGACCAAGATGAATGACACCAAATCGGCGCATGTCGCCATCAAGCGGATGATGGATGCGGTCTTTCCCATGGATATGCTTCTCTCTGTGCAGAAGGACAGTGCCGAGATCGACAACGCGACGGCCAATCTCTCGACGGTCTACGAGCTGACCGGCGCCGCCACCCGCACCGAGACCCACAAGCGCTGCCGCGCTTATCTCGATGCGGTGGGCCGCGAGATCGAGATTCTGATCCGCAAGACCTGGCCGAGCCATCACGCGCAGCTGCGCAAGGAAGGACTGCTATGACCCGCAAGCATGATGCCATTTTCGACGATGTTCTCAGCGGCTTTGACGCCCCCGACCCGGCCGAAGAAGACCGGGCCGGCGCGCGATTTCTCAAACGCACCACCACGATCTCCGAGCGGCTTTCGGGCGAGCTCGAGGAGAAGACCCTGCGCTGGGTCGACCCCGCCCGCTGCCGCATGTGGGACCGGCACAATCGCGAATATGCGCTGCTCAACGAAGACAATTGCCGCGACCTGATCGATGGCATTCGCTCGCAGGGGCGGCAGGAATTTCCCGCCATCGTGCGCACCTCTGACGATCCGGATTACGACTTCGAGGTGATCTGTGGCGCCCGGCGGCATTTCGCGGTGAGCTGGCTTCGGGCCAACAATTACACCCAGTTCAAATATCTCGTCGAGCTGCGTGACCTGTCGGATGAAGAGGCCTTTCGTCTTGCCGATATCGAGAACCGCGACCGCGAGGACATCTCGGATTACGAGCGGGCGATCGATTATGCCGATGCCGTGGAGCGCTATTACGGCGGCAAGCAGAAGGCGATGGCCGAGCGGCTCGAGGTGTCGCAACCCTGGCTGTCGCGTTACCTGCAACTGGCGAAACTGCCCGAAGAGATCGTCGCCGCCTTTGCCTCGGTGCGCGACATCCGCGAGCGCAACGCCCGCGAGCTGAAGCCGCTTCTGGGGGAGGCCGTGGTCGCCGAACGCGTGCTCGATGCCGCCCGGACCATCGCCCGCGAGCAGGCCCAGGCGCGGCGCGGCAGCGGGGCCTTTGTCGATGGGGCGGCGGTCATGCGGCGGCTGGTCAACGCCGGCAAGCCGGCCGCCCCGAAGCCGCCGCGCGCGGGCAAGATCTATCGGCGCTCATCTGGCGAGGCCGGCATCGAAGTCCGTCGCAAGGGGCGCAAGGTTCTGGTGGAATTCGAGGATTCGCTGTCGCGCCCGCAGCTTGTGGCGGCTTTTGACGCCTACTTGAAAGATCGCTTCTCGCACTGACCCGGAAAATTGCCCATGGGCAATTTTTGCACGGTGAGGCCCCGGCGCGAGGCCGGGGCGCGCCGGCCCCCGTCCCGGCCTCGCGCCGGGACCCCGTGGCTCGCACGGCACAATTGCCCATGGGCAATTTTTTGCAGCCGGACAATTTGACCGGGTTTTGTCGGGCGAGCGACCTCGTTGCGGCCAGTCTGACCCAATCGCTGATCCGTCGTCGAAACCGGCTGGCATCCCTCTGCGGGGAATGCCAGTTTGCCCGAAACGGGAGGGACATCCGGGGATGGTGGATATCTGGAGCGGTCTGGTGCAGGCGGCCTGGCTGGTGGGGACGCTTGATGCGGAACTGCTGGAAATCGCCTTGCGCTCGCTCAAGGTCACGCTCTCGGCGCTGGTTATTGCCAGCCTGATCGCCCTGCCCCTGGCGGCCTTGCTCGCGGTGCGCCGCTTCAGGTTTCGCCGCACGGTGATTGCGGTGCTGAATGCGTTGATGGGGCTGCCGCCGGTGGTTGTGGGCCTGGTGGTCTATGTGCTGCTGTCGCGCTCGGGCCCGCTTGGCGTGCTGGGGCTTCTGTTCACGCCGACGGCCATGGTGATCGCCCAGGTCGTCATAATCGTGCCGCTGATTGCCTCGATCGCGCATCAGTCGATCCGCGATCTCTGGCAGGAATACCACGATCTGCTGATCTCGATGAACGTCACCCAGGGACAGAAGATCCGCACCCTGCTGTGGGACAGCCGCCGAGCGCTGCTGACCGCCGCGCTGGCGGGGTTTGGCCGTGGCATCGGCGAGGTGGGCGCGATCATGATCGTCGGCGGCAATATCGATCATGCCACGCGGGTGCTGACCACCGCGATTGCGCTCGAGACCGGGAAAGGCAACTTCGCGCTGGCGCTGGCCTTGGGGTTCGTGCTGATCGCCTTGGCGATTGCGGTCAATCTCGCGATCCATGCGCTCAGCCGGACCGAGCGGGAGGGGCGCTGGTGAGCGACTTGTTTCCGGTCAGGCTCGAGGCGGCCCGAGCCACGCGGCGCGGCAGGACGCTGGTCGGCCCGGTCGATCTCGAACTCGACGGCGCCGGGACAACCGTGGTGATCGGCCCCAACGGCGCCGGCAAGACGACCTTTCTGCGTATGTTGCACGGCACGGCGCGGCTGGGGGGCGGGCGGATTCGCTGGAATTGCACCACCGAAGAGGCGCGGCATCACCAGTGTTTCGTGTTTCAGCAGCCGGTGATGCTGCGGCGCACGGTGATGCAGAACCTGATCTACCCGCTGCGCATGCGCGGCATGTCGCGCGGCGAGGCCGAAGACCGCGCGCGGCGCTGGGCCGCGCGGGTGGGGCTGGGCTCGATGCTGACCCGACAGGCGCCGGTGCTATCCGGCGGCGAGCGGCAGAAGCTGGCGCTGGCGCGGGCGATGATCACCGAGCCGAAGCTGCTGTTTCTCGACGAGCCCTGCGCCTCGCTCGATGGCCGGGCGATGCGCGAGATCGAGGAGATCCTGCAAGAGGCCCGGGCCGGTGGCATGCGGCTGATCCTCTCGACCCACGATATGGGCCAGGCGCGGCGACTGGCCGACGAGGTGCTGTTTCTGCTGCATGGCTGGCTGCACGACCGGGGCGCCGGACCGGAATTTTTCACCCAGCCCGCCACGCCTCAGGCGCGGGCCTTTCTGAACGGAGATATTGTCGAATGAAACATCTGATCCTGTCGCTGGCGCTGATCGCGTGTTCCGGCGCCGCCCTGGCCGCCGAGACGATGAAAATGGCCGTTACCACGTCGTTCCATAATTCCGGGCTGGCGGATGTGTTGCTGCCGCGGATCGCGGCGGACCTCGATCTCGAGGTGCAGCTGCTGGTGGTTGGCACGGGGCAGGCGATCCGGCTGGGCGAGGCGGGTGACGTCGATGCCATCCTGGTGCATTCGCGCGGCGCCGAAGAGACATTTGTCGCGGCAAGGAACGGCACCCACCGGCGCGAGATCATGTACAACGATTTTGTCTTCATCGGGCCCGAGAGCGACCCCGCCGATATCGCCGGTGCGCCGAGCGCCACCGAAGCGCTGCAACGCATTGCCGCGGCCGAGGCGCCGTTTGTCTCGCGCGGGGATGACAGCGGCACCCACAAGAAGGAGCTGAGCCTCTGGGACGACGCCGGGCAGGATCCGGCGACGCTGCACGATTGGTACAAACCCGTGGGCGCCGGCATGGGTGCGGCGCTGAACACCGCCGCCGGCATGGGCGCCTATATCATGTCGGATCGGGCGAGCTGGCTGAATTTCGGCAACAAGGGCGATCTGGCGCTGCTGTTTTCCGGCGATGCGGTGCTGTTCAACCAATATGCCTATCTTCCGGTGAACCCGGAGAAACATGGCCATGTGAAACATGACCTGGCAATGAAGCTGGAAGACTGGCTGGTGTCCGACACCGCAAAAACGCTGATCGATGGCTACACCATCGACGGCGAGACGCTCTTTGTCTTCAACGCCAAGGCGGCGGACTAGGCGCACCCGAAAGGTAAGCTTTCGCAACTGTGGTGCAAGCTTATCGGACATTTTCGGGGAGGGCAGGGCAGGGCGGTTTCCTGCCCGGTGTGCCCTGACAAGCGCCGCCCGGCGGCATTGCCGTGCGGCCGCGCCGCGGCCGCCACGAAAGACTACGCCGGATGGTGGGCCGGGTCACGCGGCGGCGTGAGAGACCCGAGACGTTGTGGCGTTTTTGCCGAGCCCTGCGGCGCGGGTAATCCCGGCCGGGCCGGGGGGCGCTCAGGCACAGCCCAGATGGCGGGAGATCGCGCGGGCGCAGGATGTGACCGCATCGATCACGCTCTGATCGGGCGGCGCGGGCGCATCGAAGGCGCGGGTGGCGTTGATCGCCCCGACGATGCCGCCGGATATGTCGCGGATCGGGGCGGCGACCGAGGCCATGCCACGTTCGAAACTGCCGAGCTGCACCACGACATCGCGCGCGCGGTCGGCGCGCCATTGCGCCAGCAGCGTTGCCATGTTGCGCGGCGTCCCGCGGGGCGCATGATCGTAATGTTCATCCCGGTAGAGCGCGATCAGCGAGGCTTCGTCGAGATCGGTCAGCAGCACCCGGCCCATGGTGGTGGCCGCCGCCGGCAGCCGGCTGCCGACATGCACGATGCTGCCCATGCCCATGCGGCTGGCGACCCGCAGCATGTAAAGCACGCTCTTGCCGTCGCGCACGCCAAGATGGGTCGACCAGTCGGTTTCGTCCCGCAGCGCCTCGATCTCGGGCAGGGCGATCTGCACCAACTCGCGCGAGGCCATGTATCCATGCCCCAGCCGCAGCACCGCCGGCCCCAGCGCATAGGTCTGCCGCCGCGCGTCGTGCAGCAGGAAGCCCAGATGCGCCAGGGTATAGACCGTGCGGAAGGCGGCCGACCGGCTGAGCCCCAGGCTGCGCGCGATATCGCTGAGCGTCAGTTCCTGCCGCTCGGTGGTGAAGGCATCCAGCACCGCGAAGCCGCGGAGCAGGCCGGGGACCAGATAGCGGTCTTCATCGGCGTCCGTTTTATCCATGAAACGCCATGTATCAGGTGAAACGCGTGCCGGCTACAAATCTCTGCATCGAATTTTGCACGACAGCCACCACGGAGGACCCGACATGAACATGCGCGCAACCGCCTCGCCGCTCGCGGCGGAACTCAAGGCCCATACCGGGCGCTTCACCGACAAGGAATTCGACTGGAACGCCTTTCCCTCGAACGCCGGTTTCCCCGATCTGGCGCGGGCGCAGATGCGCTATGTCGGGGCAGGGGGCTCGCCCAAGGTGGGCGATACCTCGACGCTCAAGGCCGACAATTTCACCGTCTCGCTGATCTACAAGGAGCCGGGCAAATACGCCGCCTGCCACAGCCATGAAATCGAAGAGAGTTTCCTGATCATCGATGGCGCGCTGATCGTCGGCTGGGAGCGGGACGGCGAGGTCTGCGAGGTCAACCTCGGGCCGAAGGACATGATCCTGAACGCGCGCGAGATCGGCCATGGATTCCGCGTCGACGGGGTGGAGCCGGTGCTGATGTCGATCTCGGTCGATGTCGGCAAGCCGCTGCCGCCGGTCTATCACTATCACCCGAAGGAACATGCGCCCGAGCTCGCCCGGGCCTTTGGCGCCAAGCCGGGCGAGACCATCAAGTTCGATCCCGCCGGCGATCATCCGTTGCAGAAGCTGATGGCGCAATATGTGATTCGCCACGTCGACCAGCCGACGATCTGGGAAGACGCCGGCTTCAGCCGCAAGGTCTATGTCGGCGAGGGCGGTCTGGGCCATGATACCTGCCGCAAGGAGATGTGGGGCGTGCCGTCGCGTGTGGGGATCAAGGGATTCGTGCGCGATGTCGAGGATGCCTTCCTGGTGCTCGAAGGCAGCCTGACCGTGGGCTGGGAAGACAATGGCGAAACCGTCGAGGTCGAGCTCGGGCCGCGCGATCTGGTCAAGACGCCGGCCGGCCGCAAGCACTGGATTCGCAACGATGGTGCCGGCGCGGCCACGGTCTGGCACGTGATCGGTTCGTCGAAGGGCGATGATGTGGTCTACGAAGCCGCCTGAATGCCCAAAACCTGATCACCCGGGCCATGGCGGCTGATCCGCCATGGCCGAGAAGGCCGCCTGCCTGCCGGTGAAACGGTGAATGCGGCCTGTGGGGCATCGCCGGTTTCCTTTGGATATCAGCGGCTTGCCCTGACTTCTACGGTTCAAGACCTGACCGCGCCTGCCCAAGAAAAACTTTTCGAAAACACTTGACTCACCGGGGTGGCCTTCAGTTATCATCAATAGTGAACAAGTTGTTCATATTTGAACACCTGCAAGACGGACGAAACATCAAGCAACCGAGAGGAGCCACGTCATGGATGCTTTCAAGGACAGACTTGCACAGCGGGCCGCGGACACCAGCCGCCCGGCGCTGGCGCATCAATGCCGGGGGCGGGAGCTGGAGCCGCAGGAGGCGGATTTCGCGTCGGTCCTGATGGAGGTCTATGACGCCGTGCGCCATGACTATGACGCCGTCGCCACCGCCCTGACCGAGCGCGGCTTTGCGGCGCCGGTCTCGGGCCGCACCGACTGGACCGCCGATCTGGTTCACGATGAGCTGGTGGCGATCAACGCCGCGCTTGACGCGGCATATGCGGAGCACGGGTATGGCGCTTGAGTTCCGCAATGTGACCAAGAAGTTCACCACCAATGCCGGCGACCGGCTGACCGCGGTGAGCGACGTGAGCTTTCGGGTCGACGAGGGCGAGTTCGTCTCGGTCGTCGGGCCTTCGGGCTGCGGCAAATCGACGATCCTGTCGATGACCGCCGGGCTCTATCAGCCGAGCGACGGCGAGGTGCTTGTTTCGGATGCGGCGGTGACCGGTCCCAATGCGCATGTCGGTTTCATGCTGCAAAAGGATCTGCTGCTGCCCTGGCGTTCGATCATCTCGAATATCGAGTTCGGGCTGGAGGCGCGCGGCGTGGCCAAGGCGGAACGGCGCGCACGCGCCATGAAGGAGCTGGAGCACTGCCAGCTTGCCGGGTTCGACAGCCATTATCCCTATCAGCTTTCGGGCGGGATGCGGCAGCGCGCGGCGCTGGCCCGCACGCTGGCCATCGACCCCGAGATCATCCTGCTCGACGAGCCGTTCTCGGCGCTGGATGCGCAGACCAAGCTGCTGTTGCAGAATTCCTTTGCCGGCACCATCGCCAAGACCGGCAAGACGACGCTGCTGATCACCCATGATCTGGTGGAGGCGGTGCTGATGTCCGACCGCATTCTGGTGCTGTCGGAACGCCCCGGCACCGTGGTGGCGGAAATCAAGGTCGACCTGCCGAAACGCGACCGGCCGATCGAGCGGCGCGTCATGCCGGAGGTTTCCGACTATGCCGCTCAGCTCTTCAAACACCTGAAACTCGAAGAAAAGGCCGCCTGAGGCGCCGCTCGGAACAGGGAGTCCCGAACATGAAACATCGCATTCTTTCCACCTTCGCCGCCGCCGCCCTGGCGCTGTCCGCCAGTGCCGCCGCTGCGGCCGAAGAAGTCACCTATCTGTTTCCGGCGCCGGATTTCCTTCCGGCTTTCGCGCCGTTCCAGCTTGCCAAGGGCAAGGGCTATTTCGAGGAGGCCGGGCTCGACGTCACCTTTCAGGTGGGCAAGGGCGGCGCCGATGTGGCGACCCAGGTCGCGCTTGGCAATGCCGATCTGGGCGGCGGGATCGGCGACACGCCGATCATCGTGCGGGCCAACGGCCTCGAGATCCGCGGCGTCGCGCTGCTGGGCGGCCGCGGCCTGACCCAGCTCGCCTGGCGCGAGGATGCCGGCATTTCCGGCCCCGAAGACCTCAAGGGCAAGTCGATCGGCGTGCTGTCGTTCCAGGACACCACCTATTACAACTTGCTCGGCGTGCTGGCCTCGGCCGGGCTGAGCAAGACTGATGTCGATATCCAGGCGGTGGGCCCCGGCGGCATCATCCAGTTGAGCATCGCCGGCAAGCTTGACGCCATGTCGGGCGTGCCCGAGTGGATCGCCGCCATCGAGGCCGCCGGCGTCGCGATGGATCAGATGCCGGTCGATTCGGTGTTCCCGGCGATGGCCCAGGCGGTCATCGCCTCGGACGACACCATCGAGGAACGCCCCGAGGTGGTGCAGGGGTTTGTCGAGGCGGTGCTGCGCGGGCTGCGCGACATCTCGGCCGATCCGGCGGCCGCGGCGGCGGATTACGTCAGCTTTGTGCCGCAGCATTCCGAAAATCTCGCCGGGATCGAGGCGATCCTGCGGGCCTACGCCGAGCTGATCTATCCCGAGGGCGAGAACCAGCCGCTGGGCAGCTTTGATCCGGCACGGATCAAGGCGGTGCAGGATTTCTATGTCGATGCCGGGCTGGTGCGCACCGCGGTGCCGGTCGACGAGCTGTACACCAACGAGTTCATCAAATGACCGATACAACTCAGGCCGTGGCCGGGCGCTCTGCCCCGGCCGCCAAGGCCCCCGCTTCCAAGGGAACCCGCCCCATGCGCCTTGCCAATCCGCTTTATGCAAGCCTCGGACTGCTGGTCCTCGTGCTTCTGGCCTGGGAATTTCTGCCCCCGGCGCTGGACGTGCCCAAGTTCATCATTCCGACGCTGACCGATTGCCTGGCCGAACTCTCCCGCATGTGGGCCTTCGAGGGGCTGCTGGGGCATTTCCTGTCGACCGCGCTCTACACCGTGCTGGGCTTTGCCATCGGATCGCTGCTGGGCGCGGTTCTGGGCTATCTGCTGGGCATGTCGGAATTCTGGGAGAAGGTGCTTTCGCCCTATATCCTGGCCTTGCAGATCGCACCCAAGGTGGCCTTTGCGCCGCTGTTCATCATGTGGTTCGGCTATAACGCCATGCCCAAGCTGCTGGTCACCGTGCTGATCGTGTTTTTCCCGGTGCTGGTCAATGTGCTTCAGGCGATGCGCACCGTCGACCGCGATCTGGTGAACCTTGCCCGGGCCTACAACCTCGGCCGGCTGGGCGTGTTCTGGAAAGTCGAGATGCCCTCGACCCTGCCCAACCTGATGGCCGGTCTGCGCATCGCCTCCACCCTGGCCGTGATCGGCGTGACGGTGGGCGAGCTGGTGGGCGGCAACACCGGGCTGGGTTTCCTGATCTCCTACGGCGGCGGCCAGGCCAATGCGGCGATGGTGTTCAACGCGATCCTGCTGCTGACGGTGATCGGCTACGCGCTCTATTTCGCGCTGGTCAAGATCGAGACCCGCGTGCTGCATTACCTGCCCCGCGCCGAGCACTGACGCCGGGCCATGACATCGGGTCGCCCTGCGGCGGCGGCCAGCCAGATTAGGGAGAACGCAAATGACTGTCGTCGACAAGAAAGCGCTGATCGAGAAGCGCGTGAACGAAGGCCTGCGCGGCCAATGGTATCCGGTGGCCAAATCGGTCGAGATCAAGGGCGCGCGCCCCTTCGGCACCAAGCTGCTGGGCCAGAAGCTCGTGCTGTGGCGCGACGGCGCCGGCAAGATCCGCTGCCTCGAGGACTTCTGTCCGCACCGTGGCGCCCCGCTGTCCTATGGCGAGGTGCATGACGGCCATGTCGCCTGTCGCTATCACGGCGTGGTGGTCGATGGCGAAGGCGTGGTGCAGCGGGTGCCGGCGATGCCGGAATGCGCGCTCGAGGGCCGCAAGGCGCTGCAATCCTACACCGTGCAGGAAAGCAACGACGCGGTCTTTGTCTATGTGCCCTCGGCCGACCGGCCCGAACCGCCGGAGCTGGTGCTGCCCAAGGAGATGACCAGCGACGCATGGACCGGCTTTCTCTGCACCTCGGTCTGGGAAACCAACTATCGTTACGCGCTGGATAACCTCGCCGATCCGATGCACGGCTGCTACCTGCATGCCGAGAGCTTTACCCTGGCGTATGGCTCCAAGCAGGACCTGATGCAGCTCAACAAGACCGACGAGGGTTTCCGCATCGAGCGCGTCGGCCAGACCGGCGAGAACTTCGACTGGACCGAGTTCGAGATCCATGACGGCTCGATGTTCTGTTTCCTCGACATTCCCTATCCGCCGGCGGCCGGGCCGGGCGGCGTGTTCCGCATCATCGGCTTTACCACGCCGGTGGATGAGACCACCTGCCGGGTGTTCTTCTGGCGGATGCGCCAGGTCGAGGGCACGGCGCGGGAGAGCTGGCGTTTCCTGTATCGCGCGGTGCTGGAAACCAATCACTGGAACGTGCTCGAGCAGGACCGGGTGATGCTGGAAGGCATGTCGGACGACGCGCGCAAGCGCGAGATGCTCTATCAGCATGATCTGGGTGTCAGCCGCATCCGGCAGATCCTGACCCGGGCGGCCAAGGCGCAGATTGAGGCCGAGCTGAAATCGGCCGCGGTGGCGGCGGAATGAGCCTCGATGGCCGTCATATCCTCGTCACCGGCGCGGCGAGCGGTCTGGGTGAAGTGATCGCCCGGTCGCTTGCCGCCAAGGGCGCGCGCCTGATCCTCGCGGATATCGCCGAGGAGGAGGGTCGGGCCACGGCCGACAGCCTCGGGGCGGCATTTGTGCGGGTCGATCTGGGCGATCCGGATTCGATCCGCGCCTGCGGCGAAGCGGTTGCGCGGCTGACGGCGGGCAAGCTGCACGGGCTGATCAACAACGGCGCGATTGCCACCGGCATCGGCGGCATTCCCTACGACGAGATCGAGCTGGAGAGCTGGGATCTGGTGCAGCGGGTCAATGTGCGCGGCACCTGGCTGATGGTGCGGGCCATGGCGCCGCTGCTGAAAGCCTCGGGATCGGGCCGGGTGGTCAACATGGCGTCGGATACGGCGCTCTGGGGGGCGCCGCGGCTGATGTCCTATGTCGCCAGCAAGGGCGCGGTGATCGCGATGACGCGGTCGTTGGCGCGGGAACTGGGGCCGGACCGCATCGGGGTGACGGCGGTGGCGCCGGGCATCCTGACCACCGAAAGCACCGATTACGTGCCCGAAGCGCGGCACAGGCAGTATTCCGAAGGCCGTGCGGTGCCCGGGGCACAATCGCCGCAGGACATCACCGACGTGGTGGCCTTTCTCGTGGAGGAGGGCGCGCTGACGCTCACCGGGCAGGTGCTGCCGGTCAACAACGGGTTCGTTTTCGCATGAGCTGGGATGCGCATACCTCCGAGGGCATCGCCTACCTCGAACGCCCCGGCAACGGGCCGGTGCTGGTGCTGCTGCACGGGATCGGATCGAACGCCGCGTCGTTCACGCCGTTGCTGGCGCATCTGCCGGCGACGGCCCGGGTGATCGCCTGGAACGCGCCGGGTTATGGCGGGTCCGAGCCGCTGACCCAGGTCTGGCCGCAGGCGCAGGACTACGCGGCGGCTCTGGAAGGGTTTCTCGACCGGGTGAAGGTGCCGCAATGCGCATTGCTCGGCCATTCGCTGGGGGCGCTGATCGCGGCGTCCTTTGTCGCCTGTCGCGCCAACCGGGTGACCCATCTGACGCTGGCCGCGCCGGCCATCGGCCACGGCGTTGCGCCGGGCGAGGTGCTGAGCGCCAAGGCACAGGCGCGGATCGACGATCTGGAGCGGCTGGGGGCGGTAGACTTCGCCAAGGCCCGCGCTCCGCGGCTGGTGTACCGGCCCGAGGATAACCCGGAGACGCTGGCGTTGGTGCAGACCGCGATGAGTCAGGTCTCGATGCCGGGCTATGGCCAGGCGGCGCGGATGCTGGCCTCGGGGCGGCTTCTGGATGATGCCGACAGGCTCTGGGTGCCCACCGACGTGATTGTCGGCGGCAAGGATCAGGTGACGCCGCCCGAAGGGGCGCGCCGCGTGCACCACAGGCTGCACGCCAAGGCGCGCGGCACATACACGGAGCTGCCGGGCCTCGGCCATGCGCTCTATCAACAGGATCCGGCGCGTTTTGCCGCTGCGTTGCGCCAGGGCGCCGCGGCGGTGGTGTGACCGGAGAGGGAGACCGAGATGAGTGAGACCATTCGCACAGAGGCGCTTCGCGGCATCATGATGCGCGGCCCGGGGCTGACCCAGACATTGCCGTTCTACGAGGACATGTGGGGGCTGAAGCTGGCCCATGCCGAAGAGGGCACGGCGCTGTTGCGCGGCACCGGCGAGGAGGCGTTCCTCTACGGGCTGAAGGACGGGCCGGTGTTTGGCATCGAGTACATCCATTTCGCCATGCCCGACCGCGCCAGCATGGATGCGCTGCATGCGCAATGCCTGGCCCGGGGCGCGCCGGTGCTGGGCACGCCTTCGGCGTTCGACGATTGGGCGGGCGGCTATGGCTTCGAGGTGCTGGACCCCGACAACCGCCGGCTGCGGTTCCGCTGCGACGCCCGGACGCTGGACGAGAAACCGGAATGGGCCAAGCCGCGCAAGGTCAGCCATGTGGTGCTGAACGCGCCCGACATGGAGGCGACGCAGGCCTTCTACGAAGAGGTTCTGGGCTTCCGGGTGTCGGATTATTCCGCCGACCAGATGGTTTTCCTGCGCTGCAACACCGATCACCACGCCATCGCGCTGGTGCGCGGCAATTATGCCAGCGTGAATCATGTGGCCTTTGAAATGCCCTCGCTCGACGAATTCATGCGCGGCATCGGCCGGATGAAGCAGAAGGGCCATGTGCCCACATGGGGGCCGGGGCGGCACGGGCCGGGGGACAATCCCTTTGCCTATTTCGTCTCGCCCTCGGGTTTCGTGATCGAGTTCACCTCGGAGGTGCAGCAGATCGACGAGGCCACCCACGAGGCCCAGGTCTGGCCGCGCGACGACCCCGAGAAGATGGACCAGTGGATGACCGCCGGCCCGCCGACCCCGGCGCAGCGCGCGGTGATGCAGGGCCGGCCCGATCCGGGCTTTCCCGAACTGCGCGCCAAGGCGAAAGGAGCCGCGTGATGCCATACGATTACGACAAATGCGTTGCGGTGGTGACCGGGGGCTCTTCTGGCATTGGCCTGGCCACGGTGCGGCTGCTGCTGGAAAGCGGCGCGCGGGTTGCCTTTTGCGCCCGCAACGAGAGCCGGCTGAACGAGGTGGCCGCCGTGCTGAAGCGCGATTTCGGGGACGACACCGTGCTGACACAGGCGTTTTCGGTGCTCGACAGGGACGCCGTACAGGGGTTTGCCGATCTGGTGCATCAGACCTGGGGCCGCTGCGACCTGCTGGTCAACAACGCCGGGCAGGGGCGGATTTCCACCTTCGAGGACACCACGGATGACGACTGGCGCGCGGAATATGAGCTGAAGCTGTTCAGCCAGGTGCTGCCGGTGCGGGTCTTCCTGCCGATGCTGCGCGAGGCTGGGGGTGCGATTGTCGCGGTGAATTCGCTGCTCGCCTACCAGCCCGAGCCGCATATGGTCTGCACCTCTTCGGCGCGGGCCGGGGTGCAGAACCTGCTGAAATCGCTTTCGGTCGAACTGGCGCCCGAGGTGCGGGTCAACTCCGTGCTCTTGGGGCTGATCGGCTCGGGCCAGTGGACCCGACGGTTTGCCGAACGCGAGGACCAGTCGGTCAGCCGGGCCGAATGGTACGGCGCCCTGGCCGAAAAGAAAGGCATTCCGCTCGGCCGTCTGGGCGAGGCCGAGGAAGCCGCCCATGCCATCGCCTTTCTGGGCTCCAGAGCGGCCAGCTACATCACCGGCGCACAGCTCGAAGTCTCGGGCGGCCTGTCCCGTCACATCTGAGGATGCATACCATGAAACACGATCCCATCAGCAAGACCGACACGGTCGGCGATTTCATCGCGCACTACCTGGCCGAGATCGGGGTGTCGGTGATGTTCGGCGTGATCTCGATCCACAACATGCCGATCTTGGATGCGGTGGCCCGGCAGGGGCGGATCCGCTTTGTGCCGGCGCGCGGCGAGGCCGGCGCGATGAACATGGCCGATGCCTATGCACGGGTGTCGGGCGGGCTTGGCGTCTGCCTCACCTCGACCGGCACGGCGGCGGGCAATGCTGCCGGCGCCCAGGCCGAGGCTTTGACCGCCGGCAGCCGGGTGCTGCATATCACCACGCAGGTCGATCTGGGCTATGCCGACCGCGACCGCGCGGCGATCCACGATGTGCCGCGCCAGCCCGAGATGCTGCGCGGGGTGTCGAAATCGGTGCATCGGATGTGGGATTCCAACGGTGCGATCGGCGCCCTGACGGCGGCGGTGTCGGATGCGCTCTCGGCGCCTTCGGGGCCGGTCAGCCTCGAGATTCCGGTGGATGTGCAGCGTGCGCCGGCGGTGGTGATGGCCGCGGTACACGCGCCGGTGCCGACCCGGCCTTCGGCCCCGCAATCGGCGGTGGAAGAGATGGCGCGGCTGATCACCCAGGCGAAACGCCCGCTGATCTGGCTGGGCGGCGGCGCGCGCGGCGCGGTGGAAGAGGCGACCGAACTGATGCGCCGGGGTGTGGGCGTCGTGACCTCGACCAACGGGCGCGGCGTGGTTTCGGAGGAAGAGGCGGCCAACCTCGGCGCCTTCAACATGGGGCCGGACGCGATGGAGCTTTATGGCTCCTGCGACCTGATGCTGGTGGTGGGCTCGCGCCTGCGCGGCAACGAGACCCGCAACAACAAGATGCCGCTGCCGCGTCCGCTGTTGCAGATCGACGCCGACGCGGGGCAGGGCGGTCGCAATTACCCGGTGGATGTCTTTGCCCATGGCGATGCCGCCGATACGTTGCGGCGGCTGCTCGCGCTGCTGCCCGAGACGCTCGACACCGATGAGGCGCTGGCGTTCGATATCGCGCGGCTCAAGGCACAGGCCGAGGGGCGTCTGCGCGACACGCTGGGGCCTTACACCGTGGTGGCCGAGGCGATCAGCGGTGCGGTCGGCGCCGGCGGCAACGCCTGGGTGCGCGACGTGACGATCTCGAATTCGACCTATGGCAACCGCTATGTGCGGCTCTCCGATCCGCGTCAGGGCGTGCATGCGCTGGGTGGCGGCATCGGGCAGGGCGTGGCGATGGGGATCGGCGCGGCGCTGGCCTCGCACGGCCCCAAGGCGATCACGCTCTTGGGCGACGGCGGCACCATGCTGGGGCTGGCCGAGATGATCACGGCCGTCGATGAGAAGGCGCCGCTGGTCTATGTGCTGATGAATGATCAGGCCTATGGCGTGATCGAGAACATCCAGGATGCGCAATACGACCGCCGCCGGCATTACTCCAAGGTGGCGGTGCCGGAGTTCGGCGCCTTCTGCGGATCGATCGGCATGCCGCATGTGAAGGTGGACAGGGTGGACGCGTTCGAGGCGGCCTTGCAGGCGGCGCTGGCCACGGAAGGGCCGCGCGTGATCGAGGTCGACATGTGCGCCATCGGCCCCTTTGCCGAGGCCTTTGCCGGGCCGCCGGCGGGCGCTGCGGGCAAGAAGGAGTAAGCCATGCATCTCGGTCTGGTCGGATACGGCAATATCGGCAAGGCGCTGCTGGGCCTCATGGGCGCGGGAGAGCCCGCGCGCCTGACGGTGCTGGCGCGGCCCGGCAAGACGGTGGACCTGCCGGGGGCCGAGGTGGTGGAGACGGTGCAGGAGCTGATCGCCGCCGCGCCCGATCTGCTGGTGGAATGCGCCGGTCATGCGGCGGTGCGCGACACTGCGGTGCCGGCGCTCAGGGCCGGGATCGACGTGGTGCTGGTGTCGATCGGCGCGCTGAGCGATGTCGCGCTGGAACGTGCCCTGCACGCGGCGGCGGAAGAGGGCGGCGCGCGGCTGATCCTGCCGGCGGGGGCCATCGGCGGCATCGACCTGCTCTCGGCCATGGCGCCGGCGGGCGGGCTCGAGGTGACCTATCGCGGCACCAAGCCGCCGCAGGCCTGGCGCGGCACCCCGGCGGAAGAGCTGATCGACCTTGGCGGGCTGACAGCGGCGACGGTGTTCTTCTCGGGCACCGCGCGCGAGGTGGCGCAGGCCTTTCCGAAGAACGCAAATGTGGCGGCAACGCTGGCGCTGGCGGGGGCGGGAATGGACGCGACGCGGGTGGAGCTGGTGGCCGACCCGCAGGCCAGCGGCAACCGGCACGCCTATTCGGTGCATTCGCCGCTGGGGGATTACGAGATCCGGATCGACAATCGGGCCTCGAACGGCAACGCCAAGACCAGCGCGGCAACGATCTATTCGGTGCTGCGCGAGATACGTAACCGCAAAGGACCGGTGGTGATCTGATGAAAATGGAACGCGATATCCTGCCCTCCGGGGCGCTTTACATCGGCGGCGACTGGCGCGAGGGGCGCGGCGCCGAGATCACTTCGGTCTTTCCCGCCGACGGGACGGTGACCCGGGTTCTGCGCGGCGCCTCGACTGAGGATGGCGAAGAGGCCATCGCCCGCGCCAGGGCGGCGCAGCCCGCCTGGGGCGCGCTGAAACCACATGAGCGGGCGCGGGTGCTCCATGCCATCGCCGAGGGGATCGAGGCCAACATCGGCCGCATCTCGCAAATCCAGTCGCAGGACACCGGCAAGACGCTGGCCGAAACCGCGGCGCTGGCCGCATCGGCGGCCGGCACCTTCCGCTATTTCGCCGCCGTGGCCGAAACCATGGACGAGGACATGACCGCGCAGCGCGGCGGGGCGCTGACGCTCTCGGTGCATGAGCCGATGGGCGTGGTGGGGGCGATCACGCCGTGGAATTCGCCGATTGCCTCGGACGCGCAGAAGCTGGCGCCGGCCCTGGCGGCGGGCAATGCCGTGATCCTGAAACCGGCCTCCTGGTCACCGCTCACGGCGCTGGAACTGGCGCGGATCGCGGATGCGGCGGGGCTGCCCAAGGGGCTTCTGTCGGTGCTGCCCGGTTCGGGGCGCGAGATCGGCAACCTGCTGGTGGAACACCCGGATATCGCCAAGATCAGCTTTACCGGCGGCACGTCGACCGGCCGCAGCCTGGCCGAAAAGGCCGGGCGCAAGCTGATGCCGGTGAGCCTGGAACTGGGCGGAAAATCCCCGACCATCGTGTTTGACGACGCGGATATCGAGGTGGCGCTGGCGGGCATTCTCTTCGGGGTGTTCTCGTCCACCGGGCAGAGCTGCATCGCCGGCTCGCGGCTGTTCGTGCAGCGCGGGATCTATGATGCCTTCGTCCCCCGGCTGGTGGCGGCGACCAAACGCTTGCGCGTCGGCCATCCCTTCGCGGAGGGCACGCAGGTTGCCTCGCTGATCCATCAGGACCACCGCGACGAGGTGGCGGGCCATGTGGCGCGCGCGTTGGAGGATGGCGGCAGGCTTCTGTGTGGGGGCGGAGCGCCGGACGGGGCGGAATACGCCGAGGGCAGCTATTACCTGCCGACCATCATCGAGGGGCTGGGCAACGATGCGCGGCTCTGCCGCGACGAGGTGTTCGGCCCGGTGCTGGCGGTGCTGCCTTTCGACGGGGAGGACGAGGTGATCGCCCAGGGCAATGACAACGACTATGGATTGGCCTGCGGCATCTGGACCCGCGATTTTCCCCGCGCCTGGCGGGTGGCACGGGCGATTCGGGCCGGAACGGTCTGGATCAACACCTACAAGCAATTCTCGATCTCGACCCCCTTCGGCGGCGATGGCGCCAGCGGGATCGGCCGGGAGAAGGGCCGGCAGGGAATGCGTGCCTACATGCGGCAGAAGGCGATTTATGCTGATCTGACCGGCGCGCCGCACCCTTGGGCCGCGGATGTGGTGAGGGCGTCATGACCGGACAGATCGCGATCATCGGTGCCGGGCCCTCGGGCTGCTTTCTGGCGCAGGCGCTGCTCAAGGCGCAGCCCGATCTGCGGGTCGATCTGATCGACCGGCTGCCGGTGCCCTATGGCCTGGTGCGCTATGGCGTGGCGGCGGATCACCAGGGCACCAAGGGCGTGACACGGCAGTTCGCGCGGCTCTTTGAACGGCAGGGCGCGCGGTTTTTCGGAAATGTGAGCATTGGCTCGGATGTCGGGCTGGAGGATCTGCGCGGCGCCTATGATGCCGTGGTGCTGGCCGCCGGGCTGTCGGCGGATCGGCGGCTGGAGATCCCCGGCAGCGATCTGCCGGGGGTGCATGGCGCGGGCAAGCTGACCCGGGCGCTGTACGAGCATCCCGAGGCCGAGGCGCTGCCCGAGCTGGGGGCGCGGCCGCTGATTGTCGGCAATGGCAATGTGGCGATAGACCTGCTGCGGCTCTTGGCGAAATCGCCGGAGGAACTGGAAGGCTCGGATCTGGGCCAGGGGCCGACGGACTGGCTGGCGGCCAGCGGCATCGAGGAGATCACCATCACCGGGCGCTCGCCGGCGGCGGCGGCCAAGTTCGATACGGTGATGATCAAGGAGCTGGGCAAGCTCGCCGACGTGTCGATCCGGGTGATGGACGCGGGCGAAAGCGACGACCCGGACGCGCAGAAGAAGCTGGCGGCGCTGGACGCGCTGGAGGGCGGCGCCGGGGCGCGGCGCATCACCTTCCGTTTCGGGCTGACGCCGGTGGCGGTCGAAGGCACCGACAGGGCCACGGCGGTGCGGTTTGCCACGGCGCAGGGCGAAGAGACGCTGGCCTGCACCTCGGTGCTCACCGCCATCGGCTTTGACACGCCCGGCGATCTGCCGCGCGACGCGCTGCTGCGAGAGGAACGGGATGGCGGGCTGGCCGAGGGGCTTTATGCCACCGGCTGGTTCCGGCGCGGCCCGCGCGGCACCATTCCCGACAACCGCGCCGATGCCGGGGCGCTGGCCGAGCGAATCCTCGGCGCGCTCTCCCCCGATCCCGGCAAAGTGGGCGCCGGCATTCTGGCCGGTCTGGACGAGATCACCGATTACGACGGATGGTGCCGCATCGACAGCGCCGAGACCGCCAACCCCCCGCCCGGACGGTGCCGGGCCAAGATCACCACCCGCGAGGGCATGCTGGGCCTCGCCCGACAGGAGGATACGCAATGAACATCCAAGTGCTTTACGGAACCGAAACCGGCAATGCCGAGATGCTGGCCGAGGATATCGTCGCCGAACTTGAGGCCGATCACGCGGTCGCGGCCGTCAACCTGGCGGATTTCGACCCCTCGGAATTCGACACCGGCACGCTCTATCTGATGGTCTGTTCGACCTATGGCGACGGCGAGCTGCCGGCCTCGGCGCAGCCCTTTGCCGAGAAGATGGCGGCCGGCAAACCCGATCTGACCGGCGTGCATTTCGGCATCTTCGGCATGGGCGACCGGGAATATGACGAGACCTTCAATGGCGGGCCTGCGACCCTTGCCGCGCTGATGACCGCAGCCGGGGCCACGCAGCTGGGCGAGCGGATCGCGCATGACGCCTCGGGGGCGGAAATGGCCGAAGATCTGGCCTTTCCCTGGGCCGAGGACATCGTGGCCATGGCCGGCGACGCGCTTGGTCAGGCGGCATGAGCACGGCGGCGGAGATCAGGACGCGGCTGACCCGGCCATGGCAGCACGGGACGCATGCGGATTTTCGCGGCGTGACCTGCGAGGCGCCGCTGGATCTGTCGGGCGTGGCCGTCGATGGTGTCGATTTCACCGGCGCGCGCTTTCTTGGCGGGATCGACGCCAGCGGCGCGCGGTTTGACGGGCTGGCCTGGTTTCGCGACGTGGTGATCGAGGGGCCGGCGCGGTTTGACGGTGCGGTCTTTATGAATGACGCCCGGTTCGAAGGCGCGCGGTTCCAGCGCCCGGCCGGATTCCGCAACACCGAATTCCGCGGCATCGGCCGCTTTGACGGCGCGCAGTTTCCCGAGGGGGCCGACCTCTCCGGCACCACCTGTTACGGCAATTTCTCGCTGCAATCGGTCACCGGCCGGGGCACGGTCAGTTTCCGGGGCAGCGAATGGCTGGGCGGGCTCTGGTGCGACAATGCCAGCCTGCCCGACACGGTCGACCTGTCCGAGACGCAGGTGCATGGCCGGCTCTGGCTGCGCCGGGCGCGGCGTGGCAATGCGGCGCTGCACCCGTCGGATTTCGGCATGTCCTTCGGCTATACCTATATCTGATCGGCGGCCCAGCCGCGATAGCCCAGCGCTTCGGAGATCTCCTGCGCCGCGGCTTTCAGGGTGGTTTCGATCAGCGCCGCCTGTTCGGTGCCTTCGGTAAAGATGCCGGCATGCCCGGTGACATTGATCGCGGCCACGGCCATGCCGCGATGGTCATAGACCGGCGCGGCGGCCGAGCCGATCTCGGGCTCGAAATTCGCCACGCTCCAGGACACCCCGCGCGAACGGTCGTTGGCCAGCTGCTCCATCAGCGTCTCGAGCGAGGTGCGGGTCTTGGCGGTGAAGGCCTCGAGCGGATGCGCCGCGTAGAGATCCTGCAACTCCTGCCGGCTCAGCTCGGCCAGCAGCACCCGGCCGATGGTGGTGGCATGGGCCGGCAGGCGGGTGCCTTCGCGCACCGTGCTGGCGAGATGCGAGACCGGGGTTTCGCGCGCCAGGTAGACGATCTCATGGCCTTCGCGAACGCCGAGATGCGCCGAGAGCTTCAGCCTGTCGACCAGCTGGCACAGCACCGGCCGCGCCGTCGGAACGATGCCCCGGTCGTTCAGCGCCTCGGCGGCCAGCGAGATCAGCCCGGTGCCCAGCCGATAACCGCCCTCGTCCGGCAGCGCCTCGATGATGCGCTCGGCCTCGAGCGTGGCGAGGATGCGGATCAGCGTCGTGCGGTTGATGCCGGTGGCCTTGGCGGCCTGGCTGATCTTGCGGCAGCGGTTGCCCGCCGCGATATAGCGCAGCACCGCCAGCGCACGCACCACCGGCTGCACCGAATACTCCGGCCCCTTGGTCTTGGTCCCGCTCTCAGCGTTCATCATCTGCCCAATCTGTTCAATAATGAACTGCATACGCAACCCCAGCGGGCAAGGCAACCATCTGCCGCCGGCCGTCGCGGTGCTATCCGGCGCAGCAGGACAGGGCGGCCACGTCCGTTTCGAAGGCCTGCGCCGCGAGCTTCAGGCCCTCGACCGTGGTGAGATAGGGCATGATCGTGGCGCCGAGGTCATCGTAGGTCATCCCCGCCTTGAGCGCCATTGCCGCCGTCTGGATGCTGTCGGCGCCTTCAGGTGCGAGGATCTGCGCGCCGAGCAGCCGCCGGCTGCCGGCCTCGGCCACCAGCTTGATGAGCCCGCGCGTGTCGCGGGCGGCGCGCGCCCGGGGAACGGCATCGAGCGGCAGGACCGAGGTGACAACCCGGTGGCCTCGGGCGCGGGCCCGGGCCTCGCTCAGCCCGACACCGGCGACCTGGGGATCGGAGAAGACCACCCAGGGCATGGTGGTGTTGTCGTAGGCCTCTGTCGCGCCGGTCACGGCGTTGCGGGCGGCGAGCCGGGCGCCATAGGCGGCCATGTAGACAAACTGGTCGCGCCCGGTGACATCGCCGGCGGCCCAGACCGTCGAATTGCCGGTGCGCATGTGGCTGTCGACCAGGATGCCGCCGCCCGTGTCGGTCGCGATCCCGGCAGCGGCAAGGTTCAGCCCGGCGCTGTTGGGCACCCGGCCGGTGGCCAGCAACAGCCGTTCCGCTTCGAGGATGTCGCCGCCCGCCAGATGCAGCCGGGCGCCCGCGGCCCCCGGCGACAGCCGCTCGTAGCCGCGCGCGCGGACCAGCCGGATGCCCTCTTTGGCGAGGCAGCCCTCCAGGGCCGCCGACACCTCGGGTTCGGCCTCGGGCAGGACGCCGCGGCGGCTGACCAGGGTGACTGCGACCCCGGCCCGGGCAAAAAGCTGCGCCAGTTCCACGCCGATGTAGCCCGCGCCCAGCACCAGCAGCGAGGCGGGCAGGTCGGTCAGGGCCAGCGCCGACGTGCTGTCGAGGGGGGCGATCTCTTCGATGCCGGGGAGGGCCGGCACATGCGGCCGGGCGCCGGTGGCGATGACGATCCGGGCGGCCGGGAAGCGCCTGCCCGCCACCGTCAGCCGGCCGGTGTCGTCGAAGCGCGCCCGGCCTTCGAGGTAGGTGATGCCCGGGTGGCGGGGCAGGACATCGGCGTATTTCGCCGCGCGCAGCTCTTCAACCAAGGCCTGCTTCTGCGCGACGGTGGCGGCCCAGTCGGTGAGGCGGCCCTGTGCCGTGATCCCGTCGAACCGCGCGGCGGCATGGGCGAGATGCAGGTTCTCGACGGCGCGGATCAGCGTCTTGGAGGGGACGCAGCCGAGGTTCACGCAGGTGCCGCCAAGGGTGCCGGCGCCGATCAGCGCCACCCGCGCCCCGGCTTCGGCGGCGGTGATGGCGGCGGAAAACCCGGCCGAGCCGGCGCCGATCACGGCGAGGTCGGGGGGCGCGGCCCGATCGCGGGGGCTCACGTCTCGGGCGCCCCGGCCAGTGTCGCGCCATAGCCGACGCCGGTTACGGCGGCGAGGATGGCGGCCGGATCGGTCGCGGCATCGTCATAGCGCAGGTCGTAGACCCCGGCGTCGTCCCCGGCTTCGGTGAAGGACAGGATTTCGACGCTCTCGACGCGTTTCATCGCGGTGGCGACGATATAGCTGCACGACGGGCAGGTCAGCCCGGTGACGGCGATGCGGGTGGTGGCCTCGGCGGCCGGGGCCGCGCCCGCCACAAGGGCGAGAGCAACGGCGGAAAGGAGGGATTTCATAAGGAACCTCATGGGTCAGAAGGTCAGAAGAAGGGGTGAAAACGCCGGAAAGGCCAGCGCCAGCAGCACGACAGCCAGCGCGCCCCAGAGCAATCCGCGCATTACACTGCGGTCGATCGGTCGGGCGCAGTGGCCGTCCTGGCAGGCGGCGGCAGGCACCGGGCGGTAGGCTTTCCAGAAGCCGAAGGCGAGCGCCGCCGCCGCCAGCGAAAATGTCACCCACTTGTAGGCATAGAGCGCGGTGAGCTGGCCGATGAAGACGCCGGTGACGCCAAGGCTCACCAGCACCAGCGGCAGGATGCAGCAGGAGGTCATGGCCAGCGCCCCCAGTACCGCGGCGCCGGTGGCGGCCCGGCCGGAGCGGTCGGTCTGGTCTGTCTGGGGCAGGGTCGTGTCGTCTGTCATCACGTGATCTCTGTGTTGCCGCGGAATGACAGACAGTGTACGGTCTGTAGCTGCTACAGGATCAAGGGGGATCGCGATGCCGGATCATCACACCGCCGCGAGCGGGCTTAAGCGGTCGGAGCTTGCCCGGCTGACCGGCTGCAACCTCGAGACCATCCGCTATTACGAGACCGTCGGCCTGATGCCCGAGCCGCCGCGCAGCCCGGCCGGCCATCGCCGCTATGGCGCGGTGCATGTGGAGCGGCTGGGGTTCATCATGCGCGCCCGCGAACTGGGTTTCAGCATGGCCGAGATCCGCGGGCTGCTGGCGATGGTCGACCGGGGCAGCCACAGCTGCGCCGAGGTCGAGAAGATGGGCCGGCATCACCTTGCGGCGGTGCGCGCCAAGATCCGGGATTTGCAGAATATCGAGGCGGTCCTGGCGGAAACCATCGCGCAATGCAGCGGCAGCCGGACGCCGGAATGTCCGCTGCTGGAGGTTCTATCCGCTCCGCCACGGTGAGATTGGGGGTGTGGCGGGTTGGCGGGGGGCCCCGGATCAAGTCCGGGGCGGGTTATCTGGCGGGGAGGCTTCGGATCAGGTCCGGGGCGGGCTATCTGGCAGGGAGGCCCCGGATCAAGTCCGGGGCGGGGTTATGTGGGGGATCAGGGTCGGGGCGGGGTCATTCGTCGAGTGAGCCGTGGATTGCGAATTGCTCGAGCCCGGCGGCCTGGGCCTCGATCACCCGGAATGCCTCGCGCACGCCGGCCTCGGTCAGCTCGCGGGCGACGGTGAGCAGGGTGTTGGCGTCGTGATCCTCGCAGAGCGTCGCCATATGGGCGATCTCCTCGGCCGCGACCGGGCGGGCGGCCTCGACCGAGGGGGCGGCGTAATAGGTGACGAAATGCTGCGCCAGCGCCTCGGTCAGCGCCTCGACCTCCTCGGGCTGTGCCTCGATGACGGCGACGAAGGTGACCCGGCCGAAGGTTTCGAGCCCAAGCCAGCCGTTGGCGAAGGCCTGCCGCGCCTTGCCGGTGAGGTCGCCCTCGGACCAGTTGGAAAACTCGAAGCCGCCCGAGACGCACCATTCGCCGGTGCGGGCAGGCGAGGCATAGACGCGGGCGTCGCTTTCGTCGAAATGGATCGCGCGGGCGAGTTTCATGGCGCTTCCTCCAGCAGGGCGGTCAGGGGGATCAGGCGGGTTTCGTCGCCCTGGCGCAAGAGCGCGCCAAAGTCTTCGTCGGCCCCGAGGAAGCTGCCGGACTGGCCGCAGAGCGTGATCTCTTCGCCGATGCCATGCACCAGCCCGCGCCATTCCGCGTGCAGCGCGCGGGGGCCGTCGGCGTCCCAACGGGTGACCCAGTTCAGGGTGTGCCGCGCCCAGGCTTCGAGCAGGGCGGGCGGGGTGACATCGGCGCAGCCTTCGACATAAAGCGCGGTGGTCTCGGGCGTTGCGCCCATCTCGGGCACGCCGGGCAGCAGCGGCAGCTCGAAACCCACCACCAGCCAATCCGGCGTGTCGGCGGGTTCCTGCGTGGCGGCCATCACCCGGAAACCGCCGCAGGAGGCGCCGTTGACGCGAATGCCGCCGTCCCAGTCGAGATGCACGGCAACCTCGGGCGGGGCCAGCGCGCCGAGCGCGTTCTGAAACCCCACCGCGCAGGCCGGCAGCATCGCCATGGCCCGCGACAGCGCCACCTCGGGGGCAAAGACCAGCGCCGCCTGCATCAGCTCGGGCTTGAGCCGATGCGCGATCAGCCCGGCGTCGCAGCCCGTCACCGCCCGCATCACCGCATGGTCGAAGGCCGGCCCGTTGGCCGCCTCGTCCCACATCAGCGGCGGAAAGGTGAGCGTCTCGGTCATGCGACGCCCTCGGCGACCAGCGCATTGGCCACGTCGCGGAAGGCCCGGGCCTGGGCGCTGTCGGGCTGGCTCACGACGATCGGCGCGCCACCGTCGGCGGCCAGCCGGATGTCGATATGCAGCGGCACTTCGGCCAGCAGCGGCACGCCCAGCTTCTGCGCCTCTGCCGCCACGCCGCCGTGGCCGAAAACATGCTCTTCATGGCCGCAGGAGGAACAGATATGGGTGGACATGTTCTCGATCATGCCGAGCAGCGGCACTTTCAATTGGGTGAACATGTCGATCCCCTTGCGGGCATCCAGCAGCGCCACGTCCTGCGGGGTCGAGACGATCAGCGCGCCATCGACCTGGGTTTTCTGCGCCAGGGTCATCTGCACGTCGCCCGTGCCGGGCGGCAGGTCGACGATCAGGCAGTCGAGCGCGCCCCATTGCACCTGGAACAGCATCTGCTGCAAGGCGCCCATCAGCATCGGCCCGCGCCAGACCACCGCCTGATCGTCATTGGTCATCAGCCCCAGCGACATCAGCGTGACGCCGTGGTTCCTGAGCGGCAGGATGGTCTTGCCGTCGGGCGAGGCGGGCCGACCCGAGACCCCCAGCATGCGCGGCTGCGACGGGCCGTAGACGTCGGCGTCCAGAAGCCCGACCTTGCGGCCCTGCTGCGCCAGCGCGCAGGCGAGGTTGGCGGCGACGGTGGATTTGCCCACGCCGCCCTTGCCCGAGGCGATGGCGATGATATGCGCCACGCCGGGCACCCGTTCGGGCCCCTGCGCCTTGGGGGCCTGCGGTTTCAGGTCGGGCGGTGCCTTTTCCTCATGCGCGGTCAGCACGATCGAGACATTCGTGGCGCCGGCGGATTTCAGCACCTGTTCGGCCTGGTCGCGCGCGCGGGTGTAAGCATCGGCGCGCGACGGCGGGATCTCCATGACAAAGCGCACCGCGTCCTGTTCGACATTCAGCGCGCGCACCACGCCCGAGGCCATCAGGTCGCCGCCCGAGACCGGATCGGAGACCTGTTTCAGTGCGGCCAGTACCTTTTCGCGATCCAGCAAGATTTACTCCTGACCCTTGATCTGGCCGGTGACCTCATGGGTCAGGTCCAGTTCTTCGATGGTGACCACGGCCTTGACCGCATAGGTCTTGCCGCGGGTGTCGGCTTCGCGCATGGCCTCCTCGATGGCCTGCTGCGAGGTGACGCCCACCTGTTTCAGGAATTTGCGCATGGACATGTTGAAATCGTCGGACATCTCGTTTCCTTTGTTTGACTGCGCGGCAGGGCTCACCCTAGCATGGGCCATGGCCCGCCGTCTGATGATAATGCTGTTGATCCTCGGCCTGCCCCTCGGGGCCCGCGCCGAGGACCGGCTGTTGCGGCTCTATGCGCCCGAGGCGCTGGCGGCGACCGGCGTGCTCGACTACATCCTGCCGCGGTTCTCGCTCAAGACCCAGGTCAAGGTGCAGCGGGTCGCGGACCCGGAGGCGGCCGACATGGTGCTGGGCGACGCGGGCCGGGCGCTCTTCGAAGGCGCGGGGCAGGTCTGGCACATGGCGCTGGCGACCGACGACGCGGATGCCGCCCGTTTCGCCGACTGGCTGACCAGCGATGTGGGGCAGCGCACGGCGCTGGCGTATGCGCCGGACGGGGTGGCGCTTTTTTCCGAGGCCAGCAAGGCCGAGGCCGAACCCGTCGAGGTCAGCTTTGACGGCGACGCCAGGCTCGGCCATGAGGTGTCGCGCGCCAAGTGCCGGCGCTGCCATGCGGTAGACGAGGCCAGCCGGATGAGCACCATCGGCTCCACGCCGTCCTTCGGCATTCTGCGCAGCCTGCCCGACTGGAACGAGCGGTTCGCCGCCTTCTACCTG
This sequence comes from Marinovum algicola, assembly GCF_900109145.1. Taxonomy (GTDB): domain Bacteria; phylum Pseudomonadota; class Alphaproteobacteria; order Rhodobacterales; family Rhodobacteraceae; genus Marinovum; species Marinovum algicola. The sequence continues at coordinate 83,916 of NZ_FNYY01000016.1, forward strand.
CTCAACCCCCATCCGGCCTTCATGATCATCGACGGCGTGACCGAACCGTTCAGCGACCAGCGCCCGCCGCCCATCGTGCCGATCGAGATGAGCCTCGACGAGGTCGAGGCCTTGCTCGCCTATGTCTCGGCGATGCAGGCCAAAGATCTGGGGGCGCCGATCCAGCATCAGTGATCGCGCCGCTTCGACAGGTAATCGTCGGTGGTGCGGACCCTGGGGCGCTCGCCGCCGCTGAACGGGTTGTCGGTGCTGTGGAACTGCGCCTGCACCCGGCAATCGTCGCACATCTGGATCATCCGCAGCTTGTCGCCGGTGAACATGGCGTGGCCCTCCAGCTTGGCCATGATCCGCTCGACCGAGGATTTCACCCCGAAGAGCGCGCCGCATTCGATACAGGCAAAGGGCTCTTCCTCGTTCAGCACGCGCTGCGACAGCGCCGCCTCGGTCAGATCGAGACGCGGCACGTAGGTAATCGCATCCTCGGGGCAGACATTGGCGCAGAGGCCGCATTGCAGGCAGGCGTCCTCCTGAAAGCGCAACTGCGGCAGGTCGGGGTTGTCGCCCAAAGCGCCCGAGGGGCAGAGCGAGACGCAGGACAGGCAGAGCGTGCAGGCCTCGGTATCGACCAGCACGGCACCGTAGGGCGCGCCTTCGGGCAGCGGCAGGGTTTCGGTGCCGGGGTTGAGCGCGCGGGCGGATTGGCGCGCGATCTGGCGGCGGGTGCCGATGGGGCGGACCGGAGTGGCCAGCGGCGCCGGCGGCGTGGCGTCAAAGAGCGCGTCGGACAGGGCGTCGGGGTCGGTGGTGTCGAGCACCGCCACCGTTTCGCCGGCCATGGCGCGGGCCAGTTCCACCTGCGCCTCCATGGCGGGGCGCTCGGTCTTGGGGCCGGGCAGCAGGGTGACATCGGCGAAACCGGCGGCCAGCGCGGCCAGCGCCTCGGCATGGCCGAAGGCGTTGAGCTCGGGCAGTTCCAGCGGGATGACGGTGGCGGGCAACCCGCGGCCATGGCGGGCCGCGAGGCGGATCATCTCGGCGCCGTGGCCGTCGTGGACCAGCAAGCGCGGGGTGGCGCCGCCGGCCTCGCGGTAGGCCGTGGCCAAGGTCTGGACGCGGGCCATGATGAGATCGACGGGGGGCGCGTCATAGCTGATCGCGCCGGAGGGGCAGGCGGCGGAACAGGCGCCGCAGCCGGCACAGATCATCGGATCGACGGTGACGAATTCCCCGGTGGGCGAGATCGCGCCGGTAGGGCAGAGATCGAGACAGCGGGTGCAGCCGGTCTGCTCGGCGCGGGAATGAGCGCAGAGCAGCGGCTCGGTGCGCACATGCAGCAGCTTTTCGAAGGTGCCGACAAGGTGCGAGGCGGCCATCACGGCAGCGGCGACCGAGGGCGGATGCGCGGGATCGGCGCGCAGGTAGCCTTCGCGTTTCTCATGCGCCGGGAACAGCGGCGGTGCGCCGCGCAGGTCGAGCAGGATGTCGCATTCGCTCTGGCCGCCGTCGCGCGGCGCGGTAAAGCCCAGCGGGCCGCGCCCGGTGGGGTCGATCATGCGCAGCGCGTCGATGGTGACCGAGAACTGGCCAAGCGCGCCGCTGGCCTTGCGCAGCCGGCCGGCGATGACGTCGAAATCGGGCCGGTCGGCCAGATCGGTCGCATCGTCGAGCAGCACGGTCACGCTCAGGTGCGGCGCAAGCTGCGCCGCGGCTTCGAGCGCCACCTCGGCCGGGCCGAGGACCAGGCAGAGCCCCTCGGAGACCACGTCGAGGCTGCGGTCGGACCGCGCGGGCAGCAGGGCCTCGGCCAGAAGGGCGGACATTTTGGGCAGCTTCGGGGCCGGATCTGCGCTCCAACCGGCGCGGTCGCGCAGATCGAGCAGGGCGGGGGCCTCGACCCCCAGCTCCTCGGCCAAAGCGCTAAATGTCCGGCCCTCCTGGGTGCAGCAGAAAATCGCATCTCCGGATGTCAAGGCCTCTGCGGCGCGGTCGATCTGGCCCTGGCACAGCGCCTGACAGGGGGCGGCGACGTCCAGGCCGGCGCGCTCGGCGAGGGCCTGCGAATCGATTTGCATCGATCCCTGACAATCGCATGTTATCAAGGTCTTGGGCATGATTTTCTCCTCCGGAGCCGCGCCCTCTCCCCACCTCTTTCGAGGCCCGGCGCGGCATCACGCTAATCGCGTTCGCCCCGGGACCACAACCGGTTTTCTGCCGCTCCGGGCCGGTGCCCCCAGTGCTGCGCGGCAGCATCCGGGGCAGTTGATTCGCCGCAGCTGCGCGATCGGCTAATCAGACAAAAATCATCAGGTTGGACAAATCGACCGAGGCCGCCAAATCCCCCCGGTCGGGCCGGTCAAATTGTCCGGCGCACCGGGAATTTCCGCCGCGATCGCAGAAAGCGCTTGGCGGCCGTGGCAGGCGCATTTCAAGCTGACGGCAGGGAGAGACAAGTCAAAGTGATCCACAATCCGAAGATGTACCGCACGCTGCCGGTCGGCGTGGTCCTGCGCAAGACGCCCGGCGCCACGCGTTGGGCGGCCTGGCACTGGACGGCGAGCGCCGTGCTGCCGGGCGCGGGGCCGGCGGATTGGCGGGTGATGCGCCAGGAAGACGGGGCGGTGGAATATCACGCCGCGACCATGACGCTCGAATTGCACGGCGCCGAGACCGAGGCCTATCTGCACGGCATCAGCGCGCGGGTGCCCAGCCTCTATGTGGTGATGCGCGAAGCGGCGGGCGATCCGCCGCTCGAGGTGGTGCTGGTGACGGCCTCGCCCTACGAGGCGCAGGATTACACCGACAGCGGTGAAGAGATCGTCGAGAAGGTGCCGATGCCGCATGGGCTGGTGGCCTGGGTGCGGGAGTTCGTCGAGGATTTCCACCAGGACGAGGTGTTCGTGAAGCGGCGCCGCGACCGGACGCGCGTCGATCTGGTGCAGGACGGGGTGGGCGATCCGCGGATCGGCAAGCCGGCGGATATCTATGCCTCGCCGGCCCTGAAGCGGAGGCGGCTGTCATGAGCGCCTGGCTGAAACGCCGTGCCGCGGTGGCGGCCGAGGCCCGGGCCGAGGCAGAGGCGCACGAGGCCTCCTTGCGCCAGGCCGAGGCGCAGGCGCTGGAGGCGCGGCCGGATGCCGAGCTTTTGGCCGAGGCCGGGCTGAAGGAGCCCGAGGCGCTGGTCAGTGCCGAGGAGATCCGGGCGTTCCTCAAACATGCGCTGCCCGACCGGCTGAAGCGGCGGGCCCTGCGGCGGCTCTGGGGGCTGAACCCGGTTCTGGCCAATGTCGACGGGCTGGTCGATTACGGCGAGGATTTCACCGACACGGCAATGTGCGTCGAGAACATGCAGTCGCTCTATACGGTCGGCAAGGGGATGCTCGAGCAGTTCCGGGGGCTGGAGGATGCCGATGAGGCCACGGAGGTCGCGCTGAACCAGGCGACCGCGGTTGATGCCGAGGCTCTCGCGTCCCGGACCTGCTCCGGGACTTCTGTCTCTGACGATGAGACCGAGACAAACACCGAGGCCCCCCCGGATCGGGTCCGGGGCGGGCAGGATCAGCTCCGGGGCGAGTTGGCCGAGGCCGGCGATGCGGTCCCGGAACGGGTCCGGGACGGCAGCGCGCTGGCGGGTCTGCCGGCGGACGCGGAGGATCCCGCCCCCCTCGCACCGCGCCACCGCCGCATGCGTTTCACTTTCGAAAGGGTTTGAATGACCACTGCCACCGCACCCAGCATTGCCGAAGAGGACCGCCTGCGCGCGGATCTCTATAATTTCCTCGGGGTGATCCTCTCCGGCCCGCCGGACGAGATGCTGCTGGCGCAGACCGCCGGGCTGACCGGCGATGACAGCGCGCTGGGCCAGGCGATCACCACCCTGGCCAAGCTGGCCAAGGTGACCAAGCCGCAGGCGGCCGAGAGCGAATACAACAAGCTGTTCATCGGTCTGGGGCGCGGCGAGCTGCTGCCTTATGCCTCTTATTACCTGACCGGCTTTCTCAACGAAAAGCCGCTGGCGCTGCTGCGGCAGGACATGGCCAAGCTCGGGCTGGAGCGGGCCGACACCGTGTTTGAACCCGAGGACAATATCGCCAGCCTGATGGAGATGATGGGCGCGATCATTGCCGGGCGGTTCCGCGATCCGGCGGATCTGGGCGCGCAGAAGGACTTCTTTGCCAGGCATATCGGCCCCTGGGCCGGGCATTTTTTTGCCGATCTCGAAGGCGCCCGGAACAGCGTCTTTTACGCGCCGGTGGGCCGCATCGGCCAGGTGTTCATGAGCGTCGAGACGGAGGCCTTCCGTCTTGGCTGAACCGGTGCCTGCGGGCGCCACAACGAGCGGCGGGCGACCGTCGGAACCAGAAGGGGAGAGACGTCATGGCTGACGACAGTGCCAAGGACCGGGGCGCAAGCCGCCGCGATTTCCTGAAACTGGCCGGGACCACGGCGCCGATTGCGGCGGTCGCGGTGGCGGCCAGCGGGACGGAGGCGGAGGCCTCGGAACCCGACCTGACTTCCGAGAGGATGCAGGACACGGCCCATACCCGGGCCTACTTCGCCAGCGCGAAGTTCTGAAGACAACGCGGCCCGGAGCCAACCGGACCGAAGACAGGCCAAGAGCGACTGGTTGCGTGACGCCCGACTGCCCGGAGGCCAACAACAGTACCAAGCGCGCGGCTGGAGCAAGGGCTCGCAGGCTGCCTGCAAGGGAGGAAACGACATGTTGAGGAAAAAGACCAACGGGGTTGCGCGACGCCCCCAGCGGGGCTCGATCCTGTCAGACGTGGCCAAGGCTTCGGTGGACCGCCGCGCGTTCCTGCGCGGATCGGGTCTGGCGATCGGCGGAATGGCCGCGATTGCCGCGACCGGCGGCACGGTGAAACCGGCTTCGGCCCAGACCGCGCCGCGGGGCAGCGTCGAAATTCGCAAATCGGTCTGCACCCATTGCTCGGTCGGCTGCACCGTGATGGCCGAGGTTAGCGACGGCGTCTGGATCGGGCAGGAGCCCGGCTGGGACAGCCCGTTCAACCTGGGCGCCCATTGCGCCAAGGGCGCGAGCGTGCGCGAACACGCCCACGGCGAGCGCCGGCTCAAGTACCCGATGAAGAAAGAGGGCGGCGAGTGGAAGCGGATTTCCTGGGAACAGGCGATCGACGAGATCGGCGACCAGATGATGACGATCCGCGAGGAAAGCGGGCCGGATTCGGTCTATTGGCTGGGCTCGGCCAAGCATTCCAATGAACAGGCCTATCTGTTCCGCAAGTTCGCGGCCTATTGGGGCAGCAACAACGTCGATCACCAGGCCCGGATCTGCCATTCGACGACCGTTGCGGGTGTGGCCAACACATGGGGCTACGGCGCCATGACCAACAGCTACAACGACATTCACAACAGCCGCGCGATCTTCATCATCGGCGGCAACCCGGCCGAGGCGCATCCCGTCTCGCTGCTGCACGTGCTGCGCGCCAAGGAGCAGAACAACGCGCCGCTGATCGTCTGCGATCCGCGCTTCACCCGCACCGCGGCCCATGCCGATGAATACGTGCGGTTCCGGCCCGGTTCGGACGTGGCGCTGATCTGGGGCATTCTCTGGCACATCTTCGAGAACGGCTGGGAGGACAAGGAGTTCATCCGCACCCGGGTCTGGGGGATGGATCAGATCCGCGCCGAGGTGGCCAATTGGACGCCGGAAGAGGTGGAACGGGTCACCGGCACGCCGGGCAGCCAGCTGCGCCGCGTGGCGATGACGCTGGCCAACAACCGCCCCGGCACCGTGATCTGGTGCATGGGCGGCACCCAGCACACCAATGGCAACAACAACACCCGCGCCTATTGCATCCTGCAACTGGCGCTTGGCAACATGGGCACCACCGGCGGCGGCACCAACATCTTCCGCGGCCATGACAACGTGCAGGGCGCGACCGATCTGGGCGTGCTGTCGCACACATTGCCGGGGTACTACGGGCTGTCGAACGGCGCCTGGGCCCATTGGGCGCGCGTCTGGGAGGAAGACCCGGAATGGCTCGCCGCGCAGTTTGCCAAGGTCACCGACAAGGACGGCAAGGAGAAATCGCTTCAGACCCTCACCGGCATCCCGGTGTCGCGCTGGATCGATGGCGTGCTGGAAGACCCCGAGAACATGGACAACCCCGACAAGGTGCGGGCCATGGTGCTCTGGGGCCATGCGCCCAACTCGCAGACCCGCATGACCGAGATGAAAAAGGCGATGGAGATGCTCGACACCCTGGTGGTGATCGACCCCTATCCCACGGTCTCGGCGGTGCTGCACGACCGCACCGATGGCGTCTATCTGCTGCCGGCGGCGACGCAGTTCGAAACCCGCGGTTCGGTCACCGCTTCCAACCGCTCGCTGCAATGGCGCGAACGGGTGGTGGCGCCGCTGTTCGAGAGCAAGCCGGACCAGGAGATCATCGGCCTGTTTGCCAGGAAGTTCGGCTTTCACGACCGCATGTTCCGCAATATCGCGCTCGAGGAGGACGGCATCACGCCCGACGCCGAGGACACCCTTCGCGAGATCAACCGGGGCATGTGGACGATCGGTTATACCGGCCAGTCGCCGGAACGGCTGAAGCTGCACATGGACAACCAGCACACCTTTGACCGCACCACGTTGCAGGCCATCGGCGGCCCGGCGGACGGCGATTACTACGGCCTGCCCTGGCCAAGCTGGGGCAATCCCGAGCTGAACCATCCCGGCACGCCCAATCTCTATGACATGTCGAAGCCGGTGGCCGAAGGCGGGCTGTGTTTCCGGGCCCGGTTCGGCGTCGAGCGGGATGGCGACAATCTGCTGGCCGAAGGCGTGTCGAACCCCGGGGCGGAGCTTCAGGACGGCTATCCCGAGTTCACCTATCAGATGCTGGTGGATCTGGGCTGGGATGGCGATCTGACCGAGGCGGAAAAGCGCACCATGGGCCGGATTGCCGGGGTCGAGGGGCTGAACGACTCGGCGGTCGGCAATCAGGACGACGGCGAGGAAGCGGCCAATGCGACACCGGAGGCCGATCAGAGCGACACGGTGCAGCAGACCGCAGAAGGCCAGAACCTGGCCCAGCCGAACGGCACCCAGGGCGCGGCCGAGGAGGTCGGCGAGCAGGCGATGTCGCCCTTCCCCTCGGATTTCAACGAGAAGGTCAGCACGATCAACTGGAAGACCGACCTGTCGGGCGGCATCCAGCGGGTCGCGATCAAGCATGGCTGCGCGCCCTTTGGCAATGCCAAGGCCCGTGCCGTTGTCTGGACCTTCCCGGATCCGATCCCGCTGCACCGCGAGCCGCTTTATACCAACCGGCGCGATCTGGTGGCGGATTATCCGACCTACGAGGACCGCAAGTTCTACCGGTTGCCGACGATGTACGCCTCGATCCAGAAGCAGGACTTCAGCAAGGATTACCCGATGATCCTGACGTCCGGCCGGCTGGTCGAATATGAAGGCGGCGGCGACGAGACCCGGTCGAACCCCTGGCTGGCCGAGTTGCAGCAGGACATGTTTGTCGAGATCAACCCGCGCGACGCCAACAACCTGGGTGTGCGGGACGGCAGCCAGGTCTGGGTCGAAGGGCCGGAGGGCGGCAGGGTCAAGGTCATGGCGATGGTGACGCCGCGGGTGGGCGAGGGCGTGGCCTTCATGCCCTTCCACTTCGGCGGGCACTACCAGGGCGAGGACCAGAGGTCGAAATACCCCGACGGGGCCGACCCCTATGTCCTGGGGGAATCGACCAACGTGGCCCAGACCTATGGCTATGACAGCGTGACCCAGATGCAGGAGACGAAAGCGACTCTCTGCAAGATCATGCCAGCGTAAGGAGAAAGAGATATGGCTAGAGCGAAGTTTCTCTGTGACGCCGAGCGCTGCATCGAATGCAACGCCTGCGTCACGGCCTGCAAGAACGAACATGAGGTGCCCTGGGGGATCAACCGAAGGCGCGTCGTGACCATCCAGGACGGGTCGCCCGGCGAGCGGTCGATCTCGGTGGCCTGCATGCATTGTTCGGATGCGCCCTGCATGGCGGTGTGCCCGGTCGACTGCTTCTACCAGAACGAGGAGGGCATCGTCCTGCACTCCAAGGATCTGTGCATCGGCTGCGGCTATTGCTTCTACGCGTGCCCCTTCGGCGCGCCGCAATATCCGCAGGCGGGCAACTTCGGATCGCGCGGCAAGATGGACAAATGCACCTTCTGCGCCGGCGGCCCCGAGGAAAACCACAGCCAGGCCGAGTTCTCGAAGTACGGGCGCAACCGGATCGCCGAGGGCAAGCTGCCGCTCTGCGCCGAGATGTGTTCGACCAAGGCGCTTCTGGCGGGCGACGGCGACGTGGTGTCGGCGATCTACCGCGAGCGTGTAGTGGCCCGCGGCTTCGGCTCCGGTGCCTGGGGCTGGGGCACGGCCTACGAACAGAAGGGCGGCTGATCAGGGGCACCCGACACCCGACCGCGCGCGCGCCGAAGGTGGGGTGAGACCCCACCCGACGCCTGCGGCGGGCGGGGCCGGATCGGCCCGCCGCCCTGACATATTCCACTGGCGCGGCGGCTCTCGGGTCGCCGCGTTTGCGCCTCCGAATTGATCGCGGGAGACCTCCATGCTGCGCCATCTGATGGCCGTACTCTGCCTTGTCCTGTTCACCGCCCCGCTGGCGGCGCAGGAGGCCCAAACCGAATTCGAAGCCCGCCCGCCGGTCGAGAGCACGGCCCCGCCGGTGGACCGCACCGCCACCGGCGGCGCGCAGACGCTGGAGGACATCCTGCGGCGCCAGCGCGGGCTGCCGGTCGACGACAGCTTTCGCCGGGGCAACGATCTGGACGAACCCGCAGCGGTGCCGCAGCTCGGCCCGCTGGGCGGCGCCTCGGACAGCGATTTCTGGCGTGCGCTGCGCTATAACGAGGCCAATGTGAACGTCAGCACCGCGCATCCGGCCGGCGGTGTGCTGGTGCAGGACAATGGCATGTGGTGGCTCGAGTTGCGCGAGGGGCCGCTGCGCATCTATGGCGGCTGGCTGCTGCTTGGCACGATCGGCCTGCTGGCGGTGTTCTTTCTGCTGCGCGGCACCGTGCGGATCGAAGGCGGCAAGGCCGGCCGCACCGTCACCCGCTTCAAGGCGATCGAGCGCTTTGCCCATTGGATGATGGCGGGCTCGTTCCTCCTGCTGGCCTTCACTGGGCTGTTCACGCTGTTCGGCCGCAAGTATTTCATCGGCTGGTTCGGGCTGGAGTTCAACTCGCAGTTGCTGATCGCCTCGAAGTTCATCCACAACAACGTTGCCTGGGCCTTCATGCTGGGGCTCCTCATGGTCTTCGTGATGTGGGTCTGGCACAATCTGCCGGACCGCACCGATCTGACCTGGTTTCGCTATGGCGGCGGCATCATCGGCAAGAAGCACCCGCCGGCCAAGAAGTTCAACGCCGGGCAGAAGATCGTCTTCTGGTCGGTGATCCTGTTCGGCGCCTCGGTGTCGGTCTCGGGGCTGTCGCTGCTCTTTCCCTTCGAGCTGCCGCTGTTCGACGCGACCTTCCGGCACCTGAACGACTGGGGGGTCTACGACTGGGTCGGGTTGCAACCCTTCCCGACCGCGCTGTCGCCGCAGGAAGAGATGCAATATGCCCAGCTCTGGCATGCGATCGTCGGGTTCGTGCTGATGGCGGTGATCATCGGCCATATCTATATCGGCACGCTGGGCATGGAAGGCGCCTATGACGCTATGGGCTCGGGCCAGGTCGACGAGAATTGGGCCGAGCAGCACCATTCGCTCTGGCTCGACAAGGTGAAAGAGCGCGAGGCCGGACCCGAGACCCCGGCGCAGCCGGCGGAATAGCCATGCGGGCGGCGCTTGCAGGGCTGGCACTGGTGTGCGGGGCGGCGGTGTCGGCCGCCGAGTTCACCACGCTCAAGGGCCACGGCGGGCCGGTGATGGCGCTGGCGGTGTCGCCGGACGGCCGCGTGGCCAGCGCCAGTTTCGACAATTCGGTCGGGCTGTGGCGCGGCCGGGTGCCGCAATGGCTCGAAGGACATGCGGCGGCGGTGACGGCGCTGGCCTGGGGGCCGGGAGGTCTGCTGGCCTCGGGCGGGGACGATTTCGCGGTGCGGCTCTGGCAGGTGGAGGTGGAGCCCGAAGCGGCGGGCCAGGAGGCCCCGGATCAGGTCCGGGGCGGGCCGCGCCAGACCGGGGGCGCCGGTGCGCGGGAGCTCGGGCGGCATCGCGGCAAGGTGGCGGCGCTGGCCTTTGCGCCCTCGGGCGGCTGGCTGGCCAGCGGCAGCTGGGACGGCAGCGTGCGGATCTGGCCCCTGGAGGGCGGTGCGGCGCGCGAGCTGGCCCCGCCCGGGGCGCCGGTGAACGCGCTGGCCTGTCTCAGCGACACGGTGCTGCTGGCCGGGACGGCGGGCGGCGAGATCCTGCGTTATGATCTGGCGACCGGCGCGGCGCTGCCGCTGGTGAAACATGGCTTCGGGGTCAACACGCTGGTGGCGGGCGACGGCTGGATCGCCTATGGCGCGGTGGATGGCGGCACGCGGATCGTCGACATGGCGGGCGCGGAGATCGCCGATTTCACCCTCGACCGCCGGCCGATCCTCGCCATGGCCTGGCACGCGGAGACCGCGCAGCTCGCGGTGGGGGACGGGCAGGGCTATATCATGATCGTCGACACCGACAGATGGCAGATCGCCCGCGATTTCCGCGCCACCCGCGCGGGCCCGGTCTGGGCGCTGGATTTCGGCCCCGAGGGCGCGATGCTCTATGCCGGCGGCATCGACGACGTTGGCTATGGCTGGCCGGTGGCCAGCCTCGATGCCTTTGCGCCGGGGATCTCCGGCGAAAGATCGTTCCTGCGCGATGCCGCGACCATGCCCAACGGCGAACGCCAGTTCATGCGCAAATGTTCGATCTGCCACGCGCTGGAACCGGGGCCGTCGCGCAAGGCGGGGCCGAGCCTGTTTGGCGTTTTTGGCCGGCGCGCCGGGGTTTTGCCAGGCTACAGCTATTCCGCTACGCTGGACGGGGCGGAGATTGTCTGGAACGAAGAGACCATCGACGCGCTGTTCGATCAGGGCCCGGACCATTACATTCCCGGCTCGAAGATGCCGATGCAGGTGATCGCCGGGGCGCAGGACCGCGCCGATCTGATCGCCTTTCTGAAAACCGCCACCACGAAGGAAGCCAAGGAATGAAAGCCATGTTCGCCGGATTTGCCGCCATCGTCCTGATCGGCGTCGCGGCCTATTACGGGCTCCATGAACTCGGGTTCTCGGCGCAGGAGGCCTATTCCGGCCCGAATGTCCGGGTCCAGTGAGCGGCGCGCGGCGATGACCCCTTCGGACGAGTTTGGCGGCACGCTCTCGGGTGCGCAGGTTCTGGTGATCGACGACGAGCCGGGGATGCGCAATTTCCTCGTCAAGATCCTCGAGCCGCGCGTCAAGCGGGTCTCCGGTGCCGGGTCACCGGCCGAGGCGACGCGGGCGCTGGACGAGCATCATTTCGATCTGGTGATCCTCGACAATATCATGCCGGGGGGCACCGGGCTCGACTGGGTGACCGAACAGCGCCGGCGCGGCTTCTTTGCCGATACCATCCTGATCACCGCCTATGCCGATCTCGAGACCGCGATTGCCGCGCTCCGGGCCGGGGTGTCGGATTTCGTGCTGAAACCCTTTCGCGCCAATCAGATCCTCGGCGCCATGGCGCGCACGCTCGACCGCAAGAACCTGCGGCGCGACAACCTTCTGCTGCGCCGCGAGCTGCATGCCGGGGCGGGGGCGGGCAAGCTTCTGGGGGCCTCGCCGGCGCTGGCCGAGGTGCGCGGGTTGCTCGACCGGCTGGCGCCCCTGCCGACGCCGGTGCTCTTTACCGGCGAGAGCGGCACCGGCAAGGAGCTGGCGGCGCGGCAGTTGCACGGGCTGTCGGATCGGGCGGAAAAGCCGTTCGTGGCGGTCAATTGCGCCGCCATCGCGGTGGACCGGATCGTGCCCGAGCTGTTCGGCACGGTCGAGGGCGACGGGCGGTTGAAACCCGGGCTGCTGCTGCTGGCCGATGGCGGAACGCTGTTTCTCGACGAGGTGGCGCAGATGCCCGAGACCTTGCAGGCGGCGTTGCTGCGGGTGCTGGAGGATCAGAAGATCCGGCCCGACGGGGCAGAGCGCGAGATTCCGCTGAACCTGCGGTTTCTCTTTGCCACCAACGCCGATCTGGCCTCGGCGGTGGCGGCCGGGCGGTTTCGCGCCGACCTGTATCACCGGGTCAACGTGATGCGGATCGAGATGCCGCCACTGCGCGAGCGCTCCGAGGATATCGTCGAGCTGGCGGCGCTTTTCATGCGCCAGTTCGCCACCACGCTGGGCATGCCGGGGCTGGCGCTCGACGAGGAGACGCTGCTCAAGCTCCGGCGCTACGATTGGCCCGGCAATGTGCGCGAGTTGAAGAACCTGATCGAGCGGTCGGTGATCCTCGGCGGGTTCCCGGATGAGTTCGCGGGCCATGGCGCGGTGACCGGGGCGCAGGCCATCGAGAACCTCGATCTGGTGGTGCAGCGGCATGTGCTGCATGTGCTCGATCTCTGCGACGGCAATCGCGCCGAGGCCGCGCGGCGGCTCGGCGTGTCGCGCAAGACCATCGATCGCAAGGTGACCGCCTGGGCGGAGTGAACCGGCGGGCGGCGGCGCGGCAGCGCGGGCCAAGGCCCCCGTCCCGGACCTGCTCCGGGTCAACTTGATTTACGGAAATGGTGGTTTGCGCGCCGAGGGAGGCGGCTGGTTGTCACAAGTCGGCATGCGGTCCTGAGGCGCGAGGCCCCGGCGCGGGGGCCGGGGCGGGGGGCTCGAAAGGGCGGGTCAGGATACCCGTCCCGGGCTTGTCCCGGGACCTCCCGGCCTGCGGAAGCGGCGGCCCTGGGGGGCGCGAAGGTGGCGGCGATTCGAGAATCGGCCAGGGGGCCGGACGCGCGAGGCCCCGGCGCGGGGGCCGGGGCGGGGGGCTCGAAAGGGCGGGGCAGGATACCCGTCCCGGGCTTGCCCCGGGACCTCCCGGCCTGCGGAAGCGGTGCCCCGGGGGGCGCGAAGGTGACGGCGTTTCGGGGATCGGCAAGTGGGCCGGATGCTCGAGGCCCCGGCGCGAGGGCCGGGGCGGATGCGTCCGCTGGCCCCGTTTGCAGGAATTTTGCGCATTTCAATTTTTTACCGTTTGATAAAATTTTGATCTGTGGCAGGCTGTCAAAAAAGAACAGGGAGACGACATGACCCACCCATTGACCCCAGGTGTGGCCGCAGGGCGGCTCACGACCGAGGAGATAGAGGCGAACTTCGCGGACCTGCATCCGCCGCTCGATCAACACGAAGCCCATGTGGCGGCGGACCGCTGCTACTTCTGTCACGATGCGCCCTGCATCACCGCCTGCCCCACCGACATCGACATTCCGCTGTTCATCCGGCAGATCTCCACCGGCCAGCCCGAGGCGGCGGCGCGGACGATTCTGGAACAGAACATCCTTGGCGGCATGTGCGCCCGGGTCTGCCCGACCGAGACGCTTTGTGAACAGGCCTGCGTGCGCGAGATGGCCGAGGGCAAGCCGGTCGAGATCGGGCGGCTGCAACGCTTTGCCACCGATGCGATGATGACGCGGCAGGGCCATCCCTTTGTCCGTGCCGCTGCGACCGGGAAACATGTGGCGGTGGTCGGCGCCGGGCCGGCGGGGCTGGCCTGTGCCCACCGGCTGGCGATGAAGGGCCACAAGGTCACCATCTACGAGGCCAAGGAAAAGCCCGGCGGGCTCAACGAATACGGCCTTGCCGCCTACAAGACGACCGATGATTTCGCTGCGCGCGAGGTGGACTGGCTGCTGGGAATCGGCGGCATCGAGATCGCCTATGGCCGGATGCTGGGCGGGGATCTGTCGCTCGACGCGCTGCGCGAGGGCCATGACGCGGTGTTCCTCGGGATCGGGCTTGGCGCGGTGAATGCGCTGGAGATGCCCGGTGACGCGGAGGCGGCGAATGCGGTGGATTTCATCGCGGCGCTGCGCCAGGCCGGCGATCTGCGCGCGCTGCCGGTGGGGCGCAACGTGGTGGTGATCGGCGGCGGCATGACGGCGGTCGATGCCGCGGTGCAGGCGCGGCTGCTGGGCGCCGAGAACGTGACGCTGGCCTATCGCCGCGACCGCGACCGGATGGGGGCCTCGAAATTCGAGCAGGACCTGGCGGCCTCGAAAGGCGTGCGGATCATCAGCAATGTGATGCCGGTGGCGCTGGAAGATGGTACCATGGTGCTGGAATACACCGCCGACGTGGACGGCCGGCTGCAAGGCACCGGCGAGCGCATCGAGCTGCCCGCCGACCAGGTGTTGCGCGCCATCGGGCAGATGCTGGTGCCGCTGGGCGATCTCGGGCTGGAGCGCGGCAAGATCGCCGTGGCTGGTGCCGGGCGCAGCGGCATCGCGGGTGTCTGGGCCGGCGGCGATTGCACGCCGGGTGAAGACCTGACGGTGGTGGCCGTGGCCGAGGGGCGCGACGCCGCCGAGGACATCCACGCCGCGCTGATGCAGGCATGACCCCGCCCCGGACCGCGTTCCGGGGCCTGTCCCGGACTTTGATCCGGGGCCTGTCCCGGAGAGTGATCCGGGGCGTTCGTTTCAAGCGCCGCCCAGGAGGCCCCGGATCGGGGTCCGGGGCGCGGAGAGCAAGATCCGCGGCGCTGCACCAAGATTTCGGAGACCTGACCCATGGCTGACCTGACCACCAATTTCCTCGGAATATCCTCACCCAACCCGTTCTGGCTGGCCTCGGCGCCGCCGACCGACAAGGAATACAACGTCCGCCGCGCCTTCGAGGCCGGCTGGGGCGGCGTCGTCTGGAAGACGCTCGGCGAAGAGGGCCTGCCGGTCGTCAATGTCAACGGCCCCCGCTATGGCGCGATCTACGGCGCCGACCGGCGGCTGCTGGGGCTCAACAACATCGAGCTGATCACCGACCGGCCGCTCGAGGTCAACCTCGAGGAAATGGCGCGGGTCAAGGCGGATTATCCCGACCGGGCGCTCATTGCCTCGATCATGGTGCCCTGCGAAGAGGCGGCCTGGAAGGCGATCCTGCCGCGGGTGGCCGAGACCGGCGCCGACGGCATCGAGCTGAATTTCGGCTGTCCGCACGGCATGTCGGAACGCGGCATGGGCTCGGCCGTGGGCCAGGTGCCGGAATACATCGAGATGGTGACCCGCTGGTGCAAGCAGAACTATGACCGGCCCGTCATCGTCAAGCTGACCCCCAACATCACCGACATCCGCAAGCCGGCGACGGCGGCCAGGAACGGCGGCGCCGATGCGGTGAGCCTGATCAACACGATCAATTCGATCACCTCGATCGATCTCGACAATTTCGCGCCGGAGCCGACGATCGACGGCAAGGGCAGCCATGGCGGCTATTGCGGCCCGGCGGTCAAGCCGATCGCCCTGTCGATGGTTTCGGAGATTGCCCGCAACCCCGAGACCCGGGGCCTGCCGATCTCGGGCATCGGCGGGGTGACCACCTGGCGCGATGCGGCCGAATTCATCGCGCTCGGCGCCGGCAACGTCCAGGTCTGCACCGCCGCCATGACCTATGGCTTCAAGATCGTCGAAGAGATGAAACGCGGCCTCAGCGAATGGATGGACGAAAAGGGCTTTGCCCGGGTCGAGGATTTTGTCGGCATGGCGGTGCCCAATGTCACCGACTGGCAATACCTGAATCTCAACTATGTCACCAAGGCGCGGATCGATCAGGAGGCCTGTATCAAATGCGGCCGCTGTTATGCCGCCTGCGAGGACACCTCGCACCAGGCCATCGCGATGACACCCGACCGCACCTTCGAGGTGATCGACGCGGAATGTGTCGCCTGCAACCTCTGCGTCGATGTCTGCCCGGTCGAGAACTGCATCTCGATGGAGCGGCTGGCCGCCGGCGCCGTCGATCCGCGCACCGGCCGCGTGGTGCAGGAGGACTATGCCAACTGGACCACCCATCCCAACAACCCGATGGCACCGCAGGCGGCAGAGTGACGCCGCTGCTTCACCCTGGTGTCAGCAGGCGGCGGAACAGCGTCTCCAGATGCGCCTCCGCCGCCTCGAAGGGGTTGTCCTGGCCCAGCACCGCCGTGACCTGCACCTGGAAATCGGCGTAATGCTGGGTCAGCGCCCAGATCGAGAAGATCAGATGCACCGGATCGACCGGCGCCAGCCGGCCGGCGGCGCACCAGCCGCGAATCGTCTCGGCCGTCTCGTCGACCAGCGCGCGCAGGTCGGTTTCGAGGATCGGCAGGATGCGCGGCGCGCCTTGCAGGATCTCGTTGGCGAACAGCCGGCTTTCGCGCGGGTAGTCGCGGGCCAGCTCGAGCTTGCGCTTCACATAGGCCAGGATTTCCTCGAGCGGGTCGCCGCTGGCATCCAGCGCGCGCAGCGGGTCGAGCCAGGCGGTCAGCAGCGCCTGCAACAAATCCTGGTGCATCGCCTCCTTGGAGGGAAAATAATACAGCAGGTTGGGCTTGGAGAGGCCGGATTCGCCGGCGATCTGATCGAGGGTCGCGCCGCGAAAGCCGTATTGCGAAAAGACCTGCAAGGCGGCCTGAAGGATGCGCTCGCGGTTGCGAAGCTGAATCCGGGTGCGCGATTTGCCGTTCGCCGTGCGGCGGGCCGCGCCTTGCGCGATTGCCGAAGTCTCCGTCATGCCGTGGAATTCCTGCCCAAAAATAAACCAATTGCCTGCCACAGCCGAGAGTGCCTTGACTGACTTCTCACCCGTGGTAGCGTTCTTTTGACCGATTGGTCAAATTCAATGAGAGCCCGAAGGGCCTTTATCACCGACAGGGGGTGACATGACCGAACCGACAGCCAACATGACCGTCGATGGCGACCGTCTTTGGGACAGTCTCATGGAGATGGCCAGGATCGGCCCTGGCGTGGCCGGCGGCAACAACCGCCAGACCGTGACCGACGAGGACGGCGAGGGCCGGGCGCTGTTTCAGCGCTGGTGCGAGGCGGCGGGCTGTTCGATGGGGCTGGATCAGATGGGCAACATGTTCGCCCGGCGCGAAGGCAGCGACCCCGAGGCGCTGCCGGTCTATGTGGGCAGCCATCTCGACACCCAGCCCACCGGCGGCAAATATGACGGCGTGCTGGGGGTGCTGGGCGGGCTGGAGATCCTGCGCACGCTGAACGATCTGGACATCCGGACCAGGCACCCGATCGTGGTCACCAACTGGACCAACGAGGAGGGCACGCGTTTTGCCCCCGCCATGCTGGCGTCCGGCGTCTTTGCCGGGGTTCACGCCCAGGACTGGGCGTATGACCGCGAGGATCACGACGGCAAAAAATTCGGTGACGAACTGGCGCGGATCGGCTGGAAGGGCGAGGAAGAGGTGGGCGCCCGCAAGATGCACGCCTTCTTTGAGCTGCATATCGAGCAGGGGCCGATCCTCGAGGCCGAGGGCAAGGACATCGGCGTCGTCACCCACGGCCAGGGCCTGAGCTGGACCCAGGTGACGGTGACCGGCAAGGAGAGCCACACCGGCTCGACGCCGATGCCGATGCGCAAGAACGCCGGGCTCGGCATGGCGCGCATCCTCGACAAGGTCGACGAGATCGCTTGGTCGCACAAGCCCGATGCGGTGGGCGCGGCGGGCCATATCGAGGTCTTTCCCAATTCGCGCAACGTGATCCCCGGCAAGGCGGTGTTCACTGTCGATTTCCGCTCGCCCGAGCTTGCGGTGATCGAGGACATGGAAGCGCGGCTCCGCAAGGAGGCGCAGGCGATCTGCGACGAGATGGGGCTCGAGGTCGCCTTCGAAAAGGTCGGCGGCTTCGATCCGGTGACCTTTGACGAAGGCTGCGTGACGGCGGTGCGCGCGGCGGCCGAGCGGCTGGGCTATTCGCATCGCGACATCATCTCCGGCGCGGGGCATGACGCCTGCTGGATCAACCGGGTGGCGCCGACGGCGATGGTGATGTGCCCCTGCGTCGACGGGCTGTCGCACAACGAGGCCGAGGAGATCTCGAAGGCGTGGGCCAAGGCCGGGGCCGATGTCCTGCTGCATGCGGTGGTGGAAACGGCGAGGATCGAGGGGTGAGGTTTCACGTCTCTCCCGTCCCGGACTTGATCCGGGACCTCGTGGCTGACCGCGAGGCCCCGGCGCGATGGCCGGGGCGCGGCTCGCGAACGGAGGCGTGTTTGCCCCGGCGCGTGTCATCCACACCGCCCGTCCCGGACTTGATCCGGGACCTCATGGCGGAGGGCGAGGCCCCGGCGCGGGGGCCGGGGCGGGGTCGGCGAACGGAGGCGTGTTTGCCCTGGCGCATGTCACCCACACCGCCCGTCCCGGACCTGATCCGGGACCTCGTGGCTGACCGCCAAGCCCCGCCCCGGGATTCACGTGGCGTTAACCCGGCGCTGCCCACCATCGGGCATGGGGCATTTCGTCTACATCCTGGCGTCGCGGCCGGGCGGCGCGATCTACATCGGCCGCAGCCGCAACCTGCGCGCCCGGATCGCGGCGCATCGCGCCGGGCTCTCGCGGCACACGGAGCGCTACAACATCCGCACCCTGGTCTGGTTCGAGGCGCATGCGGATTTCGAGACATCGCTCTTGCGCGAACGCCGTCTCAAACGCTGGCGGCGCGCGTGGAAAGACGCGCTGATCATGGAACACAACCCGCAGTGGCGGGACATCACACATCTCGTTCCCGAGTAGCCGCCGGTGAGATCCCGGCGCATGGCCGGGACGGGCGACCGGAGGAGACACACACATGAGCAAAGTCATCAAGAACGGCACCATCGTCACCCACGACCGGACCTACAAGGCCGATGTGCTGGTCGAAAACGGCGTTATCGCCGAGATCGGCCCCGACCTGAAAGGCGACGAAACCCTCGACGCCAGCGGCTGTTATGTCATGCCCGGCGGCATCGACCCGCACACCCACCTGGAAATGCCTTTCATGGGCACCTATTCCACCGATGATTTCGACAGCGGCACCCGTGCCGCGCTGGCCGGCGGCACCACGATGGTGGTGGATTTCGCCCTGCCCAGCCCCGGCCAGGGCCTGCTCGACGCGCTCAAGATGTGGGACAACAAATCCACCCGGGCGCATTGCGATTACAGCTTCCACATGGCCGTCACCTGGTGGAGCGAACAGGTGTTCAACGAGATGGAGACCGTGGTCAAGGAGCGCGGCATCAACACCTTCAAGCACTTCATGGCCTACAAGGGCGCGCTGATGGTGCAGGATGACGAGATGTACGCCAGCTTCCAGCGGATCGGCGAGCTGGGCGGCATTGCCATGGTCCATGCCGAGAACGGCGATGTGGTGGCCGATCTTCAGCAGAAGCTGCTGGCCGAGGGCAACACCGGGCCGGAGGCACATGCCTATTCCCGCCCGCCGCAGGTCGAAGGCGAGGCCGCCAACCGCGCCATCATGATCGCCGACATGGCCGGCGTGCCGCTCTATATCGTCCATGTCTCCTGTGAAGAGGCGCATGAGGCCATCCGCCGCGCCCGCCAGCAGGGCAAGCGGGTCTGGGGCGAGCCGCTGATCCAGCATCTGACGCTGGATGACAGCGAATACATGAACAAGGATTGGGACCACGCCGCCCGCCGCGTCATGTCGCCGCCGTTCCGCAACCAGAAGCACCAGGACAGCCTCTGGGCCGGATTGCAAGCCGGCTCGCTCTCGGTCGTGGCGACGGACCATTGCGCCTTTACCACCGAGCAGAAACGCTATGGCGTCGGCGATTTCACCAAGATCCCCAATGGCACCGGCGGGCTCGAGGACCGGATGCCGATGCTCTGGACCCATGGTGTCGAGACCGGCCGGCTGACGCCCGAGGAATTTGTCGCCGTGACCTCGACCAATGTCGCCAAGGTGCTGAACTGCTACCCGCGGAAAGGCGCGATCCTGCCCGGGGCGGATGCCGATATCGTGGTCTGGGATCCGGAAAAGACCAAGACCATTCACGCCGACACACAGGTTTCGGCGATCGATTACAACGTCTTCGAGGGCAAGGAGGTCAAGGGCCTGCCGCGCTTTACCCTGACGCGCGGCCATGTGGCGGTGCATGACGGCGAGCTGCGCAGCCAGGAGGGCCATGGCGAATTTGTCAAACGCACGCCCAATACCGCCACCAACAAGGCGCTGTCGAGGTGGAAGGAGCTGACCGCGCCGCGTCCGGTGGAACGCTCGGGCATTCCGGCGAGCGGGGTCTGACGACCGGTGGCGCGCCCCCGGTGCAGCAGCGGCACCGCCGCCGCGTGTTCCGCCGGCGGCCGGCGTCTGGCTAGGCGGGCCGCGTGCCGGCCCGGCGACATGCGGCTTGCCTTCTGTGACAGCCGTGGCAAGGATCAAGAGGAGACACCCAACCCGTGAGCATTCCCGCCCCCCAGGCCGACCCCAAGGTGATATCCATGGACAGACCGGCCAAGGCAGCCGCAGAGATCGTGATCCGCGCCGACCATCTCGACCTGACCTTCGAGACCAATGACGGCCCGGTTCATGCGCTGCGCGACATCACGCTCGACATCCCGAAAGGCGCCTTTGTCAGTTTCATCGGCCCCTCGGGCTGTGGCAAGACCACCTTTCTGCGCTGTATCGCGGCGCTGGAGCAGCCGACCGGCGGCAGCCTGACGGTCAACGGCATGACCCCCGATGCGGCCCGCCGGGCGCGGGCCTATGGCTATGTGTTTCAGGCGGCGGGGCTCTATCCCTGGCGCAGCATCGGCCGCAATATCGCCCTGCCGCTGGAGATCATGGGGTTTTCCCGGGCGGAACAGAAAGAGCGCATCGCCCGGGTGCTCGATCTGGTCGATCTCGGCGGTTTCGAGAAGAAATTCCCCTGGCAGCTCTCGGGCGGCATGCAGCAGCGGGCGTCGATTGCCCGGGCGCTGGCCTTCGATGCCGATCTGCTGTTGATGGACGAGCCTTTCGGCGCGCTCGACGAGATCGTGCGCGACCGGCTCAATGAAGAGGTGCTGCGGCTCTGGGCGCGGACCCAGAAGACCATCGGCTTCGTCACCCATTCGATCCCCGAGGCGGTCTATCTCTCGACCCATATCGTGGTGATGTCGCCGCGGCCCGGGCGGATCACCGACGTGATCGAGAGCCCGCTGCCGGCCGAGCGCCCGCTCGACATCCGCGACACGCCCGAGTTCATCGAAATCGCGCACCGCGTGCGCGAGGGCCTGCGCGCGGGGTACGAGGAATGAGCGCGCCGGCCTTTCCCGTCCCGGGCCTGACCCGGAACCTCGCGGCCAGAGGCGAGGCCCCGGCGCGGCGGCCGGGGCGTGTGGTGCTTGAGACATCCGTCCCGGGCTTGCCCCGGGACCCCGCGGTCAAGGAGGTGCACCATGACTGAAGCCGCAGCCGTCACGAGCGCCCGCGCCGCGTCGGGGACGCGGTGGGGCCTGCCGCCGGTGTTGGCGGTGGTCCTTGCGTTGATCGGCCTGTGGTATCTCGCCGTGGTGCCGATGAACGTGCAGGAGGTGCTGACCCGGGCGGAACGCGCCGGGGTGACCGTCCAGCCCGAGAGCGCCGTGGCGCGGCGCGACATGGGCACCTGGGCGCTGGTCGCCGGCAATCCGCATGCGCTCGGCGAAAGCTGGTCGCTCGACCGCCCGCGCCTGCCGGCGCCGCATCAGGTGGTGGCCGAGCTCTACAAATCGACCTGGGTGGAAGAGACCCGGGGCCGCCGCGGCCTGGTGAACTCGGGCAGCCTGTCGAACCGGGGCCTGCTGCATCACGCGCTGGTCACGCTCAACGCCACGCTGGTGGGTTTCCTGATCGGCACCGGCCTCGGCATCCTCCTGGCGGTGGGGATCGTGCATTCCCGGGTCATGGACATGTCGGTGATGCCCTGGGCCATCGTCAGCCAGACCATCCCGATCGTCGCGCTGGCGCCAATGATCATCGTGGTGCTCTATTCGGTGGGCGTTCAGGGCCTGCTGCCCAAGGCTGTGATCTCGGCTTACCTGTCGTTCTTTCCGGTGGTGGTCGGCATGGTCAAGGGGCTCAGGAGCCCCGACGCCATGCAGATGGACCTGATGCGCACCTACAATGCCTCGCCCGGCACGGTGCTGGCCAAGCTGCGGCTGCCGGCTTCGGTGCCTTATCTCTTCGCCTCGCTCAAGATCGCCGTGGCGGCCAGCCTCGTCGGCGCCATCGTCGGCGAATTGCCGGTGCAGAAGGGCGGGCTTGGCGCGCGGATGCTGGCCGGCAGTTATTATGGCCAGACGGTGCAGATCTGGTCGGCGCTGTTTCTGGCGGCGGCGCTGGCGGCGCTTCTGGTCTGGGCGATCAGCGCGGTCGAACGCCGGGCCTTGCAGCGGATGGGGATGGGCGCATGACACAGGTGATCGGAGCTCTGGCGGTCTGGGCCGCCGGCTGGCTGCTCAATCTTCGGCTGGCCAACGGGCCGGCGCATGACAGCCGCGCGGTGCGGCTGGCGGTGCCGCTGATCTTTGGCGCGACGCTGCTGGTGATGTGGGAGCTGATCGTGCGCGGCCTGGGCGTGCCGACGGTGATCCTGCCGCCGCCCAGCCAGATCGCCGCCACCTTTGCCGGCAACCTGGTGATGCTCTGGGGCGATTTCGTGCAGACCATCCTCAAGGGTGCGCTGGCCGGCTGGGTGATCGGCTGCGGGGCGGCCTTTCTGACGGCGCTCTTGGTCGACCGCTTCGACTACCTGCGCCGGGGGCTGCTGCCGCTGGGCAATTTCATGGCCGCCCTGCCGATTGTCGGCACCGCGCCGATCCTGGTGATGTGGTTCGGCTTCGGCTGGCAGTCCAAGGCGGCGGTGGTGGTGCTCATGGTCTATTTCCCGATGCTGGTGAACACCGTCGCCGGCCTTCAGGAAACTTCGGCCATGCAGCGCGACCTGATGCGCACCTATGCCGCCGGCTGGGGCCAGACCCTGCGCAGCCTGCGCCTGCCTGCGGCCTTGCCCTTCATCTTCAACGGGTTGAAGATCACCTCGACGCTGGCGCTGATCGGCGCCATCGTTGCCGAGTTCTTCGGCTCGCCGACGCTGGGGCTGGGATTTCGCATCTCGACCTCGATCGGACAGCTTGACCTCGGGCTGGTCTGGTCGGCAATCCTTGTGGCGGCGCTCACCGGCACGCTGGTCTACGGGATCATCGCGCTGACCGAGAAGACCCTGACCTTCTGGCATCCCTCGCAGCGGGGCTGACCGGCGAAACAATAAAACAAGTCCAACAGGAGAGACGATCATGAAACAGACCTTCCTTGCCGCCGCGCTGGCCTCGACGGCGCTCACCGGCGCCGCCCTGGCGCAGGATCAGGACGTGACCCTGCAATTGAAATGGGTGACCCAGTCGCAATTCGCCGGCTATTACGTGGCGCTGGAAAACGGCTATTACGACGACGAGGGCCTCAACGTCACCGTGCTGCCCGGCGGGCCCGACATCGCGCCCACGCAGGTGATCGCCGGCGGCGGCGCCGATGTGATCGTCGAATGGATGCCGGCGGCGCTGGCGGCGCGCGAAAACGGGCTGCCGCTGGTCAATATCGCCCAGCCGTTCAAGAGCTCGGGCATGATGCTGACCTGCTGGAAGGACGCCGGCATCGAAGGCCCCGAAGACCTCGACAACCGCACCCTCGGCGTCTGGTTCTTTGGCAATGAATACCCGTTCCTGTCGTGGATGAGCAGCCTCGGCGTCGCCACCGACGGCAAGGCCGAAGGCTCGGTCGAGGTGCTGAAACAGGGCTTCAACGTCGATCCGCTGTTGCAGCGCCAGGCCGATTGCATCTCGACCATGACCTACAATGAATATTGGCAGGTGATCGATGCCGGCGTCGCGCCCGAGGAGCTAGTGACCTTCAAGTACCAGGATCAGGGCGTCGCCACCATGGAGGACGGGCTTTACGTGCTGGAAGAGGATCTCGAGGATCCCGACTTCGTGGCCAAGATGGAGAAATTCGTCCGCGCTTCGATGCAGGGCTGGAAATGGGCCGAGGAAAACCCGGAAGAGGCGGCCATGATCGTGCTCGATTATGACGAGACCGGCGCCCAGACCGAAGAGCACCAGATCCGCATGATGGGCGAGGTCGCCAAACTCACCGCCGGATCGAACGGCGCGCTGGCGGAAGAGGATTACCAGCGCACGGTCGACACTTTGCTGGCCGGTGGCTCCGATCCGGTGATCACCAAGCAGCCCGAGGGTGCCTGGACCTCCGAAATCACCGACGCCGCGCTGAACTGAGCGGCACCGGGCCGGCCCGGCGGGGAACCTGCCGGGCCAGCCCGTCTCAGACCGTTGCGCCGGCGGTCTCCGGGTGCCGGCGGTGCGGCTGGGCCAGCCGGTGGCGCAGCAGGCGCAGGGCCCGGCGCGGCCAGCAGAACCGCCAGCCGGGCGGGCGCGGCGGCTCCAGCCGCTCGGCCCAGATCCAGAGCGACAGCGCCAGCATGACGGCGAAATGGCCGCCCGGCAGCATCAACCCCAAGAGCATCAGCGGCGCGCAGCTCGTCAGGCAGGCGCCGCCGCTGCGCGCCCCCAGCCACAGCGCGTCGCGCCAGAGCCGCGGCGCGAACCCGGCCAGAACCGGGCGGCGATGGCAGCGGTTGAGCGCGCGCTGTTTGGCCGGGCTGGCCTGCCAGAGCAGCGCCAGCCCCAACGCCAGCGGCCAGAGCGGCACGCCCGACAGCAGCCGCAGGCCCAGCGCCAGCCCGATCAGCCCGACGCCGGCCGCCATCCAGACGCCGAAATAGCCCGCCAGCACCAGACATTCGGCCACCGGGCGCAGATCGGCGAAGGTCCGGGCCCGGACATGGCCCAGCACCGGCAAGAGCGTCGGCAGCATCATCGCCGCCACCATCAGCGCCCAGCCAAGCGCCAGCGTGCCGGGCGGCACATAGGTGAAGAAAAAGCCGAGGCTCTCGGGCGAGGGTAAAGACCAGATCCGGCCCGGGGAACAGAGCGGGGATAGCGCCAGGCCGGTGTTTCCAAGCGCCAGAAGCCCCCAGGCCGGCAGGGCCAGAAGCGCGAGCGGCAGGGCGGTTCTCAGCCGCTCGCGCCGGGCCGGAGTGGTGATGCGGAGCCGGGCGGTCACTCGTGCTGCCGGTGGATGCTGACGCGGCCGATGTGGATGCGGCCGGCCTCGGGCACCGGGTCCAGCGGCACCAGCCGGACCGAGAGCGCCTCGGCGGTGAAACCGCCTTGCAGGTGCAGAAGGTCGACGATCTCGGTGATCTCCAGCGCGGCGTTCAGCCCGCTGCCGGCATGTTCGGCGTCGGGCGCGCTGGCCTGCCGCACACCAAAGAGCGAGACGGTGCCGGCCTTGTGCTGCGCCGCCTCGTCGCCGCCGGCCGGGCCGAGGAAGACATGAAACAGCGTCGCATCGTCCAGCCCGGTGATGTTTTCGAGGTTGAGAAACACCCGGTCCGGGGCGGAACGGGTGCCGGGATCGCGGCTGTCGGCCATGCGGGCGCGGGCGGCGGGATCGGTGCGCACCGTGGTACGCTGGGCCGCGCTGCCCGACAGCGAGAGGCCTTCGTCGCTGGCGCCGACCATTTCCGATTTGTTCCTATCTGCCATTCCGGCGCCTCCCGCGCGCTCCGCCATGCCCAGGGTCCGCATCCGGGTCTCGGCGGCCACCAGCACCGGCGCCGCGGCGCCCGGTGTCAGATCGTCGTAATCATAGCCCAGATCGGCGAGCTTGCGCATCATTTTCGGCGTGTAGGGCCAGGGGCTGCCGTCCGGTTTCGGCATGGCAAAGCCGCGCTGGCCAAGGCTCTCGGGCCCGTCGAGCCAGTCGAGGTTGTTGGGGTTGGTGAAATCGCTGAGATCCGCCTTGGGCTTGTCGGCGGGAAAGCGGTTCCAGCTCTCCCACAGCCGGTCGATGTTGCAATGGTGCAGGTAGAAGACCGGGTCGAGCGCGGCCGAAATCGGCGTCGACATCAGCCCCAGAAGCGGCCCGCCCTGAAACAGGCCGCCGTCGGGGTCGCGCCCGCCCACCAGCCCGTGCACGGTGTTGTGCGGCGCGGATTCGCAGCCGCCGTTGTTGCCGCCATTCCAGTTGAAGCCGGTCGAGGGCCCGCCAAAGCCGGTGCTGACGCCGCCACCCGGCCCGGTATAGACCGGATCCTGCATCGGCTTGAGATCGGTGGCGCTGCCCACGTCGAACGGGGTCTGCCCGCCCATCACGCCCCAGCGCTGCGCGACAAACAGCGGGTTGTCGCCCGTGCCGTCGGGCCAGTCGGGAGAGTGAAACGCCGGCGGCAGCAGGTTCTGGCCCTCGCCGAAATAATTCCAGTAGGGCAGGGCCCAGCTCTCATGCGGCCCGTTCTGCGCCTTGATCTCGGCGCGCAACACCTCTTCCAGCGCCAGAAGATAGCCACGGTGCCAGGGCAGGAAATACCAGGATTGGTGCTGGCACTGGTTCAGAAAGGTGCGGGTGAGCGTGGCGTCGGGGTCGGGCTCGGCGGGATCGGTCAGCCCGTAGTGATCCCAGAGATCGCGCCAGATGCCGTGGATCGCGCCAAAGAAATTCCAGCTGGTCGGCTCGGCCAGCGGCCGGGCCTTCATCGCCTTGACGGCGCGGGCATACCACAGGATCGGCGCGGCCCAGGGGTCTCCGAGATCAAAGACATTCTGACGGGTACGGGTGTCGGACATGGCAATATCCTTTGCAAATGCGATGCGGTCGATCGAACTGCCGGACAGCCGCGCCGAAAATGCGGCGCGGTTTATCTTACCGGTAGTGGTGCGATGGTAGCACAAAAACCGCTATAGTTGAAATCTATTTGCCCGGCCCCCATGTCGGGCCGGGCTCTGGCATAGGGTTATTTCGACAGATAGCCTTCGAGCGCCGCCACCTCGCCCTTGCTGCCAAAGAACAGCGGCACCCGGTCGTGCAGATGGCCGGGCACCAGATCGAGGATCGGCGTAAAGCCGTCGCTGGCGGCGCCGCCGGCCTGTTCCATCAGATAGGCGATGGGAAAGGCCTCGTAGGCCAGCCGCAGATAACCTTCCTCATAGCCTGGCCGGCGGTCGGCGGGATAGAGGAACATGCCGCCCGAGCGCAGCACCCGGTGGACATCGCCCACCGCCGCCGCGATCCAGCGCATGTTGAACTCGCGCCCGCGCGCGCCTTCGGGGCCGCGCAGCAGGTCTTCGGCGTAATATTGCAACGGCGGGGTCCAGCGACGGATGTTCGAGGCGTTGAAGGCGACAACCGAGGTCTCTTCCTTGATCGAAACCCCCTGATCGTCGACGTAGAACTGACCGCTGGCCTGATCGAGCGTGGCAATCGCCACGCCCTGGCCCATGGAAAAACCCATGTCGACCGAATGACCGAAGGAGACATAGCCGGCCGCGATCACCTCGCGCCCCGGCCGCAGAAAGCTCTCGCCGGCGGGAAAGACGCAGAACAGCGCCCCAAGGGGCGCGCCGATGCCGATGCTGCCGGATCCGTCGATCGGATCCATCGCCACATCGAACAGCCCCTCCGGGTCGAGCGCGATCACCTCTTCGGATTCCTCCGACAGCACCCGCGCCACCGAAACCTCGCGCAGCGCCTCGATCAGATAGTCATGCGCCGCCATGTCCAGCGCCTTTTGCTTGTCGCCGGATTCATTGGTGCCGACGATGGCGGTGGGGTCGCCGGGCAGGCGGCCCTGACCCAGCCGCGCGGCCAGCGGTATGGCGGCGCGGGCAAAGGTGCGGATCACGCCGGCGAGCGCCTGCTTGCCGGCATCCTCCCCCGCCTGATCGGCCAGAAATTGCGTCAGTTTCGGCGCGGCGATCTCGCCATCGGCGGCGAGCGTCATCGGGGGCAGGGTCATGGGGCTCCTCTGGGGGCTGGCGTTTTGGCCTGAATACCGGCTTGGCCCGGTGACGCAAAGGCAGCCGCGCGAGAAAAATCCCGATTGCGTCTCCGGCGCCAAGGCGCCGGCGCCACGGCTGCACCCCGCGCCATTGACCGGGGCCGAGGTGAGGCCATATATACTACTCAGTAGCATAAGGGAGCCCGTGGATGAGCGTGAAAGCATCGATTTCCCTGACCGAGGCGCAGGAGGCCTATGCAAGGTCGCTGGTGGCCGAGGGCCGCTATGCAAGCCTGAGCGCGGTGTTGCAACAGGGGCTGGAACTGTTGCGCAACCAGTCGGAAACCAGCGATGCCCTGCGCGCGCTGCTGGCGGAACGGCAGGCCGGCGGCTTTGTCACGCCGCAAGAGGGGCGGGCCGGCACGCAAGAGATGATCGCGCGCAAACGGGCCGAACGTGGCCTATGAGGTGCTGCGCGCGGCGGCTGTCGCGCGCGATCTGGAACTGATCTTCGATTTTCTCACCGAAGTCGCCGAAGGGTTCGGCGAAAGCCCGGACCGCGCCTTTGCGCTGGCCGAGGCCCGGCTGGCCGAGATCGAGCGGGCGCTCGACGCGCTGGGCCGCGCGCCGCATCAGGGCACGCTGCGGCCGCATCTGGGCCAGGCCGTGCGCAATGTCACCAAGGGCCGCGCGGTGATCTACTTCGACACCGACGACGACCGCCGGATCCTGCGCGTGCTCGCGGTGTTCTTTGGCGGGCAGGATCACCACAGCCACATCCTGTTGCGGCTGTTGTCAGGCGGGCCGTAACGTCAGGACAGCACCCGGGCGAGCTGGGCGCAGGCCTTCATCGCCGCCTCGGTCTTGCCCTTTTGCAGGAACTCTTCCATCCGCCGCAGCGCCGCCCCGGCGCAGATGAAATCAAAGGCCAGCGCCGGGTCATAGTCCGTCCGCTTGATCTCGAAATACAGCACCGGCGTGTCGACCGCGCCATAGCTGTACTTGTAGCGTTCGTTGCCGTGGCAGAAATCGTAACAGATCAGCCCCTGGTCGATCGCCCAGTCGATGCTGTGGAAATGCAGCAACTGGCCGATGCCCTTTTCCTCGGCCGCGGGATCGCGGCCGCCGGCGATGAAATGCGCCACGCCGTTGCGCCGGTCGATCACATGGCCCAGCGCGCCCAGCGGCCGGTCGCCTTTCCACAGGATCGGCAGGAAGACGGCGCCGATCTCATGCGCGGCGGTCAGCACGTCACGGTAGTTGCCGGCAACCCGGTCGGCGGTCTTTTCGCCCTTCTGCGGCTGCCAGCGCAGCTTCCACAGGCCGATCATCACGTCGAGCGCCTCGGCAAAGCCGGCGCCGTCGGCCCGGGTGATGTGCATGGCACCGCTGTCGAGGTGGTCGCGTTTCAGCCGGGCGTATTTCTGCCGGCGGTTGGCGCTGACCTGATTGGCCAGATAGGCCGGAAAGTCCTCGGGCAGGTCGACCTGCGGACAGACCAGATTGTCGGTGGTTTTCCTGTTGATCAGGTATTCCTTGTAGCTGACGTCGAACCCCTTGGCCGCAAAGGCATCGGTGAACAGCCGGCAGCGCCGGTCCTGCGCCACGTAGCGCATCGAGAATTTCATCCAGGGCATGCCGGCCAGGTGATCGGTCACCGCGCGCAGGGCGGCGGCCTCGTGTTCGGGGTGGCACAGAAAGCCGGTGTATTCGCTCCAGAGCAGCCGGCCGCCGGCCTCGAGCTCGGTCTGAAACTCG
Organism: Marinovum algicola; assembly: GCF_900109145.1. Lineage (GTDB taxonomy): Bacteria > Pseudomonadota > Alphaproteobacteria > Rhodobacterales > Rhodobacteraceae > Marinovum > Marinovum algicola. Next base: position 113,464 of record NZ_FNYY01000016.1, read on the forward strand.
GCGCGGCTGCGGCTCCAGTGCGTCCGGTATTTCAGCGGCAGAAGACAGAGCACGCGGCCCGGATGGCGCGGGTCTTCGGCCACCAGCACGGTCCAGCGATAGGGATGGGCGCGAAACGCCTGCGCCATCCATTCCCAGGTGAGAAAGATCGTGGCCTCGGGGTCGCGGGCCTGCAATTCCTCCCAGACCGGGCGCAGCGCATCGAGGCCGGCGGGGGTGTCGACAAGGCGCACGGCAATGGCGCTTGCCTCGGCGGGGGTGGGCGATTGCAGGGTCATGCGGTCACCGTTTCGGCCTGACGCAGGCCGTCCTTGAGAATGTTGAGAAAGACCGTGCCGGTCTCTTCGAAATCGCGGCCGATCGGCGCGGTGTCCGGGCGGCGGCTGGCGAAATAGGCGCCGACGCGACAGATCTGCACGGCGAATTCCGGGTGCACCCCGGCATCGTCGTATTTGCGCACCCGCGCCTTGGCGATCCAGCCGCGCTTGCGCGCCTCCTTGACGATCAGCTTGAAGCGCTGGATGCAATGAAAGGTCAGGTAGAACGCGAGATAATCGAGATAGGCGTCGCGGTCATGGCCGCAGCCGGGATCGAAACAATCGATCACCACCTGTTCCATCGCCGCCGGGCTCAGCGGCCAGGCCTCGTCGCCGATCAGCCAGGCGATGTCCTCGGCACCGTGGCGGGCGCCGGAATATTCGAAATCGAACCAGCGCAGCCGGCCGTCGGTGCCAATCGCCGCATTGCCCGACCGGCAATCCCATTTGACGAATTGCCGGCCGGGAAAATCAAGTCTTGTGGCCAGCGCCGCATGATCGAGCCCGGCGCTGCGGCCGCGGGAAAACTCGGCCAGCGCGGCGGTGGACTGGACCAGGTTGTCGATCCAGTCGCGGTTCTGCCCGAGATGCGGCAGCGCGTTCTGCAAGGCCTGCTTGCGCCCGGCCTCCTGAATGCGAAAGATCGCCGCAACCGCTTCGCCGGCGAGGGCCAGGCGGCGCTCCGGCGTGGCCTCGGCAATCGCGAGGTTGAGCCGCTCGCCGCCGACATCCGACTGGAACATCAGCTCGCCATCGACGCCCAGGCATTCCGGCGTGTCGCCGCAGTCCTGCGCCAGCCGTTTCAGCACGAAGGCCTCGAGATGGGTGCGGCGGAAGTTCGGGCGCAGGGTGGCGATCACGGTGCGATCCTCGAAGATCAGCCGGTAACTCGACCGGCCCGAGCCGCCGGGCGCGGTGGCCCGCACCACTTTCTGACCAAAAAACCTTTCCGCCCGGTCGACGATCCCGGCAATGCGCTCCTTGTGTCGGCGTTTCATTCCCTACGGCGCCCCCATTTCCAACTCTGTTCATTTGACTTTAATGCCGACCTGCGTAACCGCGCTTCGCGGCAGGATTAGGACAAAGTCTTGGCAATTGCGTCATTGCCGCGGCGCGAATCGCGAAATTCGCGGAATGGGCCCGTTGGCCATTGGCCGCGATTTTCGCGACAATCCCCTGCCGGCGCCGCCGTCGTTTCCGAAACGCGCGCAATAATCTGAAAATATAGGGGAAAATCATAACTCTTTTGCGACAAGAGTCGCGGAAGGATAGCTTCTTCACGTTGGGGAAAACAGAGGCGTAAGTGGGGCCGGTCAGCCGGGATCGGTGCTTTTGGGGGCCGCACGCGGAGATTTTTGAAAGGATACGTCAGCGACATGACCGACATTAATGATCCAGGCGATACAATTTACGAATTTGATCCTAGCGGCGGCACCAAGGGTTCGGGAACTGGTGGCTCGGGAACCGGCGGCTCCGGCAGCGGCGGCAGCAAAGGCTCCGGTTCCGGCGGTTCGGGATCCGGTGGCTCCGGCAGCGGCGGCAGCAAGGGCTCCGGCTCCGGCGGGTCGGGCTCCGGTGGTTCCGGCAGCGGCGGCAGCAAAGGCTCCGGTTCCGGCGGGTCGGGCTCTGGTGGGTCGAAAGGCACTGGTGGCAGTGGCAATGACAAGGCAAGCACGACGAAAGCCTATCACAACGGGGGCGTCGAGGGAGACGGCTATTCCGAGTGGTACGACGCCAACATGGCCGATGAGTTCAAGACCGAGGACAGCGCGCCGGAAAGCTTCGTGCTCGACCTGAGCGACGCCGGCGCGGCCTTTGTGCTCAACGTGACGACCTCCGAGGACGGCACCCAGATGGGCAGCGTCGAATTCCAGGATGCCGATGGCAACCCGGTTGCCTGGGGCCACTTCGGCAACGTCAGCGAGATCATCCTGCCGGATGATCCGACGAGCTACTTCTATACCGAAAGCGATTTCGAGTTCATTGGCGAGCACGGCGAAGGCAAACCGCCGGAAGTCTCGCTCGACGCCTATCTCTCGGTCGCGGAAGAGGGCGACGAGACCGGCGGCACCAAAGGCTCCGGCACGGCGGGATCTGGCACGGGCGGCAGCAAGGGCTCCGGCTCCGGTGGCAGCAAAGGGTCCGGCTCTGGCGGTTCCGGCAGCGGTGGTTCCGGTTCCGGCGGCAGCAAAGACTCCGGCTCCGGTGGTTCGGGCAGCGGCGGTTCCGGCTCGGGTGGCAGCAA
>NZ_FNYY01000036.1:0-3148 GCF_900109145.1 Marinovum algicola
ACCGGCATCTCGCCGTCCTGCCCCTTCAGCACCTTGGTCGAGGTGCCATTCCGGCGATTGCTCTGACCCGGGGGAGCTTCCTTGCCCTCTTCATAGCCAAGATGCGCCGTCAGCTCGGCGCCGAGCATCCGCTCCATGAGCTTGATCTTCAGCTCTTTCATCAGCCCGGTCTCGCCGAGCAGGTCCTCAGGGCGCTCTACGCCATTCAACAGTTCGTCCAGCAGTTCCTTGGAGATCGTCATGCATGCTTCCTTTCGAAGAAGCATGGACCGGATCACTCATACACAGAAGATCTGACACTCTCCGGTCGCATTCCTTATGGCGCTTGGTCTCAGTTGGGCGTTTTACGGTTCGATCCTGACGCTGCGGGCATTCGAGTGGTTCATCGCGATCTCGATGAGCTTTCTTGCTGTTCAAAAACTGCAGGACGTCGAGACGTTTTCCACGATGTTTCTGAACTACGATCTGCTTGCCCAGAAATGGGTGCGCTATGGCTATGTCTATCCCTTCGGCGAAGCACTTGCCGGTATTCTCATGGTCGCCGGTGCCTTGGTCTGGATCAGCGCGCCTGTTGCACTGTTCATCGGTACGGTCGGAGCGGCTTCAGTTTTCAAGGCCGTCTACATCGATAAGCGCGAGATCAAGTGCGCCTGCGTGGGCGGCGGTTCAAACGTGCCGCTGGGTTTCGTGTCCCTGACCGAAAACCTGATGATGATATTCATGGGCGTCTGGATGTCGGCGCGTGCGATGGGCCTCTTTTAGGCCTAACCATCCGTTTTCAAAGCGGTCACAGGGTCGCCAAGTGCGGCCCTGCTCAGCGCGTCGAGAACGGCTTCGGACGTCAGAACCTCGGACAGGATGATCCCGTCTGGCGCGTTTGGCCCGTAGACGATGTTGAACGGGATGCCAAACCTGTTGTGGCTTTCCAGATACCGGGAAATGTCAGTGCTGGGCCTAGTCCAGTCTGCCCGCATCGCAACGACATTATCACCCCGCAGTTGGTCGACCACGGGCGCACGGTCCAGCACCAGCGTCTTGTTGGCCTTGCACGTCAGGCACCAGTCTGCGGTCACGTCGACAAAGACGGTTTTTCCCTGCGACACCAGTTTCGGTATCTCGGAGCGATCGAACGCGACCCAGTCCTGGCCCACCGCTCTCGTCTGCGGCGGGATTGTCAGCGCCGTCGGCACCAGAAGGCTGAGAACAGCAACCACCACCAGCGCTGTCGGGCGCGTCAATCTGCCCGGCAAACGTATTGTTGCGAGAAGAATGAAAAGGCTCGTCATAAGCAGCACGGTCATGGCCACCCGGCCACCCGCCACCCCTATCAGTACCCAGAGCAGCCAGATCGCGGTCCCGGCCAGAAGACCGGCAAGCACCCATTTGACGACAACCATCCAACGTCCCGGCCTGGGCAACAACCGGACCAGACCAGGCTTCCCCGCCAGAACCAGATAGGGCAGGGAGAGCCCAAGCCCCAGAGCCGTGAAAACGAGAATGACATCAATCGGGCGCCCGGACAGGGCAAAGGCAACCGCTGTCCCCAAAAACGGGGCCGAGCAGGGCGTGGCCAGCACCGCCGCGAAGGCGCCTGTTGCAAAATCTCCGCCATACCCGTCGCGACCGCTTGATCTGGCCAGCCGTGACTGCAACCCGGAGGGCAATGAAACTTCGAACACCCCGAACAGATTGGCAGAGAACACGGCAAGCACCAGAAACATGACGGTCAGGAAAACAGGGCTTTGGAATTGCAGGCCCCACCCAACGGTGACGCCGACGGATTGCAGAACCAGAATGATTGCGGCGAGGGCCCACATGAACACCAGAACGCCAAGCGCCGACATCAGGAACCCATTCCGGACCTCGTGCGCTGGCTTGTTTCCATGATTGAGAACCGATGTCAGCTTGATGGACAGGACAGGCAGAACACAGGGCATGACATTCAGGATCAGACCGCCAAGAAAGGCAAAGGCCGCAATCGCCAGGATTTGCGTCAGATCCGGCAGGTTCGCCATAACCTCGAATGGTGCACCCGGGATGCGGTCTGACCAAGCGGGCTGCGCTGTCACCGCGCGTGATCCATCGGTCAAAGTCAGTTGCAGGGGCGGCGGATCCTCCCCTTGCGCGAGAAGAGGCAGCTTGGCCCAAAGGGCTGTTCCCGCATCATCGGTTCGGATGTCCGGTTTGCCAAAGGTGAATTCCGGCCCCAGTTCCGGAAAGATATCCGGCTTCACAAAGGCATTCGCACTGCGCGCCGTCACATAAAGCGCATCATCCGCGATCACCGCCGTTTCGACAATGATGTCGCTCTCTTCGGGACCAAGCGGCACCCGCTGGGCATACTCCGAAATCAGGCCCGCCGCCTTCGCGTCAATCCCGGTGCCCGCCGGAATTGTCAGTGCGAGATCGAAATCATGCGGCACACAGACAGTCGAGCACGCCAGCAATGAAACACGCGCCTGCAATGTTGCGGACTGGCCCGCAGTTTCGAGAACTGCCTGAATGGGCAGGACGACACGGGTCTTGTAGCCAAAATTCTCGATGCCGAATGCCGTGAAGCGCTCAGGCGCGGGCCAGAGCATCTGTGCGCTCACCAGATTTTCCGATCCATCCCATGAAATTTCAGGCGGCAGACCCACCTCGCCGGGCGAACGCCAATAGGCTTTCCAGCCCTCGGCCAGCTCGACATCCAGGCCAAGGGAAAGGGTTCTGGAGGTTTCCGCGACCCCATTTTCAACGGAGATGAGCCGGGCCGTGATTGTTGAATTCTCGTAGGTATCGCTCGATGCAGCAAAGCCCATGGAGGCCCAAAGGCAAGCCATGAGAAGGAAGAATAGGCGCAACGTGGTTCGCATCATCTTTTGGCTCGCTTCCACCCTTGTCCCGAGATCGAAATCCGAAGCACCTCTATGGCTGCATCTCCCGGTTGGTCAACTTTACAAACGGATACAATGTCGTTTGTGAAGCCATCACGCTGCGAGAATAACGCGACGAAGTCCGCGTTCGTAGCAGGAAGGCCAATAGAAGCTTTTTTCTTCATTAAACATTTCAATCGTAAGCATCCGGCGTAGGCCGCGGTCAGGCGGCTTGGCGGACTTTCGAGGGCTTCCAGTTCCACGGTAGCAGTGTCGGCACCTGCGAGGCTGTC
>NZ_FNYY01000036.1:5088-28069 GCF_900109145.1 Marinovum algicola
TTCCTTGGAGATCGTCATGCATGCTTCCTTTCGAAGAAGCATGGACCGGATCACTCATACACAGAAGATCTGACACTCTCCATCCAGGACAACACCGTCCTGATCGACGGCACGCCAGAGCCGGAATGACCGGCCCGCGATCTTCACCACGACGTCATCCAGATGCCAGACATCGCCGGGGCGGGCCTGTCGGCGGCGCAAGTTGCGCGCAATCAGCGACCCGAGCTTGCGGGTCCAACGGCGGACCGTTTCGCAGGAAACGTCGATGCCTCGTTCCAGCATCATTTCCTCGACCTCGCGCAGGCTCAGATTGAAACGGACATAAAGCCAGACCGCGTGAGCGATGATCTCGGGCGGGAAGCGGTGGCGTTTGTAGCTGATCGAGGGTTGGGTCATGCATTTCGATTACGCTGATGTCGGCACACCGACAACCGACGCCGAGTTTACGTGACAACACCGCCTTTTGCGACCGCTGCGCTGTGGTGATGGACCTCTGCAATTCCGAACGCCCCCCTTTGCCGAGACCGGGCCGGAGTCTTTCGCCGCCTGCTGGAAAATTTCCCAATGACAACCACACCTCTGCTTGCACTGAGCTATGGCTGAATCCGGTGTTTGGGCGGTTTGAAAGCTGGCGGTGCATCTGGTTGGTTTGATGTCGCCAAACAAACCACCAACCATCGAGGGCGCACCACCATGACTGACGCTACCATCATCGAATTTGCCGGTTGAGACACCGTGTCGGACCCGCTGACGGATCTTCTGCGCAAGGGCGCGCGGGAGCTTCTGCAAACGGCTGTCGCGGCGGAGCTGGATGCTTTCCTGACCGAGTTTGCGAAACATCGCACTCCGGAGGGCCGGGCTGCAGTTGTTCGGAACGGACACCACCCCGAACGCGCCGTGCAGACCGGGATCGGCCCGGTCACGGTGCAGATCCCGAAGGTGCGCTCGAAGACGGGCGCGCCGGTGACGTTCCGCTCGGCGTTGGTCCCGCCTTACATCCGCAAGGCGAAGTTGATCGAGGCGGCGCTGCCCTTGCTGTATCTCAAGGGCATCTCTACGGGCGAGATGGGCGCGGCACTCAAGGCGCTCCTGGGCCTGGATGCGACCGGCTTCTCGGCCAAGACAGTGGCGCGACTGAAGACACAATGGGGGCCGAGTACGACGCCTGGCGCAAGGCCAATCTTGGCCGAGATGAATGGGTCTATGTCTGGGCCGATGGGATCTACAGCGGCTTGCGCGGCACAGATGACCGGCTCTGCGCCTTAGTCGTGATCGGCGTCAATGTGCGCGGCGAGAAGCATTTCTTGGCCATCGAGGACGGCGTGCGGGAAACACGCAAAGCTGGCGCGAGGTCCTGCTGGGGCTCAAATGCCGCGGCCGCAACGCTCCGAAACTGGCGGTCGGCGATGGAGCCATGGGCTTTGGGGCGGCTCTTGAGGAAGTCTATCCCACCACCCGGCAACAGCGGGTCACGTCCGAGAACGTTCTCCAATCGCCTTGGTCAAGTGCAGTTCTCTTGACACGAAAGCTGCTGGTTGCACTTTGGCGATTTGTCGTTGACGGAGAGGTCCCGCAAAGAGCGACAATGAAACCAGCGGCATAACAGTCAACGAGATCGGGCCGCTCTGCGACGGCAAGCGGCCTAGTGACCGAGGGAACGTCGCCGTTGTCCGGTGTGGCACCAACAAATTCCGCCTTCACAGAGTGGCGCCGTTCTTTTGGAACTCTCCGGTCCCGAACGCGGGACAGTGGGTGGGACTTCGTCCCGCCGGATGTGAGGTTTGCAGACAGCGTCTGCCGAAAGAGAGTCCGCCACGGGCATGAGCAAATTGGGCTATTGACCGAAGGATCATCATGTGAGGCCGGACACATGAAAGCAACCGATCACCGCAACCGACAAATTCAACCCTTGCCATAGGCGGCGTCCACATATGAATCAGACACGTACCTCATCGAAGAACCGCCTCACGGTCTTGACCGCCCCGAACCCCAGCGAGCTTTTCCTCGCATAGACGCCCGCGTCGCGCCGCGGCATGCCCTTTTCCACCGGACGGATCACCAAGCCGTCCTTCTTTACGAACCGCTCAAGTTGCAGCGGGGCAGACATGATGAAGCTACCGCTTTTGACCAGCTGTATGCCCGTGGTGAATGACGTCGTCCGGATGGTTATCAGGGAACTCTTGCTGCCCTTGGGCAGCGTATAGGTCTCGATAGAGCGTTCCGTCACCGGGTCGGCGACGAAACTGACCCAGTCATAGTGTTTCAACCGGCCCGGATCGACGTTTTCTCGCTGGGAATTCGGATCATCGGCGCGCATGACGATCCCGTGCTCGATCTGCAAGACAACGCTGGTCGAGATCGACTCGTCTATCTTGTCCTCGGGGATCATGCCAAGATAGACGTCGATGTCGCCGGACATCAGTTGCGATGCCGGTTCTTCGTTGTCCATAGTTCTCAGATCGATCGTCAAGCCGGGATACGTTTGCTTCAGCATCCCGATCAAGGGTGCCGCCCAGTTCAAGTAGAACACCGGGCCCGCGCCGATCCTGAGGTTGGAAAGACCGGCAGAGGCGATGGCTGAGATCTCGTCCTTGCCGTCCCGGTACTCGCGCTCGATCCGCGTGGCCCGCACCATGAGAAGCTTGCCGGCCTCGGTCAGGGACATGCCGCGATATTCCCTAAAGAAAAGCGCAGTGCCCAGTTCATGCTCCAGATTGGAGATCCGTTTCGTCACGGCGGATTGCGCGACGTTCAGCTCCTTGGCGGCCGCGGTGGTCGTGCCGCTGCGCGCAATGGCGAGGAACGCCCTGAGTTGCTTGTCCATATGGTATTCCTTTAGGAGATTAAACTAGCGCCACACTGAATTTTACAGACTAGCATGTTTTGCGCAACGATAGGTTCAGATTGCAATTCTCCGGGGAGAGAGCTTGATGAGAACCGTTTTCGTGCTTTTCGATTCATTGAACAGGTTGGCGCTTGGGGCCTATGGTGGCACCTCAATTGCCACGCCCAACTTTGATCGGTTCGCGAAGAAATGCGTGACCTTCGACAAGCACTATGTCGGCTCTCTGCCCTGTATGCCCGCGCGGCGCGACATGCACACCGGCCGGTTGAATTTCACCCATCGCAACTGGGGCCCGCTGGAGCCGTTCGACGAAAGCTTTGCCAGAACTCTCAGCAAGAACAGCGTCTACACGCACCTGATCTCCGATCATTTGCATTATTTCGAGAACGGCGGTTGGGGCTATGCAAATGCCTTCGACAGCTGGGATTTCGTGCGTGGACAGGAATACGACGCGTTGAAGGTCATGGTGCGTCCGCCTGTTGAACGCTATCGCGAAAAGTTCGATGAGAGGCAGTACAAGCTGGACGGCCTGCCCGAGACCGGCGCGATCACGTGGAACAATGCGCCCCGCCCGGCCGTGAAGAAGCTGCGCGGTGCGATCAGCCAGGACCAGTTGACCGAGGAAGCCGACTTTCCGACGGCCAAGTGCTTTGCCAGGGCCTTCGATTTTCTTGACACGAACCGGGCCGAGGAGGACTGGTTCCTGCAGCTCGAATGCTTCGATCCGCATGAGCCTTTCGTGGCGCCCGAGCGTTTCAAGGCGGCGTATGACACGGGCTACAACGGCAAAATCCTCAACTGGCCAGCCTATGAGCGAAACAACAACTCGCCGGAAGAGGTCGCGGCCGTTCGCGGCAACTATGCAGCGCTTGTAGCCATGTGCGACGATTACTTCGGGCGGCTCATCGATTACTTCGATGAACATGATCTGTGGAAGGACACCGCGCTGGTCCTGACCACCGATCACGGGTTTCTGCTGTCCGAACATGAATGGTGGGCCAAGAACCGGATGCCCTATTACGAGGAAATCAGCCATATCCCGTTGATGGTCTGGCATCCCGACCATAACACGGCATCCGGCACCCGACGGCAATCGCTCAGCCAGACCACGGATCTGATGCCCACGTTCCTTGACATCCACGGCTGCGAGGTGCCCCAGACCGTGACCGGCGGATCCCTGCTGCCGCTGCTGGGCGAGGATACGAGAAGCCGAAAAAGTCAGGTCTTCGGCATGTTTGGTGGGCCGGTCGGCGTGACAGACGGGAGGTATGCCTATTACCGCTATCCCGAGGACCTCACCGCCGCAAACCTGCATCTTTACACACTGATGCCGACCCACATGTTGGAGCATTTCGATATCTCGGAACTGCAATCAAGCGAGCTGGTTCCGGGATTCAACTTTACCAAGGGCGCGCCGACGCTGCGGATGAAACTGGACCCGAAGAACACCCAAGTGGGTCAGGATGGCGACACGCTGGAGGATTGCGAAACCGCGCTCTACGACCTATCGGCCGACCCCCGGCAAGAGACACGCCTGAACGATCCAGCCGTCGAAGCACGGCTGGAGGCCGAGATCGCGTATCACTTTGCGCTGCACGACGCGCCGCCGGAACTCTACACGCATTTTGATCTGACACCGCCGGAGGTCGCGCTGGCAGGAGAATGACACGCAACAAGAACTGAAGTTTAATGGGAGGAAAACATGAAACTCACGAAAACACTCAAGGGTGGCCTTGTAACCGGGACCCTTATGGCGGCTACTGCCACCGCGGCGCTTGCGGAATTCCCCGAGCGCAACATCGAGATCATTCACCCCTGGGGGCCGGGCAACGCCATGGCGATGAGCCAGGTGGTCGCCAAGGCCATGGGCGAGGAACTGGGCACCGACATGCCTGTGATCTCTCTGCCGGGTGCGGCGGGCACCAAGGGCCAGACGACAGCGATGGGCAAGCCCGCCGATGGCTATACCATCTTTGACGGCTACGTGGCGCCGCTGGTCCTGCAGCCCATCCTCGGCAACGCGGACTGGAACTTTGCGGATTTCAAACCGCTGAGCGCCGCTGTCGCCAATGCCCTTGCCATTGCCGGTCAGGTCGACGAGGAGCGTTGGTCCTCTTTCGAGGAGATGATGGCCTACTGTCAGGAAAATCGCGGTGACTTGCGGTATTCCTCCGGCTCGCGGAACAACCTGCCGCACATGGTGATCGCGAAGGTGCTGCAATCCTACGATTGCGTGGCCCAGAACGTACCCTACACGCAGGACGGCAACGTCTTCAAGGATCTCGGCTCGCAGGTTCTCGACTTCGCCTTCATCAACGTCGGCAACTATCGGTCGAACCCCGACAGGGTGAACATCCTGCTGGTGCTGTCCGAACTCGAAAGCTCGAAAAAGGCCTATGACGGCGCGCCGACCATCGGCGAGCTGGGGGTTGATCTGGGGCTTTCAAACCTCGGCCCGATGGGGTGGACATGGTGGATCGTCCACCCGGACACGCCCGACGACGTGACCGACACGCTGCGCGGTGCGATGGAACGCGCCATGGCGCGCCCGGAGGTGATCAAGGCGATCGAGGCGATCGGCTTTGTCCCGCTCGACTGGGATCACACCCAGTACGAAGAGATCGTTGGCTCGGTGGATGCACAGCTCAGCTCGATGGGCAACGCGCTGGCATGGGAAGAAGAAGAGCTTCGCAAGCTCGACTAGGGGGACAGCACGATGGTTTCGTCCAGAACGCTCAACATCGCCGCTCTCGGGTTTCTTTTCGCTGTCATCGTGACCGTCTTCTGGCAGATCGAAACGACCTTCAAGGAACAGGGGATCGCCAGTGGCGGTCCCTATGACAACGCCGCCGCATATCCGCGCACAATCGCGATCCTCATCGGGGCGCTGCTGGTGGTCCAGCTTGTCACCGAACTGCTGCGGCGCGGTGACCGCGCACCCGCCAAGGATATCGCGCGGTCGGACCTGCGGCGCGCGGGCCTGATGCTGGCGGTGTTTGCGGTGTATCTCGGCGGCTTGACAACCGTCGGATATCACCTTGCAACCGCGCCGCTGATCTTTGCGATCATGTGGATCTGCGGGATGCGGAATGTCTTGAAACTGGCCCTCGCCGCGATTGGCATTGCCACCGGCTTTGCCTTCCTTTTCGAAGTCTTCCTGAATGTCGTGCTGCCGCTTGGCATCTGGGACATCTTCATTCCATGGTAGGAGCCTCCACGTGATCTTCGAATTCCTCTCTGCCGGGCTTGATGTCCTTCTGTCACCGCTTGCTCTGGGCCTGACCTTCATCGGCATCGTCGTCGGCCTGATTGTCGGGGCCATGCCGGGGCTGGGCCCCTTGATGGGCATCATCCTGTTGCTGCCCGTGGCCATCGGTCTGCCGCCCGTCGCCGCGATGGGGTTTCTGATCGGGATCTTCGTGGGCGGCTCTTGCGGCGGGGCGGTATCCGCCATTCTGCTGCGCATCCCCGGCACACCGCTGGCGGCGGCCACGCTCTTTGATGGCTATCCGATGGCCCAGAAGGGCCGGGCCTCGGATGCCATCGGGATCGCCATCACCAGTTCCGCCATCGGTGGGCTGATCGGAGGCGTCGTGCTGGTGTTCTGCGCCCCACTTCTGGCGCGCTTTGCGTCGAATTTTGCCCCGCCGGAATACGCCATGTTGGCGATCATGGGGCTCTTTGCCATCGTCGTGATCTCGGGCGGATCGGTCGTCAAGGGGCTGCTTGCCGGCAGTTTCGGGTTGCTGATCGCGACGGTCGGCACGGATTCTTTCTCGACCGGACTTCGGTTCACCTTCGGGTCCAACAACCTGTTGAACGGCTTCCACATCGTGGCCGTCGTTGTCGGGCTGTTCGCAATTTCCGAGATGGCCGCGCAGATGCTTGGCCGCGATCTGCTGAAGACCCCCAATGTGAAAGTGGCAAGGCCCGGGCTGCGCACCGTTGCCATGACGCTGAAGCACTCAGTCAACCTTTTGCGGTCCTCGGCGATTGGCACCTTCTTCGGCGCGATCCCCGGGGCCGGTGGGGTCATCAGTTCGTTCACCAGCTACGCCGTGGCCAAGGCCGCCGCCAAACCCGACGAGAAATACGGCGAAGGCGCAGAAGGCGGTGTGGTTGCGACCGAAGCGGCGAACAACGCCACCGTCGGGGGCACGCTTGTCCCGACCCTGTCGCTGGGCATTCCCGGCGACGCCTCCTCGGCCATGCTGCTGGGGGCGCTCTTGATCCTCGGCTTCATTCCCGGACCGGCGATGTTTGAAAATAACCCGGACGTCGTTGGCGGCATCTTCATGGTGTATCTGGTGTCCAACGTCTTCCTGCTGATCGCGGGCATCCTTGCGACACCGCTGTTCGTCTACGTTCTGCGCGTCCCGAAAGTCTATCTGATCCCCAGCATCCTGCTCCTGTGCTCGATCGGGACCTTCGCGCTTCAGTCATCGGTCTTCGACTTGCAGATCATGCTGACCTTCGGCTTCATCGGCATTCTCTTTCGGGCGGCTGACTATCCGCTGGCTCCGGTCGTCATCGGGATGATCCTCGGACCGATCCTAGAGGCGAACCTGCGCCGCGCGCTTCTGATTTCGCGTGATGGCTACTGGATTTTCGTGGATCGCCCGGTCTCTGCCACGCTTGTTGTGATCAACGCACTGCTTCTCGTCGCAATGGTCTATCTAACCTTCAAACGGCTAAGCGGTTTAAAACAAGGCGAACTGCAGAAAGCGATGTCTGTGGAAGAGTAACGCTTGGTAGCGTCCCAACGGGCATTGCCATTTGTGGACAGCCCCTATTTTGCAAGAGTTTTCTATCCATTGAATGGAACGAAGCCACCGGCTTCCAGCCGGTCCGCTTCAGCCTTCATGAGCTATTCTAAAGCCAGCCATACCACGTTTCACCATCGGTATCGCGTCGTCTGGGCCACGAATTATCGGTTCAAGGTTCTGCAAGGTGTGATGCGGGAACGTCTTCGCGAGATCATCCGCCAAACCTGCGCGGAACTCGACGTGCACATCGTCAAGGGCGTCGTGGCGCGTGACCATGTCCACATGTTCATCAGTGTGCCGCCGAAACTGGCCCTCGCCACGGTCATGCAACGTATCAAGGGTCGCTCTTCGCGCCGGGTCCAGATGGAGTTCCCCGAATTGCGAAAGCGCTACTCGGGCCGCCGGTTCTGGGCTCGTGGATATTTCTCGACCACTTCGGGAAACGTAACCGACGACATCATACTTCAGTACCTCGAACTGCATGGAAAACGTGATGCTACCGGCGTCAGCCGGTAGATGGGGTGGTTGCCGCCCATCTCCGACGGCATCGCAATGTGCCAATGTGCCAATGTGGCGATGTTGAAACCCACGACAGGAAAGGACGGCAACCATGACAGAGAATATGATGATCGGGGTGGATCTGGCAAAGAACGTTTTTCAGCTCCATGGCGCTTCAAGTGCAGGCGGCACGATGTTTCGTAAGTAGCTGACACGGGCTCAGTTCCGGCTCTTCATGGCGGATCAGCCCGCGTGCCTTGTGGTTTTCGAAGCCTGTGGCAGCGCCAGTTACTGAGCGCGGGAAATGACGGCGCTTGGCCATGAGGTGAAGCTGATCGCGCCGCAATATGTGCGCCCATTCGTGAATCGGCACAAGAATGACCGTGCGGATGCTGAGGCTATCGTCATTGCCGCACGGCAGCCTGAAATGCGCTTCGTGGAGCCGAAGACGACTGAGCAACAGGCCAAGGCAGTGCTTTTTCGCAGCGGGGAGCGACTTGTCCATCAACGGACGGAACTGGTGAATGCCCTTCGGGCTGTGCTCTATGAATACGGCCATGTCATCCCCAAAGGGATCGGGAAGCTCGGAAATGTTCGGGATATCGTTGAGGAGCCCAATAGCGACCTCCCGGAACTGGTGCGGGAAGAGTGCCGGGATCTATTGGAGCAGATCGCCGAGAAGTCGAGCTGGATCGATAAGAAGGCCACGAAGGCAAAAGTGCTTGCCACAGAAACGGACATGGCCCGTCGCCTGCAAACGATGCCAGGCGTCGGTCCCCTGACCACATTGGCGATCGAGGCCTTTGCGCCAGCGATGGAGAGCTTCAAATGCGGGCGAGATTTTGCGGCTTGGTTGGGGCTTGTTCCGCGCCAGCATTCGTCGGGAGGAAAGGACAGGCTTGGACGAGTTTCCAAGGCCGGGCAGGCAGATATCCGACGCTTGCTGATCATCGGGGCGATGTCCCGGCTGAACTGGATCGGGCGGAAGCCTGTTCAGCCGGAATCCTGGCTCGCGCGCATGCTCGACCGAAAGCCGAGAATGCTTGTCGCAATCGTCTTGGCCAACAAGATGGCTAGGGCAATCTGGGCCATGTTGACCAGGAAGCAGGATTATCAGGTTCCGGCACCAGCAATGACCGCATGACGTTAAAACAAGCGACGGTCTTGCGCTGATGCCAACGATGTGAGAGAGCGATGACCAGAATGGGCAAATGATCGAACAGAGCCGGATCGGGAAAACCAGTTGAACCACTTGAGCCGCAAAGCTCGGCCGGTAGATTTGGACCCGCTCCGCTCATCATCATCCCGGCCCGCGGCAACGGAAAAGCCGCAAATCAGAGGCCTGACACAAGACCGCAATCGATCACAGCACCAATGGGTCAGAAAGCTCTTGCATTAGCGGCGGCAACCACACAAGTGGTTCACTTCGGGTGTTTCGGTGTGGTCAGACCAACGCTCGAATGGCGGGTTGTTCTGCGCCCACATCGGCAGCCTTGTTGATCGCCCGGCATCCGTTCAAAAACGCGCTTTCAGCATCGACTGTCACCACTCTCTGGCCGAATTCACGTAGTGCGAGGTCGTAAGCGCGCATAAGTTGGGTGTCAGACGCTAGATACACTGCAGTCTCAGCCTGAATATCAAGCGCGTCAATCGCGGCTCGAGTCTCTGATCCGATAAGAATGCCAGATAGCCGCGCTGCGTCACGACACGGCAACGGACCGCCGCGTGCCACTGCTTCGGTGCGGATGGAAAAGATGAGCTGCATGAGATTTAGTTCGGTCCGGGCCATAGCAAGGCCCTCTCGGAAACCTGCGGCGTCAAAGCAGCTTGGGGATTGCTCCACCAGTCCGCGAAGGGTGCTGTGTTTTCCGACGATTTCGAACATCTCGCCGGTCATGAAGGTCGATATCCCCGCGATTTTGGAGTCCTGAATGTCAACCCACTTTGAATGTGACCCGGGCAGGCAGATGATCGCGTCTTGCTGTTCAAGCATTGCAAACGCGCCGATCGATTGGACCTCTTCACCTCGCATCATTCCTGCAGGTCTCTTTGGTTGATGCGACAGAACTCCGGGGACGATCCGGACATCATGAAATCCTTCTGCAGAGACATTGACCAGGTTGTCGGCAATGTCCTTAGCGTCACAGGGCGCTGGAACGAGTGCGACTTCACGCCATCCCATCTCGCTTCCTACCATGCCCGCCATTAAAACTCGGGTTCCGGCACTAAGGACGTCCCAATCAACCGCCATCGCACGTAAAATACCAGGACAGGCCCCATTTTCAATTTTTTTGATCCCCTGGGGGGTGTACCTTTGAGCGATAATCTTGCCGCTCGCGTCTAAAAGATACGCTCGAAGGTTGGACGTTCCCCAATCAACAAAGATGGAATGTGTCGGTGCCAAGCGGTGCCTCTGACTAAAGCTGTAGATGTGATCTCAGATCACGTTTACACAAGGGACTGACTGCGTCAAGCTAGATTGATAGTGTGAGTTGGGACGCTCAGGCTTCATAGGGTTACGGAGACGATTCGCATGAGTATAAAACAAGTCAGCCTGAAACCGGTTGTTCACCGCGCAGCAAACGAACTTGTCTATGAGAGCGTACGCGACGCAATTTCTGGCGGGCAGTTCGAGCCGGGCGAGAAACTAAGCACACGCAAGATCGCGGGCGAGTTGGGTGTTAGCCAGATGCCGGTGCGCGAGGCGTTTCAAAGGCTGGTAGCCGAAGGGGCAATGGTCAAGCGCGAGAATCGGACCATTACGCTACCGGAGCTCACTCTCAAGGAATTCAAGGAGTTGACTGAAATCCGGTTGTCTCTGGAAGGACTGGCGGCAACTCGCGCAGCGAAGCATGCAAACGCCCGGCAGAAAAAACGCCTCCGGGCTTTGGTGGAGCAAATGGATGAGGCGGTCGCCGCCGATGATCGTGCTCGGCATCTGGTGGTGAACCGAGAATTCCACTTCCAGATTTATGAGGCTGCGGATTCGGGTGCGCTGTACGACATGATCGAGTTGCTCTGGTTGCGTGTCGGGCCGCTTCTGCGGTTGAACGCAAAGCGAAGAGACACGGTGCTCAGGGCGGACAAGTGGCATGCTCAAGCGGCGGCGGCGATCGAAGCCGGCGATGGAGAGCAGGCGGCCAACGCCATTCGCATGGACCTTTCGGAGGCCGCCAAAGTCGTGACGTCGTCGATGCTGGAGCGGTCTACCTAGAGTAGCTGCTGCCGTAGCCGCCAAGCCAGAACTGCCACGCGGTCCTGCCCGTAGAACGGCTCATTGTTCCATACCATAACCGGGACACCCCAGTGTCCGGCGGCTTCCAGTGCCTCAGTGTTCTCCTGCAATCGGCGCGCGATTGGATCGGGGTGCTCTGACAGCTCCGCTACCAGATGCGCTGCATCCAGGCCCACGTTCTTTATGCAATCGCTTAGAGCGTCTTCTTTGCTCCAGTCATCCTCCTTGGCGAAAATTGCGACGGCAAATTTGTCAGCGAGTTCGAGAGATTTGCCAAAAGAGTCCGCCACCACAAGCAACCGGGTCAGAACATGGGCATGCGTCTCGCCGTCTGGCCGCGCATCGAGTGGGTCCGGCAAGGGGCTGTGGAAGGGCAGGCCGAGCATCTTCGCAACGCGAGCGGCGTCTATGAAATTGTAGCTGGCTTTTGCGCTTCCGGGCGGCCCGTGCTGTCCCGGACGACGCAAACCCATGGGATAGACCGGCCTTAGCACGAGTTCGAGCGGCAGCTCTTGCGCCAAAAGGCGCAGGCGATGCAGGGCTAGGTAGCAATACGGCGAGCGGACTGACCAGAAAAGGTCAACCCGCGCATGATTGTCCGCCATTCCTTAAGATGCCTTCGGCGTCGCCATGCGGTTGCGGCGCGCGGTTTGAATGAGTGGGATTAACAACAGGATCAGGGCGATGATCGTGAACATCAGGGGCAGGGGCGTAGTTACGATGGGCGAAGGATCCCCGTTTGTCATCATTAACCCGGCCCGCAGCTTTTGCTCGGCCAGTGGTGCCAGGACAAAGCCTATAACGAAGGGCCCAAGGGGAAATCGTCCCAACTCCAGCAGCAGCCCGACCACACCAAAGGCCAGCATGACCCAGATATCAAAGAAGGTGTTGTCCAAGGCGAATGCGCCAAGAATGCAGCACGCCATAATGACCGGCAGGACGAAAGTCCGCGGCAAATACATCAGTTTAGCGATCCACCTAACCATGCCGGTCATCATGCCCCACATTACGAAGTTCGCGATGAGATATGAAATCATCATGCCGTAGACGATGTCTCCGTTAGTGATGAACAACGTCGGCCCCGGCTGGATAGAATGGATCATCAGCCCGCCGATCAGAATTGCATCAATGACCGATCCAGGTATGCCCATTGCTATCAAGGGTACAAGCGCTCCGCCAACGGTTGCGTTGTTGGCTGCTTCAGAGGCGACAATCCCCTCTTCGGAGCCGTTGCCGAACTCTTCCGGCGTCTTCGAG
This sequence comes from Marinovum algicola, assembly GCF_900109145.1. Classification (GTDB taxonomy): domain Bacteria; phylum Pseudomonadota; class Alphaproteobacteria; order Rhodobacterales; family Rhodobacteraceae; genus Marinovum; species Marinovum algicola. The sequence goes on from NZ_FNYY01000036.1 coordinate 17,690, forward strand.
ATATTCTTTTGTGTTGTATAGGCAATGATCGACCCGATCGAGGCGCCGATGCCGGGCAGTATGCCAACCCAAGTGCCAATCAGCGACGATCTAAAAATGTTGCCGAAGAAGCGCCTCAAGTCGGAGAATGAGAGCAACACGCCGCTCATGTCGACTTCTGCCTTTTCTGGGGCGTTCTTGATCTGCAGGCAATCGCGCAGGATTTGACTGATCGCGAAAACGCCGATTAGGACCGGCAACAGTTTGAAGCCGCCGTTGAAGATGTGCATGTCAAAGGTCAGCCGGAGCTGACCGACTGAGGGGTCAACGCCCGGCATCGAGGCAATCATGCCGAGAAGGCCCGCGATCAATCCTTTGACAAGGCTCCCTTGGCTAACCGATGCGATCAGCACCATCGCCATCATGATGAGCGTGAAATACTCGAACGGGCCGAACCGCGTGGCCCAGATTGAGAGTGGTTTAGTGATGGTGAACAGCGCGATAGCTGCAATCAGACCGCCAACAAGCGACGACGTGATACCCAGTCCCAGAGCGCGCCCCGGTCGACCTGCACGCGCCATCGGGTAGCCATCAAACGTGGTCATAACGTTCGAGGGAGTGCCGGGCATACGAAGCAAGGTAGCGGTGATCAGCCCGCCCGAGATCGAGCCTACATACATCGAGACCAGTAGAACAACCGCGTTGAACGGACTCATGTAGAAGGTCAGCGGCAGAGTGAGAGCGATTAACATCGAGCCGGTCAGGCCCGGGATCGCGCCGACCGTGATGCCGAGAAAGGTTCCGAGGAACAAAAAAAATATTGGCCAGAAGCTCATCATCTGGATGAATGCGTCGGAGAGGGCGCTCATCGGTCTACTCCTCTAGAACCATACGGGAAGATCGACGACGAAGATGCGCGTAAAGACATACTTCATCCCAAACCCAAAAGTTATGCCAGTAATGGCCGCCGGCAGGATCGCCGCGCGACGTCCGTGTTCCAGCGCCATGACGCCCGCGAAAATGAAAGCGGCCATCAAGATGCCGAAGTCGATGGCGCGTGATTGGAAGAGAGTGGCGGCTGCGATTGTCAGTGTCGTCATCGACATCCCGGCGAAAAGGTCGGGCGGCAACTCGCTTGCCTCAGGTGCCGGCTTCGACAATGCTCCGAGTGCGACGAGAACACTCAATCCGATCACCAACAGCCCAAGAACACGCGGCATGAAGCCGGAACCGAGAGGTTCGAACGATCCCGGCGGCAGTTCAAGCGCATCGTAGACGAGAATCGAACAAGCCACCACGATCACGCTACAGGTGAGGACGTCCCATCGCGGCGTTTTTCGTAAAGATGTGTTCATTGTCTTGACCTCGAAGTGAAAACTAAAAATGGAGGGCGATCTCTGAAAAATCCGCCGACTGGCAATGTGGGTCAGCTGGCACTCAGGGAGAGTTCGGTTGGCATTGATCAAACTGGCATCTGGCATCTGGTACGCTGCGATCCGCGAGCGTCGTATTGGCCGGAGCTGAGTTTCGGAATGACGTGGTTCTCGAGCGCACACGACGGCGGGTACGGACGATTCTTGTGTGATAGCTTCGCGCACTTCAATCCTCACAATTTGCGATCTGCGATCTCAGTTTACTGACGCTATCGAAAATCCTGTCATCTGTCCAGAAAAAGAAATCCTTAAGATATTTCTTGCCATACACCTCTTACGATGCGATCTCAGATCGCAATACAAATGGCTGAATCTCACTTTCTAGGAGCTCTCAATTGCGATCGACTTCCAATGTCACCTCCCTCACGACCCAGCAAACTGAATCGCAATCCGGGGCAACCTATCTGGCTGATACCATCGCATCGATGGGATGCGAGCACGTCTTCTTCGTCGATGCGGTGTTGCGTGAAACCCTAATCGAGCTTGAAAAGCGCGGCATTGATCGCAACCTGGCGCATACCGAGAAATCCGCAGTCTACATGGCCGATGGATATGCGCGCGCGACAGGGCAACTCGCCTTCGCCATGGCGCAATCAGTCGGGGCGGCAAACCTGGCGGCAGGTCTTCAGGATGCCTATCTCGATCGTGTCCCACTTGTGACGGAGAAACGCGCGAGAGTTGGTGATGCGCTGAGGGGCGGCATAACATGGCGGTGTTCAGACGCCGTCAATTCTCTGCAGAGAAAGGGTTATGCCACTGCCAGAGACTACCATCGCCACACTGCCTGATCCATCCGGATTTTCCCCGGACCCATTGACCGATGTCATCCGGGATGGGGCCCGCAAGCTGATCGAACAGGCGATCGAAGCGGAACTGGCCGCGCTGATGGCCTCATTCGCCAAAGACAAGCTCGAAGATGGCCGCGCCAGATTGGTCCGGCACGGACATCTGCCGGAGCGTGAGATCCTGACCGGCGTGGGCCCGGTGCCGGTGAAGGTGCCCCGGATGCGGGATCGCGGCCCTGGCGAGGACAAGATCACCTTCTTGCCCAGCATCCTGCCGCGCTGTCTGCGCAAGGCGAAATCGGTCGAGGAGTTGCTGCCATGGCTTTACCTCAAGGGCGTGTCGACCGGCGACTTCAGCGAAGCCTTGGAAGCGTTGCTGGGCCCGAATGCCAAGGGGCTGTCTGCCAAGACGATCACACGGCTGAAGACTGATTGGGGACCGGACTACGAGGCCTGGCAGAAACGCGATCTCAGAAACGGGCGCTTTCTGTATGTCTGGGCGGATGGCGTCTATTTCAAACCGCGGATGGCAGAGGAAAAACAATGCGTTCTGGTGATTGTCGGTGCCGATGAATATGGCCGCAAGGAATTTCTGGCCATGACCGACGGCTTCCGCGAAAGCACCGAGAGCCCCCTCTCGGGGTTTGCGGGCAAACCCCTGCCGGTCGACGGGACGTGAAGTATTGCTTGATCTCAAGCGGCGCGGCCTGAAACAGGACCCCAAGCTGGCTGTCGGTGACGGTGCCTTGGGGTTCTGGACAGTCCTGCGAGAGGTGTTCGCCTCGACACGGGAACAACGCTGCTGGGTCCACAAGACCATGAATGTGGTCAATGCGCTGCCCAAATCCATACAGGCCAAGGCCAAGGGCCATTTGCACGACATCTGGCAGGCAGAAACCCACGCCGAGGCTGAGGTCGCTTTCGATTTCTTCGTCGAAACCTATGGTGTGAAATGGGACAAGGCGGTCGCCAAACTGGTCAAGGACAGGGACGCGCTTCTGACCTTCTGCGACTACCCGGCCGAACACTCTCATGATCGCAGTCAACGGTTTTGTTACGCAGAGCCGACCGGCCAAATCGCCGGAAGCGAGATTTTATAGAGCAAGGCTGGGGGTGGAACTGAGACGACGGTTGAGCACTCTCATGCGCGGGTTCGGGATATCTTGAGCATGGGCAAGAGAAGCTGCGCATTTCGACACGGATCCGCACGGTTTCGTCGAAATTAGCCTTGCTGTGGTCGATGCGCAGCTCGGGCGGTTGGGGTTGGATGGTCCCAGACGCATCAGTTTTTGATCCGCAGTTCCCGGTACCCGAGTCAATTTGGCGGCAAAATAGAGATCGCCATCCACATAATTTCATCTATAAATCAGTACTTTAGAAGAGTGCAATAATATTCTGTAGACAGACTTTATATCCGAAGCTACGCTTTGATAACTGAGATCACAGATCGCAAATTTTTGACCTGGAGGAAACATGAAGCATAAATTCTTGACGATCGGGGTCGCCGCGGTAGGCGCGCTCTTCGCGACTTTTGGAGAAGCGCGGGCTGACTGGCCGGAGAAACCGATCAAGATCACAGTGCCGTTCAAGGCCGGGGGAACGTCCGATCAGATCGCACGCAACTTTCAAGCCGCAATCCAAGAAGAAGGGCTGCTGGACAAGCCTTTGACTATCATCAACGTCGGCGGACACTATTCCATCGGTGCCCGCCAGGGGAAAGATGCTGCGCCGGATGGCTACAACTTTTTTCTGATGCACATCGCGATGATGGGTGGCGAGGCCACCGGCGCGATGGATTTCGGTTGGCGCGACTTTGAGCCGGTGATTGGTACAGGCTCGTTCTGCAACCTGCCGGTGGTGCGCAAGGACAGTGGATATGACTCGATCAGCGATCTGTTGGCTGCGGCCAAGGCGGCCCCGGACTCGCTCATCTTCGGCGCTAACCTGAACGCAATCAACCATATGGCTGGCGTCATGATGGAAGGCCTCGAAGAAGGCGCGAAGTTCCGCTACGTTCAAACCGGTGGCGGACCTCCGAACTTCGCGGCTCTCACGGGTGGCCAGATCAATGCGTCCGTGATGTCCGGTGCCGAGGTCATGAAGTTCGCTTATTTGCCGGACGGCTCGGAAAACCCCGACTCGGCGATCAAGGCCCTTGCCTATGGAGGGTCGGAGCGCAACGCGGCGCTTCCCGATCTGCCGACCTTCAAGGAGCTAGGCTATGACTTCGATTTCTGTGTGACAAGTTGGTGGTTCGCGCCGAAGGGCACGCCACAGGAAGCCATAGATGGCATGGCCGATGCACTCGAAGCGGCGGCCGCCACGGGGCGTGTCCAGGAGTTTTGGCGGACGAAGGTCTTTGAACCGAAGATCGTTCGTGGCGAAGCCCTAACAACCGACTTGGAGGAAACTTGGGACCGGATCCAGCCAATAGCATTGCAGACGATGAAGAAGTAATCGTCACAAGTTGCCCCCCGTTTTTGGGGGGCAACCCCTACCACGGCGGATATGTCGCTCGCAGCCTGCTCACCATTTCACGTACCGCGTCGCTGATCACTTTGTACGGGTCAGCATCCTGTCGGAAGTTCACGAAAACGAGGCGCGTTTGAAGGCAACAAAGGGAGGACCATATGATAAGTCTACTTACACTTGCGGTTCTCGCTTCGGTCGACGCAAACTCTGCCGTTGCCGAAAATTGGCCGACAAAAGCCACCAAGATGAAAGTGCAGTTCGGCGCCGGCGGCACAGCGGATCAGTTGACTCGTACCCTTAACGCTATGGCGAAGAACGATATCCTTGGTCAGCCGCTCACGATCATCAATGTCGGCGGTCACTGCTCAATCGGCACGCACCAAGGCAAAGAAGCCGATCCTGACGGGTACAACTTCGTTATGGGCACTATCGCCACGATGGGCAGCGAGGCGTCAGGGCAGCTTGATTTCAGCTGGCGCGATTTTGAGCCGGTGGCCGCAACTGGTGCTATTTGCACGGCACCGCTTGTAGGCAAGGGCAGCGGCATAAAAACTGTCGACCAATTGTTGACAAAGCCGTCGCGAAATCGGACGACACGGATTGTCGGCGCTAACCTCGGCGCGACCAGCTATATGGTCGGCATCATGCTTGAAAGGCCGAAGCCGGACGTCAAGTTCCGCTTTGTTCGGAAATGGGGCGGTGCGTCCAACTTCCAGGCGTTGACCGGTGGCCAGACCGCTGTGTCGGTTCTGTCGTCGGCCGAAGTCGTGGAATTCGCACTTCTGCCGGACGGCGCGGAAAATCCAGACTCGGCTATCCACCCGCTTGCTACGATCGGCGGTGAGCACAATGCCCTCTTGGGCGATTTGCCGACGCTGAAAGAGCTTGGCTATGACGTTGAGTTCTGCATCACAAACTGGTGGTTCGCGCAGAAGGATACGGCGCAAGAGGCCATCCATAGCATGGCTAATGCACTGGAAGCCGCCGTGCAAACGCCCGAGGTGCAGAATTTCTACGGGGAGCGCGTCTTCTCTAAGATCTACAGCCGTGGCACAAGCTCAAAGCGGAGCCGGCTGACACATGGGCCGTGATCCAGCCCATCGGCGCCAAGACAGCTAACAAATAAAGCAGACGAGGCTCATTGGACCTGCGCGCCATATGCGGCCTCTGGCTCATCACATTAGGGACAAGACGTAATGATCAACCGGCGACCGAACATTCTGTGGTATTGTGCGGACCAGATGCGATCCGACACTATTGGCGCTTTGGGCAATCCATACATTCGGACACCCAACCTTGACGCACATGTCGCCCGTGGTACGGCGTTTGAGAACGCGTATGTGCAAAGCCCGGTCTGCACGCCGAGCCGGGCGAGCTTCTTGACTGGTCGATATCCGATGTCGACGCGGGTCTATCGCAACGAGACAGTATATTTTCCGCCGAATGAGACGCTGGTGACCAAGATACTGGCCGACGGCGGCTATCGAGGTGGTTTGGTTGGCAAGCTGCATCTGAATGCAGCGATCCGCCGACAGGAACAGCGGGTGGAGGATGACGGGTACGATTTCTTTGCCTATTCGCACCTGCCAAGCTCGGCGGATCATGGTGTGCGGAATGACTATCACACTTGGCTGAAAGAAGAGCGCGGTGTTGATCCCGAAGCATTGTTTGCCAAGCAGATGGGCTTTATCGCACCGGGCGTTCCGGCTGAACTGCATCAGTCGACATGGTGCACTGACATGGCCATGCGGTTTATTGACGAGAGCGGCAATCAGCCGTGGTTTTTAAGCGTGAATCCGTTTGACCCGCACCCACCATTTGATCCACCACAGGACTATCTCGACCGTTACGATCCCAAGGCTATGCCGGCGCCGCTGTTCCGTGAGAGCGATCTGGAGAGACAGAAGATGTTTGAGAACGTCAGTGCGCAGACGACGCAGGCGTTTGATCCGACTGACACAGGAACAGAGAGTGACTACAGTGATCAGGCGGAGCGTAGCTATCGCCCTCCCCCGGGTTACGACGGCCGGGCGGCAAAAGCTGCGTACTATGCGATGATCGAGTTGCTGGACGAGCAATTCGGGCGGCTTGTCGAACACTTGGAACAAATCGGCCACCTCCACAACACGATCATTATTTTCATGAGCGATCATGGAGAGTTGTTGGGCGATCATGGGTTGATGTATAAAGGCGGGCGGTTCTTCGAGAGCCTTGTTCATGTGCCGATGATCATTTCCGGGCCGGGCTATGCTGTGGGTCAGAAGTCCAAGGCTCTGGTCGAACTGGTGGATGTGGCGCCGACACTGTTGGAAGCGGCGGGGCTTGAGATACCCGAGACGATGCAGGGGCAGTCGCTTGTGCCGATATTGAGGCAAAACGGCAAAGTCACCACACATAAAGAAACCGTCTTCTGCGAGTATCATGACGGGGTCTACTACAGTCAGGCCGACCAACGGACCTATGCGACTATGACGTTTGACGGTCGCTACAAGCTGGTCGTCTATCACACCCATGACATTTGCGAGCTGTTCGATCTGGAGGCAGATCCGGGCGAGTTCACCAATCTCTACTACGATGGCGCGTCAGACGAGTTGCGGCACAAGTTGATTTACCGTCACATGAACCGTGTGGCGAATGCGTCAGATCAGGGCGTTGCAAGGGTGATATACGTATGAGTAGGAAAATCCAAGCACTGACGTTCGATACGGGCGGCACAGTCCTCGATTGGCACAGCGGGTTTCGTGATGGCTTTGCGGCGGCTGGCGCGCGACATGGCGTTGAACGAGACTGGAGCGGCTTGGGAGCTATGAGGTGTTTTGGGTGACGCGGCCTGATCAAGCGGCGCGGTTTTCGGCGTCGGCTTCTGCGACACCATCGGTGAATGTGACGCCTACTATGAGCATTGGCAACCGGTTCGCGCCCTTCAGCCGGCGCCATGTCTTCGCGGCGGTCTGAACGAGCTTGAATACCATGAGCTTCACAGGCTTCTGCGACAGCGCACCCTTGGTCCGCACGGTCCTGTGCCGGACGATGGCGAACACACTTTCGATCGGGTTGCCTGTGCGCAGGTGATCCGAAAGCGCTGTCTGAGTCGGAAAGCTCCAGCTTCTGGCGGTCCAACGTTGGGGCTCAGAGCAGAGCAACATTGGGCTTTCAGCTTGACGGCTGGAAGCTCCAGGGGGCAGGTCGTCGGTGCGGGTTTTCGGATGGCCGGCGGCGATCGCTTCAAGCGTAGATTTCAGGTAGGCGAAGGGGGCTTTGTCAGCTTGTTCTATCGCGCCGTGACAAACATCGGCATCACCATCATGTGGTCATTTCAGCAGCCTAATCGTTCCACAGGCTGAACGCATCAGTCCGAGAGTGGCGATAGGAAATTGCGGAGAGGCGATGGCGCTTCGGACAGAACAAGGTTGCGGTCTGATCGTGAACGGAAAGAAATCTCTGCGCTTGGCGCGAAGATTTGAAGCGGCCCATGATCTTTTCTCGTCGCCTTGTGTGTCGATGCGAGGCTTCTGACCGGTTGTTCAACTCCTTGTGCGAGCGGTGCTCGACGCTCGGGTAAAGCCCCCGGACGGCGACACCATAGCTGCGGAGCTTGTCGGTCACGATGACCCGCGGCACGCCCCATCGCCGCACCAGTTTTCGAAGAAATGTAAGCGTCGTCTCGACCCCACGTTGCTGCTGATGGCTTCGGCTGCGAAGTGATCTCCATCTCATGATGGGGAGTGCGTTTCGCAATGTGCGCTACAAATTCGTTTCTCAAATCGCTGGGCGTCGAGATCTACGCGTCGGGTCATCGTCGGTGGCCGGATGAGGCAAAAGCCTTGGCCGTCTCGATGACCCTGGAAGCTGGAGCGACTGTAAATGCCGTAGCGGAGCGGTTTGGCATTCTGCCCAATCAACTTTCGGCGTGGCGACGAGAGGCCAAACAGGGCAAGCTGGTGCTGCCTGCAGCCGAAGTCGAGGAACCTGTCTTTGCGCCGCTCGTCGTCTGCGAGGTCGCCGAGGAGGAAGCGCGTCCGAAGGTAACTTCGCAGGCGGCCCCGATCAGGATCATTCGGGGGGCTGTTGTGATCGAATTGGCGCATGACATGCCCGTCGCCCGGGTCGCGGAGATCGTCCACGCGCTCGAGGCGCATCCATGTTGATGCCCTCGCAGGGTGTGCGGATTCTGGTGGCGACGAAGCCGGTCGACTTCCGCAAAGGCCATGACGGTCTCGCGGCCCTGGTCCAGTCTACTCTGGCGGAAGATCCGTTTACCGGAACGGTCTTCGTCTTCCGCTCGAAGCGCGCCGACCGAATGAAGATCCTGTTCTGGGACGGCAGCGGGCTCGTGATGGCCTACAAACGGCTGGAAGAGAGCACCTTCACCTGGCCTGCGATCAGGGATGGGGCCATGACGCTGAACCGGGCACAGTTCGAGGCCCTGTTTGCCGGCCTGGACTGGCGCCGTATACGATTGTTGGAGGTGCGCAGACCAGCTGTGGCAGAGTGACTCGCCCCAGGGAATGATAGGGCATCGACGCATTTGGCGCGGTATTATCCGCGCATGTCCAGCACCTCGCCCATCGACCTTTCCGCGATCCCCGAGAGCCAGCGCGCGGCCGTGCTGGCGCTGCTTCAGGAGAACGACGCGTTGAAGGATGCCAACCGGCGGCTCGAGCATCTCGTGGCTGAGCTGAACCACGTCGTGCATGGCAAACGCTCGGAGAAACTGAGCGAGGACGACCGGCAGTTGGCCTTCGAAGACCTGCAAACCGCAGTCGCGGAGGTCGAGACCCGCAAGGAGCAGACCGCGTCATCCACCAGGACCCCGCGCGCGACACGGCAGCGCAATCTCGGCCATCTGCCCGCGGACCTGCCGCGCATCGAGCGTGTCATCGAACCGGCGAGCCTTGAGTGCCCGTGTGGCTGCGGCCGCATGCACCAGATCGGCGAGGATCGGACCGAGCGGCTGGACATCGTGCCGGCGCAGCTTCGGGTGCTGGTCGACATCCGGCCGAAGTATGCCTGCCGCATCTGCTCGGATGGGGTCATTCAGGCTGTCGCCGCACCCCGGCTGCTCGAAGGCGGGCTGCCGACCGAAGGAGCCATCGCACATGTCCTGGTGTCCAAGTTCGCGGACCACCTGCCGTTTTACAGACAGAGCCAGATCCTGGCGCGCTCCGGCATCCAGATCGACCGCAGCACCCTGGCGGACTGGGCTGGCACAGCGGCCTTCCACCTCGGCCCCGTGGTCGACCGGCTGGCGGAACACATCAAGTCCTCCGGAAAGCTGTTCATGGATGAGACCACGGCTCCGGTCCTCGACCCCGGACGCGGCCGAACCAAGACCGGCTACCTCTGGGCCCTGGCCCGCGATGATCGCGGATGGGGCGGAGAAGACCCGCCCGGTGTGGTCTTCACCTACCAGCCCAGCCGCGCCGGCGCCCACGCGGAACAGATCCTTCAGGGGTTCGACGGTATCCTGCAGCTCGACGGCTACACCGGTTATGACCGGCTGACGCGCCCGTCCCGCAACGGCGGCGCGCCGATCACGGTGGCCCACTGCTGGGCACACGCGCGTCGCAAGCTGAAGGAGGTCTTCGACCGCGACGGCTCGGAAATCGCCGCCGAGGGCCTGCGCCGGATCGCTGAGCTCTACCGCATCGAGGCCGAGATCCGGGGCTTGGGCCCGGGCCAACGTCTGTCGGCCCGTCAGGCCCGCAGCG
>NZ_FNYY01000007.1 GCF_900109145.1 Marinovum algicola
CCCTGTCACTTTTCATTTTCGAAGTATGAAGCGTTGTCTTTGGTTATTTTTTCGAGGGTGGAGTCGAGTCTTTTGAGGTGTTTCATTCCGTTGGCGACGGCGGTTTCGGGGTCTCCTTGGAGGATGGCGGTTGCGATGGCTTCGTGGTCGGCGAGGAGCTGGGGCATGCGGTCCTGTTTGGCGAGGCCGAGCAGGCAGAGGCGGTCGACCTTGGCCTTTTCGGCGGCGATCACCTCGAAGGCGAAGGCGGCGCCGGCGATGGTGCAGAGGGCGCGGTGGAAGGCGTAGTCGAGGGCGCTGAAGCCATGGGCGTCGCCGGCGGCGAGGGCGGCGCGCTGGCGGGAGAGTTCCTGGGTCAGGGCCTGGCGGGCGGCGGCCTGGGTCTCGGCGGCGGCCAGGGCGGCGCGGCGCAGCACCTCGGCCTCGACGGCGGCGCGGACAAAGCGCGACTTCTCGATCTCGCGGGCCGAGAACCGCTTCACCTCGGTGGCGCGCTGCGGCCGGATCAGCAGCAGGTCGAGATTGGCCAGCCGGGTGAAGGCATCGCGCACCGGCTGGCGCGAGACGCCGAAGCGGGCGGCGATCTCGGCCTCGGAGATGCGGTCGCCGGGGCGCAGGCGCAGGGCGTCGATCTCGGCGCGCAGGTGGTCGAAGATCTCGTCGACGGCGGTGCGCCGGTCGCTGGACAGGCTGTGTGGCATCCCTCGGGTCTCCCTGTGCGGGGCCGGCGGCTGCCCCCTGATGGCTGTGGCTGCGGCGCCGGCGCGCCGGGCCCCTTGGGGGGTCTGGCGGGCGCCCTGCCGAACTTCATACTAGTATTCCAGATTTGTTACTAGTATACCAGTCTTAAGTTAGCCCCGAATCGCACCGCCATGCAACTGATTGGGGGCGGCATCCGCACAGGCGGGACCGGCGGGGGCCGGGCGCCGGCAACTTTAACGGAGGAGAGGACATGTCGGGAGTTCGTTTGGAGGGCATCGTCAAGGCCTATGGCGCGGTGCAGGTGGTGCATGGCATCGACCTCGAGGTGGCGGAGAAGGAGTTTGTCGTGCTGGTCGGGCCCTCGGGCTGCGGCAAGTCGACGACGCTGCGGATGATCGCCGGGCTGGAAGAGATCAGCGACGGCGATCTGACGATCGACGGCCGGCATGTGAACCGGGTGGCGCCGAAGGATCGCGACGTGGCGATGGTGTTCCAGAACTACGCGCTCTACCCGCATCTCAACGTCGCCGACAACATCGCCTTCGGGCTGCGCATCCGCAAGGAAAGCAAGGACCACATCGCCGCCTCGGTCGATGAGGTCGGCGGCATCCTCGGGCTCACGCCCTATCTCGAGCGGCGGCCGGCGGATCTCTCGGGCGGCCAGCGCCAGCGGGTCGCCATGGGCCGTGCCATCGTGCGCCGGCCCAAGGTCTTCCTGTTCGACGAGCCGCTGTCGAACCTCGACGCCAAGCTGCGCACCCAGATGCGGGCCGAGATCAAGCGGCTGCACAAGCGGCTCGGCGCGACCTCGATCTATGTCACCCACGACCAGGTCGAGGCGATGACCCTGGCCGATCGCATCGTGGTCATGCACGACGGGCGGATCGAGCAGATCGGCAGCCCGATGGAGCTCTTCCTGAACCCGGCCAACACCTTTGTCGCGGGCTTTCTCGGCTCGCCGCCGATGAACATGATCCGCGCGCAGGTGGTGGCCGGCGATCGCGGCCCGGTGGCCGAGTTCGACGGCCAGCGCATCCAGCTGCAACCGATCCCGTCGTTGCAGAACGCGGTCGGCCAGACGGTCATTCTCGGCATCCGGCCCGAGTTCGTCGCGGTCGCCGGGGCCTCCGACCCGACCCGGGTCGGCCTCGATGTCGATCTGGTCGAGACCCTGGGCTCGGAGGCGCTGATCCATGCCAGCCTGCAGGGCGAGCCCTTTGTCATCCGCACCGAGACGGTGGGCCAGATGCACATCCTCGACGGCATCTCGGGCTTCACCATCGCGCCGCATCTGATCAAGGTCTTCGACGCCGAGACCGGCCGGACGCTGCCCGGGCAGGTGCTGGAACAATGAGCAACGATCCCAACTTCACCGGCGCCGCCGGCCCGGCGACCGAAGAGCTGATCTTCGACGCCTCCGAGGCGCGGCGCGCGCGCCGGCCGAGCCGCATCCAGAGGGTGGGCGACCACCTGCGCCGGGAATGGCAGCTCTATGTCATGCTGATCCCGACCATCCTGTGGCTGGCGGTCTTTCTCTACAAGCCGATGTACGGGCTTCAGATCGCCTTCAAGGATTACTCGATCTTCCGCGGCGTGGCGGCCAGCCCCTGGATCGGCTTCGAGCACTTCCAGACGCTGTTCGGCAACGACCAGTTCCTGCGGGCGCTGAAGAACACCATCATCATCTCCTTCTACGGGCTGCTCTTCGGCTTTCCGATGCCGATCATCCTGGCGCTGATGTTCAACGAGATCCTCAAGCAGAGCTTCAAGAAGACGGCGCAGACCATCGTCTATCTGCCGCACTTCATCTCGAGCGTGATCATCGCCGGCATCGTGATCACCGCCTTCAGCCCCTCCGCGGGCATCGTCAACACCTTCCTCGGCTGGATCGGGGTGGAGCCGATCTACTTCCTGACCAAGCCCGAATGGTTCCGGCCGATCTTTGTCGGCACCGGCATCTGGCAGGAGGCGGGCTTCCAGTCGATCGTCTATCTGGCGGCCATCGCCGGGGTCTCGCCGACGCTGTATGAATCGGCCGTGGTCGATGGTGCCAGCCGCTGGCAGATGATGTGGAAGATCACCATTCCCTCGATCCTGCCGACGATCATCATCATGCTGATCATCCGCATCGGCAACATGCTCGAGATCAGCTTCGAGATGATCATCCTGCTCTATCAGCCGGCGACCTACGAGACGGCGGATGTGGTCAATACCTTCATCTACCGCCAGGGCATCCAGGGCGGGCAATACGATCTGGCGGCGGCCGCGGGCCTGTTCAACGCGGTGGTGGCCTTCGTGCTGGTGATGACGGCGAACACGATCTCCAAGCGCTATTCGCGCACCTCGCTCTGGTAAGGGAGGACCGGACATGACCAACATGAACCTCTATTCGCGCGGCGACAGGCTCTTTGTCATCGTCAACATGGTGCTGATCGGCCTGTTCACCATCTCGACGCTCTATCCCTTCATCTACATCGCCTCGATGTCGATGAGCACCGGCTTCGAGGCCCGCGCCGGCAATGTCATCCTGACCCCGGTGGGCTTCACGCTGGAGGCCTACAAGCAGGTGCTCTCCGAGCCGCTGTTCTGGTCGTCTTACGCCAACACCTTCATCTACACCATCGGCGGCACGCTGATGAGCCTGGCCTTCATCATCCCCGGCGCCTATGCGCTGTCCAAGCCGCAGCTCTACGGCCGGCGGTTCTGGAACCTGGTGGTGGCCTTCACCATGTGGTTCAACGCCGGCCTCATTCCGTTCTTCCTGAACATGCGCGATCTGGGCCTGCTCGACAGCTACTTCGGCATCATCATCGGCTTTGCGGTCAACGGCTTCAACATCATCCTGCTGCGCAACTTCTTCGAGGGCATTCCGCGGAGCTTCGAAGAGGCCGCGCGGATGGACGGCGCCAACGAGTTCCAGGTGCTGTGGAAGGTCTATGTGCCGCTTTCCAAGCCGGCGATCGCCACCGTGGCGCTGTTCTGCATCGTGTCGCGCTGGAACGGCTTCTTCTGGGCCATGGTGCTGCTCCAGGACGAGGACAAGATCCCGCTCCAGGTCTATCTGCGCAAGGTGATCGTCGAGCTCTCGGACGACGAGGAGTTCGCCACCTCGCTGCTGACCGCGGCCTATTCGGTCGAGACCGTGACCGCGGCGATCATCGTCTGTTCGATCATCCCGATCCTGATGATCTACCCCTTCCTGCAGAAATACTTCTCCAAGGGCATCCTGCTCGGCGGGGTGAAGGAGTGAGCGGCGCCCGGACAGGGCTCCGGCGGAGCCCTGTCCGGGCGCGAACGCCCGAGGCCCTCCCGAGGGCCTGGCAACCGAAGACCGAATGAATTCGCATAAAGGGAGGACACCATGCGAAACCTGTCACTGACCATGCTGGCGACGACGGCCTTGACGGCGGCCATCGCCGTGCCGGCGTCTGCCGAAAGCCATCTGCCGATCACCGAGGAGCCGCTCGAGCTGACGATCCACATGCATTGGCCGCGCGCCCAGGGCTATGGCCCCGGCGGCGACACCTCGAAGCTCTACCCGGTCGAGGAAGTGGCCCGCGAGAAAACCAATATCCACCTGATCGACCAGACCTCGGGCCGCAACACCAAGGACAACAACGAGGCGATGAACCTGCTGCTCGCCACCGGCGATCTGCCCGACATCGTCGGCGGCAACCTGATCAAGCAGCCGGTCAACCAGTACGGCCCCGAGGGCGCCTTCGTGCCGCTCAACGATCTGGTCGAGGACCATGCGCCCAACATCAAGGCCTGGTTCGACGACCATCCCGAGATCTGGGATGCGATCAAGGCCTATGACGGCAATGTCTATTACATCCCCTATCTGCCGGACGGCAAATACGCCCGCGCCTGGTTCGTCCGCCAGGACTGGCTCGACGCGCTGGGGCTGGAGGCGCCCGACAACGTGGAAGAACTCTACGACGTGCTGGTGGCCTTCCGCGATCAGGACCCCAACGGCAACGGCGTGCAGGACGAGATCCCCTTCTTCGTGCGCGACTGGGAAGAGGTGCTGCGGCTGCTGACGCTCTGGGATGCGCGTTCGACCGGGGCGGATGTCTATCACCAGTTCTACGTCAAGGACGGCCGCGTGGTGCATCCTTACGCCCAGGAGGCCTATCGCGACGGTCTGGCCAATATCGCGCAATGGTACGAGGAAGGCCTGATCGACCCCGAGGTCTTCACCCGCGGCTCCTCGGCGCGCGACTATCTGCTGGGCGAGAACCTGGGCGGCATGACGCACGACTGGTTCGCTTCCACCTCGGGTTACAACGTGGCGCTGGAAGACAAGGTCGAAGGCTTCAACTTCATCCCCTTCCTGCCGCCGAAATCGGTCTCGGGCGTGCGCATCGAGGAAAACCGCCGCATCCCGATGAAGCCCGACGGCTGGGCGATCTCCTATTCCAACGACCATCCGGTCGAGACCATCAAGTACTTCGACTACTGGTTCTCGGAAGAAGGGGCGCTGCTCGCCAACTTCGGCGTCGAGGGCAAGACCTGGGACATGATCGACGGCGCGCCGGTCTACAAGGACGAGGTGCTGAGCTCGGGCCAGCCGGTCAACAGCCAGATGTATCTCGAGGGCGCGCAGGTCTATCGCGGCTACCCGCAGGACTACCGCTACGAATGGCAATGGACCCGCGACAGCGCGCGCAAGGGCATCGAGCTCTATGACACCGAGGACCTGCTGATCGAGCAGTTCCTGGGCGTCGCCTTCAACAAGGAGGAGCAGGAGGTCTACGACCGGTACTTCCCCTCGATCCAGACCTACATGCTGGAGCGCCAGCAGGCCTGGATTCTCGGCTCCGGCGACATCCAGGAGGACTGGGACAGCTACATCGAGACCCTGAACAAGATGGGTTACGAGGAGGTGCTCGAGGTGATGAACTCGGCCTACGAGCGCCAGTACGGCGGCTAGGCCAGAGCCCCCCGGACAGACCCGCCTGCGGCCGTCGCCGGCCGCAGGCTCCCCGAATCTTCCCCGCAAGCAACAGGATATCCCGATGCCCGGCGCCACCGCCCCCACGCTCGACGAACCCAGAACCGGCCGCCTGACGATCCAGTATGCGCCCGACGCGGAGACCCCGATCGTCGAGAACCCGCCGCGCTTCACCTGGCTGCCGGTGATCGAAGACGAGGCGCTCTATCTGCTGCGCCTGTCGCAGGACCCGGCCTTTCCCGCCGCCGAGACCCGAACCCACGGGCCGGTGCCGCTCAACTTCTTCACCCCCGACCGGGTGCTCGAGCCCGGCACCTGGCACTGGGCCTATGCGGTCTGCGACGCCGAGGGCCAGCCGGTCACCGGCTGGAGCGCCACCCGGCAGTTCACCCTGGCCGAGGGCTTGCCGGAAACCCCGCTGCCCGGCCGCGCCAGCCGCTTTGCCGAGGCCCCCGAAAGCCACCCGCGGCTCTGGCTCGACGCCGCCCGGCTCGAGACCTTCCGCAAGGCGGTGAAGGCCGATCCCGACCATTGCACCTGGGCGCGCTTCTACGAGAAATCCGTCCTGCCCTGGATGGACCGCGAGATCACCCGCGAGCCGGCGGGCTATCCCGGCCACCAGCGCACCGCGCCGGTCTGGCGCCAGACCTACATCGAGTTGCAGGAGGTGATCTATGCCATCCGTCACCTCGCCATCGGCGGCCAGGTGACCGGCGACCAGGCGATGCTCGACCGCGCCAGGGACTGGCTGCTGGAGGTGGCTTCCTGGGATCCGATGGGGGTGACCAGCCGTGCCTATACCGACGAATGGGCCTACCGCGTCACCAATGCCCTGGCCTGGGGCTACGACTGGCTTTACGACCAGCTCTCCGACGACGAGCGCAGGCTGGTGCGCGACGCGCTGCACGAACGCACCCGCGACATTGCCGAACACGCCATCCTCAACGCCAAGATCCACCTCTTTCCCTATGACAGCCATGCGGTGCGCTCGGTCTCGCTGACCCTGGTGCCGGCCTGTATCGCGCTCTTGGGCGAGGACGAGGGCGAGAACGGCAGCGGCGAGGCCCGCGACTGGCTGAACTACTGCATCGAGTTCCTCGCCACGGTCTATTCGCCCTGGGGCGATGCCGATGGCGGCTGGGCCGAGGGCACCAACTACTGGATGATGGGCATGGCCTATCTGATCGAGGCCGCCAACCGGCTGAAGAGCTTTGCCGGCATCGACCTCTACCAGCGCCCCTTCTTCCGCAACACCGGCGACTTCCCGCTCTATTGCAAGGCGCCGAACACCCGCCGCGCCACCTTCGGCGACGACAGCACCCAGGGCGATCTGCCCTGCATCAAGACCGGCATCAACCTGCGGCAATACGCCGGCGTCACCGGCAATGGCGCCTATCAATGGTACCATGAGGAGCTGGCCCGGCTGAACCCCGGCACCGAGGGCGCCTTCTACAACTGGGGCTGGTGGGACACCCATTTTGACGAGCTGACCTATCTCACCGACTTCCCCCTGGTCGAAGCTACGGATCCGCCCTCGGGCATGCGCCACTTCAAGGGCATCGGCTGGGTCGGCATCCAGCACGAGATGGCCGACCCCGACCGCCATATCCAGTTCGTGTTCAAAAGCAGCACGTTCGGCTCGATCAGCCACAGCCACGGCGACCAGAACGCCTTCTGCCTGGCCGCCTTCGGCGAGGACCTGGCGGTGCAATCGGGCTATTACGTCGCCTTCAACTCATCGATGCACCGCAACTGGCGGCGCCAGACCCGGTCGAAAAACGCCATCCTGATCAATGGCAAGGGCCAATATGCCGACAAGGACAAGGCCCGCGCCATGGCCGCAACCGGCACGATCCTCGCCGCCGAGCAGCGCGACGACCACATCTACATCCACGGCGACGCCACCGCCGCCTATCAGAGCCTCTCGCCCGAGGTCACCCGCGCCGGCCGCGAAGTCTACTTCGTGAACGGCAGCTACTTCGTCATCGTCGACAGCGTCGATGCCGACGCAGCCGTCACCATCGACTGGCTGCTGCATGCCAACCAGCCCTACGACCTCGGCCGGACCTCCTTCCGCATGACCGGCGAGACGGCGGGCTTCTACGGCCAGGTGGTCTGGTCCGAGGCCGGCAAGCCCGAACTCAGCCAGGTCACCGGCTTCCCCGGCGTCGACCCGGCCGATTACGCCGGCCTGCCCGAAAGCACCTGCCTGCACGCGACATACCCCGCCGCCAGACGCCACCGCATCGCCACCCTGCTGGTGCCCTACCGGCGCTCCGAACCCAAACGCATCTTCAACTTCATGGACGACCAGGGCTACGACGCCGACCTCTACTTCACCGACCCGGACGAAAACACATTCAAAATTACCCTCAAAAAACTCGCAAAATCATGAGCCGAGCACGAGGGACCCCAACGACACGGAGATGAGACATGACAGTAAAGAACTACTTCCCGGGGAGCGAAAACCAGCTCTTCGACGCCGGTGGCGGGCTGACCCGGAAGGTCGGCGCCTATAATGACAATGCGATGGTGGTCGAGGTGCATTTCGACACCGGCACGGTGGCAGCGCGCCACCACCATCCACACGAGCAGATCACCTATGTGATCTCGGGCAAATTCGAATTCACGGTGGGCGACGAGACCTACATCGTTGCCGCCGGCGACTCGCTCTACAAGCAGCCCAATATCGAACACGGCGCCACCTGTCTCGAGGCCGGTACGCTGCTGGATATCTTCACGCCGCATCGGGAAGATTTCCTATGAAAGACAATCCTCAAGACCAACTTAACGGAGTACATGGCATGACCAAACCTGTCATCGGGTTCATCGGCCTCGGCCTCATGGGCGGCAATATGGTGGAGAACCTTCAGAAGCGGGGCTACGAGCTCATCGTGATGGATCTCAATACCGAGGCCGTGGCAAAATGCCTCGCGCGTGGCAAGGCGCGCGAGGCGGCCTCGGCCAGGGAACTGGCGGAGGCCAGCGACATCGTGATGCTCTGTCTGACCAAGTCGGACGTGGTCGAAAAGATCGTCTATGCCGAGGACGGCATCCTTGCCGGCATTCGCGAAGGCGCGGTGCTGATCGATTTCGGCACTTCGATCCCGGCCTCGACCCGCAAGATCGGCGCCGACCTGGCCAAAAAGGGCGCCGGCATGATCGACGCGCCGCTGGGCCGCACCCCGGCCCATGCCACCGACGGGCTGCTCAATATCATGGCCGCCGGCGACAAGGCGACCTTTGACAAGGTCAAGCCGGTGCTGGAAGAGCAGGGCGAGAATGTCTTCTACCTGGGCGCGCTCGGGGCCGGTCACACCACCAAGCTGATCAACAATTTCATGGGCATGACCACGGTCTGCACCATGAGCCAGGCCTTTGCCGTTGCCGACAGGGCGGGTGTCGATCGCCAGCAGCTCTACCACATCATGTCGACCGGCCCGTCGAATTCGCCGTTCATGGGCTTCTGCAAGAACTATGCCGTGGATGGCGTCAGCGACCTGGGCTTTTCGATCAACAATGCCAACAAGGATCTGGGCTATTTCCTCGAGATGGCCAAGGATCTGGGCACGCGGGCCGAGATTGCCGAGGGCACCTCGCACAATCTTCAGGCTGCGGTCGACGCCGGCCTGGGCGAGGGCAATGTTCCGGAGATCTTCGATTATTTCATGACCCTCGAGCGATGAGGCCTCCGGCGGGAAGGCTTGCCTTTCCGCCGCTCGCCGGCGCGCATGGGCCGGCGGCAACGGCGGCGCCCGCTAGCGCGGGCCAACCGCCACGTTTGAATTGATTCCGCCGCACAAGTCATTATTTAACGGCATGACACGGTGAGACTGGTCTATAATGGCAGAATTCCGCGCGTTTTCGACGTGAAACGCGACATTCCGAGGCTCCAGCTTGGCAGCAGCGCTTTCGTAAGGGAATTTGACATATAGACGACGGGGAGTGACGGCATGCTGAAAACTATGGATACGCCGGTGGCACGGACATCGACCGACATGGTCTTCAATGCGCTCTACGAAGAGATCTCGACGTTGAAGCTCCTGCCGGGGACCAAGATGTCCGAGGCCGAGGTGGCCAACCGCATGGGCGTGTCGCGGCAGCCGGTGCGCGATGCCTTCAACCGGCTGGGCAACATGGGGCTGCTGCTGATCCGGCCGCAGCGCGCCACGGTGGTACGCGGTTTCTCGATGGACGAGATCCAGAATTCGCGGTTCATCCGGCTGGCGGTCGAGCTCGAGGTCATCCGGGAGGCCTGCGCGGTCTGGGACGCCGAAAAGGCCGGGCTGCTCGAGGCCAGCCTGGCCGAGCAGCGGGCGGTGATCGACGCTGGCCAGAATGACCGATTTCACGCGATGGACTATGATTTCCACCGACTGATCTGCGAACTCGGCGGCCGGCCGCTGGCCTTCGAGACGATCGAACGATGCAAGCAGACGGTCGATCGGCTCTGCGTGCTGAGCTTTGGCCAGGAACGGGCCCTGAGCGATGTTTTTGGCGATCACTGCGATATCGCGCAGGCGCTGGCGGCGCGCGACGAACAGGCTGTGCGCGATGTCATGCGGCGCCATCTGCGGCGGTTGGACGAGACCGTCACCCAGATCCATTCGGCGCATGCGGATTACTTTGAATAACCGGACCCGAAAGCGGGCGGGCAGGGGCCGCGCCGCCCCGGCTCACGCAATCGTGGGCGCAATGTGTTTGGCGCAGGCGGCTCCGGTTCTTGGGGGCTGCGCCCAAAGACGGTAAACTCGGTCAGGTAATTGTAACGGTTGCCGACAGCGCCCGGCTGCGGGCCTGTCCGACAGGAGAGTTTCCATGCCTCAACTTCCAATCCGACGCCGACACCTGATTGCCGCCGGTGGCGCGGCTCTGGCTCTGGGACTGATATCACCCCTGGCCGCGCAGTCGGTCACGCCGACGCGCACGATGCGGGGTGGTGCCAACAATTACCGCCCCGGCGCGCCGATCGTCGACCGCATCGGCGGCGGCGGCTTCTGGATGAGCGGCACCGTGCGCCGCGCCGGCGACGGCGCGCCGCTTGCCGGCCAGCGCATCCAGATCTGGGCGCATACCACCGAAGGCCACGAACGCGACCCGCAGAGCCACGGCGCGACGCTGACCGACGAGAACGGCATGTTCCGGCTGGAGATGCCGCAGATCGTGCCGGCCTTTGGCCAGCCGCATGGCCATTTGGCCTATGACAGCGGCGATTATGAGACGGTGTTTCTGCGCCCGGTGATGGGCAGCGCGCGCGACACCAGTCTGGAGGCGCATTTCGTCCTGCAACCGGCGTGAGGGGGCCGGGCCGGCTGCCTGCGGCGCTGATCTGGGCGGGGCTCGGGCTGGCGCTGGGCCTTCCCTTGATCGCGGCGGCGGACAGCCCCTTGCTGGCCTATCGCCGACCGGTCTATATCGCGGCCGGCTTTGCCGGGGTGGTCGGGCTGATGCTGCTGGCGGTGCAGCCCCTGCTGGCGGCAGGCCTGCTGCCGGGGCTGTCGCCGAGGCAGAGCCGGCGGCTGCACCGGTTTGCGGGTGCGGCGCTGGTGCTGGCGGTGATCGGACATGTGGTGGGGCTCTGGATCACCAGCCCGCCGGATGTGATCGACGTGCTGCTCCTGCGGTCGCCGACGCCGTTTTCGATCTGGGGCGTGCTGGCGATGTGGGCGCTGTTTGCCAGCGCCACGCTGGCCGTGCTGCGCCGCCGCCTGGCCTCTCGGCTCTGGCGCCGGGCGCATCGCGGGCTGGCGCTGGTGATCGTTGCCGGGACGGTGGCGCATGCGCTTCTGATTCAGGGCACGATGGAGCCGGTGAGCAAGGCCGGTCTCAGCATTCTGGCCGGGCTTGCGGTGCTCTGGGCCGTGGCGGGGCGAAACTCTGCCCGGTAGCCGCCCGGACGTGCAGATCCGCCTTGCACGCTTGGGCGGGGGCGCTTAGAAGACCCCAGATTTGAAATAGGCGGGCTGGGACTCGCCCTCGAACTTATGGGGAATGGGATGCAGGTCACCGAGACTCTGAACGAAGGTCTGAAGCGCGAATACGCGATCACCGTCAGCGCCGCCGAGCTGGAAGAAAAGGTCAACGAAAAGCTGGCCGAAGCCCAGCCCGAGATCGAGATGAAGGGCTTTCGCAAGGGCAAGGTGCCGATGCCGCTGCTGAAGAAGCAGTTCGGCCAGCGTCTGCTGGGCGAAGCGATGCAGGAAACCATCGACGGCGCGATGAACCAGCATTTCGAAGCCAGCGGCGACAAGCCGGCGCTTCAGCCCGAGATCAAGATGACCAACGAGGACTGGAAAGAGGGCGACGACGTCAATGTCGAGATGTCCTATGAAAAGCTGCCCGAAATCCCCGAGGTCGATCTGAAATCCATCTCGCTCGAGAAGATGACCGCCAAGGCCGGTGACGACGAGGTGGACGAGGCGCTGAAGAACCTCGCCGAGACCGCGCAGGACTTCAAGGCCCGCGACGAAGGTGCGGCCGCCGCAGACGGTGATCAGGTGGTCTTTGATTTCGTCGGCAAGGTCGACGGCGAAGCCTTCGAAGGTGGCTCGGCCGAGGATTACCCGCTGGTGCTGGGCTCCGGTTCGTTCATCCCGGGTTTCGAGGAGCAGCTGGTCGGCGCCAAGGCCGGCGAGGAAAAGGACGTCACCGTCACTTTCCCCGAGGAATACCAGGCCGAGCATCTGGCCGGCAAGGAAGCGGTTTTCTCTTGCACCATCAAAGAGGTGAAGGAGCCGGTTGCGGCAGAGCTCGATGACGAACTGGCCAAGAAATTCGGCGCCGAGTCGCTGGATGCGCTGAAAGAGCAGATCCGGGAGCGTCTGGAAGCCGAATACGCCGGTGCCGCGCGCCAGGTGACCAAGCGGGCGCTGCTCGACAAGCTGGACGAGATGGTGAAATTCGACCTGCCGCCGACGCTGGTGGAGGCCGAGGCCAAACAGATCGCGCACCAGCTGTGGCACGAGGAAAACCCGGACGTGGAAGGCCACGATCACCCCGAGATCGAGCCGACCGACGAGCACAACAAGCTGGCCGAGCGCCGCGTGCGCCTGGGGCTTCTGCTGGCCGAACTGGGCCAGAAAGCCGAAGTGCAGGTGTCGGACGCCGAGATGACCCAGGCGATCATGAACCAGGCGCGCCAGTACCCCGGTCAGGAACGCCAGTTCTTTGAATTCGTGCAGCAGAACCAGCAGATGCAGCAGCAGATGCGCGCGCCGATCTTTGAAGACAAGGTCGTCGACTACATTCTCGAGCTGGCCGAGGTGACCGAGAAAGAGGTCTCCAAGGAAGAGCTTCAGAAGGCTGTCGAAGAGCTCGACGAAGAATAATCAGCACACCTCATGTGCTGAATTCGGGCCGTTCCCCCTCGGGGGGCGGCCTTTTTTCTTGGGTACTATCAGATCTTTTGCGCGATGGCGGTGGCAATGGCCTGATATCCGTAGAGCCGGCCATCGGCGGCGCGCTGAGCATGTTCGGCGATCAGCGCATCGGCCAGCCCCTGACCGATCAGCCCCCGGGTCACCATGTCGCGGGTGGTGATCTCTACCCAGGGCAGCATCTGGGCTTCAGTGATGATGACGCGGCTTTGCACATCGAAATGGTCGAGTCTCAGGCCGGCGTCGGCAATCAGCCCGCGCAGCCGGCCGACGAGGTGCGGGTCGGTCACATAGGTGCGGACGAATTCCTTGGCACAGCAATCAAGCGGATCATTGGCGGCGCTGGCAAGCGCGGCCTTGGAAAAATCGACATCTGCCACGACCAGCCAGCCGCCGGTGCGGAGCGCGCGCGCGGCTTCGGCCAAGAGGGTCTCCGGCGCAACGACGTGGGTCAGCACGGTGTGCAGGATGGCATTGTCGACGCTGTTGTCGGCGACAGGCAGGGTGGCGCCGTCGGCCTGTTCAAATCTCAGATTGTCGAAGTTGGGCGCGCGGGCCCTTGCCTCTTTGACAAAGCCTGCCGAGGGTTCGTAGCCGATCACCTGCGCCGGCGCGGCATGTTTGGCGATACGGCGGGTCACCGCGCCGGCCCCGGCGCCGATTTCGACGGTCAGGCTGTCCTTGGCGAAATCCAGCCGCGAGAGATAGCCGGCAACGAGCGCCTCCATTGTCGGGTCGCTTTGACGGATTTCCATGGTATCGGCAAAGATCTTGATGAATTCGGGCCCCGCGGCATCGACGTTCTGAAACGGATCGGTCATGTCAGTCGCTCCCTGTCACACGCAAGGGCAGTCTACACCGTTTCGGGATTTCTCGCGCCGCCGTGTCAGACTTGAAAAGGCCGCCTCGGGAGGGAGAGGCGACCTTTCCATAGGCCGGAGGCATCCGGGGACAAGGAATTTACCGGCCGTCGTTTCCGAACCGCGTTTTCATGCGCGCGATCGCTTCCGCCACGCGGCGGGTGGTGCTGGCCTCCGCCAGCGCGGCGTTGCGGGCAGCCAGAATGTCTGCGTGGCTGCGCTCTGCCGCGGAGAGCGGGGCGTCGATCAATCGAAGGACACGGGCCGATGCAAGCGAATAGAAGACCGCGCCGGGTGCCGGGGCGACGTTCTGAACCAGTCCTTTCTGTGCCATGGCTGCAATCTTCCGTAATCGTTACTGTATACTTTTACCGGTACTCTTTATGTCGAAGCATCGGCCCGTTTGCCTTCCTTGGTGTTGTACCGCGTCTGGGCGATACACGGCAAAGCTGCTGGCGGATACGCGGGCCATCCTTTCAGGTATGCCAAATGACAAAAGGCCGTGCGTCGGGGACGCACGGCCTTCGAAAGTATAGGGATGGACCGGGAAATCAGCCGCGGTCTTCTTCCGGTTGTTCTTCGCCGGAGTCGTCCTGGACCACTTCGGCCAGATCGTCGTCGTCCGAAGCGGCCGAGCCGATATCGTCGAACAGTTCCGCGATCTCGAATTCGGCGGCGGCTTCTTCTTCCGCGGCCAGTTCCTGGATCGACTTGCCCGAGGCTTGCAGTTCGGCCTCTTCAGGCGAACGTGCGACGTTGAGGTTGACGGTGGCCATCACCTCGGGGTGCAGGTGCACCTCGATCTCGTGCAGGCCCAGTTCCTTGATCGGCTGACGGATCAGGATCTGCTTGCGGTCGATCGAGAAGCCCTCTTCGGTGGCCACGTTGGCCGCGTCACGGGTGGTGACCGAGCCATAGAGCGAACCGCCGTCGGAGGCCTGGCGAATCACGACGAACTGCTGGCCGTCGAGACGCGATGCCAGAGCTTCGGCTTCTTTCTTGGTTTCCAGGTTGCGCGCTTCGAGCTGGGCTTTCTGCGCCTCGAATGCCTCGATGTTGGCTTTCGACGCGGTCAGCGCCTTGCCTTGCAGCAGCAGGTAGTTGCGGGCGAAGCCGGGCTTGACGTCGACGACGTCGCCCATCTGGCCGAGCTTGGCCACGCGTTCGAGAAGGATGACTTGCATGTGCTTAACTCCTTACTTCACAGCGTAGGGCAGCAGCGCGAGGAAGCGGGCGCGTTTGATGGCGCGGGCCAGTTCACGTTGCTTCTTGGCCGAGACGGCGGTGATCCGGGACGGCACGATCTTGCCGCGCTCGGAAATGTAGCGCTGAAGAAGGCGGGTGTCCTTGTAGTCGATCTTGGGTGCATTGTCGCCCGAGAAGGGGCAGACCTTGCGGCGGCGGAAAAACGGTTTTGCGGCCATGGGTTAGCTCTCCTTCGACTTAGCGGCGTTCACGACGGCGGTCTTCGCGCTCGTCACGTTTCTGCATCTGGATCGACGGACCTTCCTGGTGCTCGTCGACCTTGATGGTCAGCACGCGCATCACGTCGTCATGCAGGCGCATCAGGCGTTCCATTTCCTGCACGGCGTCCGACGGGGCGTCGGTGCGCATGTAGGCATAGTGGCCCTTGCGGTTCTTGTTGATCTTGTAGGCCATGGTCTTGACACCCCAGTACTCGGTGTCGACGACCTTGCCGCCGTTGTCGGACAGGACAGTGCCGAAATGCTCGACGAGGCTTTCGGCCTGCGCGCCGGAGAGATCCTGGCGCGAGATAAAGACATGCTCATAAAGGGGCATGTGCACTCCATTTATATCAAGGCGCATTTCAAAGGGCGGGGCCATGTCCTTTCGCCCCCAACCCACGAGAGACTGCGCGGTTCATACGTCTTGCGAAAGGATGGCCCGATATACAGCCTCGGGCACAAATGGCAAGGGGGCTGGGGGCGGCTGCGGCCCGTTGACGGCCCGTTGACGCCCCGGGGGCGGATCGTTCCGCCTCTTTTCCCTGTTTGTGCCGCATTCCTGCCGGAATTCGCGCGGAACCTCTCCAATATGCCAATGGGAGAAGCCAGATGACCGTAGCCAGCCTCTTGATGCGCGCCGACCCCGAGAGAGAGACCGAAATGAACGCGGACATGATTGCACGGTGGTTTGTCCGACTGGTTGGCCTGTCGCTGGTGGTCGCAAGCCTGGGCATGTGGGTCGCGCCCAATGCCGCGACGCTGCCGGAACTGATGATGATAAAGCTCTGCGCCTCCTTCTTCTTTGCGTTGACTGGTGGCTATCTGCTGTATTTCGCCCGAACGCCAAAGTCTTCGCGCGGCTGAGCGGGGCGGCTGGGTCGCACCGCCGAACCGATTCGACCGGCTGTCCGCCTGACTGGCGCGGCCGGTTTTTCTTTTGAATTTCTCCGCACTGCGGCGTGGCATAGACATTGCAGTCGGGTTTCGTGGCGCGTATCCATGGCAAAACGACGCTGCAACAGAGGGATGGTATGGGCCGCGCATTTGTTTTTCCGGGACAGGGGGCACAGGCGATCGGTATGGGCAAGGCCCTCGCTGATGCCTATCCGGCGGCGAAAGCCGTTTTTGAAGAGGTCGACGAGGCGCTCGGCGAAAAGCTCTCTGACCTGATCTGGGAAGGCGATGCGGCCGATCTGACCCTGACGCAGAATGCCCAGCCGGCGCTTATGGCGACCTCGCTGGCGGCGATGCGCGCGCTCGAGGCCGAGGGCATCGATGTGACGGCGGCCAACTATGTCGCAGGGCATTCGCTGGGGGAATATTCGGCGCTGGCCGCCGCGGGTTCTTTGAGCATCGGCGATTGTGCACGTCTTCTGCGCACCCGGGGCAAGGCAATGCAGGCGGCGGTGCCGGTCGGCGAGGGCGCGATGGCGGCGCTGCTGGGGCTTGACCTCGAACGCGCGCGCAAGGTCGCGGCCGAGGCAGCACAGGGCGAGATCTGTGCGGCGGCAAATGACAATGACCCCGGTCAGGTGGTCGTCTCAGGCCACAAGGCGGCGGTGGAACGCGCGGTCGAGCTGGCCAAGGCGGCCGGCGCGCGGCGCGCGGTGCTGCTGCCGGTGAGCGCGCCGTTCCATTGCAAGCTGATGGAGCCGGCCTCGCATGTGATGGCCGATGCGTTGGACGATGTGCAGATCCACCGGCCCAAGGTGCCGCTGGTGGCCAATGTGGTGGCCGAGGCGGTGAGCGATCCGGCGACAATCCGCTCGCTTCTGGTCAATCAGATCACCGGTGCCGTGCGCTGGCGCGAGAGCGTGCAGTGGATGGCCCGTCACGGCGTCACCGATCTTTGGGAAATCGGCGCCGGCAAGGCGCTGATCGGCATGGTGCGGCGGATCGATCGGGATATCGCCACCCGCAACATCGGCACGCCCGAAGACGTGGTGGCGGCAAAGGATGCGCTGGCCTGAGCGCCGGCGCCACAAGCAAGACAAGAGGAAGAGCGGATGTTTGATCTGAGCGGGAAATCTGCGCTGGTGACCGGGGCATCGGGCGGCATCGGCGGCGCGATCGCCAAGGCGCTGCACGGGGCGGGGGCGACCGTCGGCCTGAGCGGCACGCGCGAGGCGCCTTTGCAGGAACTGGCGGCGGAACTGGGCGAGCGGGCGCATGTGCTGCCCTGCAACCTGAGCGATCTGGACGCCGTCGAAGCGCTGCCGAAACAGGCCGCCGAGGCGATGGGCGCGGTCGATATCCTGGTGAACAATGCCGGCATCACCCGGGATAACCTGTTCATGCGGATGTCGGATGACGAATGGAATTCGGTGCTTTCCGTCAATCTCACCTCGTCAATGAAGCTCTGCAAGGGGGTGATGCGCGGAATGATGAAGGCGCGTTGGGGGCGGATCGTGAATATCTCGTCGATTGTTGGCGCCACCGGCAACCCCGGGCAGGCGAACTATGCCGCGTCGAAGGCCGGGATGATCGGCATGGGCAAATCGCTGGCCTATGAGGTGGCGAGCCGCGGCATCACGGTGAACGCCATTGCGCCCGGTTTCATTGCCACCGCGATGACCGACAAGCTGACCGACGACCAGAAGGAAAAGATCAACGTGCAGATTCCCGCCGCGCGCATGGGAACGCCCGAGGAAATCGCCGCCGCAGTCCTCTATCTGTCGAGCCCGGAAGCCGGGTATGTGACGGGTGCGACGCTGCATGTGAACGGCGGAATGGCCATGATCTGACGCCATGACCGGTTCTCCCGGAAAGCGTTTGCCAATCGCTGCTCTTATGCTATAGGCGCGTGGAAATCCGGGGGGGCTCGTGCTGGCCTGGATCGACCTGCTTATGCGGGGAACAGGCCAAAGGCCAACCGCCGCCTCGGGAGGGGCAAGTAAAGTTCGAACCCCTCGGGGCACGGGCAAAACAGGGCCAAAGGCCCAAGACGATGAGGATTAAAGATATGAGCGACGTCGCAGATCGCGTGAAGAAAATCGTTGTGGAACACCTCGGTGTCGAAGAAGGCAAAGTTGTCGAAGGCGCGTCGTTCATCGACGACCTCGGCGCAGACAGCCTTGACACCGTGGAACTGGTGATGGCGTTCGAAGAAGAATTCGGCATCGAGATCCCCGATGACGCCGCCGAGAATATCCAGACCTTCGGCGATGCGGTCAAATTCATCAACGACGCGAAAGAAGCGTAAGAACGCTTTGATCCGTCAGGATTTTATGGGAACGGCGTGCCTTTTTAGGTGCGCCGTTTTCCGTCGTGACGCACGGCGCGGCAAGCGGCCGTGACAGGGCTTGTCAGTTGCCGCAGAGCCGGCTTCCGACATAGGGTTCCGATACGCGGGGGCTTGCCCATCCGGCATCGCTTTCCCTTGCCCCTCTTCCCCCTGTCGGGGTAAGAGCGTGCAACTTGTTTCAAAGGGGCAACACCATGCGCAGAGTAGTTGTGACAGGGCTTGGTCTGGTGACACCGCTGGCTTGCGGCGTCGAGGAGAGCTGGAAGGCGATTCTGGAAGGCAAATCGGGCGCGGGCACGATCACCCGGTTCGATGCCAGCCAACTGGCCACCACCTATGCGTGCGAAGTGCCGCATGGCGACGGCACCGACGGCACCTTCAACGCCGATGACTGGATGGCGCCGAAAGAACGCCGCAAGGTCGACGATTTCATCCTGTACGGCGTTGCCGCCGCCGAGCAGGCGGTGAAGGATGCCGGCTGGACGCCGGAGGACAAGGAAAGCCTCGAGACCACCGGTGTGTTGATCGGGTCGGGCATTGGCGGGCTGAACTCGATCGCCGAGACCGCCGTGCTGATCAAGGAACGCGGGCCGCGCAGGGTGTCGCCTTTCTTTATTCCCGGCGCGCTGATCAACCTGATTTCGGGCCAGGTGTCGATCCGCTATGGCTTCAAGGGGCCGAACCATTCGGTGGTGACCGCCTGTTCGACCGGCGCCCATGCGATCGGCGATGCGGCCCGGATCATCAAGGACGGCGATGCCGAGGTGATGATCGCCGGTGGTGCCGAGGCGGCGATTTCCGAGATCGGCATTGCCGGCTTCAACGCCTGCAAGGCGCTGAGCACCAAGCGCGGCGACGCGCCGGAAACCGCCAGCCGGCCGTATGATGCCGACCGCGACGGTTTTGTCATGGGCGAGGGCGCCGGTGTTGTCGTGCTGGAGGAATACGAGCACGCCAAGGCACGTGGCGCGAAAATCTACGCCGAGGTCGTGGGATACGGCATGTCGGGCGACGCCTATCACATCACCGCCCCGTCGGAGGATGGCGAAGGCGCCGAGCGTTGCATGAAGATGGCGCTGAAAAAGGCCGGCGTTGGCCCGTCGATGATCGATTACATCAATGCGCATGGCACCTCGACCATGGCCGACACCATCGAGCTTGGCGCGGTTGAGCGGCTGATGGGTGAGGCGGCGTCGAAGGTGACCATGTCCTCGACCAAATCGGCCACCGGGCACCTTCTGGGCGCCGCCGGCGCGATCGAGGCGATTTTCTCGATACTGGCGATCCGCGACCAGGTGGCGCCGCCCACCATCAACCTCGACAATCCGGCGGTAGAGACCAAGGTTGACCTGGCGCCGAATGCAAAACGCGAGCGCGAAATCAATTACGCGCTGTCGAACTCCTTTGGCTTTGGCGGCACCAACGCTTCGGTCATCTTCAAGAAGGTCTGAAATACATGTGGCGCAGTATCGCCTCGAATGCCCTGAGCTTCTTTGTCGTCGCCATCTTTCTGGCTGGCGGCGCCTTGCTCTGGGCGCAGGGGGAATATTCGGCGGAAGGGCCGCTGGAGGCGCCGATCTGCCTCGAGGTGGCGCGGGGGTCGAACTTTTCGCGTGTCTCTCGCGATCTGGCCGGGCAGGGTGCGATTTCCAGCGGCTTTCTGTTTCGCGTCGGTGCCGACTATGCCGACAAGACCGACGCGCTGAAGGCGGGGTCTTTCCTTGTGCCCGAGGGTGCGAGCATGGCCGAGATCGTCGATACCGTGACCCGGGGCGGGGCCAGCACCTGCGGCACCGAGGTTGTTTATCGGATCGGCGTCAACCGGGTTACCGCCGAAGTGCGCGAGCTTGACCCCGAGACCCAGCGCTTTGTCGAGCTGGCGAAGTTCGTGCCGGGTGAAGACGAGGTGCCGGAAGACTACAGCCGCGTCCGCGGAGCTGCCGATACCCGCTACCGGATCGCGCTGGCCGAGGGGGTGACCAGCTGGCAGGTTGTCGAGGAACTCAAGGCGCTCGACGTGCTGGAAGGTGCGGTGGCGGAGCTGCCGCCGGAAGGCACTCTGGCGCCGGACAGCTACGAGCTTCGGGTCGGCCAGACGCGGGCCTCGATTGTCGAGGAAATGCAGCGGCGGCAGACGGCCATCGTGGCCGAGGCCTGGGCCAACCGGAGCGAGGGACTTCCCTTCGACACGCCGGAAGAGATGCTGACCCTGGCCTCGATCATCGAAAAGGAAACCGGGGTGGCCGGCGAGCGCGGGATGGTGGCGAGCGTCTTTGTCAACCGTCTGAACGAGGGCATGCGGCTTCAGACCGACCCGACGGTGATCTATGGCATCACCGAGGGCAAGGGCGTGCTGGGCCGCGGGCTGCGGCAGAGCGAGCTGCGTGGCGCGACGCCTTATAACACCTATGTCATCAATGGCTTGCCGCCGACGCCAATCGCCAACCCCGGGGCGGCTGCGATTCAGGCGGCGGTGGCGCCGGAAGACACCGATTTCCTGTTCTTTGTGGCCGATGGCACCGGCGGGCACGCCTTTGCCGAGACCCTGGCAGAACACAACGCCAATGTCGCCAAGTGGCGGCAGATCGAGGCCGAGCGCAGCGGCAACTGAGTGGCGTGACGCTGGACCGGAAGGCAGGCCCTTGTGGCCTGCCTTTTGCGTTTCAGGCGGCGAAGATTCCGGCCACCATTGAGCCGAAGGCGATGACGTGGATCAGGATCACGGCACGATCTTTCCATAGCAATCCGACAACGAACCAGCCGATCAGACCGAGCAGGAACAGGTAGATGTTCCACGGCACGAGGCCGAAGCCGGTGGCGGCATACCCCATGATCTGAAAGATCGAGGCGAGCCATTTGATCACGGTGACAGGCGCGGCCCGGGTGATGCCGTGCCGGGCGGAATGGGTGAGGTCCTGGGCGGTAAGGGATTGGCTCATTGTAGAATTCCTGTTTCCTGCGGCTTGGATGTGGTAGATATGCGGCAGGCAAGGCGTGTCGTGAAGCCAGATGATGGCCTGCGTGACTGTAGGAAAACTATTGGCATGAGAAATCTACCGCCATTGAATGCATTGCGGGCCTTTGAAGCGGCGGGCCGGGCCATGACCTTTCGCGCCGCGGCGGAGGAACTGGGCGTGACCCAGGGCGCGGTGGCGCAGCATGTGCGGGCATTGGAAGCGCGGTTGCAGGTGCAATTGTTCGAGCGCCGCCACCGCGATCTGGCCTTTACCGCCGCCGGCCGCGCCTATCACGAGGCGGTGGAACGCGCGTTTTCCAGCATCGAGACCGCAACGGCGCGGTTGCAGCCGGCGACCGCCGAGGTGACGATCAGCGTTACTCCGAGTTTTGCCGCCTGTTGGCTGATCCCCAACATGCGGTCGCTGACCGAGGCGCATCCGGATGTGGAGCTTCAGATCCGTGCGACCGAGCGGCTCGCGAGTTTTTACTCAGATCCTGTGGATCTGTCGGTCCGGCAGGGGCGCGCGCCTTTTGGCGCCGCGTTGCGGGCGGAGCTGTTGTTCGAAAACCGGCAGATCGCGGTGGCGGCGCCGCAGGTGGCCGGGCTGGCGCGTGCGGCGCCGGAGCGTGCCACTTTGCTGCATGAGCCGCATGGCCGCTGGCCGGAGTTTTTCGACCAGGTGCTCGGACTGTCGGGAGAGCGCGCGCAGCGCGGCGCAAAGTTCAGTCAGACCGCGCTTGCCATCGATGCAGCGGCCATGGGCCAGGGCGTTGTGCTGGCGCCGGAGGTGCTGGTGGAACGGCACATTGCCGAGCGACGGCTGGTTCAGGTCTGGCCGGGTGACTACCTGGGCGCGCGGCATTTCTATCTGCTGGCCCGCAACGATGTGGCGCTGCGGCCGGAGGTGGAAGCGGTCTGGGATTGGTGCCTGTCGATGCGGAAAACGGTGCGGTAACAAAGCGTTAACTCACTTTGCCTTGACTTGGCGAACGGTTTCTCCTATAAGTTGTGACATGCTGGAAGACATGGGCAAACGGCCCCCGGGGAAACCCGGGCGGCCGTTTTTTTGTGTCGCTCGTGCGGGGGCAATCCCAGCATGGAAGGTGACGTATCAATGACACTCATCACCGCGAAACAGGAAGTCGACCGCCTGGAAGGCAAACTTCTGGTCGTTCGGGAAAGTCTCGAAGACTTCGAGGCGGCGCTCAGAGACCTGAAGCAACAGGTGCGGAGCGGGGAGGTCACAGCACTCAAGGATGTCAGCAAGACGCTCGCGGAAATTCGCGGCTGGATGAAGCTGGCGATGGAAACGGAGGCGCAACTTGCTGAATATGCACGAAGAGAAGCCGCTATCGAAGGCGCATATGGGATCGACCTTGAAAGGGCACGATCTGAGATCGGGTGCCGTCTTGCTAAGCTGCGCAAGTGCTGCGGTGCAGGACGAGTTCCTCGATAGCCTCAGCGAGGGAGAGCTTCTGGCTCTCCCTTTCCTGTTCGAGTTCTGGGCCCATCCGCACCAATTGCCCCCCGAGGGCGATTGGCGGTCCTGGGTGGTCCTTGGCGGGCGCGGTGCGGGCAAGACCCGGGCCGGTGCGGAATGGGTGCGCGACATGGTGGAAGGGGCGCGACCGAGGGATGCGGGGCGCGCCGCGCGGGTGGCTCTGGTGGGCGAGACCTATGACCAGGTGCGCGACGTGATGATCTTTGGCGACAGCGGCATTCTTGCCTGTTCGCCGCCCGACCGGGTGCCGAAATGGGAGGCCAGCAAGCGCCGCCTGGTCTGGCCCAATGGAGCGGAGGCCAAGGCGTTTTCGGCCAATGACCCCGAGGCGCTGCGGGGCCCGCAGTTTGATGCGGCCTGGGTGGACGAACTGGCGAAATGGCCCAATGGCGAGAGCACCTGGGACATGTTGCAGTTTGCCCTGCGGCTGGGCGACGATCCGCGGGTCTGCGTGACCACGACGCCGCGCAATGCGGAGGTGTTGAAGACGCTGCTGGATTCGCCGTCGACGGTGGTGACGCGGGCGCCGACCGAGGCGAACCGGGCGCATCTGGCGGAATCCTTCCTGCGCGAAGTCCGCGACCGCTATCGCGACACACGGCTGGCGCGGCAGGAGCTCGATGGCGAGATGCTGACAGATCTCGAGGGCGCGCTCTGGACGCATGAGATGCTGGATGGCTGTCGCGGGCGCAAGGTGCCGGAGCTTGATCGCATCGTGGTGGCCGTCGATCCGCCGGTGAGCGGGCATTCCGGCTCTGACGCCTGCGGCATCGTCGTGGCGGGGGTGAGGATGTGCGGCCCGGTGCAGGAGTGGGAGGTGCATGTGCTGGAGGATGCCAGCGTCGCGGCGGCGAGCCCGAAGACCTGGGCCGAGCGCGCGGTGCGGGCCTATCGCGAGCATCGGGCCGATCGCATCGTCGCCGAGGTCAACCAGGGCGGCGCGCTGGTCGAGAGCGTGATCCGGCAGGAGGATGGCGCGGTGGCCTATACCGCAGTGCATGCCAGTCGCGGCAAGGTGGCGCGGGCGGAACCGGTGGCGGCGCTTTATGAGCAGGGCCGGGTGTTTCACAGCGCGGGGCTGGCAGCGCTGGAAGAGCAGATGTGCCTGATGGCGTTGCGCGGCTTCGAGGGCAAGGGCAGCCCGGACCGGGTGGACGCGCTGGTCTGGGCGCTGACCGAGCTGGTTGTCGCGGCGCAGGAAAGACAGCGGCCGCAGGTGCGTACGCTGTGATCAAGCGGGTTTAACTTTTTCGTAGCAGAGTGGTCTTGTCAGGCCGGGGAGCCTCCGGCGGGCGTTTGCGGGGCAAGATGAAATGGCGCGGCTGCGCTGAATTCCGAAGACGACACGGCGATGCCAGCCGGGCCGGATGCGGCCCCGGAGCAGGCCGCGCCATGCCCGAAGGGCGATGAAGGAGCACGGGACGCGATGTTTGATTTTCTGCGGCGGGACAACAAGGCGGAGAGCGCGGGCGAGACCAAGGCCAGCGCCACGGGGCGGGTTGTGGCCTGGCAGGGCGCGGGCCGGGTGGCCTGGAGCCCGCGCGATACGGTGTCGCTGACCAAGGCGGGTTTTGCCGGCAATCCGGTAGGCTTTCGCGCGGTGAAGCTGATTTCCGAGGCGGCGGCGGCCCTGCCGCTGGTATTGCAGGACGCCGACCGGCGTTATGAGGTGCATCCGCTGCTGGACCTGATCACCCGGCCCAACCCGGCGCAGGGGCGGGCGGAGTTGCTCGAGACGCTTTACGGCCATCTCTTGCTGTCGGGAAATGGCTATGTCGAGGCCGTGGCCGGTGATGACGGGCTGCCGCTGGAGCTGCATGTGCTGCGCTCTGACCGGATGTCGCTGGTGCCGGGGCGGGATGGCTGGCCGGTGGCCTATGATTATGCCGTGGGCGGGCGCAAGCATCGGTTCGACGTGAGCGGGCCGGTTTCGCCGATCTGTCATATCAAGAGCTTTCATCCGCAGGACGACCACTACGGCATGGCGCCGATGCAGGCCGCAGCGCAGGCGCTGGATGTGCATAATTCGGCTTCGCGGTGGTCGAAGGCGCTGCTGGACAACGCCGCGCGGCCCTCGGGGGCGATTGTCTATCGCGGTGCCGATGGCTCCGGCACGATGAGCGCCGAGCAGTTCGACCGGCTCAGCCATGAGATCGAGACAAACCATCAGGGCGCGCGCAATGCCGGGCGGCCGATGCTGCTGGAAGGCGGGCTGGACTGGAAGCCGATGGGGTTTTCGCCCGCAGACATGGAGTTTCACAAGACCAAGGATGCGGCGGCGCGCGATATTGCGCTGGCTTATGGTGTCCCGCCGATGCTGCTCGGCATTCCGGGGGAGGCGACCTATGCCAATTACCAGGAGGCGCACCGGGCGTTTTATCGCCTGACGGTGCTGCCGCTGGCGGCGCGGGTGACGGCGGCGATTTCGGCCTGGCTGGTGCAATTTGGCGGCGAGGCGGTGGCGCTGAAGCCCGATCTCGACCAGGTGCCGGCCCTGGCGGCGGAGCGCGAGGCGCAATGGGCGCGGGTGAGCACCGCGGAGTTCCTGAGCAATGCGGAAAAGCGGCGGCTGCTTGGGCTGCCGGCGGAGCCCGAGGATGGGTGAGCGTCCGGGGTTCGAGGCTTTCGATTGCGCGCCGGCGCTGCGTCTGGAGGCACATGAGCGGGTGGCGGAGTTGCAGTTTGCGGCGATGACCAAACGGCTCGACCGGATGGAGGCGCTGCTGGAGCGGTTGGAACGGCGGCTGTGGCTGGCGGTCTACGGGGTGGCGGCGGCGATTGTCGGGCAGGCGTTTCAG
Source organism: Marinovum algicola (assembly GCF_900109145.1). Classification (GTDB taxonomy): domain Bacteria; phylum Pseudomonadota; class Alphaproteobacteria; order Rhodobacterales; family Rhodobacteraceae; genus Marinovum; species Marinovum algicola. The sequence goes on from NZ_FNYY01000007.1 coordinate 25,861, forward strand.
AGCCTGTTGGTGGTGCAGTGAGGTAGGCGGGGCGCCGGACGAAAGCCCGGCCACCAGAGCGCGGCTTGCGACGGCGGCACATGTGGAGACGAATATGGATCTAGAGACGAAATTTGCGCGGTTCGACACCGGGTTGAGCGTGACCGACGGGCAGGTGATCGAGGGCTATGCGAGCCTGTTCGGGGCCTGCGATCAGGGCGGAGATGTGGTGGCCGAAGGGGCTTATGCGGCCTCTTTGAAGCGGCTGACGGCGGAGCGGCGGCAGGTGCGGATGCTCTGGCAGCATGACCCGGCGCAGCCGATCGGCGTCTGGGACGAGGTGCGCGAGGATGGGCGCGGGCTTTTCGTCAAGGGGCGCATTCTAGAGGCGGTTGCGAAGGGACGCGAGGCGGCAGCGCTTTTGGCGGCGGGGGCGATCGACGGGCTGTCGATCGGCTATCGCACCCGGAAAGCGGTGACATCGGACAGGGGCCCCAACAAGGGCAAGAGGCTCTTGCAGGAACTGGAGCTTTGGGAGGTGTCGCTGGTGACCTTTCCGATGCTGCCCAGTGCGCGGGTGGCGGCCAAGGGCGAGCGCCCGGACGACACCTTGCGGGAATTGGCCGCGGTTTTCGAGGCGGCGCGCCAGGAGATCGCGCGCAACGGCTAGCGCGGGACAACAGGAGAAGCGGATGGAAATGACCGATGCAGAGGCAGCGGGCGGGGATCCTTTGTCCCCGGCGCAGGAGATGAAGACCGCGGTTGGCGGCTTTGTCACCGAGTTGAAGGCCTTTCGGGCCGAGATCGAAACCAGAGTTCAGAAGCAGGAAGAGAAAATGACCATGTTTGAACGCAAGACCCTTGCTGCGGCCCGCCCGGCGCTTGCCGCGACCGATTACGACGCACCGCATCAGAAGGCTTTTGACGCCTATCTGCGCTCGGGTGATGACGACGGGCTGCGCGGGCTGGAGCTGGACCAGAAGAGCATGTCGACCGCGGTGAATTCTGATGGCGGCTTTCTGGTCGATCCGCAAATGTCGGAGACCATCAAGTCGGTGCTGCATTCCGGCGCGTCGATCCGGGCGGTGGCCAGCGTGGTGAATGTCGAAGCGACCTCTTATGACGTGCTGGTCGATACCACCGATCTGGGCGCCGGCTGGGCCAGCGAGACCGCGGCGAGCGCCGAGACCGGTACGCCGACCATCGACCGGATCACCATTCCGCTGCATGAGCTCTCGGCGCTGCCCAAGGCGTCGCAGCGGCTGTTGGACGATGCGGCCTTTGACATCGAGAGCTGGCTGGCCGGGCGCATCGCCGAGAAATTTGCCCGCGCCGAGGCGGCGGCCTTTGTCAGCGGTGACGGCATCGACAAGCCGACCGGCTTTCTGACCCATCCGGTGGTGGACAATGACATTTGGGCCTGGGGCAATATCGGCTATGTGCCGACCGGTCTCGACAGCGCGCTGGGCAATGGCGATGCGATCATCGACCTGGTTTATGCGCTGGGGGCGGAGTACCGCGCCAATGGCACCTTCGTAATGAACTCGAAAACCGCCGGCGAGGTGCGCAAGCTCAAGGATGGTGACGGGCGCTTCCTGTGGTCGGACGGTCTTGCGGCGGGCGAGCCGGCGCGGCTGCTGGGCTATCCGGTGCTGATCGCCGAGGACATGCCGGACATTGCCAGCGGCTCCGATTCCATCGCCTTTGGTGATTTTGCGGCGGGCTATACCGTAGCCGAGCGCCCCGATCTGCGGGTGCTGCGCGACCCCTTCAGCGCCAAGCCGAACGTGCTGTTCTATGCCACCAAACGCGTGGGCGGCGATGTGAGCGACTTTGCCGCGATCAAGGTGCTGCGCTTCGCCGTCTCGTAATCCGGGGCGGTGAGGCCGGGGGGCGAGGCCCTTCGGCGGGCGCGCGTCGGTTGACCGGCGTTGTCTGGCTGCTCCCCTCCGTTCGAGCAACGTGGGTGGCGCGCGCCTGAAACCGGACGGCGGGAAAGCATGGGGCCGTGGGGGCCGAAGACGGAGTTACCGAAATGATGTTGGTAGAAGAGACCAATGTGCCCCTGGCGGCGCTTCCGGTCGAGGAATTCAAGGCGCATCTGCGGCTGGGCAGCGGCTTTGCCGGGGCAGGCGTGCAGGATGCGGTGCTGGTAAGCTTTCTGCGCGCGGCTATCGCGGCGATCGAGGCGCGCACCGGCAAGGCGCTGATCCTGCGGCCGTTCACCTATACGGTGGAGCGATGGCGAGAAACGGCGGCCCAGCGCCTTCCGGTGGCGCCGGTGACGGCGGTGAGTTCGGTCACGATCACCGATGCGGCGGGCACGGCGGAGGTGGTAGACCCCGGCGATTACCGGCTGCGCCCCGATGCCCAGGCGCCGCAGCTGCGCGCCACCGGGAGCTGTCTGCCGGTGATCCCGGCAGGGGGCAGCGCGGCCGTTGCCTTCAGCGCGGGATATGCGCCGGACTGGGCCGGGCTTCCGGCCGATCTGGGGCAGGCGGTGATGCTGCTGGCGGCGCATTACTACGAATACCGCGACGAGACGGCGCTGGGGCAGGGCTGCATGCCGTTTGGAGTGACCACGCTGATCGAACGCTACCGGATGATGCGGGCCGGTTTCGTCGCAGGGGGCCTGGGATGAGCGCGCCGCGGATCAACCGGGCGCTGGTGCTCGAGGCGCCGCAGGATGTGCCGGACGGCGCCGGCGGGTTTGACCGGCTTTGGCTGCCGCAGGGCACGCTCTGGGCGGAAATCACCGCCCGCAGCGGACGGTTTGCCCGGGGTGAGGCGGGGCCCAGCTCTCTGACCGGCTATCGCATCGTGGTGCGGGCCGCGCCGGTGGGCGATCCGCAACGGCCGGTGGCAGGCCAGCGGTTTCGCGAGGGAACGCGGAGCTGGCGGATCGAGGCGGTGGCAGAGAAGGGCGCCGATGCCCGGTATCTCACGTGTTTTGCCGAAGAGGAGGTGGCGGCATGAGCTATGCGGTGGCGGCCGCCTTGCAGGCGGCGGTGTACAGCCAGCTCTCTGGCGATACGGCGCTGGGCGCGATCGTCGGGACGGCGGTCTATGATGCGGTGCCGGCGGGGACGCTGCCCGCGATCTATGTGACGCTGGGCGCCGAAACGGCGCGCGACCGGTCGGACATGACCGGCCGGGGGGCGGCGCATGATCTGCGGATTTCGGTGATCTCTGACGCCCAGGGCTTTCAGCAGGCCAAGGAGGCGGCGGCGGCGGTGAGCGATGCGCTGGACGCTGTGCCGCCGGCGTTGAGCCGCGGGCGTCTTGTCGGCCTCTGGTTCCGACAGGCCAAGGCGACGCTGGACCGAAGCGACGGCACGCGGCGGATCGACATGATCTTTCGCGCCCGGGTGGAAGACAACTGACATTCTTTATCGGAGGACGCGATATGGCGGCTCAAAACGGCAAGGACCTTTTGATCAAGGTCGATCTCAGCGGCGCTGGGCAATTCGAAACCATGGTGGGCCTGCGTGCCTCGCGGATCAGCTTCAATGCGGAACCGGTCGATGTGACCTCGCTGGAAAGCGCCGGGGGCTGGCGCGAGCTGTTGGGCGGTGCGGGGGTGAAAAGCGCGGCGATCTCGGGCGCCGGCATCTTCAAGGACGACAGCACCGACGAACGCGCGCGGCAGATCTTCTTTGACGGCGAGGTGCCGAATTTTCAGGTCATAATCCCGGATTTCGGCACCGTCGAAGGGCCCTTTCAGGTGACGAGCCTGGAATATGCCGGCAGCCATGACGGCGAGGCCACATATGAACTTTCGCTTGCCTCGGCTGGCGCGCTGACCTTCGTGGCGCTTTGAGCCATGGGCAATCCGTGGCGGGGCGAGGTCACGCTGGTGATCGATGGCGAGGCGCAGGTGCTCAAGCTGACACTGGGCGCTCTGGCCGAGCTGGAAGAGGCGCTGGAGGAAGGATCGCTGGTCGATCTGGTGGCGCGGTTCGAGGCGGGGCGGTTTTCAAGCCGCGACGTGCTGGCGCTGATCGTGGCCGGGCTGCGGGGCGGTGGCTGGCAGGGCGGGCCGCGCGATCTGGTGCGGGCCGAGATTGCCGGCGGGCCGATGGGCGCGGCGCGCGCGGCGGCCGAACTTCTGGCGCGGGCCTTCATGCTGCCGGAGGCACAGGAGAGGTGAGCCGGATCAACTGGCCCAAACTGATGGCCGCGGGTCTGCGCGGGCTGGGGCTGACACCGGCGGCATTCTGGGCGCTGACCCCGGCCGAGTTGATGCTGATGCTGGGGGTGGGCGGCGGCGGTGGCGCGCTGACCCGGGACCGGCTGGATCAGCTGATCGCGGCCTTCCCGGACGATGAGAAAGGAACGGAGTGATGGCGGAACTGGACGGATTGGACGATCTCGATTTGCAAGTCGACGCACTGGCGCAATCGCTGGGCTCGGCGGGCGCGTTGGCGGCCGGGTTCGACAGCGAACTCAAGCGGATACACCAGACGTTTGCCGCGACTGGCAATCAGGCACGTTCGCTGGGCACGACACTTTCGGGCGGTCTGCGCAAGGCGATCGACGGCGTGATCCTCGATGGGATGAACCTGTCGGATGCGCTGGGGATCGTCGGAAAGTCGATGATCAACACCGCCTTCAACGCGGCGGTGAAACCGGTGACCGATCACTTCGGCGCGCTTCTGGGCGGTGCGCTGACGCCTCTTGTGCCTTTCGAGAAAGGCGGTGCCTTCAGTCAGGGGCGGGTGACGCCCTTTGCCAATGGCGGGATCGTCAGCGGCCCGGTGGCTTTTCCGATACGCGGCGGCATGGGGCTGATGGGCGAGGCCGGGCCGGAAGCGATCATGCCGCTGGCCCGGGGGGCGAACGGCAAGCTCGGGGTGCAGGCCCAGGGCGGCGCCGGCCCGATCAACGTGGTGATGAACATCCAGACGCCGGATGCGCAGGGCTTCCAGCGCAGCCAGAGCCAGATCGCGGCGCAGATGAGCCGGGTGCTCGCACGCGGCACGCGCAACAGGTAACCGGGGAGGGGAGACGATGGCATTTCACGAGGTACGGTTTCCCGCCAACCTGAGCTTTGGCTCGGTCGGCGGGCCGGAGCGGCGGACCGATATCGTCACGCTGGCGAATGGCTTCGAAGAGCGCAACACGCCCTGGGCGCAATCGCGCCGGCGGTATGACGCGGGGGTCGGGCTGCGCTCGCTTGACGATATCGAACGGCTGATCGGGTTTTTCGAGGCGCGTCAGGGCCAGATGTACGGCTTTCGCTGGAAGGACTGGTCGGATTACAAATCGGCGCCGCCGAGCAAGGAGGTCGCCTATCGCGACCAGGTGATCGCCCTGGGCGATGGCGCCTCGGTCACCTATCCGCTGTTCAAGACCTATCGATCCGGCGCTGCCGCATACGCCCGGCGGATCACCAAGCCGGTGCAGGGCACGGTGCGGATGGGGGTGCAGGGCGACGAATTGCAGGAAGGGGTGCATTACGAGGTGGACGTGTCCAGCGGCTTGGTCACCTTTGCCACGCCGCCCTTGCAGGACGTGGAGATCACCGCGGGCTTCGAATTTGACGTGCCGGTGCGCTTTGACACCGACCGGATTGCCACCTCTGTGGCCTCGTTCCAGGCGGGCGAGGTGCCCTCGGTGCCGGTGGTGGAGGTGCGGCTGTGAAGGCGCTTTCCGAGGCCCTGGCTGCGCATCTGGAAAGCGGTCTGACGACGCTGTGCCGGGCCTGGGCGATCGACCGCACCGATGGCGTGGCGTTCGGCTTTACCGATCATGACCGCACGCTGGATTTCGAGGGGCTGAGCTTTCGCGCCGATACCGGGCTGTCGGCCATGGCGTTTCAGCAGGGCACCGGGCTTTCGGTCGACAATTCCGAGGCGGTGGGGGCGCTGTCAGATGCGGCGATCACCGAGGCGGATATCCTCGCCGGGCGCTATGATGGGGCAACGGTGCGAGCCTGGCTGGTGAACTGGAAGAACGTGGCCCAGCGGCACATGCTGTTTCGCGGTACCATCGGCGAGATGCGGCGGGTGGACGGTGCCTTCGAGGCCGAGCTGCGTGGGCTGGCGGAGGCGCTGAACCGGCCGTTCGGGCGGGTCTACCAGTCGCCCTGCACCGCCGTGCTGGGGGATCGGGCCTGCGGCTTTGACCTGACGACGCCCGGCTATCACTGGCAAGGCGCGGTTCAGGAGGTCGACGAGACCTCGAGCGTGGCGGTGTTTACCGACAATGGTTTTGAACCGGAGTGGTTTCAGCGCGGGCGGATGGAGGTGCTTTCCGGCACGGCCAAGGGGCTCTCGGGGCCGATCAAGCGCGACAGTACGGAGGGGGCCGGGCGCAGGATCGAGCTTTGGGCACCGCTTCGGGCGCAGATGGCTGCGGGCGATCTGGTGCGGCTGACGGCGGGCTGCGACAAGCGGCTCGAAACCTGTCGATTCAAGTTCAACAATCTGCTGAATTTCCGGGGGTTCCCGGATGTGCCCGAGGACGACTGGCTGATCGTCAACCCGGCGCGGGCCGGGGCGAAATCCGGCGGGAGCCGGAGATGAGCGGCGGCGAGAGGGCGGTGGCCGCGGCGCGGCGTTGGATCGGCACGCCCTATCTGCACCAGGCGTCGGTCCGGGGGGCAGGCTGCGACTGTCTCGGGCTGTTGCGCGGGGTGTGGCGCGAGGTAATCGGAGCCGAGCCCGAAGCGGCCCCGGCCTATTCGCGCGACTGGTCCGAGCCGCAGGGCGAAGAGCGGCTGTGGCAGGCCGCCCGCCGGCATCTGCGCGCCAAGTCGCGCACCGCCGAGGCGCCGGGCGACGTTCTGTTGTTTCGTATGCGCGAGGGAGCGGTGGCCAAACATCTGGGCCTTCAGGCGCGCACCGGTGCGGCGGCCAGTTTCATCCATTCCTACAGCGGTCACGGGGTGATCGAGAGCCCGTTGAGCGGCCCCTGGGCGCGGCGCATCGCGGCCCGATTTGCCTTTCCAGAGGAGACGACCTGATGGCGACAATCGTTCTTTCCGCCGCCGGTGCCGCGCTTGGCAGCGCCGTCGGCGGCACGTTCCTGGGCTTGTCGATGACCGCTGTCGGCCGGTTCGTCGGCGCCTCGATCGGGCGCGCCATCGACCAGCGGCTGATGGGGCAGGGATCGGAGGTGGTGGTCGAGGGCAACCGCATCGACCGGTTTCGGGTCAATCGCGCCGGTGAGGGCGCGCCGGTGGCGCGCAGCTATGGCCGCACGCGGATGTCGGGGCATGTGATCTGGGCCAGCGCCTTTACCGAACATGTGGATACCGAGACCAGTGGCGGCGGCGGTGGCAAGGGCGCGCCCGCGCAGCCCGAGGTGACAACAACCACCTATTCCTATTCGGTCAGCCTGGCGATTGCGATCTGCGAGGGCGAGATCACCGGGATTGGCCGGATCTGGGCCGATGGCGAGGAAATCTCGCCCGAGGATCTGAACCTCAAGGTCTATCCCGGCAGCGCCGATCAATTGCCCGATCCCAAGATCGAGGCGATCGAAGGCAGCGGCGCGGTGCCGGCCTATCGCGGCACCGCCTATGTGGTGCTGGAAGAGCTTGACCTCTCGCCCTTTGGCAACCGGGTGCCGCAGTTCAGCTTCGAGGTGACCAAGCCGGTGCAGACCGACACGCCCGAGGGGCCGGCAGAGGTGCCGCACAACCTGCGCGGCGTGGCGCTGATTCCCGGCACCGGCGAATATGCCCTGGCCACCACGCCGGTGGCCTATCGCTATGGCGCGGGCCAGTCTCGGATGGCCAATGTCAACACGCCCTCGGGGCGCAGCGATCTCGACACCTCGCTCGACCAGCTGGTCGCGGAATGCCCCGACATGGGCGCAACCTCGCTGGTGGTGAGCTGGTTCGGCGATGACCTGCGCTGCGGAGCGTGCAGCCTGCGGCCCAAGGTCGAGCAGACCGAGTTTGACGGGCGCGGCGCCAAATGGCGGGTCAGCGGACTGGCGCGGAGCGCGGCCGAAACCGTGGTGCAGGAGAGCGATGCCACGCCGGTCTATGGTGGCACCCCGTCCGACGGCGCGGTGCTCGAGGGGATCAGGGCGCTTCAGGCGCGCGGGCAGGCGGTGATGTTCTATCCGTTCATCCTAATGGAGCAGATGTCGGCCAACGGCCTGCCCGACCCCTACGGCGCAGCGATAGATCAGCCGGTGTTGCCGTGGCGCGGGCGGATCACCACTTCGGCCGCGCCGGGGCTGCCCGGCAGCCCGGATGGCACAGCGGCGGCTGAGGCCGAGGTTGCGACCTTCTTTGGTACGGCGCAGGTCGGGGATTTTGCCATCGACGGACAAAGTGCGACCTCGGGCGGGGTGATCGCTGCGCTGGGCGGCACGGATGAGGTGATCGGCAAGACGGTCACCTATAACGGGCCCGAGGAATGGAGTTATCGCCGTTTCATCCTGCACTATGCCGCGCTTTGTGCGGCGGCTGGCGGGGTGGATGCCTTCTGCATCGGATCCGAGATGCGCGGGCTGACGCAGATCCGGGGCGCGGGTGGCAGTTTTCCGGCGGTGGCGGCGATGGTGCAGCTTGCGGCGGATGTGCGCGAGATCCTCGGGCCGGGGGTGAAGATCGGCTATGCCGCCGATTGGTCGGAGTATTTCGGCTATCACCCGCAGGACGGATCGGGCGACGCCTATTTCCATCTCGATCCGCTGTGGAGCGATGCCAATATCGATTTCGTGGGGATCGACAATTACATGCCGCTGTCGGACTGGCGCGCCGGCGATGACCACGCCGATGCCGCTTTCGGTGCGATCTACAACCTCGACTATCTGCGCGGCAATGTCGCGGGCGGCGAAGGCTATGACTGGTATTACGACACGCCCGAGGCGCGTGCGGCGCAGCGCCGCGAACCGATCAGCGATGGCGCCCATGACGAGCCTTGGGTGTTTCGCTACAAGGACATCCGCAATTGGTGGGAGCACAAGCACCATGACCGCATCGGCGGCGTGCGCCAGGCGGGTTCAACCGCCTGGGTGCCACAGAGCAAGCCGGTGTGGTTCACCGAATTCGGCTGCGCCGCCGTCGACAAGGGCAGCAACCAGCCCAACAAGTTCCTCGACCCGAAGTCCAGCGAAAGCAGCCTGCCGCGGTTTTCCAATGGCCGGCGGGACGAACTGATCCAGCGGCAATACCTGAGGGCGGTCACCGAATTCTGGGGCGATCCGGCCAACAACCCGATTTCCGAAGAATATGGCGGCACCATGATCGACATGGCCCGCGCCTTTGCCTGGGCCTGGGACGCGCGGCCCTTTCCGGCCTTTCCCGGCAATGAGACGCTCTGGAGCGACAGCGGCAATTACATGCGGGGGCATTGGCTCAACGGGCGGGTCTCGGGGCTGTCGCTGGCCCGGCTGGTGGCGGAGATCTGCGAAGAGGCCGGGGTGCTGGCGTATGACGTCTCGCACCTTCATGGCTTCGTGCGGGGCTATACCGCGGCCGACAGTGGCGACATGCGGCGGCTGTTGCAGCCGCTGATGCTGCGCTTTGGCTTTGATGCAGTGGAACGCGACGGGGTGCTGCATTTCCGGATGCGTGACGGCCAGACCGCCAAAGTGATCGATGCCGAGCGGCTCGCCGAAAGCCCCGATCTCGACGGCATACTGATGCAGAGCCGCGCCTCGGAGGCCGAGATGGCGGGGCGGGTGCGGCTCGAGTTCATCCGCTCGGACGGCGATTACGAGACCATTGCAGAAGAGGCGGTGCTGCCGGACGACGCGACCCATGCGGTCTCGCGCAGCGAGATGCCGCTGGTAATGACCCGCGCCGAGGGGCGGCAGACGGTCGAGCGTTGGCTGGCCGAGGCGCGGGTGGCGCGCGAACAGGCGCGTTTTGCGCTACCGCCCTCGCGGCTCGATATCGGGCCGGGCGATATTGTCTCGTTGCCCGAGGAGGCGGGCCGTGCGCTCTATCGCGTCGACCGGATGGAGACCGGGCGCGAACAGATCATCGAGGCGGTGCGGATCGAGCCCGAGGTTTACGACCCGGTGGATGTGCCGGAGGATCCGGGAACGGTCACGCCCTTTGTGGCCCCGGTGCCGGTGCTGCCGCTGTTCATGGACCTGCCGCTGATGTCCGGCGACGAGGTGCCGCATGCGCCGCATCTGGCGCTGGTGGCCAAGCCCTGGCCGGGCACCGTGGCGCTCTATGCTTCGGCGCAGGATGCCGATTACGCGCTGTCCGACACCTTTGCCGCCCGGGCCACCTTTGGCGTGACCGAGAGCGCGATGACCGCGGCGGCGGCGGGGCTGATCGACCGCGGGGCGGGGCTTCAGGTGCGACTGACCAGCGGGATGTTCTCTTCCGTCACCGAGGCGCAGCTTCTCTCCGGCGCCAATCTCTGCGCCATTGGCGATGGCACGCCCGACGGCTGGGAACTGTTCCAGTTTCGCGATGCCCAGCTCATCGACACCGACACCTGGGTGCTGAGCCACCGGCTGCGCGGGCAGCTCGGCACCGATGCGCTGATGCCGCAGACCTGGCCCACGGGGTCATATGTGGTGCTGCTTGACGGCGCGCCGCAACAGATCAGCCTGGCCTCGTCGCAACGCCGGGTGACGCGGCACTACCGGGTCGGGCCGGCGCGTCGCCCGGTGGGCGATCCGTCTTACACCCATGAGGAACACGCTTTTGACGGCAATGGCCTTCGGCCCTACAGCCCGGCACATCTGCGGGGACGCTGGGCCGGCGGCGATCTTGAACTGAGCTGGATCCGCCGCACGCGGGTGGATGGCGACAGCTGGGACCTGGCCGATGTGCCCCTGGCCGAAGCGCGCGAGAGCTATCTGGTGCGGGTGCTGGACCAGAGCGGTGTGTTGCGCGAGGCGATGGTGGACACGCCGGGCTTTACTTATGGTGCGGCGATGCAGGCGCAGGACGGGGCCGGCACGGGGCTGGCGGTCGAGGTGGCGCAGGTGTCGGATATCTACGGCCCGGGCCTTTTCGCGCGCTGGGCGGGCTGAGGCGATGCGGCCGGTTCTGCATGGCGATGTGACGGCGGCGGCCCGGGCGCTGCTGATGGTGCCGGCAGAGGCGCGCGACGGGCTCTGCCGCCGGATGATCGAAGAGGCGGATTTCGCCGACCGCTATGCCAAGCGCCTCGGGCGGCCGCATCGGCTCTGGGGCAACGGCACGTTGATGGCCGCCGCCCGGGCGCGGCCGTTGGCGGCCGAGCCTGCGCTGGGCGAAGAGCGCTATTGCCGCTGCCTCGAGACGGTGTTTCGCATGCTGCTGGAGTGGCGGGCGGTACGGCGTCCCGCTGCGCGGACATAACGCAGGTCGCGCAGCGCGATCGGGGTATCGCCTTGGCGGCGCTGGCTTTCTTGCCGGCGTTCACCGGCTGGAATACACCTTATCACAGGTTTGCGTTTGGCCTCGGCCGCAGGCGTGTTATATCACAGGGCACGGACACCGGAGACGAGGATGCCATGGCCCGGACACAGACGCATATTGCAGAGGTCGACCCGATCTGGGCGCGGATCCTCGACGAGGCAGAGGCCGCGGTGGGCGATGAGCCGCTGCTCGGCGGGTTGATCCACCAAAGCGTGCTGCACCATCCTTCGCTCGAACGGGCTCTGAGCTATCGGATTTCGCTCAAACTGGCCTCCGGCGAGATGTCAGAGCAAATCCTGCGCGAGATCTGCGACGAGGCCTATGCCGCCGATCCTGCGATCGGGCAGTCGGCGCGGGCCGATATCTCCGCCGTTTATGACCGCGACCCCGCCTGCCACAGGTTCTTGCAGCCTCTGCTGTTCTTCAAGGGATTTCAGGCGATCCAATCCTACCGCATCGGTCACTGGCTCTGGCATCAGGGCCGCCGCGACATGTCTTATTTCATCCAGATGCGGGTGTCGGAGGTCTTTGGCATCGACATCCATCCGGCCGCGCGCATCGGCAAGGGCATCATGATCGACCACGCCCATTCGATTGTCATCGGCGAGACGGCGGTGGTGGGCGACAATGTCTCGATGCTGCATTCGGTGACCCTTGGCGGCACCGGCAAGGAAGAGCAGGACCGCCACCCCAAGATCGGCGATGGCGTGCTGATCGGTGCCGGGGCCAAGGTGCTGGGAAATATCCGCATCGGCAATTGCTCGCGCATCGCCGCCGGGTCGGTGGTGCTCTCGGAAGTGCCGCCCTGCAAGACCGTTGCCGGCGTGCCGGCCCGGATCGTGGGCGAGGCGGGCTGTGATCAGCCGTCGATGTCGATGGATCAGATCCTCAAATCCGGGGCGTGAAAACCGCCCCGGAAGCTCTTGATTACACACGTGTTACCGAGATCGGCGGCAGAGTCTGCCCGGCCACTTCTGCGGCGCTTTCGCTGTAGTTGAACCAGAAGCATTCCGCTCCGGTCTCGCGCCGGCGCACGCCTTCGGGCATCTCGCAGGTCTCCAGCCCGGCTTTGTCGCAGGCCCAGTTCAGCACCCGGGCCAGCGCCGCCGCATCCAGCCAGCCGCTGACATAGGCCAGCGGGCCCTGGGCGATCAGCACCGGCGCGCCATCGACGCTTTCCTCGATGACTTCGGCCGAGCCTTCGACAAATTCGCGATACAGCGTCACCGCGCCGGTGGTCTTCAGCGCCACCGGCATGTCGGGCCGCAGGCTTTCGACCCGGGACACCAGCGCATCGAGCCCCGGCATCGCCGGCGGCAGCGGCACCGGGATGGCCATGTTCTCGGTGCGGGCGCCGCTGCGCGGACCGAGCAGCACCACGGCGCCGCTCTCGGCCAGGGCGGTCTTCACCGTCTCGGGCAGGTACATTGCCCCCGGCGCCACGATCAGGCGATAGCCCGAGAGATCGCCACCGGGTCGCAGGATGTCGACCGACAGGCCGAGCTTGCGCAGCCCGCGATAGGTCTCGAACACCAGATCGAAATAGCTCAGCCCCCGGCCATGCGGCTGGATCTGCCAGGTCCAATCGGCCTCGTAGTCAAACAGCAGCGCCACGGGCGCCTGCGCCCTGGCAACATCGGGCGCATCGGCCAGCTCTGCCGCCACTTCGCGCGCCTCGACGATCGCCGGAGCGTCGGCGCTGTCGGGCCGCAACATGCCGGCGTGCATCAGTTCCTGCGCCATAGGCGCCTGCCGCCAGCGGAAATAACAGACCGCCTCGGCGCCATGGGCAAAGGCCTCCCAGGTCCAGATCCGGACCATGCCGGGCAGGGGGGCGGGGTTGTAGGGCGCCCAGTTCACCGGGCCGGGCTGCTGTTCCATCACCCACATCCGGCCACGTCCCACGGCGCGGTAGAGATCGTGGTGAAAGGCCTGGAAATCCGGGTCGCCCTGGCGCGCATATGTCCGGCGGTGGGCCTCGGTGGCGGTCAGCCGATCTTCGAGAAAGCCCAGAGGATAGCTGTCCCAGGCAGCGATATCGAGATCGTCGCCGACCTTGTAGTGATCGAAATCCGTAATCTTTCCCATGTAGTTATGGGAAATCGGCGCGTCGGAATGGCGGCGGATGATTTCGACCTGGAGGCGGTTGAAGCTGACCACCTCATCCGAGGCGAAGCGGCGGAAATCGAGCACATGGCTCGGGTTCGGCTCGGTTACCGTGAGGTTGGGCAGGTCGATCTGATCGAAGCTGTCATATTCCATCGACCAGAAGACATTGCCCCAAGCCCGGTTCAGCGCGTCGATATCGCCGTCGTTGCCCTTTCCGGGATATTGCGCCCGGAGCCAGCCGCGAAAGCCCTGCCGCGCGGCTTCGGAATAGGAGAGCACGGTATCGTGGCAGGCGTATTCGTTGTCGGTCTGCCAGGCGGCGACATGGGGATTGCGGCCATAACGTTCGGCCAGCTTGCCGGTGATCACCGCGCATTCCTCGCGGTAACCCCGGTGGGAAAAGCAATAATGCCGCCGCGAGCCGAACTTGCGGGGCCGGCCCTCGGCATCCACGGCCAGCATGTCGGGGTGACGGTCGACCATCCAGCGCGGCGGGGTGGCGGTGGGGGTGCCCAGCACGACCTTCAGCCCGGCGGTTCCCAGCACGTCGATGGCGTCATCGAGCCAGCCAAAGTCATACTGCCCCGGTTGCGGCTCGAGCCGCGACCAGGCAAATTCGCCGATCCGGACCCAGGTCAGCCCGGCCTCGGCCATGCGCCGCGCGTCCTCTTCCCAGGTCGCGCGCGGCCAATGCTCGGGGTAATAGCAGGTGCCGAGGGTGCGTTTCATGCCGGTTGGCCGGCGTCATAAGCGGCGACGATGGCCCGTGCCTTTTCACCGACCTCACCCGCCGTCATGCCGGGCTTGTAAAGCGCCGAGCCGATGCCGAAACCGGTCACCCCGGCGTCGAACCATTCTCCGAAATTCTCGGGCCCGGCACCGCCGACGGCATAGGTTTTGGTGCCTTTCGGCAGCACTGCCGAGATCGCGGCGAGGCCCTTGGCGCCCACCAGGAAGCCAGGGAAGAACTTCAGCCCGTCGGCGCCGTGGCGCAGGGCGGTGAAACATTCGGTCGGGCTGGCCACGCCGGGAAAGGACAGCATGCCCAGCTCCTTCGAGCGGTCGATGACGGCCGGGTTGCAGTCGGGCGAGACCACCAGCGTGCCGCCGACGGATTTGAGCTCGTCCACCTGCTCGGGGGTCAGCACGGTGCCGGCGCCGATGGTGGCGCGGCCTTTCAACCCCTCGGCGAGGATGCCGATTGACTTGAACGGCTCGGGCGAATTCAGCGGCACCTCGATCCGGTCGATACCGGCGTCAACCAGCGTCTCGCCGATCTCCAGAACCTCATCCGGCGTCACGCCTCGCAGAATGGCAATGATTTCGCGGCTCATGTCATGCTCTCCTCATGGGCGGCCCTGAGGCCCGCCAATACGATTTCGGCCCCGTCTGTTTCACTGACGGAGGCCCCCTGCGGCGCCAGCGCCGCCTTGTACAATGCGTTGAGTTTCGGCGCGCCGATCAGCACGATCTCGCGGCCGAGCCAGTATTCCTTTGCCCCGGCAATCTCGAGCCCCATCAACAACCCTGAGAGCCGCGCCCGCGAGGTCGCAGCCTCGGTGCCGTCAAGCAGCGATCCGGCACGCAGCGAAAACAGCCGCGCGGTGAATTTCTGTGGCGCGCTCATGGCGTCGGTGACCGCTTCGTCGAAAGCCGCCTGATCCCAGCCGTCGCCTGCTACGGAATGGCGCAGCACCGATTGGCCCGAAAGCAGGGCGAAAATCTCGCCGGTCATGAAAGTGCGGAAGCTGACGATCTCGCGCGCGCTGATATGCACCCATTTGGTATGGGTGCCGGGCAGGCAGAGCACGCCGTCGAACTCCGGGTGCGCGGCCAGAAAGCCGGCGATCTGGGTTTCCTCGCCGCGCATCACGTCCGCCGGGCTGGCCTGCGACACGCCGGGCAGGATACGGACCTTGAGCCGCGGGTCGCGGACCTCCGGCGTCACGGCCTGAGCCACGCCGGGCGCGGCGCAGGGGGTGGTGACATAAGGCGCCTCGTGCCAGCCCTGACGCGCGCCCACCATGCCGCAGGCGATCACCGGCACCGTGCCGCTCTCGGGCAGGCAATCGCCCACCAGCCGCAGCAGTTCCGGCTCGAAGCCGTCCCGTTCCAGAGCGCCCATGCCCTTGTCAGAGGTGACCATGCCGATCACCCCGTCCTTGCCCATCAGCCAAGCCCTCAGGTTCGACGTGCCCCAGTCGACCGCGATCCAATCCGCAATTTTAGTCATAATATCAGCCTGTTACAACAACTCCGCCATCCACGACCATGGCCTGGCCGGTCATCATCCGGCTGGTCTCCGACGCCAGGAAAAGCACCGCATCGACGATGTCCTGGGGCGCCAGATGATCCTTGAGGCACTGCCGCGAGAGATGTTCGGCCAGCGCCTCCGGCGTGGCCCACATGTCGAGCTGTTTTTCGGTCAGAACCCAGCCGGGGGCAAGGGCGTTTACCCGAATTTTATCCGGCCCGAACTCGCGCGCGAGCGACCGGGTCATGCCGTTGATGCCGGAATTGGCGGTGGTGTAGCTGACGTAACCGGCATTGCCCATCATGTAGCTGATCGAGGTGAAATTGATGATCGAGCCGCCGCCGGCCGCGCGCATTCCCGCCATCACTGCCTGACAGGCAAAGAAATAGGCCTTGAGGTTGATCGCCTGCGACCAGTCCCAGAATTCCTCGTCCACCTCTTCCGCGCTGTGGCGCTTGTCATTGGCGGCATTGTTGATCAGCGCGGTGATCGGGCCATGTGCTTCGGCCGCCTCGGCGATACAGGATTTCAGCCGGTCGATATCGGTGATGTCGCATTGCAGGAACAGCGGCCGGCGGCCGTGCTTGGCCTCCATCTCGTCGCAAAAGCCGCTGGCGTCGGAGCGCTGGACAAAGGCCACCTGCGCGCCCTGCGTCATGAAGCCATCGGTGATCGAGGCACCGATGCCGGCGCCGCCGCCGGTGATGAAAACGCTTTTGCCCTCAAGGTCGTGAAATGTTGCAGTCTTGGTCATTCAATGGCTCTCTCGTGTCACGGGGCGGGTGTCCTTGCCAACCAGAAAATCAAGATCGGCGCCCTGATCGGCCTGAAGCACGTGGTCGACGTACATCTTGGCATAGCCGCGGGTGTAGCGCGGCGCGTCGGGCTGCCAGGTGGCGCGGCGCTCGGCCAGCTCGGCGTCAGAGACCAGCAACTCGAGCGCGCCGGAGCTGGCCGAGACGCGGATGCGGTCGCCGGTTTTCACCAGGGCCAGGGTGCCGCCCTCGTTGGCCTCGGGCGAGACATGCAGGATGACGGTGCCAAAGGCGGTGCCCGACATCCGCGCATCCGAGATCCGCACCATGTCGCGCACCCCCTGTTTCACCAGCTTGGACGGGATCGGCATGTTGCCGACCTCGGCCATGCCCGGATAGCCCTTGGGGCCGCAGCCCTTGAGTACCAGAATGCTGTCCTTGGTCACCGGCAGGTCGTCGGAGTTGATCGTGGCCTTCAGCTCTTCGATGTTCTCGAAGACATAGGCCTCGCCCTCGTGTTCCAGCAGCGCATCGGTCGCGGCAGAGGGCTTCACGATGGCGCCGCGCGGCGCAAGGTTGCCCTTGAGCACCCGCAGGCCGGCGGCGGGTTTCAGCGGCTCGTCGAAGCTGCGGATTACGTCGCGGTTCCAGCATTCGGCGCCTTCGGCATAGGTGCTGATATCGCAGTCGAGCACGGTCTTGGCGGGCCGCAGCAGGTGCTGCAATTCCTTCAGGATCACCGGCATGCCGCCGGCGTAACAGAAATCCTCCATCAGGTACTTGCCCGAGGGCATGCAGTTGACGAGCAGGGGGATTTCGCTGCCGATCTCGAAATCGTCCAGCGTCAGGTCGACGCCGACACGGCCGGCCATGGCCAGCAGATGCACCACCGCATTCGTCGAGCCGCCGACAGCAGCATTGGCGAGGATCGCGTTTTCAAAGGCCTCGCGGGTCATGATGTCAGACAGTTTCAAGCCTTCTTCCACCATGCCGACAATGCGTTTGCCGGTCATATGCGCCAGCGCCATGCGGCGGGCGTCGACGGCGGGCAGGGCGGCGTTGGTGGGCAGGCTCATGCCCATCGCCTCGACCACGCTGGCCATGGTCGAGGCGGTGCCCATGGTCATGCAGACGCCTTTGGACCGGCTCATGCCCGACTCGGCGGCCATGAAATCGGCCAGCGTCATGTCGCCGGCCCGCACCGCCTCGGAGAACTTCCAGACGTCGGTGCCGGAGCCGATGTCCTTGCCCTGCCACTTGCCGTTCAGCATCGGGCCGGAGCTGACCACGATGGTCGGCAGATCGACCGAGGCCGCCCCCATGAGCTGGCCCGGCGTGGTCTTGTCACAGCCGCCGAGCAACACGACACCGTCGATGCCATAGGCGCGGATCGATTCCTCGACATCCATCGCCAGCAGGTTGCGAAACAGCATGGCGGTGGGTTTCATCTGGGTCTCGCCCAGCGACATCACCGGGAATTCCACCGGAAAGCCGCCGGCCTCCCAGACGCCGCGCTTGACCCCTTCGGCCAGCTCGCGCAGGCCCGAGTTGCAGGGCGTGAGTTCCGACCAGGTGTTGCAGATGCCGATCACCGGCCGGCCGTCGAAGGCGTGATCCGGGAACCCCTGGTTCTTCATCCAGGAGCGGTGAATGAACCCGTCCTTGTCCAATTTGCCATACCAGGCGCGGTTGCGGCGTTCGTCGCTCATACCAGCGTTCCTTTCACGACCCACATGGTTTCGGGAAAGCTCCAGGGCAGGGTCAGCCCGTGGCTCATCAGATAGGCGCCGCTCAGGGTGAGCGGCTCGGACTTGATCGCCTGATCGCCGCGCGACAGGGCGGGCGCATCACCCCGGTTGAGGAGCTCGATCCGGTAATACCGGTCCGGCGACAGCCGGGTCAGGCGCAGCGGCCGGGGGGCGATCTGCGCCGAGGTCTCGGCCTTGCCGGCAAAGACCACGAATTGCCTGCCGCCCTGTTCCAGCTGCTGCTCGGCGATCACCGCCGGGTCGGAGCTGTCGAGCCGCAGGATATCGGCGCCGGCCATCCAGTGGCGGTTGTCCTTCCACCAGGCGGTGACCTCGGTCAGCACCTTCACCTCGTCCTCGGTCAGCTCGCGCGGGTCCATCTCGAAGCCCATGTGCCGCTGTGCCGCGACCCAGGCCCGCATCCGGATGTCGATGGTGCGCCCCGAGGTGTGGCAGGTGCGCGGCCCGACATGGCTGCCGGTCACCACCATCGGCAGGAAAAGCGCGGCGTTGTGCTGCATCCTCAGCCGCTCGATGGCGTCGTTGCTGTCGGACAGCCAGACCCGGTGGGTGCGCTTGAGGATGCCGAAATCGATCCGCCCGCCGCCAGAGGCGCAGCTCTCGATCTCGACCTTGGGAAAGGCCGCGCGCAGCTGATCGATCAGCGCATAGGATCCGCGTGTCTGGGCCGCATCGGGCATCGGCAGGACGCGGTTGTGATCCCACTTGATGTAGTCGATGTCATTGTCGCCCAGCACCTTGCCGATGCGGTCGAACAGAAAATCGCGCACCTCGGGCAGCGCCATGTTCAGCGCCATCTGCTGGCGGCCGAGGATCTGGTCTTCGCCGCCAAGCGCCCAGTCCGGGTGGGCGCGGAAGACGTTGGAATCCTCGTTGATCATCTCGGGCTCGAACCAGATACCGAAGGACATGCCCAGCCCGTGCACATGGTCGATCAGCGGCGTCAGCCCCTCGGGGTACTTGCGCGGATCGACCTCCCAGTCCGAGAGCGAGGTGGTGTCGTCATCGCGGTCGCCGAACCAGCCGTCATCGAGCACGAAGCGCTCGGCGCCGAGGTCTGCGGCGCGGTCGGCGATCTCTTTCAGCTCGGGCAGGTTGTGATCGAAATAGACCGCTTCCCAGCAATTGTAATGCACCGGACGGGCGCGCGCGGGATCGGGGAAGGTGACGATCCGGTCGCGCAGATGCCGCTGAAAGGCCACGGCGCAACCGTTCAGGCCATCATCGGAGAACATCGCGTAAAGCGGCGCGGTGGCAAAGCGGGTGGCCGCCTCGGTCTCGATCCGGGAGGCGTGGCCAAACTGCACCTGACGGCGGCCGTCGGGCAGCTCTTCGGCAATCATCCGGTGGCCGCCGGACCAGCCGTAGTGAAACCCGTAGGCATGGCCGGTGGCATTAGTGGCGCCTCGGCAGGGCACGATCAGCCCGGGGAAATGTTCGTGGCCGGTGCGGCCGGTGCGGTTCTCGCGGTAGCGGATGCCGGCAGACCAGGCGGTACGGTTCATCTGGAACTCGCCGCACCAGCGGCCGGCGAAATCGATCATCTCGTCGCTGGCCTGGGGCGCCGGAAAGACCGGGGCCGAGAGCCAGTGCAGGTGCATCGGCGCGGTCGCCTCGATCTCGGCCCTTGCCTCGATCACATGGGTCTGCGGATCGATCGAGAACAGCGCGCGATAGCCCAGCACACCGGATTGATCGCGAAAGCTCAGGGTCAGCCGGGTGTCGTCTTCCTCGGCGCTGTCGAAACAGAACTTGGGCAGGAAGGGCTGGCCGGAGGCATCGCGGATCACCAGCCCGGGTTGGCCGGGAAAGCTGCGCGTCGCCTCGGGGCAGAGCGACAGCTCCGGGTTGGCATCGAGCATGCCGCCGGTCACGTCGATGGCATGGGCCCGGGCCAGGGTCTCCAGGTCTTCGTCGTCGGGCAGGCGCGGCCCCCAGTAGACCACCTCGGCGAGGTGGTCTTTCCGGGAAGCCAGCACCAGCGTTTGACGGGAGTCATCCAAACGCCAGCTTTGGATCATTTTACGGCTCCGAGGGTGAGACCAGCAATGAAGTGGCGCTGCATCAGGAAGAACATCAGCACCGGCGGCAGGGCAGCCACGATCGACCCGGCCGAGACCAGGTGCCAGGCGGCGACCCATTGGCCGTTGAGCGAATAGAGCCCGGCGGTGATCGGTTGTTGATCGGCGCCCTGGGTCAGCACGGTGGCCCAGAAATAGTCGTTCCAGATGAAGGTGAAGATCAGCACCGAGAGCGCCGCCAGCGCCGGTTTCATCAGCGGCATGACCACATACCAGAAGATGCGGATTTCGCTGATGCCCTCGACGCGCGCGGCCTCGATCAGCTCGTAGGGCAGGGCCTTGATGAAGTTGCGCATGAAAAGCGTGCAGAACCCGGCCTGAAAGGCGATGTGGAAAAGCGCAAGGCCATACCAGGTGTTGTACATGCCGAGATCGAGCGTCAGATCGCGCACCGGCACCATCAGAATCTGGAACGGCACGAAGTTGCCGGCGACGAACATGAAGAACAACAGCAGGTTGCCCTTGAACTTGTAGACCGCCAGCGCAAAGCCGGTCATGCAGGAGATCGCCACCGCGCCGATCACCGTCGGGATCGTCACCTTGAACGAGTTCAGGATGTATTTGCCGATCGGCGTCTGCTCGAAGATCGCGGTGTAGTTCTCGATCAGGTTGAAGCTGGTGGGCCAGCCCCAATAGTTGCCGGCGGTGATGTCGCCGGCCGAGCGCACCGAGGTCAGCGCCACGGCGATCAGCGGCAGCAGCCAGACGATGAGCGCGACGGGCAGGGCGATCTTGTAGGCGATCTGCGCGCCGGATGAGGTCTTTTCGATAGGGGTCGGAAACATCTTAGCGCCCTCTCTCGTCGCGGTACATTTTGTAAAGGAAGCCGGTGATATAGATCATCATGATCAGAAAGAGCACGACGGCGATGGCCGCGCCGTAGCCCATGCGGAAGCCGTATTCGCTGAACGCCTGTTCATACATGTAGAAGGCCAGCACCCGCGAGCTGCCCCAGGGCCCGCCATCGGTCATGATCGAGATCAGGTCGAAGGAGCGCAGCGCGCCGATCACGGTGACCACCACGGCGATGAAGGTGGCCGGGCGCAGCTGCGGCAGGATCACGTACCAGAGCATCTTGACGCCCTTGGCATTGTCCAGCCGTGCGGCCTCGATCTGCTCGGGGTCGACGGCGTTCAACCCGGTGAGATAGAGGATCATGCAATAGGCGGTCTGTGGCCAGAGGCCGGCGGCGATGATGCCGTAGGTGACGTAATCCTCGTTGGCCAGCACCGCGATGGGCTCGATCCCGAACCAGCCCAGGGCGATGTTCATCAACCCGAAGTTGGGATCGTAGAACCAGGCAAAGACCAGGCCGACCACGACCTGCGAGATCACGAAGGGGAAGAAGAACAGCGATTTGTAGATGCGGATGCCGCGCACCGTCTGGTTGAGGAACAGCGCCACCAGCAGCCCGCCGGGAATGGCCAGCATGTAGAGCACCAGCCAGATCACGTTGTTCTTGAGCGAGGTATAGAAGGCCTCGTCGTCCATCAGTTCGATGTAGTTGTCGGCCCCGACCCAGGTGGCCTCGCCCAGACCATCCCATTCGTAGAAGGAAATGTTCACCGATTGGAAAATCGGGATGATCACGTACATCATGAACATGAAAATCCCCGGTGCCAGGAACAGCCATGGCGCAAGCCGCTGCTGGTTCTGCTGCCACCACGTCTTTTGTGCGGGCGGGTGGGTATCGGGAAGGGCGGGGGCGGTCATGGCAATACCTCCGGACAACAGGAAGCCTGTCCCGGGCCTGGCCCGGGACCTCATGGTCGGATTCGGGGGTGGATGAAGGGCGAGGCCCCGGGGCAGGCCCGGGGCGCCGCGGTGTCACCCGGCGGGGGTGTTACTTGTAGACCCGGGCGCGGACCTTTTCGAGCCGCTCGAGGATCGCGTCCATGCGCTCGGGCTTGACCATGAACTCCTGGAAGCCTTCCATGCCCGCCTTGGCCATCTCGGCCGGGTAGTCGCGGTCAAAGAACTGCGCGATGCCGCCGTCGGTGGTCGAGAGCATCTCGTAGCCGGCTTGCAGGAACTTGTCCTCGCCCACTTCCGAGTTCTTGTTGATCGGAAGCTGTCCGAGCGTCTTGTTGATCTCGGTCTGCACCTCGGGCCGGGCCAGGTAGGCCAGGAATTTCTTGGCGTCTTCCTTGTTCTTGGCATTGGCCGGGATGTGGATCGTGTCGGTCGGCGCCTCTTCGGCCAGCGGCACATCGGGGTTGATCACCGGGAACTGGAAAAAGCCCAGCTGATCGTCCGACAGGCCGGCCTCGCGCAGCGGCGCCACCGCGAAGTTGCCCATCACATACATTGCCGCATCGCCCTGGACCATCGGCGCCAGCGCCTCCTGCCAGGAATAGGCGGCATGGTTTTCCAGGAAGAAGCCGGCGTCGATCAGCTCTTTCCAGTTGTTCATCGTGGCTTTCACCCGGTCGTCGGTCCAGGACACCTCGCCCTTGCCCAGCGCCATGTGGAAATCATAGCCGTTGGTGCGCAGGTTGATGTAGTCAAAGACCCCGCCGGCGGTCCAGAGGTACTTGGTGCCGATGGTGATCGGGGTGATGCCGGCTTCGCTCAGCTTGGCGCCGGCCGCCTTGAACTCGTCCCAGTTGGTGGGAACGGCGATGCCCTGCTCTTCGAAGATGTCTTTCCGGTAGTACACGCCCCATTGGTAATAGGTGTAGGGCACGCCCCAGATCTTACCGTCGATGGTCATCGATCCGACCGAGGAGGCGAGCGAGTCCTTCAGGCCGTTTTCTTCCCAGACATCATCGACCGGCTCGAACAGCCCGGCGTTGACATAGGGCAGCATGCGGTTGCCGGCGTACCAATTGGCCAGATCCGGCGAATCTGCGGTCAGAAAGTTGCGGATCGAGGTCTTGTAACCTTCGTGGTCGAACAGGTTCCAGGTGACGGTGACATCGGGGTTTTCCGCCTCGAAGCCTTTGATCAACGCCTCGAAGGCGGCTTTCGGCGCCGGGTCGGACGTATCTGTGTTGATCACCAGTTCGCCAGCCAAGGCCGCCGAAGAAATCAACGTGGACGCGGCCAGTGCCGCCGTCAGTTTCAACGATGTGTAGAGCATCTCTCTCCCTTTCTCCTCCACAGCTGCAAAGTCCCGAATAGTGGAACAAATGTTTTGCATGTTGATCTTTTAGTCCCATACTGCTAGAAGAGTCAAGAATTACTTCCCCGGGCTCTTCCGGGGCTCAGGAGAGCAGGCATTGGGATGAACAAGCAAGTCACATCGGACGGAACTGTCGGCAAGGCCTTGGAACTGCTGGATATGGTTGTGGCGTTCGGCCGGTCGGTGCGGTTTTCCGAGGTGCTGGAGGTCAGCCCTTACCCCAAGGCGACCACCCATCGCCTGTTACAGACCCTGACGAATCAAGGCATGCTGGCTTTCGATGACGAACGGCATGTCTATGTGCCGGGCATGCGTCTGGTGCGGATCGCGCGACACGCCTGGAACCAGTCGTCGCTGGGGCCGCTGGCCTTGCCGTTCCTTCAGACCCTGGCCGCCGACGTGAAAGAGACGGTGCATCTGGCGCAGATGGAACATGGCCGGGTGGTCTTTGTCGAAAAGACCACACCCGACGAGGGGTTCAAGACCATGGCCACCCCCGGCCGCCGCTCGCCGGCGCATTGCACCGGGGTGGGCAAGGTCATGCTGGCCTTCATGGACGACACCCGCCGCGCCGCGGCGCTGGAATGCCAGACCTACGAGGCCTTCACGCCCAACACCCACAAGAGCGAGAAGACGCTGCTGCCGGAACTGGCGCAGATCCGGGCCGAGGGCGTGGCCTTTGACCGCGAAGAACACGAAGAGGGCATCATCTCGATTGCCGCCCCGATCCTCGGCGGATCGAACCGGGTGATTGGGTCGCTCTCCGTGGTCACGTCGACCTTTCGCATGTCACTCAAGGATATCGAGAAATTCCGGCCCGCCTTGCAGCGGACGGCGGCGCAGATCGGGGGGGAGGCGGCCGTCTGGCCGTATCCGATCGCGCAATGATCACCACCTAATTCCCGAGGGAGAGGAAAGAGAATGTCAGGTGTCGCACTCAACAGTGCCGTGAAACGTTATGGCGATGTTCAGGTCATCCACGGAGTGGATCTTCAGATCGAGGACGGCGAGTTCTGCGTCTTTGTCGGCCCCTCGGGCTGCGGCAAGTCCACGCTCCTGCGGATGATCGCCGGGCTGGAGGAGACTTCGGACGGCAATATCTCGATTGGCGGTCGCGATGTGACCCGCGCCGATCCGGCCGAACGCGGGGTGGCGATGGTGTTTCAGACCTATGCGCTCTATCCCCATATGACGGTCGAGGAAAACATGGGCTTCGGGCTCAAGATGAACGGCCATCCGAAACAGGAGATCAAGTCCAAGGTCGCCGAGGCCAGCCGCATCCTGAAACTCGACGATTACCTTGCCCGCAAGCCCAAGGCATTGTCCGGTGGCCAGCGCCAGCGCGTGGCCATCGGCCGCGCCATCGTGCGCGGTCCCGAGGTCTTTCTGTTTGACGAACCGCTGTCGAACCTCGACGCCGAGCTGCGCGTCGACATGCGGGTCGAGATCGCGCGCCTGCACAAGGAGATCGGCGCGACGATGATCTATGTCACCCACGATCAGGTCGAGGCGATGACCCTGGCCGACAAGATCGTGGTGCTGCGCGCCGGTCATATCGAGCAGGTGGGCAGCCCGATGGAGCTGTATCAGAACCCCGACAACAAATTCGTGGCGGGCTTTATCGGGTCGCCCAGCATGAACTTTCTCGCCGCGCGGGTGAACGGGCAGGGCGTGATTGTGCCGGGGCTCGACAACATGCAGGTGCCCACCGATGTCGCCCTGCCGGCCGAGGGCAGCGAGGTGATCATCGGCATCCGGCCGCAAAACCTCACCGTGCGCGAGGCCGAGAGCCCGGTGCGCATCGACATCCGCGAACGGCTGGGCGGGGTGGCCTATGACTATCTGATCTCGGCCAATGGCGAGCGCATCATCGTCGAGACCCGCGGCGACGAGGCGATTCCCGAAGGCACCGGGGTGGCGGTCGAATTCGATCCGGCCACCGCCATGTTCTTTGACGCCAAGACCGAGGCGCGCCTGCGCTGATCACAGCATGGGCCCGGGCTGAAAAAAACGGCGCGCTCCGCGAGGGGCGCGCCGAATTGCGCTGGCCTGACGCGCCGGAATGTGCTGAAACGAAAGCGGGGGCTGGCGAAAGCGAAGGCCGAATGTCGGCAATACGAAAGAAACCGCGCGCAAGAACCCAGGGAAACGAACGCACGACGCGCGGGAACGCGCCGAAAAGGGAGGCCACCGAATGACCCATATCCTTGCCATCGATCAGGGCACCACCTCGACCCGCGCCATGGTGTTTGATGACGCCCTGGCGCTCGTGGCCTCGGCGCAGGAGGAGTTCACCCAGCATTTTCCGCAGAGCGGCTGGGTCGAACACGATCCGAAGGACCTCTGGGACACCACGCTGGCGACCTGCCGCAAGGCGATCGAGACCGCCGGCGAGATCGCCGCCATCGGCATCACCAACCAGCGCGAGACCACCGTCGTCTGGGACCGTGAGACCGGCGAACCGGTCTATAACGCCGTCGTCTGGCAGGACCGGCGCACCGCCGAAGTCTGTGCCGATCTCAGAGCGGAAGGTTTCGAGGAGGTGGTGACCGCGCGCACCGGGCTGTTGCTCGATCCCTATTTCTCCGGCACCAAGCTGGCCTGGATTCTCGACAATGTCGAAGGCGCGCGGGCGCGGGCCGAGGCGGGCGAACTGATCTTTGGCACCGTCGACAGCTGGCTGGTGTGGAACCTGACCGGCGGGCGCGCGCATGTGACTGATGCCACCAATGCGGCGCGCACCATGCTTTATGACATCCACAAGGGCCGCTGGTCGCAGACCATCTGCGACAAGCTGGGCATCCCGCGCGAGATGCTGCCCGAGGTCAAGGATTGCGCCGCCGATTTCGGCGAAACCGATCTTCTGGGCGGCACGATCCCGATCCTCGGCATCGCCGGCGACCAGCAGGCGGCCACCGTCGGGCAGGCCTGTTTCCAGCCGGGCATGATGAAATCCACCTATGGCACCGGCTGTTTTGCGCTGTTGAACACCGGCGACACCCCGGTGACCTCGCAGAACCGTCTGCTGACCACCATTGCCTATCAGCTGGACGGCAAGCCCACCTATGCGCTCGAAGGCTCGATCTTTATTGCCGGCGCGGTGGTGCAATGGCTGCGCGACGGGCTGAAGGTGATCGAGAGCGCCGGCGAGACGCAAACGCTGGCCGAGGCCGCCGATGCCGGCCAGGAACTGATCCTGGTGCCGGCCTTCACCGGGCTGGGCGCACCTTACTGGAAACCGGAGTGCCGGGGCGCGATCTTTGGTCTGACGCGCGGGTCGGGCCCGGCGGAATTTGCCCGGGCGGCGCTTGAAAGCGTGGGCTTTCAGACCCGCGACCTGCTCGAGGCGATGTGCGCCGACTGGGACGGCGCCGGCGACACCGCGCTGCGCGTCGATGGCGGGATGAGCGCCTCGGGGTTTGCGATGCAGTTCCTTGCCGACATCATCGGCGCGCCGGTGGAACGGCCCCGGGTGCTGGAAACCACCGCCATGGGTGCGGCCTGGCTGGCCGGGCACAGGGCGGGCCTCCTGCCGGACATGGCGGAATTTGCCGCGAGCTGGGAATGCGAGGCGCGGTTCGACCCGGCGATGGCCGAAGACATCCGCGACAAACGGTATGCGGGCTGGCGCAAGGCGGTCAGCGCCACCATCGACGTGGCCAGCTGACCGCTGCGACGTCGGCTCAGGCCAGCAGCGCCAGCGGGCTTTCCAGCCCGTCCTTGATCGCCGCCAGCAGCTGCGCCCCGAGGGCGCCGTCGATCACCCGGTGATCGACCGAGAGGGTGACCGACATGACGGTGGCCACGCCCAGCGTGCCATCCGCCTGAACCACCGGTTTCTGCACCCCGGCGCCAACCGCGAGAATGGCGCCATGCGGCGGGTTGATGACGGCGTCGAAGTTCTCGATGCCGAACATGCCGAGATTGGAAATCGCGAAACTGCCGCCCTGATATTCCTGCGGGCTGAGCTTGCGGTCGCGGGCGCGGGCGGCGAGATCCTTCATTTCGGTGGAGAGCGCCGAAAGCGATTTCTGATGCGCGTCGCGTAGCACCGGAGTGAACAGCCCGCCCTCGATCGCCACCGCGACCGCCACGTCAGAGGGCGTGAGCCTGAGGATGCGGTCGCCGGCCCAGACCGCATTGGCCTCGGGCACCCGTTGCAGCGCGGCCGCGCAGGCCTTGATGACGAAATCATTGACCGAGAGCTTGATCTCGCGCGGGGCGAGCTGGCGGTTGATCTCGGCGCGCAGCGACAGCAGCGCATCAAGGTGGATGTCGCGGCGCAGGTAGAAATGCGGGATCTGCTGCTTGGCCTCGGTGAGCCGGGCGGCGATGGTCTTGCGCATGCCGTCGAGGGTGATCTCCTGATGGTCGCGGTCGGCATAGAGCGCGGCGATCTGGCCTGCGTCGGGGCCCGGGGCCGGCGCGGGGCGCGCGGCCTGCGCCGGGGCTTCGGCTGCGGCGGGTTTCGGGGCGCCGGCGGCTTCGACATCGGCCTTGACGATGCGGCAGCGCGGGCCCGAGCCGGTGATCTGCGCAAGATCGATGCCCCTGTCGGCGGCGATGCGCCGGGCCAGCGGCGAGGCGAAGATGCGGGCGCCGTCGCCGCGCTCTCCGGCCGGGGGGGCGGCTGTCTCGGAGCGCCCTGCGGGCGCCGCCTCGGCATCCGCGTCGGACGGCCGGGCCGCCTCCGGCGCGGGGCGCGCGGCGGGCTCGGCAATGTCGTCTTCGCTTTCGTCCTCACCCAAAAGCACCGCGATCGGGGTGTTGACCTTGACCCCGGCGCTGCCCTCGGCGACCAGCAGCTTGCCGATCACGCCCTCGTCGACCGCTTCGAATTCCATCGTCGCCTTGTCGGTCTCGATCTCGGCCAGCAGGTCGCCGGAGGCCACGCTGTCGCCTTCCTTGACCAGCCATTTCGCCAGCGTGCCTTCTTCCATCGTCGGGCTGAGGGCGGGCATCAGGATTTCGGTGGGCATGGTGTCGTCTCCGGACATGGCACTGGGGGCGCTGGGGGCCAGGGGCGGAGCGAGGGGCCAGCCCCCTCACGCTCCCCACGGTATTTTCAAACAGAAGAAGGGATCAGGGTGATGGTGTCAAAGGGCGGTTTCGGTCGTTGGCCGCGGGCGAGCCTGGTGATGGCGGTCTCGATCTCTTGTTTGTGGCCGGCCATCCAGACATAGGCGTCCTGATGCGAGGGCCGCCCGGCCAGCCGCAGATCGGCGGCGAGCCGCTCGGGCACCAGGGCCATGACCTTCTGCCCGTCCACCTCATGGGTGACACGGTAACATTCGGTCTCGATATCGCGGCCGTGCACCTCCATCAGCGATAGGTGACCTTCCTCACCGCCTCGATCACCTCGGCGGTCGAGGTCAGCGCGTGTTTTTCCAGATTGGCGGCATAGGGCATGGGCACGTCCTTGCCGGTGCAGTTGATCACCGGTGCGTCGAGCCAGTCGAAGGCCTGTTCCATCAGGAGGGCGGTGATCTGATTGCCGATCGAGCCGCGCGGGAAACCCTCTTCGACCGTGACGCAGCGGTTGGTCTTTTTCACGCTTTCGAGGATCGCCGCGCTGTCCATCGGCCGCAGGGTGCGCAGGTCGATCACCTCGGCGTCGATGCCGTCCTCTGCCAGCTTCTCGGCCGCTTCGAGGGCATAGGTCATGCCGATGCCGAAGCTGACGAGGGTGACGTCGGCGCCGGTCCGCCAGATCCGGGCCTTGCCGAAGGGCAGGGTGAAATCCTCGAGCACCGGCACGTCGAAGCTCTTGCCGTAGAGGATCTCGTTTTCGAGGAAGATCACCGGGTTGGGATCGCGGATCGCGGTCTTCAGCAGCCCCTTGGCGTCCGAGGCGGAATAGGGCATCGCCACCTTGAGCCCCGGGATATGGCTGAACCAGGCGGCAAAATCCTGGCTGTGCTGCGCGGCGACCCGGGCGGCGGCGCCATTGGGACCGCGAAACACCATGGGCGCGCCCATCTGGCCACCGGACATGTAAAGCGTCTTGGCGGCGGAATTGACGATCTGGTCCATCGCCTGCATGGCGAAGTTGAAGGTCATGAATTCGACGATGGGTTTCAGCCCGCCAAAGGCCGCGCCGACGGCGAGACCGGTAAAGCCGTGTTCGGTGATCGGGGTGTCGATGACACGCTTGGGGCCGAACTCGTCGAGCAGGCCCTGGGAGATCTTGTAGGCGCCCTGGTATTCGCCGACCTCCTCGCCCATCAGAAAGACGTCGTCGTCACCGCGCATTTCCTCGGCCATGGCGTCGCGCAGCGCGTCGCGCACGGTTTGCTGCCGCATTTCGGTGCCTTCGGGCCAGTCGGGTTCGGCCTGGGATGGTCCCGAACCTGATCCTGCCTGCCCCGGACCTGATCCGGGGGGGGCGGCTTCCTGGTCTTTGTCCGCGTCTGCGTCGCGCGGCTGGGCCGGAGGCCCCGGCTCGGGGGCCGGGGCGGTGGTCGTTGCGGCCTCGGTCTTGATATCCTCGGCGCTTTCACCCTCTTCCACCAGCACGGCGATGGGGGTGTTGACCTTGACGCCCTGGGTGCCTTCGGAGATCAGAATCCGACCCAGCGTGCCTTCGTCGACCGCTTCGAACTCCATCGTCGCCTTGTCGGTCTCGATCTCGGCGATGATGTCGCCCGAGCTGACGCTGTCGCCTTCCTTGACCAGCCATTTGGCCAGCGTGCCTTCTTCCATCGTCGGCGAGAGGGCGGGCATGAGAATTTCGGTGGCCATGGCTCACGGCTCTCCTTTTTCGGGCGCGAGGAAGCCCACGATGTTGCCTTCGCCGTCCTCGACATAGGCGGCACGGCCGATGCCGGGGTAATCGGCGGGCGGCAGCGCCTCGGCGCCGCCATTGGCCAGCGCCCATGCGTAGCGGTCGTCGCAATCAGCAACCTCGAAGGTCAGCGTGCAGCCGCGCACCGGGGTGCCGGAGGCCGGGGCCTCGCCCATGCGCTGCATCATGCCGCCGGTGAGGCCGGCGTCGAGGCCGGGGCCGGAAATCAGGTGATAGGCAATTTCTTCAGCGCCGGGCATCGGTTCGAAGGACCAGCCAAAGAGGCCGCTGTAGAAGGTCCGGGCGCGCACCGGATCGGCGACGTGAATTTCGAAATGTGCGGGCATCAGCGGGCCTCCGCGTAGATGTCTGTCCAGAGTTCGTCGAGCGCCGGTTCCGGGCTCTCGCGGGCAAATTCGGCGGAGTCGTTGACCACCTTCTTGATTTCCTTGTCGATCGCCTTGAGATCCTCTTCGCTGGCATGTTTGCCCTCGAGCAGCATGGCGCGGACATGTTCGATCGGGTCGCGTTCCTCGCGCATTTTCTGCACCTCTTCGCGGGTGCGGTATTTCGCCGGGTCCGACATCGAATGGCCGCGGTAGCGGTAGGTTTTCACCTCGAGGATATAGGGGCCCTTGCCGGCGCGGCAGTGGCCCACCGCCTTTTCGCCCGCCGTCTTGACCGCCAGCACATCCATGCCGTCGACCACCTCGCCGGGGATGCCGAAGGCCTCGCCGCGGGTGTGCAGATCGGGGGTCGAGGTCGAGCGCTGTTGGGCGGTGCCCATGGCGTATTGGTTGTTTTCAATGACAAAAACCACTGGCAGAGCCCAGAGCGCGGCCATGTTGAATGTTTCATAGACCTGGCCCTGGTTGGCGGCGCCATCGCCGAAATAGGTGAAGGTGACGCGGCCGTTTTCCTTGTAGCGGTCGGCAAAGGCCAGGCCCGCGCCAATCGGCACCTGGGCGCCGACGATACCATGGCCGCCGTAGAAATGCTTTTCTTTCGAGAACATGTGCATCGAGCCGCCCTTGCCCTTGGAATAGCCGCCCTCGCGGCCGGTCAGCTCGGCCATCACGCCGCCCGGGTCCATGCCGCAGGCCAGCATATGGCCATGGTCGCGATACGAGGTGACGCGCTTGTCGCCCTCTTCGGCGGCGGCCTCGAGGCCGACGACAACCGCCTCCTGACCGATGTAGAGGTGGCAGAAGCCGCCGATCAGCCCCATGCCGTAAAGCTGGCCGGCCTTTTCCTCGAACCGCCGGATCAACAGCATGTCGCGGTAATATTGCGTCAGCTCGTCCTTGGAAATGTTGGGTTTTTTCGTCGCTCTGCGCGCGGCCATTGCGGCGCCCTCCCGGAGGCGAATTGTTTAGTGTTAAACTATAGCCTAGCCCAAGCGGCCCCCGGGTGGAAAGGGGGCTTTCCCGCTGCACCTGCGAAGGGCGGGTCAGCGAATGACGATCTCGTCGCTGCGGATCAGGCCCAGCACCTCGCGCGCCTGCTGATCGAGCAGGTCGAGGTCGAGATATTCGTCGGACAGCCGTCGGGTGAGATTTTCCATTTCCGCCAGCTCGGCGCGCAACACGTCGCGCTCGGCCTCGAG
Organism: Marinovum algicola; assembly: GCF_900109145.1. Classification (GTDB taxonomy): domain Bacteria; phylum Pseudomonadota; class Alphaproteobacteria; order Rhodobacterales; family Rhodobacteraceae; genus Marinovum; species Marinovum algicola. Next base: position 57,654 of record NZ_FNYY01000007.1, read on the forward strand.
GCGGGCGGCATTGTCGAGGATTTCCGCCCGCCGGAACAAGCCGTAATCCCCTTGCACGGCGGCAAAGGTGAAATAGGCCCCCAGAGTGAACGCGATGGCGAACACGCTTAACGGGACGATGTTCCGGCGGGTCGGATGTGTGCTCATGGTCTGCCTCAATGCATCTCTGACGGATGCTGTAGGGCCACTATGACACAGGTGATTCGCCATGTGAATCCCTATTGCGAATCCTTGCGTGAATTATGTGCGATTCTCGCCCGTTGCCGTCAGAAATCTTGGCCAGCCGCCGGCATCGGGGTATCACTTGGGCATGAGGGTTCTGGTGCTTCTTTTCGTGGCGATGCTTGCGCTTGCCGCCTGTGCGCCGCGCGGCGTGCTGCATCTGGTTCGGGGCGCCGACGAAGGCGATGTGCGGCAGATTTTCGTCGCCTCGAACCGGGTGCTGAAACATGACAACGGGGTGCAGTTTTCCGGGCGGCGTGGCACGCGGCTGTATTTCTCGCGGCTCGACGTGTCGGTGCCGCCGGTGCATCGCGATGGTCGGATCGAGCGCCCGGCGCCGGAGGCCGCACCCGATCCGGCCCGGCATTTCGTGCTCTCGGGGGCCTATGCCTTTCCCACGTTGGCGGATTTCCTGGCCGGGGTGGCCAAGGCGCCGGGCGGGGCGGAGGAGGTCTTTGTCTATGTGCACGGCTACAACACCAACAATGCCGAGGCGACCTATCGGCTGGCCCAAATGGCGCATGACTTCGATGCCGAGGTTCCGGTCGTGTCGTTTTCCTGGCCGTCCGGCGGCGATCCGCGCGGCTATGTCTATGACCGTGACAGCGTGATCCACTCCCGCGACGCGCTGGAAGAGCTGCTCGTGGCGCTGACGCGGCACCGCAAGGTCTATCTGGTGGCGCATTCCATGGGGTCGCAACTGGTGATGGAGACGCGCGGCAGATCTCGATCGCCCGGAACACCGCCGTTCTGCACAAGATCAGCGGCGTGACGCTGATCTCGCCCGATATCGACCCGGAAGTCTTTGTCGTGCAGGCGGGCCGGATCACGCCGTTTCCGCAGCCCTTCATCCTGATGACATCGACCCGCGATTCGATCCTCGATCTGGCGGCCTGGATCGCCGGCCGACCGCGGCGGCTGGGCGAGATCACGACGGCGGACGAGCTGGGCGGGCTGCCGGTGACCGTGATCGACCTGAGCGATTTTGCCGATCCCGGCCAGAACGGACATGACACGGCCTTTGCGGCGCCCCGGGCCATCGAATATTTCCGGAACTTCCATGGCCTGAAATGAGCCGCGACGCGGCGGCTCAGGCGGCCCTGTTCTGCGCCGCGTCGCGGGTCAGCGCGGCCATGCGATAGAAGCCATGCGCCATCTTGGAATAGGGCGTAAGCAGAAAGAAGGTCAGCACCGCGCCGAGATGCAACGGCAGCAGCCAGGCCACGGCGGAGGTGCCGGTCGCGGCGTAAAGCGCGAGGCCCGAGACCGCGACGGCAAAGAGCAGCAGGACAAAGGCCATCTCGCCGCCCCAGGCGGCGGGGGCCCCCAGCTCGGGATCGGCCTTGAGCTTGAGCCAGGCGAGCCCGGCACACCCCACGCTGAGCAGCAGGCCGCCGGGAACCCCGAGCAGCTTGGGCAGGCTGAAGAATCCATAAGGCGCCTCTATTCCGAAGGCGTAGTGCAGCACGGTGCCGCTCGCGGTCGAGGCAAAGCTCAGCAGGAAGCCGTAAAGCACAGCCTGATGAAAATGCCGCCGCGCCTGGCTGAAACGGTCCTCGTCCTCGAAGTTGCAGCCGTCGCCATGGCCGCCGTCGAGGTTCTTCATCCGGCCGGCCGAACGCAGCGCGCCCCAGATATCGCCGGGCCGGACCGGGCCGCCGCCGACGGTGCGCCAATAGCCGCGCAGCGACACCGCGATGGCGAGCAGGGGCAGCAGGAACGCCGGGGTAAAGATCGTCACCATCAGCCCGTGGGACATATAGGCGTAGAAACCGGCGCCGCTGTCGGGGCGCAGCGCCTGCGCCAGGGCGAAGATCAGCGCAAAGCCCAGCACCAGCCCGCCGGCCATCAGCACGCCCGACCGGTCGAACAGATGCGCAAAGCCGCGCGGCCAGGCGTGATCCTTCCAGCTTGCCTGCCGCACCTCGGCCAGCGCCCGGGGCAGGTTGAGGTCGAACTCGTGCGGTGCGGTGTATTGGCAGGCGTAGTAGCAGCCGCGGCAGTTGTGGCAGAGATTGGCGAGCTGGGTGATGTCGCCGTCGCTGAAAGCACGTTCGCGGTGCAGGGCAGGGAAGACCGAGCAATAGCCTTCGCAATAGCGGCAGGCGTTGCAGATCTCGGCCTGGCGGCGGGCTTCCTGGATCAGGTCAGTTTGCATGGGCTGCGGCCTCCTTGCCTGCGATACGTCCAAAGACGGTGCCGATGGTCATGCCGAACCCGGCGAGATAACCCTGGCCGAGGATCGACCCGGCCATCGTCTCGCCTGCGGCCCAGAGATTGGTGACGGGGCGGTCGCCGATGCGGCATTGCGCGTTTTCGTCCACCTTGAGCCCCAGATAGGTGAAGGTGACACCGGTTCTCAGCGAGTAGCTGTAAAACGGTGGCTCGGTGATCGGGCGGGCCCAGTTGGTCTTGGGCGGAGTGAGGCCGCTGGTGGAGACGCCGTCAAGCTCGGTCGGGTGAAATCCCGAAGGATCGCCGCAGGCGGCGTTGAACTCGTCGACCGTGGCGCAGAGCTTGTCTGGCGGCAGGCCCATCTTTTCCGCCAGCTCCGGGAGCGTCGCGGCCTCGATCGGTGGAAACACCGAGGGCATGAAGAGCTTGAGCGATTTCGCGTCGATGATGACATAGCCCACCTGATCGGGCTGTGCCGCTACCAGCCGGCCCCAGATGGCATAGCGCTTGGGCCAGACATCCTCGCCCTCGTCGTAAAAGCGCTGCGCCTCCTTGTTGACCACGATGGAAAACGGCACGCAATCCAGCCGGGTGACGATGCCGCCATCGAATTTCGGCGCACGGCCGTCGATGGCGACGGCGTGGCACTGCGTCGGGTCGCCCACCTGTTCGACGCCCTGGTCCAGCAGGTCGGACAGCACGACGCCACGATTGTAGGGGGTGCCGCGGATCAGGAAATTCCGGGCTGCCGGTCCCCAAGCGCGGGCGAGCCAATCGGTATCGGCCTGAAACCCGCCCGAGGCGACGACGACAGATTTGGGTGTCACGGTCTTCTCTTCGCCGGCGTGGGTAAAGGTCACCTGGGCGATCCGGTCATCCGCGAGGTCCAGATGTGTCACCGCCGCCTCGTAGAGCACCTCGACCCCCAACGCCTCGGCGGTGCGGTAATAGGCGTTCACCAGGCCCTTGCCGCCGCCGAGGAAAAAGGCATTCGTCCGCGCCAGTGACAGTGTGCCCGACAGCGAGGGTTGAAACCGCACGCCATGCGCTTCCATCCAGGGCAGGCAGTCCTCGGAGGTGCGGATGGCGAGGCGCGCCAGGTGTTCGTCGGTCTTGCCGCCGGTCACCTTCATCAGATCGGAAAAATATTCCTCTTCGGAATAGCTCTCGACCAGCGGGCCCAGGGGGCCGCTGTGCATGCAGCGAAAATTGCGGGTGTGGCGCGAATTGCCGCCGCGATAGGGCTTGGGCGCGGTCTCCAGGATGAGAACCCGTGCGCCCGCTTCGGCGGCGGTGATCGCGGCGCAAAGCGCGGCATTGCCACCGCCGATCACGGCGATGTCGTAGCTGTCGGGAATGGCTGTCATGGCTGTCCTCTAGGTGTCGTCGTGGCCCCGGTCGCGCTCGCGCAGGGCGCGGATGCGCATGCGCTGCGCGGCTTCGATATGGGCGCGCATCTGCGCCTCGGCGGCGGCGCCGTCGCGGGCCTGAAGTGCCGCCATGATGTCGCGATGCTCGCTCACCGCCTCGTCGGCGCGCTGGCCGTCCAGGAGCTGCGACGGCCCGAGGATCAGCAGCGCCTTTTGCAGCGACAGCATCGACCGGGCAAGAAAGCGGTTCTTGGCCGCATCGAGAAGCGTGGCGTGGAAAATGCGGTTGATCCGCGTCGCCTCGGGGCCGGTTCCGGCTTCGGCCAGCTGGTCGTTCAGCGCGCCGAGTTCGTCCAGTTCCACATCCGAGGCGGCCCGCGCCGCCAGCCGCGCGGCGGTGCCCTCAAGCACGGCGCGCATCTCGTAAAGCTCCATCACCTCGGCATAATCGAGGCTGCGCACGGTGGCGCCCTGGCGCGGCACATGGGCGACCAGCCCGTCGGCCTCGAGCTGTCGGATCGCTTCGCGCACCGGCGTGCGCGAGACGTTCAGACGCTCGGCCAGCTCGGTCTCGCGCAGGCGATCACCGGGGAGCAATTGCCCCTCGCGGATCTCGTCCAGCAGGCGGGTGTAGGTCGAACTGCCTTGCGGTCCGGGCTGTGACGCGTCGTCCTGGTCGCTCATCTCATTTCCTCGGCATTGGTATCCATATGTATACAACTGGATACATAAGCGGTCAACCCTTGTTTCCGTCGCCCAGACGGCAAAAGCGCGGCTGCACAAAGAAAAAGACGGCGCGCAGGACTGCGGCCGTCTTTGGCAAGGCTCCGGGGCGGGGGGGAGGGTCAGATTCGGACCTCGGGGTTGATCATGTGGATCGGCCGGCCTTCGGCAAAGGCGTTCACCTGCGCGAAGATATCGCTGAACTGAAGATCGAATTCGTCCTCGGTGACAAAGCCGATATGCGGCGTGCAGATCAGCCTGGGGTGCGACAACAGCGGATCGTCGGGATCGGTCAGCGGCTCGGTCTCGAATACATCGACCGCCGCCATGCCGGGGCGCCCGGCGTTCAGCGCGTCAAGCAGCGCGCCCGGTGCCACCAACCCCGCGCGTGAGGTGTTCACAAAGAGCGCCCCGTCCTGCATTTCGGCGAAATCCGCTGCGGTGACGATACCGCGGGTGTCGGGCTTCAGCCGGATATGGATCGAGACCACGTCGCTTTCGGCGAAAAACGCCGCGCGGCTTTCGGCCACGGTTTCGCCCGCTGCCCGGGCGCGGGCCCGGCCGGCCTCGGAGCTCCACCAGACCACCTTCATTCCGAAGGCGCGGGCGTAGTCCGCCACGGCGCCGGCGATCCGGCCATAGCCGTAAAGACCCAGCGTGCGGCCGCGCAGGGTCTTGCCGACGCCCATCTGCCAATGCCCGGCCCGGGCCGAGGCCATCTGTTGCGGGATCTGCCGCATCGCCGCGAGGATCAGGCCAAAGGTCAGCTCCGCCGCGGCATAAGACGGCGTGCCGGAATGCATGTTGGAACACAGCAGCACGCCGGTGTCGGTGCAGGCCGGAACATCCACATGCGGATAGACGCTGCGCTGCGAGATCAGCCGCAGGTTCGGCAGGCGTTGCAACAGCCCGCGGGTCACCTTGGTCCGTTCGCGAAAGAGCACCAGCGCCTCGGCGTCGTGCAGGCGGTCTGCCAGGGCGGCCTCGTCAGGCGCGTGATCGGTCCAGACCGTCACCTCGTGCCCGTCGAGCAGGCGAAAACAGGGCAGGCCGCGCAGCGTGTCGAACCAATCGTCGAGGATGTGGACCTTCATCGGCTTTCCACCCCCGCGCCGGGGTGCAGGCTGCGCGGCGTGGCGACGAACACCTCGCCATCGAGGGCTGTCAGGGCGTTGCGGATGCGGGTCCGCGTGGCCAGAAGGTGGGTGTATTGCGCGTCGCAGCCGGCAATCGGGCCGGGGTACTCCGCAAGGTCGCGGGTCACCTCTTGCAGCGCCGCATGCAGATGCGCCCGAGCCTTGGCAATCTCCGACATGGTGCCTCCGTCATTTGTGTATACCGAGGTATACCAAATTTCCCGGCCGGATCAATCCCGCCAGTCAGCCTTGCCCCGAGAGCGCCGTGAGTGCCTTGCTCACCCGCTGGTGCAGCTCGGTCATGGTGCGGGTATCGCCTTCGCGTGCCTCGATCTTCTTGACCAGGTCGAAGCGAAGCCTTTCCAGATTGGCGACAGCGGAGCGGAGTTGATCGTATTCTGACATGGGTCCTTTTCCCTCGATGCGACAGAAGAACGGATATGCGGATGGGCAGACGGCCGGCTCAGGGGCCTTGCCAGATGTGCGCCGGCACGTAGACCCGGCCATCCGCCAGCTTGCGCGCGGTGCGCAAAAGCCCGGCCGAATTCAGTGCGAAGCCCTCGCTTGCGTCAAAGTTCACCAGCACCTCGATGGTGCCGGATGGATGCTCCAGCACCACATTGGCCGGGCTTGCCGTCGGCCGGTCGAGCAGGCCGTCGGCAATGGTGCCCGGGGTCAGGGCGCAGGAGGCCATGCATTGTCCGCCGGTGACCGCCATGTTGGGGTGAGTGTCCCAGGGCATGAAATAGCGCGCCGCAATGGTGCCGCCGTCGCGGGCCGGGGCGAACAGCCCGAACTTGGGGGTGACCGATTGCGCCACGTCGCCCATGCCCATCCGGGCCCCGGCCTCGATGCGCACCGCCTCCATGCGGGCAAAGAACGCCTTGTTTTCGTTCAGCTCCGCCAGGGTTTCATGGCCGCTCAGGCCAAAATCGGCGGCGCGGGCAAGGACCATCGGCATCGCGACATCCATGCAGGTGATCTCGATCCCGTCGATCTCGTCGCGCAGCTGCCCGGTGGGCAGGAACTTTCCGGTCGACGAGCCGACAACCCCCATGAAGTTGAGCGCGATCGGCGCGGCGCTGCCCGGAACGCCGGCAATCTCGGCCGCGCCGTCATAGGTCAGCACGCCGCCCGGGGTCTGGAGTTTCGTCACAACCTTGGCGCCGGTGTTGACCGCGCGGATCCGGATCTCGGTCTCGTCGGTCGTCGGTGTCACCAGCCCCAGTTCGATGGCGGCCGGCCCGACCCCCGAGAGGATATTGCCGCAGGTCGGTTTGAAATCGACCAGCCGGTCGCTGACGGACACCTGGGCAAAGAAGTAATCGACATCGGCCCAGGGATCCTCGGAGGGCGAGAGCATGGCGACCTTGGTGGTCACCGCAACGCCGCCGCCGATGCCGTCGATATTGATCGGATGGCCAGAGCCCAGCGCGGCGATCAGCACCTCGGCCAGCCTGTCGAGTTCTTCGGGCAGGTCGGCGCGGTTGAAATAGGGGCCGCGTGACGTGCCGCCGCGCATGAAGACAAAGGGAATGCCGGTCTGTGTCATCTCGATCCCTCTCAGTTCAGCGGCCAGGGCAGGTCGACGGCGTCCTGCAACAGGCCCGGCGGAAAGTCGCGATTGAGCGCCCCGGCCATGACGCACATCAGCGCGACGCCGGCGGCGGTAAGGATCGCAGTCTTCTGCCAGGAGGCGCCGGCGCGGACCCGCAGGAAGGCGGTCATGAAGCCGACGAGCGCAAGGATGAAGCCGACGACAAAGGTCAGCCCGATCAGCGCGGCAAACCAGGCCAGCGTCGACCAGAGACCATAAGGCGCATCTGCGTCCTCGCCCGAGACTTCCTTGTCGGCAAAGATCACGTCGGTCTCCGGCCGCAGCATCATCTGCACCAGCATGATCAGGCAGCAGGTCAGGGCGATGCCTCCGACCACCAGCGGCACGATCTTGTCGGTAAGGTTGAAGTTCGGGATCAGCCAGGCATTGATCAGCGCGGTCACGAGATAGGCCGAGATCACCAGCAGGAAGACCAGCGGCGCGCGTTTCGAGCCGGACTGGACGTCACCTTCGGCCATGATCGACTTGGCCTGCCGCAGACCGAGCACGACCGACACCACGGTGACGATGATCAGCACGATCACGATCGGCGAAAACACGTAATCCATGCCCTCCTCGAAGGACTTGCGGAAGCGGAACGAGGCGATCTGGAACGCCTGGTTCGAGAATTTCTCGACCGGGTTGGACAGCACGAAGCCGATCAGGAAGGCCGGGCGCGACCAGTCGAAGCGGCGCAGGAAGATGCCGATCAGCCCGATCACGAAGAGCGCCAGAAGGTCTTCGAAGTTCTGCCCCGACTGGAAGGCCGCAAAGGAGATCAGCATGAAGAGGAACGGCGCGAGATAGGTGAAGCGGATCGTGGTCAGCCGGGCGATGCCGCCGGACGCCGCGATGCAGAGCAGCGTGCCCACCACATTGGCCAGCGCCAGCAGCCAGACGATGGAATAGGTGATGTCGAGGTTGTCGCGCAGCATCGAGGGGCCGACCTCGATATCGCCCGAGCCCAGCAGCGCGATGGCACCGATGAAGATCGCCATCGAGCCCGAGCCGGGAATGCCGAACAGCAGGGTGGGGACCAGCCCACCGCCTTCCTTGGCGTTGTTCGAGCTTTCCGGGCCGATGACGCCGCGGATCTCGCCCTTGCCGAAGTTCGACTTGTCCTTGGTGGTCTGCACCGAATGGCCATAGGCGATCCAGTCGACGACCGAGCCGCCAAGGCCCGGAATGATGCCCACCAGCACGCCGATCAGCGAGCAGCGGACCGAGAGCCACTTGTTGGCGAACCAATCACGTACGCCCGCGCCCCAGCCGGCGCCCAGCTTGGCGTCCTTGGCGATCGAGCGGTCCTGGCGCAGCAGCGAGACGATTTCCGGCACCGCGAAGATGCCGAGACCGACGATCACCAGCTTCAGCCCGTCGGTGAGATAGGGAATGTCATAGGTCGCCATGCGCAGCGAGCCGCCGGCGTCGGCCTCGCCGATGGTGCCGATCATCAGGCCCAGTCCGGCGGCGGCCAGCCCCTTGAGCGCGACGCGGCCGGCCAGAACCGCCACCATCGACAGGCCGAGGATGGTGATCATCAGCATTTCCGGCAGGCCAAAGGCCAGCACGATGGGCCGGGCCACCAGAATGAAGATTGTCAGGAACAGCGCGCCCACCAGCCCGCCGAAGAGCGACGAGGAAAAGGCAGCGGCCAGCGCCCGCGCGGCCTGGCCCCGTTTGGCCAGCGGAAACCCGTCCAGCACCGTCGCCTGTGACGCCGAGGAGCCGGGGATGCCCATGAGCACGCTGGCAAAGGTGTCCGAGGTCGGCACCACGGCGACCATGCCGATCATCAGCGCAAGGCCCAGCACCGGTTCCATGCCGAACATGAAAGGCAGCAGCAGCGACAGCCCGGCGATGCCGCCCAGGCCGGGAAAGACCCCCACGGCGAGGCCCATGACCACACCCAGAACAAGATAACCGAGAACAACAGGTTGCAGAATCAGGGCCCATGCATCGCCGAGGGCGGGCAGGGCTGTTGCGAGAATATCCATCGCACCGGCCTTTTGAATTGGGTGGGGGGAGTCTGAGGTGCGGCCCGGGGCAATCGTGCCCCGGACCGCGCTTCTGCTCGATTATCAGTTCAGCGAGACGCCGTAGGCCTCTTGCAGCCAGTTGGTGACAAAGGCCTTGGCATCGGCCGACACGGTGGTGCCTTCCTTGGTGGCCCGGGCCGCGCCTTCGCCCACGAAGACCGGGTATTTACCGACCCGCTTGGCGGCGATTTCGGCAAAGTCGTCGCGGTTGCGCACCGCGTCGAAAGCCGCTTCATAGGTCTCGCGCACGTCATCCGGCGTGCCGGCCGGCAGGAAGGCGATTTTCTGCACCGGGAAACCGGCGATAAAGAAGGCTTTCCAGGCGTCCCAGGCTTCGCCGGAAGTTTCGCAGCCCTCGGTGGCTTCGCAGACTTCCTTGAAGGTCGGGATGTCCGGGAAGGTCGGGTCGCGGACGATGTTGCCATCGTCATCCAGCGCGCCCCAGGTCATCATCGGCACGGCGGTGCCGGCATCGACGAGATCCTTGGCGGCGCCGAGGTAGGCCGAGGAGGTCTGATAGTCGATGGTGGCTTCGCCGCGCTCGAACATCAGCCGGCCATCGCCGCGGCCCTTGATGCCGAACACCGGCTCGACGTTCATGCCCAGCATCTGCCAGGCGAGCAGCGGCACCAGATCGAGGCGGGTGGCGCCCTGCGAGCCGTAGATGAAATCGATGTCTTTCAGGTTGTTGGCCGAGCCGTCGAATTTCTTGCCGTCTTCGGCGTTGAGATAGGCCACGCCGCCGGTGCCCGAGGCCATGACCGGCACCCAGTCGCTGTATTCATAGCGCACGCGGGGATCGCCGAGCAGATAGGGGAATTGGGTCGAGCCGGAGGTGCCGAACATCAGCGTGCCGTCTTCGTGTTCCTGTTCCTGGAACCAGTTGGCGCCCTTGGTCGAGCCTGCGCCCGGCATGAACTTGACGACGACGGTGGGGTTGCCGGGCAGCTCTTCCGAGAGCAGCGGGGCAAAGAAATTGGCCCATTTGGCCGAACCGCCGGTTTCCGAGAACGGGATAACCCATTCGATGGTCTCCCCGGAAAAATCGACCTCGGCCGAGGCGGCGGTGGCGGCGACAAGCGCGGCCGCAGCCACGGTGGATGCGAGTGTACGTATGGTCATTGGTGTCCTCCCTGGACGGTTTCGATTGCCTCACGGTCTCCCGTCCGGCGCAATCGGTCTTCCATTAAGGGAACGAATCCCCTCTCCAATGGAGACACAATGACGTTCCAACCTTGCGCGAAACTTGCGCAACATGACAAAGTTCACGCCATGCGAATTGCCATCATCGAAGACAACGTGGAGCTGGCCCACGGCATTGCCTATCGGCTGCGCGACCGTGGTCATGCCGTGGACGCGCTGCATGACGGCGAAGAGGCCGACCGGTTTCTCGCCCAGGAAGGCGCCGATCTGGTGGTGCTCGACATCAACCTGCCGGGCATGTCCGGGCTGGATATCCTGCGTGCGCTGCGGCGGCGCGGGGACGGCACGCCGGTGATCCTCCTGACCGCGCGCAGCGAAACCGAAGAGCGGGTGGCGGGGCTGGATGCCGGGGCCGACGATTACCTGACCAAACCCTTCGAGATGGACGAGCTCGAGGCGCGGCTCCGGGCGCTGGCACGGCGCAAGGATCTTGTGTTCTCGGCCCGTGACAGGCTTGGCGGGCTGGTCTTCGACCGCAGCGCGCGGCAGCTCCTCGATGGCGACCGGCCGCTCGAGATCCCGCGCAAGGAGATCGCGACGCTGGAATGCCTGTTCGAACGGCGCGGGCGGATCGTGTCGAAGCCGCAGCTCATGGCGCATGTCTACGGCACCGGCGCCGATGTCGAGGACAGCGCCATCGAGCCGCATGTCTCGCGGCTGCGTAAGCGCCTGGAATCCTACGGCGTGCGGATCAAGACGGCGCGCGGGCTGGGCTACATGCTGGATGTCGACGGCGCATGACCCGCACCGCCCTGTCGCTGCGTGCGCGGCTCTTTCTGATGATCCTGGCGCCGTTGATCCTGGTGGCGATCCTGCTGGGATTCTGGCGGATCGAGACGGCGCGGGCCACCGCCGAAGACCTGTTCGACCGCGGCCTGCTGGCCGCCGCGCTGGCCATTTCCCGCGATGTGGCGATTTCCGAGGGTGACGCGCTGTCGCCGCGCACCCGCGGGCTGATCTCGGACGCGGGCGGCGGCGAATTGTTCTATCACGTGACCGGTCCCGGCGGCATCTATGTCACCGGCTACGCCTATCCGCCGCGCCAGAGCGAGCCGCGCGCGGGCGACGGCCCGCATTATTTCCGCGCCCTCTATCGCGGCGAGGCGGTGCGCGTGCTGCGGATGTCGGAAACCACCACCATCGGCAATCTGACCGGCGAGACCGTGGTGACCGCCTGGCAGCGGATCAGCGACCGCAACGCCTTTGCCGCCGCGCTGGCCCGCCGCGCGGTGGCCCTGATGGCCGCGCTGATCGCGACGCTGGCCATCGTCGTCTGGTTCGGCGTGCAATTCGGCCTGCGCCCGCTGCGCGATCTTCAGGACGCCATCGAACAGCGGTCGCCGGACGACCTGAGCCGCATCCGGCGGCCGGTGCCGGCCGAAGTCACGGGGATCGTCGCGACGCTGAATCGTCTGCTCGGCCAGGTCGATCATTCGATCCAGACCCACCAGGCCTTTATCTCCGACGCCGCGCACCAGCTGCGCAATCCGGCGGCGGCGATCCTGTCGCTGGCAGAGACCCTGCCGGATGTGACCGACCCCGAGGCCCGGCGCCAGCGCGAGCAGGAGCTGATTTCCGCCTCGCGCAAATCGGCGCGGCTGGCCGGGCAGCTGCTGCATCTGGAACGGCTGCACTATGGCAACACCGCCACGCCGGAACCCTTTGACCTGAATGCCGTGGTCGAGGAAGTCTCCGCCGATCTGGCGCCGGCGGTGCTCGGTCAGGATATCGCCTTTTCCTTCGACCGCAGCCCCGAGCCCTTGCCGGTCTGCGGCGATGCCACGCTGATCGGCGAGGCCGTCCGCAATCTGATCGACAATGCGCTGCGCCATGGCGGGCCGGGGCTCGGCCGGATCGCGATCCGAACCCTGCGGCAGGAGGATCGGGCATTGGTCGAGGTCACTGACGACGGGCACGGGCTGTCCCCCGACAACTCCGAGATCGCCTTTCGGCGGTTCGGTCAGGTCGAGCCCGGCGAAGGCAGCGGCCTCGGCCTCTCCATCGTGCAATCGGTCGCCACGCTTCACGATGGCGAGGTCGAAGTCGGCGATGTGCCCAATGGCGCGCTCTTGCGGTTGCGGTTGCCGCTCACTGCCGGGGCGCCGGCGACAGGAGGCGGCAGCGCGTGAAAAGGGCGGCCTCGCAGGGCCGCCCGGTGTCGTTCCGGAAATGCGCCGGGGCTCAGCCCGCTTTCGACGCCTGATAGATCGAGTCGATCGCGTCGCCCAGCTTGGCGTTGAAATCCTCGTCGCTCTGCTGTGCCGAGAGGCCTTCGGTCAGCCCGCGCGAGAAGCTGGCGATCAGCCCTTCGTTTCTGGCCAGAAGCGTGTTGGCCTCGTCGCGCGAATAGCCGCCCGAGAGCGCCACGACGCGCATCACCTTGGGGTGGTCGATCAGCGGCTTGTAGAAATTGTCCTCGCTGGGCAGCGACAGCTTGAGCATGATCTGCTCGCCTTCGGGCAGTTTGTCGAGGTGCTTGAGGATCTCGTCGCGCAGGATCGCCTCGGCTTCGGCCTTGTCGTCGATGGTGATCGTCACCTCCGGTTCGAGGATCGGCATCAGCCCGTTGGCCTTGATCTCGCGGCCGAACTCGAACTGTTGCGAGACGATGGCGGTGATGCCGGCCGGGTTGGCCGCATCGATCACCGAACGCATCTTGGTGCCGTAGATGCCCTTGCCCACGGCGCGGGCGCAGAGCGCGTCGAGACCGGGAATGGCCTTCATCAGCTTGACGCCATCGGTCGGTTCGCAAAGCCCCTTGTCGACCTTGAGAAAGGGCACGACGCCGCATGTGTCCCAGAGGTATTCGGCGGTGGGCGTGCCGTCGATGTCGCCGTCCATGGTGCGTTCGAACAGGATCGCGCCGATCACCTTGTCGCCGGAAAAGGCCGGCGATTTGATGATCCGGGCCCGCATCTCGTGGATCAGGCCGTACATCTCTTCGTCACCGGAATAGGCGTCTTCCTCGATGCCGTAAAGACGCAGCGCCTTGGGGGTCGAGCCGCCCGACTGGTCGAGTGCCGCGATAAAGCCGTCCTTGTTGGCCATCTGCTTGGCCATTGCGTCGTTGCTCATGGAAATGTCCGTCCCGAAAGTTGATCACCGGGGCGTGACCGCCCCCTGTCTGGCAGTGGTAAGCGAGGGGGCCGGCGCTTGCAATGTGCAGCGCGGCGTGATGGCGCTAACTTGGCCGCTCTGTTGCCCACGGGGCGACAGGGCAGGCGCGGCGCACCGGGCGTGGCCTCGGACAAGGGCCGGCGGGCCCGGGCGCCTTGCGCGAGGGGAGCCTGGGCGGGCGACGGCGCGCGCGATCCATCCAGGGGGAAGGGGGGCTTGGAGGCCGGACTATTTGATGCTGCGCTACGCGCGAACGGCTGCAATGCGCAGATAGCAGACTTTGCAAAATACTGTTGACGGCTCAAGGCAAAGCGCACCGGCTTTGTACACCACATCCACAGCTTTGTTTTCCTCCTTTCACAGGGATGGTGCACATGTCATGACCTTACGCACCATCTTGGTCGTTCAAACGGCCTTCGAACCTGAAGCTTTATTGTCCTTGCGCGCATCGATGAGAACAATGTCTTTGCTGTCTTCGAGAGCAAGCCGCTTCAATATTCGCTGAACGCGAGTCAACTGTGAATACGAGAAGTAAACAATGGCCTTTATAGCGCGTTGCGCATCTGATGATGCTTGATATATGTCAGTTTGCTTTTTGAGATTCATCTCAAGTTTTGTGTTTTTTGCCAGCTTCATCTCGACCAGCGTCTTTTCTCTACCGCGGGATATTTTGAAGTCAACCGGCCCGCGACCATCATTGGCCTCGGTACCTGCATCCGACGGTGTTCCGAACCAAACCAATCGGTACAGTATCTGAACGTCTTTCTCTCTTTCGACCGCATTTCCATTTTCGTCATAGAAGATACGCCAGCCTCCCATGTCTTCGATGACGTGCTTCAGGTAAGCGAGTCGAATATGAGCTTCTTCGTACGTGCCGGGCTTTACGCGGTAGAAATCGGTTCCAGCCAGAACAGGCTGGAGAACTTCGCGGAGGCGCTTGGAGAAAAACAATTCCGTTGCGAAGACCTTCTCAAAGCTCAAATCAGTAGCATCATCGCCAGTGTCTTCTTTCAACTTGATGTAATAGTCGATAAGTTCAGGAAACTGCCGGATAGTCTCTGTCGCTGCCTCAGCCCTCTCTGCTTTCGTAGGATGTCGCCCCTTCTTCTTGCGTGCTTTGAGTTCTCTCTCAAAGTAGTTGCTGACGGACGCCCTAAGGCTACCGTCAGGGATGGCTGTAGGAATATCTTGGAACCTATGGATTAAATCACTAGTATTGATCCATGTGTCGTCCCTCGTAAGTATGTCCTTGGGGGTAAGGATAATATAATCACCTTTGTACCAAGGCAGTTCGTAGCGCTTCCTCTGCCATGATTGTGTTTTGAAATTGAAAACGGCCCTATCAATCCAGACTTCTCGTGTTTGGTCTTCACGCAAATGCACCTTGGCGAAGCTCTCCGTGTATTTGCACAGAAAGTCCTGGATAAGGTTTGTCACGAAATCGCTTATGTTATCCCGTCCGACTCCGCTCGACACCAAGCATACTTTCTCCAAGTGAGAGCTTTCGGTGATGCTCTCCTCGCCAAAGTTTGCGAAGATGACATTCAAATTTTCGTGTAAACTTCTTGCAAAGCCCATCCCGAGACCGGAACCACCGTTTCCAACCATCGAGAAGCCAAACCAGTTTTGTTTTACTTCCGGGAAGCAATACCAGTTACGTAGCATTCCGTCACTGACGTTGCTGTCCGCTGCCCTATCTCTCAGAAAGATCAGGTATTCGATGATGCCCTCGTGCAGGTCCTGATATTCTTGCTTCTCGCTGTGAAAGAGAAGGAACGGATCAATAAAAAGTGGCAAATCGTTGATGATCGACACATCGAAAGCCCCGTACTCGTCGACCGCTGATTTTTCCAAATTGAATGCATCGCTAAAAAAGGTAGCCAACCGGAGTACTCCATATATTGCGTGTTAAGCCGATACTGACACAATGTACAACAACTCAAACGCGAATGTAAGAGGAGGCGTTTTCCCTAAAGAATGGTCCCGCGAAAGGTCTGTAAAAGGACGCAAAAGCCCCCGATATGTAACAGGTCGGGTATTCTGCAGCGTCCGCTTCGGGCTGGGTGCCGTCATTCGCCGCTTCGGCGTGAACAACCGCTTCGTCCGCCAGCAGGCACCCAAGGTCAAATGCCCTCGCAACGATCTGCGAGGGCGCCTGTGTGCAACGCCTGCTCCGGGCCTCCGGCCTTGGTCGGAGGTGTCAGCCGAGGGCGGCGACGCCGGGCAGGGTCTTGCCTTCCATCCATTCGAGAAAGGCGCCGCCGGCGGTGGAGATATAGGTGAAATCCTCGGCCGCCCCGGCCTTGTTGAGCGCCGCCACGGTGTCGCCGCCGCCGGCGACCGAGATCAGCCTGCCGGCCTTGGACAGTTCGGCGGCCTGTTTCGCGGCGGCATTGGTGGCGCGGTCGAAAGGCTCGATCTCGAAGGCGCCCATCGGGCCGTTCCAGATCAGCGTCTTGGCGTCTTCCAGCACCTCGGCCACCTTCTTCACCGTCTCCGGCCCGGCGTCGAGGATCATCGCGTCGGCGGGGCAGGCATCGGCGGCGACGGTCTCGTTTTCGGCCCCGGCCTTGAATTCGCGGGCGACCACCACGTCGAGGGGCAGCAGGATGTTGCAGCCGGCGGCCTGGGCCTTGGCCATGATCTCGCGGGCGGTGTCGGTCATGTCATGTTCGGCCAGCGATTTGCCGACGTCGATTCCCTGCGCGGCGAGGAAGGTATTGGCCATGCCG
This sequence comes from Marinovum algicola, assembly GCF_900109145.1. Classification (GTDB taxonomy): domain Bacteria; phylum Pseudomonadota; class Alphaproteobacteria; order Rhodobacterales; family Rhodobacteraceae; genus Marinovum; species Marinovum algicola. The sequence goes on from NZ_FNYY01000007.1 coordinate 73,968, forward strand.
CCACCGATCACCAGATGATCGACCTTGCTGACCAGATTGCCCAGCAGGTCGAGCTTGGTCGAGACCTTGGCGCCGCCGACCACGGCCACCACCGGGCGCTCCGGCTGGCCGAGCGCCTTTTCCAGCGCCGAAAGCTCGGCCTGCATCAGCCGGCCGGCGCAGGCCGGCAGCAGCCGCGCCACGCCCTCGGTCGAGGCATGGGCGCGGTGCGCGGCGGAAAACGCGTCGTTGCAGTAGACGTCGCCCAGCGAGGCGAGGAATTGCGCCATCTTGGGATCGTTCTTCTCTTCCATCTCGGAGAACCGGGTGTTTTCCACCAGCACGATGGTCCCCGGGGCCAGATCGTCCAGCGCCTCGCGCGAGGGGCGTTCGACAAAGGTGACCGCCTGGCCGAGCGCGGCTTCGAGCGCGGGCACCACCTGTCGCAGGCTCATCTCGGGCACCGGCTTGCCCTTGGGGCGGCCGAAGTGGGCCAGCATCACCGGGGTGCCGCCCTTGGCGAGGATATCCCGGATCGTCGGAACGATGCGCTGAATGCGGGTGTCATCGGTCACTTTGCCGTTATCCATCGGCACGTTGATGTCGACACGCGTCAGCACGATCTTGCCGTCGAGGTCCATGTCGTCGAGAGTTTTCCAGCCCATCTCGGTGTTCCTTCCCTAGGGTTCAGGTTGCGCCTTGTTTGGCCGCTAACGGCCGGAGGGTCAATCGCGTGCTTGCCGCGGGCGCGCTGGCAAATTAGGTATCAGGCCAATTGCATGCAGAGGAGGGCCCTATGGCCGAGATCAAGGATCCCGAAAACACCATCCTGATGGAACTCAAGGGCGGCACTGTCACCATCGAGCTGTTGCCCGACGTGGCCCCCAAACATGCCGAGCGCATGAAAGAGCTGGCGCGCTCCGGCGAATATGACAACGTCGCCTTTCACCGGGTGATCGACGGTTTCATGGCGCAGACCGGCGACGTCCAGCACGGCGACATGGAAGACGGGTTCAACATCCGCATGGCCGGCACCGGCGGCTCCGACAAGCCCGATCTGCCGGCCGAATTCTCCAAGCTGCCGCATGACCGCGGCACCCTGGGCGCGGCCCGCTCGCAGAACCCGAATTCCGCCAATTCGCAGTTCTTCATCAACTTCAAGGACAACCATTTCCTCAACGGTCAATACACCGTCTATGGCCGTGTGGTCGCGGGCATGGAACATGTCGATGCCATCACCCGCGGCGAGCCGCCTGCGGAGCCGGACCGGATGATCTCGGTCAAGGTGGCCGCCGATGCGTAAACTGACCCTTGCCCTCGGCGTGATGGCCGGCCCGGTGCTGGCAGGTCTGGCGGGTGCGCCGGCAGGCGCCACCGGTCTCGAAATCGAGATCGAAGGCGCGGCCAACGGCACCGTCAGCATCGATCTCTTCGAAGATGTCGCCCCGAAACACGTGGCGCAGATCACCGAGCTGGCGGCGGCCGGCGCCTATGACGGCGTGGTGTTTCACCGGGTGATCGACGGCTTCATGGCACAGACCGGCGACGTGCAGTTCGGCAATTCCCAGGCTGAAGGGTTCTCGATGCAGATGGCGGGCCGCGGCGGTTCGGACAAGCCCGACCTGCCGGCGGAGTTCTCCGATCTCGCTTTCGAGCGCGGCGTGGTCGGTATGGCCCGCTCGCAATCGCCCAACAGCGCCAATTCGCAGTTCTTCATCATGTTCGAGCCGGGGTATTTCCTGAACGGGCAATACACCGTCGTCGGCGAAGTGACCGAAGGTATGGAGGTGGTCGACGCCATCCATCGCGGCACCGGGCCGAATGGTGCGGTCGTGGGCGCGCCGGACCTGATGAAAACGGTGACTGTCACCGAGTGACCTCCTTCGCGGGCGCCTGAAGGGGCCCGCCTCGGACCTGGTCCGGGAGCCTGCCCCGGACGTGATCCGGGAGCCTGCCCCGGACGTGATCCGGGGTTTCCCGGTCATCGACCGCGAGGTCCCGGATCGGGGTCCGGGACGCGGGGGGCGGGTGTGCACGGATGATCAAACCCGCGTGCCGGGGGCTAGGCAAGGGCCCCCCGCGCGGCGCATCCTGAAGAAAAGGGGATGCGCCATGATTTTCAGAACCACCATTCTTGCCGCGGTCTGTGCGGCGCTGGCCACGCTGGCCACGGCCGAACCGAGGGCCTGGCAGGGCGAATGGCCCGATACCAATTTCAACAAGACCACCGTCGACGCCTGGTCCGAAATCCTCTCAGGCGGCCCGCCCAAGGACGGCATACCGGCGCTCGACAATCCCGGTTTCATTCCGGCGGCGCGCGAAACCCGGATCGGGGCGCGCGAACCGGTCATCACCGTCGAGGTCAGGGGCGCCGAGCCGCGTGCCTATCCGATCCGATATCTGACCTGGCACGAAATCGTCAATGACACCGTGGCCGGGGTGCCGATCGCCGTCACCTTCTGCCCGCTGTGCAACTCCGGCATCACCTTCGACCGGCGCACGCGCCACGGTGTGCTGAGCTTCGGGGTTTCGGGCAAGCTGCGCAATTCCGACATGGTGATGTATGACCGCCAGACCGAGAGCTGGTGGCAGCAGGCCCTGGGCGAGGCGATTGTCGGCGATCTGACCGGCACCGTGCTCGACACCCTGCCGACCTGGATGGAAAGCTGGGCGCAGTTCAAGGAGCGCAACCCCCAGGGGCTGGTGATGAAAGAGCCGTCATGGTCCCGCGATTACGGCCGCAACCCCTATCGCAACTACGACAGCTCGAAGCAGCCCTTCCTCTATAACGGCGAGATGCCACCGCATGGCATTCCGCCGCTGATGCGGGTGGTGCGGGTCGGCGACCGGGCCTGGCCGATGTCGCGTTTCGACACCCAGCAGAAGATTAGCGAAGCCGGCGTCACGCTGACCTGGAGCAAAGGTCAGGCCTCGGCGCTGGACGCCAGCCGGATCGATCAGGGCAGGGAAGTCGGCACCATCCGGGTGCGCGACGCGTCGGGCCGCGACCTGCCACATGACATGTTGTTCGCCTTTGCCTTCCATGCCTTCTGGCCCGATGGCCGCTGGATGCTGGGACAGTAAGGCCGCACGCGAGACCGGGCTTTGGCCCTGCGGCCCTGCTCAGGCGGGGCCGCGCGGCTCAGCCCGAGCAGCTCGCCCCGCCCAGCACGCAGAACTTGGCACAATGGGGATGGTTGAGCGCGACCGGGCGCTCGGCCTCTTCCAGCGTCTGGCCGAGGTCGAACTCGGGCTCATACGGCAGGAGCGTGCAGGCCAGCACCGAAAGATGCCCGGCGCCCTTGCGCTTGACCACCATCCGGGAGGAGGAGCACATCACATCCTTGGGCGATTTGCCCAGGATGCCCCAGCAGGCGGTGGTGATCTCGGGCACTTCGACCCGGGTGTCCATTTCGGGAAACAGCACCGTCTCTGCCGGGCTGTCGGCGTCGATGGCAAAGCCTTCGTCGGCAAAGAGCCGGCCAAAGCCCTGCCGCGCCGCCGCTTCGCTCTCGGCCCAGATGATCCGCCCGGCAACCGCCATGCGCACGCCCTGATCGCGCAGCCAGCGCATGCCGACAAGCGTGGACTCGTAGCTGCCCTCGCCGCGCTCGGCGTCGTGATGCACCCGGCTCCAGTGATCGAGTGAGACGCGCAGCGTGAGCTTGTCGCCGTATTCCGCCTGAAGCTCGGCAATCCCCGCCTGCACGCGTTTGCGCATCATCGGTCGCATGGCATTGGTCAGGATCAGAACCTCGTAGCCGCGCGCCAGCGCAGCGCGCGCCATGGCGACCATCTCGGGATTCATGAAGGGCTCGCCGCCGGTAAAGCCGATCTCGCGCACGCCCCAGCGCCGCGCCTCGAGTTCATCGAGATAGCGCGCCACTTCGGCCTCGGTGATATAGACCAGCGCATCGTTGCTGGGCGAGCTTTCGATATAACAATTCGCGCATTCGATGTTGCACAGGGTGCCGGTGTTGAACCACAGGGTCTGCGGATCGCTGAGCGCGACCTTGGCGCGCGGCTCGCCCTTGGCGGTCAGGTCGGGGTCGATGAATTTGCCGACATTGGCGTCGGAAAGCGTTTGATCTTTCATGAACTTGTCGCATATCTCCCGTTTCTTCCGGGGTAACTTGCGGGCGAAACGTTGCCAATGCTCAACACTGAGCCTGACGCCATTGTGATGCGCAAAATGCGTGTTAGACTTTTCGCGACCAACCGGGTAGTGAGGCACCGAAGCCGGAAGTTAGCGCTAACAGCGTTGCGGCGGAAACTGATGCCGGTCTTAAAAAAGACCAATGACAGCAAAAGGATAGCTCATGGTTTCACGTGTCATCCCTGTGAACCCGTTTGATCTGGTTGTGTTTGGCGGCACGGGCGATCTGGCCCGCCGCAAGATTCTTCCCGGCCTGTTTCGCCGGTTCTGCGCCGGTCAGATGCCGCAGGACGCCCAGGTGATCGGCGCCGCGCGTTCCGAGATGGATGCCGAGGGCTATCGCCAGATGGTGCGCGACGCGATCCATGAATTCGACGGTCGGCGGCCCGAGGAATGCCCCGAGCTTGAGGGGTTTCTCAGCCGTCTCAGCTATGTGCAGGTCGACGCCCAGGGCGAAGGCGGCTGGCAGGAGCTCAAGGAACTGCTGCGCAAGGACACCGTCAAGGCCTTCTACTTTTCGGTGGCGCCCTCTCTCTTCGGCGATATCGCGGAGCGGCTCAAGAACAACGGGCTGGCCAAGCGCGACGCGCGCATCGTGGTGGAAAAACCCTTTGGCCGCGATCTGGCGTCGGCGCAGGCGCTGAACAAATCGCTGGCGGCCTATTTCCACGAGGATCAGATCTACCGGATCGACCATTACCTCGGCAAGGAAACCGTGCAGAACCTGATGGCGGTCCGTTTCGGCAACATGCTGTTCGAGCCGCTGTGGAACAGCCAGTACATCGACCACATCCAGATCACCGTGGCCGAGACCGTCAGCGTCGGCGGCCGTGGCGGCTATTACGACAAATCCGGCGCGATGCGCGATATGGTGCAGAACCACCTGATGCAGCTGCTCTGCCTGATTGCCATGGAGCCGCCCTCGAAATTCGAACCGGGCGCGGTGCGCGACGAAAAGCTCAAGGTGATCCGCGCGCTCGAACCGGTCGAGCCGCATCACATCGTGCGCGGCCAGTATGACGCCCAGGGCGACGAAGGCAGCTATCGCGACCATGCCGAGAATCCGCGCTCGCGCACCGAAAGCTTCGTGGCGCTGAAGTGCCATATCTCGAACTGGCGCTGGGCCGGCACGCCGATCTATCTGCGCACCGGCAAGCGGCTTCGGGCGCGCACCAGCGAGATTGCCGTGGTCTTCAAGGAAACCCCGCATTCAATCTTTGACGATGACGCCGGGCGCCACCGCAATATCCTGACCATCCGGCTTCAGCCGAACGAGGGCATGGAGCTCGGGGTGACGATCAAGGAACCGGGGCCGGGGGGCATGCGTCTTGTTGATGTGCCGCTCGACATGTCGTTCTCTGACGCGCTGGGGCCCGATGCCGAAGAGGTGCCGGATGCCTACGAGCGCTTGATCATGGATGTGATCCGCGGCAACCAGACGCTCTTCATGCGTGGCGACGAGGTCGAGGCCGCCTGGGCCTGGACCGATCCGATCATCGAGGGCTGGGAAGCGCGCAACGATGTGCCCAAACTCTATGACCCGATGTCGTCGGGGCCAGAGGATTCGCTGATGCTGATGCACCGCGACGGCCGCAAATGGCGGGAAATCAGGCCCTGATCTCCCGGCACCGCAACTGAGACAAGAAAGGACATGTCATGGACTTCGTCGACTATCCTGACCGTGAAATGCTGGCGATCGACGTCGCCAACAAACTGGCCGGCGAGCTGCGTGCGGCACTGGAACACGAGGACCGGGTGCTGATGGCGGTGCCGGGCGGCACCACGCCGGGGCCGATCTTCGACGATCTCTGCGCCGCCGATCTCGATTGGAGCCGGGTCGACGTCATGCTCTCTGACGAGCGCTGGGTGCCCGAGGACAGCGAGCGTTCCAACACCCGCCTGCTGCGGCAGCGGCTTCTGGTCGAACGGGCGGCGGCGGCGCGGTATCTGCCGCTCTATCTGCCGGGCGATGCGCCCGAAGAACGGTTGGAAGAGCTCGAGGCCAATATCACCCCGCGGCTGCCCATTCAGGTGCTGGTGCTGGGCATGGGGGCCGACATGCACACCGCCTCGCTCTTTCCCGGCGCCGACAAGCTGGCCGAGGCGCTCGATCCCAAGGCGCCGGCGCTGATGGCAATGCGTGCCCCCGGCGCGCCCGAGCCGCGGATTACCCTGACCGCGCCGGTGCTCGATGGGGCCATGTCCAAGCACATCATCATCTTTGGCGCGGAAAAGCGCGAGGCGCTGGAACGTGCCCGCCACCTCAAGCCCAGCGAAGCGCCGGTGGCGGCCGTGCTGTCGCAGGCCCAGGTGCATTGGGCGCCCTGAACAGATCAACCGGCCTTACGAAGGACATGGAATTCATGTGGACCAAGCTGAAGTCTCTGGCGCAGGACGCCGAGACCCGTAAAATCACCGAGCTGTTCGAAGACCCCGGGCGCGCGGAGGCCTTCTCTACCAGTTTCGACCAGACCCTGTTTGATTTTTCCAAGACCAACATTGACGCCGCCACGCTTGCGGCGCTGCTCGAACTGGCCGAAAACGCCGGCGTCGCAACCAAGCGCGATGCGATGTTCTCGGGCGCGAAGATCAATGAAACCGAAGGCCGCGCCGTGCTTCATACCGCGCTGCGCAACCTCGACGGCGCGCCGGTGGCGGTCGACGGCGAGGATGTCATGCCCGGCGTCCTGAAGACGCTGGACCGGATGAGCGACTTTGCCGGCCAGGTGCGCGACGGCAGCTTCCGGGGGCAGGGCGGCGCGATCACCGATGTGGTCAACATCGGCATCGGCGGATCGGATCTGGGGCCGGTGATGGCCTACAAGGCGCTTGCGCCATATGCGGACGGCCCGCGGGTGCACTATGTGTCGAACGTCGACGGCGCCGACATTGCCGATACGCTGCGCGGGCTGAACCCGGAAACCACGCTGGTGATCGTGGCGTCCAAGACCTTTACCACCATCGAGACGATGACCAATGCCCGCACCGCGCGAGCCTGGATGTCGGAAAAGGTCTCGGATCCGGCGGCGCAATTCGCGGCGCTGAGCACGGATCAGGAAAAGACCGGCGCTTTCGGCATCGACCCGGCCCGCGTCTTCGGCTTCGAGGATTGGGTTGGCGGGCGTTATTCCGTCTGGGGTCCGATTGGCCTGTCGCTGATGATCGGCATCGGCTCCGATGCCTTCCGCGCCTTCCTGCGTGGCGGCCAGGCGATGGATCGGCACTTCAAGGAGGCGGAGTTTGCCGAGAACATGCCGGTGCTGCTGGCGCTGGTGGGGATCTGGCACAACCAGGTGCTGGGCCACGCCACCCGCGCGGTCCTGCCCTATGACAACCGGCTTGTGCGCCTGCCGGCCTACTTGCAACAGCTCGAGATGGAGAGCAACGGCAAGAGCGTCGCCATTGACGGATCGGACCTTGGCCACAATTCCGGGCCGGTGGTCTGGGGCGAGCCGGGGACCAACGGTCAGCACGCCTTCTATCAGCTCATTCACCAGGGCACGCGGGTCATTCCCTGCGAGTTTCTGGTCGCCGCCGAAGGTCATGAGCCCGAGCTGGCGCATCACCATCAACTTCTGGTCGCCAATTGCCTGGCGCAATCCGAGGCGCTGATGCGCGGCCGCACGCTCGACGAGGCGCGCGAGAAGGTGGCCGGCAAGTTCGAGGGCGACGAGATGGAACGGCAGGCACGGCACCGGGTCTTTCCCGGCAACCGGCCCTCGACCACGCTGATCTATCCGCAGCTGACGCCCGAGATACTCGGCCAAATCGTGGCGCTTTACGAGCATCGGGTCTTTGTCGAAGGCGTCATTCTCGACATCAACTCCTACGACCAATGGGGCGTCGAACTGGGCAAGGAGCTGGCCACCGCGCTGGGCCCGATCGTCGCCGGCGAGGAAAGCGCCGAGAGCAAGGACGGCTCGACCCGCCAGTTGGTGGAATACGTCCTGAAACACCGCGGCTGAGCGCCGCCAGACCCGGCCGGTCCCGCACCGGCCGGGCCACGCCTCGGCAGGACCGGGGTGGCCCCGATCTGGCCCATGCGGCGCGGCCGCACATGATCATTTCCAAAATTTCAGGTCCCCAGTCGCCCGGCGCCGCGGTCTTGGCGTCGTTGTGGCGGGGCGCGGTCCTTGGGCGCCGGCAGGGCACCGGCGCCTGTGGCCGTCTCCGGCCTGGCCCGAAGGGGCCGGAGCAAGCGCAGGCCCAAACGAAAAATGGACGGGAATATATCCCGTCCAAGTTAGTAGAGCTGGTGGTAAAAAAAGGTTCCGGCCGGGGAAGGCTAGAACAGGCCTTGCCAACCACCACGGACAAGGGCCGTCTCGCCACCGCCCTGGATTGTCAGGATCAGCAGCGCGAAGAGGAAGCCTGTGGCATGCAGGAATTCCCAGACGGCCGCCGGACCGTAGACAGCATAGGGGGCGGTAAAATCAAACAGGATCAACACCGTGATCAGGACCATCGACGAAAAGGCGATGATGCGGGTGCGGATGCCCAGCATCAGCCACAGTGCGAAGATCAGGATCAGCAGGACGAGGGGGACGGTCATGAAGCGAAACTGCGACACGTAGTCGAAGTTCATCCATGAATGGGAAAACGGCCCCCGGTAAACGCCGATTGTCGTGAGGGCACACAGCAGGAGCGTGTACCCACAGAACAGACGCAACAGAAGTGTCATGTAGCGTTCGTATTTCATCACTGCCTCGGTAGGATCTTGTTATCTTTTAGTTGAGTTCATCATATTTAACAAAATTAGCAATTCAACCAAAAAGGTGCATGTCAGATGCTGTTTAATATGTGAAGTAACGGCGGACTTGAGTTAATACGTTGATTTTAAACAGTTGTTGGTATTGATGTTACATTGATTACCGTGGCGTTCGCGTCACGCAATATGTAAATCAGGCTGATTTAGCGACCGCACAGGTTGTATCGATTGTGTCGAGGCGCTTTGGCTAATTTGTAAGTTGCACTGAATTACCAATGATAGTCTCTGCCTATAGATGTTGACGTGGGTATTCGGCACGTCAGCCGATTGACTATTTCGCTTTGGCCAAAGCGGTTTCGGCGGGGTTTCGCCGACCATAAAAGTTTTTACGCAAAAACGCGCTTGGCGGCATAATCCGGCTGGCCCCGACGCGCAGCGGCACTAGGTTCGGGGTCATCAACACTGGAACCAGGAGACACAGATGAAACTCCCAAGTATTGCGGCTGCGGCCTTTGCGCTCACTGGCCTCGCGGCCTGCGAGTCCCTGACACCTGAGCAACGTTCTGTCGTTGGTGTGACCGGCGGCGCGGCAGCGGGCCTTATCGCGGCCTCCGCTCTCGAGGCTGATGACAACTGGCGCCTGATCTCGGCTCTGGCCGGCGCGGCGGCAGGGACGGTCGTGGCGCAGAACACCGCCACCGGCAGCTGCGCCTACGCGCGTGGCGACGGGACCTACTACAAGGCGCCCTGCTAAAGCGTCATTTCAAAGTACAGCAGGTGCCCCTCGGCTTCGGGGGGCACCGGTTGATAGGGGCCGCGCAGGCGAAAGCCGAGCGACAGATAGAGCCTCTGCGCCGCAACAAGCGGTTTGGACGTATCCATCAGGATACGTTCAAAGTGCAATCTCCGACATTCTGCGATCAAGGACTGCATGAGTGCATAGCCTGCGCCTATGCCTCTGGTGGTGTCTGTGACATAGACTCGCTTGATTTCGGCCGACCTTGGGGAGAGCGAATGCACCATTCCGCACCCTACGGATGATTCGCCCAGCATTGCCAATCTGATGAAGCCGTGCGGCGGCGCATGGCTCTCGGCGATCTGCTCCATCAGCGCGGCATATTTGGCCTCGGGGTAGAACAGGGTGACCAGTTCGGCGTCAAAGGCCGAGAGCGACATCAGATAGGCCCGGTACTCCCAGCACAGCTGTCGGACCGCCTCGAGCTCGGCGGGGGTGCGGGGCGATATGATCCGTAGGTCCGGCAACAAAAAGGGCCTCTCCAAGCGAATAGAGAGACCCTAGACCCATGCCACCCGAGGCGGCAAAAGGTTATTTCTTCAGAATCGACCGCCCGGCATATTCCGCCGTCTCGCCCAGCATCTCTTCGATGCGGATCAGCTGGTTGTATTTGGCCAGCCGGTCCGAGCGCGCCAGCGAGCCGGTCTTGATCTGGCCGCAGTTGGTGGCCACGGCGAGATCGGCAATGGTGGCGTCCTCGGTTTCGCCCGAACGGTGCGACATCACGTTGGTATAGCGCGCGCGGTGGGCCATATCGACCGCCTTCAGCGTCTCGGTGAGCGAGCCGATCTGGTTCACCTTGACCAGCATCGAGTTTGCCACGCCGCGTTCGATGCCGTCGGCCAGGCGGGTCGGGTTGGTGACGAACAGGTCATCGCCCACAAGCTGGATCTTGTCGCCCAGCTTGTCGGTGAGGATTTTCCAGCCGTCCCAGTCGTCCTCGGACATGCCGTCCTCGATCGAGATGATCGGGTAGTCGTTGCAGAGCGCGGCAAGATAGTCGGCATTTTCCTCGGACGTCAGCGATTTGCCTTCGCCCTTCATCTGGTATTTGCCGTCCTTGAAGTATTCGGTCGCGGCGCAATCCATGGCGAGATAGATGTCTTCGCCGGGCTTGTAGCCGGCCTTCTCGATCGACTTGAGGATGAAGTCGAGCGCCTCGCGGGTCGAGCCCAGCTCGGGCGCGAAACCGCCTTCGTCGCCGAGGCCGGTCGACATGCCGGCGGCCGAGAGCTCTTTCTTCAGGGTGTGGAACACTTCGGACCCCATGCGCACCGCGTCGCGGATGTTCTCCGCGGCGACCGGCATGATCATGAATTCCTGGATGTCGATCGGATTGTCGGCATGTTCGCCGCCGTTGATGATGTTCATCATCGGCACCGGCAGGACACGAGCCGAGGTGCCGCCGACATAGCGGAAGAGCGGCTGCGCGGTGTAATCTGCGGCCGCCTTGGCCACTGCCAGCGACACGCCAAGGATGGCATTGGCGCCGAGCCGGCCCTTGTTGTCGGTGCCGTCGAGCTCGCACATCGCCAGGTCGATCGAGACCTGTTCGGTCGCATCCATGCCGACGATCTCGTCGGCGATCTCGCCATTGACCGCGGCCACGGCTTCGAGAACGCCCTTGCCCATGTAGCGGGCCTTGTCGCCGTCACGTTTTTCGACGGCCTCATAGGCGCCGGTCGAGGCGCCCGAGGGCACAGCGGCGCGGCCGATGGTGCCGTCTTCCAGGGTGACGTCGACTTCGACGGTCGGGTTGCCGCGGCTGTCGAGAATTTCGCGTGCATGGATATCAATGATAGTGCTCATGGGCATGTCCCTCATGACGATAAAGTTGGTGCCTCCTTAACAGAGGCCTCGGGCTTTGGGAACCAGTTTGGTTAGCGCTAACAAGTGCGCCGTTGCAGCGCAACGCCGCGCTGCTGCCCTTGCGGCAGGCCCTGCGTATGGTGCGGGCAGGGCGGCCTGTCGCGAATCTTGCTCAGGCCGGGGCCTGGACCGGCGCCCTGGCCAGCTGTCGTTCGCGGAAAAAGGTGTAGAGGCCGGAGATCAGGATGATCGCCGCGCCCAGCAGCGTCAGCGTATCGGGCCGGTCGCCCAGGACGATCACGCCAAGCCCCATGGTAAAGACCAGCCGGCTGTAGCGGAACGGCGAGACGATGGCCGCCGGCGCAAGCCGCATCGCGGCGGTGACGAGGTAATAGCCCGAGGTGGTGACCACCACGGCCACGCCGATATAGGCAAATCCGCCGCCGCCGGTGCTCCAGTCCGGCCCCATGATCAGCATCAGCACCAGCCCTGCCGGCACCGTCGCGCCAAATCCCCAGGTCGAGAGGGTCAGCGAATTGATCGCCGCCGGCACCCGTCGCGTCAGAAGATCGCGTGCCGCCAGCCCACAGGCGCCAAGCGCCACCAGAAGCGCCGCCGGCTCGAACCCCGCCATGCCCGGCCGGATCACCAGCAGCATGCCGACCAGCCCGGCCAGGATCGCGGCCCAGCGGCGCCAGCCCACGGCCTCGCCCAGAAACAGCGCCGCGCCCAGGGTGACAAGCAGGGGCGTAGTCTGCATGATCGCCGCCACCATCGGCAGCGGTGTCCAGGCGATGCCGGTCACCATCCCCAAGGCCGCGAGCACCTCGGCCAGGTTGCGGGACATCACGGTCGGATGCCAGAACGCCGGGCTGACAAGCGGGATGCCGCGCAGTGCCGCGATCAGCATGAACAGAAGCGTGCCGCCAAGGCTGAGAAAGAACATCACCTGCCCGGGCGGCAGGCTTTGCGCCGAAAGCTTGATGAACAGATCGCTCAGCGCGAGGCAGGCCATCGACGCCGTCATGAAAAGGATCGCGCGCAGCACCTGCATCAGCTTACTTTCAATGTTAAGTATCCCGCCCTGACTATCCTCTGCACAGCGGGAAGCCAAGGCGCTTACTTCTTGAGCGGCACCCCATAGAGCTCGAGCCGGTGCCCCTTGAGCCGATAACCCAGCTTTTCGGCGATCTTTTCCTGCAAGGCCTCGATCTCGGGATCGACGAATTCGATCACCGCGCCCGAGTTCATGTCGATCAGATGGTCGTGGTGGTCGCGCTCGGCATCTTCATAGCGCGCCCGGCCGTCGCCGAATTCGTGCTTTTCCAGAATGCCAGCCTCTTCGAACAGTTTCACCGTGCGATAGACCGTGGCGATGGAAATCGCCGCGTCGCGGGCCGAGGCGCGGGCATAAAGCTCTTCGACGTCCGGGTGATCGTCGCTGTCTTCCAGCACTGCCGCAATGACCCGTCGCTGGCCGGTCATGCGCAGGCCCTTGGCCTCGCAGCGTTCCAGAATGGTGTAGCTCATGATCTCGCCCGGTTGTCGTCCCGCGCGGCGACGTCTAGGCGATTTGCCCCGACGGGAAAAGCCCCGGCTGGCGATTTGTTCGCGTCGCCGCAGCGTCGCTGAAGGCATCGCGAGAGCATTGGACAAAAATGTCTAGACGGAATCAGAGACCCGTCCTACCGTCGCCCTGACAGCCAGGGAGAGCGCCATGAAATCGCAATACCGCGTGGTCGTGATCGGGGGAGGCGTCGTGGGCGCCTCGGTGCTCTATCATCTGGCCCGGTATGGCTGGACCGATGTCTGCCTGATCGAGCGCGACGTGCTGACCGCAGGGTCGAGCTGGCATGCGGCTGGGGGCTTTCATGCCTTGAACGCCGATCCAAATATCGCGGCGCTGCAAGGCTATACCATCGACCTGCTGTCAGAGGTCGAGGCCGAAAGCGGCCAGTCCATCGGCATGCATATGACCGGTGGCATGCATCTGGCCGGCACCCCCGACCGTTGGGAATGGTTGCAGGCCAATTACCGCACCTTTCAATCCATCGGCATCGACGACGTGCACCTTATTACCCCCGACGAGGCGGCGCAGCTCTCGCCGGTGCTCAACACCGAGGGCATCCTCGGCGGCATGTGGGCCGACCGCGAAGGGTATGTCGATACCACCGGCACGGTGCATGCCTATGCCATCGCCGCGAAAAAGCGCGGCGCCGAGGTGATCGAGAAGAACCGCGTGCTCGAACTGCATCAGGTGCCCGGCGGCTGGCAGGTGGTGACCGAGCAGGGCACCGTGAGCTGCGAACATGTGGTCAACGCCGGCGGGCTCTGGGCCAAGCAGGTCGGGCGGATGGCCGGGGTCGAGCTGCCGGTCTCGCCGCTGGCGCATCATTACCTGATCACCGACACCATCCCGCAATTGCAGGGGCTGGAGCGGGAACTGCCGATGTGCGTCGATCTCGAAGGCTTTACCTATTCGCGGCAGGATCAGCAGGGGATGCTGGTGGGGATCTATGAGCTGACCCCCAAGCACTGGATGATGGACGGCGCACCCTGGAATTACGGGGTCGAGCTGTTGCAGGAGGAACCCGACCGGATCGAAAGCGAGCTGTGCCACGTCTTCAAACGTTTCCCGGTGCTGGAAAGCGTCGGCGTCAAGACCTGGGTGCATGGCGCCTTTACCTTTTCGCCGGATGGCAACCCGTTGGTCGGGCCGGTGCGCGGCAAGCCCGGCTATTGGTGCGCCTGCGCGGTCATGGCCGGGTTCCTGCAAGGCGGCGGTGTCGGCAAATCGCTGGCGGAATGGATGATCCACGGCGAGACCGAGGCCGATGTCTTTGGCATGGATGTCGCGCGCTACGGCGACTACGCGGCGAACAAGACCTATATCCGCGAAACCACCGGCCAGTTCTATTCCCGCCGCTTCGTGATGACCTATCCCAACGAGCAACTGCCGGCCGGCCGGCCGCTCAAGATGGCCCCGGCGCATGACGCCATGCGTGCCGCCGGCGCCCGCTGGGGCGAGAGCTGGGGGCTGGAGGTGCCGCTCTACTTTGCGCCCGAGGGGTTCGAGGAACATCCGAGCCTGCGCCGTTCCAATGCCTTCGATCTGGTGGCCCAAGAGGTGCGCGCCACGCGCGAGGCCGTGGGGCTGCTGGATATTTCGGGCTTTTCGCGTTTCGAGGTGACGGGGCCGGAGGCCGCCGCCTGGCTCGATCACCTGCTGGCCGGTCGGCTGCCGGGGCCGGGCCGCACCCGGCTGGCGCCGATGCTCTCGCCCAGCGGACGGCTCAAGGGCGATCTGACGGTGTTCAACTGGGGCGATGGCATCTGGTGGATCATGGGCAGCTACTACCTGCGTGAATGGCACATGCGCTGGTTTGCCGATCATGCGCGCCCCGGGGTGGCGCTGCGCGACATTTCGGATGCGGTGGTGGGGTTTTCGCTTTCCGGCCCGAACAGCCGCCGGGTGCTGGAACAGCTCACCGAAGGTCCGATTTCCGAGCTGCCCTTCATGGGCTGCGGGCGCTTCGACATCGGGCTGATCCGCGCCCATGTCGGCCGGCTCTCGGTCAGTGGCGCGCTGGGCTACGAGATCAATTGCACCGCCGCCGAACATGTCGCGCTGCGCCGCATGCTGCTGGCGGCGGGGGCGGACCTCGGGATACGCGAAATCGGCTATGAGGCGCTCGGCAGCCTGAGGCTGGAAAAGAGCTTTGGTATCTGGTCGCGCGAATTTACCCAGATCTACACCCCGGCACAGACCGGCATGGACCGCTGGATCGACTGGTCGAAAGAGTTCTTCGGAAGTGATGCGGCCCGCGCCGAACGCGATGGCAACGGCCCGGCCCGGGTGATCGCCACGCTGGCGATCGATGCCGAAGACGCCGACGCCAGCGGCTACGAGCCGGTGTGGCAGGGCGACCGGCTGGCGGGCTACGTCACCTCGGGCGGCTATGGCCATTCCGTCGGCCGGTCGCTGGCGATGGCGATGCTGGACCGCGAGGCGGCGAATGTGGGCACCGACCTGACGGTGCATGTGGTGGGCAAGGCGCGGGCGGCGCGGGTGATCGCGCCTTCGCCCTATGACCCGCAAGGCAAGGCAATGAGGGCATGATGAGCGATCAGACCAAATCTCGCCGCCGCAAGCGCGCCCCTCGCGGCGCAGAAGCGCATCACCGCCAGATCGATTACACCGAGCTGCGCAGCCCGTTCCCGATCATGAAGGCCTTTTCCGACGACCGGATCGCGGCGATCCACACGGCGGCGCTGAACCTTCTGGAAACCGCCGGCATCAAGGTGCTGCTGCCTGAGGCGCGACAGATTTTGAAGTCCGCCGGTGCAAGCGTCGATGACGAAAGCCAGATGGTGCGCATCGGCCGCGAGATCGTGCGCGCCGCGCTGGCCACGGCGCCGCGCCGTGTGGTGATGAAGGGCGGCCGACCCGAGCGCGATGTGACGCTGGAGCTTGGCCGGCTGGTGTTTCAGCCCGGCGGCGGCACGCCGCATGCCTCCGACCGGTTGCGCGGCCGCCGCCCCGGCACCGGCCGCGATTTCCGCGAGCTGGTGCAGCTCACCCATCATTTCGACGCGCTGCAAATGGTCTCGGCGCTGCTCGAGCCGCAGGACATTGCCCCCAGTTTGCGCCATTACTTCATGATCGAGGCGCAACTCACATTGATGGACAAATCGCCTTTCGTCTATGGCCGCGGCAGCCCGCAGGTCCGCGAGAGCTTCGAGATGATCCGCGATTTCAGGGGGCTGTCGGACGCGGCTTTTGCCGCCGAGCCCTGGAGCTACACCGTCATCAATACCAATTCGCCGCGCCAGATCGATATTCCCATGGCCCAGGGACTGATCGATTTTGCCCGCCATGGCCAGATGGTGATTGTCACGCCGTTTACCCTGATGGGGGCGATGGCGCCGATCACCGTGGCCGGTGCCATGACGCTGAGCCATGCCGAGGCGCTGGCCGCGATTACCCTCAACCAGCTGGCGCTGCCCGGCGCGCCGGTGCTCTATGGCACCTTCACCTCGAACGTCGACATGAAATCCGGCGCGCCGGCCTTTGGCACGCCCGAGCATTTCACCGCCTCGCTGGTCGCCGGCCAGTTGGCGCGACACATCGGCCTGCCATGGCGCTGCGCCAGCGGCGCGGCCGGGGCGGCGGCGGATGCGCAGGCGGCGAATGAAACGCAATTCGGCCTCTGGGGCTGCCTGCTGTCCGGCGCGACGGTGGTGATCCATGCGGCGGGCTGGCTGGAAGGCGGGCTGACGCTGGGCTATGAAAAGCTGATCACCGATATGGAGGTTCTGCAAATGGTGGCCGAACTCTGCACGCCCACATCCGCCGCCGATGCGGAGCTGGCGCTCGATGCCCTGGCCGAGGTGCAGCCGGGCGGCCATTTCTTTGGCTGCGCCCATACCATGGAACGCTATCAGACCCAGTTCTATCAGCCGCTGGTCGCCGATTGGTCGAATTACGGCCGCTGGCAGGAAACCGGCAGCCAGAACGCCACCGAACGCGCCACTGGCATCTGGCAGGGCATTCTCGCGGCCGGCAAACGCCCCGGGACCGACCCCGCCCGCGTCGCCGCCTTGCACGCCTATATCACCAGACGCAGCGCCGAAGGCGGCGCGCCGCCGGAAAGCTGAGGCAAGCGCATGGCAAACGGCCCGGTGCTGCACCGCGACGATCCCGACAAGGAGCCGCTGGTCGGCCATATAAAGGTCACCCGCGAGGATTGGCTCAACGTGGCGCGCGATATTCTGGTGACCGATGGTGTGGCCGAGGTCAAGGTGCTGGCCATCGGCACCCGGCTCGAGGTCTCGCGCTCGAGCTTTTACTGGTATTTCAAGAGCCGCAAGGATCTTCTGTCGCAATTGCTCGACGATTGGGAGGCGCGCAACACCGCCCGGATCGAGGCCCATTGTGCCGCGCCCGCGGCGACGATCACCGGTGCGATCTGCAATTTCTTCCGCTGTTTCATGGATCCGGCGCATTTCGATCAGGGGCTGGATTTCGCCATCCGCGAATGGTCGCGCCGCGACGGCCAGGTGCGCCGCCGCATCGATCTGGCCGACAAGGCCCGGATCAAGGCGGTCACCGCGATGTTTGCACGGTACGGATATGACAGCTACGAGGCCGATGTCCGCGCCCGCATCCTCTATTTCATGCAGCTCGGCTATCACGCGCTTGACCAGACCGAGCCGATGGCCGACCGGGTGGCGCGCACCCGGGGCTATCTGCTGGGCTTCACCGGGCAAGAGGCCGATCCGGCGGCGCTGGCAGACTTCACCGCATTTGCCGAAAGCCTTGGCTGAGATCTTGCGCATTGCCGCGCCGCCGCAGGCCCGATAGGCAGCGGTAAAAGGCATTCTGGCGGGGCAGCGGCATGACACGGGGCGGACGGATGATGGGCATCGCGGCGGTGATCGCCGCGGCGGCGCTCTGGGGCACCACCGGCACGGTTCAGGCGCTGTTGCCGGAGGGCAAGCAGCCACTTGTGGTCGCGGCGCTGCGGCTCTCCTTCGGCGCCGCCGCGCTGATCTTTCTGGCGGCGCTGCGCCCTGAGAGCCGGCGGGCCTTTCGCGATTTGCCGCCGGCGGTGGTGATCTTTGCCGGGCTGGCGATCGGGCTTTATAACCTGTTGTTTTTCTGGGCGGTTTTCGAGACCGGCGTGGGGGTCGGCACGGCCATCGCCATCGGCTCGGCGCCGCTCTGGGTCACCGCCTATGAGATCGGTATCAAACGCCAGTTGCCCGACAGGCTGCGTGCTTTCGGCCAGGCGATCTCGATCTGCGGCGCGGCGTTGCTGGTGCTGTCGGGCGCGGACGCCGGCGCCTCGGGGTTCGGCGTCGCCCTCGCGGCGCTGAGCGGCGCGGCTTATGCCGCCTATTCGCTGGCCACCAGCCGCATCAGCCAGCGCGCGCCCTCGGCCACCGTGGCCGCCGCCACCTTCACCGTTGCCGCCGTCGCGGTGCTGCCGGTCTTCCTGATCGTGCCGCTGGGGTGGCTGGCGGCGCCGGGCATCTGGCCTGCGATGCTGTTTCTCGGCATCTGTGCCACCGGCGTCTCTTATGCGCTCTACACCTGGGGGCTGGGACGGGTCGCGGCCTCGACCGCCGTCACCCTCGCGCTGATCGAGCCGCTGACCGCCTGGGCGCTGGCGACCGTGGTGGTGGGCGAGGTGCTGACGCCCGCCAAGCTGGCGGGCGCGGTGCTGCTGATCGCCGGCCTGGCGATTGTCACGGTGTTTCCGAAGCGCTGAGCTTCAGACGAAATCGACGAATTTCGCAAACGGCATTTCGCGCAGCCGTGTGCCGGTGGCGGCAAAGATCGCGCTGGCCAGGGCAGGGGCGGCGGGCGGCACCGGCGGCTCGCCAATGCCACGGACCCTGTCGCCGTTCTCCAGCCCGCGCACCGCGATCTTGGGGGTCTGATATAGCCGCATGGCCGGATAGCCGTCATAGTTCGACTGCTCCGCTCGGCCGTCCCGATAGGTGATCTCGCTGTGGATCGCATGGCCCAGCGCAAAGATCACGCCGCCCTGCACCAGGTTTTCGAAATTCACCGGGTCGAGCACCCGGCCCACCTCGGCCGCGACCCAGACCTTTTCGAGCCTGATGCCGTCATCGGTGGCCCGCACCTCGACTACTTCGGCGCAGCGCACGTCGAAGCTGGTGGTCAGCGCCACGCCGCGCCCCCGGCCATCGCCCAGCACACCCTCCCACGACGACATCTCGCCCACCGCCTCGAGCACGTGCCGCGCCAGCGGGTCGTTACAGAGCCGCAAGCGTTCCGCCAGCGGATCGGCCCCGGCGGCATGGATCAGCTCGTCCAGCGCGGCATTGTGGAAAAAGCCGGCGTGCGAGGCGCCCACCGAGCGCCAGGACGAGATCGGCGCCAGCGGCGCGGCGCGGTAGCCGGTGACCCGATGATGCGGAATGGCAAAGGGCGCGTTCCAGGCGCCGGCGACAATCTGGCTGTCGGGGCCGGGGACGGAAATGCCCTGGCGGCCCATCTGCGAGACCATGACCGACGGGCTGGCGATCGACAGATCCATCGCCGCGACCTGGCCGGCGTCGACCGTGCCGCGCAGCCGCGCCATGGCGATCTGGCGGGGAAAGTCGTGGGTCATGTCCTCTTCGCGCGAATAGGTGAGCTTGATCGGCACGCCGGGCATCTGCACCGCGATTTCGGCAGCGCGTCTGACCACCTCATCCTCGAGCCGGTGCCCAAAGGAACCGCCCATCATCTGCACATGCAGCGTGACATCCTCGGCCGCGATCCCGGCAATGGCGGCGACGTTTTTCTGAACGAAGCGAGGGACTTGCGTGCCGGTCCAGACCTCGGCCTTGCCGTCCCTCACGCGCACGACGGCGCTGATCGGTTCCAGCGGCGCATGGGCGAGATAGGGCGCGCGGTACTCGGCCTCGATCACCTCGGCGGCCTCGAGCGCCGTGTCGACATCGCCGTCGTCGCGCTGGCGGCTGTCGCGGGCGTCCTCGGTGAAGGCGTCCGCCAAGGCCTGCCAATGATCCGCCATCGTGGCGGGCATCTCGGCCGGTCCCCATTGCACCTCGATCGCCTGTGCCGCCTGAAAGGCGCGCCAGGTGTTGTCAGCCACCACGGCGACGCCGCCGGTAACCGGCAGCACCGCCTGAACGCCGCGCATCTTTTCGGCCACGCTGGCGTCAAACCCCCGCATTTCGCCGCCCTGCGCCGGGTTCAGCTTGACGGCGGCATGCGCCATGCCGTCGATCTCGACATCGATGCCATAGACCTGGGTGCCGGTGCTCTTGGCCAGAATGTCGATCCTCTGCATCGGCTGACCGAGCTGGCGCCATTGCGAGGGATCGCGTGGCGGCACGTCCTGCACCACCTCGACCTGGGCCAGCGCGGGGGTCAGCGCGGCATAGGGCAGGGCGCTGCCGTCGGGCAGGAGAACCTGGCCGTTTTCGGTGCGCAGCTTGTCTGCCGCCACGCCGGTCTGGTGAGCCGCGGCCGCCTTCAACGTTTCGCGGGCCGAAGCGGCGGCGGCGCGCAGCTTGTCGAACTGGTCGGGCACCGTGGTCGAGCCGCCGGTGATCTGCATGCCCATCATCTTCATCACCGCGCCGACGGCGGTTTCGGCGACAGTGCGCATCAGCCCTTCGGAGGGTACCGAGAACTCCGCCGCCTCTTCGGCCAGCGCGGTATTCCAATAGGCCGCCCCCGGCGGGCCGGGATCGGTGCGGACCTCTGCCAGATCGAGGTCGAGCTCTTCCGCCAGAAGCGCCGCCTGCACGTGATAGGCGCCCTGGCCCATGTCGGCGCGCGGGGTGATCAGCGTCACCCCCCGGGCGTCGAGCCGCAGATAGGGCGTGAGCGCGGCCTCGCCCGGGGCTAGGCTGTCGGCCAGCGGGTTTTCATGTGGCTTGCGCACCGTATAGATGCCAAAGGCGACGCCGCCGGCGACAGCGGCAGAGCCGACAAGGAAGGCGCGGCGGGTGAAGGTCTTCAACCGGCCCATGTCACGCCTCCCGCAGCCTGGCGGCGGCGCTGTGGATCGCCGCGCGAATCCGCGGATAGGTGCCGCAGCGGCAGAGATTGCCCGACATCACCTCATCGATCACCGCGTCGCTGGGGGCCGGGTCTTCGGCCAGAAGCGCGGCGGCCTGCATGATCTGGCCGGACTGGCAGTAGCCGCATTGCGCCACCTGATGTTCGATCCAGGCGGCCTGCACCGCGTGCAAGGCCTCGGGTTGGCCAAGTCCTTGAATGGTGGTGATTTCCGCGCCCTCGGCATCCTCGGCCCAGACCTGACAAGAGCGGACGGCGGCGCCATCGAGATGCACGGTACAGGCGCCGCATTGGGCAATGCCGCAGCCGTATTTCACACCCTTGATCTTCAGCTCGTCGCGCAAAACCCACAACAGCGGCATGTCGGCCTCGACATCCACCTCATGCGCCACGCCGTCCACGGTCAGTCTCATCGCCCCTCCGGTGGGATTGCCCTGTTGGTCAGAGGATAGGGACGGCGGGGCGAGAGCGCTAATCTTACGTGGCGTTAGGCCGGCCGGGCCGGGCGCGCATGATCGTCGGCACTTCGTCCTGACGCGGGACGTCAGCCGGCGCGGCGCACCGGGGGCGCGCCGCATCCGGGATTACAGCCGGTTCAACAGATCGCGGGTCGGCCAGGCGTCGGCGGGCAAGCCCAGCTCCTGCTGCACCTGTTGCACCGCGTTGCGGGTGCCGGCACCAAGGATGCCGTCGATCTCGCCGACATCATGGCCGCGCGCCCGGAGCTTGCGCTGAAGCTGCTTCATCTCTTCGTCGCCCAGGCCCGGTTCCGGGGTGCCGGCGTCGAACACCGCGGCGCCTTCCAGCCGGTTGGCGAAATAGGCGGCGGTCAGCACATAGACAAAACTCTTGTTCCACTCGAAGTAGACGTTGAAATTGGGATAGGCGAAAAACGCCGGGCCCTTGCGGCCCTGCGGCAGGATCAGCGCCGCCGGCAGATCCGCCGCCTGACCATCGCGCACGCGCACGCCCATCGCCTGCCAGTCCGAGGGGGGGCGCGGCTGGTCGAGCCCGGTGAGCGACCAGTCGAGATCGGCGGGCACGGTCACCTCCTGCAACCACGGCTCGCCGGCCCGCCAGCCCAGATCGCGCAGCATGTTGGCGCCCGAGAGCAGCGCATCGGGGGGCGAGGTCTTGAGGCTGACCTGGCCGTCGCCATCACCGTCGACGCCATTGGTCAGGATGTCCTCGGGCAGCATCTGGACCATGCCGATCTCGCCGGCCCAGGCGCCGGTGGTGGTGCGGGGATCGAAATTGCCGCGCTCAAAGAGGTCCAGCGCCGCAAAGACCTGCGGCCGGAAGAGCTCGGGCCGGCGGCAATCATGGCTCAGCGTCACCAGCGCATTCAACGTGTTGAAATCGCCCTGCACCTGGCCATAGTCGGTCTCGAAGGCCCAGAACGCCAGCAGCACGCCGGGCGAGACGCCGTATTCCCGCTCCATCCGTGCGAAGACGTCGGCATGGCGCTGCCGGTTGGCCTTGCCGTTGTCGATCCGGTTCTGGCTGATCAGGCGGCGGGCGAAATCGACAAAGGGCATCTGAAACACCCCCTGACGCCGATCGGCGCGCAGCACCGCCGGATCCTGCTGGACGCCGGCAAAAAAGCGATCGACGGCGGCGGCGGAATGGCCCTTGGAGACAGCCTCGGATTTCAGCCCGGCCACGAATTGCGAAAACGAGCCGCCGCAGTCCTGCGCCAGGGCGGGTGACGTCAGGACGGGCGAAGACAGGGCAAGCACGCAAGCCAAAACGGACGCACGGCGGAAAAATCTCATGAAGGACCCTCTGGATATGCCAATTTCACGGCAACCTAGCAGCCATCGGCCCGGGGACAAGCGCCAAGCCCGAAGCCGGGCCGCCGCCCGCCGGGCTGGGGCCGCGGCGGGCGAATTATCGCCTGCGCTCCGGATTTTAATCACTTGTTAAGGAATTTGGCCGAGGCTGCACCTCAGGGCACGGTGACATTCACGAGTTCAGGTCATGAGGTCATTGAGGTCAGGGACATGCACGTATTGATCGTCGAATCCAATCCGTCGCTGGGTCTCATATGGGCGCGTCATCTCGAGCGTTTCGGCGCTCGGGTGGTGCTCGTAGATGCGCCTCCGCCGGCGATTCAGGCGCTGACCGACACCGAATTCGAAGTGATCGTTCTCAACCTCGTGCTGGGTGACGGGGCGGCGCTGACCGTGGCCGATTTCGCCTCCTATCGCCAGCCCGAGGCACGGATCATCTTTGTCACCAACGCCGGCTTTTTCTCGGACGGGTCGATCTTTCAGTTCTTCGGCAATGCCGCCGCCATCGTGCCGTGCACGACGCCGCCAGAGGATCTGGCGGCGCTGGTCGAGCATCACGCCGCTTTCGGAACCGACAATTCGCGGCCATGAGGCGCGTTGAAATCGATGTCGGGCCCGATCGGCACGATCCGGTGCGGATTGATGGTCTCGTGGCTGTAGTGGTAGTGCCGTCGGATGTGATCGAAATTTACCGTCTCGGCCACGCCCGGCACCTGATAGAGTTCTCGGGTATAGGCCCAGAGATTGGGGTAATCGACGATCCGCGCGCGGTTGCATTTGAAATGGCCGTGATAGACGTGATCGAAACGCACCAGCGTGGTGAACAGCCGCCAGTCGGCCTCGGTCAACCGGTCACCCATCAGATAGCGTTTGCCGCTCAGCCGGTCTTCCAGCCAGTCGAGCGTGTCGAACAGCGGCCGGACAGCCGCGTCATAAGCCTTTTGCTTGGTGGCGAAACCGGCCTTGTAGACGCCGTTGTTGACCGTGTCATAGACCCGGGCGTTGACCTCTTCGATCTCGTCGCGCAGCGCTTCGGGCCAGTAGTCGTCATGGTTGCCGGTGATTTCGTCGAAGGCGCTGTTGAACATGCGGATGATCTCGGCGCTTTCGTTGCTGACGATCGTCTTGCGCACCTTGTCCCAGAGAACAGGCACCGTCACCCGGCCCGAGACCTTGGGATCGGCCTTGAGATAGATGTCGCGCAGGTAGGGCAGCCCATAGAGCCGGTCGCCGGTGGCACCGGGATAGCCGGCGTCGAGCTCCCAGCCGTCTGACAGCATGTCGGGATGCACCACCGAAACGCTGATGAAATCCTCGAGCCCCTTGAGCTTGCGAAAGATCAGCGTGCGATGCGCCCAAGGGCAGGCAAGACTGACATAGAGGTGATACCGTCCGCATTCGGCCGGAAAACCGCCATCGCCACTGGGGCCGGGCGCACCGTCTGCGGTGATCCAGTTGCGGAATTTCGCGGTCGAGCGTTCAAAGGCGCCGCCGGTTTTCTTGGTGTCATACCATTGGTCGTGCCATGTGCCGTCGATCAGAAGTCCCATGTCATCCTCCTTTGAGTTGACACAAGACATAGCTTGCATCGGCGCACAGAACACCGGAATTAACGCGCAAGACCTGCGCATTTCTGCACAGCTCTGGTGGGAACCCGGCGGTGGGCCGGGTAACCCCCGCGCCGCCACTTATTGAAGGTCGCCAAAGGCCTTTTGCAGCCGCTCCACCGCTTCGGCCACCCGGGCGCGGGGGGTGGCGAAATTGAACCGCAGGAAGGTCTCGCCGCCGGCGCCGAAGGTCGGCCCGTGGTTCACCGCGATGCGGGCGTGTTTCTCGACTCGGCGCAGCAGCTCTTCATGCTCCATGCCGGTGCCCTTGAAATCGGCCCAGGCCAGATAGGTCGCCTCGAGCGGCATGGAGGTGACGCCCGGCAACCCGTTCAGCCCCTCGTCCAGCAGCTTGCGGTTGCCGTCGAGATAGGCGACCAGCGCATCGACCCAGGCAGCGCCCTCGGGGCTGTAGGCCGCCTCGACCATGTGCATGCCAAAGGCATTGGTGGAAATCCCAAGGCCCCCCATGACGGCGGAATATCTCGCGCGCAGCCTGGCGTCGGGGATGATCGCATGGCCGGTGTGATGGCCGGCAAGGTTGAAGGTCTTGCTGGTGGCGCCCAGCACGATCAGCCTGTCGCGGGCCTCGGGCACCGCCACATCGGTGGGCAGGAAGTTGGCCCCGGGAAAGACGATGTCCTGGTGGATTTCGTCCGACACCAGGATCAGGTCATGGCGGCGGCAGAATTCGGCCACGCCGCGCAGCTCCTCCGCGCTCCAGACCCGGCCGCCGGGATTGTGCGGCGAACACAGCAGCAGCACCTTTTCGCGCCCGGTCATCTGCGCATCCCAGGCGTCGAAATCCATTTCGTAGCGGCCATCGCGGTTGGCCAGTTCACATTCCACCGCCGTGCGGCCGGCGGCGCGGATGATCCGGCCAAAGGCGTGGTAGACCGGCGACATGACGACAATGCCGTCGCCCGGCTCGGAAAAGGCATGGATGCAGAGCGCCGCCCCGGTCACCACCCCCGGCGTATAGCGGATCCAGCTGTCCTCGATCTCCCAGCCGTGGCGGTTCTTCATCCACCAGACGACGGCGGCATTGGTGGCCGAGGCATCGCCGAAATAGCCATAGACACCATGGGCGGCGATTTCTTCCAGCTTGGCCTGCACCGCCTGCGGCGGGCGGAAATCCATGTCAGCCACCCACATCGGAATGCCGTCGTCGGGCGAGACGCCGTAATGGCCCTCCATCGCATCCCATTTCGAGGAATGGGTTCCGCGGCGGTCGATGATCTCGTCGAAGTCGGGGGACATGGGCAAACTCCTGATATTTGCCGGGACGCTAGCAATTTGCTGCGGGGATGCAAGACCCGCCGATTGCCCCCGCAGGGAGGCTCGGCTAGAGGAAGCGCATGCAACTCTCCGATTTCGATTTCGACCTGCCGCAAGACCGCATCGCAACGCGCCCCGCGCGGCCCCGTTCCTCGGCCCGCCTGCTGGTGGCCGAGGGCGACGCCGTGACCGATGCCCATGTCTTCGACCTGCCGGATTGGCTGCGCCCCGGCGACCGGCTGGTGCTTAACGACACGCGGGTGATCCCGGCGCGGCTCTCGGGCAGCCGGCGGCGCGAGGGCGCCCAGGGGCCGACCGAGGCGCGCATCGGCGTGACCCTGCTCGAGCCGCAGGCAGACGGCACCTGGTCGGCGTTGATCAAGCCGCTCAAGAAGGTGGCCGATGGCGAGGTGATCCGCTTTTCCGACGCCCTGTCTGCGGTGATGGAGGCCCGGGCCGAAGGCCAGGGCCTGTTGCGCTTCAACCTTGAAGGCGAGGATTTCGATGCCGCGCTGGCCGAGGCCGGCGCCATGCCGCTGCCGCCTTACATCGAGGCGCTGCGCCCGGCCGACGCGCAGGACCGCGAGGATTACCAGACCGTCTGGGCGGCGCGCAAAGGGGCGGTGGCCGCGCCCACCGCCTCGTTGCATTTCGACGCCGCGCTTCTGGCAGCGCTCGAGGCCCGGGGCGTCGGCTTTACCAAGGTCACGTTGCATGTCGGCGCCGGCACCTTTCTGCCGGTCAAGGTCGAGGACGTGACCACCCACAAGATGCATGCCGAATGGGGCGACGTCAGCGAAGAGGCCGCGGCCGAGATCGCGGCCACCAAGGCGGCGGGCGGCCGGGTGATCCCGGTCGGCACCACCGCCCTGCGGCTGATCGAGACGGCGGCCCGCGACACCGGCGCCATCCGGCCCTGGCAGGGCGAGACCGACATTTTCATCTATCCCGGTTTCGCCTTTCGTGTCACCGATGCGCTGATGACCAACTTCCACCTGCCGCGCTCGACCCTGATGATGCTTGTCGCCGCCCTGATGGGCCGCGACCGCATTTTGCGCGTCTACGATCACGCCATCGCTAGCGGCTACCGATTTTTCTCCTATGGCGACGCCTCGCTCTTGATCCCGCAGAGGTAATCTGAGAGGCGTCAGGCCAAGCCCGCATCGAGTCGCTTTTGGGCCAGCGTTGACACCGAACTGGCGCTAGAGTGCCGGAAGTGAAAGGGATAAGCCCATGATGGCCGTGGTTTCAAACGCCTGGGCGTTGCTCCTTGGTATTATGCTCCTGATGGTTGGCAACGGCCTGCAAGGTACGCTGCTCGGTGTCCGGGGCGAGATCGAGGGCTTTACGACGCTCGAGATGTCGATCGTGATGTCGGCCTATTTCGTCGGCTTCCTAGGCGGGTCGCGCATGGCGCCCGAAATGATCCGCCGCGTCGGGCATGTGCGGGTCTTTGCCGCGCTGGGCTCGTTCATCTCGGCGGTGCTGATCCTCTATCCGGCACTGACCCATCCCATTGCCTGGACGCTGGGGCGGGTGATCATCGGCTTTTGCTTTTCCGGCGTCTATGTCACCGCCGAAAGCTGGCTCAACAATGCTGCCACCAATGAAACCCGGGGCCAGACGCTTTCGGCCTACATGATTGTCCAGATGGTGGGCATCGTCGCGGCGCAGGGGCTGCTGCTGGTCGCCGATCCTTCGGGCTATGCGCTCTTTGTCATCATCTCGGTGCTGGTTTCGGTGTCCTTTGCGCCGATCCTGTTGTCGATTTCGCCAACGCCGGCCTTCGACACCACCAAGCCGCTGAGCCTGCGCGAGCTTTACAGCATCTCGCCGCTGGGCTGTGTCGGCATGTTCCTGCTGGGGGGCGTGTTCTCGGCCCAGTTCGGCATGGCGGCGGTCTATGGCGCCGAGGCGGGGCTGACGCTGAGCCAGATTTCGATGTTCGTCGCGGCCTTCTACATCGGCGCGCTGGTGGTGCAATATCCGCTGGGCTGGCTGTCGGACCGGATGGACCGGCGGATGCTGATCCTTGCTGCGGCGCTGGTTTGCGGCCTGGGGGCCTTTCTCGGCGCGCTGACCGGCGGCTATTTCCCGGTGCTGCTGGTGGCCGCCTTCATGATCGGCGGCATGTCGAACCCGCTGTATTCGCTGCTCATGGCCTATACCAACGATTACCTTCAGGTCGAGGACATGGCCGCAGCCTCGGGCGGGATGATCTTCATCAATGGCGTCGGCGCCATTTCCGGCCCGCTGATCACCGGCTGGGCGATGGGGTTCTTTGGCCCGACCGGATATTTCCTCTATATCGGCTCGCTGATGATCCTGATGTCGGCCTATGCCGCCTATCGCGCCATGGTGCGGCCCTCGGTGCAGGTGGAAGAGACCACCTCTTACGCGCCGGTCGGCCCGTCGGCCACGATGGTCGCCGTCGAATTCGCGCAGGAATATGCCGTTGCCGAGGCCGAAGAGGATGAAAAGTCGGGATAAAGTGTTAACTCTGTCGCAAATTGTGATCACCATTTTAGCCAAACATTATGTAACGTGAATATAAGGGGGGTGAACGTGAGGAGACCAGAGATGGTAGCACCCGAGGATATTCTGGCCTTTTGGCTGGACGATATTGGACCCGAAGGCTGGTACGTGGCCGATGCCGCGCTTGACGCCAAGATCCGCGACAGATTTCTCGACGCCTGGACCGGCGCGATGGAGGGGCGATACGCGCTTTGGCTGACCTATCCCAGCGGCACCCTGGCCTATCTGATCCTGCTGGATCAATTCTCGCGCAACATGTTCCGGGGCGAGGCCAGGGCCTTCAGCTCGGACCGGGTGGCAATCGCCGCCGCCAAGAGCGCGATCGCCAAGGGCTATGACCTCAAGATCGACCCGCCGGCGCGGCAGTTCTTTTACCTGCCGCTGATGCATTCGGAAAACCTCTGCGATCAGGAGCGTTGCGTGCGGCTGATGGCCGAGCGGATGCCCGAGGCCGAGGGCAACCTGCTGCATGCCCGCGCTCACCGCGAGATCATCCGCAAATTCGGCCGTTTTCCCTATCGCAACGAGGCGCTGTCGCGGCGGGCCACCGCGCCCGAGCAGGCCTATCTTGCCGAAGGCGGCTATGGCGAGACCTTGCAGGAGCTGCAACAGGCGGTCTGAGCCATAGCGATTGAAGCTCCCCCGGCCATCGGCTAGCGTTTGCCGACATGAACGGGAGGGCGCAGAATGGCAGGCCAGAGCTTTGACATGATCGTAATCGGGGCAGGGCCGGGCGGCTATGTGGCCGCCATCCGGGGCGCCCAGCTTGGCCTCAGCGTGGCGATTGTCGAACGCGAGCACATGGGCGGCATCTGCCTGAACTGGGGCTGCATCCCGACCAAGGCGCTGCTGCGCTCTTCGGAGGTCTTCCATCTGATGCAGAACGCCGGCGCCTACGGGCTCAGGGCCGATGCGGTGGATTACGACCTCGACGCCGTTGTCAAACGCTCGCGCGGGGTGGCGAAACAGCTCAACGCCGGCGTCAGCCACCTGATGAAGAAGAACAAGGTCACCACCTTCATGGGGGCGGCGACACTGCCCGGCGCCGCCAAGGTCCGGGTCAAGACTGACAGCGGCACCGAAGAGCTGTCATCGAAGAACATCGTGCTCGCCACCGGTGCCCGCGCCCGCGAATTGCCCGGGCTCGAGGCCGACGGCGATCTGGTCTGGACCTACAAGCACGCGCTGGTGCCACCGCGCATGCCGAAAAAGCTTCTGGTCATCGGATCGGGCGCCATCGGCATAGAATTCGCCAGTTTCTACAATACCCTGGGCGCCGAGACGACGGTGGTCGAAGTACTCGACCGCATCCTGCCGGTGGAAGATGCCGAGATCTCGGCCTTCGCGAAGAAGGCCTTTGAGAAACAGGGCATGGTGATCCGTGAGGCATGCATGGTCAAACAGCTGGACCGCGGCAAGGGCAAGGTCACGGCGCATCTGGAGCAGGGCGGCAAGGTCACCAGGGAAGACTTCGACACGGTGATCTCGGCGGTGGGCATTGTAGGCAATACCGAAGGCCTGGGGCTCGAGGCGCTTGGCGTGAAGGTCGAGCGGGCCCATGTGGTGACCGACCGGCACTGCCGCACCGGCGTCGAGGGGCTTTATGCCATTGGCGATGTCGCCGGCGCGCCCTGGCTGGCGCACAAGGCCTCGCACGAGGGGGTCATGGTGGCCGAGCTTATCGCCGGCGGCGCCCCGCATGCGGTCGATCCCGATGCGATTGCCGGCTGCACCTATTGCCAGCCGCAGATCGCCTCGGTCGGGCTCACCGAGGCGCAGGCGAAAGAGGCCGGCCACGAGATCCGGATCGGCCGCTTTCCGTTTATCGGCAATGGCAAGGCCATCGCCCTGGGCGAGCCGGAAGGGCTGATCAAGACGGTGTTCGACGCCAAAACCGGCGCGCTGCTCGGCGCGCATATGGTGGGGGCCGAAGTGACCGAGCTGATCCAGGGCTATATCGTCGCCCGCCAGCTCGAGACCACGGAGGAAGATTTGATGCACACCGTCTTCCCGCATCCGACGCTGAGCGAGATGATGCACGAAAGCGTGCTGGATGCCTTTGACCGGGCGATCCACATGTAAGCGCCGCGCCCGCCGCCGCCGTGGAGCCGCGTACTTTGGAAAGAGAAGAAGCGGCAGGGTCTTCTTCTCTTTGGCAAATACGCAAGCCCGACCGCCAAGAGGTGCGCCGGTCACGAAAAAGGCGCCCCCGGTGACGGAGGCGCCCTTGAGCTGTCAGGACACTGCGGCTCAGCGCTTTTCGATATCCACGTAGTCGCGCGCGGTCTCGCCGAGGTAGAGCTGGCGCGGGCGGCCGATCTTGTTCTGCGGATCGGTCAGCATTTCCTTCCACTGGCTCACCCAGCCGACGGTGCGCGACAGCGCGAAGATCGGGGTGAACATCGAGGTCGGAAAGCCCATCGCCTCGAGGATGATGCCGGAGTAGAAATCGACATTCGGGAAGAGCTTTTTCTCGGCGAAGTAGGGATCGCTCAGCGCCGCTTCCTCGAGCGCCTTGGCGGTGGCCAGCACCGGGTTGTTCTCGACCCCCAGCAGATCAAGCACCTCGTCGGCGCTCTGCTTCATCACCGTCGCGCGCGGGTCGAAGTTCTTGTAGACCCGGTGGCCGAAGCCCATCAGGCGGAACGGATCGTTCTTGTCCTTGGCGCGGGCGATATACTCGGGGATGTTCTCGGGCGAACCGATTTCCTTGAGCATTTCCAGACAGGCCTGGTTGGCGCCGCCATGCGCGGGCCCCCAGAGGCAGGCGATGCCGGCCGCGATACAGGCAAAGGGGTTGGCGCCGGAGGAGGAGGCCAGCCGCACCGTCGAGGTCGAGGCATTCTGCTCGTGATCGGCGTGCAGGGTAAAGATCCGGTCCATCGCGCGGCTCAGGATCGGGTTGACCTCGTAATCCTCGGCCGGAACGCTGAAACACATGCGCAGGAAGTTCGACGCATAGTCCAGATCGTTGCGCGGATACACGAAGGGCTGGCCGGTGTGGTATTTGTAGGCCCAGGCCGCGATGGTCGGCATCTTGGCGATCAGCCGGATCGAGGCGACCTCGCGCTGCCAGGGATCGGAGATGTCGGTGCTGTCATGGTAGAAGGCCGACATTGCGCCGACCACACCCACCATGATCGCCATCGGATGGGCGTCACGGCGGAAGCCGCGGAAGAAATACTGCATCTGCTCGTGCAGCATGGTGTGGTTGGTCACCCGGCTTTCGAAATCCTCGAGCTCGGTGGCGGTGGGCAGGTTGCCGTAGAGCAGCAGGAAGCAGACCTCGAGGTAATGCGATTTGCTGGCCAGCTGGTCGATCGGGTAGCCGCGGTGCAGCAGCACGCCCTCTTCGCCGTCGATATAGGTGATGGTCGAGTCGCAGGCCGCCGTCGAGGTGAAGCCCGGATCATAGGTGAAAACACCCGCCTGGCCGTAAAGCTTGCGGATGTCGAGCACGTCCGGCCCCACGGTCGGGCTGTGGATCGGGAGCTCATAGCTCTGATCGCCAATCGTGAGGTTCGCGGTCTTGTTGCTGTCTGCCATGGTCATCCCTTCGTCCTTGAGCCGCGCAATCCTGCCTCGGCAATCCATAAATCACGTGACGGTCAATCGGTTTGCAAAACCTCAACCGGCCTCAGTCGCGGCGTGGGTCAGTCGCAGAATAGTCTCGTCCTTGCCCAGTACCAGCATCATGTCAAAGACGCTGGGGGTCACCGCGCGCCCGGCCAGAGCGGCCCTGAGCGGGCCTGCCATCTTTCCGAATTTGATCCCGAGGGTCTCGCCAACCCGGGCTGTGACCGCCTCCAGCTCTTCCCGGGTCCAGCTAGCATTTTGCAACTGCGGCGTCAATCTGTCCAGTATACCACGGGATACATCGTCCAGGTTCTTGGCCGCCTTGGCATCCGGCTCGATCGGGGTGCTCGTCAGGGCAAAGTGTGCCTTTTCAAGCAGTTCCGGGAATGTCTTCGCGCGCTCCTTGAGGCAGTACATGGCGCTCAGCATTTTTGCCCGCTGCGCTTCGGTCAGGGGCGGCTGGCCGCTCACGGCGAGATAGGCCTGCACTTCTTGCAGCAGCGCAGCATCGTCGGCGACGGCGATATGC
Organism: Marinovum algicola; assembly: GCF_900109145.1. Classification (GTDB taxonomy): domain Bacteria; phylum Pseudomonadota; class Alphaproteobacteria; order Rhodobacterales; family Rhodobacteraceae; genus Marinovum; species Marinovum algicola. Next base: position 106,302 of record NZ_FNYY01000007.1, read on the forward strand.
TGGCCGCAGAGATTTTCCAGCTTTTTGAAATCGAACCGGGCGGGGGATTTGCCGATCCCGTCGAGGCCGAACCACTCGATGGCCTGGCCGTCGGTAAAGAACTCGTCGTCGCCATGGCTCCAGCCCAGCCGCGCCAGATAGTTGCGCATGCCGGCCGCCGGGTAGCCCATCGCCTGATACTCCTCGACCCCGAGCGCGCCGTGGCGTTTCGAGAGCTTCTTGCCGTCGGGCCCGTGGATCAGCGGAATATGCGCCCAGACCGGCACATCCCAGCCCATCGCCTGATAGATCATCATCTGCCGGGCGGCATTGTTGAGGTGGTCGTCGCCGCGGATCGCATGGGTCACCCCCATGTCGTGATCGTCGACCACCACCGCCAGCATGTAGACCGGCGTGCCGTCAGAGCGCAGCAGCACCATGTCGTCGAGCTGGTCGTTGCGGATCGTCACATCGCCCTGCACCGCGTCGCGGATCACCGTCGCGCCGTCGAGCGGCGCCTTGATGCGCACCACGAAAGGCGCCTCGGGATGGGATGCCGGGTCGGCGTCGCGCCAGGGCGAGCGGAACAGGGTGGAGGTGCCCCGGGCCTTGGCAGCCTCGCGGAAGGCGGCGATCTCTTCCTGGCTCGAGAAGCACTTGTAGGCCTTGCCGTCGGCGAGCAACTGATGCGCCACCTCGGCATGGCGGTCGGCGCGGGCGTGCTGGCTGATCACCTCGCCATCGTGATCGAGGCCCAGCCAGTCGAGACCGCGCAGGATCGCATCGGTGGCTTCCGGGGTCGAACGCGCGCGGTCGGTGTCTTCGATGCGCAGCAGAAACTTGCCGCCACGGCCGCGGGCGAACAGCCAGTTGAACAGCGCGGTGCGCGCGCCGCCGATGTGAAGGAAACCTGTGGGCGAGGGGGCGAAACGGGTCACCACCTGAGAGACGTCGGACATGGGGGCCGTTAACCTTTCGATAACCATGGCGGGATAGCTTGAGGCCTGATTACCCTCCGCAGCGGGCGGGAACAAGCATGTGGATGTGGCAGGCAATCGGTCAGGGGATCCTCGGTCAGCGGGGCGCGCTGATGCCATGGTCGCCGGTGATGCTTGCTCTGGGCATTGGGGGGTACTTTGCGCTTCGCCAGGAGCCGCCGGTCTGGGCGCTGATCGCGCTTGCCGGCTGCGCCGTGGTGGCGTTCCTGGTTGCCTGGAAGGCCGGGCCACTGCTCGGGCCCGGCCTTCTTGCTGCCGGTCTGGTTGCGGCCGGGGTGGCGCTTGCCGGCGCCCGGGCACAGGCGGTGGCCGCGCCGGTTCTGGATTTTCGCTACTATGGCCCGATCGAGGGCCGTGTTGTCGGCATGGACCGGTCGGCCTCGGGCGCTTTGCGGCTGACGCTGGACCGGGTGCGGCTGCATCGGGTGCGCGAGGTGCCGGCCCGGGTGCGTATCTCCTTGCACGGGCCGCCGGGGGCGGTGCCGCGCCCCGGCCTGCGGGTGATGACCACCGGCCATCTGTCGCCGCCCCAGGGCCCGGTCGAACCCGGCGGTTTCGACTTTCGCCGCCACGCCTGGTTTCTCGGGGTCGGTGCGGTGGGCTATGCCCGGGTGCCGCTGGTGGTGAGCGCACAGCCCGATGGCGGGCAACCGGTCTTTGCCCTGCGCATGCGCCTGTCGCGGGCGGTTCAGGCGGCGTTGCCCGGAGAGGTCGGGGCCTTTGCCGCCGCCATCACCACCGGCGACCGGTCCGGCATGGGCGAAGCGACCAAGCAGGCGCTGCGTGACACCAACCTTGCGCATCTGCTGGCGATCTCGGGGCTGCACATGGGGTTGTTGGCCAGTTTCGTCTTTGGCGCCGTGCGGCTGGCGCTGGCGGCGGTGCCGGTGGTGGCGTTGCGGGTGCCGGGGCGCAAGATCGCGGCCCTTGCCGCGCTTGTTGCGGCGGCGGGCTATCTGGCGCTGTCGGGTGGCAACGTGGCGACGGAACGCGCCTTTGTCATGGTTGCCGTGGCCCTGACGGCCGTGCTGTTCGACCGCCGCGCGATCAGCCTGCGCGCGGTGGCGGTTGCGGCGATGATCGTGCTGATCCTGCGGCCCGAGGCCCTGCTGGGCCCGGGATTCCAGATGTCCTTTGCCGCGACAACGGCGCTGGTGGCGGTGTTTTCGCGGCTGCGCGGCGCGCCGCAGATGATGCCGCGCTGGCTCTGGCCGTTGGTGGCGGTCATGCTGTCCTCGGCGGTGGCGGGGCTGGCCACCGCGCCGGTCGCGGCGGCGCATTTCAACCGGATCGCGCAATGGGGGCTGTTGGCCAATCTCACGACCGTGCCGCTGATGGGCCTCGTCGTGATGCCGGCCGCGGTGGTGGCGGCCTGCCTAGCGCCGTTCGGTCTCGAGGCGCCGGCGCTCTGGTTTCTGGGGCGCGGCCTGGCCTGGGTTCTGACCGTGGCGCACGAGGTCGCCGGATGGGATGGCGCGCTGCGGCATGTGGTGGCGCCGGGCGCTCTGGTTTTGCCGCTGATGGCCCTGGGCGGGCTGTTTTCCATGCTCTGGCGCGGCCGGGTCGCGATGCTGGGCGCGGGGCCGGTTCTCGCGGCTCTGGCGCTCTGGTCCACCGCGGAAAGGCCGGCGATCTTGATCGCCGCATCCGGCGGTCTGGTCGGCCTCACCGGCGAGAGCGGCCGGGCGTTGAGCCGCGCGCGCGGCTCCGGCTTCGTCGCCCGGGTCTGGCTCGAGAACGATGGCGACGGTGCCGATCAGGCCGGCGCTGCCCTGCGCTGGCCAGAGGTCGACGGCGGCCTGGCCTCTGCGCCGATGCCGGGCGGCGGCACGCTCTGGCATGTCGCGGGCCAGCGGGGGCGGGCATCCTTTCCCGGCTGTCGCTCCTCCGACCTGGCGGTCTTCAACACCCCCGGGCCGCATCCGGGCGCCTGCCTTGCCTTCACTCCCGAAACGCTGCGCCAAAGCGGCGCCCTGGCTGTCACCTTCTCGGAGGGCGCGCCGCAGGTCCGCACCGTCGCGGATCAGAGCGGGCGACGGCTCTGGACGCCGTAAGGCTCAGTAAGTGCGGATCAGCCCGACCAGCCGGCCCTGCACCTGAACCATGTCCTCGCGCACGATGCGGGTCTCGTAAGCGGGATTCGCGGCCTCCAGCGCGATGGCCCCGCCACCGGCGCGGCGAAACCGTTTCAAGGTGGCCTCCTGACCTTCGATCAGGGCCACCACGATATCGCCATTGTCGGCCACGTCGGTTTCACGGATCACCACGACATCGCCATCGTTGATCCCGGCGTCGATCATCGAATCGCCTTTGACTTCAAGAGCATAATGATCCGAGCCATGGCGCAGCATCTGCCCGGGAACGGCCACGGCATGCGAGGCATGGCTGATCGCCTCGATCGGGACGCCGGCGGCGATCTGCCCCATGACCGGCAGTTCCGCCACATGCATCGGCGCGCCCTGCGGATCGCGTGGGCCGGTGCCGCCGCCATCGATGACCCGCGGCTGAAAGGCCTGCGTCGCCGCAGTCGGCGCGCCGCCAAGGGATTCCGGCAGTTTCACGATCTCGAGCGCGCGCGCCTTGTGGGCGAGGCGACGGATGAATCCGCGTTCTTCCAGCGCTGTGATCAGCCGATGGATGCCCGATTTCGATCGCAGGTCGAGCGCCTCTTTCATCTCGTCAAACGAGGGCGGAACACCGTCAGTCTGGATGCGCTTGTTAATGAAATCGAGCAAATCGAGTTGCTTTTTCGTTAACATGGTATTCGCCCTTCGGAATTTATTGATTTGGGTTTTGTTCTACGCATGTTCCCGTTTTGTGTCAATGGGCCCTGTGGATAACATGTTTAGAATGCGCCCGAGAATGCCGGTGGGCGATTAAGAATTCTTTAACTTTGCAGTGAAATATACTCGGCCATCTCGCCGGCCTTGCGAGCGCCGTCGCGGGGCGGGCGGACAAGCAGGGCATCGGCCCGCGACAGCACGTGCAGCAGGGCGGAATCCTGTGCGGCGAAGGGCAGAATGCCCTGCGGGGTCAGGGTTGCGCGCATGTAATGCTCGCGGGGGCCGTTGGTGGCGATACCGGCGGCCAGCGGCGCCGTGATGCGCGGTGCGGGCGCCGCCGCGAGGCCGATCATTGCGCGGATGACCGGCGCCAGAAAGACATGGCCACAGACCATGGCAGACACCGGATTTCCGGGCAGGCCCAGCATCATGGCGTCGCCCAGGCGACCGGCCATCAGCGGCTTGCCCGGGCGCATGGCGACCTTGTAGAACGCGCGCTCCATGCCGCGTTCGGAGGTGACATCCGCGACCAGATCATGATCGCCGACGCTGGCGCCGCCGATGGTGACGACAAGATCGGCCCCGGCCGCCAGATCGAAGGCGGTGGCCAGAGAGGCTCTGGTGTCGCGGGCGATTGGCAACAGGCGCGGCGCGGCACCGAGATTGCGCAGCAGCGCATGCAGACCGAAGGTGTTCGAGGCGATTATCTGGTCCGGGCCGGGGTTTTCGCCCGGCATGACAAGCTCGTCGCCGGTCGAGATGAGGGCGACGGACGGCCGTCGGGCCACAGTGACGCTTGCGACGTTCATCGACGCCAGGAGCGCGATGTCTTCCGGGCTCAGGCGCCGGGGCGCCGAGAGCCGGTTACCGGCACGAAAATCTCCGGCGGCGGGGCGGATGTTGGTTGCCTCGCCGAGCCCTTGCCCGAGCGTGATGACATCGCCGTCGCGGTGCACATCCTCCTGGATCACCACGCGATCGGCCCCGGATGGCACCGGAGCGCCGGTGAAGATGCGCACGGCCTGACCGGCGCGGACCTCACCGTCGTAGCGGTGGCCCGCGGCGGCTTCGCCGACCACCTCGAACCGGGCCCCGGGCGTCGCTTCGGCTCCGATCACCGCGTAGCCGTCCATGGCAGACGCCGCGAAAGGCGGCTGATCTCGGGTCGAGATGGCATCGCGGGCAAGTACCCGGCCGGCGGCCTCGCGCAGCGGCACCTCTTCGCCGGGCAGGCGCCGGGTCAGCGCGAAGAGGTGATCAAGCGCCTGCGAAACCGATATCATGTCGCCTCGTAACGCCCTGATTTACCGCCGTCTTTCAATTTCACGCGAATGCCGCCGATCTCCATGGCCCGGTCCACGGCCTTGGCCATGTCATACACCGTCAGCGCGGTGACCGAGACGGCGGTCAGCGCCTCCATCTCGACGCCGGTCTGCCCGGTTGTCTTGACCGTGGCGCTGAGCCGCAATCCGGGCAAATCGGGATCGGGCGTCAGATCGACAGAGACTTTGGTAATCGGCAGCGGGTGGCACAGCGGAACGAGGCTCGATGTCTGCTTGGCCCCCATGATCCCCGCGAGCCGCGCGACGGAGATGACATCCCCCTTCTTGGCACGACCTTCCGTAATGATATCAAAAGTTTCCCGCGTCATCTTGATGTAGCCCTCGGCGGTGGCAATGCGCGCGGTCACCGCCTTGTCCGAGACATCCACCATATGGGCGTCGCCCTTGGCATCGAAATGCGTGAGATCAGCCATTGGCGGGCACCGGGTCGGCCAGAAGGCTGCGGGTGGCGGCGGCGACATCGGCCTGACGCATCAGGCTCTCGCCGATGAGGAAAGTGCGCGCGCCGTGGCGGGCCATGTCGGCCAGATCGGCGGGGCCGGTCAATCCGCTTTCCGAAATCAGCAGCTTGCCCTCGGGCACTCGTCTGGAAAGTTCACGCGTCGTCTCAAGAGTGGTTTCGAAGGTCTTGAGATTGCGATTGTTTACGCCCAGAAGGGGCGACTTCAAGGCCAGCGCGCGGTCAAGTTCTTCGCCATCATGCACCTCGACCAGAACATCCATGTGCCAGGAAAAGGCCGCGTCCTCGAGCTCTTGCGCCTGGGCGTCGGAGACGCTGGCCATGATGATCAGGATGCAATCGGCCCCCAGCGCGCGCGCCTCCGCAACCTGATAGGTGTCGTACATGAAATCTTTACGAAGTGCCGGCAGGCTGGTGGCATTGCGGGCTTCGGTGAGGAAGCTTTTGGCGCCTTGAAAGGAGGGAGTATCAGTCAACACGGAAAGACAGGTAGCACCGCCGGTCTCATAGGCCCGGGCCAGTTGGGCCGGATCGAAATCGGCGCGGATCAACCCTTTGGAGGGCGAGGCCTTCTTGACCTCGGCGATCAGCCCATAGGCCTCGCGCGAGGCACGGCGCAGGGCCTCGGCAAAGCCGCGGGTGGGGCCCGCGGCGCGGGCGGCCTCTTCGACGGCAGAGCGCGGGGTCGCGGCCTTGTCGGCGGCAATCTCTTCGAGCTTGTAGGCCTTGATCTTGTCGAGAACGGTCTGGGTCATCTGCCTGTCCAGTCTATCGCGGGGTCACCTTGCTTCTTAAGCCAGTCGTTGACGCGACTAAAGGGTCGCGAACCGAAAAATCCGCGCCGTGCCGAAAGCGGTGAAGGATGGGCGGTTTCGATCCGCAGGTGATCGGGATGGGTGAGCCGCGTCCCCAGCTTCTGCGCCGGTTTGCCCCAGAGCAGCAGCGCGCGGGGCGCGAGGTCGAGCTCGGCGAGGATCTCGGCGGTCAGACCGGACCAGCCGAGCTTGAGATGGCCGCCGGCCTCGCCGGAGGGCACGGTGAGCGCGGTGTTGAGCAGCAGGACACCCTGGTCGGCCCAGAACCGCAGGTCGCCGGTGGCGGGGCTTTGGCCGAGGTCTTCGGTCATCTCGGCGTAGATGTTGCGCAGCGAGCGGGGCAGCGGCGCCACCTCGGGCGCGACCGAAAAGGCGAGGCCATGGGCGTGGCCGGGGGTCGGATAGGGATCCTGCCCGAGGATCAGCACGCGGACATCCGCGGGCGCGCAGGCCTCGAGCGCGGCAAAGGTCTGCGGTGCCGGCGGCAGGATCTCGCGCGTTTCGGCCGTCAGGGCGGCGTCGAGCGCCGGCCAGGTCTCGGCAAAGAACGGCAGATGCGCCCAGGCGGCCGGGACGGTGCGGGCGCTCATGCGGCGCGGGTGGCCTGGGCCAGGGCGATGATGCGCGCCTTGGCCGCGCCGCTGTCGATCGATTGTGCCGCCAGTTCGACGCCGGCCTTCAGATCGGCGGCCTTGTCGGCCACCACAAGCGCTGCGGCGGCATTGAGCAGAACCGCGTCGCGATAGGCCGAGGTCTCGCCGTCGAGCAGGGCGGCGAAGGCGCGGCCGTTCTCCGCCGGCGTGCCGCCGAGGATCGCCTCGAAGGGATGTTCCGGCAGGCCGGCCTCCTCGGGGTGGATTTCGCGGTCGGTCACGCGGCCGTTCTCCAGCGCGGCAACCCAGCTGACGCCGGCGATCGACAGCTCGTCAGTGCCGTCGGAGCCATGCACCAGCCAGGCGCGCTCGGACCCCAGTGTCAGCAGGGTTTCCGCCATCGGCCGGATCAGATCGCGGGAAAAGGCGCCGGTGAGCTGGCGTTTGACGCCGGCCGGGTTGGTCAGCGGGCCGAGGATGTTGAAGATCGTGCGGGTGCCCAGCTCTTGCCGCGTCGGCATGACATGGGCGATCGCCGGGTGGTGCAGCGGCGCCATCATGAAGCAGATGCCGGTTTCGGCCAGCGCCCGTTCGGCCACCTCGGGCCCGACCATGACGTTCACGCCCATCTGGGTCAGCGCATCGGCGGCGCCGGATTTGGACGAGAGGTTGCGGTTGCCATGCTTGGCCACCGGCACCCCGGCGCCGGCCACCACAAAGGCGGTGGCGGTGGAGATATTGAGCGTGCCCTTGCCATCGCCGCCGGTTCCGACGATGTCCATCGCGCCCTCGGGCGCCTTCACCGGGTTGCATTTGCCGCGCATCACCGCCGCGGCGGCGGCATATTCCTCGACCGTTTCGCCGCGCGTGCGCAGCGCCATCAGCAGCCCGCCGATCTGGCTCGGCGTGGCCTCGCCTTCGAACAGGATGTCAAAGGCGGTTTCGGCCTCCTGGCGGCTCAGCGGCCGGTCGGCGGCGGCACCGATCAGCGGCTTCAGTTTCTCGCTCATGCCGGCACCTTCAGCAGATCGGTGAAATTCCTGAGCAGCGCGTGGCCATGCTCCGAGCGGATCGATTCCGGGTGGAACTGGACGCCGTGGATCGGCAGATCGCGGTGTTGCAGCCCCATGATGGTGCCATCCTCGAGCTCGGCGGTGATCTCGAGACAGTCGGGCAGGCTTTCGCGCGCGACCACCAGAGAATGATAGCGGGTGGCGTCGAACGGCGAAGGCAGGCCGGCAAAGACCCCCTTGGCGGTGTGATGCATCCGCCCCATCTTGCCATGCACGATCTCGTGGCAGCGCACCACCTTGCCGCCAAAGGCCTGGCCGATCGCCTGGTGGCCGAGGCAGACGCCCATCAGCGGAATGCCGGTCTCGGCCGCGGCCTCGACCAGCGCCAGGCAGATGCCGGCCTGATCGGGATCGCAGGGCCCCGGCGACAGCAGGATGCCGGCGGGGTTGAGCGCCATCGCCTCCTGCACATCGAGCGCGTCGTTGCGATGCACCTGAACGTCGGTGCCCAGCTCGCCGAGGTAATGGACCAGGTTATAGGTGAAACTGTCGTAGTTATCGATGAGCAGCAGCATGGGATGAACTTTGCCGTTAGGGGCTGGGAAGGGGGGCCTTCACCGCAGTATAAGGATCGGGGTATACATGTTCAGGCTTGGCCGCCAGCGTCAAGGGCGGTCGGGGCTTGCAGAGGGCGGCACCCGGTGAAAAAGAGGCGCGGTCCGGGATCGAGGAGTAGGCAGTCATGGCACAGAATTTCGTGGCAGGGGCGCTCGCGGGCCTTGTGGTGGCGGGCATCGGCGCGGGGACCGTTTCGGTCCTGATGGGGCCGGTGCTGTCGCCAAGTCCGGATGTGGCCGTGGTGCCCGCCGCCGGCACGCCGCCGCCCGCCGCCGCGCCAGATGCCCTGCCGCGGGCGGGCACCGGCGATGGCAGCTCGCCGCAGGCCGCCTCGCCGGGCATTCCAGAGCCCGACTCCGGAGCCGAAGAGGCGCGCGGGCTGGCCGACACCGCCTCGACCGGCCGGCCGGAAACCGGCGATGTGGCCGATCTCGGCCCCGGACCCGACGGCGAGGGCGCCGGCGAGGTGGTCGCCCGCGGCGTCTCGCCGGTGCAGCCCGGCACGCCGGGCACCCCGCCGGCGCGCCCCGAGGCGGATGAGCTGTCGATTTCCAACAACCCGGCACAGCCGGCGGCGCCGGCGGTGACCGAAGCCGCGCCCCGGCTGGGCTCGGCCGAGCCCGAGGCAGGGGCGGGGCCGGTGGCCCCCGAGGCCGAAGCGCCGGTCGGCGCCAGCGAGGCCGATCCGGCCCGCGCCCGGGCCGAGGCCGAGGCCGACGGCAGCATCGCCCCCGGTGCCCCGGCCGCCGCGCCCGAGGCCGCCGATGACACGCCGATGACCGCCGCCGCCCCGGACAGCACCGATCTGCCAGCGCCACCGGCAGCCGAACCGGAGGCGCCGCAGACCGCCGCCGCGCCGCAGGCGCCCGGCGGCGAACAGGCGCGGCCCAGCCCCGTGGTGGTGCCCGAAGAGCCGCCGGCGGTCATCGCCCTGGCGCCCGAACCCGCGGTGACCGAGGATTTGGCCCCCGTAGCGCCAGCCGCCGAAGAGGCGGTGCGAGACAGCCGGCCGGCCCGGCCGCAGGTCTCGTCGCTGATCGAGCGCGACGCGGGCGAGGATGGCCGCCCCGACATCGGCACCCCGGCCACCACGCTGACCGACCGCGCGACCGGGGTGATCGTCGGCCGCCTGCCGACACTCGACACTCCGCCCGAGACCGGGGCAGCGGCCGCGCCGCGCCGCCCGGTCGAGGCCTTCGCGGTGCCGGCGGAGGTCGACAGCGACAAGCCGCTGATGTCGATCGTGCTGATCGACGACGGCAGCACGCCGATGGGTCTCGAGGCGCTCGAGGCCTTTCCCTATCCGATCACTTTTGCCGTCGACACCGCGTGGCAGGGCGCGGCCGAGGCGATGCGCCGCTATCGCGATGCCGGGTTCGAGGTGATGGCGCTGGCCAATCTGCCCGCCGGAGCGCGGCCGCAGGATGCCGAGATCTCGCTCGGATCGGCGCTGTCGGCCGTGCCCGAGGCGGTGGCGGTGCTCGAAGGTGATGCCGGCGGATTGCAGGAAAGTCGCGAGGTCTCGGATCAGGTGGCGCGCATCCTGGCCGACAGCGGCCATGGTCTGGTGCTCTATCCGCAGGGGCTCAACACCGGCCAGGCGATCGCGGCGCGCGCCGGGGTGCCGGCGGCGACGCTGTTCCGCGACTTCGACAGCAAGGGTCAGACCGCCACGGTGATCCGCCGCTTTCTCGATCAGGCCGCCTTCAAGGCGGGGCAGGAGGGGTCGGTGATCATGCTGGGCCGGCTGCGCCCCGAGACGATCTCGGCATTGCTGATCTGGGGCTTGCAGGACCGGGCCAGCCGCGTCGCCTTTGTGCCGGTGACGCGGGTGCTGCTGCCCGAGGGGGCCGACAGCTAGGTCTCAGGCAAAGGGCTTGTCGGGGCGCAGCAGCGCCTGATCGCTTTCGCTGAGCTGGCTGAAGGTGCGGAAACCGGCGCTGCGCCCGACCTTGAGCGCCCCCGACATGCCGCGCCCGAGATGTTCCCAGACGATGCGCGCCATGCGGTGGCTGTTCTCGCTCTCATGGGTGATGCGCGCGGTAAAGCCGGTCCAAGTCCGGTTCTCGAGCGAGGGCACCCGGTGCAGGAAGGTGAAGGAGCCGCTGGTCGCCCCGCGCCGCGCCACGATCGCCGCCACACCGCGATCCTGGCGAAAGAAGAAGCCGCCGAATTCGCGCCCTCGCGGGCTTTCCGGCAGGCCGACACGCGACATCGCCTCGCGGGCCTCATGGCCGCGCACGAAACAGAAATCGCCCAGCCGATAGACATAGACCAGCGCCTCGACGAATTTCTGCTGATCCATGAAGGACCGGCGGATGAACCGATAGAAGCCGTCCGGCAGAAGTTCCTGGCCGATCTGGGTGACTTCCGGCCCGAGAAACCCGGCCAGTTCCGGGTGCTGCATCACAAAGCCCGAAGTTGTCGCTATTTGTTCCACCGGCTCGAGCAGTATGCGCGCATCAACGTCAAAGAAGGTGCAGATACGATGCAACACGTCGGGGCGAGGGAAACTCTCGCCGCTCAGGTAACGGTTGAACTGCGTGCGATTGATGCCAAGATCGCGGCACAGGGCTGAAATCGAAGGCGCGTCGCGGCAGAGATGTTTGAGATTTGCGCCGAACATGGCGCGCAATTCGGCCGGGGAGGCAGAAGATCGGGACAGGGTTGTAGCAGTATTCGACAAGTTTTGCGTCTCGCAGCGTATGGTCAGGTCTATTCAGTTACAAATCGCCGGGACAACTCACGAAACCGGACGATCTGAACTCCAAATGATGCTATGCCGCGTCAGCCGACGCGAATTAGCTTCAAACCTGTACCAAGCTGGCACAAATTACAAGAGCAGGTGACCCTCTACGTACCTTCGCAAGAACGAAAATTGTGCCACATTTGTCCCCAACGAGACGCAATAAAGGTGAAGGCAATGTCACTTGGACGCATGTGCGGATTGGTGCTCTGGGCCAACTCAGACGACCAGAAAGCGGTAGTCTGGTGTGAAGATCAGGGCGATCTGGCCTTTTACGTCGAGCCGAAAGACACGGCGATGTCGGGCGTGGCGCTGGATGCCGGCGATCTGATCGAATTCGAACTGAGAGAAGACCGCCAGTTCCGCCGGGTGACCAACCCGACGCTTCTGGTGCAGGACCCACGCGCCGGAGCTGGTGGCCAAGCTGGGCCGCTGCGCCAATTCCGGCGGTGTCGCGCCCTCCGGGGCGGATACAAACAGCAATGTCGTGCCCTTCCGCCGGGCGCGTGACTGGGCCAATTCGATAGCTACCACTCACGTCACGGCCTGAGAGAGGTCTCGCCGCTCTGTGGGGGCGCGGCAGACCTGAAAACGCCGCCGACGGCTCTGGGCCGCGGCGGCGTTTTTTATTGCGAGCGGCGCAACGCCAGGCGCCGGGCGGGGATCAGTGCGATCCCCGGCTGATCGCCGCGACGCCGGTGCGCGCCACTTCGACAAGGCCCAGCGGCCGCATCAGATCGGCAAACGCGTCGATCTTGTCGGGCGCGCCGGTGATCTGAAAGACAAAGCTTTCCAGCGTCGAATCAACCACATGCGCGCGGAACACATCCGCCAGCCGCAGCGCCTCGACCCGGTCGTCGCCCTTGCCGGCGACCTTGATCAACGCCAGCTCGCGTTCGACGGAGGGGCCTTCGACGGTCAGGTCATGCACTTCGTGCACCGGCACGATGCGGCCGAGCTGCGCCTTGATCTGTTCGATCACCTGCGGTGTACCGGTGGTGACCACGGTGATGCGGCTGAGGTGGCCGGTATGGTCGACCTCGGCCACGGTGAGGCTCTCGATATTGTAGCCCCGGCCCGAGAACAGCCCGATCACCCGCGCCAGAACCCCGGGTTCGTTGTCGACGATGACCGCCAGGGTATGGCTTTCCTGCACGTCCGAGAAATTCGGCCGCAGGTTATAAGCGGAGTGTTTGGACGAGCCTTTTTTGATCTTTAGCGCAGACATGATCTCTTCTTCTGTTTGAAAATACCGCGAGGGGTCGACTTTGACCCGCCATTGGTCCGAGGGCCAATGTCGACAGACAGAGCCCCCAGACAGCGCATCGTCACACCATCACCGCGCCCTTGGCGCCGATGGCATCCTTGGTCGAGGCCGCGCCCAGCAGCATCTTGTTGTGCGGCTCGCCCGACGGGATCATCGGGAAGCAGTTCTCGTGCTTCTCGACCAGACAGTCGAAGATCACCGGCCCGTCATATTCGATCATTTCCATGATCGCATCGTCGAGTTCGCCGGGGTCCTTGGCCAGGATGCCCTTGGCGCCGAAGGCTTCGGCCAGCTTGACGAAATCGGGCAGCGCCTCGCTCCAGGAATGCGAATAGCGTTCGCCGTGCAGCAGCTCCTGCCACTGGCGGACCATGCCGAGACGCTCGTTGTTGAGGATGAACTGCTTGACCGGCAGGTTGAACTGCACCGCGGTGCCCATCTCCTGCATGTTCATCAGCCACGAGGCCTCGCCGGCGACATTGATCACCAGCGATTTCGGATGCGCCACCTGCACCCCGACCGAGGCCGGGAAGCCATAGCCCATGGTGCCGAGCCCGCCGGAGGTCATCCAGCGGTTGGGATCCTCGAAGCCCAGGTATTGTGCCGCCCACATCTGGTGCTGGCCGACCTCGGTACAGATATAGCGGTCGTGCCCCTTGGTCAGCGCCTCGAGCCGTTCGAGCGCGTATTGCGGTTTGATGCCGGGGCCGTCGTTCTTGTAGCTCAGGCAGTTGACGCGCTTCCAGTCGTCGATCTGAGCCCACCACTTTTGCAGCCCCTCGCGGTTGACCTTGCGGCCGCGCGCCTTCCAGACCTTGAGCACATCCTCGAGCACATGGCCGACATCGCCGATGATCGGCATGTCGACGCGGATCACCTTGTTGATCGAGCTGGGATCGATGTCGATATGCGCCTTGCGGCTGTGCGGGCTGAAGGCATCGAGCCGGCCGGTGATCCGGTCGTCGAAGCGGGCGCCGATGTTGATCATCAGGTCGCAGCCGTGCATCGCCAGGTTGGCCTCGTAAAGCCCGTGCATCCCCAGCATGCCCAGCCAGTGCTTGCCCGAGGCGGGATAGGCGCCAAGACCCATCAGCGTCGAGGTGATCGGAATGCCGGTGGCCTCGACCAGCTCGCGCAGAAGCTGGCTGGCCGCCGCGCCCGAGTTGATCACGCCGCCGCCGGTGTAGAACACCGGGCGTTCGGCGTTCTCGATCGCCTCGACCAGCTCGGTGATCGTCTCCATGTCGCCCTTCACCCGCGGCTGGTAATGGCCAAGATCGGCCTTGGCCGGCGGGGTGTACTGGGCCGAGGCAAACTGCACGTCCTTGGGAATGTCGATCAGCACCGGGCCGGGGCGGCCCTGGCAGGCGACGTGGAACCCTTCGTGGATCAGCGACGCGAGGTCCTTGGTGTCCTTCACCAGCCAGTTCATCTTGGTGCAGGGCCGGGTGATGCCGACGGTATCGGCCTCCTGAAAGGCGTCCGAGCCGATCATGAATGTCGGCACCTGGCCCGACAGCACGACGATCGGGATCGAATCCATCAGCGCATCGGTCAGCCCGGTCACCGCGTTGGTGGCGCCGGGGCCGGAGGTCACCAGCGCCACGCCCGGCTTGCCGGTCGAGCGGGCATAGCCCTCGGCGGCATGCACCGCCGCCTGTTCGTGGCGCACCAGGATGTGGCGGATCTCGTTCTGCTGGAACAGCTCGTCATAGATCGGTAGCACAGCACCGCCGGGATAGCCGAATACCGTGTCCACACCCTGATCCTTCAGGGCCTGAACCACCATCTTTGCTCCGGTCATCTGACGTGTCATCTTGTTGCTCCGTTCATGACGTCATCATTTTTTCTTCTGCGCACAAAAAAGCCCCCGAAATTTCGGGGGCGCATGGGGTACCGTTCAGGGTGTCCGTTACCGGCCCATGCGCCACTTGCCTACTACGACGACTAGACGTGTCATTGAATGCGTCCTTCCTTGTGCGTGGGCGCGACACTAGGTGAGGGCGGCAGGAGGGTCAACCGCTGTTTGACGGGTTTTCTTTCCAAATATTGCCCCGCGAGCCGATCTGGCGACAGGAATGCAAAGTTTCCCGGAGTGGCGGCCCGGTCTGGAAAACGGTGCGCCGGTCGCGCCGCCGCTAGGGAATTTCCGCCGGCCGAACCTGTGAGCGTTACCGGTCATTTAACAAGATAAATATGTCTGAAATACAGGCACTTGCCTGCCGCAACGGCAGCTTTCCGGGGGTGGGGCGCGCTGCCTTCAAACCCCTTCGGATGCAAGTCGAAAAAATGTCCAATCCGGAAATTGTGGGTATTTCCACATGGCGACACAGCCGCTAACCTCCGCCTCGTTACCAACGATCCGCCATGCTGCGACCGGCGCAGGCCGCTGGCAGGAGCGTGGCAATCAAAAAACCATGGGAGGTATGAATGGATCGTCGTTCATTTCTGAAGAATTCCGCACTTGGCGGCACCGCGGCCGCGGCCACCACGCTGGCCGCCCCGGCTTATGCCCAAGGCAAGCGCACCCTGCGTCTGGTCACCTCGGTGCCCGAGGGCTTTGCCGTGTTTGACGACGCCGCGCAGTATTTCACCGACGCGGTCAACGCGATGTCGGAAAACATCACCATCCAGAAGAACCCGGCCGGCACCCTCGTGGGCGCCTTCGAGGTGTTCGACGCGGTGACCGCTGGTCAGGCCGATCTGTATCACTCGGCCGACTACTACTTCGGCGGCCAGCACCCGGGCTACTACTTCTTCACCGCCGTGCCCTTCGGCGGCACCGGCCAGGAACTGATGAACTGGTATCTGCACGACGGCGGCGCCGAGCTGCATGACGAGCTGGGCGAGATCTTCGGCCTGAAGTCCTTCCTCGCGGGCAACACCGGGCTTCAGCCGGGCGGTTGGTTCAACAAGGAAATCAACTCGGCCGAAGACCTTCAGGGCCTCAAGTTCCGCATGCCGGGCCTCGGCGGCCGCGCGCTGGGCCTCACCGGCGCCTCGGTACAGAACGTGCCGGGCGGCGAGATCTATCAGGCCCTGTCCTCGGGCTCGATCGACGGTGCCGAGTGGATCGGTCCCTTCGCCGACGAACGCCTCGGCCTGCAAGAGGTCTGCGAATTCTACTACACCGCCGGTTTCCACGAGCCGGGCTCGGCGCTGTCCTGTGCCTTCAACCGCGACGTCTTCAACGAGCTGGACGCTGCCGATCAGAAGATCGTCGAGATCGCGGCGCAGGCCACCCACCACTGGTCGCTCGCCCAGAGCTATGCCAACAACGCGGCGGCGCTCGAGCGTCTGCAATCGGGCGGCACCAAGCTGATGACCTTCCCCGACGACGTCTGGGAAGCCTTCGGCAAGGGTTCGCAAGAGGCGCTCGACGAGCATATGGGCGACGAGCTCTATGCCCGCATCCGCGAAAGCTTCAACGCCTCGCTGAAGAAATCGTCGAAATGGACCTCGGTTTCCGACGACGCCTATCGCCAGCAGCGCGACCGCGTCCTGGGCTGATCGCTCCGACACTTCACTGAAAAAGGTCCCCGGCATCCGTGCCGGGGGCTTTGCTGTACCGACGGCACGGGCCAGAGGCCCGGCCAGACACGGGGATATCGAAAGGGGGCACGATGCTGGACGGTCTTGTTTGGGCGCTGCAAAACCTTGTGCTGGCGTTTTTCAATTTCGCCAACGCGCTGATAAACTGGGACCAGTGGATGAGCTGGACCGGCGGGATGGAAACACCCGAGGACAAGCAGGCGCTGATGCGCTTCATCTACTACGGCGGGTCGACAGAATTTTTCTTTGTCGTCTTCACCCTGTTCCTCGTGATCTTCCTGGTCGGCCTCTGGAGCCGGAAGTTCCTCTGGGGCGTGGTGATCGGGCTCGAAGGATTTGCCAATGGCATCGGACGGTTCTTTGCCTGGGCCGGGATCCTGATGGTGATCCAGCAGATCCTGATCGTCTTCAACCAGCGGATTTTCGCGACGCCGGAAATTTCGCTGGGCTTCGGTTCTGTGCTGACCCGCGACATCAGCTGGTGGGCCGAGGAGCTCAAGCTCTATAACGCGATGATCGTGGCGCTCTGTGTCACTTACACCTTTGTCCAGGGCGGGCATGTGCGCGTCGACCTGATCTATTCCGCGATCTCGTTCCGCGCCAAACGACTGGTCGACATGGTGGGCTGCATGATCTTCATGATCCCGGCGGCGGTGCTGACCTGGATGTACGGCTGGTACTTCCTGTGGCGGCATCTGGTGGTGCCCAAACCCTCGGCCTCGGACACGCTCGACCGGCTGATCGCCAAGGCGCGCGCGCTGCGCTGGAACGTCGAGACCATCGGCTTTTCGCCGAACGGCTTCGACGCCTATTTCCTCTTTAAAGTCCTGCTCGTGGCCTATGCCGGGCTGGTCTTCATCCACGGTTGGGCGTTCTTCTACCGATCCTACCTGGAATGGCGCGAAGGACCTGAGAGCGAACACAAATACCTCGACCGGGACGTGCTTGGCAGCGACGAAGCCGAACTCGTTCACGCGATCGAAGAACATCACTAAGGGGCAGGGTACATGCTATTCGGACTTGATGGCGTCGAGATCGGCCTGATCATCGTCTTCCTCTGCCTCTTCGGGGGCATTCTTTCCGGCTTTCCGGTGGCCTTTGCCATCGGCGGCGCCGGCATCATCTCATTCGGCATCATTGCCGCGCTCGACAGCGCCGGGCTGCTGCTGCACCAGGCGATCGACACCGGATCGGCGATGTATGCCGATCTGGTGGCGCAGGGGGTGCGGCCAGAGTCGATATCGACCTTCCGATACCCGGATCTGCCCAGATACAGCGAACCGGTGTTTCCGCGCGGCTGGGAAGTGGCGCTCGACCGCAACATCTCTTTCGTGGTCAACCGGATGAACGAACGCGTTCTGGCCGGCCAGTCGATCGAGACGCTGCTGGCGGTGGCGATGTTCGTGCTGATGGGCATCACGCTGGAGCGGTCGCGGATCGCCAATGACCTGTTGACCACCATGGCGCGGGTCTTCGGCCCGCTGCCCGGCGGCCTCGCCGTCTCGGTGGTTGTGGTGGGGGCCTTCCTGGCTGCCTCGACCGGGATCGTCGGTGCCACCGTGGTGACCATGGGTCTGCTGTCCCTGCCCACCATGCTGCGTGCCGGCTATTCGCCACAGCTCGCCACCGGCGTGATTGCCGCCTCGGGCACGCTGGGGCAGATCATTCCGCCGTCGATCGTCATCGTCCTTCTGGGCACGCTGGCGGGCGATCTCTATTCCGCCGCGCAGGAAGAGCGCGCCACCCTGGCGGGCTGTACCGATGCGCTGACCTTCCTGGGCGAACCGGCGGTGGTCTCGGTCGGTACGCTGTTCCAGGCGGCGCTGCTGCCGGGCATCCTTCTGGCCGGGCTCTATGGGCTTTATGCCTTCGGCTACGCGCTGGTGAACCCCTCCAAGGCCCCGGCGGTTGAACTGGGCGATGGCGGCTCCGAGCCGGTGACCCGGGGCGAGGCAATGACCTGGTTCCTCGGTGTGCCGACTCTGCTGATCGTCGGCATGCTCGCGCTGGGGCAGGTCGGCGTGATCGGTTCGCAGGATGTGACCGTCGACACCTATTCCGACGCGGGTGAAACCGCCAGCCTGCGCACCAACGTAGGCGAGCAGTGCCGCGCGTCGATGATCGATCTGCACGGCCAGGCTGCCTGGGACCGGGCGGTCGCCGAACAGCAGGCGATCAACGAGGCGGGCGGTGTCGAACAGGCGCGCGCGCTGAGCGAAGAGGAACGCGACGCCCTGCGTGACGCCAAGATCGCCAACAGCCCGGTGATCGGCACCGGCGTGGCGGTGGGCTTCTTGCTGCTGGCGCTGGCGCTCAGCGTGGCGCGGGGGGTGTCGCCCACCGCCGAGCCGCTGCCGCTGATTGTCGGCGCGGCAGGGGTGGTGTTGGCACTGCTGTTCGACGCGCTCTTCATCTCGCCGCTGGCCAGCGCGGGCGTGACCTTCCTGATCCTGTTGGTGCCTCTGGCGCTGACGCTCTGGGGCGTACGCTACGCGACCGGTATCCTGTCGCAGAACGAGCTTCTGCGCGTGGTCTTCCCGCCGCTGGTGCTGATCGTCGCCGTACTCGGCTCGATCCTCGGCGGCATCACCAACCCGACGCCGGCGGCCGCGCTTGGTGCGGGCGGGGCGATCATGCTGGCGGCCTATCGCAAGCTGGCGGACGAGAACCGGTCGGGCAGGCTGATCATCTGGACCACCTTCGCGGTGGTGATCATGATCCTCGTCGGCATCAACTTCGATCTGCGGGTCGGGCTGGCCGACGTGGCGCTGGAAAGCTGGATCGCCTATGTCGTGGCGCAGGCGGCCTATCTGTTTGCCATCTTCGGGCTGTTCTATGCGCTCTGGGTGCTCTTTGCCGGCGGGGTGCTGACCCCGGTGGTGCGCGAGACGGCCAAGGTGACCTCGATGGTCTTTACCATCCTGATCGGCTCGCAGCTCTTGAACCTCGTGGTGATCAGCTTCGGCGGCGAGCATTACATCCAGACCTTCCTTCAGAGCTTCGACAACGAGTTCAAAGTCTTCCTGATCGTGATGCTGGTGCTCTTCGTGCTGGGCTTCGTGCTCGACTTCCTCGAGATCATCTACATCGTGATCCCGATCGTCGGGCCGGTGATCTATGGCGGCACCTTCGATCCGAAATGGGTGACGATCATGATCGCGGTCAACCTTCAGACCTCCTTCCTGACGCCGCCCTTCGGCTTTGCGCTGTTCTATCTGCGCGGCGTGGCGCCCAAGGAGGTGACCACAGGGCACATCTATCAGGGCGTGTTGCCCTTCGTGCTGATCCAGGTGGTGGGGATCGCGATCCTGTGGTTCTTCCCGGCGATCGTGACCATCGTGCCGGATCTGATCCCGAACTAGGGTCGTTTCAAGGAAATCGGAAAGGCCGGGCTCAGCGCCCGGCCTTTTTTGTTGCGGGTGGGGCAGGGTGATGGGTTGGAAACCCGTCCCAAGGGGGGCGATTTGCCCTCCGGCCGCGCGGTGTTCCGAAAGGGAGGTGCGCCGCACCGTGGCCCGGCGATGGAACCGAGGCCGGTCTCGCGCATTGTTTCGGCGAGGCTGGAAACCACGGACAGTGACCGCAAATGCGCGCATGTATCATTCTCAATCCCGCGTCGGGGCGCGGCGACCACAGGGGTGACGCAATCCGCGCCGCCGCGGCGAAATTCCCCGGGGTCGAAATTCGTGAGGTGCCGTCCCCGTCGAAGCTGGGCGACACCGTCGACACCGCCTTGGCCGAAGGCTGCGATCCGATCATCGCCGCCGGCGGCGATGGCACCATCGGCGCCCTGGCCGCCGCCCTGGCCGGCACCGACGTCGCGCTGGGAATCCTGCCGATGGGCACCTTCAACTATTTCGCGCGCAGCCTGGGCCTGCCGGAAGACCCGGAACAGGCGCTGACCGCGGCGCTCGAGGGCGACACCCGCGCGGTCTCTGTCGGCGAGGTGAACGGCCGGGTCTTTCTCAACAACGCCAGCCTCGGCGCCTATGCCTCGGTGCTCAGCGTGCGCGAAAGCATCTACAAGAACTGGGGCCGCAGCCGGTTGGCGGCCTATTGGTCGGTGATCGTGGCGATGACGACGATCTACAAGTCGCTCAAAATGACGATCACCGTCGACGGCAAGACCCACCGGGTGAAATCGCCAATGGCCTTTGTCGCGATCAGCGCCTATCAGCTTGAGCAGTTCGATCTCGACGGCGCCGATGCGGTCTCTGACGGCAAGCTGGCGTTGTTGGTGGCGCGCGACGTCGGCCGGCTGCATCTGTTGTGGCGGGCGGTGCGCATCTTCTTTCGCGGCGCCCGCTCGGGCACCGATTACGTACTGCTGACCGGCGAGGACATCACCATCGAAACCAAGCGCAGCAAACGCCTGATCGCCCATGACGGCGAAAAGGAGCGCATGCCGGGCCCCTATCGCTTTCACCTGAGGAAAGACGCCCTGACGGTCCGTGTGCCGCGCCCGACCGACGGGGTGCGGTGATGCGACTGGCCCTGCTCTCGGATCTGCATTTCGGCCGGGCCAGCCCCGAGCT
Organism: Marinovum algicola; assembly: GCF_900109145.1. GTDB lineage: Bacteria > Pseudomonadota > Alphaproteobacteria > Rhodobacterales > Rhodobacteraceae > Marinovum > Marinovum algicola. The sequence goes on from NZ_FNYY01000007.1 coordinate 127,004, forward strand.
GGTGCCGCCGCTGCTTGCCGCGCTGGAACGGGCCGCGCCCGATCACATCGTCATCGCCGGCGATTTCGTGCAGCGCGCCCGGGCCAGCCAATACGACATGGCGCGCAGCTTCGTCGATCGGCTGCCAGCGCCCTGGCTCGCGGTGCCCGGCAACCACGACATTCCGCTGTTCAACCTGCTGGCCCGGGTGGCCTGGCCGCGCCGCGCCTATCGCCGCTGGATCGCCGACGACACAGAGCCGATGCTGGTGACCGACAGCTGCGCCATCCTCGGTCTCGACACCACCCACCGCTGGAGCCGGCAGGGCGGGCGGGTCGATCCGGCCCAGATCGAGCGTGTCGCCGGCTTCATCCGCGAGCATGCGGCCGACCGGGTGGTGCTCATCGCCGCCCACCATCCGTTTCACCAGGGTGCCGAGATCGCCAAGAAGCTGATGCGCGGTGCGCCACGGGCGCTCGAGGCCTGGGCCGAAGCGGGGCCGCATGTGATCCTCACCGGCCATCTGCACCGCTGGCTGGTCGAGCCCTTCGTCTCGCGCAAGAACCGGTCGGCCACCTTGCAGGTGCACTGCGGCACCGGGCTCTCGACCCGCCTGCGCGGCGAGCCGAACGAATTCGCCCTGATCGAGATCCATGATCACGCGGTGGAAATCCGCCGCATGGTGGCCGAGAGCGCCGAAACCGGCTTTGACGCGGCCGGACGCTGGTGTTTTGTGATCGAAGCGGGCGACTGGGCGCTGTCCGAGGACTAGCGGCCTCTGGGGCTCAGGTCGGGCAGCGAGATATTGGCGACCTGTTCGGCAATCGGATCGGTCGACAGCGGATGGTGATCGGCGTCATAATCCTGCGGGTTCCGCATCCGGGTCCAACGCCCGCCGCGATAGACCTCGAGACCGGCGAATTTGGCCTTGTAGCCCATCTTGGGGCTGCCCGGCACCCAATACCCGAGGTAGACATAAGGCAGGCCGGCCTCGCGCGCGATTTCGATGTGATCGAGGATCATGTAGGTGCCGAGGCTCTGGCGCGGCAGTTCGGGCTTGTAGAAGGAATAGACCATGCTCAGCCCGTCATCGAGCACATCGGTCAGGCAGACCGCCGTCAGGTCGTCGTCGGCCTCGCGGTCGGTGTATTCGACGACCCGGCTGCGAATCGGCGTCTCTTCGATCATCGCGGCGAATTCAAACACATCCATGTCGGCCATGCCGCCTTCGGCATGACGGCTCTCGAGATAGCTGCGGAACAGGTCGTATTGCTCGTCGGTGGCCCAGGGCGAGGTCGCCCGGCGGTCGAGGTGGGCATTGCGGCGCAGGGTGCGCTTCTGGCTTCTGGAAGGGGCGAAATCCGCCACCGAGATCCGCGCCGACATGCAGGCGGCGCAATCGGTGCAGGACGGCCGGTAGAGCACGTTCTGCGACCGCCGAAAGCCCTGTTTCGACAGGCTGTCATTGAGCTTTTCCGCGCTTTCGCCCTGCAAGGCGGTGAACAGCTTCCGTTCCAGCCGCCCGTCGAGATAGGGGCAGGGCTGCGGAGCCGTCACGTAGAATTGTGGCGCGAGTGGAAGCGTATGGCGCATGTGGACATCCCTGAGCTTCCCAGAAGATAACAACGAATATCGCCGCCGCCAAGCGCAAGACTGGGGCGGCGGCGGTCCTTTGCGTGGCAGGCCTCGGGCGGCACCGGCGGCGGGCTCAGATCCGGCGGTTCACCATCACCGTGCCAAGCACCATGTCGGTCAGGCCCTGGCCGCGCTCCGAGGTCAGCATCAGCACCACGGACCCCAGCTGCACCAGCGCCATCAGGCAGCTCAGATAATAGCCCAGCGTGTGCAGAAAGGCGCCGCCCAGGTCGAGCCTTTCGCCCCGCGCATTGCGCAATTCGACCGACATCACCCGCATGCCCAGCGTCGCCGAGCCGCCGGCAAGGGTCATCACGCGATAGGCAAAGCCCAGAATCGCATAAAGAAAGGGCAGGAAAAACAGGCCGATAAAGGCGGTGAACGGCAGCGCGATCAGCGTCAGGCCCAGGATCAGGCCGACATCGATCATCCAGGCCATCAGCCGCTTGGGAGCGATATCGGCGTAGAACTCGGGCTGATACTGCGGATCGGGCAGGGCGGCGGTATGCATCATGTCCTCCGTTGGCAAGGGTGGCCCCCTTCGGGGGACCACCCGGTCATGCTCTGGCTCAGGCGTCGCGACGGTCGTCGTCGGCGCTGTCTTCGGCGCGGGCCTTGCGGGCGTCGCGGGCGCGCTCGTCCATGAACTGGTCGAATTCGGCCTTGTCCTTGGCGGCGCGCAGCCGTTCGAGGAAGGCCTCGAAGCTCTCCTGTTCCTCCTGGAGCCGGCGCAGGGTCTCTTCCTTGTAGGCGTCAAAGGCGCTGTTGCCCGAGGGTTTCATCGCGTTCCAGCGCGCCGCGTGGCGGCTGTGACGGCGGGAAGCCATGCTGCATTTTCCAAACATGCGTTTGCTCCAGATCATATAGGCAAGAAGGGCGAGGCCGACGGGCCAGAAAAAGATGAAGCCCAGGACCATCGCAGCAATCCAGGCACCTCTGCCCTTGCTGTCGAGCCAGGCCTCGCTGCGCGAGAACCAGCCCTGGGTGGACCGGATCGGGTGGACTTCGGTGGCGACGGTTGTCATCGGGGCTCTCCGTTGTTGGGTTCAATGTGAATGCTCTTCACATCACAACAGATGGGAAGCCGGTCCCCGGGGCGCAAGCCTCCATGTGAATGTTTTTTACATTTATTTTGACTCTATAACAAAATCAGACACTTGAGCCCCGGTCAGCGGCTGCAATTCCGCCGAAGGCATGGCAAAGACATGCCGCGGCGTGCCGCCTGCGGCCCAGACCTCGGCAAAGGCCTGCAAGCGCGGATCGAGAAAGGCGCGGATCGGAGCGAGATGGCCGATCGGCGCCACGCCGCCGATGGCAAAGCCGGTCTGCGCCCGGATCAGTGCCGCGTCCGCCTTGCCCAGCGGCTCGCCGGCCAGGGCGCTGGCCTTGGCGCCATCCACCCGGTTGCCGCCGGCGGTGAGAAACAGGATCGCCGCGCCGCTCGCCTCGCCGCGAAAGATGATCGACTTGGCGATCTGGTCGATATGGCAGCCGACGGCATCGGCCGCCTCCTGCGCGGTGCGCGACTGGCCCACTTCGACGATCTCGGTCTCGATCCCGGCCTCTGCCAGGGCGCGCGCCACCCGTTTCAGCGATTTGCTCATGTCAGCCTCCTGTCTCACCGTCACAAACGCAAAACGCCGGCCGGGGTCAAGCGGGCTCCGGTCTTCCTCTTGCCGGAAATACCTCGGGGGAGGCCGCAGGCCGGGGGCAGCGCCCCCTGTGATCCCGCCGGTTCCAAGCGCCACTTGACGGGGTCCCGCCCCCATGCACAACGTGGCGGCATGAATTTCGCCAGCCGCATCACCCGCTTGCCCCATCCCTTCGAGCCCGACCGCGGCGCCGAGACCCGCGCGCTCTTTCCCGGGGTCGAGCAGGGGGTCGGTGATCTTCTGGCCGGCACCGGCGGATGCAGCCCCTATCTCAAAGGACTCTGCGAAAAGGAGCAGGCCTGGCTGGCGCCCGCCCTCGACGATGCCGAAGCGGAAATCGAGGCGCTCTTCGACACGCTTCGCGCCACCGCCCCGGATCAGCTCGCCTCGGCGCTGCGGCGGGGCAAGCGCCGGGTGGCGCTCTTGGCAGGGCTTGCCGATCTCGGCGGTGTCTGGTCGCTGGAAGAGGTCACCGGCACGCTGACCCGCTTTGCCGATCTCGCCACCCACCTGGCGATCCGCGCCTGCGTCGGCCACGAACTGCGCCGCGGCAAGATCCCCGGCAAGACCGAGGAGGATGCCGAAACCGGCGCCGGCATGGTGGCGCTGGCGATGGGCAAGATGGGCGCGCATGAGCTGAATTATTCCTCCGACATCGACCTGATCTGCCTGTTCGACGAGAGCCAGTTCGAACGCGACGATTATCACGAGGCCCGCGCCGCGCTGATCCGGGCCACCCGCAAGATGGCGGCGATGCTCAACGACCAGACCGGCGAGGGCTATGTCTTCCGCACCGACCTGCGGCTGCGCCCGGATGCCTCGGTCACCCCGGTCTGCATGACGATGGAGGCCGCCGAACGCTATTACGAAAGCCTCGGCCGCACCTGGGAGCGCGCCGCCTATATCAAGGCCCGCGCCTGTGCCGGCGATATCGCGGCGGGCGAGCGGTTCCTGCATACCCTGCGGCCCTTCGTCTGGCGCCGGCACCTGGATTTCGCCGCCATTCAGGACGCCCATGACATGCGGCTGCGGATTCGCGAGCACAAGGGGCTGGGCGGGCCGATCACCCTGCCAGGGCACAACATGAAGCTCGGCCGCGGCGGCATCCGCGAGATCGAGTTCTTCACCCAGACCCAGCAGATCATCGCCGGCGGCCGCGATCCCGATCTGCGGGTGCGCGGCACCGTCGAGGGGCTGGCGGTGCTGGCGGACAAGGCGTGGATCCCCGACGATCTGGCGCAGCTGCTGACCGACCATTACCGCTGTCACCGCGAGGTCGAGCACCGGCTCCAGATGGTGGCCGATGCCCAGACCCAGACCCTGCCCACCAGCCAGGAGGGCTTCGACCGCATCGCCGCGATGATGGGCACCGAACGCGCCGCGCTCGAGGCCGATCTGATGGCCCGGCTGACCGAGGTTCACGAAAGCACCGAGGGTTTCTTCGCACCCGATCCCGAAACCGAGCCCGGCGCCCCCGAGACCGAGTTCGACAGCGGTGTCACCAGCCGCTGGCGCAGCTATGCGGCGCTGCGCAGCCCGCGCGCGGTCGAGATCTTCACCCGCATCCGCCCCGAGATCCTGCGCCGCCTGGCCGAGACCGCGCGGCCCGACGATGCGCTCAATGCCTTTGACGGGTTCCTGTCGGGGCTGCCCGCCGGGGTGCAGCTGTTTTCGCTCTTCGAGGCCAATCCGCAGCTCATCGACCTGCTGGTCGACATCGCCGGCACTTCGCCGGCGCTGGCGAAATACCTGTCACGCAATTCCTCGGTCTTCGACGCGGTGATCGGCGGCGATTTCTTTGCCGACTGGCCCGGCACCGAGGCGCTGACCGAGGAGCTGGCCGAAGTGCTGGCGCGCGAGGGCGATTACGAGCGCAAGCTCGACGCGGCGCGACGCTGGGCCAAGGAATGGCATTTCCGTATCGGCGTGCATCACCTGCGCGGGCTGATCGATGCCCGTCGGGCCGGGGCGCAATATGCCGACCTGGCCAGTGCCAACCTCGCCGCGCTCTGGCCCGAGGTGGTGGCGCAGTTCAGCCTCAAGCACGGAGACCCGCCGGGCCGCGGCGCGGTGGTGCTGGGCATGGGCAGCCTCGGCGCCGGGCGGCTGACCTCGGCGTCGGATCTCGACCTGATCGTGATCTATGACGCCGAGGGGGTGGAACAGTCGCAGGGCCGCCGCCCGCTGGCGGCGCGCACCTACTACGCCCGGCTGACCCAGGCGCTGGTGACCGCGATGACCGCGCCGATGGCCGAGGGACGGCTCTACGAGGTCGACATGCGGCTGCGGCCCTCGGGGACGCAGGGCCCGGTGGCCACCTCCTGGCAGAGTTTCGAGAACTACCAGCGCAACGAGGCCTGGGTCTGGGAGCATCTGGCGCTGACCCGGGCGCGGGCGGTGGCCGGCACCGCGGCGCTGGGGGCCGATGTCGAGGCGCTGCGCCGCGATCTGCTGGGGCAACGCCCGCGCGCCGAGGTGCTGCGCGAGGTGGCGAAGATGCGGGCGCGGATCGCCGCCGCGAAATCGCCCGATGGCCCGCTCGACGCCAAGATCGGCCCCGGCCGGATGCAGGACATCGAACTTCTGGCTCAGGCCGGCGCGCTGATCGACGGCTGCGCCGTACGCAGCACCTCCGAGGGGCTGGCGGCGGCGGCCCGGGCCGGGGTGATTTCGGCGGCGTCGGCGGGGTATCTGACCGAGGCTTATGCCTTGCAGGGGGCCTTGCAGATGGCCTCGCGGCTGTTGAGCGAGCGGGCTTTGGACCCCGAAACGCTTGTCGGCGGCGGCGCGGGCTTCGTGCTGCGCGAATGCGGTGCCGAGACGCTGAGCGATCTCGGCGGGATGTTGGCGGATTTTCGGGATCAGGCGGATCAGGCGATCAGCGCCGCGCTGCCCGGGCTGGAGGAGGTGTCATGAGCAAGGGCGATGCATTGGATCCGCGCGGGCTGATCCACGAAAGCTATCGGATGGAGGGGATCACCGAAGGCGAATGCCGGTCGATCTTTCTCGACTGGGCCTTGGCGGTGGAGGGCGATGTCACCACCACCATCGATGCGCTGCTGGAGCGTCACGGCCAAGCCCACCCGGACCACCCGATGACAGGCGTTCTGCGCGAAGGCCGCGCCCCGGCCGCAAAACCGCGCCGCCGGGGCGGCTGGCGGTCGCGCGACCGGTAAGGCCCGGCGGGCGGCTCAGCCGCGGGCCAGGGCGGCCGCTTCGCGGGCCAGTTCCTTGATGGCTTTCCAGTCGCCGGCCTGCACCAGGTTTTTCGGCGCGACCCAGCTGCCGCCGCAGCAGAGCACGTTCGACAGGCCCAGGTAATCCGGCGCGTTCTTCAGCGAGATGCCGCCGGTCGGGCAGAACTTGATCTGCGGCAGCGGCGCGCCGATCGAGCCCAGCGCCTTGGCGCCGCCGTTGGCCTCGGCGGGAAAGAACTTCTGCACGGTATAGCCGCGTTCCAGCAGGCGCAGCGCCTCGGTGGTGGTGGCCGCGCCGGGCAGGGTGGGCAAATCGGCCGCTTCGACGGCGTCGAGCAGCCGGTCGGTGCAGCCCGGTGTCACGCCAAAGCGCGCGCCGGCCGTCTTGGCGTTCTGCACGTCTTCCGGCGTCAGCAGGGTGCCGGCGCCGACCACGCCGCCCTCGACCTTGGCCATCTCGCGGATCACGTCGAGCGCGGCCGGCGTCCGCAGGGTGACCTCGAGCGCCGGCAGTCCGCCCGCGACCAGCGCCTCGGCCAGCGGCCGGGCATGGGCCACGTCCTCGACCACGAGCACCGGCACCACAGGTGCGCGGCGGCAGAGGGCTTCGGTTTCCTTGGAGGCGTCTTGCGGGGTCATGTCACTGGGACCTTTCTGCTTGGGGCCGGAGCTGCGGCCGGCGGCGGGGCTGCGTATTTGACAAGAGAAGAAGCACGGGAGCGACGATTAGACAACCACCGCCGCGCCATTGGAGGCAAGACCGACGTTCTGGCGGAAGGCCTCGAAGAGCTCGCGTCCGACGCCATGGCCATTGCCGGTGATATCGGCCACCACCGCCTCGCGGCTGTCGAAATTCTCGACCAGCGCCTCGATCCTGCCATTGGTGGCATCGACCCGGACGATATCGCCGTCGCGCAGCTTGGCCAGCGGGCCGCCGGCGGCGGCCTCGGGCGAGATGTGGATCGCCGAGGGCACCTTGCCGGAGGCGCCCGACATCCGGCCATCGGTGACCAGCGCCACCTTGAGCCCGCGGTCTTGCAGCACCGCAAGTGTCGGGGTCAGCCCGTGCAGTTCCGGCATGCCGTTGGATTTCGGCCCCTGAAAGCGGACGACAATCACGGTGTCGGAGGTGAATTCGCCGTTCTTGAAGGCCTGTTTCACCGAGGCCTGATCGTGGAACACGCGGGCCGGCGCCTCGATGATGTGACGTTCGGGAGCCACGGCCGAGACCTTCATCATGCCATGGCCGAGGTTGCCGTACATCTGCTTGAGCCCGCCGGTCGGCTGAAAGGCCTCGCCCACCGGGCGCAGGATCTTGTCGTTCTGGGTCACCTTGGCACCGTCTTCCCAGACCAGCGTGCCGTCCTTGATCTTGGGTTCCTGGGCATAGGCTGCGAGCCCGCTGCCCATCACCGTGGTGGTATCGTCATGCAGCAGTCCCGCGTCGAGCAGCTCGCCGATCATGAAGCCGAGCCCGCCGGCGGCGTGGAAATGGTTCACATCGGCCAGCCCGTTGGGATAGACCTTGGCCATCAGCGGCACGACGCTCGAGATCGCGTCGAAATCCTCGAGCTCGAGTTCGACGCCCGCCGCCCGCGCCATCGCCGGCAGGTGCAGCACCAGGTTGGTCGAGCCGCCGGTCGCCATCAGCCCGACGATGCCGTTGACAAAGGCTTTTTCGTCCAGCACGTCGCAGACCGGGGTATATTGGTTGCCCAGCGCGGTGATCGCCAGCGCGCGTTCGGTTGCCGCCTCGGTCAGCGCCTCGCGCAGCGCGGTGCCGGGGTTGACAAAGCTGGTGCCGGGCAGGTGCAGCCCCATGAACTCCATCAGCATCTGGTTGGTATTGGCGGTGCCGTAGAATGTGCAGGTGCCCGGCCCGTGATACGAGGCCATCTCGGCCTTCATCAACTCGTCCCGGCCGACCTCGCCGGTGGCGAATTTCTGCCGCACCTTGGATTTTTCGTCATTCGGCAGCCCCGAGGTCATCGGCCCGGCCGGGATGAACAGCCCGGGAATATAGCCGAAAGTGGCGGCGGCGATGATCAGACCGGGCACGATCTTGTCGCAGACCCCGAGGTAAACGGCGGCGTCATAGGTGTTGTGCGACAGCGAAACCCCGGTGGCCAGCGCGATCACGTCCCGCGAGAACAGTGACAATTCCATGCCCACCTGACCCTGGGTCACCCCGTCGCACATCGCCGGCACGCCGCCCGAGACCTGCGCCGTGCCGCCGGCGCGCCGGGCGGCCGCCTTGATCAGCTGCGGATAGGTCTCGAAGGGCTGGTGCGCCGAGAGCATGTCGTTATAGGCGGTGATGATTCCCAGGTTGGGCTTTTGCGAGGCCGCGAGGGCGTCCTTGTCCTCCTCCAGCGCGGCATAGGCATGGGCCTGGTTGCCACAGCTCAGATGGCCGCGGCGCGGGCCCTCCTCGGCGGCGCGGCGCATCTTGTCGAGATAGCCGGCGCGGCGCGCCTCGGAGCGTTTGCGGATCTTGTCGGTGACATCGGCAATGATGGCGTTCAGGGTCATGCTGGCTCCTATCGCGGCGGCAGGTCTGTCGCGGCTGTTAGCGCTAACTTCCTGGGTCTTCTAGCTGGCCGGCCTGGGGATTGCAACCCTCGTCCCGCGCGCAGGATAACACAGTGGCGCGGAATGGCGACGGGTCTTTCCTCGGCGCGGTTTTGGCCCTATCAGCGCGCTATGACAGATTTACCCGTGATCCGCCTGAAACCCCAAGCCAACGCCCGCGCCATTCGCCATGGCGCGCCCTGGGTCTTTGCCAACGAGGTGGTCACCGACCGCCGCACCCGTTCGATCGCGCCGGGCGCGCTGGCCGTGCTCGAGGATGCCGACCGCACGCCACTGGCGCTGGTGGCGGCCAATCCGACCTCGAAGATCATCGGCCGGGTGCTGTCGCGCGATCCGGGCGAGACCGTGGATCAGGCCTGGTTCGCGGCGCGGCTGAGCAAGGCGCTGGCGCTGCGGGCGCAGCTTTATGATGCGCCCTTCTATCGACTGGTGCATGCCGAGGCCGACGGGCTGCCGGGGCTGGTGATCGACCGGTTCGGCGACACTGCGGTGGTGCAGCCCAACGCGGCCTGGCTCGAGGTCCGGCTCAAGGCGCTGACCGCGGCCCTGCAACAGGTGACGGGGGTCCAGCATGTGCTCAAGAACGCCGGCGGCCGCACAAGGGCGCTCGAAGGGCTCGACGACCAATCCGGCGTGCTGGCGGGGCAGGCGCCCGACGCGCCGCTGCCGGTCACGATGAACGGCGCCACCTACATGGCCGATCTGACCGGCGGCCAGAAGACCGGCCTGTTCTTCGACCAGCGGGCCTCGCATGCCTTTGCCCGCCGGCTGGTGACGCCGGGGGCCGAAGTGCTCGACGTCTTTTCCCATGTCGGCGGCTTCGGCCTGGCCATGCTGGCGGCCGGCGCAAGGACGGCGCTCTGCGTCGATGGCTCCGCCCCGGCGCTGGCGCTGGCCGAGGCGGGGGCCGAGGCCTCGGGCTTCGGCGACAGGCTCTCGGTTCGTCAGGGCGATGCCTTCGACACGCTGACCGTGCTGGCCGAGGCGGGCGCGCAATTCGACGTGGTGGTCTGCGACCCGCCGGCCTTCGCGCCCTCGAAACAGGCGCTGGAGGCCGGGCTGCGAGCCTATGAGCGCATCGCGCGGCTGGCGGCGCCGCTGGTCCGTGATGGCGGTTATCTGGGCCTCTGTTCCTGCTCGCATGCCGCCGATCTCGGCGCCTTCCGCACCGCCTGCACCCGCGGCATCGGCCGCGCCGGGCGGCAGGGCGCGCTGATCCACACCGGATTTGCCGGGCCGGACCATCCGCTGATGCCGCAGCTGGCGGAATCGGGTTACCTCAAGGCGTTGTTCTACCGCCTCTGATCCCGTCCTCAGTTTGCCAATACCCTTGGGGTGAGGCCGCAGGCCGAGGGGCACGGCCCCACTCTCCCCGTTACGGAGCCTGTATCGTGAAAGTCCTGCTCGACGCCTGCGTGATCTATCCGACGGTGATGCGCGAGATGCTGCTCGGCGTGGCGGCGCAGGGCGCCTTCACACCGCTCTGGTCGGCCCGTATCCTCGAGGAATGGGCGCGGGCGGCGCGCAAGATCGGACCGGGCGGCGAGGCCCAGGCACGCGGCGAGATCGCGCTCCTGGCGATCGACTGGCCGGAGGCGGAGGTGAGCTGGCCACCATCGCTGGAGGCGCGGCTGTGGCTGCCCGATCCGGCCGACATACATGTGCTGGCGGCGGCGATCGCCGGCTCGGCCGACATGATCTGCACCATGAACGCCAAGGATTTCCCCCGTCAGATCCTGGCCGAAGAGGGGCTGTCGCGGCTCGATCCCGACGGTTTCCTGCATGGCATCTGGCAGGCCCGGCCGGAGCTGGTGGAGCCGGTGGCGACAAACGTGCTCGCCAAGGCTCGCAGCCTTTCAGAACATGACTGGCAGATGCGGCCGCTGTTGAAAAAGGCGCGTCTCCCCCGGTTGGCCAAGGCTCTCGCCTAGGGAGCATCGAACCCACCCGGGCAGGCCGGCCGTCGCGCCACGTTGGGGTGCACACCCGCCCTAGGACTGCCAGCGGCCTTCCAGCTTCTCCAGCTCCGCCACCCGCTCGGCGGTCTTCGGGTGGCTCATCAGCCAGGCCGGTGCGGCACCGGCGCGTTTCGCGGTCAGCGCGTCCAGCTTGTGGAACAGGCTGATCTGCGGCGCCACGCCGATCCCGGCCTTGGTCAGCAGCGCCGCCGCGTAGGCATCGGCCTCGTATTCATCCGACCGGGACAGCCGCGCCGCCAGCAACGAGGTCAGCGCCCCGGCAATCCAGACACCGATCCCCGGCAGGAAGCGGCTCAGCACCATGCCGAGCGCGGTGCGCAGCGCGTTCTGGCCGGAAAAATCGATCATCCGCCGCCGCGAATGGCCCAGCGCCACATGGCCCAGCTCATGGGCGATCACGCTGGCCATCTCCTCGGCGGTGACCTCGCCGTTGCGATACTTGCGATAGAAGCCGCGGGTGATGAAGATCCGCCCGTCCGGCGCCGCCAGCCCGTTGACCGGATCGATCTCGTAGATATGCACCCGAATGCGCGCCAGATCGAGCGCCGCGGCCATCCGGTCGGTCAGCCGCTTCAGCGCCGGATCGGCCAGTTCGGTCGACCGCGCGTCAAGCTCCTTGCGGGTGCGCCAGGCCGAGAAGTGATACATCGCCAGGCCATAGAGAAGGGCGAGCAGGATCGGGGTGAATTTCAACATGGCTCAGATATGGGGCCGGCGCGGGCTCATGTCGAGCCCGCCCGCGCCCGGGCCCGGCGCACCCGCGCCCGCAGGAGCAGCCCCAGACCCAGCGCCACCGCCGCCGCCGCCAGGAAACCCGAGGCATTTGCGGCAATATCCGCCACCTGCGCCAGTTGATCGGCAAAGACATAGCCCAGGGTGATGTAGCCGCCGACCCAGATCGCCTCGCCGGCGGCATCCCAGAGCAAAAAGCGCAGCCAGCCCAGCCCGCTGGCCCCGGCGATGAAGTTGACGTAAGGCCCCAGCGGCGCCACCAGCCAGGTGGAAAAGAACACCCCGAGCCCGCCTCGCCGCGCCACCAGTGCCCGGGCGCGGGCAATCAGCGCAGCCTGTTTGGCATGGCGCGCGGACAGCCGGTCGAGCAAAGGCGCGCCGCTGCGGCCGATCAGATAGCCGGTCTGATCGCCCGCCACTGCCGCCAGCCAGGTGGCGAGGAACATTGCCGTGAATTCCAGATCGCCCGCCGCGACAAAGGCGCCGCCGGCCAGCATCAGCAGCGACGAGGGGATCGGCACCAGCAGGCACGACAGGAAACAGGCTCCGGCCAGCAGCCAGATGCCATTGCTGGCGACAAGCTCGAACAGCGCCTCGCTCATCCGCGCGGTCCCGGCGTCGGCCCGCCGCGCGCCGCGCGGTCGGCTTCGATGGCGGCGATCACCCGGGCGGCGATTTCCGGCAGGCTCACGCCTTCGCGCGCCGCGATCTCGGCCATGGTGATGCGTCCGCCGCCGGGGGTGAGCCCCAGCGCCTCGGCCACCACCTTTGGCGGCACATGCCAGGAATGCGCCACATAACGCGGTGTCATCCAGGGCTCGATCGCCTGATTGCGATGCGCCGGATCGGCCCAGTAGATCCAGAACCCCACCGCCCGCACCGCAAAGAATCCGGCCAGCACCAGCGCCAGCACGAAACCGCTCAGCAGCAGCTTGTTGTCGCGCCACAACAGGGCCAGCGTGCCCATCACGACAGGCCGGTCACGGGCAGGGCAGAGCTTCGCAGGACCATGGCGCGCCTCCTCGGAAACATCGCCGCCAGCCTAGCGGCCCGTGGACGGAGGACCAAGCCCCGATCCGCCCCGCCTGTGGTGTTTGCGCCGCGCTGCGCGGGCAAGGGCGCGGGCCGGATTGACGCCGGCCTCCGGCATGCCGCATTCTCGGCGCCGAGCAGAATGAATAACAGTCAGAAAAAAGGGTAAAAAATGCCCAGCTATACGATCTATTCCCTGGGAGAGTCGCAGATTTCGATCTCCGGGGGGGCCGAGCTTTCGGGGTACGACCAGGGCGACGGCTCGCATCTGGTCGGCGAGACCATCACGCTGAACTCCACCGCCTGGGAAACGATTGACGTCGACGACAGCGAGAACAATTTCGAGGACACCGACAGCAGCCAGACGCTGGACGGCGCGCAGAGCTTTGACGGAGTGTCATATGACAGCGGCCTGCGGGTCGAGGCCGAATATCAGCTTGTGGTGCAGGATCCCGACGGCAACAGCTACACGCTGATCGGCTTCAACATCAACGAACCGGGCGGCGGGGCCTCTTATGGCACGGTCGAAGGGCTGGCCTTCATGGGCGGCCCCGGGGGCTTTCCGCCGCCGGGTGTGCCGCTGACGGTGGTGTCGGCCTCCGAGGGCGGATCGCGCCCCTATGAAGAACTGGCCACACCGGTCTGTTTCCGCGCCGGCAGCCGCATCGCCACCGAAACCGGCCCGGTCCGGGTCGAGGCGCTGGCGCCGGGCATGCGGGTCAAGCTGCATGGCGGCGGCACGGCCGAGGTGCGGCAGGTGCTGATGAAGCGTTATCCCTTGGCCGCGGTGCGCGAGGACCGGCGGTTCTGGCCGGTGCGCATCGGTCCCGAGGCACTGGGCCCGGGACGGCCGCGCCGCGCGGTCGAGCTGTCGCCGCAGCACCGGGTTCTGGTGCGCGACTGGCGGGCCCAGATCTATTTCGGCGAAGAGGCCGTGCTTGTCCCCGCCATCAAGCTGACCAATGGCGACAGCATTCGCCAAGTGGCGCCCGAGGGCGATCTTGTCTATGTGCATGTGGCGCTCGCGGGGCATGAGGTGCTGATCTGCGAGGGGCTGGGCTGCGAATCGTTCCTCGGTGACGTGGCGCAGGGCCTGGCCGCCTATTTCGAGACCGACGCCGAGGTTGCGCCGCCCACCGCATTGCCCGCGATCCGGGACCGTCGGCTGGTCTGTCTGCGCTGAGGCGGCGGCTCAGAGGGCGCCGCCGCGGGGCTGCGCCGCCTTGTGCCGCGTCATCGCGTCCACACGATGCCGCAGATCCCGCAAAAGATCGGTCTGCGCCGTGCGGCTGACGCCATAGCCGAGGTTCCACAGGTAGTCGAAATCGGGCTGCTGCGTGCCGGTGACGTGCTGCACCATGGTCTCGATCTTGTCCAACCCCTTGGCCAGCGCCGCTTCCGGCGTCTCGCCCCGGTCGTATTCCTCCCAGAGCGCGAGCAGCCGCGTGGTGACATCCTCGGGCAAACCGTCGCAGAGCGTCAGAAGATCGGCACGCTCACGGGCGGATTTGTCGTCCTCCGTGGTCTGGTGGATCGCCGGCACGTCGCCCGAGATCGCTTCGCCCAGATCATGCACCAGGCAAAGCCGCAGGAGCTGTAAAAGGTCGGCGCCGGCAATCTCGTCCTCGAGCAGCAGCACCAGCAGGCAGAGCGACCAGCTGTGCGCCGCCACGCTCTCGGGCCGCCCTTCGGCGGTCCGGCCCGAGCGCAGGGTATCCTTCAGCCGTTCGGCCCGTTGCAGAAAGGCAAGCAGCCGGTCGAGCCGGTCGGGCGGGATGTCTTCGGGCTGCGTCATGCGGGACAGGGTGACCGCCCCGCGGGAGATTCGCCAGCCCCGCCGACCTGTGCGGATTTTCGCACTGTTTGCCGCTAACCTTGTGCGGAATTTCGCACAGGTGTCATGTGGTGCTCGGACTTGAAATTTGAAATTTAAATAAAATCAGTTGGTTGAAGGATTATTCTCACCTGAGATCACAACCTCTTGAGCGGATTCCCGCCGCGCTGTCTAGTACGGTCATCGGTCCGGAGCGCACTCCGGGCGCGTCAATTCTCGGGAGGAGAGACCATGAAAACATTCCTGACAACCGCCGCAACTGCCGTGGCCTTGACCGTCACCACCGCATCCGGTGCGCTGGCGGCCTGCGAAGAGGGCGAGATCGTCATCAAGTTCGCCCATGTCACCAACACCGACAAACACCCCAAGGGCATTGCCGCCTCGCTGCTGGAAAAGCGCGTCAACGAGGAAATGAACGGCAAAGCCTGCATGGAGGTCTTTCCGAACTCGACCCTCTACAACGATGACCAGGTGCTCGAGGCGATGCTGAACGGCGACGTCCAGTTCGCGGCGCCCTCGCTGTCGAAATTCGAGCGCTTCACCAAACAGTTCCGGATTTTCGATCTGCCGTTCATGTTCAACGACATCAACGCCGTCGACGCCTTCCAGAACTCGGAAACCGGCCAGGCGATGAAGGAATCGATGACCCGCCGCGGCCTGCTGGGCCTGGCGTTCTGGCACAATGGCATGAAGCAGATGTCGGCCAACAAGCCGCTTCTGGTGCCGTCCGACGCCGAAGGCCTGAAGTTCCGGGTGCAATCGTCGGACGTGCTCAAGGCGCAGATGTCGGCAATGGGCGCCTCGCCGCAGCCGATGGCCTTCTCGGAAGTCTACGGCGCGCTTCAGACCGGCGTTGTCGACGGTCAGGAAAACACCTGGTCCAACATCTACGGCCAGAAGTTCTTTGAGGTGCAGGACGGCATCACCGAGACCAACCACGGCATTCTCGACTACCTGCTCGTGACCTCGGTGGATTTCTGGGACAACCTGCCCGATGATGTGCGCGAGCAGCTCCGCACCATCGTCGACGAGGTGACCGAAACCCGGAACTCGGAATCGGCCAAGGTGAACGGCGAGGCCAAGCAGGCGATCATCGATGCCGGCGGCACCGTGCGCCAGCTCGACGCCGATCAGCGCCAGGCCTGGGTGGACGCAATGAAGCCGGTCTGGGCGGAATTCACCGAGGACGTCGGCCAGGAGAACATCGACGCCGCGCAGGCGATCAACAACATGAACTGATCCGGCACTGCCGACCCGGCCCGCTTGCGGGCCGGGACCGCCAGACCGCGGGGACAGGGGCCGGGATCCGCAACGATCCCGGCCCGCTTCACTTCCGGGGCACGGCCGGCAACGCGCCGGGTGTCCGGCAACTTCCAGACGAAAAGGGGACGGGCGATGTCAGCCCATTACGAACCCAAGGGGATTCTGGGCCGCATGGTCCATGAGCTCGAGGAAACCTTCATCGCGCTGATCCTCGGCGCCATGACCATCATCACCTTCATCAACGTCGTTTTGCGCTATGGCTTCAACACCGGGCTGATCTGGGGGCTGGAGATGACCGCCTTTCTCTTCGCTTGGCTGGTGCTCTTCGGGGTGAGCTATGCGGTCAAGGTCACCGCCCATCTCGGCGTCGACGCGGTGATCAACCTGTTCGACCGGCCGGTGCGCAAGGCGCTGGCGCTGATCGCCGGGGTGATCTGCATCGTCTATGCCTTCCTGCTGCTCAAGGGGTCCTGGGACTACTGGGCCAATTTCGCAAATCTGCCGCAGACCACCGGCCGCTGGTTCCCCACCGGCTTGGAAGAGATGGGGCG
Source organism: Marinovum algicola (assembly GCF_900109145.1). GTDB lineage: Bacteria > Pseudomonadota > Alphaproteobacteria > Rhodobacterales > Rhodobacteraceae > Marinovum > Marinovum algicola. Next base: position 143,450 of record NZ_FNYY01000007.1, read on the forward strand.
TTCGTCGTTCCGCGCCTGGTACGAGGTCAACGACATCCCGATGCCGGCCTTTCTGGCCTGGCTCGGCGATGCGATGAACGAAGGCGAGGCCTACGAGAAGATCCCGCGCTTCATCCCCTATGCCATGCTGCCTTTCGGCGCGGCGCTGCTGCTCTTTCGCTTCATCCAGGCCTTCCTGCGTCTGGTGACTGACAAGGCCGAGGGGCTGATTGTCAGCCATGAGGCCGAAGACGCCGTCGATGATGTCCGCCACATGAACTACGAGGAATAACCCAATGGAAGTCGTCTTCCTCTTTGTCATGGTGATCGGCCTGATGCTGATCGGCGTGCCCATCGCCGTTTCGCTCGGCATGTCGTCCATCCTGTTCCTGCTGCTGCTGTCGGACACCTCGCTGGCCTCGATTGCCCAGACCTTCTTTCAGGCGATGGCAGGCCATTACACGCTGCTCGCGATCCCGTTCTTCATCCTGGCGTCCAGCTTCATGTCGACCGGCGGCGTGGCGAAACGGATCATCCGCTTCTCGATCGCGCTGGTCGGCCATTTCCACGGCGGCCTGGCGATCGCCGGCGTCTTTGCCTGCATGCTCTTTGCCGCGCTCTCCGGCTCGTCGCCGGCAACCGTGGTGGCCATCGGTTCGATCGTCATCGCCGGCATGCGCCAGGTCGGCTATTCCAAGGATTTCGCCGCCGGCGTGATCGCCAACGCCGGCACCCTGGGCATCCTGATCCCGCCCTCCATCGTCATGGTGGTCTATGCCTCCGCCACGGATGTGTCGGTCGGGCGGATGTTTCTGGCCGGTGTCATTCCGGGGCTGATGGCGGGCACCATGCTGATGGTGACGATCTACATCATCGCCCGCATCCGCGCGCTGCCCAAGGGCGAATGGAAGGGCTGGGGCGAGGTCTTCGAGTCCGGCGCAGAGGCCGGCTGGGGCCTGTTCCTCATCGTCATCATCCTGGGCGGAATCTACGGCGGCATCTTCACCCCGACAGAGGCGGCGGCGGTGGCGGCGGTCTATGCCTTCTTCATCGCCACCTTCGTCTATCGTGACATGGGGCCGCTGTCGCGTCCCGAGGGCGAGCGCAACCTGTCGCTGATGCAGAAACCCATCGCGCTGGTCACCGCCTTCGTGCACCGCGACACCCGCGACACGCTGTTCGAGGCCGGCAAGCTGACGGTCACGCTGATGTTCATCATCGCCAATGCACTGATCCTGAAACACGTGCTGACCGACGAGCAGATCCCGCAACAGATCGCCGCCTCGATGCTCGCGGCGGGCTTCGGCGCGGTGATGTTCCTGGTGATCGTGAACGTGATCCTGCTGATCGGCGGTCAGTTCATGGAGCCCTCGGGGCTGATCGTGATCGTGGCGCCGCTGGTGTTTCCGATTGCCATCGAACTCGGCATCGATCCGATCCACCTCGGGATCATCATGGTCGTCAACATGGAGATCGGCATGATCACCCCGCCGGTCGGCCTCAACCTCTTTGTCACCTCCGGGGTGGCGGGGATGCCGATGATGCGGGTGGTCAAGGCGGCGCTGCCCTTCCTCGCGGTGCTCTTTGTCTTCCTGATCATGGTGACCTACATCCCCTGGCTCTCGACCTGGCTTCCCACCACCTTCATGGGGCCGGAGATCGTGGTTCAATAGACCGGAGCCCGCGCCGCCGCGCGCCTGTTCCCGACAAACCAAAAAGGCGACGCTCCATCCGGGCGTCGCCTTTGCAGTCTGCTTTCCTCTTGCCGGAAATACCGCGGGGAGCGCGAGGGGCTGGCCCCTCGCTGCCGCAGTCTCAGCCCGCGCTGGCCTCGAGGGCGTCGATGATCGGGCCGAAATCCTCAGGCTTCAGGCTGGCGCCCCCCACCAGCGCACCGTCGACATTCGAGACCGCAAAGATCTCGGCCGCATTGCCCGGCTTGACCGAACCGCCGTAGAGAATGCGGATGGCATCGCCGGCCTCGGCGCCGAACCGGCGGGTGAGGCCCGTGCGGATGAAATCATGCACCTCGCCGATCTGATCGGTGGTGGGCACCTTGCCGGTGCCGATCGCCCAGACCGGCTCATAGGCGATGACCACGCGCGCGCCGCTGGCGCCATCGGGGGTGGAACCTTCGAGCTGGGTGCCGATCACGTCGAGCGTCTGCCCGGCGTCGCGCTCTGAGAGGCTTTCGCCGAGGCAGATCACCGCGGTCAGCCCGGCGGCAATGGCGGCCTCGGATTTGGTGCGCACCAGGGCATCGCCTTCGCCATGGTCGGCCCGGCGCTCGGAATGGCCGAGGATCACGTGGCTGGCGCCAGCGTCCTTCAGCATCCCGGCCGAGATGTCGCCGGTATGGGCGCCGCTGGTGGCGCCGTGGCAATCCTGTCCGCCAACCGCGATGGCGCTGCCCGAGAGCGCCTCGGCGGCGCGGCTGAGCAGGGTGGCGGGCGGGCAGATCAGCACGTCGCAGCCGGCGGAGCCGTGGCTTTCGGCCAGGGTTGTCAGCCGGGCGAGCTCGGCCGAGGTTCCGTTCATCTTCCAATTGCCGGCGGCAAGTTTTCTGCGCATGACCACTCCTCTGGTTTGATTGGCGCGCATCATTGCCGCTGCCGGCCAAAGGTCAACCCCGGTTGCAGGACCGCGGGGGTTCTGAAACACAGGGGGCCGAGGCACAGGGGCCCGACGCACAGCGGCCGGCCGGCAAGGGAGGCGCCAGCATGATACCGAGGATCGACGCCTGTTCGCTGCGCGCGGGCGATCCGCTGACGCTCGATGCCCTGCGGGTGGCGGCGCAGGAGATCGGCTTTCTCGTCCTGACCGGTACCGCGCTCGATGCGGCCCGGGTGACGGCGGTGATCGCCGCCTACCGCGATTTCTTTCGCCGGCCCGAGGCCGAGAAACGCGCGGTCGACATGGCGCGCACCGGGTCGAACCGGGGCTGGGGCGCGGCGCAGAGCGAACAGGTCGATCCCGGCGCCAATCCCGATTACAAGCAGGTCTTCGATTGCGGCTTTGAACTGGCGGCGGGCGATCCGCTGCGCGGCCTTGATCTGCCGGTCTATGCCGACAACCTCTGGCCGGCGCGGCCCGCGCGGTTCCGGCGCATCGTGCAGGCCTATTACAGCGATGCGCTGGTCGTGGCGCGCGACATGCTGCGCGGCATCGCGCGGGCCATCGACGCGCCCGAGGATTATTTCGACGACAAGTTCACCCGGCCGATGGCGCTCTTGCGGGGCAATTACTATCCAGAACGCCCGACCTGGGCCGGCGAAAAGGATTTCGGCATCGCCCCGCATACTGATTACGGCTGTCTGACGCTGCTGGCCACCGACGGGGTGCCCGGGCTCGAGGTGCAGACCCGCGACGGGCGCTGGCTGCCGGTCGCGGCACAGCCCGGCAGCTTCATCATCAATTTCGGCGAAATGCTCGAGATGTGGACCGAGGGGCAGGTGGTGGCGACGCTGCATCGGGTGAAGGGCTCCGAGCAGGAGCGAATCTCGGTGCCGATGTTCTTCAACCCCAATCATGACGCCAATGTCGCGCCGCCGGGCTCGGGTGTGGTGATCCGCGCCGGCGATCACCTCGCCAAGCGGTTCAACGAGACGTACCTGCATCTGAAGGGCTGAGGCGGACGGCAGGTCGTTTCCGCCGCCCCGACAGGTCGCAATCCGGCGCATCGGGGCGTCTGGCATCGGGTCATACTCGGTGCGAGCGATCCCGGAGGCCCCATGAGCAAGGACAGGTTCGAACCCTACAGCACCCGGCGCAAGATCGATCCGGGCCGGGGGCGGCGGCTGGCCGACAACACGCCCAACGATGCTGATCGGGTCGAGATCGGGCCGACGCGGCTGGCCTATGACGAATGGGCGGCGGCGGGGCTGGCGCTGCCCGATCTTCAGGCGATGCGGCGCTGGCGCTGGCAGCGTCTGGTGCAGGCGGTGCAGGCGCGCGGCTGGGGCGGGCTTCTGATCTTCGATCCGCTCAACATCCGCTATGCCACCGACAGCACCAACATGCAGCTCTGGAACACCCACAACCCGTTCCGCGCCGTGCTGGTCTGTGCCGACGACTACATGGTGATCTGGGATTACCGGGTGGCGCCGTTTCTTTCCGGCTTCAACCCGCTGGTGCGCGAACAGCGCTCGGGCGCCGATCTGTTCTACTTCAGCCGCGGCGACGGGCTGGAGGCGGCAGCGACGGTCTTTGCAGGCGAGGTGCGCGATCTGCTGGCTGACCATGGCGGCGGCGAGATGCGGCTGGGGGTGGACAAGATCATGCAGCACGGGCTGCGGGCGCTGGAGGGGCTGGGCATACGCCTCTTCCCCGGCGAAGAGGCCACGGAAAAGGCCCGCAGCATCAAGGGGGCGGACGAGATCCGCGCAATGCGCTGCGCGATCCATGCCTGCGAGGCGGCCATGGCCGAAATGGAGCGCTTTGCCCGGGCAGAGGTGCCGCGCGGCGATGTGAGCGAAGATGACATCTGGGCGGTGCTGCATGCCGAGAACATCCGCCGGGGCGGCGAATGGATCGAGACGCGGCTGCTGACTTCGGGGCCGCGCACCAACCCCTGGTTTCAGGAATGCGGCGGCCGGATCGTGCAGGAAAACGAGATCCTCGCCTTCGACACCGATCTGGTGGGCGCCTATGGCTTCTGCACCGACATCAGCCGGACCTGGTGGATCGACCCGGGGCCGCCACGGCCCGACATGGTCGACGCGATGCGCCACGGGCTCGACCACATCCGAAGCAACATGGACATGCTGGGGCCGGGCGTGCAGATCGAGGATCTGAGCCGCAATTGCCACCGCCTGCGGCCGGAGTTCGAGATGCAGAAATACAGCTGTCTGGCCCATGGTGTCGGGCTCTGCGATGAATGGCCGCTGGTGGCCTATCCCGATCACACGATGCCCGGCGCCTTCGATTATGCGCTGGAACCGGGCATGACGCTTTGTGTCGAGGCGCTGATCAGCCCTGAGGGTGGCGATTTCTCGATCAAGCTGGAGGATCAGGTGCTGATCACCGAGACCGGTTATGAACTGCTGTCACGTTATCCCTATGACCCGCGGCTGACCGGGCACTGAGCGGCCGGCGGAGCGGCGTGGCTCAGCTCAGCTTCGGAATGCCGTCGGGGAATTCCTCGGCCAGCTCCTCGACATCCTTGAACTTGATCGATTCGCCGCAGCCGCAGGCGTCTTCGACATTGGGATTGTTGAATTTGAAGCCGCTTTCCAGAAGCGAGGTCTGGTAGTCGATCTCGGTGCCGAAGAGGAACATCTGTGCCATCGGCGCAATCATCACGCGGGCGCCATCCTGATCGACCACCTCGTCGTTTTCGCCGATCTCGTCGGCGAAATCCATGGTGTATTCCATGCCCGCGCAGCCGCCTTTCTTGACGCCGATGCGCAGGCCGGCATGGCCTTTCTGCTGCATCAGTTTCACGATCTGGCGGATCGCGGCGGGGGTCATGGTCACGGCTTGCTTGCCGGGGATGCCAAACATGAGCGGGTCTCCTTTGCGCCTTACCTAAGCCTGCACCCGGCGCGAAACAAGCGGGCGGGCCGGATTTCCGCCAACCGTGATGCCGGCGGCCACGTCGCGGGTGACAACGGCGCCGGCGCCGATCACCGCGTCATCGCCGATGCTGACGCCGGGCAGAAGGATCGCGCCGCCGCCGATCCAGACATTGCGGCCAATGGTCACCGGCCGGCCGAATTCCAGCCCCCGATCACGGGTTTCCGCGTCGCGCGGGTGATCGGCGGTGAGGATCTGCACATAAGGGCCGATCTGGGTCATGTCGCCGATGGTAATCGGACAGACATCGAGCAGCACGCAGCCATAGTTGAGAAACACCTTGTCGCCCAGAAACACGTTCCAGCCGTAATCGACAAAAAGCGGGGCGCGCAGGGCGCAGCCGTCGCCCCGGCGGCCCAGAAGTTCATCCAGAATGGCGGCGCGGGCCGCGCCTTCGCCGTAGATCGTGGCATTGTAGTCGCGCATCAGGCTCTGGGCGCGCTGCCGCGCCGCCACCAGCTCAGGATCGCCGACATCATAAAGCTCGCCGGCCTGCATGCGCGCCTTCTGCGACGTCATCGGCGCCTACATGAACCCCAGCTCGAGCCGGGCCTCGTCGCTCATCATGTCCATGCCCCAGGGCGGATCCCAGGTGATCTCGACATCGACCTCCTGCACGCCATCGACGGGCGAGACCGCATCCACCAGCCAGCCGGGCATTTCGCCGGCCACCGGACAGCCCGGCGCGGTGAGGGTCATGATGATCATGACCTTGTTTTCGGGGCTGATCTCGATCGTGTAGACCAGACCGAGATCGTAGATATTCACCGGGATCTCGGGATCATAGACCGTCCGGCAGGCTTCGACGATATTGTCGTAGAGCGGGTGTTCGGTGCTCGAAGGCTTGATCAGCGGCGCGCCTTCCATTGGCGCGGTGGCGTCATTCATCACGGGGCCTCGTTTGATTTCTTACCAAACATATAGGGAATGGGGGCGGCAGGGTCCAGAGGGGCCGATGCCGCGGCAGCACGCGCGCCCCGGGCCAGACCCGGGGCCTCTTGGCCCGAGCCGCGAAAAACCGAGGCCTCGGCAGCGGCGCCGGGGCGGGCCGGGAACCGAGACGTCAGTCGTTGATGTCGCGGTCGAAATGTTTGACCTGGCCTTTGGGCAGCGAAAACAGCCGTCGCAGCACCAGCCAGGCCAGCAGCGACAGGGCCGCAAAGACCAGCAGAATCATCGCCGGTGACAGCCAGGCCAGCGGCCCCAGCATCGCCAGCCCGACCAGCGCCGCGCCAATCGCGAAGCCGAGAAAGACGAAGCCCGGCACCAGCACCTCGAGGCTGCCCAGCACCAGCGCCGCCGCCAGCCAGACCCACCATGTGTTGACCAGTTCCGCCATCACGCCCGGCCCTTGAGCAGCTTGAAGGCATCGCCGAAGGCCTCGAGCGCCTGCGCCGGGATCACCACCGTCTGGTTGCCGGCGCTGGCGCCTAGGCCGGCCATCGCCTCGACCTGTTTCAGCGCCACCTGGTATTGCGCCGCCTCGATGCCGTGGTCGGAGATCGCCTGGGCCACCACGGCGGTGGCATAGGCCTCGGCATCGGCCTGGATGCGGCGTGCCTTGGCGGTCTGTTCGGCGGCATAGAGTTCGGCATCGGCGTTCAGTTCGACGGCGCGTTTGGCACCCTCGGCCTTGGTCACCTGTGCCCGGCGCTCGCGTTCGGCATTGAGCTGTTGCAGCATCGCTTCACGGGTCGCCTGATCGAGATTGACGTCGAGGATCTCGGCCCGTGTCACCTCGATCCCCCAGTTGTCCACCGCGTCCTCGACGCTGTGCTTGATGGTGTCGATCAGCGCCGACCGGTTGGATTGCACATGATCGAGCTCCATCTTGCCGATCTCGGCGCGGACGATGCCGGCCACCGTGGTCTCGATCGCGGCGTCGATGTCGCGGATGCGATAGACGGTCTTTTCCGGCTCGATGATGCGGTAGAACACCGAGGTGTCGACCTGCACCAGCACGTTGTCCGAGGTGATGGCGTCCTGCGAATGGGTGGGAAGCTGCCGTTCGAGGATCGAGATCCGGTGCGCGACCCGGTCGAGGAAGGGCACGATGAAGTTGATGCCGGGACCAAGCACCGCATGCAGCCGGCCGAAGCGTTCGACGACGAATTTTTCGGATTGCGGCACGATCTTGACCCCGCGCACGACAACGAGGATCAGGAACAGCGCCGCCAGCAGGATCACCAGATTGTCCTGCAACAGGGGAAGGATCACGTCTTCCATGGGTTCTCTGCGAGCTCCGGGTCTGAGGCCCGAAATCGCGGGCGGATCGTTTTGTAATGCTGTGGTCAGTATAACGTTCGAAGGCAGGCGGGGAAGGGCGCTTTCATGAGAACTGTCTGATTTTTCAAGACCTCCCGAAGCGGCGCATCCCCGGGCCGCGGCGCGGCGATCCTCGGCGTGTGCCGAAACGGTTTATGCCCGCCGGGCCCATCCGACCGCTGAACAATGCGCCTGCGGGCAGGCAGCCCGCCGGCAACCCGCGCGGCATGATTTCAATCCGTCTTCCGCCGCCGCACCGGCTGCGGCCGCACATGGGTCTCGATGTGATCGTAAAGCAGACCGGCGATGTTCTTGCCGCTGGCCTTCTCGATCCCCTCGAGCCCGGGCGAGGAATTGACCTCGAGCACCTTCGGCCCGCCTTCCGAGCGCAGCAGATCGACCCCGGCCAGTTTCAGCCCGAAAACCCGCGCCGCCTTGACCGCTGCCTCGCGCTCGGCCTTGGAGATGCGCACCACCTGCGCCGATCCGCCACGGTGCAGGTTGGAGCGGAAATCGCCCTCGGCGCCGGTGCGTTTCATCGCCGCCACCACCTTGCCGCCGACCACCAGGCAGCGGATGTCCTCGCCGGCCGCCTCCTTGACGAAATCCTGCACCAGGAAATTGGCCTTGAGCCCGCGGAAGGCATCGATCACCGATTGCGCGGCCTTCTTGGTCTCGGCCAGCACCACGCCCTTGCCCTGCGTCGATTCCAGCAGCTTGACGATCAGCGGCGCCGTGCCCACCAGCCCGATCAGCCCGTCGGTGTCCTTGGGCGAGGCGGCAAAGGCGGTGTTCGGCATGCCGATCTTGTGCCGCGCCATGAGTTGATGGGCACAGAGCTTGTCGCGGCTCTGGGTGATACCGGCCGAACCGTTGATGCAATAGGTGCCGATGGTCTCGAACTGGCGCACCACGGCGGTACCATAGCTGGTGATCGAGGCGCCGATGCGCGGGATCACCGCGTCATAGCGCGGCAGCCGCTTGCCATCGTAATAGACATCCGGCGCCAAAGCGTTGATCGCCATGTAACAACGGGTGGTGTCGATGGTCTCGACCACATGGCCGCGTTCCTCGCCCTCGGCCACCAGCCGCGCCGTGGAATAATTCGCCTCGCGCGACAGCACCGCCACCCGAAGCGCCCGGTTCGGTGCCATCTTGCGCACGCGGGTCGAATGATAGACGTCAAAGCTCAGCTCGGGCTGCTGGAATTTCTCGGCCGGCACCACGGTGACCGCCTCGGTCAGCGCCTGACGGCCCAGCAGCATGTGGTTCGACATGCCGCGCCGGTCGGTGAGTGTCACTTCGATCGGCCAGGATTTGGTGCCGACCTTGATGTTGGTGCGGATCACGTAGCGGCTCTCGGCCTCGCCATTGGACGAGATCACCTCGCGCCGGTCGATGATCTCGGCCGAGCAGGGAATCGAGAGATCGTCCCGGCCGGGGATCGGGTGGACGGCAAAGCGGACCTTGGGCTTGGACGCCGGGCCGAAGCGTTCGATCTCATAGGCGTGCAGCGCCGAGGTGCGCGCGCCGGTGTCGACCTTGGCGCGCAGCGCCGGCAGGCCCAGGTCGGGCAGCGATACCCATTCTTCCCATCCCAGCTTGATCTCTTCGCTCATGTTTCATGCCCCCGGTTGCCGTGCGGGGCAGCGGTAGCGATTACGGGGCGATGTAGCAAGGAAAGAACGGGCAGGGGGCTGGGATCATCATGCATGGGCTGCAAGCTAAGGCAGAGCCGGCGCGGGTCAAATCCGCGCTCTCGACAAATGCCGTCAAACCGGGCAAATCCGGGCGCATGACACAGACCTCCTTCACGCTTCACGCCAGTGATGGCCGCGCCCGCACCGGGGTGATCTCGACCCCGCGGGGCGATATTCGCACCCCCGCCTTCATGCCCGTCGGCACCGCCGCCACCGTCAAGGCGATGCTGCCGGAAAGCGTGCGCGAGACCGGGGCCGATATCCTGCTGGGCAACACCTATCACCTGATGCTGCGGCCTACGGCAGAGCGCATCGACCGGCTGGGGGGGCTGCATGTCTTCATGAACTGGCAGCGGCCGATCCTGACCGACAGCGGCGGCTTTCAGGTGATGAGCCTGGCGAGCCTGCGCAAGCTGACCGAGCAGGGCGTGTCGTTCAAATCGCATATCGACGGCTCGAAACACATGCTCAGCCCGGAACGTTCGATGGAGATCCAGCGGCTTTTGGGCTCTGACATCGTGATGTGTTTCGATGAATGCCCGGCCCTGCCTGCCGACCGCGACCGGATCGCCGAGAGCATGGAGCTTTCGATGCGCTGGGCCGCGCGTTCGAAAGCGGCCTTTGGCGACCGCCCCGGGCACATGCTGTTCGGGATTCAGCAGGGCGGGCTGGAGCAGGACCTGCGCCAGCACTCCGCCGAGGCCTTGCGGGAGATCGGCTTTGACGGCTACGCCATCGGCGGGCTGGCGGTGGGCGAAGGCCAGGAGGCGATGTTCGGCTGTCTCGATTTCGCGCCCGGACAATTGCCCGAGGACCGGCCACGCTATCTCATGGGGGTGGGCAAGCCCGACGATATCGTCGGCGCGGTAGCGCGGGGCGTCGACATGATGGATTGCGTGCTGCCGTCGCGATCGGGGCGCACCGGGCAGGTCTTTACCCGGCTGGGCCAGCTCAACATCAAGAACGCGCGCCATCAGGACGATCCCAGGCCGCTGGACGAAAGCTGCGGCTGTCCGACCTGCCGCAACTATTCGCGGGCCTATCTGCATCATGTGTTCCGCAGCCAGGAGATCATCTCGTCGATGCTGCTGACCTGGCACAACCTGCATTATTACCAGGAACTCATGGACGGAATGCGCACCGCCATCGCCAAGGGCGGCTTTGCCCAATGGGCGTCCGAGTTCCATGCCCAGCGGGCCCAGGGCGACATCGATCCGCTGTAGAGCCGCGCCGCAGAGCCGGATGACGTTAAGCTAACGTTTGCATGCTTGGGTTATTGCTCTATGAAGCCGGCCAACCAACGAGCAAGCAGGCGCATGACCGAGACACCGCAATCGCCCCGGCGATCCCCCGAACCGCGCGCCGCGCGCGACTGGGTCAAACTCCTTTCGGAATACCGTGATCCCGATACCACGCGCAGCTGGTTCGAGCTGGCGGTGACCATCGGGCCCTTCGTGCTGCTCTGGGCGCTGGCCTGGTGGTCGCTCGGGGTGAGCTACTGGCTGACGCTGGCGCTGTCGTCGCTCAACGCGGCCTTTCTGCTGCGGCTCTTTGCCATCCAGCACGATTGCGGCCATGGCGCGTTTTTCCGCAACCGCACGCTCAGCGACTGGCTGGGCCGGGTGCTCGGCGTGCTGACGCTGACACCTTATGACGTCTGGCGGCGGTCGCATTCGATTCACCACAGCTCTGCCGGCAATCTCGGCCGGCGCGGCATGGGCGATATCCACACCCTGACCGTGGCGGAATATCGCGACCTGACGCCTTACAACCGGCTGATGTACCGGCTTTATCGTCATCCGCTGGTACTGTTCGGCCTGGGGCCGGGCTATCTGTTCTTTCTGCAAAACCGCCTGCCGCTCGGCTTGATGGAGACCGCGCGCTACTGGATCAGCGCGATGTGCACCAATGCGGCGATCCTCGCCCTGCTGGGGCTGATCTTCTGGTTTGGCGGGCTGATGCCGATCCTGCTGATCTTCTTGCCCTCGACGCTGCTGGCCGCCACCGCCGGGGTCTGGCTGTTCTATGTGCAGCACCAGTTCGAGACCACCCATTGGGAGGCCGAGGAAGACTGGCAGTTGCACGATGCCGCGCTGCATGGCAGCTCGCATTACGTGATGCCGGCGGTGCTGCAATGGCTGAGCGCAAATATCGGCATTCACCACGTGCATCACCTGCACAGCCGCATCCCGTTCTATCGCCTGCCGCGTGTGCTGCGCGATCACGCAGATCTGGCCACCGGCAACCGGATGACGATCCGCGAAAGCTTTCAGAACGCGCGCCTTCATCTTTGGGACGAAGACAGCCGCCGGCTGCTGTCGTTCCGCGAGGCGCGGACGTTGATCGGCTAGGGCGGCTTCGGCAGGTCGTCGCCACCGGCCGGCCTGGACGGGAACCCGAGGCGAAACCCGGCGTTGACCGGCCATGATACGCCGAATCCGCCACACCGCTTATGTGAGTTCGCCGCCGGCCCGGCCAGCGCCGCGCGGGGACGCGCGGCCGCGACACATGCCGCCGGCGGCGGCGGCTGGCGACCGGGTGTCACAATCTGGCGGGATGTGGGGCGCGGTTCTGGTCGCGGCGCTGGTCGCCTTTCCCGTCGTGGCGCAGGAGGCGGACGCGCCCGCCCGGCCCGAGGTGCCGCCCGAGACTTCCCTGAAACCGCAGGCCCGGCCTGCTGACCGCGCCGGCACGCCCGATGCCGATGAACCGGGCCGCGACGCGCCGCTCGCCGCCGGGCAAGCTCTGGCGCCAGAGACGCCGCCGAAACCCGACCGCATCGCCATGGGGACGGCTGAGCTGGCGGCCTGTCTTGCCGCGCTCGATCTCCTTGGCGTGCAATATCAGACGATTGCCCCGATCAGTGAACCGGAGGATGCCGCCTGCGGCATCCGCCAGCCGGTCGAGGTCAGCGCCCTGCCGGGCGGGGTGGCGCTGGAGCCGGCGGGCCAGATGCGCTGCGAAACCGCGCTGGCGCTGGGGCAATGGGTGCAGGATTTTGTCATTCCGGCGGCAGAGAGGCTGCCCGAGCGCGGGGCGCTGGCGGCGATCGACCAGGGCAGCAGCTACATCTGCCGCCGCCGCAATTCGCAGCCCGATGGCAAGCTGTCGGAACATGCGGTCGGCAATGGCATCGATATCACAGGTTTCCGCTTCGCGTCCGGCGCGCCGATCCCGATCCAGCCACGCGAACGTGACGGCGGCATGGCCGAGGCGTTCCAGGACACGGTGCGCGCCACGGCCTGCCTGCATTTCACCACGGTGCTGGGGCCGGGGACGGATGCCACCCATTCCGATCACCTGCACCTGGACGTGATCGCCCGGAGCAGCGGCTTCCGGCTCTGTCAGTGAGTGCCGCTCACGCCCGGAGCTTCAGCAGACCTTCAATCGCGTCCTGACGGCCTTCGCCGATGTAGCGGTTGTAATCGGGGTGCTCGAACAGGTGGCCATAATAGATCTGGTGGCGGTACGGCAGGTAATCCTGATGGATCAGGTTCTGGTTGCGGTGGATGCGGATCGCCTCCTGCCCGGCGTTCAATTCGGCAATGGCGCGCAGCTGGCCATTGTGTTCGCCGTACATTTCGAGCTCGGAGCCGAGAACATCGTCGAAATACATGAAGATCCGCGGCAGGAAATGTTCGGGCTTCTCTGCCACTTCGTCAAAGATGCGAAAGCTTTCGCGGGTCGAGGAATGGTAATCGGTGTCATTGAACATCACGCCGATCGGGGCGGGCTTGTGGGCATCGAGAAAGCCGGCGATGGTTTCGCGGATGTCGCCGATCACCAGCTTGGCCTGTGGCACCCGGGCTTGCAGCGCGGCCTGGTCCATCCGGTATTGCTTGGCGGCGAACCAATAGGGCAGGTCATAGGCGCCTTCCGGCTCTGGCATGCCGGCGCCGGTGTCAAAGCCGTAGCATTCGACGGCGACCCCGGTTACCGCCTTCACATGTTCGGCAAAGTCGCACATGTAGGCCAGCCCGTTGCCGCCGGCGACGCCGAACTCGATGGCCGAGATCCGGTCATGGCCCAGTGCCTTGCCCAGCCGCGCGGCATTGAGCATGCACCAGGCGTAATGCGGGCGCTCGACGGCCAGCATGTCGACCTGGAAATCGACCGAATACTTCATCCGCGACGCGGTGGCGCGGATCAGCTTGCGGGTCAGCGCCCCGGCCATGGAATTGCGAAACTCGCGCGAATAAAGCAGGTCGGAAATCATCGCCTTCATGCGGTACCCCATATATGACAGCCGGCGCGGCGTGCTGCCGGCCGGGATAAAATACGTCGGGCCGGACGATGGCCCAAGGATTGCGCGCGGTATGGCCAACAATTGTGGCGATTTTGCGAGCGATGGCCGGGTGGATTGCGGCCCGAATCCCGGGGCTGACCCAAGATACCCGCTTGCCCCGCCGCCGCCGCGCGGGCATTCTGAACCGGACAAGACCAACCGCCCATCCTTGAATGGGACAGGGCACCGCCCTACTTGATTAGCCTGACAGGAACTGGTGAGTGCTGCCGCAAAGCGGGGCCGTGCCAGTTTGCCAAGAATAAGGAAAGAGCATGCAAGACCCCCTCAACTCAAGCTATCCCGTGCTTCCGCTGCGCGATATCGTGGTCTTCCCGCATATGATCGTGCCGCTTTTCGTGGGCCGTGAGAAATCGGTTCGCGCGCTGGAAGAGGTGATGGCCGACGACAAGCAGATTCTGCTGTCGAGCCAGATCGACCCCGCCGTCGATGACCCCGAAGCCTCGGGCATCTACAAGGCGGGCGTGCTGGCCAACGTTCTGCAACTGCTCAAGCTGCCCGATGGCACCGTCAAGGTGCTGGTCGAAGGCGTGGCGCGGGTGCGTATCGTCGAATACCTGGAAAACGAAGAGTTTTTCGAGGCGCGTTGCGATTACCTGACGGAAATGCCGGGTGACCAGGCGTCGATTGAGGCGCTGCTGCGCACCGTCACGGCCGAGTTCGAGCGCTATGCCAAGGTCAAGAAGAACATCCCCGAAGAGGCGCTTGTCGCCGTGTCCGAGACCGAGGAGCCGGCCAAGCTGGCGGACTTGGTGGCCGGGCATCTGGGCATCGAGGTCGATCAGAAGCAGGATCTGCTGGAAACGCTGTCGGTCTCGGAACGGCTGGAAAAGGTCTATGGCCTGATGCAGGGCGAAATGTCCGTCCTTCAGGTCGAGAAAAAGATCAAGACCCGGGTCAAGAGCCAGATGGAGCGCACCCAGCGCGAATATTATCTGAATGAGCAGATGAAGGCCATTCAGAAGGAGCTGGGCGACGGCGAGGACGGCGCCAACGAGATCGCCGAGCTGGAAGAGAAGATCGCCGGCACCAAGCTGTCGAAAGAGGCCAAGGAAAAGGCCGAGGCCGAGCTGAAAAAGCTCAAGAACATGAGCCCGATGTCGGCCGAAGCCACGGTTGTGCGCAATTACCTCGACTGGATGCTGTCGATCCCCTGGGGTGTGAAAAGCCGCGTCAAGAAGGATCTGAACAAGGCGCAGGGCGTGCTTGATGACGATCACTACGGTCTGGAAAAGGTCAAGGAACGCATCGTCGAATACCTTGCGGTGCAGCAGCGCTCGAAGAAGCTGAAGGGCCCGATCATGTGCCTTGTCGGCCCTCCGGGCGTGGGCAAGACCTCGCTGGGCAAATCCGTCGCCAAGGCCACGGGACGCGAGTTCATCCGCATCAGCCTCGGCGGCGTGCGGGACGAGAGCGAGATCCGCGGCCACCGCCGGACTTACATCGGCTCGATGCCGGGCAAGATCATCCAGGCGCTGAAAAAGGCCAAGACCACCAATCCGCTCATCCTGCTCGACGAGATCGACAAGATGGGGCAGGACTTCCGTGGCGATCCGGCCTCGGCCATGCTCGAAGTGCTCGACCCGGAACAGAACGGCACCTTCGTCGACCACTATCTCGAAGTGGAATACGACCTGTCGAACGTGATGTTCCTGACCACCTCGAACAGCTACAACATGCCCGGGCCGCTGCTTGACCGGATGGAGATCATCCCGCTGGCCGGCTACACCGAGGACGAGAAGACCGAGATCGCCAAACGGCACCTGATCGGCAAGCAGATCAAGAACCACGGTCTGAAAAAGACCGAGTTCGAGCTGACCGACGAGGCGCTGTCGGACATGGTGCGCTATTACACCCGCGAGGCCGGGGTGCGGAACCTCGAGCGCGAGATCGCCAAGACCGCGCGCAAGGCGGTGACGCAGATCGTCAAGGGCGAGAGCGACAAGGTGGTCGTGAACTCCGGGAACCTCTCGGATTTCCTCGGCGTGCGCAAACACCGCTTTGGCCTGGCCGAGGATGAGCATCAGGTCGGGGTCGTGACCGGGCTGGCCTATACCTCTGTCGGCGGCGACCTGTTGCAGATCGAGGCGTTGCGCCTGCCGGGCAAGGGCCGGATGAAGACCACCGGCAAGCTCGGCGACGTGATGAAGGAATCGATTGACGCGGCCTCGAGCTACGTGCGCTCGATCTCGCCGCAGATCGGGGTCAAGCCGCCGAAGTTCGAGAAGTGGGACATCCACGTCCACGTGCCCGATGGCGCCACTCCCAAGGACGGCCCCTCGGCCGGTCTGGCGATGGTGACCTCGATCGTCTCGGTGCTGACCGGCATTCCGGTGCGCAAGGACATCGCCATGACCGGCGAGGTCTCGCTGCGCGGCAATGCGATGCCGATCGGCGGGCTGAAGGAGAAGCTTCTGGCGGCGCTGCGCGGCGGGATCAAGACGGTCTTCATTCCGGAAGAGAATGAAAAGGACCTGGCGGATATCCCCGACAACGTCACCTCGGGGCTCAAGATCATTCCCGTCACCCATGTTTCGGATGTGCTGGAACAGGCGCTGATCCGCAAGCCCGAACCGGTGGAATGGGATGAGGCTGCCGAAGAAGAGGCCGCAGCCCGGCGCGCGCTCTCGAAGGGAGACGACACGACGAGCGCCGTGGCGCACTGAGCCTGTCGCGAGAGAAATGACCGAGGCCGTCCGATCCGCTCGGGCGGCCTTTTTCGTGCGGGGACAACCCGAGGCCGTTGCACGACTGCGCCGCGCCAAAGACCACAAGGAGCATCGGCAGAAGCGCCGTTGCCGGCCAAGGATGCGCGGACCGCCTCGGGCCTGACCGCGACGACCACGGGCCGGACAGCGGGCTGCCGGCCCGCGCCGCGTTGGCAACGCGCGCCGCGCAAGTGACTGCGATCAATGATGCCTTCATCTTTGCAGACCGCCTTTCCCTACGCCGCCCGAGGTGGGCGCCGCCGGTGCAACCGGTCACGCCTTCGCCGGTCCGGCGGGGATCTCACGCACCGGCGATCGGGCCGGGCAGACAGGGGCAGGGGCGCGGGATTGGCGGTGCGGAATTTTCTCCCGATCCCCCCTTGCACGGCCCGAAAAGGGGCGTTAATAGACGCGCTACCGGGTGATTAGCTCAGTGGTAGAGCGCTTCGTTCACATCGAAGATGTCAGGAGTTCAAATCTCTTATCACCCACCATCTTCCCCCCTTTGCGACCAAGAACACCTTTTCCCCAATCGCACTGCCTCCGTTCCCGCCGAACAGACTGGGTTGCGCGGATAGCCGGCAGAGGGACGAAACCGGAAAAAGAGCTTTGATCAATCCGGGCATCAGGGCGCGCGGGCGATCTTGCCACCGGTTCGGTTACAAAAGACCGCCTTTCAGGGCCCGGGCAACAGCCTCGAGCATTGTCCGCGCCCCGAGCTTGCGCCGAACGTTGCTGCTGTGCAGGTCGACGGTGGCAACAGAGATATCGAGGTCGAAAGCGAGCTGATCACGCCGCTGACCTTTCATCAGGCCGCGCAGGACTTCCGCTTCGCGGGCGGTCAAGACGGCCTTTTCCTCGGGAGCGTAGGCCGCGGCTTTCAGGGCTGGCAGTTCCTCGGTTGTCGCGATGACAAGGACATGTCGCCCGCCGTTGGTTTGAGGCAAGAAATTCACCCGCATCCCGGGCAAAATTCGTCCGTCGGCACCGCGAACCTGGGGCAGGTCCAATGTGTTCGCCCGGCCGTATGTGGCATCCGTGGCAAGTCCGACACCGGCCTGGAACTGCGCGGCCATCGGACCGCTCAGCGTCACGACCTGATCGTTGCGAAAGATGAAATTCGGGTGTTGCCGCAGCAGGAAATCCGCCAGTCCGTTCAGGCGAAGCAAGCGGCCCTCATGGTCCAGCTCGAACATCGGAACTTCGCCGTTCAGGGAACCGTCCGCGGCCGCGATGTCGCGAACCCGGTTTCTGATCAGCTCCCGCCTGATTGCGTGCATCCGACCGAGGTCGGACTGGCGCCGATTGAGCAGCGCCATCTCATCGTCGGAAAAATCGCCGGCGTGCTTGCCCTTGTGAAAGGCCGTGACCACCCGCCCGTCCCGGGTGTCTTGCACCAGCCCGAGACACCAGAAGCGCTCGAGGCGATTCTTCACGATGAACTCGTTGTACATCAGGCTTTTCTGAAACGTCTCGGGGCTTACGAACTGGGTCAGCCGAAAGGCGCCCGTGCCGATCCTTTCATCATTGACCTGGGCCATCCACGGATCGCGGCGCATGAACTCGGCGTAGTCGTCATTGGTTTCGGGCTGCGTCCCGGCGCTTACTTCCTGAAGGTCACCGGGATGCAGCCAGAAGAACATCGCCGACGGCACATCCATGTCGCGGGCCAATTGCCGGGGCAGTGTCTCGAAGAGTTCGTTGTCAAGGGCCGCATCATAAATCTCGTGATGGGTAAGTTTTTCGTTCATTTGGGCATACTTACGACGCTGGACTGCCTTCGCCCGAAAGGTGGCAGAACTTTCGGGCGTGAGCAACATCTTGTGAACCGGGGCCCGTTCGGCGATCCCGCCTGGCCGGGCGCACGTCTCACGCGCGATCATCCGCCTCCGCGCTGGCATCGGGCCGCCGGGGCGGGTAAAGCTGTTTCCAGTCTGACTGCCCGGCGTGCCGGAGGGGTCGGAAGGTGCCGGCGCGCAGGGCTGACAGGGAGTGGAACACATGAAATTTTCGGCAAATCTCGGGTTTCTCTGGGCCGACAGGCCTTTGCCAGAGGCGATCCGGGCGGCCAAATCGGCGGGGTTCGATGCCGTCGAATGCCACTGGCCCTATGACACGCCGGCCCAGGAGGTGCGCGCCGCGCTGCGCGAGACCGGGCTGGAGATGTTGGGCCTCAACACCGCGCGGGGCGACCTGGCGGCGGGCGACAACGGGCTGTCGGCGCTGCCCGGGCGCGAACCCGAGGCGCGTGCCGCGATTGACGAGGCGCTGACTTATGCCAGCGAAATCGGCGCGCGGAACCTGCATGTGATGGCCGGTTTTGCCGCCGGCCCGGCGGCGCAGCGCGCCTTTGTCGACAACCTGGCCTATGCCTGCCAGGAGGCGGCCGACGCCGGGATCACGATCCTGATCGAGCCGCTCAATCGCTATGACGCGCCGGGCTATTTCCTGACCACCACGGTGCAGGCGGATGAGGTGATCCGCGCCGTCGGGGCGCCGAACCTGAAACTGATGTTCGATTGTTATCATGTACAGTTGATGGAGGGCGATCTGAGCCGCAGGCTCGAGGCGCTGCAAGCGCAGATCGGTCATATCCAGTTTGCCTCGGTGCCCGATCGCGGCGCGCCCGATCATGGCGAGGTCAATTACGCCCATGTCTTTCAGGTGATCGAGAGGCTTGGCTTTCCCATGCCGCTTGGCGCCGAATACAAGCCCGCCGGCGCGACCGAGGACAGCCTCGGCTGGCTGACGGCGCTGCGCTGATCCCGGCGCCGGGGCGCACTTTTCCGGGCCGTCGCGGCGCATGTGCCGGGGGCCGGATCGGGGCAGGTGACCACTAAAGGAACCGCCAAGCTGCTATTGGAAAAGCCTGCCGCCTCTCTGCGGTCATTTCCGTCTGACCGGGCGGCAATTCGGGCTGGCGTCCGCGCTCCGGGCGTGGTCGTGATCCACCTCAGGGCCGTTTGCGCAGGAACGCCGCGGCCAGAGCGAGTGCAGGAGAGCGGATATGACGGCCCGGATCATCGATGGCAAGGCCTTTGCGGCCAAAGTGCGGGGACAGGTAGCAGGGCAGGTGACCCGGCTCAGCGAGGACCACGGGCTCACGCCCGGGCTGGCGGTGGTGCTGGTGGGCGAAGATCCGGCCAGCGAAGTCTATGTACGCAACAAGGGCAAGCAGACCGTCGAATGCGGCATGGCCTCCTTCGAGCACAAGCTTGACGCCCGCACCTCCGAGGCAGAGCTTCTGGCGCTGATCGCGCAGCTGAACGCCGATCCGGCGGTGCATGGCATCCTGGTGCAGCTGCCGCTGCCCGATCATCTGAACGAGGATCTGGTGATCAACGCCATCGCACCCGAAAAGGACGTTGACGGCTTTCACATCTCGAATGTCGGCCTGCTGGCCACCGGGCAGAAGGCAATGGTGCCCTGCACGCCGCTGGGCTGCCTGATGATGCTGCGCGAGGCGCATGGCAACCTGTCGGGGCTGAATGCCGTGGTGGTCGGCCGGTCGAACATCGTCGGCAAACCGATGGCACAGCTTCTGCTGCGCGACAGTTGCACAGTGACGCTCGCCCATTCCCGCACCCGCGATATCGAGGCGCTCTGCCGCCAGGCCGATATCCTGGTGGCCGCCGTGGGCCGGCCGCAGATGGTGACCGGTGATTGGGTCAAGCCCGGCGCCACGGTGATCGACGTCGGCATCAACCGCATCGACGCGCCGGAAAAGGGCGAAGGCAAGACCCGGCTCGTGGGCGACGTGGATTTCGCCTCGGCCGCCGCCGTGGCCGGCGCCATCACCCCGGTGCCCGGCGGAGTGGGGCCGATGACCATCGCCTGCCTGCTGGCCAATACGCTGACCGCCTGTTGCCGCAGCCACGGTCTGCCCGAACCCGACGGCCTGACCGCCTGATCCCCTGACAGACAAATTCGCCCGGAGCCCCCAATGAGCAAATATGCCCTCACCGTTGCCTGCCGTTCGACCCGCGGCATCGTCGCCGCCATCGCCGGATACATGGTCGGGAACGGCTGCAACATCACCGACAGCGCCCAGTTCGACGACATGGAGACCGGCAATTTCTTCATGCGTATCAGCTTCACCAGCGAAGACGGCGTCGACCTGGCGACCCTGCGCGCCGGCTTTGTCGACACCGCGGCCGAGTTCGACATGACCTGGGATTTCCATGACGAGGCCGAGAAGATGAAGGTCATCATCATGGTCTCGCGCTTCGGCCATTGCCTGAACGATCTGCTTTATCGCTGGCGCATCGGTGCGCTGCCGATCGACATCGTGGCGGTGATCTCGAACCACATGGACTATCAGAAGGTGGTGGTGAACCACGACATCCCGTTCCACTGCATCCGGGTGACCAAGGAAAACAAGCCGCAGGCCGAGGCGGCGATCATGCAGGTGGTGGAAGAGACCGGCGCCGAACTGGTGGTGCTGGCGCGCTACATGCAGATCCTGTCGGACGAGATGTGCCAGAAGATGTCGGGCCGGATCATCAACATCCACCACTCGTTCCTGCCGTCGTTCAAGGGTGCGAACCCCTACAAGCAGGCGTTTCAGCGCGGCGTCAAGCTGATCGGCGCGACCTCGCATTACGTCACCGCCGATCTCGACGAGGGGCCGATCATCGAACAGGACATCGTGCGCGTCACCCACGCCCAATCGCCCGAGGATTACGTCTCGCTCGGGCGCGACGTCGAAAGCCAGGTGCTGGCCCGGGCGATCCACGCGCATATTCACCGCCGGGTCTTTCTCAACGGCAACAAGACGGTGGTCTTTCCGGCCTCGCCGGGCTCCTACGCCTCCGAGCGCATGGGATGAGCGCCGGACCGGATCAGCGCATCACGAAGGGATTGGCCATCGGCCGGTCCGAGGTGCTGATCCAGGTGGTCTTGGTACGGGTGTAGTCCTGGATCGCCTCGATCCCGGCCTCGCGCCCGTAGCCGGACTGGCCATAGCCGCCAAACGGCGCGATCGGCGACACCGCGCGGTAGGTGTTCACCCAGCATATCCCCGCCTTGAGCCGCGCCGAGACCCGGTGCGCGCGGGCGAGGTTTTCGGTAAAGACGCCCGAGCCGAGGCCGAACGGCGTGTCATTGGCCAGGGCGATTGCCTCTTCCTCGCTGTCGAACGGCAGCAGCGACATCACCGGGCCGAACATCTCGACATGCAATGTCGCGGTGTCGGGGCCGGCGCATTCCACCAGCGTCGGGGGCATGTAGTTGCCGGGACGCGCGAGCGGCGCGCCGCCAAAGCGGATCGTCGCGCCCTGGGCCGTGGCGGCGGCCAGCGTGGCCTCGATCTTCGCGATCTGCGCCGCGGTGCAGAGCGGGCCGATCTGCGTCTGCGCCTCCAGCGGGTCGCCAATGGTGACCCCGGCCATCTTTTCCTCGATCCGGGCGACAAGCGCGTCGAAGACCGGGCGATGCACCAGCCCGCGCGAACCGGCGACACAGCTCTGCCCGGAGGCGCCGAAATTGCCCGCAATCAGCCCGTTGGCCGCACCTTCGAGATCGGCATCCTCGAACACCAGGATCGGGGATTTTCCGCCGAGTTCCAGCGTCGTCACCGCGAAGCTTTCGGCCGAATTGCGCACCACATGGCGCGCCGTCTCGGGCCCGCCGGTAAAGGCGATCCGGTCGACCCCGGGGTGACGGGTGAGCGGAATGGCACAGGCCTCGGCGTCACCGGTCAGCACCGAGACGACGCCGGGCGGAAATCCCGCCTCCTCGATCAGCCGGGCAAACTCGAGCATCGGGGCGGGGGCCACCTCGGAGGCTTTCAGAACCACCGCACAGCCCGCCGCCAGGGCCGGGCCGAGCTTGGTGGCGGTCAGGAACATCTGCGCATTCCAGGGTACGATCGCCACAACCACACCAATCGGCTCGCGGCGGGTAAAGACATGCATGTCGGGTTTGTCGATCGGCAGCACCGCGCCTTCGATCTTGTCGGCGAGGCCGGCGTAATAGCGATAATAATCGCCCACATAGGCGGTCTGGCTGGCGGTTTCGGCCAGGAGCTTGCCACTGTCCGTGGTCTCGATCCGGCCGATCCCGGCGGCGTGTTGTTCGATCAGATCGGCGAGGCGATGGAGCAGCTTGCCGCGCGCGGTCTGGCTGAGGTCACGCCAGGCCGGATCGGACAGCGCGCGGCGGGCGGCAGTCACGGCGCGGTCGATGTCCGCGGGCGCGGCGCAGGCGAAGGTCGCCCATTCCTCACCGGTCGCGGGGTTTAGCGTGCTCATGGTCTGGCCATCCGCGCCCTCGGTCCATTGGCCGTCGATGAAAAGCTGGTAATGCGGAGTGTCGGTCATCTGATCCCTCATTGAAAGGCCGGCATGACTTCGTCGATGAACCGCGCGAGCGAGGAGCGCTTGCGCTCGAAGCTCATGCCGCTGTCGATCCAGAAGGCGAATTCATCGTAGCCCAGGGCCTCGTAGGCCTTGATCCGCCGCGTCACCTCCGGCGCGGTGCCGATGGTCAGATCGCGCGCAAGGTTTTCCGGCGCCATCATCGCATTGCCGGCGATTTCCGCCGCCGAAAGCGGCGCGATCAGCCCTTGTTCCACCGGTCGCTTGTTCTGGAACCAAGCCCCGAAATAACAGTAGAAGCGCGACAGATCCTTCGCGGCCTGCGCCACGTCGTCGCCGTCGGCTCCGACATAGGTGTGGTGCAGCAGCATTATTTTCGGTCGCGCGCCCTCGTGGCTGGCGCAGGCGGCGTCAAACCGGGACATCAGGGTTTCGATCTCGCGCATTCCCTGCCAGAGCGGGGTGACCTGGATGTTGAACCCGTTGTGCACGCCGAATTCATGGCTGTTGGGGTCACGTGCGGCAATCCAGATCGGCGGGCCGCCGGGCTGTGCCGGTTTCGGCGCCGAGGTGGTGGCGGGAAAGGCGAAATACTGGCCGTCATGGGCGCAGTCCCCGGCCCAGAGCCGAGGCAGAAGCGGCGTCATCTCGCGCATTCGCTGGCCGGCTTCCCAGGCGTCCATGCCGGGCATCAGACGCTCGTATTCATAGGCATAGGCCCCACGCGCTACGCCAAGCTCGATCCGTCCACCGGTCATCAGATCGGCGGCGGCGGCTTCTCCGGCGAGTTTGATCGGATGCCAGAACGGCGCGATCACCGTGCCGGTGCCAAGCCGGACCCGTTTCGTGTGATGGGCGAGGTTGACCAGCGTCGTCAGAGGGTTGGGCGCAATGGTGAATTCCATGCCGTGATGCTCGCCGGTCCAGATGGCGCGCATGCCGGCGGCATCGGCCATCTTGCAAAGTTCGATGAATTCATCGTTCAGCCGGGCCTGCGGCTGGTCGGGCGTGAGCCGTTCCATATGCACGAAGAGCGAGAACTCCATGGGTCAGGTCCTTTCAGACGGGGTGTGAACATCGCCGCGCTGGCCATCGCCGAGGTAGAAGCCAAAGCTGCGGCTGCCGGCCTCGCGCGCGAAACGCGCCATCATGTCGGCGATGGGCGGGGCGGTGTAGGTCAGATGCGGCAGCGCGGCGGTGGCGATGGCCTCGATGTCGCCGGCGGGCGTGGCCTCGGTGGTGGCGCGCAGATAGGTGAAACGGGTGTCCGCCACGTCAAAGACGGAATAGGCGGCGTGCAACCGGGCCGGCAGCCCCCGTCCGGCCAGGTCCTGCGACAGGTCGTGCCGCAGCCGGCCCCGGTCGGGCAGCGCGACCTGTGGCG
Organism: Marinovum algicola; assembly: GCF_900109145.1. GTDB lineage: Bacteria > Pseudomonadota > Alphaproteobacteria > Rhodobacterales > Rhodobacteraceae > Marinovum > Marinovum algicola. The sequence continues at coordinate 167,680 of NZ_FNYY01000007.1, forward strand.
GGCGGTGGCCGTGCGGCGTGCGCTCCAGCAGGACACGGTCGCCGCGTTCGAGGATCGCGCCGCAGATCGTGGCACCGGGGCGGCGCTCCAGCGCCGCGCGTTCCAGCCCGAGGCTGAAATACTGGCCGCCAGCATAGCCCAGCCCGCGCCCTTCGGCACAGGCGAAATCCTGCACCTGGCCAATCAGGATGCTGTGGTCGCCGGCGTCGAGCACCCGTTCCGTGGAGCAGGAAAACTGCGCCAGCGCGCCCTCGATCAGCGGATTGCCCCGAGCGTCGCTGCGGTGCGGCACACGGGCAAAGCGGTCGCCCTTGAAGCTGGCAAAGGTATTGGAAACCTCCTGCTGGCCTTCGGCGAGGATATTGACGGCAAACCCCGTGCTGGCGGCAAAACGGTCATGGGTCGAAAGGAACTTGCCCGGACAGACCAGCAGAAGCGGCGGATCGAGCGAGACGGAGGTGAAGGAATTGGCGGTAAAGCCCAGCGGCCGGCCGTCGTCCGTGCGGCTGGTGACGACGGTGACGCCGGTCATGAAACTACCGAAGGCGCGGCGCAGCGCACGCGGGTCGAGGGCGGTCATGGCAGAACCTCCGTGGCCAAGTCGATGAGCGCGGCATTGACGTCTCCGGCATGGGTCATCGGCATCATGTGAGCGGCGCCCGCGGCGATCCGCACGCGGCCCCGTGGCGCCAGGCGGGCCATGGTGTCCGACATCTGCGGGGTGGAGTTGGGCTCCAGCGCGCCGGTCATGAAGAGCACCGGGCAGGGCAGGCGGGCCAGGGCTTCGCGGGCCGGGCCCTGGGCGCGGGCAAAGGCAGCATAGGCCATCCTGTAACCTGCCGGATCGACGGCGCGCAGCCAGTCGCCGCAGGCGTGGCGCTCTGGCGTCTCGTCCGGACCGAACCAGCGCGCCAGCGTCGGCCCGGGATCGGCCGCGCGTTCGCCGTCGAGGCTGGCGGCGCGGGCCTCGACCGCTGCGGCGGCCGCAGCATCACGTTCGAACACCGCGTTCAGCGCCGCCACGCCGCGGACCATTTCGGGATGACGCACGGCCATGTTGAGCGCGATCATCGCCCCCATCGAATGACCGACGATCAGCGCCGGTTCGGCCAGAACGGCCAAGGCCGCCTCGGTGTAGTCGGCCAGCGCCATCGGCGCGGCCGGCCGGGGGCTTTCGCCATGGCCCGGCAGGTCGGGCGCGGTCACCCGGTAGCGGCGGGCCAAGGCGTCGATCTGCCGGTTCCAGGCCTCGGCGCGCAGGCCGACACCATGCAGGAGCAAAACCGGCGGGCCCTCGCCGCAGCGGATCGCGGCCAGCCCGCCGATCTCAGACCGCGGCCGGGTTGTCCAGGTCATGGCCCAGGTCCTTAAGGTCTTGGTAGCGGTCGCCAATGCGGTGATGCGGCCGGCCGCCGGTGGCGGCGCCCAGCACGACGACGATCTCATCGGCGCGCGGCGCGTCGGGAATGGCGAACTGGAGCGTCAGATAATGCGAGCGGCGGCCGGCATCGTCCTTGTCCATCAGCGGCACCATGATCGGCGCATTGGCCGGGCCACGGGTGTTGGTGAATGCGAGGTAGGATTTCGCGGCCACCGCCTCGCGGTAGTGATTGCCGAACCGCAGCGTGTGGATCAGCCCGGAGGCATGTTCGATCTCGCCGTCAAGGCCCACCACCGCCGCCTTGCCATAGGCCTCGATCGCCGCGCCGCTTCCGGCAAGGCGGATCATCCGCTCGGTCAGCAGAGCGCCCAGAACCGGGCCATAGGCCTGGATCTCGGGCTTCAGGTTCTCGACGAAACGGCCCGCCCAGGGGTTGCTGACCACGGCGGCCACGGCGAACATGCGCCAAGGTGGGTCGGCCGGGCGAAACCCCTCGATCAGAACGTCTTCGGCATAGGTTACGATTTTGCGGATTTCGGGGCGCATGGTCACTCCTGTTCGTGTGACCAAACGCTAGAAACCCGTTGCTTTTTTCACAAACGAAGGATTTCCCCCCTTAGCCATTAGCAAGACTTATGGCTAAGTTGACCTCATGGCCAAATCACTTCCTCCCCTGACCTGGTTCCGCTCGTTCGAGGCGGCGGCGCGGCATCTGAGCTTTACCGCCGCGGCGGAAGAGATCGGCATGACCCAATCGGCGGTCAGCCAGCAGGTCAAATCGCTCGAGATGCGTCTTCGGGTGCCGTTGTTCGTGCGGCAGCCGCGCGGGCTGGCGCTGACAGATCACGGAAGGCGGCTTCTGCCCGAGGTCGGCGCGCCGCTCGAGGCGCTGGCCGCGGCCACCGCCCGGTTCGAAGCCGGGCCGGGGACCGATCTGCTGACCGTCGCCACCTCGGTCAGCGTGGCGCAATGGGTGATCGCGCCGCATCTGCCGGATTTCACCGCCCGTCACCCCGAGATCCGGGCGCGGTTCCTGAGCGCGATCTGGCCCGATGATTTCCAATCCGCCCGTGCCGATGTGGAAATCCGTTTCGGGTCTCTCAAACAGGTGGGCAGCGATGCCGAACTGTTGCTGCCAAACCGGCTTGTGGCGCTGAAATCGCCAGGTCTGTCCGGGGCGCTCGCCGATCTGCCGCTGATCGAGGCGGTGGGCACGTCGAGCGGCTGGCGCGCCTGGGCCGAGATACAGGGCGGCGGCGCGCTGCATCCGACGCTCTATGCCGATACCTATGGAATGGCCCTGCAACTCGCCGCACATGGCAACGGGGTGGCGCTGGTGAGCGAGCTTCTGGCGCAGCATGCGGTCATGACCGGGCTGGTACAGCGCGCGCATCCGGGCTCGATCCCCTGTCAGGAGGGGTATTTCCTCTCGATCAAAGAACATCGTGCCGCCGCCACGGCCTTTCGAAGCTGGCTGCTGGAACAGCTCGGCGGGTGATCTTCCACGGTTGAGTCGACAGGCGCGGTCTACCTCGAAAGGATAGGGGCGCACACCGGATGCGCGGCCCGGCTACCCGGGCGATCAATGGCGCCTGTCCGGTCTTTCGTGCGACATATGCCTTGTCCATGTGTCTCTTCGGGCTGCGGTGAAATTAATGAATGTATGTTTGGCGATACCGTATGCACGGGCGGTAAAAAGTGTCCTTGTTTCCTTCTTGCTCCTGCTGACCACCGCGCTTGTCGCGGCGGCGCAGGAGCTCATCCTTCAGCCGGTGGGGGCGCCGCAGGTGACCGGCGCCGGAGCCGGCAAGCGCGCGGTGTGGCGCAATGCCGGCACGGTCGGCGGCGCGACGGTGGACATCGTCGGCGTGATGACCGACGCGGCGCTCGATCACAGTCTGACCACCGGCAATGGCCAGATCCAGATCACCTCGGCCGCGCAGGACGTGCATTACCTCGACATGTACATCTACAGCGCCGGCACCTATGATCTTGCCAGCGACAGCGGCGGCGTTCCGGTCATCGCCGACGTGCATATCCAGATCAACGATATCGACGGGCCGTCCAACGAACAGGTCTATGTCGAATTGTGTTCGGGCCAGGTGGAATACGTCCGCATCGACCGCAACGCCACCACCCGCCGCTCCTTCGTGGCCGGGCCGGCGCCGGTGGGCACCGAAATCTTCGTCCTGTCGGGCGACCGGAATTACAGCAATCAGCCGGTCTCGGGCCTCGAGATCTATTACCCGCAGACCTCGGTGTTCCGTTTCGGGCGCACCGCCAACAGCCGGTTTCTGGTGCGCCTCGCCAACCCGACCTATGACGAGGCCGATACCTTCGATCTGAAATGCGGCGATTTCCGCACCATCACGCTGGTCGATGACCTCAAGGAACAGGTGTTGGGCCAGCCGGTGACGCTCAACATCCTCTTCAACGACACCGTGTCGACCGAAAACAACAATGGCCCGGCCAACGCGTCCCGCTTGCCGAGCACCTATGGCACCCAGGCGGTGGATCTGATCGCGCCGACCGGGGCGATCAACCAGGTGACCGACAGTTCCGGCCATCTGGTCGGTTTTGACGTCGTCGGAGAAGGCACCTGGAGCTACGACGACGACACCGGCGAGCTGACCTTCACCCCCTTTGCCGCCTTCTTCGGTGTGCCGACGCCGATCGACTATCGCTTTCAGCGCCCCGAGAACACCACCGGCGTGGCCTATTCGGCCCCGGCCCGGGTGTCCATCGACATCGGCGCGCTCGGTCTGCTCAAGACCGCGACGCTGGTCGACACCAACGTCAATGGCTATGCCGATCCGGGCGAGACCATCGCCTATGTCTTCACCGCCGAGAATTTCGGCAATGTCACTCTGACCAATGTCACCCTGGCCGAGACCCAGTTCAGCGGCAAGGGCGCCACGCCGGTGATGCAGTTCCAGGCGGCGACCGGATTGTCGCCGGAAGGCACGCTCGAACCCGGCGAGCGTGCGGTCTATACGGCGACCTACACCCTGGTGCCCGAAGACCTCGACACCACGATCAGCAATCAGGCCCGCGCCACCGCCACCACGCCGGGCGGCACCGAGGTCTCGGACCTGTCGGACTCCGAGAACCCGTCGGATGGCGATGGCGAGGCCCGGAACGGCCCCGGGGCGGGCCGGGACGATCCGACGACAATCTATGCCGGCTCTGGCCCGGACCGGGGCGATGCGCCGCTGAGTTACGGCGATCCGCAGCATGCCGACACCGCGCAATACCGCATCGGCGCGGTCAACGGCGACGGCGACAGCAGCGCCCAGCACAGCGCCGATGCCAGCGGCGACGATCTCGACGGCAATGACGACGAAGACGAAACCATGCTGCCGCAGCTCTATGGCGGCCTGACGCGGACCGTCACCATCCCGGTGAGCGAGCCCGCGCCGGGCACCGGCCGCTTGCAGGTCTTTGTCGATTTCGGCGCCGATGGCAGCTTTCTGACGCCCGGCGATCAGGTTGGCACCGATCTGCGCGATGGCGGGCCGCAGGATCTTGACGGGGCGGTCAATGGCCAGATCAGCTTTGCCGTCGCAGTGCCGCCCACGGCGCCGCTGGTCCCGACCTTCGCGCGGCTGCGCTGGTCGAGCGTGGCCGGCCTGAATGCCATTGCCGCAGCCGCCGATGGCGAGGTCGAGGACCATGCGATCACGCTCAAGACCCCGCCCGATGCCGACCGGGGCGATGCGCCGGCCAGCTATGGCGATCCGCAGCATGTCGTCGAAGGGCCGGGTGCGCCGACCATCTATCTGGGCAGCGTGCCGCCGGATGTCGACCTGGTGTCGCAGGCGGGCGCAGGCGCCACCGGTGACGATCTTGACGGCAGTGACGACGAGGACGGCGTGACCCTGCCGCAGCTCTACGCCGGCGGTCTGACTGAAGTGACGGTGAATGTGGCCGAGCCCGCCGCCGGCACCGCCTACCTTCAGGCCTTCGTGGATTTCGACGGTGACGGCACATTTGCCGGCGAACAGGTGGCCAGCGATCTTCAGGACGGTGGCACGCTCGACAAGGACGGGGCGGTCAATGGCGCCATCACCTTTGAATTCACCGTGCCCGCCGGGGCCACCACGCTGCCCACCCATGCCCGGTTCCGCTGGTCCACCGATCTGACCGGCGCCGAGACCGCCTTTGACGGCGAGGTCGAGGATTACGGGCTGACGATCTCGTCCGATCCGCCGCCCTTCATCTGCGACGCGTCGCTCTATGCCTTCTCGACCAGGCGGACGACCCTGTCGCGGCTGGCCTTCTCGGATGCCGGCGGCAGCTATGCGGTCACGGCGACGACGGTCGGCTCGACCGGGTCGAACCGGGACGGGCCCTGGGGGTTCAACGAGCTCGACGGCTATTTCTATGGCGTCGATCAGGGCCGGCGCAGGCTCTACCGCGTCGACGGCGGCGGCACGTTCACCGATCTCGGCAATATCTCGGGCGCCAGGACCGCGGCGGACGCGGGCGATATCCTGCCCAACGGCCGGATGATCTATGAGGTCGACGAGGCCAGGTGGCATATCGTCGACCTGAGCGGTGCGGGCGCAGCCACTGCGGTTGGCGATATCGATCTCAGCTTCGATGTCTTTCCGGATGATCTTGCCTACAACCCGATCGATGGACTGGTCTACGGCATCGACCGCTCCAGCCGCCGGCTGTTCAGTGTCGCGGTCAACGGCGGGGTGCCCGGCACCCGCACGCCGCAGCTGATCGGCCCCGCGATCTATTCCGGTGTTTTCGATTCCCTCTGGTTCGATCGGGACGGCCGGCTGTACGGCTATTCCAACTCGACCAACAATCTTTATCTGATCTCCACCGTCACCGGCGAGGCGCAGTTGATCATGACGCTGCCCTTCGACGAAGGCGACAGAAGCGATGGCGCCTCCTGTCGCGGTCCGGCGCCGATCCCCTTTGGCGCGGTGTCGGGCAATGTCTTCGAGGATCGCGACGCCTCGGACATCAAGGAGGCGGGCGAGCCGAATTACGGCGCCGGCATCGGCCTGACGATCTTTGCCGACAATGGCACGCCGGCGAATTTCGGCGACGATCTGCAAGTCGCGGTGACCGAGACACTGCCCGATGGCACCTACGGGTTCGGCGACCTGCTGATCAACACCACCTACCGTATCCTGCTGGACGAGACCGACCCCGATCTCGGCCCCGGCGCCACCATCGGCACCTCGAACCCGCTGACTTCGGTCGCGGTGGACGGCAACGCCGTGACCGAAGATCAGGACTTCGGATTTGACGCCGCCGAGGCCGACCTCTCGATCACCAAGTTCGCCGCCGCCTCCGGCACGGCCACGCCGCGCAGTTCGGCCACACCGGGCGACCTGATCGACTGGGTGATCACCGTCGAGAACATCGGGCCGGGCTCGCCCTCGGGCGTCAAGGTGATCGACCGGATCCCCGACGGCTATGAATACGTCTCCGACAGCGCGCCCAACACCGGCGACACCTACGACCCGGCCACCGGGCTGTGGTTTGTCGACGAGATCCTCGCCGGCACCTCCGAGACGCTGACCGTGACCGTGCGGATGCGCGACACCGGCGAGACCACCAACCGCACGGAAATCGTCTACAGTTCGCTGCCCGATCCCGACAGCGATCCGGATGTCGGCCATCTGGTCGATGACCTCGGCGACGGCAGCGTCGACGACGACGAAGCCGCCTATGCGCTGGCCCGCATCGTCGATACGCGGCGCCTGGCGGGCCGGGTCTTCCTCGACACCGGCGCCGGCGGCGGGAGCGCCCATGACGCGCTGGTCAACGGCGCCGAAGCCGGCGTCGGCGGCGGAACCCTGCGCCTGATCGACAGCGCCGGAACCGAGATCGCCGCGCCGGTGATCGGCTCCGATGGCAGCTGGAGCGCCAGCCTGCCCAGCAGCGTCACCGGGGCGGTCACGCTGGAGCTGATCGCCGCCGAAGGCCGGATCGCGATTTCCGAACGCACCGCCGGGCTGCCCGCGCTGAGCAATGCCGATCCGAACGACGGGCGCTTTACCTTCACCCCCGATCCAGGCAGCGACTACACCGATCTCGATTTCGGCGTGATCGAAACGCCGCGGCTCACCCAGGATCAGGTTGCCGCGATCATGGCCGGCCAGGTGATCGCGCTGCCGCACCGCTACACCGCCAGCTCGGAAGCCACGGTTGCCTTTTCGACCAATGTGACCACCGAGACCCCGGCCGGCGCCTATTCGATCGCGGTCTTCCGCGACACCGATTGCGACGGCGCCGCTGACAGCCCGCTGTCCGCGCCGGTGGGCGTCTCGCCCGGGGCCGAGCTGTGCCTCGTGGTGCGGGTCTCGGCCGGGGCCGGGGTCGGCGCCGGATCGGCGCTGACCTATGATCTGATCGCCACCACCGGCTTTGCCCGCACCAGCGCCAGCCATGTCACCCGCAACACCGACCGGATCGCTGCTTCGAGCGAGGCCGCCGTGGTGCTACGCAAGACCGTGCGCAACCTGACGCTCGGCTCGGCCGAGGGCACTACGAATGCGGGCGCGCCGGGCGATGTTCTGGCCTATCGCATCTACCTCGACAACACCTCGAGCGAGACGGTCTCGAACCTGACGATCCACGACCGGACGCCGCCATATACCGTGCTCGGCGCGGCGCCGACCTCGCCCTCGGCCGTGGCGTCGCAGCTCAATTGCCTGCTGGTCGTTCCGGCCAGCGCGGCGCCGGGCTATGCCGGGGTGCTGCAATGGGATTGCAGCGGCATGCTGCCTCCGGGCGACAGCGGCTTTGTCAACTTCGAGGTGCGCATCCTCGACTAGCCGCCGGGCCGCGCCAAAAAATGGGGCTGTCACCCGGCGGCCTGTCGTAGCACAGTGGCCCCGAAACGGATGCAGCCATGGGGGCGCCGGGTGACGCAGGCCAAAGAGCAGATCAGAACCGCCGTGGTGGGCGCCGGGATCATCGGCACCAGCATCGCCCATGCGTTGCAACAGCGCGGCCATGCAGTGGCGCTGATCGACCGGGATGCGCCGGGCCGCGGCGCCTCATTCGGCAATATGGCCTCGATCGCGGTTTCGGGGTTCATGCCGATTTCCCGGCCGCGGGTCTGGATGCAGGCGCCGGGTTGGCTGCTCGATCCGAAGGGGCCGATCCGGGTCGCGCCGGGCTATGCGCCGCGCCTTGTGCCCTGGATGCTGCGGTTTCTCTCGGCCGGGCGGCCGGGCCGGCTGCGTGCCTTGCAGGGGCAGGGGGCGGCGCTCTGCGCCCGCGCCCTGGCCGACACCCGGGCGCTGCTCGGCGACATCGGGCTTGCCGATCACATGAGCGAGACCGGTTGCCTCTCGCTCTATGCCACGCCGGCCGAATTTGCCGCCGACCGCGAAGCGCTCGAAATGCTCGACCGGTTCGGCTTTGGCTACGACGTGCTTGATGCCGAGACCCTGCGCGCCCGCGAGCCCGCCCTCGGGCCGGGGCTGCACAAGGCGGTGCTGATGCCCGACAACCGTACATTGCGCGACCCCCATGCCCTCGTTACCCGGCTGGCCGAGGTGGTGAAAGCCCGCGGCGGCCGGCTGGTGCGCGCCGCCGTCACCGGGGTCGAACGCCGGGGCGCGGCCGCGACGGGGCTGCGTCTCGACGGCGGCGAAACGCTGGCGGCTGACCGCGTCGTGCTTGCCGCCGGGGCGCACACCGGGGCGCTGGCGCGGCAGTTGGACGAGCCGATCCCACTCGAGACCGAGCGCGGCTATCACACCCAGATCGGCCGCCCGGGGATCAGCCTGACCCATGCGCTGATCTGGCCGGCGCGGGCCTTCATGGTTTCGCCCACCGGCGGCGGCATCCGCATCGGCGGGACCGTGGAATTCGCCGGTCTGGAGGCGCCGCCGAACTGGCGCCGCGCCGAGATCACCGCGCAGCGGGCAAAGACGATCCTGCCGGGGCTCAGGCTGGAAGAAACCAGCCGCTGGATGGGCCATCGGCCGGCGCTGCCCGACACCATCCCGGTGATTTCGTCCTCGGCGCGGGCGCCCGGTGTCTTTTACGCCACCGGCCATGGCCACCTTGGCATGACCCAGGCGGCGACCACCGCACAGCTGATGGCCGATCTGGTCACCGGCGCCGCGCCGCCGATCGACATGGCGCCGTATCGCATTGACCGGTTCTGAAAACTCAGCGGCCCTGAAGCACGTCCTGCCACTCCGGCGTGCGGTCGATTTGCGCCTTGGTAAAGGGGCAGAGCGGCACGATCTTGCGGCCTTCGGCGCGGGCGTCGGCGACGGCCCGCTCGACCAGCCGGCGCCCGGCGCCGGTGCCGCGCAGGGCATCGGGCACGGCGGTGTGATCGATGATGATGACCGCGCCGCCAAGGCGGGAATAGGTCAGCTCTGCTGTCCCGCCCTCCTGGCGGAGCATATAACGGCCCTTGCTGTCGTTCTCTTCGCGGGTGATTTCGGGGTCGGACATCGGGGCTCCTGACGGCTGCGTTGCGCCCCGGCACCCTGCGACAGGCGCCGACCCTGGGTCAACCGGCGGGGTGTGACATCGGAGCCCGAGGCGCGCTGTCCCGCCGCGCCCGGCGACACCCCGCTTGACTTTTCCGCCGGCAGAGCGCATCTGACAGGTGTCGCTGCGCTGCCGCGTGAGCATGCCGCCCCTTGCAAGGGGCTCTCAGCGACAGCGATTTTCAGTTCCCCATCACGCAGGGTTCCTGACGCGACGGCCGGATGCGGCGGGACACGCCCGCACGTCCAGAGGCCCCGCGCACCCTCACAGGGCTGCGGATGCGGCCTGCAACAACGGGCTCGCCGGTCTCCCCCGGTGCGGCTCCGAAGGATACGACTTGTTCGATTTCGACATGCTGGGCCTGGCGCCCGCGCTCAACGATGCGCTGACCCGCGCAAAATTCGACAAACCCACGCCGATCCAGGCCAAGGCGATTCCGCTGGCCATGGAAGGCCACGACATCCTGGGCCTGGCCCAGACCGGCACCGGCAAGACCCTGGCCTTTGGCCTGCCGCTGATCGACCACATGCTGGCCGAGCCCGGCAAACCGGCGCCCAAGACCGCCAAGGCGCTGATCCTCGCGCCGACCCGCGAACTGGTGAATCAGATCGCCGACAGCCTGAAGAACCTGACCCATGACACCCGCATCCGGGTGGTCACCGTGGTCGGCGGCCAGTCGATCAACCGCCAGATCAACGCCCTGGCGCGCGGCACCGACATCCTTGTCGCCACGCCCGGCCGGCTGATCGATCTGATGGACCGCCGCGCCGTGGATCTGGGCCAGGTGCGGCACCTGATCCTCGACGAGGCTGACCAGATGCTCGACCTGGGCTTCATCCATGCCCTGCGCAAGATCGCGCCGCGGCTGGGTACGCCACGCCAGACCATGCTGTTCTCGGCCACCATGCCGAAACAGATGGAAGAGCTGTCGCGCGCCTATCTGACCGATCCGCGCAAGGTGCAGGTCTCGCCTCCGGGCAAGGCCGCCGACAAGATCACCCAGTCGGTGCATTTCCTCGACAAGGCCGCCAAGCCGACCAGGCTGCGCGAGATTCTGTCGCGCGACACCGAGGCGCTGACGCTGGTGTTCTCGCGCACCAAGCACGGGGCCGAAAAGCTGATGAAGGGGCTGGTCGCCGATGGCTACAACGCCGCCTCGATCCACGGCAACAAGAGCCAGGGCCAGCGCGACCGGGCAATCAAGGGCTTCCGCGAGGGGGACATCAAGGTGCTGGTGGCGACCGATGTGGCGGCGCGCGGCATCGACATTCCGGGCGTGGCCTATGTGGTGAACTACGATCTGCCGGAAGTGCCCGACAGCTATGTGCACCGCATCGGCCGCACCGCGCGGGCCGGCCGTGAAGGCGAGGCGATTGCCTTCTGCTCGGCGGAAGAGGTCGATCTGCTGTTGCAGATCCAGAAGCTGATGAAGATCGAGATCCCGGTCGCCAGCGGCACCATGCCGGCGGCGGTCAAGGATCCGACCCGCGGCGGCAACCGCGGCCAGCGCCGCGGTGGCGGCGGTCGCCGGGGTCCGCAAGGCAATGCCGGCGCGCCCTCGGGCAACGGCGCCAAACGCCGCCGGCCGCGCCGTCGCAAGGCCGCCTGAATGGGAAAGGGCCGGGGGTTTCCCCGGCCTTTTCATTTGCGTCGGTGCGGCCGCCGCGCCGTTCCGGAGGCGGTTGGCGCGCGTGCACCGGTCTCGTGTCGGGCATAGCGCACGAAGGCAAACCGCCCGCCGTCGGGCGCCCAGCTGGGCACGTTGAGGGAGCCTTGCCCGCCATGGAAGGCCAGCAGGGTCCGCGGAGTGCCGCCCGCGACCGGCATCAGCCGCAATTCGACTTCGCAGCCCGCCGGGTGCCCCTCGGTTCCCGGCGCATAGGCCAGGTAACAGACCGCGCGGCCATCCGGCGAGGGATGCGCAAACCAGTCGACGCTGGCGCCAAAGGTCATCTGCTCCGGGTCCCGGCCATCCGCCCGGATCCGCCAGAGATGCATCCCGCCACCGCGATCCGAGTTGAACCAGATCCATCCGCCATCCGGGGTGTAATCCGGCCCGTCATAATGATGCGGGCTGGTGATCAGAAGCCGCTCGTCGCTGCCATCCAGCGCGCAGGTGGCAATGGCGAACTGGCCGGCGCGCACGCAGGCATAGGTCAACCGCGTGCCGTCGGGCGAAAAGCCGTGAAACCAGCTGGGCAGCAGCGGCGTGATCCGCCGGGGCGGGCCGCCGTCGCGGGGCAGGGTATAGATGCAGGAGGCCGCCGTATCGGTCTTGTCGCAGAAGGCCAGCAGCCGGCCATCGGGCGAGAGCCCATGGTCGTTGTTGAGCGTCTGGTGCCAGCCGGTATCGACTGGAACCAGGGCCGGTTCGGCCAGATCGACCTGGTAAAGCGCGCCCTCGGCATTGACCAGCAACGCGCTGCCGTCCGGCGTCCAATTCGGCGCCTCGATGTGCCGGTCGCTTTGCAGCACCACGCGGGTTTCGCCGCTGGCAACATCGATGATCTCGAGCGAGGCGCGCATCAGCGCGCGCCGCCCGGGCTAGCCCTCACCGCGACGGCCCCTCGCGTTCCGCCGAGGCCGCCCACAGGTTGATGTTGGCGTCCTTGGCATGCTGGTCGATCCGCGCCAGCTCGTCTTCGGTGAAGTCGAGATTGGCCACGGCGCCGGCGCAATCCTCGATCTGCGACGGTTTCGACGCGCCGATCAGCGCCGTCGTGACCCGGCCGCCGCGCAGCACCCAGGCCAGCGCCATCTGCGCCAGCGTCTGGCCGCGCTCTTCGGCGATGGCATTGAGCGCGCGGACGTTGGCCAGCGCCTCTTCGGTCAGGAACCCCTCGCGCAGCGATTTGCCCTGGCTGGCGCGGCTGCCTTCGGGGATGCCGCCGAGGTATTTCCTGGTCAGCATGCCCTGGGCCAGCGGCGAGAAGACGATCGAGCCGATGCCCAGATCGTCGAGCGCATCGAGCAGTCCGTCCTCCTCGACCCAGCGGTTGAGCATGGAATAAGACGGCTGGTGGATCAGGCAGGGGGTGCCCAGTTCCTTGAGGATCGCCGCCGCCTCGCGGGTGCGCTGCGCGTTGTAGGACGAAATCCCGACATAAAGCGCCCGGCCCGAACGGACGATGTGATCGAGCGCCATCATCGTTTCTTCCAGCGGGGTGTCCGGATCGAACCGATGCGAATAGAAGATGTCGACGTAATCCAGCCCCATGCGTTTGAGCGACTGGTCGCAGGAAGAGATCAGATACTTGCGGCTGCCCCATTCGCCATAGGGGCCGGGCCACATGCGATAGCCGGCCTTGGACGAAATGATCATCTCGTCACGATAGGGCGCGAAATCCTCTTGCATCAAGTGACCAAAGGCCAGCTCGGCCGAGCCCGGTTCCGGGCCGTAGTTGTTGGCCAGGTCGAAATGGGTGATGCCGTGATCGAACGCGGTGCGGGTGATCGCGCGTTTCGTCTCATGCGGGGTGTCGTCGCCGAAATTGTGCCACAGCCCCAGCGAGATCGCCGGCAGCATGAGGCCCGAAGTCCCGCATCGGCGGTAGTGCATGGTGTCATAGCGGGTGTCGGACGCGGTCCAGACCATGGTATGTCTCCTGAGATCGCGGCCCCGGATGCGCGCCTTGGGGTGGCGGGCAGGGCAGGCCGTTGGGATACTTGTATGCGATGGATGCCGGAAGCGGCGGCCGAGGTCCACCACCCGGAGTGAAATAATCGGGCTGTGGGTTGGGGGCCTTGGACGGGGCGCTGGCGGGCGTTGCGCCGCTGCGATGGAAATAAACCCGCTGAGCAGCCGGCCGAAACCCTATCACCGCGCAAACGACCCCGCGCAGGCCCGCCGCCGTCTCCGGCGGCACGCCCGCCCGAAACCACAGATCGGATCAGGTCATCACGTCCGGTGTCTCGCGGCCGGTGCGGGCGGTGAGGGCGCTGAGTTCGGCGACCGCCGCCGCCACCTCCCGAAGCGCGGTCTGGGTCTCGATGGTCAGAGCGCCCTCGGCGGGCATGTAACGCTCGAGATAGACCCGCAGTGTCGCGCCTTCGGTGCCGGTGCCCGACAGCCGCAGCACCGCGCGTGATCCGCCTTCGAAGAAGATGCGGATGCCCTGGTTCTTGCTCACCGAGCCATCGACCGGATCATGATAGGCGAACTGGTCGGCTTTGGTCACCGTCAGCCCGTGCACCTCGGTGCCCGGCAGCTCACCCAGTCTGGCCTCGAGATCGGCCATCAGCGCATTGGCCGTGTCGCTGTCGACCGCCTCGTAGTCGTGCCGCGAATAGTAGTTGCGGCCATAGGTCTGCCAGTGATGCAACAGGATCTCGCCCACCGAGGCCTTGCGCTCGGCCAGGATGTTGAGCCAGAGCAGCACCGCCCAGAGCCCGTCCTTTTCGCGCACGTGGTCCGATCCGGTGCCGGCGCTTTCCTCGCCGCAGAGCGTGGCGCGACCGGCGTCCAGCAGGTTGCCGAAGAACTTCCAGCCGGTGGGCGTCTCGAAACACTCGATACCCAGCTTTTCGGCCACCCGGTCGGCGGCCTGGCTGGTGGGCATCGACCGCGCCACCCCGGCCAGCCCCGTGTCATAGCCCGGCGCCAGATGCGCATTGGCGGCCAAAACGGCCAGGCTGTCGGAGGGGGTCACGTAACACCGCTTGCCGAGGATCATGTTGCGGTCGCCATCGCCGTCCGAGGCGGCGGCGAAATCCGGGCCATCCTCGGCCATCACCATGTCGACCAGCGGTTTGGCCCAGATCGGGTTGGGGTCGGGATGGCCCTTGCCGAAATCCACTTTCGGCTCGCCATTCAGCACCGTGCCCGCCGGCGCGCCCAGCGCGCCTTCGAGGATCGCCTTGGCATAAGGCCCGGTGACGGCATGCATGGCGTCGAACTTCAGGCTGAACCCGCCGGCGATATGCGCCCGGATGGCATCGAAATCGAACAGGGTCTTCATCAGAGCGGTGTAATCCTCGACCGGGTCGACGATCTCGACCGTCATCTCGCCGAGGCGGGTCTCGCCAATCGAGCCGAGGTCGATGTCCTGCGCGTCGAGCGTGTGGTACTCCGAGATCCGCTTGGTCTCTTCATACATCGCCGCCGTCACCTTTTCCGGCGCCGGGCCGCCGTTGGCAGTGTTGAACTTCAGGCCGAAATCCTCGTCGATGCCGCCGGGGTTGTGGCTGGCCGAGAGGATCAGCCCGCCGTCGGTCTCGCGCTGGCGGATCAGGTTCGAGGCGGCGGGGGTGGACAAGAGACCGTTCTGCCCGACGATGGCGCGATGCGCGCCATTGGCGGCGGCCATGCGCAGGATGGTCTGGATCGCTTCGGCATTGAAGTAACGGCCGTCGCCGCCAATCACGAAGGTCTTGCCCTTGGCGCCGCCGATGGCGTTGAAGATCGATTGCACGAAACATTCGAGGTAATGCGCCTGCATGAAGACCCTGGTCTTCTTGCGCAGACCGGAGGTGCCCGGCTTCTGGCCGTCAAAGGGTGTGCAGGAGTGGGTTACTCGGGACATGACATCGGTCCTTTCTCTGCTGGAACAGGCGGTTGGCGGTTGCCGGCCCGCATGGTGGCGCCGATCTCGGCGAGGCGCGGCGAGGTCTCGAAATTCTCGACGGCGAGGCCGGTGCGGCGGCGCCAGTTGGGGTGTTCGTCGATCGTGCCAGGCAGGTTGGGCGCGTCGATCTGGCCCAGCACATCGTCGAGCTGCACCGCGACCATGGCCGCCGGCGCGGCGGTCAGCGCGCCGTGGATCACCCCGGCGATTTCGTCCGGCCCGGCGGTGGGCGCAATGTTGCAATCGCGTCGCAACCCGGCGCGTTGGTGGCTGCGGTCGCCATGGCGGCGCTTGGCCCCGGCATCCGAAAGCCAGCCCATTCCGCGCCAGACCTCGACATCGGCGCCATACCAGAAGCCGCGCAGGGTGGGGGTATCATGGGTCGAGAAACAGGCGAGGCTGAAGGGCCGCAGATCCCCTGCGGGGCGCAGGCTGCCGTCGTCGAATGTCTCGTATTGCCAGACGGCATAAGAATAGAGCCCGGCCTCGTTCATCGTCTGCCGGAACCCGGCGGGCACTAACCCGAGGTCTTCGCCCACGACGACGCAGCGGGCGCGGTGGGCCTCGATGGCGATCACCGCAAGCAGCCTGTCGAACGGTTGCGAGATATAGGCGCCCGGGCTGCCATCCTCGGGCAGCCAGTAGCTGCGCATCAGGCCCAGCGCATGATCGATCCGCAGCAGCCCGCATTTCTCCATCAGCTTGCGCAACATGCGGCGCAGCGGTCGGTAGCGCGCCCGGGCGAGGCGGCCCGGCGCATGCGCCACCAGATCCCAGGACTGGCCCTGGGGGCTGAGCTGGTCCGGCGGGGCGCCGATGGTGACGCCATGGGCAATGG
The DNA here is from genome assembly GCF_900109145.1 of Marinovum algicola. Lineage (GTDB taxonomy): Bacteria > Pseudomonadota > Alphaproteobacteria > Rhodobacterales > Rhodobacteraceae > Marinovum > Marinovum algicola. The sequence continues at coordinate 183,950 of NZ_FNYY01000007.1, forward strand.
TGTCGTTATGCATCCAGGCCTCGGCGCCGCCCGGGCGGGCGCCGACTGCGAGATCGAGATAAAGCCCGAGCGACATGCCCGCGCCCCTGGCCGCCGCCTGCGCGGCGTCGATCTCGGCTTCGGCACGCCATTGCAGCCAGCGGTGAAATTCGGCGCGTTGGCCGGCGGCGGCCACTGCCGCCGGTCCTGGCTGTTGCAACTCGGCGGGCCAGCGGCGGCAATCCGGACCATAGCGATCGCTGAGCGCCTCGAAGCAAGAGAAATCTTCAAGCGATGCATCGGCTTTGGCGCAGAAGCTCTTGAAATCCTTGCGCCTCGCGGTCTTCTTGTAATCCGCCTCCAGCGCGGGGCGCTGCCGGGCGCGAAACGCCGCATAGTCGATCAGCGCGCCGTCCGGGCTGGGGCCGAGGCCGGCGGCAACGGCAATATGATCGGCATTGAAAAAGCCGCGATGGGTCGGCGAATAGGGGCTGATCGTCTCGGTCGCGGCCCAGCCCAGCGCCGAGACCGGGTTGATCCCGAGAAACTGCGCGCCCTGTGCACCAAGTGCGCGAGCGGCAACCGCGAGGTCGTCATAAGAGCCGAGCCCGCCATTGCGGGCCGAGCGCAGACCGTAGAGCGCGGTGGTCACCCCCCAGCTGCGGGAATGGCCCGAAGTCTCGGACAAAAGCGGCGCATGGGCCGGGCGCACCAGCAGAAAGCTCTCTTCGCGCCAGCCGCCGCCGGTCAGATGCAGGCTGTAATAACCGACTTCGAGCGGCGGCAGCGCGAGGCTGTCATCGGCCTTGCCGGCGGCCAGTTCGGCGCCGTCCTCGTCCAGCAGCTGCCAGCCGCAGGGCGTGGCGATCGCGATCTCGGTCGGCTGGCCGGCCCGCAACAGGATCTCGTCGGGCAGATGGCGATGCGCCGTGCCGGCGCGCCGCAGGGCGAGCGCCTCGGAAACCTGGGCCGCGCTTTCGGCCTCGACGCCCAGCGCCCGCAACAGCGCGCGCAGGGTGGGCACCGGAGTTTCCCGCCGGGTGCCGGAGAGGTCGTGAAAGTCCAGGTGCACGCCGCAAAGCTGGGCCAGTTGGCGCAGCGCCCCGTCGTCACTCATTCCGAAACCTCTTTGCTCAGGACAAAGGCCGCCACCGAATTCGCCGCCACGCGGGTGCGCCGCACCGGCATCACCACCGCTGACTGCTCGGCCTGCGAGGTGTCGATCTCGCGCACCCATTGGCGGCGTCCGGGATCGGGCAGGACAAGCACCTCGGTCCGCGCCTCACGGTTGAAGGCCAGAAGGATGGTGTCGTCCATGGCGTCGCCCAGGGGATGTTCGGCACAACCGCGCAGCACCAGGCAGAGGCTCGACAGCCCCGGATCGCGCCAGTTCAGCGGCCCGCCGTCAAAGCCCATCCAGGCCACGTCGCGTTCGCCGTCGCTGGCGCGTTTGGCACCATGCAGAAAGCATTTCTGCCGCACCAGCGGGTGCGCCTTGCGGAAATTGGTCAGCGTTGCGGTAAAGGCGATCTGTTCCTGGTCGAGCTTGTCCCAGTCGATCCAGGTGGTCGGATTGTCCTGGCAATAGGCGTTGTTGTTGCCGCCCTGCGAATGGCCGCCCTCGTCGCCGGCCAGCATCATCGGCGTGCCCTGTGACAGCATGACCGTGGCGAGGATATTGCGCTGCCGCCGCTTGCGCCCGGCCAGGATCATCGGGTCGTCGGTCTCGCCTTCGACGCCGAAATTGTCGGAATGGTTGGCGTGGTGGCCGTCGTGGTTGTGCTCGCCATTGGCTTCGTTGTGGCGTTCGACATAGGCGGTGGTGTCGGCCAGCGTGAAACCGTCATGCGCGGCGGCGAAATTCACCGAGGACCAGGCCCGCCGCCCACGCTGATCGAAGAGATCGGCCGACCCCAGCAGCGCCGATCCCAAATCCTGGGCGCTGTGGCCGTCACCGCGCCAGAAACGGCGCACGGTGTCGCGGTAGCGGTCATTCCACTCGGCAAAGATCGGCGGGAAATTCCCGAGCTGATAGCCGCCGGGGCCAATGTCCCAGGGCTCGGCGATCATCTTGACCCCGGCCAGCACCGGATCCTGCCGCAGCGCGGTCAGGAAGGAACCATGCTGATCGAAACCCTGCCGCCCCCGACAGAGCGTGGTGGCCAGATCGAAGCGAAAGCCGTCGACGCCCATCGCCTGGACCCAGAACCGCAGGCTGTCCATGATCATCCGCAGCACGAAGGGATGGGTGGTATCCAGCGTGTTGCCGCAGCCGGTGTCATTGACGTAGTACCGCGGCTGACCGTCGAGCAGGCGGTAATAGGCGGCGTTGTCGAAGCCCTTGAACGACAGTGTCGGCCCAAGCTGATCGCCCTCGGCGGAATGGTTGTAGACCACGTCGAGGATGACCTCGATCCCGGCTTTGTGGAACCTCTCGACCATGGCGCGGAACCCGGCCACCCCCTTGGGCCCGAAATAGCGCGGCTCGGGCGCAAAAAAGCCAATGGTGTTGTAGCCCCAGTAATTCACCAGCCCCTTGTCGCGCAGCATCGGCTCGGATTTCAGCGCCTGCACCGGCAGAAGCTCCACCGCCGCGACGCCCAGCCGGGTCAGATGGTCGAGCATCGCGTCGGAGGCCATGCCGTCATAGGTGCCGCGCAAGTCTTCCTCGACGCCCTTGTTCAGCATGGTGGCGCCCTTGACATGGGCCTCGTAGATCAGCCCGCCGTCATGGCCGCAGGTCAGCGTCCTTGCGTCGAGCGGGAACAGCGCCGGATCGGAGACCACAGATTTCGGCACATGCGGTGCGCTGTCGCTGGCGGAAAAGCTCAGGTCGTCACCGCCGCCCGCCGCGTCATAGCCATAGGTGGCGTCATGGTCGGAAAAGGCGCCGCGCAGCTCGCGGGTATAGGGATCGATCAACAGCTTGTTGGCATTGAAGCGGTGGCCGCGCGACGGTTCGTACGGGCCGTCGACGCGGTAGCCGTAAAGCGTGCCTGGCACCAGCCCCGGCACATAGCCGTGCCAAACCGCGCCGTTGCGCTCGGGCAGGTCGACGCGGTGTTCCTCGCGCCGTCCGTCGGGCGAGAACAGGCACAGGGTGATCCGGGTGGCATTTTCGGAAAAGACCGCAAAGTTGGTGCCTTCGCCGTCGAAATGCGCCCCGAGTTGATGCGAGCGGCCCGGACGGATTTCGACCGTCATCGGCGCACGGGTGTTCATTCGCTCAGAACCTCTTTGTACAGATCGGCATAGGCGCGGGCCGAGCTGTCCCAGCCCACTTCCTGAGACATAGCGGCGCGCTGCATGCTCTGCCAGTCATCGGTGCTGGCATAAGTGCGAATGGCGCGGTCGAGCGCCTCGGTGACACCCGCGACCCCGACGTCATCAAACAGGAAGCCGGTCGCGGTCTTTGCCCGCAGTGCGGCCAGGTTGCCGTCGATCACCGTGTCGGCCAGGCCACCGGTGCGGGCCACCACCGGCAAGGTGCCATAGCGCAAGCCGTAAAGCTGGGTCAGGCCGCAAGGCTCGAAGCGCGACGGGATCAAGATGGCATCGCTGCCCCCTTGCAGCAGATGCGAAAAGCCTTCGTCATAGCCGATGTGGCAGCCGACCTTGCCGGGATGCGCTTCGGCCGCGCTGCGGAACGCGGCCTCGAGCTCCGGCGCGCCGGAACCCAGTACCGCGAGCTGGCCGCCGTTGGCGACAAGATGCGGAATGGCCTCGGCCAGCGCATCCAGCCCTTTTTGCTCGGTCAACCGGCTGATGACGCAGAACAGCGGTCCCTTGTGGGCCGGATCGAGGCCGAGGCGGGTGCAGATTTCGGCGCGGTTGGCCGCCTTGCCGGCGAGGCTGTCGGCGTCATAGTTGCGGGCCAGTGCCGGGTCGGTCGCCGGGTTCCAGACGTCGGTGTCGATGCCGTTGAGAATGCCCGAGAGCACCGACTGCCGGGCGCTCAGCACGCCTTCGAGCCCCATGCCGAACCGCGGCGTCAGGATCTCGCGGGCATAGGTCGGGCTGACGGTGTTGATGCGGTCGGCATAGACCAGCCCGGCCTTTAGAAAGGAAATGTCGCCGTGGTATTCGAACCCATCGGGGGTGAACCAATCCCAGCGCAGCCCGAGCTGCTGGCCTTCATGCGCGGCGAAGCGGCCCTGAAAGGCGATGTTGTGAATGGTGATCACCGATCTGGGGGCCGGCACGCCGGGCTGTTTCAGATAGACCGGCGTCAGCCCCGCCTGCCAGTCGTGGGCATGCACGATGTCGGGTTTCCAGTCCGCCAGCCCGTCAAAGCTGATCCGCGCTGCCGCCTGCGCCAGCGAGGCAAAGCGGCGGTGGTTGTCGTTCCAGTCGTGGCCGCCCTCGTGGGAATAAGGGCCTCCGCGCCGGTCAAAGAGCTGCGGCGCGTCGAGTAATAGCAGGGTGAGCCCCTCGGCCTCGACCTGCACCACGCGGCCAGGGCCGCCGGGCAGGTCGCCGAAGCTGGCGACTTCGGTGCCCCGGGCCACCAGCGGCATGAGCGCCGGATAGGCCGGCAGCATGGTGCGCAGGTCGATGCCAAGCGGCGCGAGCGCCCCCGGCAGCGCGCCCGCCACATCCGCCAGCCCGCCGGTCTTGATGAAGGGCGCGCATTCCGAGGTGACCATCAGGACATTCATGTCAGCCATCCAGCTTGTCGATCATCTTCTGGGTGATCAGGCAGATGCCGTTTTCGGTGCGGCGAAACCGCTTGGCGTCGGCCTCGGCATCCTCGCCCACCACAAGGCCCTCGGGAATCATGGCGCCGCGGTCGACGATGCAGTTCTTGAGCTTGGCGTTGCGGCCGATATCGGCATAGGGCAGCACGATGACCCCCTCGAGTTCGGCAAAGCTGTGGGTCCGCACGCCGGTGAACAGCAGGCAGCGATGCAGTTGCGAGCCCGAGATGATACAGCCGCCCGAAACCATCGACGAGGTGGCAGAGCCGCGGCGGCCTTCCTCGTTGTGAATGAACTTGGCCGGCGGGGTCAGCTCGGAATAGGTCCAGATCGGCCAGTTCTGGGTATAGAGGTCGAGCTCGGGCTTGAAATCGGTCAGGTCGATATTGGCCTGCCAATAGGCGTCGATAGTGCCGACATCGCGCCAGTACGGCCGGTCCTCCAGCCCCGACATCACGCAGGAGCGCCCGAAGGGATGGGCATAGGCGCCGCCTTGGGCCACGATATCGGGAATGATGTCATTGCCGAAATCATGGCTGGAGTCCGGATCGTCATTGTCCTTTTCCAGCAACTCGTAAAGGTATTCCGCCTCGAAGACGTAGATCCCCATGCTGGCCAGCGCGCGGCTCTCGTCGCCGGGCATGGCGGGGGGATTTTCCGGCTTTTCGACGAATTCGAGGATCTTGTCGTTCGCGTCCACTCCCATCACGCCAAAGGCCCTGGCCTCGTCGCGCGGCACTTCGATACAGCCGACCGTGACCTTGGCGCCGGTCTTGACGTGCTGCTCGATCATGACCGAATAGTCCTGCTTGTAGATATGGTCGCCGGCCAGAACGAGGATGTATTTCGGCCCGTAGCCGCGCAGCACGTTGATGTTCTGCGTCACCGCGTCGGCGGTGCCCTTGTACCAGTTCTCTTCGTCCATCTGTTGCGAGGCGGGCAGGATGTCGAGGCTTTCGTTGCGCTCCGCGCGGAAGAAGGACCAGCCGCGTTGCAGGTGGCGGATCAGGCTGTGCGCCTTGTACTGGGTGGCGACCCCGATACGGCGAATGCCGGAGTTGACGGCGTTCGACAGCGCAAAGTCGATGATCCGCGTCTTGCCGCCAAAGAACACCGCCGGTTTTGCCCGGATATCGGTCATTTCCTTCAATCGGCTGCCGCGCCCCCCGGCCAGAACATAGGCCATCGTTTGTTGCGCGAGTTCGTGTCGTGCCTGTGTCATCGGGTCCTCCCAGACTTGATCGGATGGTCTAATAAATGGTTGAAATTCATGTGCCTTTATAGCGCAGGAAGGTTGTCGCCAGCGGCGGCACGGTCAGCTCGATCGACTGCGCGCAGCCATGCGCCGGCTCTTCCGTCGTGGCCAGCGGGGTGGCGTTGACCTGGTTGCTGCCGGCATAGGCGGCCGCATCGGTGTTCAGAACTTCCTCCCAGGTTCCCGCCAGCGGCACGCCGATACGATAGCCGGGTCGTGTCACCGGCGTGAAATTGCAGACCACCAGCACCGGGTCGCTGCCGTCCTTGCTGTGGCGGAGCCAGGAAAACACCGACTCGCCGGCGTTGCCGCCGTCGATCCAGCGGAAGCCCTCGGGCTTGCTGTCGAGCTCGTAGAGCGCAGGGGTGTCGCGATAGAGGTGGTTGAGATCGCGGACCAGCGACTGCACGCCCTTGTGGGTCGGATACTCGAGCAGGTGCCAGTCGAGGCTCTTTTCGTTGTTCCACTCATCCCACTGGCCAAACTCGCAGGACATGAAGAGCAGCTTCTTGCCCGGATGGCCCCACATGAAGCCGTAATAGGCCCGCAAATTGGCAAAGCGCTGCCAATCGTCGCCCGGCATCCGGTCGAGGATCGAGCCCTTGCCATGCACCACCTCGTCATGGCTCAGCGGCAGCACGAAATTCTCGGAAAAGGCATAATGCAGCCCGAAGGTCATCTTGTCGTGGTGATACTTCCGGTGGATCGGATCTTCGCCCATGTAGCGCAGGGTGTCGTTCATCCAGCCCATGTTCCACTTGAAGCCGAAGCCAAGGCCGCCGGTGTCGGTGGGGGCGGAGACGCCGGGGAAGGCGGTGCTTTCCTCGGCGATGGTCATGATGTCGGGCTGGTCGGCATAGACCGCCTCGTTCATCCGCTGCATGAAGGAGATGGCTTCGAGGTTCTCGCGGCCGCCGTGGATGTTGGGCACCCATTCGCCCTCTTTCCGGGAATAGTCGCGATAGAGCATCGAAGCCACGGCATCAACGCGCAGCCCGTCGATGTGATATTCCTGCACCCAGAATTTCGCGTTGGCGATCAGATAATTGGCCACCTCTGTCCGGCCGTAGTTATAGACCAGCGTGTTCCAATCCGGGTGATAGCCTTCTTTCGGATCGGCATGTTCGTAAAGCGCCGATCCATCGAACCGGCCAAGGCCGTGTTCGTCTGTCGGGAAATGGCCCGGCACCCAGTCGATGATCAGCCCGATTCCCGCCTGGTGGCAGGCATCGACGAAATAGCGGAAATCGTCGGGCGTGCCGAAGCGCGAGGTGGGGGCGTAGAGCCCCACCGGCTGATATCCCCAGGAGCCGCCGAAGGGATATTCGCTGATCGGCGTGGTCTCGATATGGGTGAACCCCATCTCCTTGACATAAGAAACCAGCGCGTCGGCCATTTCGCGATAGGTGAGCGAGCGGCCATCCTCTTCGGGCACCCGCCGCCAGCTTTCGAGGTGCACCTCGTAGACCGAGATCGGCCGGTCGATGCGGTGCGCGCCGCTGCGCCGTGCCATCCAGTCGCCGTCCTGCCAGTCGTAGCGCGACAGGTCGCGCACCACCGAGGCGGTGCGCGGCGGAAGCTCTGCGCCAAAGCCCACCGGATCGGCCTTGAGCGGCATCAGCTGACCGTCGATGCCCAGCACCTCGTATTTGTAGGCGGTGCCATCGGCGACGTCGGGCACAAAGATCTCGTGCACACCGGTCGCGCCCCGCCGGCGCATGACAAACCGGCGGCCATCCCAGCCGTTGAAATCGCCGACAACCGAAACCCGCCGGGCGTTCGGGGCCCAGACCGCGAAATGCGTGCCCTCGACACCTTCATGGGTCATCACATGCGCGCCGAGCGCTTTCCACAGATATCCGTGCGTGCCTTCGCCCAGCAGGTATTCGTCGAATTCGCCCAGCACGTTGCCAAAGGCATAGGGGTCGTATTCCGTCCAAACGTTGCCGCCCCGGGTCATCCGCAGCTTGTAGTCAAAGCGTTTCTTGCGCCGCGGCACCTCGGCGGCAAAAACGCCGTCGCCCCCCGTGACCCGCCCGAGCGAAACAACCGCCTTGCCAGTCTTGGCATCGATCAGTTCGACGCTGTCTGCTTCGGGGCGGAACACACGCACGACAAGCTTGCCGTCGGTCTCGTGCATCCCGAGCACGGCAAAGGGATTGCCGTGCGACCCATCTGCAAGGGAGGCTGCTTCTTCGGGGTGGATCAGGGGGGCGTCAATCATGCAATTTTCTCCATTCCACCAGTGTTGACCGGGCCCGCATGCCAGATATCGCGCGCGTAGCCCTGAATCGTGCGATCCGACGAGAACCAGCCCATGTTGGCCGTGTTCTTGAGCGCCATGGCCGCCCAGCCGGTCTTGCTGCGATAGGCGACATCAACACGGCGCTGCGCGTCGAAATAGCTGTCGAAATCGCAGGTCACGAGGAAGTAGTCGTGATCGTAGAGATTGCCGACAAGTTCATGGTAGCGCGTGACTTCGTCCGGGCAAAACACACCATCGACGATCTGGCCCAGCACCCGGCTCAGCCGCGGGCTGGCCTCGATGGCGGCGCGGGCGAAGCCATGTTGCAGGCGGCGTTCCTGCACCTCCTGCGCGGTTAGACCGAAGAGGAAGAAGTTCTCGGCGCCCACATGCTCGCGGATCTCGACATTGGCGCCGTCGAGCGTGCCGATGGTCAGCGCGCCGTTCAGGGCGAATTTCATGTTGCCGGTGCCCGAGGCTTCCTTGCCGGCGGTCGAGATCTGTTCGCTGAGGTCGGCGGCGGGGATCAGATTCTCGGCCATGGTGACATTGTAGTTCGGCGGATAGACCACCTTGAGCAGATCGCCGGTCACCGGGTCGTTGTTGATCCGGGTGGCGACGTCGTTGATCAGGTGGATGATCTGCTTGGCGACGTGATAGCCCGGCGCCGCCTTGCCGCCAAAGATCTTGACGCGCGGCGTCCAGTCGCCGCCCGGATTGTCGCGGATCTCGTTCCAGAGCGCCACGGTCTCGAGGATGTTCATCAACTGGCGCTTGTATTCGTGGATCCGCTTGATCTGCACGTCGAACATCGCGTCGGGGTTCACCTCGGTGCCGCAGGTTTGCCTGATCCATTGCGCCAGTTGCACCTTGTTGGCGCGCTTGGCGGCCTGGAACTCGGCGAGGAACGCCTTGTCGCCGGATTTCTCGTTCAGCGCCTTGAGCTGTTCGAGATCGGCCACCCAGCCGTCGCCGATTTCGCGGGTGATGAGATCGGAGAGGGGCTGGTTGCAGGTATACAGCCAGCGCCGCGGGGTGATGCCGTTGGTCTGATTGATGATCCGGGTCGGGTGGATCTTGTGCAGATCCTCGAACACCGTCTCCTTGACCAGCTCGCTGTGCAGCGCCGAGACGCCATTGACCTTGTGCGCCATGATGAAGGCCAGTTCGCCCATCTGCACATGGTCATGCTCGATGATGCGCGGGCTGCCGGGGTGGCGTTCCCGGTGGTCGTGGTCGATGGCGCGGATGATTTCCAGATGCCGGGGCAACACATAGGCCATCAGCCCGACGTGCCATTTCTCCAGCGCCTCGGGCAGCAGCGTGTGGTTGGTGTAGCCCAGGCAGTTGCGGACGATTTCGATGGCTTCGGGCATCTCGAGCCCGTGCACGTCGACCAGTTGCCGCACCAGTTCCGGCCCGGCAATCGCCGGGTGGGTGTCGTTGAGCTGGATCGCCACGTGATCGGGCAGGGCGCGCAGATCGTCGTGATCGCTCAGGTAGCGCCGCATCAGGTCCATCAGCGAGGCGGCGGTGAAGAAATATTCCTGCTTCAGCCGCAGCTGCTTGCCGGCGTCGGTGGTGTCATCGGGGTAAAGCACGCGGCTGATGGTGCGCGCCAGCGCCTCGGAGCGGCCGGCGGCAAGGTAATCGCCCCGGTTGAAGCTCTCGAGGTCAAACGCCCCCGGCGCCTTGGCCGACCAGAGCCGCAAAGTGTTGCCCCAGGTGCCCTTCCAACCGATCACCGGCGTGTCATAGGCGGTGGCCAGCACGGTCTCGGACGAGATCCAGCGCGCCTTGCCTTCGTGATGCTCGACATGGCCGCCGAACTGGATGCGGTATTTCACCTCCGGCCGTTCGAATTCCCAGGCGTGGCGCTGGGTCAGCCAGGTCTCGGCGGTCTCGACCTGCTTGCCGTCGGAAAACTTCTGCTCGAACAGCCCGTGTTCGTAGCGGATGCCGTAGCCATAAGCCGGGATGCCCAGGGTCGCCAGCGAGTCCATGAAGCAGGCGGCAAGACGCCCGAGGCCGCCGTTGCCCAGCGCCGCATCGGGCTCGTCATGCACGATTTCCTCGTAATCCTGGCCCAGCGCCTCGATGGCGTGGCGGGCTTCGCGGTCGAGGCCGAGGTTGGCGGCCATGTCCTCGACCAGCCGGCCCATCAGAAACTCGAGCGAGAGGTAATAGACGCGTTTGGCGTTCGAGGCATAGGTCTCGCGCGTGGAGCGATACCAATGATCGACCATCCGGTCGCGCAGCGCCAGCGACAGCGCGATGCGCCAGTCGTAAACCGAGGAATGCTCGGCGTCCTTGCCCAGCGAATAGCGGATATGGTGAAGGATTTCGTCTTTCATCTGGCTTGCTCACAGCAATTTCTTTGAGGTACTGTTAGCGCTAAACCCGCCATTTTTCCACTCGGAACGTCGCGTCCGGCCAATTTGCCACATTGCCCGGTCGCGTGGGCCCGAGACCGGCGGCAGGTCATTGCGCACACAGCATGAGACGCTCAAGCCCGTGAAAATGGTAGAGGTTCGCGTAGCGCGGCGACGCGGCGAGGCGCAGGCCGGGCAGGCGGGCGAAGAGCACCTGAAGCGCAATGCGTAACTCGAGCCGGGCCAGCGGCGCGCCAACGCAGAAATGGCGGCCGGCGCCAAAGGCCACATGCGGCTTCAGATGTCGATTCGGATCGAAACGGTCGGGGTCGACCCACATCTCGGGATCGCGGCCGGCCGCCCCCAGCAAGAGGCCGATGCGGTCGCCGCGTCGCAAGGGGCTGCGCCCGATCTCGAGGTCTTCGTATACCCAGCGGGTGAACATGTGCAGCGGCGGATCGAACCGCAGGATTTCCTCGACCGTCGCATCGATCATCGAATCAGAGGTCCATTCGGGGCGCATGCCGGTCTCGAGCATCGCCTTCACCCCATTGCCCAGAGTATGCACCGTGGCCTCATGGCCGGCGTTCAGCACCAGAACGCAGGTGGCGATCAGCTCGTCCAGGCTCAGCTTTTCGCCATCGGCCTCTGCTGCGATCAGCCGGGTGATCAGATCGTCCGAGGGGGTGCGGCGGCGGGTGGCGATGTAATCGGCCAGAAAGGCCGAAAACTCGCGCGCGGCGGCATTGGCGCCGTCTTCGATCGCCCGGTCTCGCCGGGCCTGGTACATCGCCACCATGTCGTTTGACCAGGCCAGCAACCGGTCGGCCATGTCGTCGGGCACGCCCAGCAGCCGGGCGATCACGATCACCGGCACCTGGGTGGCATACTGCGGCAACAGGTCGAAATCGCCCTCGGGGAACGCGTCGATCAAGTGGTGACAGAGCGCCTCGATCTCCGGCGCCAGCCCGGCAATGCCGCGAGCGGTGAAGGCATGCAGCACCAGCATGCGCAGCCGGGTGTGGCGCGGCGCTTCCAGTTCCAGCATGGAATTGTCGTCGATTGCATAGAAGTCGCGCAGATGCGCGGGCCGCGGCTCTTTCAGCTCGTCGGGTGCCTCGCGGCCCATGCGGCTGTCGCGCAGGGCGGCATTGACGGCGGCATGCGAAAAGGCGCAGTGGATCCCATAGTCGCGCCATTGGTGCACGGCGCCCCTGGCCCGCGCCTCGGCGTAAAACGGATAGGGATTCTGGACAAAACCCGGGTCGGTCGGAGATTGCGAAAGCTCTGCCATGAGATCATCCTGACGGGCTGGCTTTCCTTTGCAAGGGGGGACGCGCTAAAGTATCGTCATGTCGTCGAAATCTTCCTCACTTCGCGGTCTGGCGGCGCTCTACATCGCATGTATAGCGGCGGTGAGCGCCGGCGTCTGGCACACCGGCTTTCGTCAGGGCCTCGATCAGATCGCCCGGCGCGGCGAGGCCGGGCTGTCGCTGGCCGCCGACCGACTCACCGCCCAATTGCAGCATCACGCCGAGGTGGCAGTGCTGACCGCCGATCACCCGGCGCTGGCGGCGCTGCACGATGGAGGCGACCGCGCACCGGCCGATGCGCTGCTGCTCGACGTGGCCGACAAGACCTCGGCGCTGACCATGCATTACGTCGATGCCTCGGGCCGGGTGCTGGCGGCCTCTGGGCCACGCACGCCGGAGGCTCTGGGCGACAGCGCCTATTTCCGCCGGGCGATGCAGGGCGCGCTGGGCTCGGCGCATGTGGTGAGCGAGACCTTCGGCGTGCGCGCCTGGTTCTTTGCCGCGCCGACCTTTGATGCCGCCGGCAAGGTGCGCGGGGCGCTGATCCTCGGCGTCGACATCGACCGGCTGGAAGAGAACTGGCGCGGCGACCGCCCGGCGATCTATTTCGTCGACGGCGACGGCCGGGTCTTCATTTCGAACCGTTCCGAGCTCTTGTACTGGCGTCAGCCGCCCGGCGCGCTGGGGCCGGAGACGCCGGCGGGCGAAACGCCGCGCGCGGTGCAGGTGGGCGCGCATGAGGTCTGGTGGCTCGACTGGTCGCCCTATGTGCCGCGCCGCGCCTTGCATCTGAGCCAGGATCTGCCGGTGATCGGAATGCGCGCCGAGGCACTGATCGACACCAGCCCGGCGCTGCGGCTGGCGCTCTGGCAGGCGGCGGCGGTGGCCGCGCTGATGGCGACCTTCGGCGCGCTGCTGTTCCTGGCCGGGGCGCGCCGGCGGGCGCTGGCACAGGCCAATGCACGGCTCGAGAGCCGGGTCACCGCGCGCACCGCCCAGCTGTCGCAGACCAACACCGCGCTGCGCCACGAGGTGCGCGAACGCCAGGAGGCCGAGGCGGCGCTGAAACGCGCCCAGGCCGATCTGGTGCAGGCCGGCAAGCTCTCGGCGCTGGGGCAGATGTCGGCCGGCATCAGCCACGAGCTGAACCAGCCACTGATGGCGATCCAGCACTATGCCGAGAACGCCCAGGCCTTCCTTGACCGCGACCGCCCCGCGACCGCACGCGAGAACCTGGGTCGCATCGCCGCCATGGCGCGCCGCATGGCGCGGATCATCAAGAACCTGCGCGCCTTTGCCCGCAACGAAAGCGAGCCGATGGGCAAGGTCGATATCGTCGCGGTGATCGACAGCGCCATCGAACTGGCCGAGCCGCGGCTGCGCCAGGGCGCGGTGACGCTGGACTGGCAGCCACCGCCGGCGCCGGTCTGGGTCTGGGGCGGCGAGGTGCGGCTGGGACAGGTCTTTGTCAATCTGATCTCGAACGCCGCCGACGCCATGGAGGACGCCCCGCGCCGCGCCCTGACCATCACGCTCGACGCCGGCACGCGTCCGGTGGTGACGGTGGCAGACACCGGGCCGGGCATTGCCGATCCCGACCGTATCTTCGACCCGTTCTATTCCACCAAACAGGTCGGCGGGCCCGACGGCATGGGGCTTGGCCTGTCGATCTCCTATGGTCTGGTGCAGAGCTTTGGCGGCACCATCCGCGGCAGCAACGCGCCCGGCGGCGGGGCGGTCTTTACCGTCGAGCTCGACCAATGGCGTGAAGCGCAGGAGGCGGCGGCATGAGGCAGGTCTTGTTGGTGGACGACGACGCGGGCCTGCGCGAGGCGCTGTGCCAATCGCTGGAACTGGCAGAGTATGCACCGGTTCCGGCGGGGTCTTTCGTGGTCGCCAAGGATCATATCACACCGGACTTCGACGGGGTGATCCTGAGCGATATCCGCATGCCGGGGCGCGATGGCTTTCATCTGCTCGACCACGCCCAGCAGGTCGATCCCGACCTGCCGGTGATTCTGCTGACCGGCGAGGGCGACATCCCGATGGCGGTGCGCGCGCTTGGCGCCGGGGCCTTCGCCTTTCTCGAAAAGCCCTGCGCCACCGAGGATCTGCTCAAGGTGCTGGACCGGGCGCTGAAGGCCCGCGCCATGGTGCTGGAAAACCGCCGGTTCAAAAGCCAGATCGAGGCCGGCGATCCGGCGGCGCGGATGATCTTCGGCACCTCGGCGCTGGCCGAGGCGCTGCGCGCGCAGGTCCGTCAGGTGGCGGCATCGACCGCCGATGCGCTGATCATCGGGCCGCAGGGATCGGGCATCTCCAAGGTGGCCGAGGTCATTCACCTGTCCTCGCCCCGCGGCAAGACGCCGTTCGAGAAACGCGCCGCGCGCAGCCTCGATCCCGCCGGCCTGCGCGACGTGTTCTCGCGCGCCGAGGGCGGGGCGCTGTTTCTCGATGGCATTGCCGATCTTTCGGCCGACAGCCAGCTTGTGCTGCTCGATCTGCTGGACTCCGGCCAGGGGTTGCGGCTGATCGCGGGGGCGGTCGACGGGATCGATGCGGCCTTTGCCGAGGGCCGGGTGACCGCCGATCTCTATTACCGGCTCAATGTCCATGTGGTGCGCATTCCGGCGCTGTCGGAACGGCCCGAGGACATCCCGGTGCTGTTTCGCCATTACGTCGACCAGGCCGCCGAACAGGCCGGCATCGCCGCGCCTGAAATCAGCCCGGATCATGCGGCCGCGCTGATGGCGCAGAGCTGGCCGGGAAATGCGCGCTCGCTGATGTCGGCGGCGATGCGGTTTGTGCTGGGCATGCCGGAAGAGGTGGCGCGCAATGCCGAACAGGGGCTGGCGGCGCAGATGGCGCAGGTCGAACGCTCGCTTCTGATCGCCGCGCTCAGCCGCCAGAACGGACGCGCCACCGAGGCCGCGAAACAGCTGAAACTGCCGCGCAAGACGCTTTACGACAAGCTCGCGCGCTATGGCATCAAGCCGGAGGACTACCGCCGCTGACGGGCCGGCTAACGCGCCAGCGCCTTCATGCCGCGTTCCAGCCCTTCGAGCGTCATCGGCACCATGGCGCCCTCAAAGATCTCGTGGATCATGCCGATCGACTGGGTGTATCGCCACTGCTGTTCGGGCACCGGGTTGATCCAGAGATTGTCGGGCCATTGGTCGCGGGCGCGCGCCAGCCAGACCTGGCCGGCTTCCTCGTTCCAATGTTCGTTGGCGCCGCCGGCAAAGGCGATCTCGTAGGGTGACATGCTGGCATCGCCGACAAAGATGCACTTGTAGTCCGAACCATAGGTGCGCAGCACCTCCCAGGTCGGCGTTACCTCGGACCAGCGGCGGCGATTGTCGCGCCAGACACCTTCGTAAAGGCAATTGTGGAAATAGTAATATTCGAGGTGCTTGAATTCGGAGCGCGCGGCCGAGAACAGCTCTTCCACCACCCGGATATGCGCATCCATCGAGCCGCCGACATCGAGAAACAGCACCACCTTGACCGCATTGTGCCGCTCCGGCCGGGTCTTGACGTCAAGGTAGCCGTGTTCGGCCGTCGCCCGGATGGTGCCGTCGAGGTCCAACTCGTCATTGGCACCGGTCCGTGCCCAGTTTCGCAGGCGTTTCAGCGCCACCTTGATGTTGCGGGTGCCAAGCTCGATCTGGTCGTCGAGATTGCGAAACTCGCGCTTGTCCCAGACCTTGACGGCGCGCTGGTGGCGGCTTTTCTCCTGGCCGATGCGCACGCCTTCGGGGTTGTAGCCATTGGCCCCGAAGGGCGAGGTGCCGGCGGTGCCGATCCATTTGTTGCCGCCCTGATGGCGGCCTTTCTGCTCCTCGAGCCGCTTCTTCAGCGTCTCCATCAGTTGATCGAAACCGCCGAGGCTCTCGATCTCGGCCATTTCCTCGGGGCTGAGGTGTTTCTCGGCCATCTTGCGCAGCCAGTCCTCGGGCAGATCGACGGCGCTCAGCACGTCCTGCGCCGAAATTTCTTCCAGCCCCTTGAAGCTGTGCGCAAAGGCGCGGTCGAACTTGTCGAGGTTGCGCTCGTCCTTCACCATCGCGGTGCGCGCGAGGTAATAGAAGGCATCGACGTCATAGGTCGCCAGACCCGCGCTCATGCCTTCGAGAAAGGTGAGATATTCCCTGAGCGACACCGGAACGCCGGCGCGGCGCAGGGTTTCGAAGAAGGGAACGAACATCGCCGCGCCTCAGAGGGCCAGGCGGTGGATCACCAGCGTGGCCAACATGCCCAGAAGCGCGAAGGCCAGCGCATAGATGCCGACATATTGCACCACGTCCAGCGTCTTGCCGCCGCGCCGCCTGGCGATCGTGCCGCCGATGATACCGCCGATAATGGCGCCGATGATGACCAGCATCTGTTCCTTGTCCTTCTGTCTGCGCCGGCGCCGCCGGAACTACCCGCGCGGGCCCTTGAGCGGGTTGAGCGCGGCAATCTCGCGCAGTTTCGCGCGCACCGCCCAATCCGCGCCAAAGCCGTAGCGCGCCCATCCCAGAGAGTCCATCCGCACCTCGCGCGCTTCCGAAACCCGTCCGGTCAGATCGAGCGCCTCGGCGCGCAACAGCAGCAGCGTGCTCAGCAGCGCCGCGTTTTCATGGCGCGCGGCGGTGTCGAAATGCGGTGCCACCAGCGCCAGCGTCTGGTCCGGCCGGCCGCGCGTCAATTCGAGCGCGCCGAGCTGCGAGGCGACATAGGCCAGATGCAGCTCGGTCGCCGGGCTCATGCGATAGAACCGGTCGGCGGCCTCGAATTCGGCGCGCGCCCGATCGGGGTCGCTGATCAGAAGAATGCGGCCCATGGCGTAATGCGAAAAGGCGCGGCGGTGATCCTGCCAGCCCATGGCGGCGGCGATCCTGAGCGCCCGGGTGGCGGCGGTCCGGCGTTGAGAATGCCTGGCGCCGGGCCCCAATGCCTCCTGCACCGCCTCGATCCAGGCGCGGGGCGTGCGCGACTGCCGGTTGGTGCCGATGCCGGCGCCGCGCGGGTTCAGCCGGGCGAGAATGGCGGGCAGGCGAGCGGCGACACTCGCGCGGTCCATGCCGGAGCGCAGCGCGCTGTCATAGGTCGCCCGCAGGATCAGCATGTCGAAACCGGTCAGGACGGTGTGCACATTGTCGTCGTTGAACACCGAATCCGGCAGGCGATAAAGATCGTTGAGCGGCCCCAGCGCCTGGGCCAGCTCTTCGTGCAGGCAATCGCGCATCTCTTGCGGGGTGGTGTCATTGGGCACGAAGATCGCCACCGTGGTGCGCTGTTGCAGCTGCGCCCAATTCAATTTGCCGGAGCGGCGCTTGCGCTTGTAATCGGCCAGAGAAGTGACATTGGGCACCACGAAACAAGCCGCCATCGGCAGGGCGCGGCGGATCTCGGCCGAGCTGATCGCCTCGATCGTCACCGCCGCCGGCGCGTCTGGCGCCACCTGGCGAATGTCCAGCGCCGCCTCGCTGCGCAGCCGATGCAGGAGCTGCTTGAGATCGCGGTCGAGCTGGGCCGGGGCATCGCCGGTCACCCGCACCCCGATCGGCCCTTCGAACCGGGTCAGCCGAGGCAGCGGGCGGCCGCTTTCAAGCTGGAAGTGCAGGTCGATGAAATCGCGGGCAATATCGGTATTCGACCGCGCCGCCGGCAGCGGGCGGGGCTGCGAAAAGG
The DNA here is from genome assembly GCF_900109145.1 of Marinovum algicola. Taxonomy (GTDB): domain Bacteria; phylum Pseudomonadota; class Alphaproteobacteria; order Rhodobacterales; family Rhodobacteraceae; genus Marinovum; species Marinovum algicola. The sequence continues at coordinate 201,487 of NZ_FNYY01000007.1, forward strand.
TCTTCATCACCGGCAATGTGGATTCCAGACTGGCGGCGCGGGTCGGCATATCCGAAGAGGCCATCGGCACGCAGGCCGAGAGCAACATGTAAAGCGGCAGGAAAAGACGGCTGCGGCGCATGTGTCAGGCTCGCTGGTATTTGATGAACGGGGTCAACACGCCGATCCGGTCATAGAGATCGCGGGCGGTGTGGTTGAACTCCTGGGTGAGCCAGTAGACCGAGGGCGCGCCCGCCGCATCGGCTCGGGCATAAACTGCCTCGATCAGCTTGCGGCCGATGCCACGCCCCCGCAGATCGGGCACGGCGTAGAGATCCTGCAAGTAACAGACCTCTTCCTCTTTCCAAGCATGGCGGTGAAACAGGAAGTGCGTCAACCCGACGAGCCGGTCCCCGGAAAGGGCGACAAGGCCATTGAAATCGCGGCTGTCGTCTCCCAGCAAACGATGAAAGGTGCTGTCATAAATCCGCGCCGGAAGCTCGGTTTCATAAAACGCGAGATATTGCCGCCAAAGCTCCTGCCATTGGTCCCGATCTGCTGGCCGCAGCGCGCGGATAGTCATTTCAATCGACATTCTGGTCTGCCTGCTCTTTCGGATGCATCAGGACATCCCGTTTGGCGTTATCGCCTTATGGGGGAGTATACGGCAAAGCCGGGATTTCCTAAGCCGTAAATCGGCCGAGTTTTTCCGGCGTCCGAAAGCGTTGCAATTCAGCCGAATCAAGGGGTTGGGTTGTGGGCGGGCAATCGGGATCACACCAGATATGGTGAATTGCCGACGTTTGCCGACAGGTAATGCACGAGGGCAGGATGCAAATGCCCGGCTATGCCGGGCGGGGCCGTCCGACTGGCCGTGCCACGCCGCAAATTCGTCGCCGGCCGCCGGATCTTTTATCGCGCGATCGCGCCGGTTTCCCGATCAGGGCAGGGCGGTCTTTCCGTCCATGGGCCCTGGCCCGCTCCGCCACAGGTTTTCGACCGGAACGGGACCGGGCCGCCCCGGATCAGCGGCCGCGGCGGGCCATGAAGGCGAGGCGTTCGAAAAGATGCACATCCTGCTCGTTCTTGAGCAGGGCGCCGTGCAATTTGGGCAGGGCGTTGGCCCCGTCGCGGGCCAGATCCTCGGGCGTGAGATCCTCGGCCAGCAGGAGCTTGAGCCAGTCGAGCACCTCGGAGGTCGAGGGTTTCTTCTTGAGCCCGGCCTGCTCGCGGATCTCGTAGAACTGGGTCAGCGCGGTGGTCAGCAGCGCCTGTTTGATACCGGGATGATGAACCTCGACGATCTGGCGCATCGTCGCCTCGTCGGGGAACCGGATGTAGTGAAAGAAACAGCGGCGCAGGAAGGCGTCGGGCAGTTCCTTTTCATTGTTCGAGGTGATGATGACGATCGGGCGCTGGCGGGCCTTGACGGTTTCGCCGGTCTCGTAGACGTGAAATTCCATCTTGTCGAGCTCCTGCAACAGGTCGTTGGGAAACTCGATGTCGGCCTTGTCGATCTCGTCGATCAGAAGCACCACCTTCTCTTCCGCCTCGAAGGCCTGCCAGAGCTTGCCCTTGCGGATGTAGTTGCGCACGTCATGCACCCGCTCTTCGCCGAGCTGGCTGTCGCGCAGGCGCGAAACGGCGTCGTATTCATACAGCCCCTGCTGCGCCTTGGTGGTGGATTTGACGTTCCACTCCAGCATCCGCAGGCCCAGCGCATCGGCCACCTGACGCGCCAGTTCGGTCTTGCCGGTGCCCGGTTCGCCCTTGACCAGCAGCGGCCGTTCCAGCGTTACCGCGGCATTTACCGCTAACGTGAGATCTTCGGTCGCCACATAGCTCTCGGTGCCCTGAAATTTCATGCCTGCTCCTTGTTTCGGCTTCTGGCGCGGAGCCTATCGATACCGAGAATTCGCCGCAATACAGCGCTTTGTGTAGTGACATTCCGGTGCTCAGGGAGTACTCCGAGCGCGCAGGGGTTGCCGGTCAAAAGGAGCATTCAAAATTGATTTCAACTGAGGCTGGCCAGAAAGAGGGAGCGGATATGAAACAAGAATCGTTTCTACCCGAAGATTATCGTCCCGCTGAGGACGAACCATTCATGAACGAGCGGCAAACTGAATATTTCCGCCGCAAGCTGATTTCCTGGAAAAACGAATTGCTCGACGAAACCCGCGATACGATCGAAGGGCTTCAGGAGAGCACGCGCAACATTCCCGATGTTGCGGATCGCGCCAGCGAAGAGACAGACCGCGCCATTGAACTGCGCACCCGCGACCGTCAGCGCAAGCTGGTCGCCAAGATCAATGCGGCCCTGCGCCGGATCGACGAGGGGGAATACGGCTATTGCGAGGTGACCGGCGAGCCGATCTCGCTCAAGCGTCTCGACGCGCGGCCGATCGCCACCATGAGCCTCGAGGCGCAGGAGCGTCACGAGCGCCGCGAAAAGGTGCATCGCGACGATTGAGCCGCGGCGCTGCATTGCAAAATACCGAAAACGCCGGGGCGCTCGCCCCGGCGTTTTTGTCAGAAGGGAAAGAGATGAGCCTTCTTGGTCTTGATATCCGCATCGTCGGCGGGGGCATCGGTGGGCTGGCCGCTGCGCTGTGTCTGGCCGGGCGGGGCGCACAGGTCACAGTTCTGGAACAGGCCGAGGCGATCCGCGAGGTCGGCGCCGGGCTTCAGATCAGCCCGAACGGGTTGCGGGTGATCGAGGCACTGGGGCTGGCGCCGGAGCTGGCGGCGCGCTCGGCCGAAGGCCGGGCGGTGTCGCTGCGCGATTTTCGCGCCGGCGACGAGGTGGCGCGGCTCGATCTCGGGCTGTTGCCGCGGGATCAACGCTATTTCTTTGTCCACCGCGCCGATCTGATCGATCTACTGGTCACCGAGGCGCGGGCGCGCGGCGTGCGCTTCCGGCTGTTGCAAAAGGTGGCGGAGGTCCGGCCCGGCGCGGGGCCCGAACTGGTGATGGCCAATGGCGACGCCTGTACCGCCGATCTGGTGATCGGTGCCGACGGGCTGCATTCGCGGCTGCGCGAAGCGCTGATCGGCCCGGCCAGTCCGCAATTCACCGGTCAGGTGGCCTGGCGCGCGGTAATCCCGAATGTCACCGGCCAGGGTGCAGAGGTGCAGGTGCACATGGGGCCGGGCCGGCATCTGGTGTGTTATCCGCTGCGCGACGGCTCGGTGCTCAACCTCGTGGCGGCGCAGGAGCGCGCGGCCTGGGCCGAGGAAGGCTGGCAGCACCGCGACGATCCGGCCAACCTGCGCGCGGCCTTTGCCGGGTTCGGTCCGGCGGTGCAGCGGATGCTGGGCGCGGTGGAGGCGGTCCATCTCTGGGGTCTTTTCCGCCATCGGGTGGCGCCGCGCTGGGTCGGGGGGCACTGCGCTCTGCTGGGCGACGCGGCCCATCCGACGCTGCCCTATCTGGCGCAGGGGGCCAATATGGCGCTCGAGGATGCCTGGGCGCTCGGCGCCTGCCTGGCCGGGCATGAGGATATCGGCGCGGGGCTGGCCGCCTATCAGGCGCTGCGCATGGCGCGCTGTCAGAAAATCGTGGCCGCGGCCACCGGCAACGCCTGGAAATACCATTTGCGGCCCGGGCCGCTGCGGCTGGCGGCGCATACCACGCTGCGCCTTGGCGCGCGGCTGGCCCCGGCGCGGGCGCTGCGGCAGTTCGACTGGCTCTACGGCTATGACGTGACCCGCGCGGTCTGACGCGCGGGGCTGCGGCGCTGCGGTCGGGGAGGCCCCGGCGCGGGGCCGGGGCGGGGGTGGCTATTCGACCGTCAGCGGCTTGCGGGCGATCACCTTGCGGTTCTGGCCGACCACATAGCGCAGCTCGTAAGCGCCGGGCTGTTCGGGCAGTTTCAGGATCAACGGGCTGTCCTGACTGGTGCGGCCATAGGTTTCGTATTCATCGTCCGAAGATTGGGCGCGGGCGATCGACACGTAATCGTCGCTGAAATCAGGCCCGTCCCAATGCACCGCCAGATTGCCGCCGGCGGCGCCGCGCTCGGCGGCCTGCAAATCCGCGCTTACTTCGGTCAGGGTGATCTCCTTGCGGGCCAGGACCGAGGTGCCGTTGCTGGCCGCCACATAGCGCACTTCGTAGGTGCCGGGCACCGCCGGGGTACGCAGCAACAGGGGCGAGCCGGTCCGGGTGTAGCTATAGGCATCATGGCGGCTGTCGCCGGGCCGCGAAATCGAGATATAGTCGCGGTCATATCCCGGGCCCTCCCAGTTCACCACGATCGGGGCCCCGGCGCGGGCGGTCTCGGGAAGAGCGAGCGTCGCCTGCACATCCTGCACCTCGATCGGCAGGCTCGCCAGAACCGTGCGGTCCTGCGACATGACATAGCGCAGCTCGTAGCGGCCCGGCACCAGCGGCATGGTGAGCGAAAGCGGCATGCCCTTGCGGGTGTAGGTATAGGCCTCGTGGCCGTCGTCGCCGGGCCGGGCGACAGAGATGTAATCATTGGCATAATCCGGCCCGGTCCAGCGCACCTCGAGCGGCTGGCCGGCGGCGGCCTCGGCGGGGGCCTCGAGCGTGGCGCTGATTGCGACCACCGCGATGGGCCTGGTCGCCAGCACGGTGCGATCCTGCGACATCACATAGCGCAGCTCGTAGTCGCCGGGCACCGTCGGCATGACCACCTGCGCCGGGCTGCCCTTGCGGGTATAGGCGTAATTCTCGTAACCGTCATCGCCAAGCCGCGCGATGGAGATGTAATCATTGGCATAATCCGGGCCCTCCCAGGTCACCGGCAGGGTGGCGCCGGCGAGCGCGCTGTCTTCGGAAGCCAGTGTCGCCGTGACCTCGGTCACCGTCACCCTGCGGGTCGCCAGAACGGTGCGGTCCTGCGACATCACGTAGCGCAACTCGTAGTCGCCGGGCAGGGGTGGCATCAGCAACTGTCCGGGGCTGCCCTTGCGGGTGTAGACATAGCTCTCATAGCCATCATCGCCGGGCCGGGCGACCGAGATGTAGTCATTGGCATAATCCGGCCCTTGCCAGGTGACGGGCAACTGCGCCCCGGCGACGACGCTGTCGGCGGCGTCGAGGCTGGCGGTCACCTCGGTGACGGCGATCGGCCGGGTTGCCAGAGTCTTGCGCCCGTCCGAGAGGACATAGCGCAGCTCGTAGTCGCCGGGCAGGGCGGGCAGCAGTAACTCTGCCGGGCTGCCCTTGCGGGTATAGGCATAGGTTTCATAGCCGTCATCGCCGGGGCGCGCGACAGAGATGTAATCGTTCTGCGCATCGGGGCCGTCCCATGTCACCGGAAGGGTCGATCCGGCCGGCGCGCTATCGGCCGCTTCTAGGCTGGCGGGCGGCAACAGCGCGGGCAGGGCCAGGGTGACGGTTTGCGGGGCGTCGCCCTGGGCAAAGGTCATCTCGGCGCTGGCCTCGTCCTCGGGGCGCAACACCGACACAAGGTAATCACCCGGCAGCAGATCGGCGCTGACGGTGGCGCCACGCTCGAAATCGAGGATTGCGGTCTCGCCCCGCGAAAGGGACCAGATCAGCGGCGTGGCGATGCGTGGCCCGTCCTCGCCGTCGGTGGCGGCGAAATCGACGGTCACCGGCATCGGCTCGGGCGCGGCGGCGACCTCGGTCAGCGCCTCGCCCAACTCGCCGGCATTGGCGGCGGTGAGAAAGCGCCCGCCGGTCTCTTCGGCCAGGCATTGCATCTGCTCCAGCGCCTCGGGGTCGCTCACGTCGAAGCCCACCACATGCACGGTGAACTCGGCGCCGGCCTGTTCCAGCGCGCGGGCGGCGGCGCAGGGATCGGGGTTGCAGGTCTCGATGCCGTCGGACACCAGGATCACCGTCGCCTTTTCTTCGGTGTAGCGCAGCGCCTCGGCGGCGGCGGTCACCGCATCGGTCATCGGCGTCTTGCCGCGCGGCTGAATGCCGTTGACCGCAGTGGCGATGGCGTCGCGGGTGCCGGCACCGGGGGCAACCAGCGTCTCGATGTCGCTGCAATCGCCCTTGGTGCGGTGGCCATAGGCGGTCAGCCCCAGTTCCTGATCTCCGGGCAGGGCGGCCAGCAGATCACCCATCACCGTCTGGGCGATCTCGATCTTGGCCCGGCCGTCGATCTGGCCCCACATTGAGCCGGAGCCATCGAGCACCAGGATGGTGCGCGGGTTTTCCTGCGCCGACAACAGGCCCGGCAGCGCGAGCAGAGAAACTAACAATGTGCGGAGAAATGACATCCCGACCCCCAAATGACCAATTGAATGCGATAACCCTGCGTAAAGTGGACCCGCCGATCAACAGGGGAAATCCTCGCCTCGGCAGATGTTCGCCTTGTGTTCTCATTTTTCCATTGGCGAAACCGGCCTCATCCCCTATGTGTTAACCACTGCCGAAGGGGGGCTGAAATGCCGGAACTGAAACATATCGAGGTGCGCGGCGCGCGCGAGCACAATCTCAAGGGCATCGACGTCGATATCCCGCGCGATCAGCTTGTGGTGATCACCGGGCTGTCGGGCTCGGGCAAATCCTCGCTGGCCTTTGACACGATCTATGCCGAAGGGCAGCGCCGCTATGTCGAGAGCCTCTCGGCCTATGCGCGGCAGTTCCTCGACATGATGGAAAAGCCCGATGTCGATCATATCACCGGCCTGTCGCCGGCGATTTCGATCGAGCAGAAGACCACATCGAAGAACCCGCGTTCAACCGTCGGCACCGTGACCGAGATCTACGATTACATGCGGCTGCTCTTTGCCCGCGCCGGCACGCCCTATTCCCCCGCCACCGGCAAGCCGATCGAGGCGCAGCAGGTGCAGGACATGGTCGACCGGGTGATGACGCTCGAAGAGGGCACGCGCGGCTATCTGCTGGCGCCGATCATCCGCGACCGCAAGGGCGAATACCGCAAGGAATTCCTCGAGCTGCGCAAGCAGGGCTTTCAGCGGGTCAAGGTCGATGGCGCCTTCTACGAGCTCGACGAGCCGCCGGTGCTGGACAAGAAATACCGCCATGACATCGATGTGGTGGTCGACCGCATCGTAGTGCGCGAGGGGCTGGAGACGCGGCTGGCCGACAGCTTCCGCACCGCGCTCGACCTCGCCGATGGCATCGCCATCCTGGAAACCGCACCGCGCGACGACGAAGACCCGGAGCGGATCACTTTTTCCGAGAATTTCGCCTGTCCGGTCAGTGGCTTCACTATCCCCGAGATCGAGCCGCGGCTGTTTTCCTTCAACGCGCCGTTCGGCGCCTGCCCGGAATGTGACGGGCTGGGGATGGAGCTGTTCTTTGACGAACGGCTTGTGGTGCCCGACACCACTCTGAAGATCTACGATGGCGCGCTGGCGCCCTGGCGCAAGGGCAAATCGCCCTATTTCCTGCAAACCATCGAGGCGCTGGCCAAGCATTACGAGTTCGACAAGAACACCCGTTGGAAGGATCTGCCGAAACACGTCCAGCAGGTCTTCCTCTATGGCTCCGGCGACGAGGAGATCGAGTTTCGCTATGACGAGGGCGGCCGGGTCTATCAGATTTCCCGCGTCTTCGAGGGCGTCATTCCGAATATGGAACGGCGCTACCGCGAAACCGACAGCAACTGGATTCGCGAGGAATTCGAACGCTACCAGAACAACCGGTCGTGCCATGCCTGTGGCGGCTACCGTCTTCGGGACGAGGCGCTGGCGGTCAAGATCGGCGCGCCCGAGGACCATCTGCTGCATATCGGCCAGGTGGTGCAGATGTCGATCCGCGAGGCCTTTGACTGGTGCAATGAGGTGCCGCAGCACCTCAGCTCGCAGAAGAACGAGATCGCCCGCGCCATCCTCAAGGAGATCCGCGAACGGCTGGGGTTCCTCAACAATGTCGGCCTCGAATATCTGACGCTGAGCCGCAATGCCGGCACGCTCTCGGGTGGCGAGAGCCAGCGGATCCGGCTGGCGTCGCAGATCGGCTCGGGCCTGACCGGCGTGCTCTACGTGCTCGACGAGCCGTCGATCGGGCTGCACCAGCGCGACAATGACCGGCTGCTCGGCACGCTCAAGAATCTGCGCGACCAGGGCAATACGGTGATCGTGGTGGAACACGACGAAGAGGCGATCCGCGAGGCGGATTACGTCTTTGACATCGGGCCCGGTGCCGGGGTGCATGGCGGCCAGGTGGTGGCCCATGGCACGCCGGCCCAGGTGGCGGCGGAACCGTCGTCGGTCACCGGCCAATACCTCTCGGGCCAGCGCGAGATCGCGGTGCCGTCGGAACGGCGTGAGGGCAATGGCAAATCGGTGACCGTGGTCAAGGCCACGGGCAACAACCTGCGCAAAGTCACCGCCGAGTTTCCGCTAGGCAAATTCGTCTGCGTTTCGGGCGTGTCGGGCGGTGGCAAATCGACCCTGACCATCGAGACCCTGTTCAAGACCGCCTCGATGCGGCTCAACGGCGCGCGGCAGACGCCCGCGCCCTGCGAGACGATCCAGGGGCTGGAGCATCTCGACAAGGTGATCGACATCGACCAGCGGCCCATTGGCCGCACCCCGCGGTCGAACCCCGCCACCTATACCGGCGCCTTCACCCCGATCCGCGACTGGTTTGCCGGGTTGCCGGAGGCCAAGGCGCGCGGCTACAAGCCCGGGCGCTTTTCGTTCAACGTCAAGGGCGGTCGGTGCGAGGCCTGTCAGGGCGACGGGGTCATCAAGATCGAGATGCACTTTCTGCCCGATGTCTATGTCGAATGCGAGACCTGCAAGGGCGCGCGCTACAACCGAGAGACTCTGGAAATCAAGTTCAAGGGCAAGAGCATAGCCGACGTTCTTGATATGACGGTTGAAGAGGCGCAGGAGTTCTTCAAGGCGGTGCCCTCGATCCGCGACAAGATGGATGCGCTGATGCGGGTGGGCCTTGGCTATATCAAGGTCGGCCAGCAGGCGACGACCCTCTCTGGCGGCGAGGCGCAGCGGGTGAAACTGTCGAAGGAACTGGCCAAACGCTCCACCGGCCGCACGCTCTACATCCTCGACGAGCCGACAACGGGCCTGCATTTCGAAGACGTGCGCAAGCTTTTGGAAGTGCTGCATGAACTGGTCGAGAGCGGCAATACCGTGGTGGTGATCGAACACAACCTCGACGTCATAAAGACCGCTGACTGGATCATCGACATCGGCCCCGAGGGCGGTGATGGCGGTGGCAAGATCGTCGCGACCGGCACGCCCGAGAAAGTGGCCAAAGTCAAGGCCAGCCACACCGGCCATTACCTCGCGCCGATGCTCAAGCCACGCAAATTGGCAGCGGAATGACAAACAGGGCCGGGCGCCGAGGCCCGGCCCTGTTTCCTGGGCGCTTTGACGTCCGGCCGCGCCGTTCAGCCGCCTTGGGCGACAAGGGACGAGGGCGCGATGGCGGCGATCCGCAGCAGCTGGATCATCTCGTAGGCGCGCAGCGGCATCAGCAGCACCTCGCCATCGACGGCGGCGTAATAATGATCGGGCTCGGGCTCGGGCAGGTCATAGGTTGCCAGCAGCCGGTCATGCCCCGCCAATGACGTCAGGTCGAGATCCTCGACATCGAACACCTGAACATCCTGCAACCCGCGCAGCAGGCGGATGCGGCGATAATTCTCTTTGTCGAGAAGCACCGGCTGGCCGTCGATGATGATATAGGCATGATTTTCGGGAGCCGGGTCGAGCGCAAAAATCTCGACGATCCGCTCTTGCGTCAGGGCGAAATCATTGACGAAGGGGTCGAGGTCGGCGCCGTCCTCGACCTCGATATCGAGGTCATATTCCCGTTCGATCTCGCGGTCGATGTCGCGCTGGCGTTCGATCAGGTGCAGGTGCACGTCCTCGTCGTTGCGGCTGGCCCAATCCTCGGCGGTAACGGATTTTTTCGCCTGCCCGGGCGGCACGCAGGGCACGTCTTTCCCGGCCAGCCCCGGTGGGCAATCGATCAGAATGTCGCTGAGCCCCGAGGTGCCAAGCACCGCCAGCGGCACGCCCAGCCCGGCGATCCGCGACAGCGCGCGACGAGCAAAATCGGCGTCGCCATCGATCTCGACCTTGGACTTGCCGTCCTTGACCTCGATCTTGGCTTTATCCGGCATGATAGAATCGGCGCTTCGAAACCCTGCCAGTCTGTGCAGATCGGAGATAGGGTAGCACCATCCGGGATTTGGGGCGCCGGGAGCACGAAAGTGCGGGCAGACCGAGCTTGAGACATGGGCTGCGAGCCCGAAGCTTTATCTGGTCGCCCCTGCGGCTTGCCCGGATGTGCCGAGAGCACGGATCTGTAGTTGCCGCGTGCCCGCCTGCTCCCACGACGTGAATGCTTTTGAAGTGGAGGGAGTATGCGGATCATAGGAATGGACATTCATCGGGACTTTGCCGAAGTGGTGGCGCTGGAAGGTACCG
>NZ_FNYY01000037.1 GCF_900109145.1 Marinovum algicola
CTGGGCTGGCCCTGCCGGCCTATGCGGATGCCGCATCGCGCCGGCGGGTGCGTGACGCCCGGGCTTACCGCCGCGCCCGCCACGGCCTGCCGGATCTCGACGCCATGCTGGTCGACTACCGGCAGGGCCTGGCGGTCCCGAACCGCCCTGCTGGAGCCCGTCATGTGGGCTGAAGCGCGCAGTTATGGACGGCAGCGGCGGGATCGAGCATTCTGCGGACCGGGACCAATCTGCCGTATCGTAGCAAGGATGCCGCCGTTGTGAGACCCTCTTTGCCAACTGCCACCGCGATGCCGCAACCTCCGGTTTCTGGAACGGACCGCCCCACGCTACGCCATGCAGGCCGCGCTGTGACGGCGCTGCTGCTGACGATGGCCGCGATCAACCTGCTGACGGCGTTATCGTCCGAGACGCGCCTGCCGACGGCGCATCTGGTTGCGGCGGTGCTGGCGGTCTACCTGGCAGTCGAGGCGCATCTGCTGCTGCGCCGCGCCGACGCCCTGAGCCTGCTCTCGCCGGCCTTCTTGGCGCTGCTGTTCCATTTTGCGCTGTCCTACCTAGCCGGGCCGACCATGGCAGCCTTCGAACCCACGGTGATGACACGTTTCGCTTTCTGGCTACCGGACTTCGACGCCGCGCTAACCGATACTCTGATCCTGGCCATGATCGCGGCCTTCTGCATGCTGCGCAGCTATGCGCTGGCGCGGCCCTTCGCGCGAGGGCTGCGGCGCAGCCTGAAGCGTATGCCGGCCCTGCGCCGCGAGATCCGCCCCAATGTCACGGTCGCCCTGGCCATGCAGGTGGGCTACCTGGCCCTAGTGGCCTATGCGATCGACTTGGGCGTCTACGGCCTGCTCAGCAGGCCGGAGGCGCTCGAACGTCATCTGGATGCAGTGGCGTTATTCAATCTAGGCCTGGCCGCGGGCAGCCTGTCCTATTTCCTGCTTCTGCTGCACTATTTCGGACGTCGCGGTCGCGCCTCCTCGGTCGAGACCGCTGCCATCGTGGCGCTGATCGCGCTACATGTGGCCTTGGGGCTCTTAGCCGCGTTCAAGAGTCAAGCCGTCTTTCCCTTCGTGATCGCTGGATTTGCCTATTTCCTGACGCATCGGCGGCTACCGGTGGGCTTTCTGGCGATGGCGCTTTTGGCACTGGTAGTGGCTTATGCGGTGGTCGAGCCGTTCCGCGGCTACCTTGCCCTGCGCGGCGAGCCGCCCGGTTCCGTTGTCGAGGCGGTCGAGACTCTCGAAACCGCCTTCCGGCTGCGTGAACAGGTCACACAGCAGCACGACAATACGGTCGCGGAACGGGTCGCGGAACGGGTCGATCTTTCAGGCATGTCGATGCTGGCGCTCGACTATGTTGATCGCGGCAATCTGCAAGACCACAGGCGACGGGAGTTTCAGAACAGCATCCTTCTGGCCCCGATCTTGGCCTATATCCCCCGCGCAGTCTGGCCCAACAAGCCCAGCTTTCAAGATGTCGGCCGCTGGTTCAACCAGCGCGTGCGCGGACACTGGTGGGACGAGACCACATCGGTGGGGATGGGGCCGATCGGGTATCTGTACGTAACCGGCGGCATCTTGGGAGTGATCCTGGGCTTTGCGCTGTTCGGGGGCCTACAGGCCCTGATCTTCGAAGGCTTCGGCCGAGCCGGTGCGGGGGGGCTGATCGTCTATCTCAGCGTAGCAGCCAATCTCGTGATGATCCCGTCGGCCTTTGGCCCTGTCGTTACCGGAGTGCTGCGCATGTTGCCCATCGCCTTTGTCGCGCAGATGCTTCTGATTCGCCCCGCCCCCCGCCGCTAGCGCCGTTTTCCTCGACATCCCCTCGGACCCACCAGGAACCACTTTCATGACCAGAATAGCCGCCCCCTATCTCAATGCCGGAAACCCCCTCGTGCTCGGCATGCTGCCGCAGTGCACCCGCCGGGTGCTGGATGTCGGCTGCGGCGGCGGCGACAACGCTCGCCGCCTGCAGGAAATGCATCCGGGGATCGAGGTGGTGGGCCTGACCCACAGCGCCGAGGAGGGGGCCATCGCTGCGCCGCACTTGACGGCGGTGCATGTAGTCGACCTGGAAAACGGGCTGACCGATGCGGCGATGGCCGACTGGGGCGCGCCTTTCGACCTGCTGCTGTTTTCCCATGTCTTGGAACACCTGACCGACCCGGTCGCGGTGCTGCGCCGCTGTCTGACGCGGCTGCAGTCCGGCGGCCACATACTGATCGCGGTGCCGAACGTGTTGGAATGGCGCACCCGGATGCAGTTCCTGCGCGGCCATTTTGTCTATACCGATCAGGGCATTCTCGACCGCACGCATATGCGCTTTTTCACCTACCGGACCGCTCCCGACGAGCTTATCGCACCGGTCGAGGGGCTGCGGCTGCTCGATCGCCGCGGCCGGGGGGCAGTGCCGCTGGGGCCGTTGCGCCGCATCGGCGCAGCGCGGGGGCTATGCGCGGCCATCGACCGGATCGGCATAGCCCGGCGCCCCAATTTCTGCTGCCGCGAAACCGCCATGCTGGCCCGCTGGGAGGGTCCGGTCGAGTGACCCCGGCCCTTCGACCGAGACCTGCCATGGCGTATCCTGGGGACGGGCCGGTATGAGCACGCCGGCCCGCATCGCGCGCGGCACCGGGCTGACCCTGGCCACGGTGGCCACCAACATCTTGGGCCAAGTCGCCACTGTGCCCATATTCCTGTCTCATTGGCATGCCTCCACCTACGGCGTCTGGCTGATTATGATCGGCGCGTTCAGCTACCTGTTCCTGCTGTCGGGCGCCTTCCAACAATATGCCTATGGCGAGATGCTGAAGGCCGGCGCCGGCGCGCGCGACGCGGTGCGTGGAATCTGGCGCATCTCGGTGGTAATGGCCTTTTTCGTGGCGGCAGTCGAACTGATGATCGTGGCTGTCCTGACATCACACCGCTTCTTGGCTTGGGTCGCGCCCGACCTGTACGGCACGCCGCTGGTCGAAGCAGTGGCTTTCTTCCTGTTGCTCTACAGCGCGCTAAACTTCCTCACCATGCCGCTGAATGCCATCACCGCCCATGCCAACACGGTGCATGGGCACTATCCGCGCGTGGCTTTCTGGGCGCTGGTCAATGCCGTCTTCCGCCTGGTCGCGCCGGCTATCGCCGTGCTGGCGGGGGCCGGGTTCAAGACCGCTGTGTTGGTCTATGTGCTGGCGCATGTAGCTTCGATCCTGCCGGCGCTTTGGGACATGCTACGCTTGGCGCGGCGCGAAGGCCTCTTGCAGCCGACGTCGCTGGACTGGCGGCAGGGGGTTCGTAACGTGGTCTTCTCGCTGCCGCTTGCGGCGCGCACGCTGATCGATTCCTTCCGACAGCAGGGCTTCCGTCTGATCCTGGGCGCGTTCATCGGACCCGTTGCGGTGTCGGTGCTGGCCACCACGCGCACCTTCGCCAACGTGCTGCATCAAGGCCTGACCACGATTACCGCCCCGGTCCTGCCCGAGCTGATGCGCTATATCACTGCCCGCGACCAGGACCGCATTGAGGGCGCCTTCGCCATCGTCTGGCTGTGCCTTTTCGCGCTGCTGGTGCCGAGCATGCTGATCCTGTGCCTGCTGGCCGAATCGGTCTTCTTGTTCTGGACCCGTGGCGCGGTCACCTTCGATCCGGTCCTGTTTTTGTCGCTGGTGATGGCGGTTATCGTCTTCGCCGCGGCTCAGCCGGCGGTCGCGGTCCTGCAGGGGCAGAACCGCGTCGGCTGGCTGATCGGCGCGGCCGTTGCCGCGACGGCGGGCTTGGGAGCGCTGGCGCTGGCGCTGATGCCCCTGCTGGGGCTGCGCGGCGCGGGTGCGGCGCTTCTGGGGGCTGAGGTATGCGCGCTGGCCGTCGCCCTGGGCGGGGCGACCCGGGTGCTGGTACAGGGCGGACTGGCCTTTCCCCGTCGCAGCTTTGCCTTGGTGCTGGCCAATGTGGCGGTGGTAGGCGGGCTGACGCTGGCCGCCGTCTCGGTGTTCGACAGCAGGGTCCTGGCCTTCATGGTGCCGCTGGCCACCAATCTCGTGTTCGCGGCCCTCTACTGGGCCACCATTCCCGCGCTCGCACGCGCGCGCATCCGCGACGTGCTGGACACACTGAGCGCCCGCCTGCCGGATCTGAGGCAGACTTTCAAGGCCCGATGACCGACATGCTACAGACACCCTCCCGTCCATTCCGCCGCCCTGACGGAGGCGGCTTGCCACACCTGCCGAAGGAGGCGCTTTCGTGATCGCGTTGCTGACACTAGGGCTCTACCCGTCCTCGGGAGGACCGTCGAAATCAATTCGAGCCTTCGCCGACGCGCTGGACGCGCGGGTGATTTCTTGGGTGGACCCGGCGGAGCGCGCGCGCGAACCGCTTGTCTGGGGCGACACGCTCGAGGTTACGGGTAGCACCCGCCCACTTCTGAAACAGCTGCAGGTGCCCGCTGCCGGCACCGCCGAGGCCGAGGCGCTGATCGCGCGAGCGCGGTTGGTCTCGGTGCATGCTTTCTGGCGCTGGCATATCCCCTGGGTCCACCGGGTCTGCCGCCGCTACGGGGTGCCCTACTGGTACGTGCCGCATGGCAGCCTCGATCCCTTCGTGATGCAGGGCCACGACGCGGTAGTGAAGCACGCCTTCCTGGCCGGTGCGGGCCGCGCCTTCTTGCACGATGCCGCAGCGGTAATCTGCTCGACCCCGCGCGAGGCCGAGAAGGCCCGTCCACTGGTGGGCCACGACCGGGCCGAAGTGCTGCACTGGCCCCTGGAGCCGGGCGATTTCGCCCCGCGTGATCCCGCCCGCCGCGCCGCCATGCGGGCCCGGTTGGGTATCCCCGAGAGCGCACCGGTGTTCTTGTACCTGGGTCGGCTGTCGCCGATGAAACGGCCCCTTGAGACTATCGCCGCCTTTGGGCAGGCGGACGTGCCGGAGGCGCATCTGGTGGTCACCGGCAACGATTTCGGCATCACCGCCGAGGACTGCCGCAGCGTCGCGGCGCAGGAAGGTCTGGGCGGGCGAGTGCATGTGACCGGACCCGCCTATGGCGGCGACAAGGCGGCTCTGCTGGATGCGGCGGATGTTTATGTATCGCTCTCGCACCGCGAGAACTTCAACTACACTGCGGCCGAGGCGCTGGCGGCGGGGCTGGCGCTAATCCTATCGCCAGGGAACGATCTGGCCCCCGACTTGGGCGATCTGCCCGGCGTGACGCACCTAGCGGATGACGCCCCGGCCACGGCAGCCGCGGCTATGACCCAAGCCGCGCAGGGGCCGCCGGGGCTGGCGCCAGGAGCGAACGTCCGCGCCGGGTGGGCCGCGAGGCACCTTGCGCCCGATATGTTCGCCACCCGCCTGCGGGCCGCGGCCGAACGCCATGCCTCCCACGCCGCCCCCGGCGGCGCATTGTAACGACGACCATGGAAGATCCTGCATGACACTGACAGCCGTGATCCTGACCCGTGATGAGGAACGCCACATCGTACGCTGCCTCACATCGCTGGCCGGGGTGGCCGACCGCGTCCTGGTGGTGGACAGCGGGTCCACTGACCGTACAGTCGAGATGGCGCGGAACATGGGAGTCGAGGTCCGCGAAAACCCTTGGATCAACTACGCGACGCAGATGAACTGGGGCATCGATCACGTGCCCGAGGGGACCGATTGGATCCTGCGGCTGGACGCTGACGAGGTGATCACGCCCGAGCTGGCGCAGGAGATCGCCGCGAAACTGCCCGGCCTGCAGTCCGAGGTGGACGGGGTCTACGTACCTCGGCGCATGACCTTCCTCGGCCGACCGATCCGGTGGGGCGGGCTGTTCCCAGTGCGCGTGCTGCGGCTGTTTCGCGCCGGCCGCGGCCGCTGCGAGAACCGCTGGATGGATGAACACATCCTAGTCGACGGCGCCACGACCGAGTTTACGGGCGAGATCGTCGACGACAACCACAATTCGCTGAACTGGTGGACGCATAAGCACAACACTTATGCCAGCCGCGAGGTGGTGGATCTTCTGAACCTAGAATATGGCTTTATGCCACATGAGACCGTCGCCGATTTGAAGGGGGGACAACAGGCTGCCGTAAAACGATGGGTGAAAGAGAAGGTCTATGCGCGTCTTCCCGGTGGTTTGAGAGCGTTCTTATATTTCCTCTATCGGTATGTGTTCCGCCTCGGCTTTCTTGACGGAAAGGAGGGCACCGCCTTCCACGTATTGCAGGGCTTCTGGTATCGGTATCTCGTCGACATGAAGCTGCATGAGGTGAAAACCTATATGCGCCGGCACGAGATTGATGCAGTTTCTGCGATCCGCGACGTGCTGGGGATCGACGTGAAGAAAACCCTATCGAACGACCGCTAGCGCAATTTTCGGGACGGCCCCTGACGGGCGAACACCGTCGCGCCACGAGATCGACCACACACGTCAAAGAAAGCCTTATGAAAATCTCCATCGTCACAGCGGTCTTCAACCGTGTCCAAACTATTGGGCAGGCGTTGGAGACTGTGTCGCAACAGACTTATGATGCGATCGACCACGTGATCCAGGACGGGGGGTCGACCGACGGCACGCTCGAAATCCTAGAGAAGAAATCAAATCGCAATATCCGGATCAAGTCCGCGCCCGACGCAGGCATTTACGACGCGATCAACAAGGGAATTACGCGGGCCGAAGGTGAGGTCATCGGATTGATGCATTCGGATGATTTCTTTGCCGATGATCAGGTCCTCGCGGATGTCGCCGAGTTGTTCGAGGATCCAGATGTCGACGGGGTCTATGGGGACTTGCAGTATGTCGCAGCCGAAGACACCACGCGCGTGATCCGGCATTGGCGTTCCGGGCCCTATGACCCGAGAAAGTTGCAACATGGCTGGATGCCGCCGCATCCGACGGTCTATCTGCGCCGAAAGGTGTTCGAGGAGTTCGGCCTTTACGATACCTCATATCGAATTGCAGCCGATTACGACGCGATGTTGCGTTACATGGGAAAAGGCGGCATCCGCATGGCCTATTTGCCGCGCGTGATGGTCAAGATGCGGGTTGGCGGCGAGAGCAACCGATCACTGAAGCACATTATCCTCAAGAGCCGTGAGGACTATCGCGCACTCCGCTCCAACGGTATGGGCGGCGCGGGAGCTCTGGTGAGGAAAAACCTGTCCAAGATCGGGCAGTTCGTGAACAAGGATTGAAGACGAGATTATGAAAAAGGCTTTGATTACAGGCATAACCGGCCAGGACGGGTCATACTTGGCTGAATTCCTGCTCGAGAAGGGCTACGAGGTTCATGGCATCAAGCGCCGGTCATCCCTTTTCAACACCGAGCGGATCGATCACATCTACCAGGACCCCCACGAGCGCAAGCAGCGGCTGAAACTGCACTACGGCGACCTCACCGACAGCTCCAACCTGACGCGGATCCTCAGCGAAGTGCAACCTGACGAGGTCTACAATCTCGGCGCCCAGTCCCATGTCGCAGTCAGCTTCGAAGCGCCGGAATACACCGCAGATGTGGATGCGATCGGCACCTTGCGCCTGCTTGAGGCGATCCGCTTTCTGGGGCTCGAAAAGAAGACCCGTTTCTACCAAGCCTCCACCTCCGAGCTCTACGGACTCGTCCAAGAGACACCTCAGAAGGAAACGACCCCTTTCCATCCGCGCAGCCCCTATGCGGTCGCCAAGATGTACGCCTACTGGATCGCGGTGAACTACCGCGAAGCCTATGGCATGTATGCCTGCAACGGCATTCTCTTCAACCACGAGTCCCCCCGCCGCGGCGAGACCTTCGTGACCCGCAAGATCACACGTGGGCTGGCCAATATCTCGCAAGGCTTGGAAGACTGCCTCTACATGGGCAACATCGACGCGCTTCGCGACTGGGGCCATGCCAAGGACTACGTGCGCATGCAGTGGATGATGCTGCAACAGGACGCGCCCGAAGACTTCGTGATCGCTACCGGCGTGCAGTATTCGGTACGCGAGTTCATCACCTGGTCGGCGCGTGAACTGGGGATCGAGCTCGAGTTCTCTGGCGAAGGCGTGTCCGAAACGGCCACAGTCACCGAGGTGCGCGGCAACAAGGCGCCTTCGGTCAAACCGGGTGACGTGATCCTGCGCATCGATCCGCGCTATTTCCGTCCGGCGGAAGTGGAAACCTTGCTCGGTGATCCCACCAAGGCCAAGGAGAAGCTCGGCTGGGTGCCTGAAATCACCACGCAGGAGATGTGCGCCGAGATGGTCGCCGAAGATCTCAAGACCGCCCGCCGCCATGCTCTGCTCAAGGAGCATGGCATGGAACTGCCGATCAGTCTTGAGGCGGGGTGACGCCGATGAAGATCTATGTAGCAGGTCACCGTGGTATGGTGGGCGGGGCGATCTTGCGTCGCCTCGAAAATCGGCAGGCGGCAGGCGAGACCCTGTCGATTGTCACGCGGACCCACGCCGAGCTTGACCTGACCAACCAGGCTGCCGTGCGTGACTTCATGGCAGCAGAGAAGCCTGACGCCGTGATCCTCGCTGCGGCAAAAGTCGGTGGCATCCATGCCAACAACACCTACCCCGCCGACTTCATCTACGAAAACCTGATGATCGAATGCAACGTGATCCATCAGGCTTTCGCGGCCGGGGTCACGCGGCTGCTGCAACTGGGGTCGTCTTGCATCTACCCGAAGGCAGTACCGCAGCCGATGAAGGAAGACGCGCTACTGACCGGGACGCTCGAGCCCACCAATGAGCCTTATGCCGTCGCCAAGATCGCTGGCATCAAGCTCTGCGAGAGTTACAATCGTCAGCATGGCACCGATTACCGTTCGGTCATGCCCACCAACCTCTACGGGCCGGGTGACAACTTCCATCCTGAAAACAGCCATGTCCTCCCTGCCCTGATCCGCCGCTTCCATGAAGCGGCACAAGCGGGTCGTGAGGAGGTGGTAATCTGGGGCTCGGGCAAGCCGCGCCGTGAGTTCCTGCATGTGGACGACATGGCCGAGGCTTCGCTCTTCGTCATGGACCTCGACAAGACCACCTATGACGCCAACACCCAGCCCATGGTCAGCCACATCAACGTCGGCACCGGGACGGACATCTCGATTCTGGAACTCGCGCAACTGGTGGCGCGTGTCACCGGCTTCGAAGGCCGCATCACCACCGATCCCTCAAAACCGGACGGCACGATGCGCAAGCTGATGGATGTGGGTCGGCTGGCGGACATGGGCTGGACAGCACAGGTCGAGCTGGAAGACGGTATCCGCAGCACCTACCGCTGGTTCCTCGATAACCAGGACGCCTTTCGCGGCTGAACGGCCACGCTCGATTTTCTAGAACGGATTTTCCATGACCCAGACCATTCACCCCCTCATCCTCTGCGGCGGCTCCGGTACGCGGCTCTGGCCGCTCAGCCGCAAGTCCTACCCGAAACAGTTCACAAAGCTCACCGGAGAGGAGAGCCTGTTTCAAGCCTCGGCTCGTCGCCTCGCGGGCGACGGCTACGCCGCGCCCACAGTGATCACCGGCAGCGATTTCCGCTTCATCGTCACCGAGCAGCTGGCCGCGGTCGAGATCGCTGCTGCAGCCACCCTGATCGAGCCAGAGGCGCGCAATACCGCTCCCGCCATCCTGGCCGGTGCCCTGGCGCTTGAAGCGCGGTCTCCCGGCGCCCTGATGCTGGTGGCCGCCTCGGACCATGTCATCCCGGACGCCGCAGGTTTTCGCGCCGCCGTGCAGGCCGCAGCCCCTGCTGCGGAAGCCGGCCAACTCGTGACCTTCGGCATTGCGCCCCAGCGGGCCGAAACCGGCTATGGCTGGCTCGAGTTGAGCCAGGCTCCGGGTGCCGATTTCGCTCCGGTGCCGCAGCCTCTCAAGAGCTTCGTCGAGAAACCCGACGCCGCCAAGGCCGAGAAGCTTTTGGCCGACGGCATGCACCTGTGGAACGCCGGCATCTTCCTCTTTGCCACCACCACGCTGATCGAGGCCTTCGAGCGCCACGACCCCGAGATGCTCGCAGGCGTGCGCGCGGCCTTGGCCGATGCCGAGGCGGATCTCGGCTTCACCCGTCTGGCGCCCGAGCCCTGGTCCAAGCTCGCGGCGATCTCGATCGACTACGCAGTGATGGAGAAGGCGCAGAACCTCTCGGTCGTGCCCTACGGCGGTGCCTGGTCTGATCTCGGCGGCTGGGATGCGGTCTGGCGGGAGAGCGGGCCGGACGAAAACGGCGTCGTGACCAGCCAGGGCGCCACGGCGCTCGACTGTCACAACACCCTGCTGCGCGCCGAGGACGAGAGCCAGCAGATCGTCGGCATCGGGTTGACCGACGTCATCGCCATTGCGATGCCCGACGCGGTGCTGGTGGCCCACAAGGACCGGGCCCAGGAGGTCAAGCAGGCGGTCGCGGCGCTGAAGGCCAGCGGCGCTGTCCAGGCCGAGACCCTGCCCCGCGACTACCGCCCCTGGGGCTGGTACGAATGCCTGGTGATGGGCGGTCGCTTCCAGGTCAAGCGCATCCACGTCAACCCCGGCGCCGCCCTGTCGCTGCAATCACACCACCACCGGTCCGAGCACTGGATCGTGGTTCAGGGCACCGCCAAGGTCACCGTCGACGACGAGGTCAAGCTCGTCACCGAGAACCAGTCGGTCTACATCCCGCTCGGCGCGGTGCACCGGATGGAGAACCCCGGCAAGCTGCCAATGGTACTGATCGAGGTGCAGACCGGGGCCTATCTCGGCGAGGACGACATCATCCGCTACGAGGATGTCTATGCGCGCGGACAGGGCGCGAAGGGGTGAAATCGTCTGATCCGTTTAGAGACAGTTCAGATTCAAAGCCCGCCCCCCTGCCCCACGCTTTACCTCATCGCGTCCTCACGGGCGTGACGAGGCGACACTCACCGGCCTTCAGAGTTCCGATCATGGCGTCTATGAGGATCGAGAGCAAATAGGCATAGGTCCGTCGGTAGTCCTTGCAGAGTTTGCGGAACCGCTCGATCACGTCCAGCGGAGCTGACCTGACTCCCGCTAGTCCCTCATTCATAACGAGAGTCTGCAGGTTGGTGCGCTGCTCCCCAACCTTGGACCGCCGGAAGCTGGAATTTCCTGGCTGTCTCACGATGACGGGTCGGTTGCGGTGCTTTTCACCGCGTGATTGGTGCGAGCGATCAAGGCCGTGGGGGCAAAATTACACACCTGTTCACAACCAAGCCTATGGACTACCTTCGATGCTCGACATTGCCAAGACTGCCATTCCAGACATCCTGATCCTCACGCCTACCCGCTTCGGCGACTCTCGCGGCTTCTTTGCCGAGAGTTGGAATCGTCAGCGCTTTGTCGAGGCCGGAATCCAGATCGACTTCTGCCAAGACAACCATTCGCTCTCGGCGCAGGTGGGCACCGTCCGGGGATTACACTTCCAGGCCCCACCCAGAGCGCAGGACAAGCTGGTACGCTGCGGCCGCGGCCGGCTTTTCGATGTGGCGGTAGATATCCGGGTAGGCTCGCCGACCTATGGCCACTGGGTGGGGATCGAGTTGAGCCATGAGAACGGTAAGCAGCTCTTGGTGCCCAAGGGCTTTGCGCATGGCTTCATGACGCTCGAGCCTGACAGCGAGATCATTTACAAGTGTTCGGATTTCTACGCTCCCGAGACCGAGGGCGCCCTGCGCTGGAACGACCCGGCGATCGGCATCGACTGGCCGCTAGACGTGCCACCGGTGCTCAGCGAAAAGGACGCCGAGGCCCCCGGTCTGGACGGCTTAGACAGCCCCTTCACATACAGAGAATGACTCCATGAAACTACTTGTCACCGGCGGCGCCGGCTTCATAGGCTCGGCGGTTGTGCGGCTGGCGGTGAGCCGCGGCCATGCTGTGGTGAACCTCGACGCGCTGACCTATGCCGCCTGTCTCGACAATGTGGCAGAGGTCGCGGACAGCCCGCTCTATGCCTTCAAGCGGGCCGACATTCGCGACCGCCCTGCTCTTGACGCCGTATTCGCAGCGCATAAGCCTGATGCGGTGATGCATCTGGCGGCAGAGAGCCACGTCGACCGCTCGATCGACGGACCAGGGGATTTCATCGAGACCAACATCATCGGCACCTACAACATGCTCGAGGCAGCGCGGACCTACTGGATAAATGCCAGCAAGCCCGAGACGTTCCGCTTCCACCACATCTCCACCGACGAGGTTTATGGCTCGCTGCCCACCGATCCCTCCGTGCAGTTCACCGAAGACACCCCCTACGACCCCCGCTCGCCCTATTCAGCCTCGAAGGCATCTTCCGATCACTTGGTGCGCGCCTGGCATGAAACCTATGGCCTGCCCGTCGTACTGACCAACTGCTCGAACAACTACGGGCCGTATCATTTTCCCGAAAAGCTGGTGCCGGTGATCATTCTCAATGCTCTGGCCGGCAAGCCGCTGCCGATCTACGGCGACGGCTCGAATGTGCGCGACTGGCTCTATGTCGAGGATCACGCCGACGCACTTCTGCTGGTGGTCGAGAAGGGAGCCTTGGGGCGCAGCTACAACATAGGCGGCGAGAACGAGCGATCGAACCTGGAGCTGGTGCAGACGCTCTGCGGTATTCTCGATGAGCTGCAGCCGAAAGCCTCTGGTTCCTATGCCGATCAGATTACCTTTGTTACCGATCGCCCCGGGCATGACGCACGCTACGCCATCGACCCGACGCGAATCCGAGAGGAACTGGGCTGGCGGCCTTCGGTGACGGTAGAAGAAGGGCTACGACGCACCGTGCAATGGTATCTCGACAACGAGGCTTGGTGGCGCGCCTTGCAGGACCGTCACGGGGTCGGCGAACGACTGGGGGTGAGCGCCGTATCTGATACAGCCCGGCAGACAGCTTCAGACGCAAACGGGTGGAGTACGGGGAAATGATCCTCGTTTTCGGCAAAACCGGTCAGGTCGCCATCGAACTCCAGCGTCAGGCACCCGAGGCTGCAAGGCTCACCGCTCTCCCCCGCGCCCATGCCGATCTCTCCGACCCCGCGGCCTGCGCCGAGGCAATCCGCACTCTCAAACCCTCCGTCGTGATCAACGCCGCCGCCTATACCGCCGTCGACCGCGCCGAGCAGGAAGAGCCGCTGGCCACCAGGATTAACGGGGAAGCCCCCGGCGCCATGGCGCGTGCCTGTGCCGATCTGGGCATCCCGCTGGTGCATATCTCCACCGATTACGTCTTCGACGGCAGCGGCGAAAGCCCTCGGAACCCCTCTGACCCCACCTCGCCGTCGAATGCCTATGGCCGCTCGAAACTGGCCGGCGAAGAGGCGATCCGCGCCAGCGGCTGCGCCCATGTCATCCTGCGCACCTCCTGGGTGTTCTCGGCGCATGGCGCGAATTTCGTGAAGACCATGCTGCGGCTGGGGGCCGAGCGCGACCGGCTGACAATCGTCGCCGACCAAGTTGGTGGTCCGACGCCGGCAGCCGAAATTGCCCGGGCCTGCCTCGCTATCGCTGACGCAATGATCGCCGATCCTGCCAAGTCCGGCACATATCACCTCTCCGGCGCGCCGGACGTCAGCTGGGCCAACTTTGCGCGCGAGATCTTTACGCAGTCCGGGCTCAACTCCGAGGTGAGCGACATTCCCACAAGTAATTTTCCGACGCCCGCCAAGCGCCCACTCAACTCGCGCATGGACAACAGCAGCTTGACCGACACCTTCGGGCTGCCGCGCCCCGACTGGCGGGCCGGGTTGCAGGACGTTCTGACAGACCTAGGAGCATTGACCGCATGATTTCCTCTACCTCTCGCAAGGGCATTATCCTGGCCGGCGGATCGGGCACACGGCTCTATCCGATCACCATGGGCATCTCCAAGCAGCTCCTGCCGGTCTATGACAAGCCGATGATCTACTATCCGTTGTCGGTGCTGATGCTGGCCGGCATCCGCGAGATTGCAGTGATCACCACCCCGCAGGATCAGGACCAGTTCCGCCGCACCCTCGGTGATGGCAGCCAGTGGGGTGTCTCGCTGACCTATATCGTCCAGGCTTCGCCCGACGGGCTGGCCCAGGCGTACCTGCTGGCCGAGGATTTTCTGGCCGGCGCCCCCTCGGCGCTGGTCCTGGGCGACAACATTTTCTACGGCCACGGGTTGCCGGACCTGATGGCCGAGGCGGACAGAAGCCCCACCGGCGGCACCGTTTTCGGCTACCGCGTGGCTGATCCCGAACGTTACGGCGTGGTTGCCTTTGACGCCGAGGGTCGCGCCACCTCGATCATTGAGAAGCCTTCGAAACCGCCATCGAATTACGCGGTTACCGGGCTCTACTTCCTCGACAGCTCCGCGCCAGCGCGCGCGCGCGAGGTTCAGCCCTCGGCTCGCGGCGAGCTGGAGATTACGACCCTGCTCGAAATGTACCTGCACGAGGGTGCGCTCGACGTCAAACGCATGGGCCGTGGCTATGCCTGGCTCGACACCGGCACCCACAGCTCGCTGCTCGATGCCGGCAACTTCGTGCGTACGCTGGAAAACCGGCAGGGCCAGCAGACTGGCTGTCTCGAGGAGATCGCCTTCGATCAGGGCTGGATCAGCCGCGATGAAATACAGTCGCGCGCGGTGATGTTCGCCAAGAATGATTACGGGCAGTATCTGAAAGGGCTTTTGTGACCGCACTTCGGTCGCTGGGGAATGAAAGTTCAGTGGCAAGACCGCCTCACAGCGCGTCGCGTATCCCATCTGCAAACGATAAGCGGATGGCCTTCCTCGTCGTCCCAAAATTCCAGAAAATCTTAAAAAAGAGACAAATATGAACGACTTCACCGTAAAAGACATCTCGCTCGCCGACTACGGTCGCAAGGAGCTGGATATTGCCGAGACCGAAATGCCCGGGCTGATGGCCCTGCGCGAAGAATATGGTGCGGCCAAGCCGCTGGCTGGCGCGCGCATCGTCGGATCGCTTCACATGACGATCCAGACCGCCGTGCTGATCGAGACGCTGACCGCCCTGGGCGCCGATGTCCGCTGGGCGTCGTGCAACATCTTCTCGACCCAGGACCATGCCGCCGCGGCGATTGCCAAGGCCGGCATCCCGGTCTTTGCCGTCAAGGGCCAGTCACTCGAAGAGCACTGGGATTACCTCGACAAGTCCTTTGCCTTCCCGGAAGGCGCCAACATGATCCTCGACGATGGCGGCGACGCCACGCTCTATGTGCTCCTGGGCGCGCGGGCCGAGGCAGGCGAGGAAATCCTCGCGGTGCCGGCATCGGAAGAGGAAGAGGTGATCAAGGCGCAGATTGCCAAGCGGATGAAGGAAAGCCCCGGCTGGTTCACCAAGACCCGCGACGCGATCAAGGGTGTTTCGGAAGAGACCACCACCGGCGTGCACCGGCTTTATGATCTGCACAAGAAGGGCCAGCTGCCCTTCCCGGCGATCAACGTCAACGACTCTGTCACCAAGTCGAAATTCGACAACAAGTATGGCTGCAAGGAAAGCCTCGTCGACGGCATCCGTCGCGCCACCGACACGATGATGGCCGGAAAGGTTGCCGTGGTCTGTGGCTATGGCGATGTGGGCAAGGGCTCGGCCGCCTCGCTGCGCGGTGCTGGCGCCCGGGTGAAAGTGACCGAGGTCGACCCGATCTGCGCGCTGCAGGCGGCGATGGACGGCTTTGAAGTGGTCGTGCTGGAAGACGTCGTTCAGTCAGCGGACATCTTCATCACCACCACCGGCAACAAGGACGTGATCCGCATCGAGCACATGCGCGAGATGAAGAACATGGCCATCGTCGG
>NZ_FNYY01000033.1 GCF_900109145.1 Marinovum algicola
TGTCAGCCTGCCTGCAGCACAGAGCGACTGACCAGCTCGGCCCGCTTGAAAGCGCGAGGCCCACGGTGAGCTACACCACGTCCTGGGACATCATCAGGTGAGGAAATGGCCCCTGATCTGAAACCGCTTTACGGTGACCGGCGCTTGGGCACGCCGATCCTGCGCGTATCGTGATGACACGGTGGGAATGCTCCTGCTCGATTGTCGCGCGATCCTTGCCGCACGCTTGTTCTTGGCCCGGAGTTTAGCAGCAGCGGATCCGCGTCGAAAGACCGGGCGCGGGTGCAGTCAACAAGAAACCGCCCCCCCGGTCGGCCAAACCTCGCTGGCACAAGATTGACCGCTTGCGTCAATCCGATCAACAGGGCGATTGGGGATGTTGTCGCGTTAACCCGTCAACTGAACGGCCCGGAACCGGACAAATCGAAATGATCGACCCCGGCGAAGCGGACCCCGCCTGACGGGTCCAGAACGCCATTGTTCAGCGCGATCCCCCACCCCGCCGCGGCACCAATCGAAACCGCGCCATTGGTGGGCGTTTCCGGTGGCGTGATCAAAGCGGTGCCATAGGCCGGGCTTTCATCGAATTGCCGTTCGATCATGGTGGTGGAGGTCGCGCTGGCGGCCACGCTGAGCGAGATTGCATCCAGCACCGGCCCGGCGGGGTTGTGGACGGAAAACTCCAGGTCTGACTGCGTCACAAGGTTGGCGATGTCGCAGGCTTCGAACACACCGCCGCAGGATCGCAGATCCGGCATGAACACGTCCAACGCCCCGGCCCGGATGAAGGCGGCCACATGGGCCAGGCTCGGAATATCTTCGGCGCCCGCCACGCGGATGCCTGCGGCATTTGCCGCCTGCCGGATCGCGCGGCAATCGTCCAGCGCGCCCAGCCTTTCGTGGATCGGGGCTTCGATCCAATGAACGTCCCAGGCCGCCATTTCGCGGATCAGGTCAACAGCGGTCCATCGGTTGAAACGCCCATGCAGATCGACGTTCAGATAGACATTCGGCCCGATCGCCTCCCGCACCGCCGCGATGCAGGCCAGCCCATGATCAATCTTCGCGCGGCTGCTGCCGGACAGGGGATCGGCGGCGTCCACCCCGTCAAACGGCGCGATCTTGATCCCGGCGTATTGTGCGGCCACGGCAGCCTTGGCGCGCGCGGCCCAGCCCTTGGGGGTGCGATCCGACGTGCCGCGGTTGATATTGGCGTACATCATGACCTGATCACGCTGCCGCCCGCCCAGCAGTTCCGTCGCGGGCAGACCCAGCCCTTTGGCCCGGGCATCCACCAGGGCCTGTTCCATGCCGCTGTGAACGTGGCTCGACATGGCATCGCGCATCCGCTTGCGCCGCTGCGCCAGATGCGTCACCGCCTCGGACAGGGTCAGGCCGACAAAGGACGGCATCGCCCCGGAAAGGTATTGCAGGACGCCGCTTTCGATCCCGAAATGCGACAGCTCTCCTGTCCCGGTCATCCCGTTGTCCATTCGGATTTCCAGGAAAAGCCAGACCGTCTTGGCCGAGACCTGACAGACATGGGTCACATGATCCCGAATGCGGCTGTGTTCCGTGGCGGTCATCGCGGTGTCCTCATGTCAGGGCCGCTTCGCGGGCCGGGCGGTAATCCTTGTGCATCAGCGGCGCCAACCTGTTCAGGATGGTGTCAAGTCGGGCCGAGGCGACCGCATCCAAGGGCTGCGCGCCGGTCTGGCGAAACCCGGACGCGGCAATGACCCCGCGCCGGGTCAGAACGGATTTGTAAGTGGCAATGCCGTAGAGCGCCTCGAAAGACAGAAGCGGCAGCAGGGCTTCGAAAATCTCGCGCGCGGCTTCCGGGTCCTGCCGTTCCAGCGCCGCCCAGAGCCCCACGTGAATGTCCGGCGATTCACAGGCCGGCATCGTGCCACAGGCACCCCGGGCATGTTCCTCGAACAGATTGATCCCGGCAATCCCGCCCATCACCCCCTTGATCCGGTCCCCGGCAAGGGCCAGGATTTCCGAGATGTAGGTGTTGGAGAAAGGCGTCTCTTCCTTCACGTATTCAATTTGCGGGATCGCTTCGACCAATGACAGGATCGCTGCGGGTGACAGGGACGTGCCACCGGCCCCGGCATAATTCTGAAGCATGATCGGCAAGCGGGTCGCCGCTGCGATCTGGCGGAAATAGTCGACGATCTCGGGCTGGGTCGCCCTTTGAAAGGTCGGCGGCATGGCAAGGATACCATCCGCACCCTCGTCTTGGGCGACCCTGGCATGGGCCACTGCCAGCTTGGCGCAACTGCTGGACACGCCCGCAATGACGGGAACCCGGCCCCCGGCCTCATCGGTAATGGTCTGGACCACCTGTTTGCGCTCTGCGTCGGACAGGTAAGCGACTTCGCTGGCGTTCGCGGGGGCAACCAGCCCATGCACGCCGCATTTCAGGTTGAACCGGACCACGTTGCGCAATCCATCCAGATCGAGATTCAGATCATCATCAAAGGGCGTGGTGACAATGACATAGACGCCACGCCATCGGGTGTCGGAAAGAGACATGTTTGGTTTCCTGTTTGAAAAGGTCTGATCGGGCCGCAACCGGCGCGGCCCGGAAGATGCGGTCCGGTTCTACTCGCTCACGATTTCCTGCAAGGCTTCGGCCACGCCCGCGGGCATGTCACGGAACCCGGAGAACAGGCTTTCGGACATTTCGGTCGAGTTGAAGGTCGGCGGTTCCGAAATCGTTTTGCGGTATTCCGCCAGGTATTCGGGGTCCGATGTCGTCTGTTGAAAGGCGTCTTGCAGCACGTCCACAAGCCCCGGTTCCAGACCCGGAGGGGTGGTCAGCGCAATTGTGGCCGACATGATCCTGGACCGATACCAGACATAGGCATCCCACCACTGACCCGAAGGCGCGGCCCCATGCAGGGTTTCGTGCAACTCGGAAATACTGGGCAGGGTTTCCGGCAGGCTGGCGCTATCTCGGGGCAATTCTGCTCCCTGGGCGTCAAAGACCGGGTGGTAGTACATCGCACCGATGTCTTCGTGATCCCAGCCAAAGAACCGCAGAAAACCGGACAGGCCCGCATGGCCGGCATGCACCTCATCCGCCAGCATGGAGGCGGAAATCTTGGAAAATCCGCCATAACCCGGAATGTAGCGATAGTTGGCATCCAGAACCCGCAACCCGAGGTTCCCCATCGTGCCCATCGCACTGCCCGCGCCACGCCCGCCGATCAGCAAGGCGCTGTCGTCTGTCAGGCTGGCGGCGTCGGGCACCCGGTCCTTGCGTGCGGCAAAGACGAGGTTTGTCACCGCGCTGCCGATGATGTCCATGTTCTCTGGCACATAGCGAATGCCCGGCGCGTCGGCGATGACAGCCGCGGCATCAAACCCGCAATAGCACAGGGTGGTGCCGTCCTTCGTGCCGGTCTCATAGACGAAATTCATCGCCGCAGCCCCGCTGCCGCCGGTCTTGTTGATCACGATCACCTCGGGCGTGCCGGGCAAGTGGCTGCCAAAGTACTTCGCGAAAATCCGCCCGTGCAGGTCGCCACCGCTGCCCGGCGGGTTGGAGTTGATGATGGTGATGGTCTTGCCCGCGAAATCCTGAGCCTGCGCGACGGTTGCCGCCCCTGCAAGGGCCACGGCGATGGCCAGAAGCTGGGCCTTTTGTGTGATGGACATATCGGTCTCCTCCTTGGTGTTTCGGTTTGGTTTCAATGGATCAGCCACAGCGGCAGCCAATCGGGCACAAGCCCGTCAATTGGCTGGGCCAGAAGCGGCCGGATCCAGAGGATATGGACAATGCGGTCGTAAAAGAGCACGAGGATCGCCCAGCAGACGCAGGCATATCCGGCAACTGCCGCACCGCGAAAGCGCCCCCACCGCAGCAGGTAGATCGCCACAAAGGCCGGGATCGCCAGCTTCTGCCCGATGAGCAGCGCCCCCGCGAAAAGCGCCAAAAGGTAGCCGATGAAAATCGCCGCCTTGCGGTTGGTGGGGTCGGCAATCGTGGCTTGCAGGGCCTTTTTGAGCGCCCCGGGCGCGCGGGCCAGTCGACGACTTTCGCCGGTCAACAGGACCAGCACGAGCGCCAATCCCGGCACCGCGGCGATCAGCGGAAAGGCCCGCACAAACGTCGGCCAGACCAAGGCCGCCAGGCAGGCCCCGGCGAAGACTACCGCCAGCAACACCGCCGTCAGCAGTGACAGGGTCATGTCTTCGTCGTCGTCGGCATCACTCAGGCTGGCGTTGACCGTTGACGTGGTCGCCTTTTTGCGCGCGGTGCGGATGGCGAAGGCGATGGTCAGGACCACCACGATCCCAAGGACCACAACGATCGGACGCGACAGCCAGCCAACCCCCTGGTGGATTTTCCAACTCAGAAGAAACGAGTTTTCCATCAACCCGCCGAGGATGAAGGCCAGGATCACCGGAGGTCGGGCCCAGCCGCCGCGCTTCATCACGAAACCGATGGCCGAGAACGCCAGCAGCGACACCCAGTCACCAGTGTGGAAATTGGCCGACCAGGCCCCCATCAGGACAAACAGCATCACCCCCGGCACGATCCAGTGCGACGGAAGAAAGGCGAGCCTGGCGATATAGCCGCTCCAGACCATCAACAGCCCAGCCGCCAGCACATTGGCGATGGCAATCGTCCAGACCATCGAAAAGGTGATGTCGAGATTGGTGGTCAGCATGGCGCGCCCGGGCTGCAAGCCCTGGATCAGCAGCGCTGACAGCAACAGGGCGTTCATCGCCGATCCGGGGATGCCGAAGGCCACGGTCGGGATAAGCGCCCCGCCGCGCACCGCGTTGTTTGCCGCCTCGGGCGCAATCACGCCGCGAATGTCGCCCTTGCCGAAGCGGCTGTTGTCCTTGCTGGACTGAAAGGCGTGGCCATAGGCGATCCAGTCCACCACCGCGCCACCCAGCCCCGGGATCATGCCGATATAGACCCCGATGGCCGAACACCGCAGCACCAGCCACCATTCGCGAAAGGCCGACCGCACCCCGGCCATCATCTCGCCCGATCCCCCGTCGCGGTTGTCGACCCTGGAGATCGAACTGTCGCGCAGCGCCAGATCCATGAGCTCTGGTACCGCGAAGAGGCCGAGGACCGCCGGGATCAGCGGCAGGCTGTCCAACAGATAGGGCGTTCCCAGCCAATACCGCGGGATCGAGGCGTCATCGGCATAGCCAACCGTCGACAGCAACAGGCCGAGACAGGCGCCGATCAACCCTTTCACCAAGGACGCCCCACTGAGCGATGAAACCATCACCAACCCCGCAACCGCCAGCATGAACAGTTCGGGATTGTTGAATTTAAGGATGATTGGCAGGGCCAACGGCAGCGAAACCGCCAGCATCAACGCGCCAAAAATGCCGCCGAAAGCCGAAACCGTGAAGGCCGCACCAAAGGCCCGCGCGGCCTTGCCCGACTGGGCCAGCGGATGGCCGTCAAGCACGGTTGCCTGCGACGACGCGGTGCCGGGGATGCCCAACATGACCGAGGGGATGGTATCCGAGGTGGCGGTGACGGCGTAGATGCCCAGCAGCAGTGCAATGGCCTGTGCCGGCTCCATCCCGTAGGTGAACGGCAGGGCCAGCACGATGCCCAGACCTCCGCCAAGTCCCGGCACCGCCCCCAGCCACAGGCCGACGAGGATCCCCAAAAGCAAGTATCCGAAGGCTGGCCATTCAAAGACCAGAAGCGCGCCTGAAATGAATTCCGAAAACACTGAAGCTGATCCCCGATTGATCTGAGGTTGCGATGATCATCGATGATCATCTGCTATTGGTCAACAGTTTTGGACCAACCAATTGTAAGAAAAATCCAGCCCTTGACCTTCCGCCCGCTGAACAGGACACTTTTGCAGGATGGAAATGGCATGTCTTTCCTTCGGGAGAGGCCTTGCAAATGCGAGGCAAGCAATTGAAATGAAATCGTTTTGAAAAAAGACACCCTGAAAATCGAAGACGTGGCCAAGGCCGCCCAAGTCTCGCGGGCGACGGCTTGGCGCGCGCTCAACAGGCCTGACCAAGTGTCGGCAAAGACGGTTGAACGGGTCAAGATGGCGGCGCGGACCATTGGCTATGTGCCCGATATTTCCGCCCGGACGCTGCGCACAAATCAAAGCGGGCTGATCGCCATGATCGTGCCTGCCGTCGATTCGGGCTTTGGCCACGTGATCGAGAAAGTCAGCGAAGTCGCGCTGAACAACGGGCGCGAAATCATCCTTGGCGTCACCGGCTATGACACAGACAAGGAAAGCGAACTGATCCGCCAGATGCTCGGACGTCGAGCGTCGGTCCTGATCCTGAGCGGCAATGACCAATCGGACGACACGCGCGCCCTGATTGCAGCCTCCGGCGCGGCGGTGATCCAGATATGGGAAGTCGACGGAGCACCCATTCAGACGATGATCGGGTTCTCCAATTTCCGGCTGGGATATGGCGCGGCAGAGTGCCTGATCGGGTCCGGTCGGCGCAACCTTGCACTGTTGTACGCGCCACGACGGC
Source organism: Marinovum algicola (assembly GCF_900109145.1). Classification (GTDB taxonomy): domain Bacteria; phylum Pseudomonadota; class Alphaproteobacteria; order Rhodobacterales; family Rhodobacteraceae; genus Marinovum; species Marinovum algicola. Next base: position 6,508 of record NZ_FNYY01000033.1, read on the forward strand.
CCCGCTCGGCGCGTCGGATTGCCGGGTTCCGCAAGGCGATAACCGATGCCGGCCTGCACGATTGCGACACGCGTTATGTGGCATTGCATGTCTCTCCCGAAGAGATGGGTCAAGCCGTTCGGGGCCTGTTGGAGCACAGCCCCGAGATCGACGGCATTTACGCGAACGGCGATGTTCTTGCCTTGATCTGCGTCTCCGAGTTGGTGTCCCAGGGCAAGCGGGTTCCTGAAGATGTCAGCGTCCTCGGCTTCGGCAACCCCTATTTCGCGGATTACGTGTCACCACGGCTAAGCCGCGTTGTGGTGCCCGAACGACGCATTGGCGACATGACCGCGGATGCGTTGGCGGAACTGCTGCAATCCGGCATCAACACCGATCAGGTCACGGATCTGGGGTTCGAAATTATCCGTCGGGACTCGGCCTGACCGAACGCAGCCCCATGAACCAGGCGCACATGTCGATCCGGTCCTGACCAAAGAACACCTCGCCGCGGTAGCCAAGGCTGGGCGTGCCCCAGTGGCCCGCCGCCCGCAGTGCGTCCGCATTGGTCTGCAACAGCGCCTCGCGATCGGGCGCAAGCGCGGCGGTCTGGCTTCGAAATTGCGCGGGATCAGACCCGCAGCTGGCCAGCGCAGTATCAAGCCGGTCGGGCTCGGCCCAGCTTGGCCCACCCGCAAACAACAAACGGGCCAGCGCCAAGTACACCACAACGCCCCTGCCCGTCAGGCAGGCCGCCGCAACCAGGTGGCTGAGGTGGCGGATATGGGGCTGATCGTCGGCCACCCTTCCGGTGTCCAGGTCCTGCAGCACCGGGTCCGGGTCGGGCCAGCCGAAGGGGATACGCTCCATCGCCGCCACCCGTTCCGCATCGCGCCGCAGGTAGGCCAGCTTGGCCGGGTCGCCCTTCTCGAAAAACCCCGGGTCGCGCAGGGCGATCGGATAGACGGGCCGCAGGTGCAGCTCCACGCCGGCACGCTCCGCCAACGCAACCACCCGGTCCGCCGCGAGATAGGAGTAAGGCGACCGCATGGTGATGTAGAAGTCGAGCCGCGCCATCTCAGGCCGGGGCCACCCGGGGCGGCCCGGCGTCGAGCGTGCCCATCATCCGGTCCAGATGCCGGGCGATCAGCTCGGACTTAAGACCGGCCTTCCCCGGATCGTGCCACATGCAGTGGAATTCGCCAGGGTCTTCGTGCAGGTCGAACAACTCGCCCAGCCCGGGATGCGAATGATAGACAACCAGCTTGTAACGCCCGTCACAGGTCATCGAGGCGCGGGTGTCCTGCGTCACTTCGCTGGATCCCAGCGAGTCGTTGAAATCCGTCACCACCGTGTCCTTGTGCGCCGCCGCGCCGGCAAAGACCGTGCCGGTTAGGCTTTGGCCCTGGATGGCGTCGGAAATGTCGATCCCGGCGAGGTCCAGCAGCGTGGGCGCGATGTCGATGCTTTCCACCATCGCCTGCGACCGCTGCCCCCGGGGCACACCCGGCCCGGCGATGATCAGCGGCACATGCACCAGCCCTTCGAAAAAGCGGCAGCCCTTGTAGAGCAACCCGTGATCGCCCAGCATCTCGCCATGATCGCTGGTGAAGATGATCACCGTGTTGTCGATCTGGCCGCTGGATTCCAGGTGGTCGAGGATGCGTCCGAATTGATGATCAAGGTTCTCGATCATCGCGAAATAGGCGGCTTTGACCGCCATGCCGTCGAACTCTTCGGGCGGTTTGGCACCGCGTTCGTCGCCCTCGGGGATGACATGCGCGGCGCGGGCCTCGGCACTCAGCACCGGGTTCACCGCGCTGCGTTTCTGGCTGCGGACATTGGCAAACCGCACCTGGTGGGCAATGTCGCTGTCGCGGAACAGGGGCGGCGTCAGCCCGCTGCCGTCGCCAAACCGCGCCATCGCCTCGGGCGGCGGGTTGAAGGGCGGGTGCGGGTCAAAGGGATTGAGGCTGAGCATCCAGGGGCCGTCGCGCGCCTCATCGACAAACTCGATGGCGCGGTCGGCGATCCAGGCCGCCTGGTGCAGCTCTGCCGGGACACCGATCGAAAGATACGGCGGCTTGCCGGGAAACATCTCCTCCGGGCGCAGCCCCTTGTCGCGCAGCCAGGTCCAATAGCCGTTGCTGCCCGGCACCTTTTCCCAGCCCGGGTTCTGGCACCAGTCAAACAGTCGATAACCATCGTCGGGCCGCGTCTCAAGCCGGGCGGCGGTGGACAGGTGCAGCTTGCCGATCAGCCCGCAATCATAGCCCGCATCGGCCAGTGTCTTTGTCACCAGCCGTTCGGTCTCGGGGAAATAGGCATTGCCGTTGCGATAGACCCTATGGGCCGCCGGATAGCGCCCGGTGAGAAAGCTGGCGCGGCTGGGGGTGCAGATCTGGTTCTGGACATAGCAATTGTCGAAACTCGTGCCGCGCGCCACCAGCCGGTCGATATTGGGCGTCCTGATCTCGGCATTGCCAAGCGCCGAGATCGTGTCATGCCGCATCTGGTCGGCGCAGAACCACAGGATGTTGGGGCGTGTATCCGGTGTCATCCTTGGGCCACCTCGCCCCCGGCATGTCGTTTTCGCAGCCAGGTGCTGATGGCGGGCCAGCAGAGCGAAGCGATGGAGATGGCCAGGAAACTCGCGGCGAAGGGCCGGGTGAAGAGCGGCTCAAGGCTGCCGCCGGTGGACATGAGGCCGGAGCGCAGGTGTTCCTCGGCAATCGGAGCCAGGACAAAACCGATCACGAAGGGGCCGAGCGGCATCTTTGCCCGCTCCATCACGAAGCCCAGCAGCCCCAGCGCCAGCATCACCCAGACGTCAAAGAAGCTGTTGCCGACGGCAAAGATACCGATGACGCAGAACACCAGGATCGAGGTCAGCAGGAAGGCGCGCGGCACATAGAGCACCTTGGCGATATGGCGCACCGCCAGCATCATGATGGCGAACATGATCAGGTTGCCCACTAGATAAGCGGCGATCACGCCATAGGCCACCTCGGGCGCGTTGATGAACAAAAGCGGGCCGGGTTCGAGGTTGTGAATGATCAGCGCGCCGATCAGGATAGCGTCGACCACAGAGCCGGGGATCCCCAGCGTGATCAACGGGATAAGCGCCCCACCCACCGCCGCGTTGTTGGCGGTTTCGGCGGCGACAACCCCCGGCTCATGGCCGGTGCCAAACTTCTGCGGCTCTTTCGACGCACTGCGGGCGGCGGAATAGCTGAGCATCGAGGCGATGTTCGACCCGATCCCCGGCAGGATGCCGATCCAGGTGCCGATCAGGCTGGAGCGAAGGAAATTTCCGCTGTGCCGGCGCCAGTCGCCCGGCGACAGCAGCAGCTTGCCCTCGGCCAGGTCGGCCTTGGGCGGGCGGACGTCAATGTTGATGATGTCCTTGATGATCTGGCTGATGGCAAAGGCGCCGATCAGCACCGGCAGGAGGCTCAGCCCGCCCTCGAAGGCGTCGACGCCAAAGGTCAGCCGCGGCGTGCCCGAGGACGGATCGATCCCCGGCATATGGATCAGCATGCCCAGGCAGGCGGCGATCAGCCCCTTGAGCAGCGATCCCTGGCTCAGGCTGGACAGCATGACCAGCGCCATCAGCACCATGGTGAAATATTCCCAGGGGCCGAAGGTGATGGCCAGCCGCGAAAACGGCGGCGCCAGCAGCGCCAGCACGAGGAAGGAGATCATGCCGCCCACAAAGGAGGCGGTGATGCCCAGACCCAGCGCGCGGGCCGCCCTGCCCTGTTGCGTCATGGGATAGCCGTCGAAGGTGGTCATGATCGACGAAGGCGTGCCCGGCATCCGCAACAGCGTGGCCGAGATCTGGCTGCCCGACACCCCGCCGACATACATGCCGACCAGCAGCATGATCGCGTTCACGCTGTCCATGAAGAAGGTCAGCGGCAGGGTCAGGGTGATCAGCATCGTGGTGGTCAGCCCGGGGATCGAGCCCACGACAATTCCAAGGGCCACGCCAAGGAAGACCAGCGCAAAGGGCAGCGGCGTCATCAGGTAGAAGAGCGCATCAAAGAATGGCATGTCGGTCCCTCCTGCTCAGGGCAGGTTGATGTAGAAAAAGCGCGTGAAGGCAAAGTCGCAGGCCATGACCAGAACGACCGCGTAACCGGCGATCCAGGGCAGCTTGCGCATGTCCCGGTGGGTCAGCAGGAAGCCGCAGAGGATGACAAAGCCGATCCCCGCGACCTTGAAGCTAGCCAGCCCGAAGTCCATCACAGCGACAAAGGCAAAGACGGCGATCAGCACCGCAACAGCCAGCTTGGGGTGTTGCCGGGGTGCTTCGGGGTCACGAGGCGCCGCAGTCGCGGGCTGGGCCTGCCGCAGGCCGGGCAGCAGGCGGATCACCCAGATGGCCGAGAGAAAGGCCATCAGCCCGGCCAGCATGCGCGGCACGGCGGCCGATCCCAGCGGTTCGAACCGCGGTTCGGGCAGCCCGGCGGCGCCGACGAAGATCACCCCGGAAAAGCCGATCAGCGCCAAGGCCAGCGCCAGTTCGATCTTCGGGTTTGCAGCAGATTTTTCCATGGTCTCCCCCCTTGGAATTGGCCTCGCCCGCGCGGTGGGCACGCGGGCGAGGGATGGAATGGCGCGGGCTCAGTCGGCGAGCCCGGCCTCTTCCGCCACGACCTTCAGCCGCGTCAGGACGTCGAGCGAGCTGGCCAGCGCGGCCGCGCCATCGGTCCAGTAGGGCTCAAGCGTGTTCTCGGTGAACCAGGCCTGCATCTCGTCGCTTTCCACGGCGGCCTGCAGCGCGGTGGTGATTATCTCTTCCGCTTCCGCATCGAGGTTGTCGGGCGCCAGCCAATACAGCGGGTTGGCCCAAACCACGTCGTAACCCAGTTCCGCGGCGGTCGGCACATCGCCGATGGCGGGCAACCGGTTCGCGCCGAAATAGGTCAGCGCGCGGATGCCGTTGGGCTTGTAGCTGAGGTATTCCGACCCGGAAAACAACGCGATATCGGCATTGCCGCCCAACAGCCGCGCCAGGCGGTCGGCGCCACCCGGTGCGCCGATCAGGCGGGTCTCGAACCCGGCCTTCCTGGCCAGCATGAGACCCACGATATGCGGTACAGTGCCGATGCCCACCGCCTCGGTCAGGCTTTGCGGCTCGGCGCGCAGGGCGTCGATCAGCTCTTCCAGCGTCTGATAGGGAGCATCGTCGCGCACCGTCCAGACCGGGCTGCCGCCGCCGGTGAAGCCCAGCGAGGTGAAGTCCTCGGGGTGGATCTCGTTCACGCCGAGGGCGTTGGAGACCAGAACGCTGTGCGACCACATCATGATGGTGTGGCCATCGGGCTCTGCCCCCAGCACTTCGCGCGCCGCATTGGCCGAGGCCGCGCCGGGCACATTCACGATGACCAGCGGCTGCGGCAGAAGGTTGTTCTCATTGATATAGGTCGAGATCTTGCGCGCCACGGTATCGGTGCGCCCGCCCGGACGATAACCGACGTAAACCTGGATCGGCTTTGACGGAAACTCTGCCGCTGCCGGTGTCGCGCTGGCGACAAGCGCGGCCGTGCCAAGGGTCGCGGCCACCGAAGCCGCCGCGATCCCGCGCACCATGGTCTGGATGAATGTCATGAAGTCCTCCCGTTTTTGGTCATGGATGTCAGCTCTCCGTCTGACAACTGGACCGACCAATATAGTGAAATTTGCGATCTGTCTAGTCCAAAGCTGTTCTGGACCAACCAGAGAAGATGGCCCTCAGCTCACACTACGTCCTGTTTTGTCAGTGGAGTTTGGCGCACTCCCTAACGCGCGGGTTGGCTGAAGCCTGGTCCAGCCAACCCGTATCAGAATCGTTCACCGGGTCTATTTGCCCTGCCAATGCAACACGCGCCTTTGGACTGCGGAAATTGCCAACTCCCAGACGAGTCCGATCAGTCCGATTATGATGATCCCGACATAGGTGACCGGCAAATTGAAGTATTGCGCCGAATCCAGGATCATGAAGCCCAAACCCGCCTGCGCACCGATCAATTCGGAAGCGACCACCAAGGTCCAACTGATGGATGACGCCGCACGGATGGCGGTCATGATTGCGGGCAGGGCCGCAGGCAGAACCACCTTGAAGAACAATTGCGTCCGCGTCAGCCCGATGTTTTCGCCCGCCCGGATGATCAGGTCGGGGATGTTGCGCACGCCTTCGGCACTGTTCAGCACGACGTACCAAAGGCAGGCCATAAAGATCAGCCCGATCTTTGGCCCCTCTCCGATGCCGAAATAGAACACGAACAAAGTGATGAAGGCGATCGGAGGGATTGGTCGAAAAAAGCCGATGATCGGCGCGAAGACCGCTTCGAGCACCTTGTGTCTACCAATCAAGAGACCGAGAGGGACGCCGATCAGGATAGCCAGAGAAAACCCTGCAAGCGCCCGGAAAATGGAAACGCCGACGTGACTCCACAAGGGACTACCGGAATAGCCACGTGCAAGAAGATCCGCGAAAGTTTGCGCCAATGTCACAGGGCTTGGCAAGCTGCGTTCGTCCACCAGCCCGCTCAGCGTCAGGACCGACCAAAGAGCCAGCAACGCAGCGCCAGATGCCATCGAATACCAGCGGTAGGAAGTCGTCATTGTCTTTCCTCCGGTTTCGCGCGCAGAAGCTCGACAATTTCAGCGCGCGCCTCGGCGAACCTGGGATCTGCGGTGATGGCATAGGTTCTGGGACGCTCAAAGGGGATGTCGTAAATCCGGGCAATCGTGCCCGGGTGCTGCGACATGACAATCACCCGATCCGCGAGGAAAAGCGCCTCTTCCACGTCGTGGGTGATGAACAGGATCGTGGGCTTGTATTCCTGCCAGACCGAAATCAGCAGCTCATGCATGTTGATCCGCATCTGGGCGTCCAGGGCCCCGAAAGGCTCATCCATCAAGATAAGTTTCGGCCCGGCCACCAGAACGCGGGCAATCTGGGCACGTTGCTTCATGCCACCTGAAAGCTGATAGGGATAATGGTCGCGAAACTTTTCCAGGCCTACGCTTTTCAGCACCCTGTCCGCCTCGGGCCCATAATCCCCGGGCTTGACGCCGCGCGACTTCGGGCCAAGCACCACGTTGTCATACACGCTCAGCCAGGGAAACAGGACGGGCTGCTGGAACACCACGCCCCGGTCGGGCGAAGGTCTGTTTATCTCTTCGCCCATGATTTCCAACAGGCCCGATGTCGGCTCAGTGAACCCCGCCACCATGTCCAGGAACGTGGATTTACCGCATCCACTGGGCCCGACAATACAGATGATCTCTTCCGCCTCGATCACGAGGTTGAAATCGATCACCGCCTTGATGCGCTCTCCCGAAGCGCGCCCCGGACTGGAGAAGCACTTCTCCAGCCCCCTGGATACAAGCACCTCCGTCATTGTGCGGCCATTTGCGCCGGACCGGGGTTCAGAAAGTCGACGCCAGCCCCAGTTGCATTGATCAACCCTGCGGCCAGGGCCCTGTCCTCGACCCAGTCGATGATCGCGCCGCTTCCTTCTGGGCCAGTCAAAGAAAAGACATTGGATTCCGCAACCTGGTCGGTCACCGTCGCCCAATTGGTTCTGGCGATGACGCTTTGTGCCAGTTCCGGCTTGATTCCCGTCATCTCTTCGATCTTGGCAAGTGTCGGGCCCGGGTCTTGCTCATAGGCTTCGATCCCGGCTGTCAGGGCCCGGGATACCCGCGCCACGGCATCGCGGCCTTCCTCGCTCTCCACCCACTCTCCGCCTGCAGCAAGCCCGAAGACATCATGCAGACCGATCTCCGACGCGTTGCTCACCTGGACGGCGCCGTTTGCCTCGGCAATGGAAAGAAGCGGCTCCCACAGCCATGCCGCATCCACATTCCCGTTCTGAATGGCGGATACGGCCTGCGGCGGCGGCAGCGGCACAAAGTCGACCCGATCGAAATCCAGCTCGGCATCCATCGCCTGAGAGACATGGAACAGGTGAAGGATGGACCCCGGAGGCGCGGTAATCGATTGATCCGCAAGGTCGGCGTAGGACTCAAGTGAGCTACCTTTGGAAAGGACGAGACCGGAAATCGCGCTGGCGTCACCGATGTTATAGACCCACTTCGCCTCCAGCCCGCGGGTGGATGCCATGTAAAAGGCGGCTAGCGCCCCTTGTGCCAGATCGATGCTGCCCGCCTGCAAGGATTGGAATTGCGCGGGGCCGGAGGTGAATTTGATGAGCGTCACATCGACGCCAAAGTCTTCGAACAGCCCGTGCGCCTCGGCGGCAAACAGCGGCATCGTCGGAACCGGCAGATATCCGTAGTTCACTTCGATCATGGCCTCTTGTCCCGCGCAGGCCCCCGCCAAGACGGTCATGGCGCCTATCGTGGCGGACTTGAAAGCGTTGAATTTCATTTAGCATTCCTCCCTTGAAAACTTGGGTCCGCGATCGGACGGGTGGGTCCATTCAGGATCGGGATTCCCATCATTTGGTCCAGCCAATATGCGAAATTGCACCCCATCTGGCTAGTCCAAAATCCAAAATTGGTTGGGTTCAGTCCACAATTTTCGCTCACTTCTGGCATTTGGCCCAGCCAGTGCCTATGCTCGCCCAAACCTCTGCGGAGCGCATGGATGAGTCAGAAAGTCTATCAACGCATCGCCGGCGAGCTGGAACAGATGATCCGGTCCGGCGAATTGAAACCAATGAGCCGGCTTCCGGCGGAACGTGACCTTGCCGCCCAGTTCGAGGTCAGCCGAACCACGATCCGCGAGGCGCTGATGGTGCTGGAGGCGGGCGAAATCATCCGGATCAAGGACCGCTCCGGGGCTTATGTCCTTCCGGTGACCCGAAAATCCGCGGGTATCCTGCACTCCATCGAGGCGACACCGGGCCCGCACGAAGTGCTCCAGATGCGGCGGTTGATCGAGGGCGAGGCCTGTTTTCTTGTGGCGCTGAACGGATCGCGGCGGGCGATCGATGCAATTGTCGATGCCAATATGGCCAATGCCGAAGTGCCGCCAGACGACACGCCAGAATTCCACGATGCCACGAAACAGTTCCACCTGAGCATTGCCCAGGGCTCGGAAAACAGCCTGTTCGTCGAGCTGCTGGAATACCTGTGGGAGCAAAAGAGCGGGCCGTTGTGGGAGAACTGGTACGGCAGCACGCGGTCACGGCAGAACCGGATTGCCGTGCTGGCCAACAACCAGGAAGTGACCGACGCCATCGTCGCACGCCGACCTCAGGCGGCGCGCACAGCGATGCAGCGCCATATCGATTGGATGATTTCGCGCTTTCTCAGCTATTGACCGGCGGGTCCGCTGCCAGCCGGGCATGGTGGATCTCGGCCGCGCCCGCGGCAATGGCGGCGGCGCCGTCGATCACCTGTGCGGTCACGCCAAGCGCCCCCGCCGCCCGCGCGTAAAAGCCCGCCAGTTCCGGCTCTCCGACGATCAGCAGCGCCCGCGTGCCGGTGGCCTGTTGCATCGCCTGGATCTCGGATCCGATCAGCACGCCCGAGAGATAGCCGCGCCCGTCGACCGGATCGACCCGGCCCGACAAGAGCGCGCGCGGCCGGGTGGAAAACGCCAGCAGCACCGCGCCCAGGCCCGATTGCGCCACCGTCACGCCTTCGTCGAAACCGGCCAGCCCGGTGCCGCCCAATTCGCTGGTCACATGACCCTTCAGCACGCTGGCATGGCAGAGCAGGTCAAAAAGCTCACCTGTCATCGCGGTCGAAATCCGCTGGATCGCGCCGCCGCGACAACTCACCCACTTGCTGTGGGTGCCGGGCAGGCAGACCAGCGCCTCTTCCTGACCGGCCAAGGCTAGCCCGCCGAACACCTGCACCTCTTCGCCGCGTATCATCTCAGGGAAGCCGCCAAGCGAGGGCGCGCTGACCCCCGGCACGATATGCGCCGCCGTGCCGGGCAGTGCCACCAACCTGGCCTGCACCGTGGCGCGGGTCTGGGGCGCGGGGTTCATCGCCACCTCCTGCCAGCCCAGATTGCTGCCGACCATGCCCACCAGAAGCGCCTGCCGACAGCCGAACTTGGCCTGCAATCGGTCCATGGCGCGCTCATAGACCCGAGGAAAGGCTTCGCGCTCGGTCTGCTTCACGCCCCGCCCCGAGATCCGTCCGAGGATGGCGCCGCGCGCGTCGACCGCGTAGGCGCGCAGGTTCGAGGTGCCCCAGTCAAACACCGCCAGCGGCCAGGGCGTGGCGTCAGAGCCCGTCATCCAGCCCCTCCAGCGCGGCCCGCAGCCGCAGCAGGTTGCGGTCACGCCGGTCGAGGTAGTCGGCGGGCGCGCCGTCATAATCGTAAAAGCCGCGCCCAGCCAGCAGGCCGTTGGCCCCCTCGACCAGCAGGCTGTCGAGCCGTTTGGTGCCGGTCGGCTGAACCGGCGGCGTGTAGAGCCCGGCCGCATGGATGTCGCGCACCACCTGAAGCCCGGTATAGTCGATCTTGCGGAACTGCCCCATCAGGCAGAGCCGCTGCGCCAGCCCGAAGCGGATGGCATCGTCGATATCCCCGACCTCGGCCACGCCCGCATCCAGCAAGCGAAAGACCTCCGCCTCAATGGCCATCTGCACGTTGTTGGCGATATAGCCGGGCACGAACTTGCGCAGCAGCACCGGCTTTTTGCCCATCGCGCGCAGGAATTCCACCATGCGCGCGGCAAGCCGCGGATCGGCATCAGGCGCGGGCACCACGTCGACCAGATCGATCAGGTAGGGCGGCGTGTACCAATGCACGATCAGCGTGCGGGTCGACAGGGCCTGGGGCACCAGCGGGAAGATATCCAGAAAGGAAGTATTGCTGGCGATGACAGCATCGGCGCGCACCAGCCCCGCAAGCTGGTCGAACAGCGCGCGCTTGGCCTCGGCATCCTCGACAATCGCCTCGACCACCAGGTCGGCCTCGGTCACGGCGCCCGCCAGGTCCACGGCATAGCCGATCCGTGCCAGCGCCTCCGGCGCCTCGGCCACGCCGGTATTGCCGGACTGCGCCAGATCCTCCAGCCGCGTCCGGGCCCAGTCCAGCCGCTCCTGCGACAGATCGCAGAGCGTCACCTCACAGCCCGCCATCGCATGGACCAGCGCAATCGCATGGCCCATCAGCCCGGCGCCGATCACGGTGACCTGTTCATACCCCGCCATGATCACAGGCTCCAGGCCGGTTCGGGGTTGCTGTCGGGGTCGGTGACCACATCAACAACCACCGGTTCGCGCAGGGCAATCGCCTTTTCCAGAGTCGGGCGGATGTCGGCGGCGCGTTCGACCCGGAAGCTGCGGATGCCGAAGACTTGGGCCAGGTCGGCAAAGTTGGTCTTCCGGAATTCAACCAGGTCGCCCAGGTTGCCGTCGCGACGTTCATAGAGCTTCTTGACCGAGCGCAGCCCCTGCCCCAGCGCCGAATTGTTGTTGACCACGATCACCGCCGGGATGTTCCAGCGGCGCATCGTCTCGAGCTCGCCGATGTGGTAATAGAACGCACCATCGCCAGTGAAGCAGACGACAGGGCGGTTTTTGGCCCCCTGTTGCGCGCCAAGTGCTGCCGGAAAGGCCCAGCCCAGCGATCCGGCCGCCCGCAGGTAGGTCTGGCCCGGCTTGTCAAAGGCGGTGTATTGCGCCGTCCAGGTGGCCGAGAACCCGGTGTCCGCCACGACGATCCCGTTCTCCGGCAGGGCCTTGCCCAGCTCATGCGCCAGCAGCGGCGCCGGGATCAGGTCTTCCTGCCCGTCGAACTGGCCCAGCGAGCTGGCCAGCCATTCACGCGCCGCCGAGGTGCAGCGCGCCAGCCAGCCATTGCCGGACGTCTCGGCGCAGGTCTCGGCCAGCGCAAGCAGCGTCCGGTTCAGATCCCCCGCCAGCCCCAGCACGTCGGGATAGCCGCGCCCCAGCTCTGCCGGATCGGTGTCGATCTGGATGATCTTCGTGCCGGGGGTCGGGATGGTCCAGTTGGTGCTGATCTGGTCGCCCATGTGACAGCCGACATAGATCACCAGGTCGGACTGGGCCAACAGGGCGTTGGCATAGGGCGCCGAATAGGTGCCGACAACGCCGAAATGATTGGGATGCGACGTGGGGATCACCGAGCGGCCGCCCACGGATGTGGCTACCGGAAGGCCCAGCCTCTCGGCCAGCGCCATGACGCCGGGACCGGCCTTGTCGTACAGGCTGCTGACCCCGCAGACCAGCATGGGGCGGGCGGCCCCGGCCAGCAGCGCAGCCGCCTGGTCCAGCATGGCGCGGTCGGGCAGTGCCGGCGCGGATTGCCCCGAGGCCGGAAAGCCCAAAAGCGCCGGATCGCCGGTGAATGCCACCTCTTCCACCATGTCGCCCTTCAGCCCGTCGAGATCCAGGTGCACCGGCCGCGGCGTGCCGGTCCGCCCGGCGCGCAGCGCATGGCCCAGCATCCGCGGCAGCTCGTTCACGTCGCGCACTTCGCCGGTGAACTTGGTGACGGGCCCGTACAGGGGTGCATGCGGCACCTCTTGATAGGCGTTGCGGTGTTGGTGGCTGTCGGGTTTGCGCCCGGTCATGGCCAGCATCCGCACCCGGTCGAGGTAGCCGTCCTGAAGGCCCGCGGCCAGGTTCGCCGCGCCCACCGCCTGGGCCATGCAGACCCCCAGCTTGCCGGTGGCGCGGGCATAACCGTCGGCCATGTAGGCCGCGGCCTTCTCGCTGTGGGCAAGGATGCGGGCGATGCCGCGATCCTCAAGCTCCAGCAGGGTATGACGCAGCACGGCGTCCACGAAGAAGACACTGTCCAGCGCCTCCTGTTTCTCGATCACGTCGGCAAGGATCCGGGCACCGGTTTGGGTCATGAGGAAGGTTCCTGTCTGAATTGGTTGAGCCAGACTTAACTGGATTCTTCATTTTGGTCCACCCAAATTATCAAGGCATCCCAGATCTCATTGCACTATGCCCCTGGTTGGTGGGTCAATTGACTGTAATAAATGCGTATTTTCATCACTTCCCTGGTTGGTCCAGCTTGCCGCTAATTCCGAGTTTCTGCCCCACCCAATTCACATCTCTTGACATTCTGGTCCATCCAATTAACCTGGGACTGAAATCCTCCTCCCCAAGTCAGGCCCCCTCATGACCAGCGCGACCGAATCGACGGCCCCCAAACGCCCCAACATCCTTCTGATCATCACCGACCAGCAGCGCTTTGACACGATCCGCGCCCACGGCCATGCGCATATGGACACGCCCAACCTCGACCGGTTGGCGCAGGAGGGGGTGTCCTTTTCGCAGTGTCACATCACCGCGCCCAGCTGCGTGCCAAGCCGCGCCAGCCTGTTCACCGGGTATTATCCGCATGTCACCGGAGTGATGGAGAACGAACAGTATTGGTCGAAAACCTGGGTCAGCGACCTGCGCAACTCGGGCTATACCTGCGTCAATGTCGGCAAGATGCACACCAATCCCTTCCTCGCCGAGGCCGGGTTCGACGAACGGTTCAACGTGGAAAACAAGGACCGCTACCTGCAAGGACGGCATTACCTGGATGAATGGGACAAGGCGCTGGCGGTGCATGGTCTGGTCAAGCAGCAGCGCGAACATTACCGCAAGCGCGACGATTATGGCCAGAGGCTGGGCGCTTTCGAATGGGAGCTGCCCGCGGCGTTGCATTCCGACACCTTCGTCGGCAACTTTGCCAAGTTCTGGCTGGACACCAAGCCGAACGCTGCCCCGCTGTTCATGCAGATCGGCTTTCCCGGGCCGCATCCGCCCTATGATCCGACGCCCGAGCTGGCCGAAAAATACATGGCGAAGGACAATATCCCCCTGCCCGTCGACTCGGACGAAGACCGCGCCGGACAGCCCTCCTACCTTGAGGAAAAGCGCCAGCATGATGCGCAGGTCGATCACGATTCCATCCTGTGGAACCCCGACCGCACGCCCGAGGATGAACGCCGCATGCGGGCCTGTTATTACGCCAATGTCGAAATGATCGACACCTCCGTCGGCGAGATCATGCAGGCGCTGGAACGCAACGGCTACATGGACGACACCGTGGTGATCTTTACCTCGGACCACGGCGATTGTCTTGGTGATCACGGGTTGTCGCAGAAATGGTCGATGTATGACGTGGTGACGCGGGTGCCGTTGATCGTCTGGGCGCCGCAACGGTTCCGCGGCGGGCGCAGCGTTGACGATCTGGTGCAGCTCTTTGACCTCGGGCCGACAATTCTTGATCTGGCCGGTGTGGCCTCGCCCGCCGACATGGAGGCGCAAAGCCTGCTGCCCGCGCTGACCAAACAGGCCCATACGCCGCGCCAACAGGTCTTCTGCGAACAGGCGGGGGACATGGTGATGACCGGCGCGGATTTCATCACGATGGTGCGCGAAAAACGCTGGAAACTGGTCCATCTGCTGGGCTGCGACGAGGGCCAGTTGTTCGACCTGGAGGCCGACCCCGACGAGATGCACAACCTTTGGGACGATCCCGCCCATGCGGTGGAAAAAGCCAGGCTAAAGCACGTTCTGCTGGAGTGGCTGGTGACCTCGAATTTCCAAACGCGCGACCGAATGGCGGCTTTCAGGTGAAACAAGAGAAAGATACAATGGTCCCGTTTTCGCACGCCGCTCCGGTCATGCTCGCCGATGGGCTGGCCTGGCCCGAAGGCCCGACGCTTCTGGCTGACGGGCGCATCGCCTTTGTCGAAACGTACCGCAGCCGCATTTCGGTGCTCGATCCCGATGGCCGAGTCCACCCGTTTGCTCAGGTCGGCGGCGGCCCCAATGCCGCGCTCGCCGGGACGCGGGGCGAGGTCTACCTGACCCAGAACGGCGGCGTGATCGGCCCTTGGCGGGCCGAGCAGATGCGCCCGCCTTCCATTCAGGTCGTGCTGCCCGATGGGCGGGTCGAACTGGTGGCAGATCAGGTCGGGTCGCATCAGTTGCGGGCGCCCAACGATCTGGCCTTTGGTCCGAATGGCTGGCTTTATTTCACCGATCCGGGCGGCGCCTTTGACCCCGTCACCCGCGACAATCCTGGCTTTATCTGTGCGTTGAAACCCAATGGCACGGGGGTTTTGCTGGCCGAACTCCCGCCCTGTTATCCCAACGGCATCGTGGTTGAAGACACCGGCGATCTGGTCTGGGTGGAATCCTACACCCGCAAGGTCCAGCGCCTGAGCGACGGAACCATCACAACGCTTTGTACTCTGCCGAATAATTGCACGCCGGATGGCCTGAAAATCTCAGCCGACGGGCATTTCCTGATCACCGGATGTGGCAGCGGCACTGTCGAGATCATCACCCGCGAGGGAAATCATGCGGGCCGCATCCCCATCGGCAAGATCCCGACGAATTGCCTGTTTGCAAGGGGCGGGCTGATCGTCACCGACGGCGGACGCCCCGGGCGCAGCACTGCCGCCAACCACGAGGGCGCGCTATGGCTTGTGCCGGCGCTTTCGATGACAGGTCAGGTGCCGTTTCCCGGGCACCTGAATGCGACTTCGATTTGAACAGTCGCTCCTCTCGCCTGGCTCCATCATTCGCGAGAGCTGACGATTGTCGGCGAGCATCATCACGCCAGAAGACCAAGCGGGATTGCCAACTTGCTGCCGCCCTTGAAGCCGTCTAGCCGGTCGCGATGAACATACCAGCTGTGATGCCGCGCCTGAAGGGCTACCGTTTCCCCTGCGAGATCATCACTTATGCCGTCTGAGCATACCATCGGAGCAATCTGCGATCTATACGACCCAGCCGAGTGCTGGAACTACTTCAAAGCCGCCGGATATGTCGCAGGTTAATGTCGAAACGCTTTAGTCCGGCCGGACTTTCGGCAGCGATGCGAACGGCCACTCCCGTGAGTCGATCGCCTTTTCGACAAGTCTTGCAATCAGTTCCCTCGCAATGCGGCAGGCTGCCGTCTCTGGACGCTTCTTGTGGCGGACAATCTGCCATTCCACCGTCAACCCCTGGATCGGGGCGGCGGAAAGGTCATGAAGACGTCGCATCGAGATCAGGGCAGAATACGGCAGGACGGTATAGCCGGCCCCACGCGCCACAAGCGCACCGGAAAGCCCGGTATTTGTTTCCAGAACCAGTTTCGGAGCCGCGCCGAGCCCACCAAACGCCCGATCCGTGATCTTCCTCATGCTGTTGGGCTGCGGCGTCAGGATCAGCGGGAACTTCAACACGGCCTGGAGCGCGACGGGCTCCGACAGTTGTGCCGCCTCCGGCCCGATCAGCATCATCGGCTCGGTCACCAACGACCGCGTCACGATGTCATTGTCGGGCTCCATCGAGGTGACGATGGCAAGATCCAGGGTCTTCTGCAAAAGCGCCGCACGAAGACCCAGGCTCGTCCCTTCGACCACGTAGACCTGTACCCTGGGTTGCTCGGCCCGGATTGCAACTGCAAACTCTTCCGTTATCGTTGCCGTAAAGGAATGCGGCAGTCCAACCGACAACGGCCCGGTGGGAATGGCCGCTTTCGACCTCATCAGATCTTCGAGATCATGTGCCTCTGCCAGAAGGTTCCTGGCATGTTCCAGAAAGATGAGGCCATGTTCGCTCAACTCGATTGTCCGGCCGTTGCGGGTGAACAGCTGAACCCCCAATTGGTCGGAAAGGCGCTTCATTTTCCGGCTGACGGACGGTTGCGCGATCTGCAATTCGTTCGCAGCCGCGGTTACGCTGCGAAGTTCCGCCACTTTGACGAAGAGCGCCAGCGATCCCAGGTCGAGCATCGAACGAATTCCCCTGAATGCGGTCCCGATGCCCTCTGCAAACGGAGGCCTATCCATAGGGTGCACACAAAAGCGGATCAATCGCCAAGCATTTCCTTTCGCCGAATGCTCCTGGTGAAGGGTTGTCCTTCGACTTGGACATTCAGTCGCCGGGCGCCAGGACGAACTTGACGCCATCCGCATTGAAGGAATGGTCAAACGCCTTTTCCCAGGCGCGCACAGGCATCACATCGGTGACCAGAGGTTTCAACGTCAGGCTGTCACCGTGCATCAGGCGCATGGCGCGTTTCCAACTGCGCGGCGTGGATGCAAAACCGGATGTGATCGTCAGTTCCTTGTAGCAGATCAGATCAGTCGGCAGGGTCGCCGGTTTGCCGCCGAGACCCATCTGCGCGATCCGGCCCGAGCGGCAGGCAAAATTCAACGCATCGGCATAGCCATGCCCGTTGCCGGAACACTCGACCACGACGTCGAACGACTCTTCTGGCAACACGTCACCGACGGTCGAGGTTTCGAACCCGATCTGTCTGGCAAGCTGCAGTCTCGCCGTGTCCGCTTCGGTGCCACGCAGGGTCACTTCGGCCCCTTGCACACCCGCCACCTGGGCGGCGATCAAACCGATCGCGCCGGGCCCGATCACCAGTACCTTCTGTCCCGGTTCAATGTGGGACGTCTCCCCGAAGAGGGAGTTCATCACGCATGCAAGCGGTTCCGCAAGACTGGCCGCGGCGTCGCCGATATTCTCGGGCACCTCATGCAGATTGCGCACCGGCACCTCAACCAAGTCCGTCATTGCCCCGTTCACATGACTTCCGATGGACTGGCGCTGTCGGCACAGATTGGGCCGCCCGTCGCGGCAGTGCGCGCAGGCGCCGCAGGTTGCGAAAAAGGTCTCGGCGACAAAGCGCCGCCCCTGCAATCCAGAATCAACACCCTCTCCCATCCGCACCACTCGACCGCAGACCTCATGACCCAGAACAACTGGCGGGTTGCTAGCATATACGTTGCGATAGATGTGGAGATCCGTGCCACAGATTCCCGCGCTCAACACCTCCAGGACCACATGACCGGGCCGAGCGTCGGGTTCGGGCCAGTCAACCAGTGCGACGTCGCCGAGACTCTCACTTTGTTTCGTCACGCCGAGCATGTTTCGGTCCTCTCCATGGTGAATGCCCCGACTAGACGGGAATAATTGTGCTGCATTGCGGTAACGGCCGACTCGTCATTGATCAATCCGGCAAACCACTGCCTGGCCGCTTCCGCAAAAACCGTGCGCCCAACAGCGAAACCGGCACAGATCGTTTGCTGGCCCGCGGATCGCAGCCGGTCTTCCATGACCTCCATGGGTTCGGCGGCTCCCAAGACGATGATCCCGCGGTTCTGGGCGTCATGCGCCGCGATGGTCTCTGACAACTTTAACCAGCCGTCTTCAGTGGACAAGGCCGGCAATTTCCACCAATCGGGCATCAGCCCCGCCTCGTAGCATTGCTGCACGCCCTGACGCAGCGTTCTGTCATCACGCGGTTTTCCGGCCGGCGGGACCAGTTCCAGCATCCACTCTACGCCGGCCGACCGACAGGCGGCCTGAAGCCTGTGCAGAGTTTCGACCTGGTCGCGCATGAGCGCTTCCGGATCGTCCGGCGAATACCAGGCAAGAACCTTTGCCACCTGGCCAGGGCGCCAGGAATGAATGGACGCTGCGAGATTGGCGCCAGGTTCCAACCGCAATGGCCGGGACCCGGTGACCTCGACCGGCCGCCCGGTCCAAACCCCATCGTGTCCAAGCGCGTCCAGGACGTGCTGTCCAAACAATGGGTCCATCAACATGCCCGCCCGATACCCTGTCAGCAGATCGCCCCCGGCCAACATCGCGCGGTGTACCAGCGACTTGAAGTGCCTGGCATCCTCGAAGCTTCGACCATGTTCAGACATCAGTTGGTGAAAGGGTTCACGGTGATCACAGGCCAGTGCCAGGATCCGGGCTCGATCGCGCGGCCGGGCACGGGACCGGTGCAGATGCGCCAGCGCCGGACTGTGCTGATCCGGATCGCCCAGAAAGTTCGAAATCTCTTCTGCGAACGGCATATCCGAAGCACAGCCATGCCGGGTTGCCACGATGGCGCCGGCCGCGTTCGCGCAGCGAAGCGCCTCATCCCGCGACGCACCGCTCACCCGCGAAGCTAGCAGGTTTCCCAGAAAGGCATCCCCCGCGCCAACCGGATTTACGACTTCGATCGCATGGCCCGCAACTTGGTGCGGAGGCGCTTTGCCGGCTTTCCAGCTTGCGCCGTCGCGGCCAAGCTTGCGAACCAGTTCAAAATCGCCCTCGCAGGCCCCGCCATCAACCACCAGTGCGACCTCTTCGAGGTTCCCAACCACGATCTTGCAGCCGGGAAGAACGGTGCGCACCCGTGCAATGGCGCCTTCGAGCCCGCCGCTGCAAGCCGACCAGAGCGCAGCGCGATAGTCGAGATCCAGAACGACCTCGACGCCCGCCCTTGTTGCGGCGTCCACGATCGGGGATACCCGCGCCCAGGTGGAAGGATCGGCAACATTTGTTCCGGTCAGCGCAAGGTACCGCACTCCGTTGAAGTAGTCGCCGGGCACAGCCGAGGGTTCGATCCATTCATCGGCGGCATTGTCCCGATAATAGTCCAACCCGTCGATCTCGCTGCCCAACATGCCCAGAAACGCAAGTGCGGTTCTGTGTTCCTTGCGCACGGTGAGCGCACGGCAATCCACATTCTCGGCATCAAGGTACTTTCGCAGGTAGCGTCCCATCGGGTCGGCCCCGACCGCCGAAATCAAACCGACGCGCGCCCCGGCACGGGCTGCCGCGATTGCGGTGTTCCCACTTGATCCGCCCGGATAACGTCGGAACGTGCGTGTGTCTTCCAGCGGCGTGTTCGCCTGTTCGCCGTAAAGGTCCACGGCGATCCGCCCCAGGCAGACAATATCCAGTTGCTTGTTCATAATTCGACTTTCATTCAAGATCGCTCGTACAGACGCTTGCCCACATCCCTCAACCGATTTTTTCCCAATCACGCGACGGCAATGGCGTTTCGCCCGCCTCGTACCGCCGCTTGATCACCTCGTGGATCCGCTTGTGATCCGCACAGCGGATCGTGCCGGTATCGCAATCGCACACTGTCTTGCGGCCGGGCATCATCGTCAGGCTCTTGTCCAGCGGTGTCAGTTCCGGCTCAATACCCGATATGCTTATTTTCAACCGGGCGAGGTATTCGATCTCGCCCGATTTGGTCATACGGAACGGCATGTCATGGCCAGGATATACTAGGTCGGCCGCATCCATGACCCGAGCCACAGTTTGCGCCGCCTTGGCTTCGTCCCAGAAGACCAACGGGTTTTCACCTGCCTGTGCGACCCAGGCGAAATGCAACGCGTCCGAGGTCACTGCCACACGGCCATCGTCGGTGTCGACCAGGGCGCCGATACTGCCAATGGAGTGACCGGTCATTTCCATGATCGTGACGCCGGGGATCACGACGTGTCCTTCGCCCACTTCCTCGATCGTCAGTTGTTCAATGATGAACCCGGTCCAGGACGGTGTGGCCCAATCGTCGACACGCGGCTGGTGCGCATAAAAACGTTCATCGCGGTGAAGGAGCAGCGTCGCATTGGTGAACAGGTCGACATTCTGGATATGATCCCAATGCGCATGTGTCCCCAGAACGTAATCAATATCGAGCGGTGTCAGATCGCGCTCTGCGAGCGCATCGACGATCATCAGACGACGGCCGACATGGGCGGTGTCCACAAGGATACGCCTGAGAACGCCATCGTTGTTCGCCCCCTCGATCAGCGTGACGCTGCCGAATGCTGCATGGCCCTGGTTGGCACAGCGCCAGCCGCTCCCGCAACAAGGCGTGGGGGACGGCTTCATCTGTAAACACAACATGCAGGTGGTTCAGCGCCGCGCCTGATAAAAACGCCACATCTTTAAGGGTTTCAGCGCAAGCCACGGTGACCCAGGACGGCATCCGGGGTACGTTGTTCACATCAATTGCTGGCGCAGGTTGGGCACGTATCATGCCGGGAGCCCACGCCAAGACGGCGCTTATGGCCAGCAAATTGCAGCAAAACCGCCCCACCCAGCGGCTCTCCGCTATGTCCAATAAGTTTGCATTATCGGACGTATAGAAGTATGCTGCGAGACAGTTCAATTTCATCGGCGGATTCAGTGAAAAATGCCCTCCGAGATCGAGAAATCGACATCAGCGCGCTCTGATGGGCTTGATGATGCTCGCGTCGACGAGAGCGATCAAGAGGAAAGCGACGGCATCGCCCTGCCCTCGCATGTCGCCGGGTCTGGCAGCCTCGACCGGCTGGTCGACACCGCCCGCGACTATGCCCGTGCCGCGGCCTCGGAGAACACGCTGAAAGCATACGCGAAGGACTGGGCGCATTTTGCGCGCTGGTGCCGGATTAAGGACGCCGAGCCACTGCCGCCGTCACCCGAAATGATCGGGCTTTATCTGGCTGATCTGGCCGCGGGCTTTGGCCCCTCCCCTAACGGTTAGCACCATCGACCGCCGCCTGTCGGGCCTCGCCTGGAACTACGCGCAGAAGGGATTCACCCTCGATCGCAAGAACCGCCACATCGCCACCGTACTGGCCGGGATCAAACGCAAACACGCCCGTCCGCCGGCGCAGAAGGAAGCGATCATGGCCGAGGACATCCTCGCGATGTTCGCCACCTTGCCCTACGACCTGCACGGTCTGCGAGACCGGGCCATCCTGCTCCTCGGCTATGCCGGGGGTCTCCGGCGCTCGGAAATTGTCAGCCTCGACGTTCACAAGGACGACACGCCGGACTCGGGCGGTTGGATCGAAATCTTCGACAGGGGCGCCCTGCTCACCCTCAATGCCAAGACCGGCTGGCGCGAGGTCGAGATTGGCCGCGGCTCCAAGGAAAAGACCTGCCCTGTCCATGCGCTCGAACAGTGGCTGCACTTCGCGAAGATCGACTTCGGCCCGGTCTTCGTGGGCGTCTCGCGCGATGGCAAAAGGGCATCCGAAAAGAGATTAAACGACAAGCATGTCGCGCGCCTGATCAAGCGCACAGTCTTGGAAGCTGGCATTCGATCCGAGCTGTCCGAGAAAGACCGCCTCGCCCTCTTCTTCGGCCACTCCCTTCGCGCCGGTCTCGCCAGTTCTGCCGAGGTCAACGAGCGCTATGTTCAGAATCAGCTCGGCCATACCACGGTCGAAATGACCCGCCGCTACCAGCGGCGTCGCGACAGGTTCCGGGTGAACCTGACGAAGGCAGCCGGGCTCTGATCGCGCGGTCATTCGGTCGTTTAGTGGCGGTACATAAAACTGCAAAAAGACTGTTTTGATGCCATTGATAGGCTACGCGCGCGTTTCAACCGAGGATCAAACCCCCCTGCCCCAGTCGCAGGCCCTGAAATCCGCAGGCTGCGCCGAGATCCATGAAGAACAGGCCTCTGGCGGCAATCGTGCGCGGCCGGTGCTTGGGCGGGTGTTGGAGCGCATCGGCAAGGGCGACACGCTGGTCGTCGTGCGGATTGACCGCCTCGCGCGATCCCTGTCGCATCTGCTGGAGGTGATCGAGCGGCTGGAGGCCAAGGGTGCGTTCTTTCGTTCCATTCAGGACCCGATCGACACCGGATCCCCGCAAGGCAAGTTCACGCTGCAGGTCTTGGGCGCTGCGGCCGAGTTCGAGCGCGCCCTGATCCGGGAACGGACGAAGGCTGGCTTGGCCAGCGCACGCACAAAGGGCCGCGTGGGCGGAAACCCCGGACTGCGGGCCAAAGACCCTGCCGCTCTTCGCAAGGTGCGGTTGGCGCGACAGGACGGATACATGGAGCGTCTGAACGAGACGGCACAAGACTGGTTGCCCCATGTGCGCCGGTTGCGCCCCGACTTGGCCTGGGAAGACGTGGTGCGCATCATCAACGGAGGTACGTCGTTGGACCCAAGGCCGTCTCTTGCGCGCCGTGAAGGCCTATGTTCGCGACGGGTTCCTGCCCGCAGAGGTGCTGGCCCGTGCCGGGCGCCGCGAAGCAGACGACCGCCTGCCTGCGATTGTCGCCGCGATCAAAGGCGCAGATCCCGGCATCACGCTACGGGCGATCTGTGACCGGCTGGAATCCATGCGCGAGCGCACGCCGCGTGGACGCATGAGCTGGCAACCGTCGTCCGTGAGGATGCTGCTGGAACGGGCGGAGCGAATTGGGTTGTTGGAGTGAGTTTTGGCGCAAAGTGTGTTCATCACTTCAGGTTAATTCACAAATTGGGCTGGAACTTTAGCGGCACAATAATTTAACCTTGCAAATCTTCCACATGATGGAGTAATTGCAAGGTATGTATATGCGCCAAACTCATCAACTTGTGCAATCCGCGCTTGCGAACCAAGCCGCTGTTGTGCTCCTCGGTCCCCGGCAGGTTGGGAAGACCACGCTTGCTCTCGACATCGCTTCGGAGCAACCATCGGTATACCTTGATCTTGAACGTGACGCGGACCGGCAGATCCTGACCGAACCAGATCTCTATCTGGATGAACAAACGGGAAAACTCGTCATCCTCGACGAAGTGCAGCAGATGCCCGGCCTCTTCAAGAGCCTGCGTGGTCAGATCGACCAGCGCAGGCGGGCCGGGTTTCGTACGGGGCAGTTTCTGCTCTTAGGGTCAGCCTCCAATGTTCTCCTGCAACAATCGGCAGAGTCCCTCGCTGGAAGGGTCCGGTATATCGAAATGCCCCCTCTGCAACTTACCGAAGTTGGGACTGATCAGTTGAATGCGCTCTGGTTACGTGGTGGCTTTCCTGACAGTTTCTTGGCTGCCAGCGATCAGGCCAGCATGGACTGGCGTCTAGATTTCCTGCGCACCTATCTGGAGCGTGACATCCCTGCCCTTGGACCGCGTATTCCGGCCGCAACCTTGCGGCGCTTCTGGACCATGTTGGCGCATGTGCAAGGCGGCCTGCTGAATGCTGCTGCCCTCGCAGAGGGGCTCGGTGTGTCGGGCCAAACCATCGGTCGTTATCTCGATCTGCTCGTCGATCTCATGCTGGTGCGGCGGCTGCAGCCCTGGCACGAGAATGTCGGCAAACGCCTGGTGAAATCGTCAAAAATCTATGTGCGGGACAGCGGGATCGTTCATGCGCTGTTGAGTATTGGTACAACCGAGGGCTTGCTCGGGCATCCTGTCGTCGGCGGCAGTTGGGAGGGGTTCTGCATCGAGACCCTTCTTGCCGCGACGCCCGCCGGCACCGAACCCTTCTTCTATCGCACCTCTGCCGGAGCCGAACTTGATCTGGTTCTGCGTTTGCCGGGTGGCGACATCTGGGCCGTCGAGATCAAGCGCACGACTGCGCCGAAGGTTTCTCGTGGTTTCCACACCGGCGCAGAAGACGTCAAAGCCAATCGGAAGCTGCTGATCTACGCCGGAGAGCGTGATGTCCCCTTAGCAGAAGATATCCGGGCAATACCTCTCGAACAGGGAATTGGGCTGTTGAGAGCGCTTTAGCGCAGCGCTGGCTTTTCCCGCTGCGCGCCTGCGCGAGTTCCAAGGTATTTTCTTGTTTGGGTCAGTTTCAACAGAGTTTCCAATTTTCCTTGGTATCTTTCTCGACCGCCGGACGTCTCCCGATGCGGCCCTGTTGCATGGAATGCACATCGCAGCGGCCGCCCCGTCTACAACGGCTGTGGCCCATCTTCCTCCCCTACCCTTCTATGCGGCGCTTCGCATCCAGCGTAGTCAGGCCTTGGTCAACCGCCCAGCTACCCTTCGGGCTGCATCAGTTTCACAAGAGCCGACAACGAACCCGTCAAAGGCTTCGGCTCAATCTGCATGTTGATCTCCGACCTGGAAATTACCATCGAACCCGTCGCGAGGTCGAACAGGACGGCCTTCGCGCAACGCGTCGCCGGACGCTCCCCGTAAGGCAAGCTGGCCGAGTGCGGCGGCATCTAGAAGATTCGGAAAGGGGAGTCCGGCGCTGGCTACTTCACGGTGAGCATCTGTGATCACGGCTTCAACGCAAACCTGGGCAAAGCCATGAACTAGGTCAGTCATCTCCTCGGGTCCGAAAGACGCGGCGTGTAACATGCAAGGTTGATCGGCTTCGCTCTGGTCAGCCGACTTAAACTCCAATCTTGAACGCGTTCAAGATTGGAGTTTCTGGAGCCACTGAGCCTCAAAATAAGCGCCTGAAAGCTATAGGCGCGTGGTATCTTTATCTTTTGCTCAGAACCGTGCTACCATTGGGGCAGAATCGAGTCGAACTCGGACCCAACCGAAGTCAGGGCTTATAAATGAGCGGTAGTTTAGAACAGTTTTTGACGGATCTGTCACGTGGGCTTGAGCGCACGATGGTGGCAGTGAACAAGGAACTCACCTTGCGTCAGCGCATCAAGCGAACCTGGTCCATGCGCCAGTGCGCTAGGTTTCTCAATGTGAGTATTCAGTATCTGACCAAGTTCGCCAATTCGAGCGATGACTTTCCCGCAGGAGAATATGTTGGAAGAGAGCGTGTTTTCACGCTTTCAGAATTGATGCACATGCGGGCCCTTCTGGCAGCCTCGGCAAAGCGGCCGTACGACTACCTGGCCTGGCGGAAGCCTGACGCACCTTTGCCCGTCATCTCGTTTGCAAGCCAGAAAGGCGGCACCGCCAAAAGTCTGAGCGCCGCGCATTTTGCCCAGTATCTCAGCTTGCACTACGGCATGCGTGTCGGTGTCATGGATGCTGACCCCCAAAGTACAATAACGCTCTACTTCGTCGGGGGAGAGGGCCTTCCCCAAATGCCCGACGAAAACACCGCCTCCATGGTGGACTTTGCTGGACTCTTTCAGTCGGAAGACGCGCCATATACCGACCATGATGCGCAAACGCTCGACAGCTTCTTTCTCAAGACCTCCTGGCCAGGCCTGCGTCTGCTTCCAGCTCACGGCGAAACATCCGAGGGTGAGATCCAGATTGCGCGGCTTGTCCGCGAAGCCCCCGCAGGAAAGAGCTTTTACCGCTACCTACGCGATGCCATCGACCGCTGGAAAGCGGGCCACCCACCGAAAACGCTACCCAACGAATTGGTAGTCGACGGCAAGGTCGACCAGGAGCGGCTCGACACCGCACTAACGGAGACGCTGGATGTCATCATCATCGACTATCAACCCGCGCTCACACTATTCCAGTTGAATAACGTGATTGCGTCGACTTCGCTGGTCATACCGCAAACCATGAAGGGGTTCGACATCGCGACGTTGTCGACCTTTGTGACTGGTCTGCTTGGGATGCTTCAGCACATCCTGGCCCATGAAAGGATCGAGATCGGAACCGGTGCGAACATGCTGTTGCCAACGATCGTTCAACGGTCCAATGCGCAGGATCTTAACCACATCGGAAACCTGCTAGAACATTGCCCCACGGAGATTCTGCCCGTGTTTTATCTGCGTTCCGACGCGATCTCGAACGCGTCGGACGTCTATCAGTCCGTATACGAATACGAACCGGACACGCCCGGAAAGCGCAAGGGGATCAACCGGTTCATCACGAATGCCGATGCCGTGAACGACGCCATAATATCGCGACTCTGGCCAGGACTCGAACGTGGCTACGCCAATACTTGGATGGACGAATTCTATGAAGATGACGGCGAGGGTGAAGCATGAAACGCAGTATTCCAAGGTCGCTGGTCAGCAAGGCTACCAATCTCGATACAAACAAGGAACGTGCGAGCGGTTCCGAAGGCAGGACAGAATCGAGTGATGCTGTTTCGACTCCTTTTAAGGGGGCCGGCAGTGCCTGGAAATCAGGAGCGCTTGCGCAGTCGCAAGCTGCAGTAGAGCGAAGCAGAGCCGAGCTTTGTTTGGATATCCTCAACGGTCGCCACGAGATAAGCCTGTCGCCAGATCAAATCTCCGATCCGATGGGAACCGACCGCCGACAAGACTGGATGTCCCAGGAAGCCTTCAGGTCTTTGGTAAACAGCATCGCTTCGAACGGGCAGGACACGCCCATTCTAGTGTGGCCGGAGGATCCGGATTGGCAGCCGGATCCGTTGGACCCGTCGAATATCGCGGGGGTTCCATTCGTGATGCTGACAGGACGCCGCCGACTGGCTGCCGCGTCAGAGCTCGGTGTACCCCTTCGTGCAATCCTTGCCCCGCCTGACGCGCGAAACGCTGAGAACAGCAAGTTTGAGATGTTGTTTCTGCGGTTTCGCGAGAATGAGGAGCGCGAGAATCTCAGCCCTTTTGAGCGATTGGTTTCGATTGGAGAAATGTATGAGACGCTGGCTTCTGGCGAAGAGAAACTGACAGCTGTGGCCTTCGCCAAGAAAATTGGTGTGCATGAGAGCCTAGTCTCGCGAGCACGGTCCGTTTTCGCTGCGCAGGATCAAATCTTGAACACGTTCAAGAACGTCTACGACATGAGCTTTCGCGATTTACAGGGTGCCTTAGCGAGCTTGGAGAGAACGAACAAAGCCAAGCCAAAACCAAAGACAAAGCCCCAAAAACTCACCGTAAAGCGCAAGGTGGGCAACCGAAATCTTTCGGTCACTTCCGTCGATGGAAACCTATCAATCAAGGTTGCAGGAGTGCCGATTGACCAAGAGCGTCTCGAAAAGCTTGGAGACTTAGTCGCAAACTATTTGAACGTCGAAGACACGGAGAAAGATACCGACTGAAGACAGCGTTGGTGAGATGTTCTTCGGAACGATGAGGCAAGGAGCAAAAAGGAACGACAAGTGAATTAACGGCAAAAGAAAAGCCCCCAAGCGGTGTGGCCTGAGAGCTGATCTTAATGGTTTGGTCGCCTTCAAGATAGGTCTCACAGGATTCACTGTCAACGACGAACGCTTCTGAGCGAACGGCTTTCTTTTGCCTCCACATAACCGGAGGTGAGATACAGGCATGAAACATACAGGTTGGCGCAAGCCGACACCGGGTCTTGGGGTTGCTGAGCAGCTTGCCCAAGCCGGTGAAAAGGTAGCAGTACCTAAAACACGAGCATTTGTCGCGCTCAAACGCGTTGGGGCCCATATCGGCCTGAAGGCTGGCGACATGATGCTCCTCGATACCCTGGGGGCCTTCACTCAGGCTCAGGACTGGGCGGAGGGGCAGCGCCCGATCGTCTGGGCGTCGAACGCCTATCTGATGGAGCAGACGGGCTTTTCCCTGTCGGCCCTCAAGCGCCACGCGCGGCGTCTTGCTGAGATCGGCGTGATTTCCTTCCAGGATAGCCCCAATGGCAAGCGGTGGGGCCGCAGGGACGCCGATGGGCGCATCATTGAGGCTTACGGCTTTGATCTGTCGCCGCTTTCAGCCCGTGTCGAGGAGTTCGAACAGCTTCATGCCGAGCTGCAGGCTGAACGCGAGCTCTGCCAGCGCCTGAAGCGCCAGATCACGGTTGCGCGCCGGATGATCCGAGCCCGGATTGAAGCGGCTATCAGCAGCGCGCTGCGCGGGCCCTGGAGCCAATTCACGGGGCTTTTTGAGGAGCTTCTGGACCGGCTTCCGCGTCGCCATGAAGCGTCCGAGCAGCTTGCTCGGCTCCTGACGTGGTTCAAGGAGCTCCAGGAGGGGGTCGAGGCGGCCTATCTCAAGGCAACTGAGGTCATTCAAACTGTGGAAAACACGCCCGAAACCAAGGAACAAGTTTCTGGGAAGACTCAAGAAATGAACCCCAGGGAGGTCATTTCCGAACCTCATATACTAATTACAAATCAACTTAATCCTGTAACTAGTAATTCCTCTGAAAAAGAGGAAGCGGCAGGTGTGGTGCCCAATGCCGAACCCGAAGAGCGGGTTGATAGGGAGTTGGAAGACTGGGTTGCTGAGGTACGCAAGAAGCGGACAGCGCTCGACCTGCCGACAATCATGCAGGCCTGTCCGGAATTCGTGTCCTGGGCGCGCAATATGGGTGGATTCCTGAAGGATTGGGGCGATCTGCACCGCGTTGCCGGGCAACTCAGGCCGATGATCGGGATCTCGGAGCATGCCTGGAACGTCGCGCAGGACCGAATGGGGACCCAAGTGGCCACGGCCGCATTTGCGCTCGTCTTCGAGAAGCACAGTACCGGTGAGGTTGCCTCTCCGGGTGGATATCTTCGGGGCATGGTGGAGAAGGCCGGGGCAGGGGAGCTGCATCTGGAGCGCAGCTTTTATGGCAGGCTCAACGGGCAGGCCGCATGATCGGGCAAGATTGAGAAATACCACGCGTTCGCAGCTTTAAGCAGGCCTGTAGAGATATTCTTTGCCGATCTGGAGGGCCATCTAACTATTTGATCTATATCAATAATATCGAATCTGATGCGAGATACTGCCGATGCTCTTTGCCGATCTTTCATCCCCAACTGGCTCTGCTGATCCAAATCAAGAGCTTCGGTAGACGTGCCGGCATTGAGTCCTGTGGTGAGGACTCAATGGTTTTGCCAAGAACGGGTCCGGACCCGTAGAAAGTGAAAGTGTTCTTCGGGTTTTGTGACTGACGGATGAGGGGCTTTGGGGTCCCTCAGATGGGTCCGGGCCGGGTTCCGGTCTGCCGTTCCGGATGAAGGGCATTCCCATGCAAACAGGTGTCTTGCGCGTGCTCCGCGCAACCGCCGCCTCCTGGTGGCGGCATAGAGAGCTGCGCCGAACTGGCCAGACGGCGCTGGCACAGCGGCTCGAACGCCAGACCGTCCTGCGTGATCTCGGCTATCTGAAGCAGGCGGCGTCATTGCCAAACGCGCATGTGATCTGCGGGGAGAGTGGGACATTCCTCCATCTCGGTTGGACCACCGTGTCGACCTTCGCGCCGATCGAGCGCTTTCCCTCGGCCGCCCTCGCGGTCGCACGAGGGACCCCGTGCATCGATATCCGACCCGTCACCGATGCCATCGCCTTCGCGAACCTGCCGCGGGTGGCGCAGGACGGGTCGGTCGACCTTGAACCTTGGGGTCCTGGCAAGTCCGTCTCGCTGACCACCTACATCGACATGGTCGAAGGGTTCGGCGCGAGGATCCTCAACGATCCGCGGTCCCATCAGTCAGCCTGATCACCACTTACTCTCACCAAAACTCGAAAGGAGGCCAGCCATGGCCCGATCCCGCACGACCAAATTTGATGCCTCCGAGGTCATCACAAACGAAATCATCCGTATCATCGGGCGCGGCGTGCTGCCGTGGCGAAAGCCCTGGACCGCAGGCGGCAGCTCTCGCCCCCTGCGCGTGGGCAGTGAACCCTACCAGGGAGTGAACAACTTCCTGCTGACGATGCGGACCGTGATGGCGGGCCACAGCTCTCCCTTCTGGATGACGTTGCCGCAAGCCAATGCCTTGGACGCAAAGGTCCGTAAGGGCGAGAGGTCCTCTGTCGTCGTTTATTACGGTCAAAGCCGCAAAGACACGGGCGGCCAGGACGACCGCAGCGATGGCGATGATCGCTCCGAGGAAGCCCGCGTCTTCCGTTTCCAGAAATCCTATCGCGTGTTCAACGCCTGCCAGATCGAGGGCTTGCCCGACAGTTTCTACCCTGACCCGGAGCCCGTGCCCGAGCATCCGCCTTCCGAGCCCATCCCGCACATGCAGGCGTTTTTCGATGCCATCGACATCACGACCGTCTTCACAGGAACGGAAGCGTACTACCTGCCGCCCGTGGACAAGGTCTACATGCCGTCCATCACGCGGTTTCAGGACCCGCGCAATTTCTACGGGGTCTGGGCCCATGAGCTGGCCCATGCCACGAAAGCCCCCCATCGACTGAACCGTGATTTCGGTCTCTCGAAGTTTGGCAACACCTCTTACGCGCGCGAGGAGATCGTCGCGGAACTGACCTCGGTGTTCTTGGGGCAAACGCTCGGCTTCACGGCGCATACGCTGGAGATGAATGCCGCCTACCTGCACAACTGGTTGCGCGTCCTTCGGTCTGACAAAGGCGCGATCTTCCGGCACGCCGCCGATGCGCAGCGCGCCTGCGACTACCTGATCGCCAGATCGGAGGCGGGCAGGGCAGGGGAGGTCGACCAGGCCGCTTGAGGGAATGTGTCTCGGCAAAGGGAAAGCAGGCTTTGGGAAGGGTGTTTCAAACTTCTCAAAGGACAGACCCATGACCTCCGTAGCACAGCCTCTGACAGACCGCCCAGACCCCGCCGTAATCGCCGATCAGAACGATGCTTTCCGCAAGCTCGCCTGCCTCGGGATAGCGCCAGAGGCGCCCATACAAGGCCGCATGCATGTGACTCGCTCGCTCATGGAGGCCGGTGAAGGCTTCATGGCCGAGGCGGTGAAGGCAACCGGTGAGTTTGCCACATTCGAGCCCGAGAATGATCCCGAAGGATGGCATGATTTCGGGGCAGTCACGGTCCGCGGCGAGACCGTGTTCTGGAAGATTGATCTCTATGAGGCAGATTCGGATTTCCGCTACGGGGCCGAGACCCCGGACAACCCCGCCACGACCATGCGCGTGCTGACCATCCTGCTGGCGCGCGACTGGTAGGCGAGGGGACACCCCCCAAACCTTACACGTCAAGCAATGACGGCCCACTGACCCCTCAAAGGGAAAGTGGGCCTTTTGTTGTGTTGATCCCTGAAGACGGGGATTGGCCGCGCATCTGAATGCGCGGGCCGCTCCAAACCCACCGAAAAGGAAACCCCATGACCACAAGCTTCAAACCCGTCTCCGTCGCCATCGGCGATCTGGTCCCACATCCCGCCAATGTGCGCAGCAACTCGCCGGAAACTTATGAGCCCGAGAACATCGCGCATCTGAAGGGGAGCATCGCTGTGCTGGGCCTGCTCCAGCCGCTTCTTGTCCAGAAGCTCGACGGCAAGTACGCTGTCCTCGCCGGCGGCCGGCGCCATGCAGCCCTGAAGGAGCTGATCGCCGACAATGCCAGCAAGGGGTTCACGGCGAAAACCAAGGTGGACTGCCGCCTTGTGCCGGAGGAGTGCGACGTCACCACGGCGCTGTCACTCGCAGAGAACATCACCCAGGCACCGATGAATGCCATCGACGAGTTTGAGGCCTTCGCCCGAATGATGGAGGTCGACGGCCAGACGCCCGAGACGATCGCAAAGACCTTCGGCACCACGGTGGCGGCCGTGAAAGGCCGGTTGCGCTATGGCCTGATCCACCCCGACATCCGCGCCGCAGCCCGGGGCAAGGTGATCACGCTCGACACGATGAAGGCCTTCGCTGAGCATCCAAGCCAGGAGGCGCAGCGCGAGGTCTTCGAGGCGCTCACGAAAGACGGCGGCTATCTGCAGGCCTATACCGTGCGTCAGGCGCTCAAATCCCGCGGGGTGCAGGTCAGCGATGATATCGGGGCCTTCGTGCGTGCGGACTACGAGGCACGCGGCGGCGCTGTCGCGGCTGACCTTCTGGAAGAGCATTCCGTGCTTGAGGATACGGCGCTGGTCGAAACCATCCTGCTCGAGAAGCTCGGTGCCGCCGCCGAGGAGGCCCGTGTGAGGTTGGGCTTTGCCTGGGCCGATGCGGTGGTGCTCTATGATTACGCGACCATGGCCGACTACGGCCGCGTCTATCCCGGCCCGATCGAACCGGATGAGGCTGCCCAGAAGCGCATTGAGGACATCACCGCCGAACTTGAGAAATTGCAACTCGAGATGGAGGATGAGGATCTCGAGGACGGTGCCTACAATGCCCTTTACGAGCGCGTCGACGCTCTGGAAGAGGAAGCGTGCGATCTGCAGGAGGCCTACAGCGCCGAGGACCTCGCACGGTCTGGGGTGATCGCCTCGTGGCAGGGTGGGCAGATCACGCTCCATGTTGGCCTCGTCCGCCCCGAGGACACCGTCAAAGAGGAGGGCGCACGCGGCTCCTCAAGTAACCCGACGGGGGAGGAGGCCCCGGACGCCGGCGAAATCACTTATCAAGCTTCACTGGCCGAGGACCTCAAGACCGAGCGAGCCATGGCCCTTGGCGCCGCGATGGCGCTGCATCCGGAAGCCACGCTCGATCTGACGCTCTTCAAGCTGGTCAGTGACGTTCTGGCCAGCGGCCTGAGTGTCACGCAGGCGATCAAGATCGATGCCCGCAAGGAATACCGCAGCCATGCCAAGATGGACGAGATCGACGAGACCTCGCTCGAGCAGGTGGCGGCGGCGCATGATGCGCTTGATCTGTCCTGGCTCGATGACACCCGCGCGCCCGCCGATCAGTTCGCGGCGTTTCGCGCGCTGGAGGCCGGCGAGAAGACCAAGCTCGTGGCCTATGCTACGGCCAGCACCACGCAGTCCTGCTTCGCGCGGGACCGCCAGCGCGACAGCCTGATGCATGCGTTCGAGATCGAGATCATGCCCGACATCCGCGCCCACTTGACGCCGAATGCGGCGCTCTTCAACCGCTTCAAGAAGGCTTGGCTCCTGAAGATCCTCGGCGAGGATCTGGGTCTCGCCCAGGAGGCGGTGACGCTGGCCTCGTCGAGCAAGAAGGAGATCGTCGCCTTTTGTGACAAGCTCTTCGCCGAGCCCTTCGCCACGCTTACGGACGCGCAGCGCGCTGCCGTAGCCGCCTGGTGCCCGCCCATGATGCAGACCGCCGGTGTCGCCTGTGATGAGGCGGAGCCCGCTGCGGAAACCCCCGAGCCTGACAGCGAGGTCGCGCAAGCGGCCTGAGTCCTCACGCGACCCGCGCGAGGCATTCCCCGCGCGGGTCGACCCTCCCACACCCAACCGAAAGACATCCTCATGGCTATTCTCAAGTTCTCTGCGTCCGCTGTTGCGGCACAGATCGCCCATGCGCGCGCCTGCAAAACCTTCCTGCCCAACTGGAACGGGCCCGTGGACAGGCCCGCCCTGATCCTGATCGTCGGCAATGGTGTGCATCTGCGCTCAAACGGCATCGATGGCACGACCACCCGAATCGTCACCACCGAACAGGCCGATCCCTCTTTCGCCTTCGCCGACGGCCTGAACCCGTTTCGGGACACCGACTGGATGGCGCAGCGCCGCATGGCGTTTCGCGATCTGACCGGCCAGTTCTACACCGACATCCTGGATGACGTGCAGGTGCTCATCGACCGGGGGCGAGGGGCCATCCGGCTCGCCACCGATGGCCACAGCATCCGCGTCTTCGTGCGCCGGGCCTCGGATTATCTCATCGGCGGGACCTACGAAGTGCCCTCGGGCCTCGGGGGCACCTTCCGGGTCATCCTCAAGGATGCCTGCGACACCTTCGCGATCGTGCAGAACTGCGGCAATTGCGAGGATTTCGACGCCATGCAGCCCTACCGCGTGCCGCTCGATGCCCTGATGGAAATCGATGACCGGAGGGTGGCGTAACCCGCCCTTTCTCAAACAAGCATCGCCAATACCCTGCCGCGCCTGCGGCCCTTTCGGGACATTGGCGACAACAATTTTCCCAAACGAGAGAAAGGACTCTGAGATGGGTTGGCTCTTCTACACCGACGGCCGCGTCCAGACCTACGCGGATGAGAAAGCGGAAATCGCCCGGCTCTGCACCTCTCATGGCGACACGCGCAAAACCGAACTGGTCAAGGCCTGCAAAGTCGGCTCAACCTGGTATGCGGCGGCAAGGGTCACTAATCTCGACGGGACTGCTGTCGAAGACGCGACCTATGTGACCGATGCGGATGGCTCCATCACGTTCGGTGCTGTCTTCCTCACCCGATACGATGACGGCTGCTGGGGCTACAAGGACATGGAGGAAAGTGCTGGCCCGAACGAATCTCGTGCCCCGCTTGGGCTGATCGAGCTTCTCTCCGACCTGAAAGACCCGGACAGCTACGCCCAGGACTGGCGTCAGCGCTGCCGGGACTGGGCGTCGATCCCGGACTACGAGGAAGGCGACAAGATCAGGCTCGCGGCTCCTGTGACGCTCACCGATGGCGGCACCTGCCAGATTGTCACCGCGACGCACTACAAGCGGGGGCGGCAAAAACGCCGCTGCTACCGCATCGAGGAAACCGGTGGGCTCGTGCGCTTGTCGAAGGCCTCGCTTGCGGGCTCGGAGCTGCTCAGCTCCGCAAAAGGCGATGCCAGTCCTGTGCTGGCGGAGTTTCTGGCGGGGCGAAATTAGGCCCTGCGCCGGACGGTTCATCGACCTGCCAGGCGACAGCAGATCCTGCGGCTTATCTTGACAAGGCAATGCAAATGCATTACCTATCGCAGGCAGCAAAGACCCCCATTCTTTCAGGAGACTGCCATGACAGCCCTCGCACAAGATGTCTCGAAACTCACGGATCGGTATCAGACGACCGTTCCGGCGGGTGTGCGCAAGCAGCTCAAGCTGGGCAAGGGCGACCAGATTCGCTACTGCACCGAGCCGAGTGGCAGGGTCTATATCGAGCCCGTGCGCAGCGAAGAGGAAGATCCCGTGCTCGGAGCATTTCTCGATTTTGTCGAGGCCGATATCAAGGCGCATCCGGACCGCATTCGGGCGTTCGATGGGGCTTTGCATGACCGTCTTGCAGCACTGGTCGGAGACGTTGACGTCGATCTCGATGCGCCGCTATCGCTCGAGGATGAATGACCGGCGATAGCGTGCCCGCCCAAGCGCCCCTTGTCGTAAACGGATGGTCGATTTATGCGCATCCGCTCTTTCTGGACCAGCTCGAAGGGCTGATCGAGGAAGTCGAGGCGCGTAAGGCACGCGATCCAAAGACATGGCGCAAGAAAAACTCGACGAAACGGCTGGCCGCCATCTTCAAGCTGGTCACCGAGGCCATACCGGCAGATCCGAGTGCCGCCGCCTACCGGCAAGGCAGCACACTTGGCGATCAACGCAAGCACTGGTTTCGGGCGAAATTCTTCCAGCAGTATCGGTTGTTCTACCGCTTCAACAGCGATGCCAAGGTCATCGTAGTGGCCTGGGTGAACGACGATAAGACCCTGCGCGCCTACGGAAGCAAGACGGATGCCTATGCGACGTTCAAAGGGATGCTGGAAGATGGAAATCCACCTGACAATTTCGACGCGCTCTTGAAAGAAGCTGCAGCGGCGGGCAAGCGGTTCGAAACTTCCCTTGAAGCGGTGCCCGATCGGTAAGTGGGCCAGCTTGCTGTGACCCTTTGGCATTATCGTTTACGACGCCGCGCTGGAAGATGTAGCATCGGCTGATAATACGGTCGGAGAAAGCACAATGATTGAGGCGGAAAAGGATAGGCAGCACCTCGGGCTAGAGGAGCAATGCGCGCCTGACCTGACGGGGCACCGTTTCCCAATTGCTGTGCACGTTGCAGACATGCCCGATGACCTCGGCAAGCTGCTGGATATCGGGCTCGAGGAGCATTTCCGTGGCGGCTGATGTCAATTCGTATGACGCGTGGTTTCGCGCGAAGGTGCAGGCCGCGCTGGAGGAGGAATGCACGGGAACATCTCAAGTTCAGGTGATGCAGGCCGCACAGGCATTGATTGATGCGAAACGGGAGGTCCAACCCAAGTCATGACCAAGCCTTGGAGGTCAGCGCGGTCTGACCCCCGTCACCCTGAAAAGCGAAAGCGGGCTTTTTGTCCTTTGGAACTCAGACCCTGTTCCAAAGGAAAATCCCCATGTCCAAACCCAGAACGGCCAACGCGGCTCTCGCAATCTCCGAAGCCGATCTCGCCTCTGCGCTAGCGCTTATCGGCACAGAGATCCACCACCAACCCCTGCGCAGCTCAGCGCTCGCGCGCGTCATGCGCGAGACGTTTCTTGGCAGCGATGCCGGCGGTGCCTGGGACTGGCGCATGGCATATGACCTGATGCAGGCCGCGGCTGTCCAGGTGCTGCTGCGTGGGAACGGCGTGGCAGGTGACATCGCCGCTGCAAAGCTGCTTGCCTCGCGGCTGCTGACGGAAACCCGCCGGTCAGAGCAGCAGATCCGGCTGCAGCAGTTTTCCACGCCGTTGCCTTTCGCGGCACTGGTCGTGCGGGCGGCAGCCGTTCGCAAGGGCGAGACTTTGCTGGAGCCCTCGGCTGGCACCGGTGCCCTGGCTGCTTTCGCTGCCCGGGCGGGTGCCACGCTTTTGCTCAATGAAATCGACCCCTTTCGCCAGCACCTCCTGCGCGCGGTTTTCGGTGGCGAGGTGACGGGCCATGACGGCGAGCATATCGACGATCTGCTGCAGTCGCCGGTTCTACCCGACGTCGTGGTGATGAATCCGCCCTTCGCCTCCTCGGTCGATCGCTCCCGGGACAAGTACATCGCCGCCAAGCATCTCATCGGGGCTGCAAAGCGTCTCGCACCCGGCGGGCGGCTGGTGGCTATCATGCCGCCGGGGTTTAGCCCGGATCGTGATGGCGCGCATTGGTCGCGCGCCTGCGGTCTCCTGACGCCGCGCTTGGCGTTGACGATGCCGGGGCAGGTCTACCGCAAGCTCGGCACATCTGTCGAAACCCAGCTGATGGTCTTCGACAAGATGCAGGAGGACGGCGAGATGATCCGCGCCAATGTCCGGGATCTGGATGAAGCCTTGGCATATGTCGACGCCGTGGCCGCAACACGGACCGAGATGCGCCCCGCCCAACGGACTGAAGCGAACCCTCATGCTCGGCCGGTCGGTCCAGCATCTGTCCCGCGCAAGACCGCTGCCGGTGTTCTCACCGCCCCCACAGCCCGGGCCAATGCCGTCCGCCCGCTCAGCTTCACAAGCTTCGATGTTCCGCGCGACAACACGCCCGTCTCGGATATCTATGCGCGCTACCGTCCGCAGCGGATCGAGATTGCGGGTGCGCAGGAACATCCCACGCCGCTCGTTGAAAGCATCGCCATGGCCTCGGTTGCCCCGCCCATGCCCTCAAACACGGGCAGTGATGACTTGCGCCTGCCTGCCCGGTTGATCGAGGAGGGACATCTCTCCGAGGCGCAGCTGGAAACCATCATCATGGCGCATGATGCCCATGGGCGTGATCTGCCCGGTCGGTTTACCATCGATGACGACCAGACCAAGCTGACGCGCGCCGATGATGACCCTAATGCACGGGCCTATCGCCTTGGTTACTTCCTCGGCGACGGCACAGGTTGCGGCAAGGGGCGCGAATGCGCGGGGCTCATCCTTGTCAACTGGCTGGCCGGACGCAGAAAGGCGATCTGGGTCTCCAAATCCGCCACGCTGATCGAGGACGCCATCCGCGACTGGACCGATCTCGGCGGCTCGCCTGCCGACATTCAGCCGCTTTCCAAATGGAAACCGGACCAACCCATCCCGATGGGCGACGGTATCCTCTTCGTCACCTACGCCACGCTGCGGTCCGCGGGCAAATGCGGCACCACGCGGCTGAGCCAGATCCTCGACTGGATGGGCGAAGACTTTGAAGGCGTCCTCGCTTTTGATGAGGCCCATGCCATGCAGAACGCGGCCGGGTCCGAGCAGGGCAGGGGGGTCAAACCCTCCCAGCAGGGCCTTACCGGGCTGCGGCTGCAACTGGCAGCACCCCGCGCCCGCGTCTTCTACATCTCGGCCACGGGTGCCACGAGCGTGCACAACCTCGCCTATGCCGCGCGGCTGGGGCTCTGGGGGCAGGGCCCCGAATACCCCTTCCCGAGCCGCGAGGGTTTCGTTTCAGCGATGGAAGCCGGCGGCGTGGCTGCCATGGAGGTAGTCGCGCGTGATCTCAAGACGCTCGGCCTCTACACGGCCCGTGCCCTCAGCTTCGACGGCGTGGAATATGACGTACTCGAACACGCGCTCACCCCGGCCCAGATCGAGATCTACGACGCCTACGCTGGAGCGTTTCGCACCATCCACCATAATCTCGAGGCGGCGCTGACGGCGACCGGTGTCAACGACGCCTCGGGAGAGACCAATGCGTCGGCCGCACGCGCCTCGGCCAAGTCCCGCTTCGAGAGCACGAAGCAGCGCTTCTTCAACCATCTCCTGATGGGCATGAAAGCCCCGAGTATCATCCGCGCGATCAAGGACGATCTTGCGGCGGGCAAGGCTTGCGTCATCCAGGTGGTCTCGACGGGTGAGAGCCTGCTGAAACGCCGGCTTGAGACAATGGACCCGGAGGATGAACTCGTTGAGGGCGCGCTAACGCCGCGCGACTATGTTTTATCCGGAACTCCGGATAAGACACAATATGCCGCGTCACCGTTATGCGGAGTTCGGGATTTCAACCTGTTGTTCTGCTGATTCATTTTCGGGTTTCCGCTTTGGATAATCATGATGCCTCTGCTCTCATCCGCAGAAGGACATCCTCCATGAACTCCCCCTCCAACTCTCCGCTCGGTGGCCGTGCCGGCGCTGACGACGTCGCTCTGGTCAGCGCCTATCTCGCAGACAATCCCCGGCTCTCGAAGGGCGCCGTGGGTGCCGCCCGGCATTTTCTGAAGTGGGCACGCGCCCGGAAGATCCCGACCAGAGACCTCGATGCATCGGCGGTGGATCGGTTCCTACGCCATCGCTGCCGTTGCGGCCGCT
>NZ_FNYY01000046.1 GCF_900109145.1 Marinovum algicola
GCAATATCGACCGGCAAGAACAGCGCAGTGTCGTCAGGCGTCAGAAGCCCCTTCTTCCTCAGTTCATATCGCCAGGCATAAATCTGCTGCCGCCTGATCTCGTGCCGATGCGCGACTTGCGATACCGTCGCGCCGTTCACCCCGACCGAAAGCACAATCGACAACTTCTCCTCGTCGCTCCATCGGCGCCGACGCTCCACGCCCAGAATTTCGCCCCGCATCCCTGCCTCCCTGTAGGAGACGTCTCTAATGACGTCATTATGGACGTCTCTTATCAATCACCGGGACATACGAGCAGGCGGTTCAAATCGGGCGGTTACGATGCACTAACGCATTAACGAAGATGCACTGGAGAGCGTTCATGATCGACCAGTAGTGGCTATTTGAACAGCAACGAAATCAGTTGAGACATGACGAATTACATCATCAAGATGTTTTCTGCTTGTCCAGCAACGATAGGTTAAAGCACTTTGGCCTTCACATCGACCACCGGTTCCGGCTCGGCCTTCGGCCCATTACCGAAAACCCCGTTCGCGCCCTCAAGAAGCTGATCACGCCACTGCTTGATCTGGTTGGGATGGAGGTCAAAATCCTGCGCCAGCTCGATCAGGGTCTTCTCGCCCTTGATTGCGGCCACTGCCACTTTCGCCTTGAATGCCGGGCTGTGATTCCGGCGTGGTCGTCTTGCCATGGTCTTCTCCTCGCTCGCAGCATCATGCTGCTGTTGCGCGGATAATCCACCTATCCCGGCTGTTCAGATTTCCGGAACCACCTATATAAAGCGGGGGATGAACCAAATATACCTATTGATACCAATCGCTTTCGATCTCGTCCGGTAACGCAATTTGGTAGCCGGTGACCTTTTCCTCTGCCACTGAATATACGATGCTCAGTTCGAATGCGGTCTCAACTGAAGAGCTAACTGCCATGACATGGTTGTTCCAATCGGAGTCTACCACATAAACATTAGAGCCTCCGTCAGGGTCAACGTC
The DNA here is from genome assembly GCF_900109145.1 of Marinovum algicola. Classification (GTDB taxonomy): domain Bacteria; phylum Pseudomonadota; class Alphaproteobacteria; order Rhodobacterales; family Rhodobacteraceae; genus Marinovum; species Marinovum algicola. The sequence goes on from NZ_FNYY01000046.1 coordinate 993, forward strand.
AGAATAATAGGAGTGCTTCTCCATAAATCCATCTACCTCAATTTCAACGGAGCCACTCACGAAGATGACAACTTCATCATCCACCTTTTTGAGTGTGACTTCTGAGATATCCGATGCTCCAACGCCCGAAATGTTCACGTCGTTGCCGAAGGGCACCCCTTCGAAACCAAATGCCGTTCGCTGAGGTAAATCCTCCAGGAGATATCGTTCTGTCATCATCTGTATGTCATCAGAGTTCAGATCCGGAATTTCATCAAGGGAAATATCTTGTAGGTGCGGGGCCAATACTTTATCGAACACAGCCCTTAAAGAGGTGAAGAGCACAGGCCGTCGTTTCACATCTTCGATCTGTTCCGCCAGCTTTTCGAAAAGTATGTCTTTGTCGGCTTCGTCCTTTCCTCCAAAGTCCTTAACGTTGTTGGTAACAAAGAAATTCGGCGGGGTAGTGGAATCGCTGTCTATATGTTCTTTGACTGTCTCCCAGACCAAGAAATCTTTATGTCCTTCACCGGATTCCTTGAATGGCTTCTCTCCGCAATATGATCTATCCACAAGTTCTTTTACTGATATTTTGGGGTAAGGGGCTATCACGACGCCCTTTTCGTCGATGAGTTGATACAGCCAATCCTCGTAGTCGCTAACTTCATCTGTGACCGAAACATCTTGCATGTCGATGTCGATCAGCCTCCCGAGCTCCCTCTGCACACGCTGGAATTCCTTGGCCTTCGTTCTTAGCTTCTTTGGGTAGTTACCTAAGACTTCATCAATAACGATCTCCGGTATCACGACCGAAACCTGGACAATCGAGCAGGCTTTAAGGAACGCCAGGGCTTGAGCCGAACGGAAGAAGCTCTCGTTCATAAAAATGTTGGTATCAATGTATATGGTGGTCATAAGTTACATCTATCTCGGGTCGCAAACGAATATACTTTACCTAATACGGAGAGTTGGGTCGGGTCTGGCAGTTATTATCAGGACTAAGCCATGGGTAGGTAACGTAGAGAGCTTGGTTTGTGCTGCATGTTGCTCAGGTGGGTAGGAGATTCGGCTCGAAGAAATGCTATTCAAGCCTCTGGAGGATGTAACCAGGGAAGATCACCTCAGAACAGTCAATCGATGAAGTTATCGACCGAAGGGTTTCAAGGTTCTCGCTTGTAGAAAATATTACTTGTTGATCTCTCGCTTTTGCCTGTGCTGCGCGATGCAGCAGGTTTTCAAAGCTCGGCCGCGAAGAAGATTGTTGGCGTGGTTCGTCAAAAATCAGGGCTCCAGGGTGGTTGGTCGGTTTCACAGATGCGAGCTCGAGAAGGCCCAGCTGATAGGCCCACTTTAATCGAATAGCGTCGCTGGCTGAAGTTTCAAAGCCAATTTCAAAGCCTTCTTTCTCAGGCTTGTAACTGTCTTGAGAGATCGACAGTTCAGAAGGCGGAAACGTGGTGAAGTCGAAATCCCTTACATGGTCTCGCATTAGATCCGTCAAGCATACCAGCTTCTCTTTATCACTTTGAGAAAGCTTCTCCTTAGGTGTCTTAGACATGTCCAACAGAATTTCTCGGTAAGCCACTTGCAAACTTTCAAAGCGCTCCATTGCTTCTTCGAAGGTGGTCATAAGCGACTCAAGATCTTTCAAGCGTGCTTCAGCCCGGAGGCGCTGTTCAATAGTCGCGGCTGAGGGCATCGCGTCCGGTGCAATCAACTCTGATCTTAATGAGCGAATTTGAGAGTAATAGTCAGAGAGTTTTTGACGAATGGAGGAAACGTTATCACGGCGCTCCTCCTCTTCCGCTTGTTCTCTGGCAAGTATACTTTCAAACATTTTTTTCTGCGCCCGGATATACTCAACATTTTCCGAAATAGGCATCACCGACGATAGAGAATCTTGCGAAACGAGAGCGTCCACGAGTGCTTGCTCGCATGTGGGGCATCTATCAGGCGTCAAGATCTCCGAAACGCCGGAGTATTTTTGTAACTTCTGCACATCCAGGTTTTTCGCGAGATCGTTTTCTAAAGCGATAATGCGGCGTTTGAGAGACCGGATATCAGCAGATTTGATTTGTTGAATTCCATGAATGCGCAATTTCTCTGCATTGAGCTCGTCGGTTAAGCGTATATATCTCTCCAATCTCTGCGCGACTTCCCCGGCTTGATCCTTTACGTCCGGGACTAAGTTCTCTGCCATTTCAGAGATGACCCCGCGGAGATGGCTAATAACTGAATCCAGCGGCAAGCGTTCACCATCTTCGATCAACTCGATCCGCACGTGTGAGAGTGTTTCAGGATCTGCGATAGGCTTATCGCTCAGCTTAGACACTCTTCCTCCATACTTGGAAACAGTTAGCTCCAGTTCCTGGCGGACAACCGACCAATCTTTGCTGTTTGCAGCGAGCCGTTCAGAAAGTCGCTCCCTCTCGGCTTCAAGCTTGTAGACATCGAGGTCCAAGATGAACTCGACCGCCCGTTTATGAACTTCTCGAATCCTCATGTAAGTTGGAATAGCAGCAGGTATGGCAGACCAGCCGAATTTTTGCTCGACCCAGAACAGGGGAAAAACGGTCTCCAGATAAAGTTTTGTGTCCGGAGCATCGTAGCGTCTAACTTGAGGCAGGTGCCATCCTATGAAGCTTTCGAGAAAATGATGGAAGCCATCCTCACGCTGAGCGGCACCCGGATCATGAACGAAGAAATTTTGCCGACGTAAGCCGGTTTCTTCATTAGTTAGTGCGGCGCCGAAGTCGACTGTCACCAAGCGTTTATCCGTAGACGCTTTTACTGCACGATTAACCGTAATAATCTGATCATTATTGTTGGATAATTCGAGAGATACGCTCGATTCCAAAACCTCAACTCGCTTATCGTCGTCGGTATTCAGGTATGTTGTCATTGCGTGTGGGAGAGGGATCTCTCTGCGAGGGCTGAGCATTCTCTCAAGTCCGAGTGCATATATCATACCCTGCATGCACGTTGATTTGCCTTTGGTATTGTCGGCCCACAACACAGTAAGGCCCTCAGAGAATGAGATATCTGTTCCGTAGACTCCGTCTGAGGTGATTGCTCGTAGGCGCAATTTTCGAAAACGCAATGTCACTGGATATCCTCTAAGCGCCAAACTTTCTTCATTAAGGCATCAGTCATTTTCGGAGCTACCTCTCGCAGAAAATTTGCCTCCACTTCAAGTGCTCCGCTACGTTCGCCGGCTATTTCTTCCGCCAGCTTTTCGCCAGCGGCCGTGAGCTTTATTGAGCGCCCTTTCTCGACGCTCACCAACTTTAATGCGCTTGAAAGCGCTACCGCTCGGTTCAGCGAAGGCTCTACCCGAACAGAAACTTCTCTTGGACTGTATTCTCCAGAGAGAAGCCCACGTATCTCGTGCCTTCCTTCCGGCGATAAGACCGCGTGCGTCATAAACTGTAGCTTCTGGAAGTTTGATGTTTGTCTTCGGCTAAAAAATAGCGAAAGTAATAGGATGGAGATTCCCCAAGATAACCGCAAGTCGCCTGATATGGGATCGGGGCGAGAGGTATATGTGAAGCGGCTTCCAAGAATGGAATCCCAGATTTTCGCACTATTGGGCATTCGGAAAATCCAACGGACATCGCATAATCCATTCAGATATCGAACCGTAAGCGATCTGCTCTGTATTCTCTGATGACAGACTTGGGGCTGCATCCTGTAGGGCGGAGATCAGCGCATCAAGCTCCGAGTGCAAGACTTCGCCTGGCGATCCCGCCGGCTTTGGGCCAGCAAACTCTAACCGCCGTGCGCGACTTCTTACCGCGGACATAACTTTTTCATGCAGTTCCGGTGACCCAGCGCGAAGAGCGTCGAGTAACGCATTCCCTTGAATAAACGACCGAACCGCCTCGTTCACCGTGGCATCGAGATCCTCAGGCCTCGCTCGCTTTCGAAGTTTTTTAGTAGCCGTAGATAGCAAGTCCAATGATCCTTCAGCCCAAGCGGCAAGTTCTTCTTCTGAAGGCGACGGAACGGACAGCGTTACATTTGAAAGCTGTGATAGTCCCTTGGTGACTGAATTTCTTGGGAAGCTCTCAAGGTCTTGAACCACAACCTCTATCGACGGGTCGAGACTGGTAGTGCCTAAGTCTCGCAGATCTTTGGTCTTCTTCGCGCAATGTAGGTTTACATCTTTGCTGTCGTGTAGTGGCACCAGCAGGACCCAGTGGCCGATGGGTGATCCATGGAACAGCTTGCTAACCTGACTCTCGTTCTTGATAAGCTTCTTGAGGTCTGTCGTGATCTTTTTCTTCTGACGATCGGCTCTTGTCGATATATCGATAGGTTCTTCAACTGCGTAACATTGATAAGCGACTGAGTCTTTGGTGCAATAATAGTCTAACCCAAAATCACCTTTGTGAGCAGCGGGGATTTTCTGCACATTGAGGGGGCCATGGCGTCCTTGAAGTAGCGCCTGGGAGAAAATTTCCCAGTCATCTGGGCTCCAAACTTGTCTCGCGCTCATCATCACCGATGCCCTCCCCCATTCAACTACTGGTTATACAAAGATTTTACGCACCTCAAGCTTCATAGCCAGCAAAGCAGCGAGCTTTATGCCTCGAGGTGGCCGTATGGCTATCTCTCAGCAATCAAGGGTTCCGCCATCTCTCAAAACTCGACGGCATCGCGCGTTGAACGCGACTGGGGTGACTTGCCTTTGCCTCTAAGACACCGATTACCGCTGTGCTTGCTCTACTCTTGGGGGATGACCTTCTTGGGGGGGGGCTGATCACTGGTAGGAGCATGTTTGGCGGTTTTCGGGCTGTCGATCTCATGCTCCGGCGGAACCATGCAGTCGATTTCATGGATTTCGGAACAGCTTCTCCTCAGGCAGTTCGGCTGCTTGATCGTAGGAAATCTCGGTCTCACAGAGTTTGGCTATCTGACCTCCCAAATATCGCCTCTACCTCCGTATCGCTGAAACCTTGCAGGAGCAGTTCGTTGCTCTTCAGTAGCAGCGCGTCGGTCATGGCCATATCTTGATAAAATTTGGCGGTTGCAGGGTCTCTCTGTGCGCACAGAGCCAAAGCTTGTGCGACGCCTTCGACCCCCATGCGCCCGAGCTCAGTGTGGACCAAGGTCCGTGCGATGTGCGGTTTGCATCCGATATGACGGGCCCAGAGGTTCGCGACGCACCTGTCAGAAAGATGCCCACCGTCAGCAGGCGCGAATAAATGCCGTTGCTCTAACTCGGCGGCATTGCGAAATTCGTCCAAGTATACTCTATCGCAACCGCGCAAGAGCAACGCGTCCAGAAACGGAGTTACAAATTTCGCCACCGGCCCCCTGAACACATTCCCCCTCTTCCCCGTTCGGACATACAAGCGGTAATATTCCCCATCATAGGTCACGTTTTTTCCCCATTGCAGATTGGAGTCGTTTACCCGGAGGGGCACCAGTGCGAAAAGGGCCAAAGCGCAGGCTCCGTTCAGATACGACACGCGAAGCTTGAGCGATTTCTGCATCCGGGCCTGCTCGAGGAGCTCGGACGCTTTCCCGAGGACGTTTTCCACCGATCCGACCGTGGCCAACCTCTGGAATTTCCGCGGCACGTTACCCTTGGCTTCACGCTTCAGTTGCCTGTGAATGGCCTTCATTTCGTCCAGCTCGCTCTGGTCTACCCCGTGGTAGCCCGCAAAACGCACCAAGAAACCTGCATTGATCTCGCATGTGGTCGCGCTGCATCCCCGTGCCCTCATCGCCCATATGTGATTGATGAACGTAGCCGTGGTAAGGGACACGGGCAAATCGCTGGTATCGCATGATTTCGCCAGTTCGCGTAGGCGCCTTTCTTGAGAGTCGATAGATTGGGAAGACAGAGTCTTCGTGCTGGACATCTCGTCGTGTGACCGCAGAACGCACAAAGTGGCTCGCCAATCGGAGGGTAGGTCTTCTGCCGCGATTGAATGGCAGCGTGACCAAGATGTGCGCGGGCTTGGTGTTTTCGGCCCTTTGGTCATCGCCCGCTTCTTAGCGATTGCCGCAGGGAGCGCCAACATCAGTGCGGGAATTTCAGGTAAGCGCAGCTTTGCGATGGCCGCTTGTAGGGACACGAGGGGCACCTCGGAACCGGCGCCTCTACAGAATTCAAGAAAGTCTTCCTCCGATGGGTCGGCCTTGCCCCTTTCATGCATCCAGGAAAGCCAAGCATCCAAACGCTTGAATTCGAGAATGGAGAGGCGATCCAAATCACAGTGTGCAATGAAAGGTGCCCACCAAGGCGCCCGGACCATATCGACAACCATTTCCATTCCATCCACACGTCGGCGATGATCCAGGACGGCGGCCCGCAACTCTTGCCGGACGCCATCTTGGTCTGTTAGCCAATTGTCGAGCGCTCTCTCAAGGTCCGAGAGAACAGCGCGCGTGCCGCGTGCGGCGCCGTAGGCGAGGAATAGGTGGCGATTGACGCTTTTCACCGGGCTCTGTGCCAGCCAGTCGCAGAAGCGGCTTACGTGCCGACGGCTTCGCTTGTCGAAAGCATCGCTCGCAGGGTCGATGGCATCTAACAGGAGGGCGCGCAGATCAGACATTTGGCAGACCCCGGGTGAGTTGGTTCTGTCCTTCCAAGATCAATCGTTCCTCGTCGATCCATCCGTAGTAATCCATGCAGGTGCTTAGTGCGTCTCCGAGCCGCGCCATCACGTAACCCCAGTCACCGGGATTATTCGCTACAAGGATTGAGGCCTGTCCATGGCGGAACATATGCGGCGTCATTCCGGGGAATCCGAATTCCGGAATCGTTTGGGTCCACCATTTATAGAAGGTAGCGTAGGATAGAGGCTGGTTTCGGGCTTGAACGCCGGGAAAGAAGAAATCGTTTTCTCCAGCGTGTGGATAAAGAGGTCGGATGTGCCTTTCATACCAGCGGAGCGTTTCGAGCCCGCGCGTTCGGTTTTTCGCCGAAATGGGCGCACTGATGGCTTTTTTCTTAGTTTTCGTCATTGCGGCAGGCACGATTAGATGCCCGTCACTGTTCTTGCTTGAGCCAAGGGTTAACCAGGGGTCCTTACCCCGAAAGGTCATAGGGAGGGCGCTACCTATGCGCAGAGGAGCAGCGTCGGTTTCAATAGCGGCAAACGCCGCAATCGTTCCGTATACCCGGGCCTTGGCGAGATGGTTCACGGAGTTGGAGGGAAATTTCTTTGCTGCTCGCAGATGAAGCTCGGCGGCCTTACGATACTTGATCTGGAGTGCCAGAAAATCTCCGCGAGCTTGAAGATCGCGCACAACCCGTCGGCAGAACCGCTCTGTGCGCGGCGACATGTTGTTGCGGTGACCGGACAGCCATAGGTCAGTTTTCATTATAAGATCAACATGATCACGACCCTCACCATTTCGTTCGAGGAGTGTTCGGACGCACTCAAGATACCCGATCGCTGTTTTTTTCTTCATTGCTCGCGGATCGGCATCAACGTGCCATTTCCTCCAAGTGCGGACCACTTCCGTCATTGTTGCGTTGCTGAAGACAGGTGCGATCGTCTCAGAGTCGCTGCGGATCGCCTGGATCGCGAGGGCGGTCCTTACAACCTTCCTGACGGCTGAACGGTATGCGCCAGGTAAAGGGCCCGGTCCATATTCCTCATCCGTGGGAGACCATTCGCCGCGTGTCGCAACATGCACCCAGACATCGATCTCCTCGCTGAGCGTCTCGGGAATTTCAATGTGCTCAGGATTCTGAGGGCGGGTGAACACTATTGCCGACTGTGGGAGAGCAGCCATCACTTCGCCGTCGTCGAGCTCCCTCACGGCGTTCATTAAGGCCATTGCATCTTTGCATGCGTCTCGCTGCCCAGCATCCTTCGCGGCCCTGTAGAGCTTTCGTGGCACGTCGCCTGCCAAATCACATGCATCGATGTCCAGTGTCCGGGCCAATGCCGCTAAAGCTTGAATTGAGATGATTCTGTGGGGATGGAGAGCAGATGGCGGCTCCGGAATAGCCCGAAGCAGGACGCGCAGGCGCGATATCAAGCGGTGCCACCCGTCAATTCGAGACGCTCGCGCGGCTTTCTCAGCGATAACGCCCGTTGCGCCGTTGATTGCGGCTGACAGGTTCTTCTTGCGGGCTCGGAATGCGCTGTAAGTCTTTGCCCACTCCCTCGTAAATTCTTGATCCGGAAACTTGGCAAGGACAGCGTCCCGATCTGCTGGGATACTGTGGAGCGGTTTCCGAGCATGTTTTGATACCCAGAGCAGCGCTCCGCGATATCCGTTCTTGGTGGTTTCTTCACATTCGCAATCGTTGTTCACCCAAGTGAGCACATCCTGCAAATTTTGGATTGTTTCTTGCGCAGGCGCGTGGACTTCGCGAAGATAGGGATCAAAGGACATGGGTAATTTCCTTATATGGCCGTTTGAAGGCAAGTTTGGCCGTTATTCGTTGTGGCGAAGAGCAAAACGGCAGACACCTGTAGAGAATTGCCGGAAGATTATTCATGGGTGTTCGTCCGTTTTTCCGTTCGCCGTCGAGGCTGTCATTTTGCGGTTCGGCTTGGCCGCAAACCGTTTCTGGGCGTAGGGATCGAAACCGTTGAAGTCTGCCTTCGACGAGGCCTTTGGCGTCTCTGTCACGGTCACCTGTTCCAATCTGGACTTCACCCGATAGACCGGGACCGGGAGGCCTGCGCACCAGGCGTTGACCTGTGATGCCCGCCACAGCTTGGGCTTCTTTCGGATTGGCACGGGATCGGGAAAGCCCGCATCAGGTTTCGCGTGATCCCGACGTCTCGCGGAGCGTTCAGACTCTCCGAGCAGTTCTGCCAGATCGGTTGTTGTCAGATGGGGATGCTTGAGTTCGTCCCACCTTTTCTTGGGGGGCGGCGCAAGCCTTTCCGCTTGCCAGATTGCAAACCAAGGGAATTTCCCTCGCACCCGCCGGAGGCCGAGCGTCCGGGCGAGTTCGCGTGCGGCACGTTTCGACGGCATCCGCCAGTAGGCAGCAAGCTCTGCAAGGGTGGCGTAGCCAGGATCTTGATTGAGTTTGTTCATGATGCAACTTCCTCTTGTCGAGGAGTTGGGTTCGATGATCGCGTTGCGGAAACGCGCGGTCGTGCCATCTCGAATCGTGACCACAGGCCTTTCTCGGTGAAATGCTCCGCCTGCCCAAGCCGCGAACCCGCGTGAGGGAATTGTCCAAATCTTTCCCCCGAACGGTGCCGCGCGGTGCCTTTTGGCGCCATTTCAAAGGTTTGGAGTGTCGGCCGAGAAGATTTGCTAATTTCGGAATTTCGCCTTGTATCCCCTTGGCTTGCGCGGCTATACCCATCCGCGGAGACGTGGCCGAGTGGTCGAAGGCGCTCCCCTGCTAAGGGAGTAGGCGGGAAACCGTCTCGAGGGTTCGAATCCCTTCGTCTCCGCCACTTGCCCCAGCGAAAGCGTTCTCGCGATCCGGCTGCGGCCGGATTTTCTCGTTGTTTTCGAGGGTTATGCGGGAGGGGCTGAGCACTGGCCCTAGGGTCAGGATGCATTGATTTCCGCTGCAACGCGTGATTCACGGTTCCGAAAACGGAGCGGTGAAATGTCTGATCTTTTCTGGCTGACCGAT
>NZ_FNYY01000040.1 GCF_900109145.1 Marinovum algicola
CTCGGACCGCTCGGACCGCTCGGACCGCTCGGACCGAGCCGGACTGCCTCACCGGCGCGGTGTCAACCGCTTGATGGCGTACTTCCGCCTGCGGCCATGCAAGCTACCGTCAAACCGATCGACACCGCCGATGAGAAGCCGGGCTCAGTTTTCGCTCAAAACCGTGGCACGGACGGCGTAGACGCGCGGTCTATTGGGCACTGCCCGCGGCATCTTGTACTGCAATGCGTCACTCAAGCGTAAGCGTAGCAAGTCCTTGGACTTGTGAAGTCTGGCAGCCTCCTGTGGATCGAAACCCGTATGGATCTCACGCCAGCGGTCCGGCTTGATGTAGAACCAGTCCTGATCGCGCCACCCGGCATCAGCTGTTTCAGCGCTACCGACCTCCTTGAACCGCGTTGCATTGGCTGCGAGATACGTTGCGGTCCGGTTGATCGCCTCCCGGACCTGAGCGGCAGTCTTGCCACCCCGCTCCTCGTACCAAGACCTGAAGAGCCCCATGGCTGCATCCCACGCCTCCCTCCTGTTCCAGCCTGTCAGGCCGGCGCTCGTCGCCATTTCGCCGGCCAGTCCGGCCACCGCGAATTTGTTGAGGACCCGGTGAGCCTGCCCGTCTGAGGCCAGATCAAGGTCCTTGGTGTAGATGTGGCATAATTGCTTCATGGTCCCATGCCACTTCTCGACCTTATCGCTTCGGGCCATCAGCCATTCTACGAAGGCAGGTCCTGCCAAGCCATAAGACGCCGCAGCGGCCTCTTGCAGGCTATCCGCGAAGTCCCGGCCGCTGGCTGCGCCATGCAGGCAATCGAAGGCTCCGAAGCGCCTGCTGCCGCCGTCCAGATCGATCAGTCGCACCTCCTGTCCGGCCGTCACATTGCGGTTCGCGCTGCCCATATGATCCTCGAGCGACAGTTCACCACTGGACAGCACGGGCACTGTCCACCGCAGCCGCCTGTCTGCAGAGGCTGAGCGCCCCATCCTCGCCTTGCCGCGGCCGTTGGCGAGCATGTAGACGATCTCGCCGGCGATCCGCGCATCGACTTCATGGAGTTCGTCCAGCGCCAGCAATGTGTTGTTGCAGGCAGCCGCGATCGCTTCGATGCCATTGTCGGTGCCGCGCCAGCTTTGCTTGAAATCGGGCGCACCCCAGACACTGACAGCGGCACGCAGCAAAGTAGACTTGCCGCAGGATGATGGACCGCGAAAGTGAAAGCCGCCCCCCTCCGCGCCCATGATCGACAGCAAGGGCCCGCTGAAGGCTGTGGACAGCGCCAGAACCATCAGGGGGTTCCCCGCGCAGCATTCGGCAACATCCCGCTTCCATTCCTCCAGGGTGCCACGGGTGTGCATGGCTTCCGCGACGGCCTTGGAGACGCCATCAGAGATGGCCTGACTTTCTCCTATGACGTCACCGCTACCAAGGACGAAGGCATCGAAATCCGCGCCTATCCAGCCGAGGCGATCCGTGCGCTCGTATCGTGACACAGTGCACCAGCTTGCAAGTATCCTCAGAACGGTCTTGTCGGCCTTCTCGATCTCGCCCAGTTGCAGCCCAAGGTCGAACAGCGGCTCAAGCGCAGCCGGGGCGCGCCTTTGCACCTGGCTGGCGTCGAGGATCGCCTCATGCCAGCGGCCATCCGGGTCCTTGACCGTGACCACCATGCCCCATCCTGTGCCCTGACTATCGCGGCACCACCCCTTCACCTGCAAGGGCGAGCAGACCCTTAGCGGCGCGCCCTTGTCGGTCGGGTCCTTCACGGTCATGTAGATACCGTCTTCCTTCTGGAAGAAGTCCTCAGGCAAGCCGCGCTCAGGCTTGAACGGACCGTTCGCGGGGTCGGTTGCGGCGCCACGCGCTTCGGTCGCTTGCATGGCAAATGTCGGTTGGTGCATGAGCGGTACTCCTTGGCAATAGCATATGGACGGCACGCCATAGGGCGCACCGGCAGGATGGGAAAAAGCTAGTCAGATGACATGCTTGGGGTATGCGTCCGGTGTGACCGGGCGTTGACTTTTAGCGTTGGTGCCAGTGCCAGGGTGCGAGTTCGTCGATGCGGTTGATCTTGTGATCGGCGATGTGGGTCAGCACGCAGGTCAGCCAGGCCTCGGGATCGATACGGTTCATGCGGGCGGTCTCGATCAGGGTGTAGGCGACCGCGGCGGCCTTGCCGCCACCTTCCGAGCCCATGAAGAGATAATTCTTCCTTCCGAGAGTCAGCGGCCTGATTGATCGCTCACAGATGTTGTTGTCCAGTTCGAGCTGGCCGTCTTCGAGATAGGCCCGCGCCTTCGGCATGCGGCCGAGGGCGTAACGAATGGCCTCGGCCAGTTTGGTTTTCCCCGAGATTTTCGGCAGTTGGCTCTTCAGCCAGTCTTCCAGGTCGTCGAAGATCGGTTTGGCCTTGGCCTGTCGCAGCGCGACGCGTTCCGCGGGCGGCCTGTAGCGCGCTTCCTTTTCGACGGCATAGAGCCTGGCGATGCGTTCGATGGTCTCCTTGGCGATGGTGGACCCGGTGCGCTCGAAGACATCCACGAACTTGCGGCGAACGTGGACCATGCAGGCCTGCTCGGTCGCCAGTCCTTCACCGAACAGCCCGTTGAAGCCGGTAAACCCGTCGGCGTGCACGATGCCCTTGTAGCTCTTGAGATGCGCAGCAGGATGTTTGCCCTTGCGGTCTACACTGAACTGATACCAGGCGCAGGGCGGGGCCTGGCCGCACCATGGCCGTTCATCCCGGACATAGCTCCACATCCGCGCGGTCTGGGCGGTGCCCGTTTTCTTGCCGGTCTGCAACTTCACCGGGGTGTCATCGGCGAAGAGCGCGGGCCCGGCACGCACGACCTTGCCGATATGCTCGGCCAGCGGCGCGAGCAGAGCCGTCGCGCGACCGACCCAGTCGCACAGGGTGGAACGGTGCAGATCCACCTTCTCTCGGGCATAGATTTCGGACTGTCGATAGAGCGGAACGTGGTCGCAGTACTTGCCGACCAGAACGTGCGCGAGCAGGCCCGGACCGGCGCGACCACGCGTGATGGGGCGGCTCGGGAGAGGCACCTGTGCAAAGGCATCGCAACATGAACACGCCATGCGCGGGCGGACGATTTCGCGGACGACGAAGCGGCCGGGAATGTATTCCAGTTCCTGGGTCACGTCTTCGCCCAGCGGGCGCAACGACCCGCCGCAATCGGTGCAGGTCTTGCCCGGGGACAGAACCTCGGACTGGCGCTCCAGATGCTCGGGCAGAGGGGCGCGGCTGTGTTTGCGCCTTTCCGGCTTTTCGTCGGTCGGACCGGTGTCGTCCTGCTGGGCGTGCGCGGACTGTCCGATCTCGCGATCCTCGTGCAGATCGAGCGCCAGCTGATCCGCCGTTTCGGATTTCGAGCCGAACCGCGCCTTGCGATGACCTGCAAGCTGATGCTCGAGTTTCTCGATCTTCAGCGCTTGCGACTTCGCCAGATCGAGCAGCCCCTGCGCCGCATGGCGCAGTTCCTCGGGATCAGCAGGCAGGGCTTTGAACGACTTCAGCATTGCCGGATTCATACCATCCGGCGACAGGGAAGTGAAGACTACTACGCTGTATTCGCTTGCAAATTTCCTGTCGTGAGCGGGCGCCAGGTCTTGTGCTGGATGCGCCAGTCAATCCCTTCCAGAAGCATCGACATCTGCGAGGGGCTGAGAGATATCTTGCCGTCCTGGGCAGCCGGCCAAACGAAGCGCCCGCGCTCCAGGCGTTTCGAGAACAGGCAGGCTCCCTGCGCGTCCCACCAGATTACCTTCAAAAGATCGCCCCGACGTCCCCGGAAAACGAACAGATGCCCCGAGTACGGGTCTTCTTCCAGAACCTTTTCGGCCTGTGCCGCCAGCGTGTTGAACCCGCGCCGCATGTCGGTCACGCCCGCAGCCAGCCAAATCCGCGTGTTGCTCGGCACCGGGATCATGCCATCAGCCCCTGCACCAAGCTAACGATCGCGGACAGCGCGGTTGGCCCTTCGACCATGATCCGCCGACCATCCGACAGCGTGATGTCGATCCGCTGCGCCATGGCAGAACCCGGGGAAGCGACCACCTCCGGCTTGTGATCGATCGAGGCGCCATCGATCTCGACCGGAAGGAACACGGTGTCGGTCTCCGCCTCGTCCAGCGCGGCAGGCGCAAACCTCGGATCGCGCAACCAGGTGAAGATCAAGTTGGCGTTCATCGCGTACCGCCGCGCCACCTGTGCGACCGAAACCCCGGGCGCCCGCGTCTGCGCGCAGATCGATCTCTTCTCTTCATCCGACCAGAACCGCTTCTTCTGCCCTTTCTTGCTCGCCATAGAGTGCCTCAGAATGTCCATCATCGAGAATGGACACTATCAGCCGCGGATTCCCTACATCAGAGCAGTCAGACCGGACGCATACTGCTTGGGGTGTCTGATTTCTGTTATAGCAATCGGCTCACCGCTCTGCGTTGAGGCGCGCGAAAAAATCGCACAATCACGAACACGTGATCACGCCAACGACCGAATGCTCTTCGAATCCCCGGTGTTTCGGACAGCCGGTTCCTGATCCCCCGAACCGTGCGTTTTGGGGTTCGGCTTTAGAAATAGTTCAGCGGGTTCCCCCGTGCTCGATGCAAGGTGGAGGTGGTGGCCTAAAGAGTCAGGCGCACAACCTTCTGCTGGCCCGCAGATATACCGAACGGCCTGAGCTGAACCATGAAGGAAAGGTGGTGACGCGTGTTTTGTCCAGAGCCTCCTTGAGGATCTCGACCTCGAGCGTCTTGCGGCCGAGCTGCCGCTCCAACTCGCGAATACGATCCTCCATCTGGCGAACCGCGCGATTGCTGGTCACGTTGTCATCCTCGGACACGGCTACGGCGCCCCCATCCAGCATCAGGCGCCGCCAACGATACAGAAGGTTCGAAGCAACGCCATTCCGGCGAGCGACGACCGAGATGCTGGCGCCGTCCTCCAGGGTCTCCTCGACGATCCGCATCTTTTCGGCAGCAGGCCAGCGGCGCCGATGGCCGCCATCGGTGATGATCGCATAGTCAGATAAGCACGTGCTTAGGTATATGCCTAAGCCTCCATGGTTATGCCCAAGTGTCCGGGCGAAACAGGGGCCAGTTCACTATCCCGGCAGGCCCTCCCCTTCCCTGCTCGACAAGGCACGACCTCGCTGCTTCTGAGCCCGACTTCTACATCCTCCTCGGCGAGAGGCGCAACTTCAGGGAGCGCGTCCAAGAGGTCTTCCGTTATCCTAGAGACCGGTTCCTGATCCCCCGAATTTCGGCCGCCGGTCCTCGACCCCACCAAGTTATCCACAGGCGTTAGGTGTTAAATAGGTGTTAAATAGGTGTTACGCGAATCGATGGATTTTTAACCCATTGAATTATCGCATGAAAAAGCACCTATTTTAGCATGCCGGTGTGTAGAGTATCGAAGAATGGTGGGTAGACTATCGAAGAACGGTGTGTAGAGTATCGAAGAACTTGGCGGTGGGTAGACTGTCGAAGAATGGTGTGTAGAGTATCGAAGAATGGCGAGACCTCGGAAACGGACCGCGTTGCTGCCGCAACGGCACACCGAACCTGATCTGTTTGTATGCGATATTCTCGACGCGACGCCGAAGAGTGATCGGGCGTCGATGGAGCATCCCCTGTTTTCCTTGTCTGTGAAGAAGGACATGGCTGCGTTCGAGTACCAACAGGGCAACGTGAAGGTAAAGATCACGCCGGCGGCCCAGGAAGGCCGGGCGAATGTATTCGACAGGGACATCTTGATTTATGTCCTGAGCCAGCTCATGGCTGCGCAGAACGAAGGGCAAAAGATTGGCCGACGCGTGCAGATTTCGGCGCACGATCTGCTCAAGGCCACCAATCGTCATACCACCGGCCAAGCCTATGCCACCCTGCGCCGCGCCCTTACCCGCCTGCAATTCACCCAGATCGAGACGAACATCCACGATCATGGCTTGGGCGAATGGCGCTCGATCTCGTTCATCACCGATGCCCGGATCGTCAAGGAGGACTCGACGGGACGCCTGCTGAGCGTAGAGCTGGAGATGGGGGACTGGCTCGTAAAGGCCATCGAAAACAAGAACGTCCTGACATTGAACAAGGCCTATTTTCAGCTTCGCAAACCATTGGAACGACGTATCTACGAGTTGGCGCGGAAGCATTGCGGAACACAGGATGTCTGGCGCATCGGCCTTGACAAGCTGCAGCACAAGACGGGTTCGACCTCCACTCCGAAGGAGTTCAAGCGGCTCGTCAAGGCGATCTGCAAAGCGGATGAGGCACAGTCTCACATGCCTGACTACCGTTTCAGGCTCGTACACGACATTCTGGAAGTTACTCCAAAGTCCGAGTTCCGAGATATCTATGCCGATGGCGGTCATTCGGGGACGATGGATGCCGTCCGGCTGTCTACCAGTGCTTATGAGCGAGCCCGTGTCGCTGCGCCAGGTTGGGACGTTCATTACTTGGAACAAGCTTGGCGAAACTGGATGGCCGATGGCGTTCTCGACGCGCCGGGTGACCCGGACAAGGCTTTTCTCGGGTTCTGCGCGAAGTGGTTCGAGAAACGCGGCAGGCCTTGAAGATCGAGCCGCAATTTCTGCCCCTCCCCTCCCCTTCTCGACAAGGGTCCGGCGTGCGGGTCCTGAGCTCGACCTCTACGTCCTCCTCGGCAAGAGGTGCAGCTTCAGGGAGCGCGTCCAAGAGGCACTTCCGTTATCTGAGATATTGGTTCCTGATACCCCGAACCTTGGTAGCCCCCAAACCTCTGGCCACAGATGTCTTTCCAAAAACCATGCGTGTGTGAAATGGCGTTCCGCCGTGTGTGAAGTGTCGTTTGGGCCTTGGCGTGTGTGAAGTGTCGTTTCTCAAGGCGGCCCCATGAGCAACACCAGGAAATTTGCTCGACCGGCTCTTTTCAGAAACCTCGAGACAGCTTATGTGTTCAGATGTACACATGCTGAAAAAGAACAGGCCATGCCCACCAGCACCACAATGACCATCCGGCTCGATCCGCTGCTAAAGGCGAAGCTGGGGAAACTAGCGGATGAAACACGCCGCAGCCGATCCTTCCTCGCGGCCGAGGCGGTGGAAGCCTACGTGGATCGGGAACTGGCCATAATCGAAGGCATCGAGCGCGGCCTTGCGGATGTGGAAGCCGGTCGGACGGTTAGCCACGAAGATGCCATGGCATCCGTGCGCCAGGCGATTGAGGATGCCGCAGGCGGCACTGCATGAGCCGACCGGTTCGATGGTCCATCGAGGCGCAGACTGATCTTGCAGACCAAGTTGCCTACATCGCCCGTGACAACCCCGCAGCGGCGCGGCGCCTGGCCGATGCCATTGACAGAACGGCCTTGGGCCTTGGCGACATGTCGACAGGGCGTCCCGGTCGGGTGGCAGGCATCTACGAGAAGTCGGTGACGGGCCTGCCCTACATTCTCGCCTATGCGTTTACCCAGGCGGGCGGCGAAGAAGCGGTGGCGATTGTCCGGGTGATCCATACCTCTCGCGACTGGACCGCTGAAAGATGGCCAGACTGATCCGGCCATGACAGCGCCCTTGGCCGAGTCTGGAATTCCCGAGAATGGGCCAACGTGTTTCGACTGAGCCGGCGTGGCGGGCAGTTCAACGCCGTGAGGCCCATTCGGGACGAGTTCCTTGCATCCGGCGCAGCATTCGCGGGGTTTTGCACGAGTGTCATGGGCGCACGCGCAGCAAAAGCCCCCAGCCACGCTAAAGTATCCTAGAGTAGGGAAGGATACCTCAGGGTATCCAAGGGTAGCCTTGGCATGTCTGCCACAGGCAATACAGTTCTTCCCTTGGGTACTCATGGAAATGCTTCCCTTGGCAGGGCCAACCATGGATACTCATGCGCACGAGCAGAAAAACAGAAAGGCATAGAAATGCCCGTCATATCATTCGCGTCGTCCAAGGGCGGCGCCGGCAAGACGACGTCTGCCATCATCCTCGCAACCGAACTGGCTCAAGGCACGGACATTGTTCTGATCGATGCCGATCCTGCAGGGCGACTGACACGCTGGTCGAGGCTTGCGCCGCTTCCACCCGGGATCGAGGTTGTTACCAGTCAGGGGGAGCGCAGCATCCAGGACGAGATCTCCGCGGCCCGGGCCCGTGCAACCTTCGTTCTTATCGATCTGGAAGGCTCCGCGTCCCGGCTCACGTCCTTCGCGGTCTCGGAGTCGGACCTGGTCATCGTGCCT
Organism: Marinovum algicola; assembly: GCF_900109145.1. Classification (GTDB taxonomy): domain Bacteria; phylum Pseudomonadota; class Alphaproteobacteria; order Rhodobacterales; family Rhodobacteraceae; genus Marinovum; species Marinovum algicola. The sequence goes on from NZ_FNYY01000040.1 coordinate 8,224, forward strand.
ACGGGCGACGAGCAGCAGGACGCTGATGAGGCCATCGAAACGCTGGCACAGATCGCGATGGAGGGCAGGGCGCGGCGGCGGGACATCCCCGCTGCGGTTCTGTTTGCCCGCACCAATGCGGCTGTCAAGAGCAAGCTGGAGAAGCACATCAACAGCCAGTTGCGCGGCGCGACGCGGGTTTTCGAGACCGAACTGCACCGTCGTACGGCCTTCTCGTCGCTGCACAACATGGGCGGGGGGTTGCGTCAGCTTGACCCGTCAGAGGTCAACGGCATCGACAAGGCCATCGCCAACGCCCAGGCCTTCGCGTCAGAGGCCATCGACATGCTGGAGGAGGTCCACCATGCCCAGGTCGCTTGATCTTGATCGCCTCAAGCAGTTCGAGACAACAGCGCCGGTCCGAGAGCCCGCTCCCGCACCTTTAGCGCCCCCGGCTGACCGCTGGCCAAGCCGAGAACCTGTCCGGGATGGCCAGATCAGCATCAAGGCACCGCTGGACGTCATCGAACGGTTCCGCAAGCTCTGCAAGGACGACCGACGCACCTATGCCGACATGCTGGCGATCCTCATGACCGAGTATGAGCAGAAAGCTGAAGGCCATGGGTGAGGGCAGGGGGAGAATTCGGTTTCTCCAAAGGCGCGGAATCGAAGCCTTTTCAGCTACTGCCCGGCCTGCTCGCGGGCTTCACGCCGAATGTCGCCAACCGACTTCGTGGACAGTTCGCCGCGGCGCGCTTGCTCGATACGCGGCTGCAGATAGTCTGCCAGTGCACTGAACGCTTCCTCTTCGCTCATACCATCAAGGGCAGGGGCTTGGAAAAGAAACCCTCCGCCCTCCGCTGCAAAAGCCATCCAAAGAAAGCAAAACGCGGGCCGTTGGGACGGCCCGCGTGATCGGAGTGCGCGCTTGGGCACCCTCGGGAATTCTGAGAGGGTCAGACCGCCTTGTTGGCGAAGTCCTGTGCCAGGGCGCGGATGTCGCGGCGGGCGAGGCCGATATCGGCCAGGTCGCGGTCGTCGAGCGCGTTCAGCTCGTTGAAAGTCCGGTTGAAGGCGGCGCGTTTGGCGCTGGCGGCCTTCCAGGCCTCGACCGCGTTGTGAAGCGTGGCCGACAGGTTGAAGCCGGATTGGGTATTGGACAGTGCATAAGCCATGTTGAGCGTCCTTTCGAGGTTTCGGGGCGTATTCCCCGGGGAGGATCATTTCCTCCGTGACACTCAGATAGGGGCGGATGGTTGCGCTAACAATCCACAGTTAGCGCGGGTCCGCCATGCAATTGTTGCAATGCAGCATGGGTGGGCTGGTTCGGTCCTGGCGCCCTTAGAACAGGAAATCGTCTGCGGTCATGTTCGGCACGAATTGTACCAGGATCTCCATGTCGCGCGCGCCATCGCCGTCGGCGTCAACCTGGACCACGGTCGATCCTGCCGCCGTCGTGACCACCCGAAAGGCCGGGCCGGAGGCGGTGGAGAAACTGGCGGAGCCGAGGAAATCCAGCGCGCCACCGCCAATCCCGGTCAGGTCGACATAGTCGATGCCCTGTTCGAAATCGCGGATGGCATCACGGACCGCCCCGCCGACCGGGCTTTCGGCGACACTGAGAAAGACGAAACGGTCGATGCCCTCCTCTCCGAAGAGTATGTCGCGCCCGAGGCCGCCGATGATGATGTCATCTCCCTGGCCGCCGCGGATGACATCAGCGTCCTCGCCGCCGTTGATCAGGTCGTTGCCTTGGCCGCCGTTCAAGGTGTCCGCGCCGGCATCGCCGGTCATCGTATCGTTGCCCGTGTTGCCGGAGATGAGATCGTTACCGGTCCAGCCGCGCAGGGAATCGTCACCCCCGCGCCCGTCCACCAGGTCGTTGCCTGAGCCCGCATCGAAACTGTCGTTGGCCTCGCTGCCCCGCATGGTGTCGTTCAGGTTCATGCCGTAGACCGTGCCTGTCACCGCGCCATCGGCCAGCCCCTCGTAGGTGTCGGCCCCGATGCCAAGGAAGACGTCACCGTCGATCAGCCCGCTGTTGGTCAGGATGTCGTCACCCTGGTCCATGTCGACCTGGCCGATCATCGTGCCGCTGTTGGTTACCTGTTCGCCAGTCTGGTTGCCACGGAATGAGCCGCGTTCGCCGCTGACAATGCCGGTGTTGAACAGCTCTGCCCTGTCTCCGCCGCGCATCGGAAAGAAGTCGATCGCCCAGTATTCGTCCGCCGTGATGGTGCCGTGATTGATCACCACCGAGCCGTTGCCACCTCCGATGCTGGTTCCGGACCCGATGGTTATTCCGGTGCCTAAATTGCCGACTCCGGCGATCACGCCGCCGGCCTCATTCGTGATATGGGTGCCGTCGCCGGTGGAATAGACGCCATGGCGTTCGGAGTTGGTCGCCTCGGTGTAGACTTGGAGCGTTCCGCTGATGAAGCCGCTGTTGACCAGTGTATCGTAACCGGCGCCCCAACCGAATTCGCCGACGGTGTCGAATCCCATGTAGACGCCGGTCGCCCCGATGATCGTCCCGGTGTTGGTCAAATAGTTCGAGGCGTCCGCCATCATCACGCCGATCGCACGCGGAGATACGATTTGCCCGTCGTTGTGCAACTGACCGGAGCTCACCAGATCGACGTTGGAGGCATCGATGAACGCCCCGCCTTGGGCGTCCGCCCCGCTTCTGACCACGCCGGTCTCGCCAATCGAGATGGTGCTGCCCGAGCTGTATCCGAAGAGCCGGATACTCGTGTCGTCGCCGGAGATGATTGTTCCGTCGACATGCAGCGAGTTGCTGTTGCCTTGGATCGTTACGTCGGCCGTCGAGGCCAGCGTCACGCCTTCGAGTACGAAGAGGCTGTCGCCGTTGGCGGCGAAGGTGAAGGCGGTGCCGGCTCCGATAATATCTGTGGTTTGAATGGTAGCGGTCATGGTGACCTCCGAATGGGCTAAAATGGTTCGTTGACGCCGGGTGGAGCCAGTGCGTCAAAATTCGGGGCGCGCAAGCGGGATCACATCCGGCAGGCGGGCCTGAAGGCCCGGGTGAATAGGACGAGGATGGCCTGAGACGGGGCCTGTCGAAAGGATTTTTTGCGCGGGTGAGGCATGGCATTGGTCGGGCAGGGAAAATTCCCGGCAGAGTGACTGAAGGCGCGCAGAAGTGGATTTGCTGGCTCGCCCTTGATCGGCTGACAAACCTAGCGACCTAACTTGAGCAGGTCCGGCTGCGATGATGCCGTTGCGCGGTCACTCGCGGATGATGCGAAGGCTCTTTGGCGAAATCAGCGAGGCTCGTTTATCTTTGCTGACCATGCGTAGGGAAAAGCCTTTCAAGATCAACTCTGCGGCTTCTTCGAGGGTATTGACGAAAACTGCGTTCTCGGCGTGGTGTTTCTTGGCGCCAAACATCGGGTTGCCGAGGCAATAGCCTCTCTCAGTAAGATCCGGCTCCTCAGTCACGCCGCCCCGAGGTGAAATTCGCTCTATCCGTATGACCTTGCCTGCCATTTCCTCATTCCCATTATTTCAAAGTGTGATGTTGCATGCACTTCAAAACGAAAATCGGCGCCGCCGCGACCCCTGGTTCCGAGGAACCGGGCAGGTCGCGACGACGCCGTAGCCTTGCATCTGACAAGGACTGGTGAGGTCGACCCCTAAGAGGGGCGATTGGTCAATTGGCTCAGGTAGTGCCCCTTCGCGCCCTGTCCGCGCGCATAGACATCCTCGTAACGAATGATGTCGTCCTCGCCGAGGTAGGCGCCAGCCTGGACCTCGATCCGCACCTTTGGCCCGTCATCGTAAAACAGAGCAACAGTCGGAAAAATCCAGCTTCCGGCGGTCCAGCGTTGGGGAGCAGAGCAGATCTGAAAATTCCACCCTCAGACTTCTTTCTTCAGCGCCTCGACAAGGTCGGTCTTTTCCCAGCTGAAGCCGCCATCTTCCTCAGGCGCCCGGCCGAAGTGGCCATAGGCCGCGGTGCGGGCATAGATCGGCTTGGCCAGGTCCAGGTGCTCGCGGATGCCGCGCGGGGTCAGGTCCATGACCTTCGGGATCGCGCGTTCGATGGCCTCCATGTCGGCCTTTTCGGTGCCGAAGGTGTCGACGTAGATCGACAGCGGCTTGGCCACGCCGATGGCGTAGGACAGCTGCACCTGGCACTTCTCGGCGAGGCCGGCGGCCACGACGTTCTTGGCGACGTAGCGCGCCGCATAGGCCGCCGAGCGGTCGACTTTGGTCGGGTCCTTGCCGGAAAACGCGCCGCCACCGTGCGGGGCCGCGCCGCCGTAGGTGTCGACGATGATCTTGCGACCGGTGAGACCGGCGTCCCCATCCGGGCCGCCGATCACGAAGGTGCCGGTCGGGTTGACCCACCATTCGGTCTCTTCGGTGATCCAGTCGGCGGGCAGAACCTCGCGGATGTAGGGCTCGACGATGGCGCGGATATCGGCGGATTTCTGGAACTCGCTCTCGTGCTGGGTCGAGAGCACGATCGAGGTCACGCCCACCGGCTTGCCATCCTCGTAGCGCACCGAGATCTGCGATTTCGCGTCCGGCCGCAGGGTCGGCTCATCGCCGGATTTGCGTGCCTCGGTCAGGCGGCGCAGGATCGCATGGGCATACTGGATCGGTGCCGGCATCAACTCCGGCGTCTCGTTTGTGGCATAGCCGAACATGATGCCCTGGTCGCCGGCGCCATCCTTGTCGACGCCCTGGGCGATATGCGCCGACTGCTCATGCAGGAAGTTCAGCACGTGGCAGGTGTTCCAGTGAAACTTTTCCTGCTCGTAGCCGATCTCGCGGATGCAGTCGCGGGCGATCTGGCCGATCCGGCCCATGTAGTTCTTGAGCAACTCCTGATCGGTCAGACCGACCTCGCCGCCGATGACCACGAGACCGGAGGTGGCAAAGGTTTCGCAGGCGACGCGGGCCATCGGATCCTCGGCGAGCAGCGCGTCGAGCACCGCATCGGAGATCCGGTCACAGACCTTGTCGGGGTGCCCTTCCGAGACGGACTCGGAGGTGAAGACGTAATTCTGACGTGTCATAGTTTATTTTGTCCGTAATTTAGTAGCGGTAATGTTCCGGCTTGAACGGGCCTTCCGGCGTCACGCCGATATAGGCCGCCTGCTCCGGTGCCAGCTCGGTCAGCTTGGCGCCGATCTTGGCGAGGTGCAGCTTGGCCACCTTCTCGTCCAGATGCTTGGGCAGGATGTAGACCTGGTTGTCGTATTGCTCGCCCTTGGTCCAGAGCTCGATCTGCGCCAGCACCTGGTTGGTGAAGCTGGCCGACATCACGAAGGACGGGTGACCGGTGGCATTGCCGAGGTTCAGCAGACGACCCTCGGAGAGCAGGATGATCTTGTTGCCCGAGGGCATCTCGATCATGTC
>NZ_FNYY01000052.1 GCF_900109145.1 Marinovum algicola
AACTCGACAAGCTGCTTGATCGCAAGCCTGGGCAGCTGTCGGGAGGCCAGCGCCAGCGCGTGGCGATGGGCCGCGCCATCGTGCGCGATCCGGCGGCCTTCCTCTTTGACGAGCCGCTGTCGAACCTCGACGCCAAGCTGCGCGTCCAGATGCGGTCGGAGATCAAGACGCTGCACCAGCGGGTGAAGACGACCTCGATCTACGTCACCCACGACCAGATCGAGGCGATGACGCTGGCCGACCGGGTGGTGATCCTCAACGGCGGCAATATCGAGCAGGTCGGGCGTCCGATCGACCTCTACAACAAGCCCGACAACCTGTTCGTGGCAGCTTTCATCGGCACCCCGTCGATGAACCTGATCGACGCCACCATCGTGAAGACCGACACCGGGTTGGCGGCGGAGCTGGCCGGTGGGCAAATGGTTCCCGTCACCAGCAACCATCCGAAGATCGCCGAACACGACAAGGTCGTCGTCGGCCTGCGGCCGGAGCATTTCACGGCCGATGCCTCCGGTGTGCCGTTGTCCGGTTCGACCACCCTGGTGGAGCCAACGGGCGCGCAAACCCATATCACCTTTGAGTTGGGCGGGAAACCGGCGACCGCGGTGCTTGACGGAGGTGTCGACATCGAAGTCGGGCAGAAGCTCACCGTGTCGATCGACCCGGCGAAGGTCCATTTCTTCGACAAGGCAACCGGGAGCCGCAGGTAGGGCAGCAGAAAACGGCGGCGGATAGAGTGGGTCGACTGGCGCGTTGATCTGTGCGATTGACTACAGCAGCATCCGATCGCCCCATGACAGCTGGTTGAGGACCGAGGTTTTGGGCTCGATCCTGCTGTCGCTTTGGACCGGCCTGTTGCCGCTCGCCCTCGCCGGATCACTGGTCGGCCTCTGGGCGGTGATTGCCGGCGATGTCTCGATGACCGCGATCCTCGCGACCGGCGCGGCTCTCCTGAGCTTCGGCCTCGTGATCGCAACCGTTTGTGTATTTCGGGTGACGATCAAGGCCAGCTACGCGCACCCCGCCGCCTCGACCAATGTCACGTCATTCACGCCCCGCCCTGTCGGGCCAGGCGCAATGCTCCACACGATGAAAAAGGCCGCCTAGCTGCACATCCAATCGGAGACGCCTGGTGCCGGCGACCATGAATGGACAGATGCCCTTGGGGTTCAGTATCGGAGCATCCGATCTTGGGGACATTGCGGCGCCCCGATGCATCCCCATGCAAGCAGTGCGAATTTCCTAGGACTTCGATACCCCATCGATGCCGCGGCCGCTCCCTGACCATCGAGCCTTTCCTGATTGCCGGTTCGAAAGCTCCTTTCACGGGAGCGACAGGAACGCGCTTTCCTTCTTTCCTTCAAGAGGTGCGGGGTTCCTTTGCGCGCAGGCGCGATGCTGCTCACGCCACGACTGTGGACAGCGACGGCCTCACGCGCGGGGAATGGCCGCAGCCGTTCCGTCACGAGCCTCAGCTGCGATACTTCCCTCCGAACCAGCTTCTCCTCCGGGAAGCCGTCGACGCATCCGGCTCCTTGGATGAGCTCCGAGAACCCTCAAGGCTCATCTTCATCGCACGGTTCCGGTCAGCCTCGGTGGCGCAATCCGGCAGAGGTCCTTGCGAGACCCTGATGATTGAACATGCGCCCCGTGTCGAAAGCCCGCCTGCAAGCGGTCCAGAAGCAGCGGCATTGCCACATGTTCGGAGCATGCCCTGTGCATCTTCGGAAATCAGAAACACCCTCGGCCCGTCCCGGACAACCAAGCCTTTCCTCGCAAAAGATTCACATCATGCCAAAGCCAGGTTGCTTGGAATAGAACGCCTCTTCCTCCTGCAACAACTTGCGCGCCTTGGTTACCGGAATGCGCACTCTCGACGCGTTCCATTCCTTGTTTCGCGAGGTCCTGATCCCCTTGCTATTCAGCAGCGCCGCGATCTCAGCATAGCTCAGCCCAGCAGCATCCTCCTGGCGAAGCACGCTGGCAATCCGCTCCACCTGCAACTGTGCCTTCTCGGCATTGGCCTTAGACGCCTTTCCCTGAAGCTCCCTGATCGTCGGGTTGCCGAGTTGAACGCCCTGAGCCCTCCTCGCAGCCAATGACTCACGGGTTCTCTCCGAGAGCACTTTCCGGCGGCGCTCTGCGTGTTCGAACCTGGCTGCCTCGGACGCGCGCCGGAGGGTCATTGGTTCCTCGACGCAGATGACCTCACAAGCCGCAGGAAGAATGGTTCGGATCTGGTTCTCGATGTCGGCATACCGGGAGAGACGATCCCAGCTCCAGACGATGACATCAGCCCCCTCTGATGCGGCCAGACGCAAGGCATCCTGCAACCCGGACCTCTGGTGAAAGCTGTCTTCTCCGGCCCCGCTGGCGACGTCAGAGAAGTGGTCCAGCACTGTGTACCCGGAGAAGTCGGCAAAGCGGTCTATGGCGTCTCTCTGGGCCTCCAGGCTCGTTCCACGCGCGCCCTGCTCCTTGGTCGAGACCCGTGCGTAGCCCACCGCCATCTTCCGGATTTCCTGACCGCGATCCCGCGCCACGTCCCTCTCCATCATCCTTATCGTCCTTCACTTGTGTATCCATCTCACCTCTTAAGGTGCTGTTAGTGTTATAGCGGTCTGAAGGTGGAGATGCGTGTGGGAGAGAGTGTGCTTGTGTGATTTCCTATACGATGGCCTCAAGGAAATCACAGGAGGAGGTCATGGGCACCGTGCTCGTGGCGAAAGCAAGCGGAGCCGCCACGGTCCCTGAGAGATGGAGACCACGCGGCGCGGTCGCCTCTACCGGACTCCTGTCCTTGAGACCCTACCTACGGCTATGAGGCGACGCGGTCATCTAGCGAGTGAGGTCCTGGCGTCGCGCAAGCAGCCACCGGCATCCACACCTGTACAGAGAGCGATCCTGACACGCATTCCTGCCGATCCGGACGCTTTGTCACCCTTGCCGGAAGGCTCCCCTTGCTCGAAGCCCTTGTTTTTAAAGGGCTTACGCCATGGCTATGTTTACATGACACAGCCGTAAAACGAAAATCGGCCTCCGAAATGTAAACATAGGGGAAACATAGCTCACTAGTGAGAGGCCGAAATGGGCTGAAATCGATGGTTTTCGAGGGGCGCGGGCGGTGCGATGGAAACATTGAGGCACCCCCATGGAAACCTCATGTAAACATCAGGCACCCTCTTGGGGCGACATGTAACCATGCAGGCGGCGCCTGGTGCATTGCATCGGACGCCGCCCTGGACCTTGTCTACTTGCCGAAGATGCCTTGGATCGCGGTACGCGCTCTCCGGGTCAGCCTCGGGTCGGTGTTGTCAGAGGCGTCGCGGATCTCCTCCAGCCAACCCAGCTCGTTCTGCGTCACCGGCGTACCGAAGGCCTCAAGCACGGCCGCGGTGGCGGTCTTGCCGATCGACTGCTCCAAGGCCAGCCGCATGAGGTAGGCCGGGTCGCATTCGAGGGCCGCCGCCATCGAGGGTACACGGTCCAGCGGCAGCTTCGACGCGCCACTCTTGATCATCGAGACCATGTTGGGGTGCACGAAACCGGCGGCCGCCGCGATCTCGATCTGCGACTTCCTCGGCTTCAAGGCCAGCACCCGTTTCGCGACGTACTTGGCAAGTTCGGTTTCCTGATGTGGTTTCACGCTCATTTTCGCGCTCCTTTCGTCTGCTAACTTCTTGTTATCGATACTATTGTTATAGCTGCGGCGTTGATGGGATTTGCTGGCGGGAGAAATGTCTTCGATGGGAAATCGCACGGACTTGCGGTGCCCGGGACAGGCCGGGATCACACCTTCGGCCCGGCGATTTCTAGCGTCCGAACGAGTTGCCGTTGCTCTGGCGCGGCGCTAGAGAACAAGGCCCGCCCTCAGCACGAGACGTCCATCATGTGCGACACCCTCCGACAGCGCGTTGCAGGCCAGATCGACGACCTGAGCAAGACTTCCAAGTTGGTGGTCGCCGGTCGGTTGGAAGATCAGCACGACGACGCCGATTTCATCCGCTGCCTGAATGGTCTTCTAGCCGCCCGTCCCAAGCATTGGGGAAAGGCCATGCCGAAGTCAGAAGCAGATGCCGTGGATGAGAAGGGAAAGCTCCACAGACAGGCCGAGCTGGTCGCCTTTGGTGACTGGCTCCTGGTTGAGCGTCATCCCGGGTATCGTAGAAAGGGTGGCCCGGAGCCCGATCTGCGGCTCGTTCTCAAGACCGTGGCGGCCGCGATGTTGGAACTTTCGCTGAGGCCGATCGAGGAGAAGCACGGACGCGACGCGCCCCGCCAGAAGCACCGCACCCAAGCCATCAACAAGGCCGACCTTGCACGCCGGTGGAAACCTCTGTTCGGCGAAACTCGGGAGCCTGAATTCTTCGACTCGCAGCTACGACAATTGCGGAGGCTCCTGTCCGGATACCGGTCTCATGTCGGAAGCGGCAGTGCGCGCTTTGGTGGAAAGGTCGTCACCTCCTCACCGAATATCGAAGCCATCCGCGCCGGCATCACGCCGAAGCCTGCCAAGAAGAAAGCACCTCTCCCCGCCTCAAGTGTGACACCACCCGTCCCGGCTGTGGCCCGCGCGTTCAAGATTGACCTGCCCTATTCTTCGGATGAGAAACGCCAGGAATACCGCGGCAAAATCTTAGCCGCCGTGCCACTGCCGCACCTGGAATACAAGCCGACCCTCCTGGGCGTTCCCAGCGCATCCAAGCCGCAGAAATTGGTTCTGCGCCCGGATGTCGAACCGGAAGACTATCGGTTTCACGCCGTAGTCGACCGGATGGTCCTGCTCGTCGAGACCAAGAAGATCACCGACGAACGTAGCCTGCAACGCCGCCTCACGGCCAAGACCGATGCCACCACCTATGTTCGGGACCCTGCCCGCCGCAAAGACAAAGATCGCGAGAATTGGGGAAAACCCCTGCCGGAGCTTGACGGATCGAAATCAGCCGGACACTGTTTCGCAATCCTCGTGCAGGACCCGGAGCCCGCTCCCCTGTCATCCCTACTGAAGGTTTTGCGCGAGGATATCGGCCTCAATGGTCCGGTACAGTTGCATCTTCTCGAAATCTCCATCGACATCTTTCCCAGGTCCTCATCCGAGACAGCGGCGCTCTTGCAAAGGGAGAAGATGGTCGCGCTCCTGCATCGTCATCACTGGGCGCCTGCCTCAGCCTTTCCCATCGAAGACGGGATCATCCCGAGATATGGAGATGCCCGGACAAGCATCAGCTCCAAACCTAAATACCTGTTCCAGCACCCAAAGAAGGCCAGCCGCGTCTCCGATCTTCAAGTCAAAGACAAAGACAAAGACGTGCGCGACAGGCTGTTGAGCGAGACGCCCGGAGACCTCCCCTACCTGAATGCCACGCTCTACCGGGGAGCCACGGCCGCCTCGGCAATGACCAGCGCCCAGCACAAGATCGCGGACCGCAGGAACCCGGGAAAGAACACGCTCGAGTACCTTGCCTTCAAGGATCGCCGTGCCAGGCTGGAGGTGACCCTCTCCTGGGAGCAGACCCTCGCAGGCAGAGGCGTCAAGACCGTTGACGACCTCGCGACCGTGTCCTTCCGCAAGCTGACCAGCCCGTATCTGTCCCTCTGGCTGCCTGTCGTCCCTGATGAGGAGGACCTGTTGAAGGACATCGAGGTGCAGCTTCAATCCCGGGGCGTCTATGGCATCGAGCTTCGAAACCGGGCCAGATACGAGCGCGACCGTGAGACGCTGAGAGGCTCAGGCAAGCCGCTGCCTCGAAGGACCGCCTCTCAGGCCATCGGCCTCGTCAGGTGGTCGGAGATGAACGACCGCATCGGCACCGCGCTCGACGACCTGAGGAAGCGATGGAAGACCTTCAGGCCCTCTTGAACGCGCCGCCGCCGCGGCGCGACCCTCCCCCTCCTCTCATGTCTCTTCTGGTAGATGCTTCAGAGAGGGAAGGTATAGGGTACCTTACAGGGTATATATGATAGATGAGATTCCCCTCAGTTAGTAGCGCCGCGGCTCTGTGAGGGGCGCCGAATTCAGGGTGAGCGTCGCAATAAGTAAGCACATAGGCCTCTCGGCGTGCGGCCACCCCCTCCAGTAGCGGGCTCGCGGCCGCGAAGTCTCCAGGAATTTGACGTCCAGTTGAGCTTAACTTCGGCAGCACAGCCATCGTCAGACCAGGCGCAAGGGCAATGCGGCACCAGAGGCGCTGAGAGCGCGCCAGGAGGCCATCACGTCCCGGGTAGCCTCTATACGGCTGAAAACTTCTAGAGGCACCCTAAGGCCCCTCATATCCGCTCTGAGCGCAAACCCTTGTCTCAGCGGTGCGCCTGGATGCATCTCGGCCTGACAGCGCAGCCCCGCGCATACGCCCAGAGTCCCACTCGGACCGCTCGGACCGCTCGGACCGCTCGGACCG
>NZ_FNYY01000042.1 GCF_900109145.1 Marinovum algicola
GGCCCATACAGAGCTGAATTTACGCGAACGACGTGCGATCGAGGATATGCTGTACACGAAAGTGCCGGTCAGCAGGATTGCGGCGGAAATCGGCAGGCACCGCTCGACGATCTATCGCGAGAGCAAGCGCAACTCCTTCAGCGACGAGGAACTACCGTATCTGGACGGCTACTACGGGATCAATGCTCAGCGTTATGCCGCCGCCCGGCGCACCCGTCGTCGCAAGCTGATCCGGCTGCCCGAGCTGCGCGAAGCGGTGATCGACCGCCTCAAGGAAGGTTGGTCTCCCGAGCAGATCGCCGGCCGCCTCGGGTTCGAAGGCCAACCCATCCGCATCAGCCACGAGACGATATACGCCCATGTCTACAGCCGCGAAGGTCAGTCCGCCGCGCTGGCGCGGTATCTGCCCAGCCGCCGCAAGAAACGCAAACCGCGCTATGCCAGACGCCCGCGCGGCCTTGTTTTCCCGCCGGATCGGTCGATCCATGGACGGCCGGAGTATGTGAAGACCCGTGAGACATTTGGTGAATGGGAAGGCGATCTGATGATCTTCGAGAAGGCCCAGGGCAAGATGAACGTGGCTTCGCTGGTGGAACGCAAGACCCGTTTCGCCATGCTGTTCCGCAACAACGACCGCAGCTCGACGCAGTTCATGAACCGTCTGATGGACGTGATGGTCTCCCTGCCCCAACCGGCCCGCCGCTCGATCACCTTTGACCGCGGTCTCGAATTTCGCGAATGGCGCAAGTTGCAGCCCGGGATCGGCACCGTGGCGTGGTTCTGTGACCCGCAGGCGCCGTGGCAAAAGGGCTCGGTCGAGAACCTGAACAAGCGCGCGCGCCGTTACCTGCCTAGGGACACCCAGCTCGCGGCGCTCTCAAATCCCAAGATGAAGGCGATTTGCGACCGCCTGAACGGCACGCCCAGAAAGTGCCTCGGATGGCGAACCCCGACCGAGGCATTCCGGGAAGAGATGAAGAAGCTGAGATAGCGGAAACTGTCGCAACGAGGCTTGAGACAACATGGCGGCAGAGCACCAACCTGCAGACTCTCGTTATGAATGAGGGACCAGCAGGGGGCAGGTCGTCTTGCTACGTCCTGCTGTCCACTGACTTTCGCACCCGGGCTGATGGTGGAATATCCGCGGCCGCCGTTTTTTCACGTAAATGACACTTAACACACAGGCCGCTGTTACAAAGATCGTCGAGAGCTGTGCACACGTGTGCAACCCAATGCCGCGTGCGCCCCACAGCTTGGAGATTCGATCCCATGAAAAAGATGACTAGCGCATTGGCGCTGATCGCCGCCACGGCCGCCGCGCCGGTTCTGGCAGAAGACATCACCATCACAGTCTGGGCCGGCGGGTCCAATGACAGCGACCACTACCGCATAGACAACATCCGCATTGCCGCCGACATGCTGTCGCGCGAAGCAGCCATCCGCGGCGAAGAGTTGAACATCACCGTCGAAGGCAAACGCGATTTCGACGGCTGGGACGGCTTCAAACAGGCCGTGACCCTCGGCGCCGAAGCGGGCAACGCCCCCAATATCGTCGTCACCTCGCATCTGGACATCGCCCCCTGGGCCAGCGCCGGCTACATCGTCCCGGTCGAGGACTACGTCGATCTGGACGCCTGGCCGCTGAACAACATCTACGGCAACCTGATGGAAATCGCGACGTTTGACGGCATGCAGTGGGGTGTGCCCCAGGACGCGGAAAGCCGCCCGTTCTTCTATTGGAAAGAGACCTTCGCAGCGCTCGGCTACAGCGAGGCGGACATGGACGCCATGTCTGCCCGTGTCGAGGCCGGTGAATACACCCTGCGCGACATGCTGGCCGATGCCAAGAAAGCCGTCGACATGGGCCTTGTCGAAAAAGGCTACGGCTTCTATCCGCGCGTGTCCAACGGGCCGGACTACGCTCAGTTCTATCAATCCTTCGGCGGTGAGCTGACGGACACCGAAACCGGCAAGCTGCTGTTCGACCGCACTGCCATGACCGAGATGTACCAGTTCTTTGTCGACGCGGTGGATGCCGGTGTCACCCGAAGGAACCACATCGGCACCGAATGGGACCAGTGGTATTCCGAAGTTGCCAATGGCAAAGCCGCGTTCTGGCACGGCGGCACATGGCATTATGGTCGCTATACCGGCAAGGAAGGCAACGAAGACTTCTTCGGCACCGTCGGCTTTACCCTGATCCCGGCCGGCAATGATGCGGGCCGCGCCAATACCGTGACCCACCCGCTGGTCTATCTTCTTACCGATCAGAAAGACGACCGCGTCGAGGAAATCGCCGCACAACTGGTCGCCATCGCGTCCGAGCCGCGCCTGAACGCGCTGCATGCGATCAAGTCGTCGCACCTCGCCATCGGCAAGGCCGAAGCCGGTCTTGACCTCTATTCCGGTGACCGCTGGGCCGCCGAGGCTACCGAAGTCCTGCTGCCGCACGCCAATGCGCAACCGAACCACCCCAGCTACGGAGCGTTTTCGGAAGCGATGTTCAAGGGCCTCGAAGCCGCCTGGACCGGCGTTCAGACCCCCGAAGAAGCCGTGGCCGAAGTGGAAGCGCAACTGACCGCCACTCTGGGCGACGAGCTGATCGTTCGCTGAGCCTGATCCGGCTGAAATCCGGCGACGGCGCGCACAATCAGCCCGCCGTCGCCCCTGTTCAATCACGAGGTGCCACATGACCCGACAGACCCTTTTGGGCTTGGGCTTTCTCAGCCCCGCGTTGCTGGCGGTAATGATGTTCTTTCTACTACCCGTTGTGCTGACGGTGGTTTTTGCCTTTACGAACATGAGCACCTCGACCGGCATTCTGGGCGGCGAATACCAGATCAGCGAAAGCGACCTGCGCCGCCTGCCGGCAGTGGGTGTTGGCGAGGATGCGGTGGCCCTGTTGGCAGGTGCCGGATACGCGGTGCAGCCCGAAACACTGGCCCTGTTTGCCGCCGAATTCGGCGAGGACCGCGCCGCAGAGCTGGACAAGCTGCATGGTGGCGCAAAGTTCGACGACCAGCGGGCCATGGAACGGGCGCTGAAAGAGCTGCGGCGAAACCCGCTGCGCAAGGTCCGCGACCGCAAGACGGCGGCAGACCTGTTCCGCGTCTCGATCCTTGGTCAACGGTTCGCCACCCGGGATGATTTCGCCTTGGCGATCACCGATCTTGGCGTGCCAGAGCGCGACCGCCTCGCGCTGACCGAGGCGGCCTATACCGGGTGGACCTTTACCACCCAGAATTTTGAGTTGCTGTGGGAATTGCCTGCCACATGGCGTTATGCGCTGAACTCCGTCATCTACGTGGTTCTGACGCTTGGCTTCAACGTGGGCTTCGGTCTATTCCTTGCGCTGTCGACCTTCTATCTGCCAAGCCGCACGGCCCAGACGTTTCGGGCCATCTGGTTTTTGCCGCGAATCCTGCCCCCTGTGCTCTATGTGCTGATGTGGCAATGGCTGACATGGGATCAGGGCTTTATCTCGGCCATGCTGCGTCCCTTCGGCATCGAGCCGATCAACTGGATGCGCCACACCGCCACCCATGCCTGGACCTTTATCGTGCTGATCAATGGCTGCGTGGGGGCGTCGTTGGGAATGATCCTGTTTTCCTCCTCGCTGCGCGCGATCCCCGAAACGCAATTGTTCGCGGCCCAGGTGGACGGGGCCAACCGCTGGCAACAGGTGCGCCATGTGCTGTTGCCGCAGATGCGCTGGCCGATCCTGTTCATCACCTCTTACCAGACGCTGTCACTGCTGACCTCGTTTGAATACATCCTGCTGGCCACCGATGGCGGCCCGGGACGCCAGACCGAGGTCTGGGCCCTGGCCGCCTATCACACCGCGCTTTCGAACTATGGCGGCAATCTCGAATACGGGTTGGGGGCCGCCTATGCGCTGGCGCTGGTGATCATCGGCATCCTGCTGTCAGCGCTGTACCTGCGTTTCTTCAAATTCAGCGAACTCGTTGCAAAACCGAGGATCGAACAATGAACACCAAGGGAAACTGGATGCTGATCCTCGCGCTGTCGCTGATCTCGGCGCCGCTGGTCATCATGTATGGCTTTCAGTTGATCGACAGCGTTTCGCGTCCCGCGCCCGGCGGCATCATCCCGCAGGAATGGGAGCTGACCAACTGGCGCTTCCTCTGGACCAGCATCGACAGCGCAAGACCGTCGATCTGGCGGGTGACCTTCAACACATTCGTCTTTGCCAGCGCGACCGCGCTTTTGGTTTGTGCCTTCTCGATCACCGCCGCCTATGCGCTGTCGCGGCTGAACTTTCCAGCGCGGCGGTTCTTCTTGGCCGGGTTGATCATGCTGCATGCCTTTCCGACCATCACCCTGATCATCGCGATCTTCATCGTGCTGCAATTTCTCGGGCTCTACGACAGCCTGATGGGCGTGATCCTTGTGAAAGCGGCACTGGAATTGCCCTTTGGCATCTGGATCATGAAAGGCTTTTACGATTCCGTCCCGTGGGAGATCGAGATGGCGGGCGTGCAGGACGGCGCCTCGCGGTTCCGGGTCTGGCGGGAACTGATCCTGCCGCAGGTCAAACCGGGCCTTTCGGCGCTGTTGATCTTTTCCTTCCTCGCCGGCTGGTCGGAATTCATCCTGCCGCTGGTGCTGGCGCCCGGCGCCGATGCCCAGGTTCTGGCCACCTACATGAACGCGGTCATCGCGGACGACACCCGCCCCGACTACGGGCTCTTCAAGGCGATCGGCATGTTCTACGCATTGCCGGTCATCGCCGTTTACCTGCTGTTCCAGAAACGGCTCATGAACATTTATGGCGGAGGCACGAAAGGCTGATGCGGATCGAACTGCAAAACTTTACCAAACGCTTTGGCGACACCACCGTCATCGAGGACATGTCGCTTTCGGTCGCCTCCGGCGAGATGATCGCGCTGCTGGGGCCGTCGGGCTGCGGCAAGTCCACCACGCTGTTTGCGATCAGCGGCATCCACCGGATCGACGGCGGCACGCTGCATTTCGGGGATCGGGACGTGACCCGCCTGCCGCCGCAGGACCGGCCCGTCGGCGTGGTGTTCCAGAACTATGCGCTTTATCCTCACATGAGCGTGGCGGACAACATCGGCTTTCCGCTCAGGGTGCAAAATCTCAAACCGGCCGAGATCAAACGCCGCGTGGGCGAGATGGCGGAACTGGTTCAGATCGGCAATCTTCTGGCCCGCAAACCGCAACAATTGTCCGGCGGCCAGCAACAGCGCGTGGCGCTGGCACGCGCGCTTGTGCGCAAGCCCGATGTGTTGTTGCTGGACGAACCGCTGGCCAATCTCGACGCCAAGCTGCGGCTGGAAATGCGCTCGGAAATCCGCAGGCTCCAGCGCGAAACCGGCATCACCGCGATCCTTGTCACCCATGACCAGATCGAAGCCATGTCGATGTGTGACCGCATCGCCCTGATGAAGGATGGCCGGATCGAACAAATCAGCACTCCCGGCGACATGTACGAACGTCCCGCGTCCCGCTATGTGGCCGGGTTTCTGGGCAATCCGCCGATCAGCTTCTTACGGGCCGAGGCCAAAGGCCAACTGACAATCGGCGCCGACAACGCTCTCCCCCTGCCCCATGGCACCGCGGCCCGCGGGCCGATCACGCTGGGCGTGCGCCCCGAACATTTCGGCCCGCAGCATCGCGGGCCATCCATCGCCGGGCAGGTCAGTTTCATCGAGCCGCAAGGCCGCGAAGACCTGATCGACGTGACCCTGCCCTGCGACCAACGGCTGCGCGCCATCGTGCCCGCCGGCCATGACATCGCGCTGGGACAACCCGTCACCTGGCAGGTTGACCTGTCTCGCGTGCATCTGTTTGACGCCGAAGGAGCCCGCCTGTGACCGCATCCCCCGACTGGACCCGCCCGGACCGCCCGTATGCCATCGCCCACCGGGGCGCTTCCGCCTATGCGCCTGACAACACGCTAGAGGCATTCCGCATCGCCAGCGCGCTTGGCGCGGAAATTTGGGAAGTCGATATTCGCATATCGTCCGACGGCCAGATCATCGCGTTCCACGACAAGATCCTGTCGGACGGGCGCAAGATCTCTGACACAAGCTTTGCCGAAATCCTCGCCCACACCACGGCGGAAAACCGTCCCTGCCCCCTGTTGCGGGATGTGGTGGCCGAGGCCGCGATGCTGGGCACCGGCATCTACGCCGATATCAAGGACACCCGCGCAACCCTGCCAGTGCTGCATATGCTGCGCGATCACGGCATCACCCGCGCCATCCTTGGCGCCTTTGACCGGGAGGCCGCAAAGCTTCTGGCCGAAGCCGACAGCCCCTACCCCCGGTCCGTGCTTGTGCCGCTGGGCGCGGAGCCCTTCGCCTATGCCCAAGGCGCGGATGTGATTCACCTGTGCTGGGAACATATGGACCGGCCGCAAGACACGCTGACCGACGCCCTGTTTGAACGCGCCTTTGCCCAGGGCCAGCGCTTCGCGATCTGGCACGAGGAAGACCCGGAGCGCATGGCCGCTATCCGCACCCGCCCGGTGATCGGCATCTGCTCGGACCGGCCCGAACTGGTCAACCAGCCGGGGCGTGGCCTGCGTTTTCAGACCGTGTGCCATCGCGGCGCCAACAAATTCGCGCCGGAAAACACCCTACCAGCGCTGGAATGCGCGCTGGCGGCGGGCTTTGACTATATCGAATGCGATCTGCATCACACCGCCGACGACGAGATCGTCATTCACCACGATGCCACGCTGGAAAGAACCACCAATGGCGCCGGCCCGATCAGTGATCACACCCTGGCCGAATTGCGCGCGCTCGACGCCGGTGGCTGGTTCAGCCCGCATTTCGCCGGAACCCCGGTTCCGACACTGACCGAAGTCCTAAACCTGCTGCACCGCTATGACGGACGCGCCTATCTTGAGCTCAAATCCGCGCCCCCGGCCCCGGTCTGGCAAGCGGTCTGCGCGGCGGGATTGCAGGATCGCGTGTTTTTCTGGTCATTCGATCACGCCAAGCTGCAAGCTCTGCGCGCTCTTGCCCCACAAGCGAACATCATGGCGCGGCGGCAGGATTATCCAACGCTTGCGGATACGCTGGCCGATCTTGCGCCGCAGATCGTGGAATTCACCTTGCCCGAAGGCACGGGGGATTTCTCCGCCGTTCGCGCTGCAGGCGCATCGGTCATGCTGGCCGCAATGGCCGGTGATGCCGGCACCTTGGCGCAGATCGTGGCCGCCGCGCCTGACCTTGCCAATGTCGACCATCCCTTTGCGCTTGCCCGATTGGTGCGCGCCGATGGATGACCACCGTCGACCCACATCTTACGACGTGGCGCGCATGGCCGGGGTCTCGCGATCTGCGGTGTCGCGCTGTTTCACTCCCGGTGCCAGCATCGCGGATGACACCCGCGCCAAGATCATGGAGGCCGCGCGCGCTTTGGGCTATCGCACCAACGCACTGGCGCGGAACCTCAAATCGCAGCGATCGCAGCTGGTCGCCATCCTTGCCTCGCGGCTGGACACGCCGTTTCGGGCGCGGCAGGTGAAACACCTTGCCCGCGCGCTGATTTCCGAGGGGTTTCGCCCGCTGCTTCTGACCGCTGATCACAGCGATGATCTGGAGCCCTTGCTCTCGTCGATGCTGGATTACAACCTCGCCGGGATGATCGTGACTTCGGATACACCGCCCGCCGCCGTGACCGAGGAATGTCAGCGACTGCGTGTGCCCGTTGTATTGATCAACCGCAACCCCGGCTCCAGCGGCGGCGACCGGATTCAGCTCGACCCCGATGCCGCTGCCGAGATCGTGTTCGACATGCTGCACGCGGCGGGTGCGCGCCGTTTTTCCGTGCTGCGCCCCAAGGATCGGACATTCACCGTGATCGGCCGGGTCAACAGCTTTTGCGAACTGGTCCACGCCAGGGGGATGCCCTGTCAGGTGATGCCCTGCGATGGCCAATCCTTTGAGGCCGGGCGTGATGCAATGCGCCGCCACGAAGCCACCCTGCGTTCCTGCGATGGCCTCTTTGCCGCGAATGACTTGCTGGCCTGCGGCGCGCTTGACGGGCTTCGCGGTGATCTGGGGCTGCGCGTGCCACAGGACATTGCCGTTGTCGGGTTTGACGACATTGAACAGGCCAGCTGGGCGTCTTATGATCTCAGCACCGTGCGCCAAGATGCCGGCACACAGGCCGCCATGGCGGTCGAGGCAATGAGCTACCGACTGCAAACACCGGATGCCCCGACACTGGTGACACATCTGCCGCTGCACCCGGTGGCACGGGGCACCACAGGAAAGATCGAACAACCATGAACATGCAGGGCCGATTGTCCTTTGCCGCCGCTCTGGCCCGAGAGGCCGGAACGCTGGCCCGTGACATGCGCGCGGCCCATGGGGGGCTGACCATCGACGCCAAGGGGCCGCAGGATTTTGTCACCGCCGCCGATCTGGCGGTGGAGTCCCTCATCCGCACACGCCTTGCGGAACACTTCCCCCAAGACGCCATCATTGGCGAAGAGGGCGGACGCCGCGGCGATACCTCCTCTGGCGAGGTCTGGATCATCGACCCGATCGACGGTACGACGAATTTCCTGCGCGGCATGCCGGACTGGGCCGTGTCCATTGCCTGTGCCAGCGCGAGCGAAATCGTTTTGGGTGTGATCTTTGCGCCCGATCTGGATCTGCTGTGCGAGGGGCTGTTGTCCGGCGCCCCCGTCGCACGCAAGAATGGCGTTCCCCTTCAGGTGGACGCTGGATGCGCCGCTGCCAAAGCGCTGATTGCCGTCGGCTGGTCGCCGCGCACGCCCTTTGCCGATCATGCCGCGTTTCTGGAACGGATCGTGGCGCAGGGCGGCGAATTCCGCCGCAGCGGCGCGGCCACCATTGGCCTGATCGGTGTCGCCTCGGGCTGGGTCGACGCCTATGCGGAGCGCGAGTTGAACCTGTGGGATGCCGCCGCCGGCATCGCGATTATCAAGGCCGCGGGCGGCACGGTGGTGGCCCCCGCCTTTACCCCGGAGCTGACAGCCCCTGCGCCCTTCCTTGCGCTCGCCCGCGCAGATCATGAATTGGCACCCCTGCTGCGTGACAATGTATTGGGTGACACTTTCCGGGATGAACCGCAGGCCGACACCAAACGATGAGATTTGCTGACCAAGGTGGACGCCAAAAAACGGCGCTCGTTCAAGCGCAGAACGCCGGACGAGGCATATTGGCAGGGTCGAGATCAGATTTTGGCGGCATGAAAGCCAAGACCGATACACCTTGGGACAGCCGCTGAACTGTCCAGAGAACCGAAATCGACCAAGGCGAGGCCAAGACCACGGCGCCCTGGTCGCAGGCCGAGATAGTGGCGCGTCCGGGTTGATCCTGGCCGAACGGACGGTTGTCCGATCTTGCCTCGCTGGGGTTTGCCTCGGATCACCAGATTTGCGTCCACGCGAGTTCGGAAGATCCCTGAAATCGCATTGGGGGACGGACCGGTGGCCTGAGTCGCCTCTGCCTTGGTCAATTGCCCATCCTGCGGATCAACTTGAGGATCAGGTGCTCGTTGTAGTTCCCCGCGGCGACCTCGTTGGATCGCCTTTGGCGGTTTGACCGGAGTAGCGCCTCTCGGTCAGAAGGCGACGCATCGGGCCATGTATCACTTTGATTTTTGGAGGGTCTCACCACATTGGCCGACGCTGCGATAGTAAGATTTCTTGCCAGTTTGACAAGCAGCGGCGCGGGTCAGAGTGCACCATTACTTACTTTCGAATGAATTATTTATTGACTCGCGAGCCCTTCACGTTCTACCCAGAGCCCGCGTCTGCCGAAGAGATTTACAGCAGGTGCCTCGCTCCGGTTGCATGTTGCGACCGCAACAATAGACTGTCCGAACCAGACACCATTAATTACTTCATCAGGAAGTTTTATGGTTCCAAAACCTCGGACAACAGAACGACTTTTGGAGGAAACATGACCCTTAGAACCTGTGTTACGGCACTCGCCACTCTCGGTGCAGCCTCGTTTGCCGGCACCGCATATGCCGGCAGCCACGCGGCTGGCGCCTGCCTGATCACCAAGACCGACACCAACCCGTTTTTCGTCAAGATGCGCGAAGGTGCGACCGCCAAGGCCGAGGAACTGGGCGTCGCGCTCAATACCTATGCCGGCAAGGTGGATGGCGACAACGAGACCCAGGTTGCTGCGATCGAAACCTGCATCGCCAATGGCGCCAAGGGCATCCTGCTGACCGCATCGGACACCTCTGCCATCGTTCCCGCCGTACAACAGGCGCGCGATGCCGGCATTCTGGTGATTGCGCTCGACACGCCGCTCGATCCGATCGACGCCGCCGACATGACCTTTGCAACCGACAATTTCAAGGCGGGCGAGCTGATCGGCCAATGGGCCGTCGCCTCCCTGGGTGACGAGAGCGCCAACGCCAAAATCGGCCTGTTGAACATCAATATTTCGCAGCCCTCTGTAGGGGTTTTGCGGAACCAGGGTTTCCTGCAAGGCTTCGGCATCGATCTCGGCGACCCGGGCAAATGGGGCGATGAAAAGGATCCGCGCATCGTCGGGCACGATGTCTCGGAAGGCAACGAGGAAGGCGGTCGCAAGGGGATGGAGAACCTGCTGGCCCAGGATCCGGAAATCAACGTGGTCTACACGATCAACGAACCCGCCGCCGCCGGCGCCTACGAAGCGCTGAAGGCCATCGGCCGGCAGGAAGATGTGCTGATCGTCTCGGTCGATGGCGGCTGCCCCGGAATCGACAATATCGAGGCGGGGATCATCGGAGCGACCTCGCAGCAATACCCGCTGAAGATGGCCGCGCTGGGGGTCGAGGCGATCGCGACCTTCGCCGAAACCGGCGAGAAGCCGGAAGCAACCGAAGGCAAGAATTTCTTCGATACCGGCGTGGCGCTGGTGACCGACCATCCGGCCGACGGCGTCGAGTCGATCTCGGTCGCCGAGGGCAAGAACCTCTGCTGGGGCTGATCGCCTGACTGTCCGGGCCGCACCGGCGGCCCGGGCGGTTCTCTGACTCTCTGACGTGGAACGCTCCGGCGGGTGACCTGCCCGCCCCCGTTTCTATTCCCGTGCCCGGACCCACCCGGCACAACATCTGGAGGCACTCATGTCCAACTCGGACAATTACGAAGCCGCAACCCAGGACGCCTCGACCGACGTCGCGTCGTTCGAGGAGAACCACAAGGGGCTGGTCGGCAAGTTCCACGACCTGCTGCACACGACACCGGCCCTTGTGCCTCTGATCGTGCTGGTCTCAGCGATCATCTTGTTCGGCCTGCTGCTGGGCAGCCGGTTCTTCTCGCCCTTCGCCATGACGCTGATCCTGCAACAGGTGCAGATCGTCGGTGTGCTGGCGGCGGCGCAGGCGCTGATCATCCTGACCGCCGGGATCGACCTCTCGGTCGGCGCCATCGCGGTGCTCTGTACCGTGGTGATGGGCAAGGTCTCCTTCGACTACGGCCTGCCGCCGGTCTTCGCGGTGATCGCGGGCCTCGCCGTCGGCACCGGCATCGGCGCGGCCAATGGCTGGCTGGTCAGCCGGATGAAACTGCCGCCCTTCATCGTGACGCTGGGCATGTGGCAGATCGTGCTGGCCGCCACCTATCTCTATTCCGCCAATGAAACCATCCGGTCCCAGGACATCGAGGCCGAAGCCCCGTTCCTGCAATTCCTCGGCACCACTTTCGACGTCGGCGGCGCGCGGTTCACCCTCGGCGTCTTCCTGATGATCGTGCTGGTGGCGGCGCTGGCCTATGCGCTGCGCTCGACCGCCTGGGGCCGGCATGTCTATGCGGTGGGCGACGATCCCGAGGCGGCACAGCTCGCCGGTGTCGACGTGCACCGAACGCTGATGTCGGTCTACATGCTGGTGGGCTTCATCTGCGCGCTGGCGGGCTGGGTGATGATCGGACGCTTCGGCTCGGTCTCGCCCTCGGCCACGACCGGCGTGATCGGCAACATCCAGGCGATCACCGCCGTGGTGATCGGCGGCATCTCGCTCTTTGGCGGGCGCGGCTCGATCCT